>NZ_VRUA01000018.1 GCF_008017535.1 Ottowia flava
CATGGACTGGGCCGCCGCGGTGGGCGGGCATCTGCCCACACGGCGCGAACAGCCCTTGGTGTTTGCCCACTGCAAACAGCACCTGAAGCCCGAGGTGCACTGGTCCAGCGAGGCACACGAAGACGACGCCTCTTACGCCTGGTACTGCCACTTCAACTACGGCAACCAGCTCAACCTCCACAAGAGCAGTGAGGCCCATGCCGTTGCCGTCCGCTTGATCCCCATCAGCGCTTAGTTCTTCAATCCTTTTTCATCACCACGCACCCATGACCACCATCACCCTCGAATCCATCGACGCCAAGCAGACCGAGCTGGCTGAAATGATCGCCGCTTTCAAGAACAGTGGCCAGACCATCGCCATCCCAGCCGCCGCCATCGCGCTGCGCCCTGGCGAGCGCTACGCCGGCCTAGCGCTGGACGACGAAGGCGCGCCCACCCACCACCTGATCCTGTTGCCACCGCGGCCTAACGGCCGCTTGAATTGGCGGGCCGCCATGGACTGGGCCGCCGCGGTGGGCGGGCATCTGCCCACACGGCGCGAACAGCCCTTGGTGTTTGCCCACTGCGAACAGCACCTGAAGCCCGAGGTGCACTGGTCCAGCGAGGCACACGAAGACGACGCCTCCTACGCCTGGTACTGCGTCTTCTACGGCGGCAGCCAGAACACCACCCACAAGAGCTATGAGGCCCATGCCGTTGCCGTCCGCAGATTGAGCGTTTAGTCCTTCAGTCCTTTTCTTTGAGCCAGATTCATGTCCCTCCATTCCGATTTGCCCATCCACCGCACCGGCGTCAAGTTGCTCGCCCTGGCGGTGGCAGCGCAGCCGCACATGCGGCGCGAGCTGAAGCGCGTGCTGGGCGACAAGCTCACCCAGCACTGCGTGGACATTCTGGAATTGATGGCCATGGCCAACGCCACCCAGCGTGACGTGCGCGCGGCACACCTGCAGGAATTGCTGGTGCGCCACCGCGCCATCACCGTATTGCTCCGCGTCGCGCACGACAGCGGCAACTTGTCGCCGCGCCTGTGGGCGCAGTCGATTGAGCTGCTGGGCAGCATTGGCAAGCAGGCCGGCGGCTGGCTCAAATCCGCGAACAAGGCGCCTGCAGCATGACGGTCAAGGCTCTCATGCCCGTGCGCACATGGGATCTGGTCGCGCCGCTGGCCCACAAGGCCACCGCCAGGCACACCACGGAAACCGCCGCGCCCGCGCGCGGCACGTCCGGTGCAGTTGCCCCGCTGATCGGCGCAAGCCTTCGGCCGGGTGACGTCGATAGCGCGATGGGGCCTCTTACGCCTGGAACTGCAACTTCAACAACGGCAACCAGAACAACAACCACAAGAGCTATGAGGCCCATGCCGTTGCCGTCCGCAGACCCCAACCTGTTCGCCCTGCTGGTGCAGGCCTACCTCGATTGCCGGCGCCACAAGCGCAACAGCGCCAGCATGCTGGCGTTCGAGGCCCGGGCCGAGCACCACCTTTATGAATTGCATGAAGCCCTGGCCAGCGGTACGTACCAGCCAGGGCAAAGCATCTGCTTTGTGGTGCGCCACCCCAGGCCGCGTGAGGTGTGGGCCGCCCAGCCGCGCGACCGCATCGTGCACCACCTGCTGTACAACCACATCGCCGCGCGCTTTCACGCCGCCTTTGTGGCCGACAGCTGCGCCTGCATCCCCGGCCGCGGCACACTGTACGGCGCCCGCCGGCTGGACCACCAGGTGCGCAGCTGCACCCACAACTGGCAGCGGCCCGCGCATTACCTGAAGCTGGACTTGGCCAACTTCTTCGTCAGCATCGACAAGCACGTCCTGCTGGCGCAGCTGCAGCGCCGCATCACCGAGCCCTGGTGGATGGCCCTGGCCGCCACCATCCTCATGCACGACCCACGCACCAACGTGCAAGTGCGCGGTCGCCCCGACGAGCTGGCGCTGGTGCCGCCGCACAAAAGCCTGTTCAACGCGCCGGCCGACCACGGCCTGCCCATCGGCAACCTCAGCAGCCAGTTCTTCGCCAACGTGCTGCTGGACGAGCTGGACCAACACATCAAGCACCGCATCCGCTCGCCGCACTACGTGCGCTACGTGGACGACATGGTGCTGCTGCACCCAAGCCCGCAGTGGCTCAACCACGCGCGCGAGCAGGTGCAAGCCAAGCTGGCCGACCTGCACCTGGCCGTCAACCCGCGCAAGACCATCCTCCAGTCCGTCGCGCGTGGCGTGGACTTCGTCGGCCAGGTCATCCGCCCATGGCGCCGCACCACGCGCCGACACACCCTGCTCACCGCCCTGCACCGTCTGATGGAAATGCCCGCAGCCAACGTCTACGCCGCCGGCAACAGCTACCTGGGCACCGTCCGCCAAGCCACCCACAGCCACGCTGAACGGGCCGCGTTGTGCAAGGCGCTGCTGCGGCGCGGGCATGCGGTGGAAGGGGCGCGGCTGGAGAAGGCGTTCAGGAGGCGCACCACATGACCACCGCCACCTTCCATGGCACGCTGGTCGCAAGGCCCGAAGTGCGCTACCTGCCCGCTGGCAAAGACGGCCTCCCCGTACCGGTGTTGTGCCTGCGACTGCGCAACGAGGGCCTGGGCAGCAACCCCATCACCGTGCAGCAGCACTTCAAGGCTGGCGCCACCCGCCAGTGCGAGGCCGCCGCACGCCGACTCAAGCCAGGCCAACAGCTGACGGTGGAGGCGCCCCTGACGGCGCTGCAGCTGACGGTGGCCGGCGCAGCGCACATCCATACCGAGAAAAAGAAAGGCAACCCATGACCACCCCCGACTTCCTCCACATCGACCCGCGCCTGGTGCTGCCCAGCGCCACCAACCCGCGCAAGCACTTCGACCCGGTCAAGCTGCAGGAGCTGGCCGACAGCATTGCGGCCAGCGGCGTGCACCAGCCGGTGTTGCTGCGCCCGCTGCCGGCGGCGCGCGTGCCGGACACGGTCGGCCTGAAGCCGCGCCCCACGCATGAGATGGTGGCCGGCGAGCGGCGCTTGCGCGCCAGCCTGAAGGCGGGCGTGGCGACCATTCCGGCGATGGTGCAGGACCTGACCGACGCGCAGGTGCTGGAGATCCAGATCGTGGAGAACCTGCAGCGCGACGACCTGAGCCCGCTGGAGGAAGCCGAAGGCTACCGGTACCTGATCGACCACACCGGGGTGAACGCGCAAGAGGTGGGCGCCAAGATCGGCAAGAGCCGCGCCTACGTGTACGGCCGCCTGAAGCTGCTGGACTTGTGCCCCGAGGGCCGCGCGGCGCTGGCCGAGGGCAAGCTGGAAGCCAGCACCGCCCTGCTGGTGGCGCGCATCCCGGATAGCAAGCTGCAGGCCGAGGCCACGGCCGTACTGACGGAAGTGGACTACACCGGCGACGCGGCGTACAGCCACCGGGCGGCGGCGGTGTACATCCAAGAGCACTACCAGCTGCGGTTGGAGAGCGCCAAATTCGACCGCGCCAGCGCCACGCTGGTCCCCGCGGCCGGCGCGTGCAGCGCTTGCCCGCACCGCACCGGGGCCAACCCCGACCTGTTCAGCGACGTGAAGAATGCAGACGTGTGCACGCTGCCATCGTGCTACCACGCGAAAGAACAGGCGCACGTTGACGCGCAGCTGCAGGCCGCACGCGACAGCGGTGCGGAGATCATCGAAGGGCGCGAAGCCAAGCTGCTGATGCCCCACCGCTGGAGCCGCAAGGTGGAAGGCCACCTGCGCCTGGACGACGCAGAAGACAGCCCGACCAAAGAGCCGCTGCGCAAGGTGCTGGCGAAGGTGATGGAGGAACAGGGCGTCAAGCCCACCCTGATCGCCAACCCGCACGTGGACGGCGAGATGATCGCGGTGATCAGCGGCGAACAGGCGACGGCCCTGTTGCACGCCGCCGGACAATTGAACGCCGCCGAAAAGGTGAAGGGCGACGCAGCGGCGGAGGCGAAGGCGGCCGAGCGCGAGGCCGCGCTGAAGGCCGAGGACAAGGTCGAACAGGGCTGGCGCAACGCCGGCCTGCAGGCGGTGATCGACAAGGCCGACGCAGCAGGCTCGCAAGACGGCCGGCCAGCGCTGGCACCCACGTTGTCCGAGCTGCTGCGGCACATCGCACGCCACTACCTGAAGCTGCTGCGGCTGGACCAATGCAAGGCCCTGGCCAGCCGCCTGAACCTGGGCAAGGTGGCGCCCCGCGACGGCATCGAGCATTGGCTGGGCGACCACGCGCAGCCCGTCGACGCGCTGATCATCCTGGTGGGCGCATCGGACGCGCAGTGGGTGCGGGCGGACGCTGACAAGGTCGGCGCCAACCACGGCCTGTACCGCGCCGCCGCCGCCATGGGCGTTGACCTGCCCAAGATCGCCATCGCCGCGCGCGATGAGGCGCGCGCCGACGCCGACGCCAAGGCCAAGGCCGCCCAAAAGCCCAAGCCCGCCGATGTGCCAAAAGGCGATCTACCCCTGGCCCCTGCTGCGCGCCGCAAGCGGGATGCGAGCGCTGACGCTGAAGGCCCCGCTACGCGGCGCGGGCGGGGTGCGAAAGCCAAGCCCGCGATCGGCGAGGCGCAGGCCCGCGAATCCATCGCCGCGGCGATGCAGGCCCAGGAGCCAGATCCAGGCGCCGCTGCCGCGGCGCAAAACGACGGTGCGCGGCCGGTGCTGCGCCCGGCCACGCCCAGTGGTGGCGCCGCGCCAGGGCTGGCGATAGGGCAACAGGTCAAGGTGCTGGCCAACGCGACAGGCGCTGGGCAGAAGCGCTGGGTGGGCAAGACCGGCCAGGTCGTCAGCCAGATGGGCGACAGCGCCTGGGACGTGGAATTCGCCGCCAAGCGCAAGGGCCTGCCAACGGTGCAGTGTGCGTTTGATGTCAGCGAGCTGGAGGTGGTGTGATGGGTGAAGCGCAACGCACCGGGTGCCCTGCGCCCATCCTTGAACAGGATCGGAGCAAGGCCATCCACGCAGCGGCACTGGAGCTTGCCTGCGCGCTGAACGCCGCATCAAGGCCGGGCCTGAGGTTTGAGGTCAGGGTCACTTCGCGGAACTATCGAAGGATCGAAGATGTCCTTGACGCCCAGGTCTACAACGTCGAGGTCGACGTCGTGCAAACGACGCGCGTCATGTGAGGGTCGACCGGATGTCGAATCAGACCAACCCGCCGGAAGGCTGCAGCCCCTTCGACCTGGAGGTCGCCCAGCGCGGCGATCGAGCCGCCCGCAACGGACCTCGCATCTACCTCAGCGGCCCCATGACCGGCCTGCCGGACCTGAACTTCCCCGCCTTCCACGCCATGTCTGCCCGCCTGCGCGCTGCGGGGCATAGCGTGGTCAACCCTGCCGAGCTGAACTCCGACCCCGCGGCCGACTGGAATCAGTGCATGCGCCGCGATATCGCCGCGCTGTGCACTTGCACCACCCTGGCCTTGATGCCGGGCTGGGAAACAAGCCAGGGCGCCCAGCTGGAGCTGCACATCGCGCACCGGATCGGGTTGGGGATTGTGATGGCGGAGGCGCTGGTCGATGGCGAAGGCGTTGCGGTGGCAGCCGCCCGCGCCGACGAGCGCGAGCAATGCGCGCGCATCTGCGACGCGCGGGAAGCCGAGGCCGACGAAAGCTACGACTCCGTTGCCGAATCGGTGACGGCCGGCGGCCTGGCAGAAGCCATCCGCGCCCGCGCTAACAAGAAGGAGCCAGGCTGATGACCGCCCTACTCGTCCAGGTCGTACCGCAGCTGCATATCGACCACGATGCGCGCGATGTCCTTGCGGTACAGGCGCCGGTCGGTCACCGACCGCACCGTCCAGTTGGGCCCGCCGTCGCCGGGGTCCATCCAGACCACCGAGCGCGGACGGTCGATATCGGTCTCCTGCCCAGCCAGGTCGGGGATCTCGCGCAGGCGGCCCATGAGCATGAGCCGCAGTTCATCAGCCGATCGGCGGGGTTTCATGGCCCGCAGTATGCACGCCAGGAGGCCCCTTGAACCGCCCCGCAAACCCATCCGTCGACCTGGCCGGCCAGCCGATCACCGTGGACCTGGCCGGCGCCGCGGCGATCATGAAGGTGCACAAAGAGACGGTGCTGAAGGACATCCGCGCCGGGCGCTTGCCAGCGGGCCAGAACGGGCGCGCCTACGTGATGCTGACACGCGACGTGGTGGCGCTGACCGAGGCGCGCATCGTGGAACAGACGGCTGCACGCATGGGCGTCACCAAAGCCGCTCCGACAAGACGGAGCCGCGCAAGTTCGCATAACGCGCCAGCATCTTGATGTCCTTGTGGCCGGTGATCTTCATGATCTCCATTTCCGACAGACGCGTGCGCTCAAACAGGCGGCTGGTGGCTTCGTGCCGCAGGTCGTGAAACTTCAGGCCGTCGCAGCCGGCCGCGTCGAAGATGTTGACCCACAGCTTGGACAGGTAGTCGGTGACCCGGTGGCGCGCGCGCGTACCGTGGTCGCCATCCCACCAGGGGAACAGTTGGTCCGCGGGAAGGCCATCGGGGATCTGGCGCAACGCCAAGTAGTCCTGCAGCGCCGCCACGGCTACGGTCGATAGCGGCACCTGGCGCTTGTCGCCATTCTTCGTGCGGTCAAGGAACACGGTGCGCCGGTCCAGCGCGACCTGGTCCACGGTCAGCGTGTACATCTCGGACAGGCGCATGGCGGTCTCGGTCGCCAGCAGGTAGAGGCAGCGCAGCGCCGGCACGTGCGCCAGCTGCAGCGGGCGCTGCTTGCGCGGCAGAACGCCGGCATCGAGCATGGCCATGATGCGCTCATGCTCGCCGCGCTCCAGGCGCCGATCGCGCGCCACGTCCACACGTTTTTCACCGGCCAGCTGGGCGTCCAGCTTGGTGTACTGGCTGTAACCGTTGGGCAGCGTGCGGAAGGGGTGGTCGGGCAGTTCGAGCTTTTTTAGCCGCATGCCCCAGTCGCAACACCTGGCCAGCGCGCCGACCTTGGCACGGATGGTGTCCGGCGCGACCCGGTCCACGCGCTTCAGAACCGAGATCCAATCATCGACCCAGGCGGCATTGATGGCCGTCAGCGGCGTGGTGCCGCGCGTTTTGTCGACCGTGCGCAGCTCCGCCAGGTCTTTGTGCGAGGGGTGCGCGTCGCGCGTGTAGTCGGCGATCAGCTGCCCCAGCGTCTGCGTGGTCGCCGTGGGCTGGTACTGCGTGGGGACGATGCCGCTGGCCAGCAGCTTGTCCAGGTTGGCAGCAAAGGCATCGCCCTCCGCCTCATCGGTGAAGGTGAAATACAGCGGCTTGTCCAGCACGCCCGCCCGCTTGAACACGTACTCAAACGTGCCATTCGCCCGCTTCCGCTTACCCGCCATGCCACACCCCCACGCCCATCCGGCGGCAGTGTAGCAGCAAGGAGTAGCACGGTTGGCAGAAGCCGTTTCTTGGTTGGCTGTGGCTTTCCTAGGCGTTGATTGCGGGTGGTCAGCGGCCAAAGAAAAAGGGCTCAGATCGCTCTAAGCCCTTGATCTATAAGAAGTTTCTGTGGTGGGTGCTGACAGTCTCGAACTGCCGACCTACTCCGTGTAAAGGAGCCGCTCTACCAACTGAGCTAAGCACCCCACCGAAAACGGTGTCTGAATCAGTTCAGCGCGTCTTTCAGCGCCTTGCCGGGACGGAACTTGGGTACCTTGGCGGCCTTGATTTTAATCGTAGCGCCGGTGCGCGGGTTGCGACCAGAGCGTGCAGCGCGTTTGCCGACCGCGAAAGTGCCAAAGCCCACCAGCGAAACGGTGCCACCCTTGCGCAGAGTGGTCTTGACCGCACCGATCGTGGCTTCCAGCGCACGGGTGGCAGCAGCCTTGGAAATGTCGGCGTTTTTGGCGATGTGTTCGATCAGCTCGGTTTTGTTCACGAAGGTGCCCCTCTTTCAAGAATTATCAAGAATCCGGATAAACGATGTCGGACCGTTGACAGCCTCGCCAGGCCCGGCTCGTTGGTCGGCAGCAGGGTGACCAAGTCAAGGCAGACCGACCTCACTTGCGGCCGCAGCGTGCTCACGTCGATCCCTGTCCGGCGAGCGTTGCATTCTAGACCCAATTGCAGGTGTCAAACCTCGTATCTACCCCGCTTGTGCGATGGCGCAACATGCCTCAGGGTTCTGCGCGGCCGGAGCGTGACGTGGCCCGCGTCTCGCCGCTATGACGTCTAACCCATTTTGAGTTGGCACACCACGTGTCTACCGCACCGGCGCCGACGCCCGCACCACCAACGCCACACCCAACGCCGTCAGCGCCATGCCGGCCAGCGTGACCACCGTGATCGGCTCGCGAAACAAGCCCCAGGCGATCAGCGCGGTGGTGGGCGGCACCAGGTACATCAGGCTGGCCACGCTGGCGGCGGCACCGCGCTGGATCAGCAGGAACAGCAGCGAGCTGCCGCCCAGCGTCAGCCCCAGCACCGACCAGGCCATGGCGCCGATGACCTGGGCGTTCCACTGGATCGATTCGGGCTCCAGCAGCGCCATCGGCCACAGCACCAGCGCGGCGGCCAGCAACTGCACGGCGCTGGCGCTGCGCACGTCACACGGCTGGACGAAGCGCTTCTGGTACAGCGTGCCCGCGGTGATCGCCACCAGCGCCAGCACGGCCCAGCTGAAGTTGGCCGCCGTGACGTGGTCGCCCGGACTGCCGTCGGTCAGCTTGCGCCACACGACCAGCACCAGGCCGGCAAAACCGAGCACCAGACCGCTCCACTGCCGGCGCGTGACCTTGCTGGCGCCGGCGCCGGTGGCCGACAGCCAGATGGCGGTCAGCACCGGCTGGATGCCGGCGATCAGCGCCGCGAGGCCTGAGCCCATGCCGCCCTTGACGGCCGCCCAGACGCCGCCCAGGTAGGCCGCGTGCATCAGCACGCCGGTCACGCCCAGGTGCAGCCACTGCGCGCCCGTCTGCGGCCAGCGCACGCGCGCCAGGGTGACCCAGACGACAAAACACACCAGCGACAGCGACATGCGCACCGCCAGAAAGGTGAAGGGCGGCGCGTACGGCATGCCGTAGCGCGCGACGATGAAGCCGGTGGCCCAGATCAGCACGAACACCGCCGGCATCAGGCGGATCAGCGTGGAGGGGTCGTTGCCGCGCTCGTTCACGTCAGATCCGGGTCAAGCGCGGCGACGAAGGCAGAAACCAGCGTGCCCACTCATTTGGCGTGCGCACGGATGTCCGGCAAGGCCTTCTGCAGGTAATACACCATCGACCACACGGTCAGCACCGCCGCCAGCCAGATCAGGATCTGTCCCCAGAAATGCGTGTCGACACCGAACACCACGCCGTCGTACAGCAGGAGGGGAATGGCCACCATCTGCACCGTGGTCTTCACCTTGCCCAGCATGTGCACGGCCACGTTCCCGCTGGCGCCGATCTTGGCCATCCATTCCCGCAGGGCCGAGATGGCGATTTCGCGCCCGATGATGATCAGCGCGACGAACACATCGGTGCGCTGCAGGTGCACCAGCACCAGCAGCGACGCGCACACCAGAAATTTATCGGCCACCGGGTCCAGGAAGGCGCCGAAGGCCGAGGTCTGGTTCAGCCGCCGGGCCAGAAAGCCGTCCAGCCAGTCGGTCCAGGCGAACACGATGAACATGACCGTGGCCACCAGATTGCGCGTGGCGGGCTCCAGCGGCAGGTAAAACACCCCCACGATGAGCGGGATCGCGACGATGCGCGTCCAGGTCATGATCGTGGGCAGGGTGAAGAACATGGCAGCGATTGTGGCACGCCCGTGCGGGCACCGCTCAGGGGCGCTGCAGTGCACCAAAAGCTATTGTTTTGGTAGCTGGTAGCGCAGGTAACTGTATGGCTACAGATGGTTTTCTTTGAATTCTTCTCTGGACACGCCGCGCACCCGCGTGGTTGCCACCGCGGCGCCGCTCAGTGCAGCGCGCGGTAGATCTCTTCGGCCAGCGCTTGCGAAATGCCTTCCACCGTCGCCAGGTCCTGCACGCTGGCCGCCTCCACGCCGCGCACGCCGCCAAAGCGCTGCAGTAAGCGCGCGCGCTTGCGCGGGCCGACGCCCGGAATTTCTTCAATGCGGCTGCCGCCCACCCGCACCTTGGCGCGCGCCGCGCGCATGCCGGTGATGGCGAAGCGGTGCGCCTCGTCGCGGATCTGGGCGATCAGCATGAGCGCGGCCGAATCCTTGCCGAGGTAGATCTTCTCGCGCCCGTCGGCAAACACCAGCTCTTCCAGGCCCACCTTGCGACCCTCGCCCTTCTCTACGCCGACGATCAGCGACAAATCCAGCCCCAGCGCCGCAAACACCTCGCGCGCCATGCTGACCTGGCCCTTGCCGCCGTCGACCAGCACCAGGTCGGGCATGCGCACCGCGGGGCCATCGCCCTCGGCCGTGGTCTGCAGCGCCTCGGCGATCTTGCTGTAGCGCCGCGTCAGCACCTGGCGCATGGCGGCGTAGTCGTCGCCGGGCGTGATGCCTTCAATCTTGTAGCGGCGGTATTCGCTGCTGGCCATGCGGTGGTTCTGGAACACCACGCAACTGGCCTGCGTGGCCTCGCCCGCGGTGTGGCTGATGTCGAAGCATTCGATGCGCAGCTCGGCCAAATCCGGCACGTCCAGCGCCAGCGCGTCGGCCAGCGCACGCGTGCGCGCCTGCTGCGAACCTTCTTCCGCCAGCAGCCGCGCCAGTTGCAGCCCCGCGTTCTGGCGCGCCATCTCCAGCCACACGCGGCGCTGGCCGCGCGGCGCATGGGTGGCGCTGATCTTCACCTCTTCTTTGTCGGCCAGCGCCTGCAGCAGCGACTGCGCCACCGGCTCGCTGGTGATCAGCTGCGGCGGCGCCGGCACCTGCAGGTAGTGCTGCGCGATGAAGGCGTCCAGCACCTGCGCCTCCAGCGTGGGCAGTTCGGTGTCGGTGTCGTCAAACGCCATCGCCGCGCCATCTTCCACATGGCTGGGGAAGTACGCGCGATCGCCCAGATGCCGCCCGCCGCGCACCATGGCCAGATTGACGCAGGCACGCCCGCCCTGCACCTTGACGGCCAGGATGTCCACATCCGCATCGCCCGCCACCTCCACCGCCTGCTGGTGCAGCACCGTGTTCAGCGACGTGATCTGGTTGCGGATGGCGGCCGCCTGTTCGAACTCCAGCGCGTCCGAATGCACCATCATGCGGCGCTCCAGCTGGTGCAGCAGGTCCTGCGTTTCGCCGCGCAAAAATTGCTCGGCGTGCGCCACGTCGGCGGCGTAATCGGCCGCGCTGATCAGCCGCACGCAGGGGCCGGTGCAGCGCTTGATCTGGTACAGCAGACACGGCCGTGTGCGGTTGGCAAATACGGTGTCCTCGCAGGTGCGCAGGCGAAACACCTTTTGCATCAGCTGGATGGTTTCCTTCACCGCCCAGGCGCCCGGGTACGGGCCAAAGTAGCGGTGGCGCTTGTCGGTCGCGCCGCGGTAGTACGCCATGCGCGGGTAGGCGCCCGGCACGGGCGGCCCGTCGGCCTTGTCCTGCTCGCGCCCGGTGCCCGTGAGCTTGAGATAGGGGTAGCTCTTGTCGTCGCGAAAAACGATGTTGTACTTGGGCGCCAGCTGCTTGATCAGGTTGTTTTCCAGGATCAGCGCCTCGGCCTCCGAGCGCACCACCGTCGTCTCCATGCGCGCGATCTTGCGCACCATGTGCCCGATGCGCGTGCCGCCGTGGTTCTTCTGGAAGTAGCTGGATACGCGCTTCTTCAGGTTGCGCGCCTTGCCCACGTAGAGCACGTTGCTCGCGTCGTCGAAGTAGCGGTACACGCCCGGCAGACCGGGCAGCGCGGCGACTTGCGCGAGCAGTTCTTCAGAATGCATCTCTGACATATCGACTATTGTTACTTCTCTCGCTCAGCTTACGGCCGCATACCCTAGATGCACGTACAACATGAAACGAAGCGTCGTACTCGACAAAAACTATCTCCAGGCCGAATCCAAGCAGTCAATCCACAGTCTCTGCGACACGTACCGCGTTGTCATGTCGGGAGCGTTGTTTTACGAACTGCTCACAACGGATGTCGAGACCCGTCGTCGCTGCTTCTCCAAGTTCCCCGTCCGGGAAAATCCCGTCATCCTCGTAGAGCACGTTGGCGAACTTCTGCGCTACGAGGTACAGCATGGCCGGCCGTGCGGCCAGCCTTCAGGGCACCGCATCAATATGAGATGGGTTTTCAACGCGCAGTTGAGAGGTACTGACTATGAATTGCCGCCCGAAGCTTTAGAAGTCCTGCGAGAAGAATCGATTGCCAACGAAGCTGAAATCACAGGATGGGCCGGCCTCGCGGAATCCATGGTTGCACTTTCCCCGAACCTCCTGACTGGTAGCGACGAAAGTCGCGCGAACGTTCGGAGCAAAGTCGAGCGCAATATCTGCAATCCGGAAAGCGCGTTGCAGTTCTTTGAAATAATGAAAAAGGCAATGCCGAACTCCCCTCTGAGAATTTGGAGTCCACTGGGGAAGTGGGCTCATTTGCGGTGGCTTCAAGTCATGCATCTGTTTGCGCTCGACTTATGTGTTCGTTACCAAGGAGCCGTCTCGCAAATGCTCGACTACAAAAAGTTTCGAATGAAGTTGGAACACGATCTCCATGACGCACAAATTCTGGCCCTAGCTGTCCTCGAGGGGAACATTGCCACCAACGAGCGAAAACTCCTGAGATGGTGGCGACTATTGCAGCCGACTATTGCCCCGATCTCCACGTTGAGAAGTCCGTGACCACAGCGCCCAACAAGTTACCGCTGCGCTGGGACCTCTTCTGCCAGGTCATCGACAACCACGGCGACCTCGGTGTGTGCTGGCGGCTGGCGCGCGAATTGGCGGCGCACGGTCAGCGCGTGCGGCTGTGGGTGGACAACGCGGCGGCGCTGGCGTGGATGGCGCCGGGTGCGACGGACGGGGTGTTTGCGGGGATCGAGGTGCGGCCGTGGACCACCCCGCTGAACCCCGCCGACCTCGCCACCCTGCCCCCCGCCGATGTGTGGGTCGAGGCGTTTGGCTGCGAAATCCCTCCTGAATTCATAGCTGCCCGCGCTGGTGGTTCTAGGGATCATTCAAATCCTCCGATCTGGATCAACCTGGAGTACCTGAGCGCCGAAGCCTACGTGGAGCGCACGCACACCCTACCCTCGCCCGTGCTGCAAGGCCCGGCGGCGGGCTGGACCAAGTGGTTCTTCTACCCCGGCTTCACGCCCGCCACCGGCGGCCTGCTGCGCGAGGTCGACCTGCCCGCGCGCCAGGCTGCGTTCGGCCGCGCCGCGTGGCTGCGCGCGCAGGGCATCGATTGGCGCGGCGAACGGCTGGTGTCGCTGTTCTGCTATGAGCCACCCGCGCTGCCGGCGCTGCTGCGCCAGTGGGCCGAAGGCGACGTGCCCACGCGCCTGCTGGTCACCACCGGGCGCGCCACCGCCGCGGTGCGGCAGGCGATTCATAACGATTCAGGCCTGCAACCCTTGATGGTTCAGCGCGGCCAGCTATCGATTTCATACCTGCCGCACGTCACGCAGACCGCCTACGACGAACTGCTGTGGGCCTGCGACTGGAACTTTGTGCGGGGCGAGGATTCGCTGGTGCGCGCCCTCTGGGCCTCTGCGCCCCTGGGGCCGCAGCGGGCTGCCCCGCCCTTCGTCTGGCACATCTACCCCCAACCCGAAGACAACGCGCACCACGCCAAGCTGGATGCTTTCCTCGACTGGCTGGGCGCACCGCCTTCGCTGCGCGCGTTTCACCACGTCTGGAACGGCATCGCGCCCGGCCCGCTGCCTGCGCCCGACCTCGCCGCGTGGGGCGCCTGCGCGGCGGCCGCGCAGGCCCGGCTGGTGGCTGCGCCCGGCTTGGCCGAGCAGCTGATCGGCTTTGTGCAGAAAAAACGTTAGAATACAAGGCTTTGCGAAATTCGACCGCAGCCGCGCGCTGCCCTGGTTTCGCCCCACGCCGCAGCGCGCCGCGCGTCAAATCTTTCGGTGCACGAGCGGCCCCACGCTCCCTTCACACACTGGAAGAACACACACCATGAAAATCGCACAGGAAATCCGCGCCGGCAACGTCATCATGCACGGCAAGGACCCGATGATCGTCCTGCGGACCGAATACGCCCGCGGTGGCCGCGGCGCTGCCACCGTGCGCATGAAGCTCAAGGCCCTGCTGAACAACATGGGCACCGAAGTCGTCTTCAAGGCCGACGACAAGATGGACCAGGTCATCCTGGACCACAAGGACTGCACCTATTCGTACTTTGCCGACCCAATGTACGTCTTCATGGACAGCGAGTACAACCAGTACGAAGTCGAAGCCGAGAACATGGGCGACGCGCTCAACTACCTGGAAGACGGCATGACCGTGGAAGTGGTGTTCTACGACGGCAAGGCCATCTCGGTCGAGCTGCCCACCACCGTGGTGCGCGAAATCACCTGGACCGAGCCGGCCGTCAAGGGCGACACCTCGGGCAAAGTGCTCAAGCCCGCCAAGATCGCCACCGGCTTCGAAGTGGCCGTGCCGCTGTTCGTCGCGCAGGAAGACAAGATCGAGATCGACACCCGCACCGGCGAATACAAGAAGCGCGTCTGATCGCAGCCAGCGGCGGTGCCGCTGCTGCCTCGCGCTGTTAAAAAAGGCTCCTGCGGGGGCCTTTTTTACTGGCCGGTGTATTCACAGCTGCCAAGCCGCATCCCCTAAACTGCCCCTATGCACACCACCGAGAACATCAAGCAAAGCACCGGCTCGCCCCTGGCCGACGCCTGGGCCGAGCTGCAGGCGCACGCCGACCGCGGCGAGCCGCTGGAGCCCGCGTCCTACCGCCTGGCCTTTGCCGACCCCGAATTCCTGCTGCGGCGCGAAACGCGCGGCGTGCGCTTTCAGCTGGAGCTGCTCAAGCCCGACCTGGCGCTGACCGAAGCCGGCATCGACCACACCATCGTCGTCTACGGCAGCGCGCGCTTTGTCTCACCCGAAGTGGCCGCCGAAAGCCTGAAGGCCGCGCAGGCATCGGGCGACGCGCACGCCATCGCGCTGGCCGAACGGGCGCGCCGCACTTCCGCCTACTACGAGCAGGCGCGCGAATTCGCCCAGCTGGTCGCCCGCTTCAGCCTGACCCAGTCGCCCAAAGACCGCCTGTACATCTGCACCGGCGGCGGCCCGGGCGTGATGGAGGCGGCCAACCGCGGCGCGCAGGAAGCGGGCGCGCCGTCCGTCGGCCTGAACATCACGCTGCCGCACGAGCAGTCGGGCAACCGCTACATCACACCGGAGCTGTCGTTCAAGTTCCACTACTTCGCGCTGCGCAAGATGCATTTCCTGATGCGGGCGCAGGCGCTGGTGGTCTTCCCCGGCGGCTTCGGCACGCTCGACGAGCTGTTCGAAGTGCTGACCCTGGTGCAGACCCGCAAGGTGCGCGCCGTGCCGATCGTGCTGGTCGGCCGCGAATTCTGGGACCGCCTGCTGAACCTCGACGTGATGATCGAAGAAGGCACGATCTCGCCCGATGACTTGAAGCTGTTCCACAAGGTCGACACGCCGCAGCAGGCCTGGGACATCGTGCGCAACTTCTATGACCTCTGAGGCGAGCACCGGCCGCGCCCCCAGCGCTGAACAGCTGCTGGCCTGGGCCGACGGCGGCACGCATTGGCCGGCCAGCGTGGCCACCCCCGCGTTCGCTGACGTGCCCGCCGCGTACCAAACCGCCCTCGCCCTGCGCGCGCTGCGCCAGGCGCGGGGCGAGCAGCCGCGCGGCTTCAAGATCGGCTTCACCAACCGCAACATCTGGCCCATCTATCAGGTCTTCGCGCCGATCTGGGGCACGGTGTGGGACAGCACGCTGCGCTTCACCGACGCGCAAGGCGCCGGCACGCTGAGCCTGCAAGCCACCTGCGAGCCGCGGCTGGAACCCGAGCTGGTCTTCGCCTTCCGCCACACGCCGCCTGCCGGCGCCAACCTGGCGCAGCTGTTCGACGCGCTGGACTGGCTGGCGCCGGGCGTCGAGATCGTGCAAAGCCACCGCCCGCATTGGCGCTTTGCCGCCGCCGCCGAAACCGTGGCCGACGGCGCCCTGCACGCCCGCCTGCTGGTCGGCCCGCGCATCGCGGTGCGCGACTTTGCCGGCTCAGCCGCCGAATTGCAGCAAAAGCTGGCCGAAGCCGAGCTGACCCTGATCGGCCCCAACGGCCAGTCCGCCGAATCCGGCCGCGGCGCCAACGTGCTGGACGACCCGCTGCAGGCCTTGCACCACTTCCTGACCGAGCTGCGCCAATGCCCCGGCGCGCCCGACGTGCAGCCCGGCGACGTGGTCACCACCGGCACCTGGACCGACGCGTGGCCAGTGGCGCCGGGCGAACGCTGGCGGGTGCGCTACAGCGCGCCGTTGGGCCAGCTGGACGTGCGCTTCAGTTGAAGCAGCGCGCTGCCCGTGCCCCCGCGGGTGGGGCACGGTGCGCATGGAAATTTACATCAAATGTGCCTGTAGCCCGCTCCTAGAAAGCGTAACCAGCTATCAAATTGATAATTGGACAAGCGGTGACGCACTGGCGCCACGTTCGCCCCCGCTCAGCGTTGCGCCCGCTGCACCAGCCCGCACCCTTCAGGGTCGTACAGTTCCAGCCACAGCGTGCCGGCCTGTAGGTCGAAGCGCGCCAGCGACAGGCTGCCTTCCATTGCGAAACCGTCGGGTGCGGCAAAGACGAAATCGTCGTCCGTCCAATGGTGCAGCTCCTGCGTGACGCGGCGCGGCCCCAGCGTCAGGTGCAGCGCCCTGCCGCCGGCGCGCACCTGCACCGGGCCCAGAAAATCGTTGGCGTAGCGCCCGGCATAGCGCGCCAGCGGCTGCGCCGGCGCCGGGTGCGTGGGCATCGGCAGGCCCACCAGCTGACCGCTGGGACCGAGCATGCTGCGCAGCGCCGCGCTGTAGCGGCCCCACCAGTCCTGCGAGACCTCGCCCATCTCAGCCAGGTCGATGAACTGGCTGCACAGCGACTCGACCACGCCGATCGGCAGCGCGTTGCTCAGCACCACCACGCCCAGGTCCAGTTGCGGCACCAAGCGGATCACCGTGCCCGCCCCGGTTTCGAAAGCGCCCGAATGGTCGAAGAAGGGCACACCACCGGCGGTCTGCCCGCCGATGTTGAAGCCGAAGCCGTAATGCCCGCCAGGCGCCTGCGGCGAAAGCGCGGCCTGCAAGGCAGCGCTTCCCACCAGCGGGCGGTCCTGCCAGCGGCCCTGGGCCAGCAGCATCGTCAGCCAGCGCGCCATGTCGTTGGCGCTGCTGCTGGCGCCGCCGGCGGCAGCCTGCACGTCGGCGTTGCGCATCGGCACCGGCCGCCACCCGCCCGGCCCCTTGATGTGGCCCTGGGCGCGGTTGGGTGTGCGCATGAATTCGGCAAAGCGCGAGGTGGTGCGCGTCATCCCCAGTGGGCCGTAGATGGCGCGCTGGCTCAGCGTCGCCCAGTCGGTGCTCGACGCCCCAGCCACGCCGATGGCCGCCGCCGTCAGGCCGAGGTTGGTGTACCCATAGGCGCTGCGCAGCGGCTTGACCGGCACGTAACGCAGGCGGGTCATGGCCTCGCGCTGGTCGTAGCCCAACAGCTCCAGGTTGTCGCCCGCGTGGTCGGGCAGACCGCTGCGGTGGGCGTACAGGTCGCCCACCGTCAGCGCCGCCGTGCTGGCCGCGTCGCTGAGCGCAAACCACGGCAGCAGCTCGCGCATCGGGGTGTCCCACGCGACGCGGCCCTCGCCCACCTCGCGCGCCACCACCGTGGCGCCCAGCGGCTTGGACACCGACGCCAGCTGGAACACCGTGTCGGCGTCGACCCGCCCCGGTCCGCCGACCCGCCGCACGCCAAAGCCATCGGCAAACACCGTGCGCCCGCCGTGCACCACCGCCATGGCGATGCCCGGCACGCTGGTCGTGCGCTGCAGCCGGCGGACCAGATCGGGCAGCGCGGCCAGCGCCGCCTGCAGCCGCGCCGGGTCGAGCGATGGGGCTGGCGCGGCGGCGCGGGCCTGGCCGCTCAGGCCGACAAGGGCCGCACCGGCCGCGCCCAAAGCGCCTGTGCGCGCCATCATCTGGCGCCGCGTCAGCGCGCTTCGTTGCAATGCAAAGTGGATCGTCATGGTGCCTCCTGCGATGAAACGGTGATCGGCGCGCCCTCGCGCGAAGTGGCCGGCGCTGCCGCCTGGCGCGCGGCCTGCGCGCGCATCTGCGGCGTGGTCAGGCTGGAGCCGTCGGCGCTCCAGCCGGGCGGCGCAAACAGCGTGCCCAGCACCTCGCGCAGGCTGCGGGCGCGGCGCAGGTCGCGGCCAATGCCCGCCCATTCGTGGAAGGCGATGCGCAGCGGGTTGTCGGTGGTCAGCGGGTGCGTCAGGCCGTAGTGGGGCGTAGCGCCTTCGGGGTAGAAGCTGCCGAACAGCTTGTCCCACACGATCAGCGTGCCGGCGTAGTTGCGGTCGAGGTACTCGAAGTCGCTGCCGTGGTGCACGCGGTGGTGCGACGGGGTGTTGAACACCGCCTCGAACCAGCGCGGCAGGCGGTCGATGGCCTCGGTGTGAATCCAGAACTGATAGATCAGGCTGACCGACTGCATGAACAGCACCATGGCCGGGTGAAAGCCCACCAGCGGCATCCACGCCCAGAACAGGAAGCTGCCCGTCGGCACGCCCGTCCAGGTCTGGCGCAGCGACACGCTGAAGTTGTACTTGTCCGACGAGTGGTGCACCGAGTGCGACGCCCAGAACCAGCGCGATTCATGGCTCACTCGGTGAAACCAGTAATAGGTGAAGTCGTCGGCAAAAAAGCACAGCACCCACACCCACCAGGCCCCCGTTGGCAGCGTGAACAGCCGGTGCTGGTACAGCCAGCTCATCACCAGCAGCACCAGCCCGCCCAGCAGTGTGGCAATCAGCATGTTGCCCAGCCCCAGCGTGACGTTGGCCAGCGCGTCGGGCGTGCGGTACAGCCCGCGCCCGCGGCGGGCACTGTAGAACGCCTCCACCACGATGAGCAGGGCGAAGGCGGGCAAGGCCGCCAGCATGATGTTGGGCAGATCCGTCATGGCAAGTCCTCGAAGTGAAGGGTGAACTGCAAGGTCAACCGGTTCGCCGCGCCCTACAGCACCCGGCAGGCGGTGGCGAACGGCAGGCGTGGGTTGCGCGGGTACACCGACGCCGGGTCGCCGTACCCCAGGTTCACCAGGAAGTTGGCACGCCAGCGGCCGTCGGGAAAGAACTCGGCGTTGACCGCGTCGGCGTCAAACCCGCTCATCGGCCCGCAGTCCAGCCCCAGCGAGCGCGCGGCCAGCATCAGGTAGGCGCCGCCCAGCGTGCTGCTGCGCGCGGCCATCGCCTCGCACAGCGCTGGGTCGGCCGCCAGGCTGTCGCGCGCGCTGGCGTCGTGCCAGATCTCCGGTATGTGCTCGTAAAAACGCGAGTCGGTCGCCACGATCACGCACACCGGCGCGGCCACCGTCTTGGCGCGGTTGCCCGGCATCAGCAGGGGCTCCAGCCGCTCGCGCGCCGCGCGCGTGGTCAGCATCACGAAGCGCGCCGGCTGGCAGTTCATCGAGGTGGGCCCCATGCACGCCAGCGCATACACCTGCTCCAGCAGCGCCTGCGGCACCGGCTCGTCCAGAAAGCCGTTGACCGTGCGCGCATCCAAGAACAGCTGCCGCAAGGCGGCGTCGGACAGCGGAAAGCGCGGCGCGGTGGGTGAGGTCATGTCCATGTCGGCGCTCCCAGGTTGATGAAGAAATTGGCTTCTTGCCCGCCTGCACATTGCGCTGGCAGCTATGGTTAAGTGAGCAATCAAACATCCCGCGCACGCCGCAGCCCGCGCCCGCCCAGGCCCGCGGCCAGCAGGCCCAGCAGCATCAGCCCCCATTGGCCCAGCGTAGGCACGGCCACGGGCATAGCGGCAAACGTGGCGGTGACGAAGCGCGGCATGTCCATAGTGACGGTGCAGGTGGGCTCCGTGTCGCTGCAATCACCGTTCCAGCCGGTGAAGGTTTGACCCGCCGGCGCGGTGGCTGTGAGGGTGACGGCTGCTGCTGCGCCGATGCTGTAGCCAGCCTGGCAGGCCACACCGCCTGCGTTGCTGCAGGCGGTGATGCCACCCGTTACCGCTGCCGGCCCTGAGGTGGCAGACACACTGCCTGTGCCCGACACCTGCGCAGTGAGTGCGAAGCTGGTGGCTGTCGTGGCGCTACTGGTCTGAAACACATCGTTTTCCGGGGTCGGAATGCTGCTGCCGCCGCCCGCCCCACCGCTGGCGCCCTGGTTGTCACGGAAGACCACGCTTGGCCCCTGGTACAGCGTGCCCGCGTTCCATAGCGCACCCACGCCTTGACCACCGTCGCCTGCGACCCCACCGCCGCCCGCACCCAGGTTGCCCAGCAGGCTGGTGCTGCTCATCAGCACCAGCGTGGCGCCACCGGCGTTGAAAATGCCGCCGCTGGCCTGGCCTCCAGAAAGACTCCATATAAAACCGCCACCGCCACCGCCACCGCTGGCGGACGGCGCGTCGTCGGCGCTGCCGGCCCATCCACCGCCACCGCCGCCTTTGGTGGGCGCGCCGGCGCCGGCGTTCACGTCGCCAGAGCCTCCACTTGACGTGCTCTGGCCCCCGCCGGCCCCGCCGTGAGATCCATTGCCAATGTGGCCGCCGCCGCCACCGCCGCCCCCGAATCCACCACCACCACCACCACCACTGAACGTGTCGTTGTCGGCACCACCCGCGCCGCCAAGAGGCCCAATTGCGTCGGGTCCACCGCGACCTCCCGCCGAGCCTCCACCTCCTGCGCTGCCCGCTTGACCACCTGCACCGCCGCCGATGAAGCCTCCTGTGCCTCCTGTGCCAGACACGAACTGGCCAGCAGTGTTTTTGCCGGCAAATGCGCCTCCGCCGCCCGACGAGTCCCCTGCGCCCCCACCCCCCGCAGTGTTGGCCGTCACACTCACGTCCTTCAAGGTCAGGTGCCCGTTGTTGTATACGCCCGCGCCGTCGGCAGCGCCGCCGACCTGGCCATAGCCACCGTTGCCCGCCACAGCCCCGCCCGTGACGGTCAGCCCTTCCAGTCGCACCTGGCTGCCTACGGCAATGCGCAGCACCCGGCTGCGGTAACCCGCGTCGATGGTCACGCCCGCGCCTTGCACGGTCAGGGCGCGGTCGACGACCAACTCGGTCCCGGCCAGTTGCACCGTGGTGACGCTTGGCGCAAAAACGATGGTGTCGCCGGCCTGGGCGCTGGCCAGCGTGGCGCGCAAGCTGCCAGCGCCGCTGTCGTTGCCGTTGGTCACCGTGCGGGTGGCTGCTTGCGCGCCTAGGGCGAGCAGGGCGACGATGAGCATGGGGCTGCGGCCCATGGCGGGTAGGCAGGCGCGAATTGACATGATCAACTCCATCGTAAAAATCTGCAGAAACATCCGGCAGCGCAGTCTGGTCATTCGCGGGCAGCTATCAAAAGTGATGTCGCCGGGCGGCACAGACGCGCGCGCGATGCGTCAAAACGCAAGCAGATTACGGAATTGGTCAAGATTTGTATGTCGCCCGTTTGGGCGACACGGGATGTTGGCCATGGCGGTCAACTCGCAAATTCAGTGACCGTCAGGTTCACCCCTGCGGCGTGGTTCAAATTGGCCGTTTTCCCATAGCTGATTTACGCAGACAGCTATCGTTTATGCAGCAAGATACCGATTTCTAGCCGGCCGGAATCAGGCCGGCGCACGCTACGACGCCGGTATTGATTTTTTTGAACAAATCCTCCAGGGCAATAGTCAAAACCCGAGAACGAGCAGGTGGGTGTGGCTTGCGCAGCGACACGGCGGCCACCGGGGGCCGAAAGTGCGGCTCAGGCTCCGCAGCCAGGGCGGCCCAGAGGGCGCGCCTCAGGAGGCGTTGGTCGGTGGCGGTTGAATCTGTGTCAATATGGCCGCCACCCCATACTCCCTATACGCTGGCAGCTCCTGAAAAATGAGCGAATCTGATGGGTGCAGAAGCACGCCGCCGCTCAACCCGGCTCGTTGACGCCGATCTGGTACAGGCCCCAGGGGCAGAGGGCGAAGCGTTCGGCCAGCGGCTTGGCAGCCAGGTCGGGCACGCGGTCGGCGTCGACCACGGCCCACAGCGGTCCGAGGCCACCGATCGCCAACGGCTGGCCGTCGAGGTGGGTGGCGACGATCATGCCCAGGCGCTGTGCCTCGGCCAGCGTCAGCGAGGGCGCATAGCCGTCGATGCCCCGCAGCAGGAGCGCGGTGTCGGGCGCGGTGGGGGCGCCGGCGGCGCCCAGCACGTCGCTGAGCAATGGCCCGCGCAGACGGTGCGGCTGGGCGTCATATTCAACCGTGGGCCGAATCTGGCGCGCGGGCAGGCGGTGCAGCGCGGCCAGGTCGAAGCTGCGTGCGCGGTCGAACTTCAGCTGGAACTTGGCCATCAGCTGGTCCAGCGCCGGGGTCAACGGGCAGCGGTTCGGCCGGCCGACCTGGCCACTGACGGTGAGCACGACCGGGCTGGTCGGCGCGGCGCCACCAGTGGTTGGCGCCGCAACGACGTCGGCCCCGAAGGCTAGGGCACCGCTGGCCAGGGCGCTTTGAAGAAAGAGTCGTTTGCTGGGCATGTCGGTCGGCACGGGGTGGGTGGCAGATGCCGACGCGCGCTGCGGTCGGCCGGTGGAAGAGCGCCTTACACGGCAGGCGCGTGCCGAATCGTGCACCGGCCGCGAGCGCCGTGCAAGCCGACCATAAACCCCACGGAGCGGCTGGCAACGCGGCTTTGTCTGAATTGCCATGGCGCGCGCCTCTTTCGCACATGGAACGCCATTTCTTCACTCTTGTCTGTCGCCCGTTTGGGCGACATGATTTCTTGCCGCGGATGTCGCAAGATAGCGGGTGTGATCGAACCCATTCCACCCCCACCCCAACCGGACCAATTGCGCGTCGCCATCGTCGAAGACGACCTGGCCTGCCGCATCGCGCTGGTCGACGCCATCAATGCCACGCCGGACATGCGCCTGTCGTGGGCAGTGGCCACGCGCGACGAAGCGCTGGCCGAGCTAGAGCGGGCGGGCGGCGCGCCGGCCGACGTGCTGCTGGTCGATTTGGGCCTGCCGGACGGATCGGGTCTGGACGTCATAAGCGCCGCGCGCCGGCTCTGGCCCGACGCAGCGGCGATGGTCAGCACGATCTTTGGCGACGAGGACCACGTGCTGCGCGCCATTCAGGCCGGCGCGATGGGCTACCTGCTCAAGGACGTGAACGCGGCCCAGGTGCTGGAGGAAATCCGCCTGGTCGCCGCGGGCGGCAGCCCGATCAGCCCGATGGTGGCGCGCAAGCTGCTGCTGCGACACGCAACGCCGCTGACGGCCGCGCCATCGCCCACCGCCGCGCGGAATTCGGAAGGCGCCGACGACACCGCCCTGTCGACGCGCGAAGTGGAGGTGCTGCGCCTGGTCTCGCGCGGCCACACACTGGAAGAGGTGGCGCGCGCGCTGTCGCTGTCGCGCCACACGGTACGCACCTTCGTGCGGCGCCTGTACGCCAAGCTGCAGGTCAACACACGCGCGCAGGCGGTGCGTGAGGGCGAGCGGCAAGGGCTGCTGTAAGAAAGCACGCGTGACGAGCGCGCACCCCGCACCCCAACGAGCGTCGCCCTGGTGGTTGGCACGACTGGCGCTGGTCGCCCTGGCGCTGCTGGGCCTGATCGCCTGCGCGAGTGAGCCGGTCGGCCCGGCGCCTGCTCACCTGACCCAGGCCGAGATCTGGCCATCGCCCTCCACCGCCTGGGCTCCGCCCGACCGGCTAAGCGACGCGGACGACGCAGTGCTGGGCGCGGCCACGCCTTGGCAGGAGGTGAAATTGCCGCACGCCCGCCCGCGCGGACTGGCACGCAGCGGCGACGCTTCGCTGGAGCCGCCGGACGTGCTCTGGTACCGCATGACGCTGCCGGCCGCCGCGCTGACGCCCACGCCGCAGGGCTCGCGCCTGTACATCCCGCGCTGGCACACGCTGGGCACAGTAGCGATCTACGTGGACGGGGTCGTGGCGTGGCAGGCGCGCGGCAGCCGGGTGTGGAACGGCTTCAACATCCCGGTGTGGATTGATCTGGCGGGCAGGTATCCGCCTGGTACCAGCCCGGTGGTGCATGTGCGCATGGCCAGTGAGCGGGGCATCGGCGGTGCGCTGTCCACGGTCTGGGCGGGCAATGCCGAAGCGCTGACACCCGGTTGGCGCATGCGCCACCTGCTGCAGCGCTACCTGATGGCGGTGGCCCGCGGCGCTTACCTGGTGCTGGGCGTCGGTGCGCTCGTGGTATGGCTGATGCTGGGCCGGCGGCGGGCCGATGCCATGTACCTGCTGTTCTTTCTGATGTCGGTCTGCCACATGCTGGGCACGCTGCAGTACCTGGTGGGCGACGAAACAACCGGCGTCGCGGACGAATGGTTCTCGTGGCTGACGCTGGCGGGCACTTTGGGGTCCACGCTGTGCTCGTTCTACTTTCTGTCGCGCATCCAGCGTCGCCCGCGCCCGCGCCTGGGCTGGGCACTGGCGGCGTACGTGAGCGTGATCTGCCTGGTCGCGCTGCCGATATGGGGCCTCAGCCAGGAAGGCATCTTTCCGCTGGTGCGCATGGGGTTGATCCCGCCGTCGATGCTGGTGCTGTTCGTGGCGGTGCAGGGCGCGTGGCGCCAGCGCGACTGGCCGAGCATGCTGCTGGCCATCTGGATCGTGCTGTCCTTCCCGATCGGCTTTCACGACCTGGGGATGCAGCGCTACGAAAACCTTGAGCACATCTACCTCTCGCCCTACGTGTACCTCGGCCTTTTCACGATGTTCCTGTGGATCGCGATGACCCGCTACCACACCGCGCTGAACGTGGCCGAGCGCGCCAACACCACGCTGATCGACCGCCTGGCCGAGCAGGAAGAGATCCTGGCCGAAACCCACGCGCGCCTGCGCAGCGTGGAGCGCGAGCAGACCTTGCTGCAGGAGCGCCAGCGCCTGATGCGCGACATGCACGACGGCGTGGGTTCGTCCCTGATGAGCGCGCTGCGCGTGGTCGAACACGGCGATACCGACCGGGTTGACCTGGCGCAGGTGCTCAAGGAATGCATTGACGATCTGAAGATCTCGATCGATTCACTGGAGCCCGTGGACGCCGATCTGCTGACCCTGCTGGCCAACCTGCGCTTTCGCATGGGTCCGCGGCTGGAAGGCGCCGGCCTGGCGCTGGACTGGCAGGTGAACGAGCTGCCCCTGCTGCCTTGGCTGGATTCGGCCAGCGCGCTGCACATTCTGCGCATCATTCAGGAGGTGCTGACCAACGTGATCAAACACAGCGGCGCCACGCGCATCACCGTCGCCACCGCCGAAGCGGAGGACGCCGGCACGCCGGGCGTGGAAGTGGCGATCACCGACAACGGCCGCCCCTTCCAGCCGCCCTCACCTGCCGAGACGCCGCCCGCGCGGCGCGGCCTGTCCAACGTGCGCAGCCGCGCGCACGCGCTGGGCGCGCACATCGACTGGGTGCACACGCCCGAGGGCGGCACACGCTTTCGCATGTGGTTGCCGCTGGTGCACGGCTGACGCGGCGCTCTGGGTGCGCAGGTATTCGCTACCTTTTTGCTAGCTGTCTGCGCAAGTGGCTGTAGGGCCAGCGTCCGATTTCTTCTAAATATCGGGCTTCACCGCCGGCAGCGCCCGCAAACGCGGCAGCGCCGCCAGCGCGTTGGCCGTGGTCGTCGCCAGCCAGTCGGCCAGCGGCACACCGCGCAGCTCGGCGATGCCTTGCGCGATGCGCGGCAGCTCGCCCGGCTCGTTACGGCCCTGGGCCTGACCGGCGGCGCGCGCCTCGGCCGTGGCGTACAGCCAGTGCGGCGGGATGTCGGGCGCGTCGGTTTCCATGACGATGGCTTCGGGCGGCAGCTCGGCCGCCAGCGCGCGCAGGCGCGTGGCGCGCTCGTAGGTGCTGGCGCCGCCAAAGCCGAGCTTGAAGCCCATGCCGACCAGGATGTCCGCCTGCTGCCGGCTGCCGTTGAAGGCGTGGGCGATGCCGCCGGGCACTTCGATCTCGCGCAGGCCCTTCAGGATCTGGTCGACCGAGCGGCGCACGTGCAGGATCACCGGCAAGCCGTGCTTTCGCGCCAGGCGCAGCTGTGCGCGGTAGAAGGCGTCCTGCCGTTCGCGCAGCGGCCCCTGCGTCAGCTCCGGCACGAAGTAGTCCAGGCCGATCTCGCCCACCGCGACCAGGTGCGGGTCGCCGGCATGGTCGGTCAAGGCCTGGTCGAGCTGGTCGATGGCGTCGTCGGGCGCCCGCGCCACGTACAGCGGGTGGGTGCCCAGCGCGTAGGCGTCGCCCAGGCGCTGCGCCAGGGCCCGCGCGCCGTCAAACGCCGACACTTCCACCGCCGGAATGACGCACAGGCCCACGCCTTCGCGCGCGGCGCGGGCACGCACCGCGTCGACGTCCGTGGCGAATTCGGGTGCGTCGAGGTGGCAATGGGTGTCGATCCAGCCGGACATGGCCCCATCATGCCCGAGCCATGTCGAAGGGTTTTACGGGCGCGCAATGGGCGCAAGCGTGCTACTGTGTGGCTGTCCACGTTTCCCGAAGTCAGGGTGTGCCCATGCGTCGACCTGCGCTCTACAGCCGCTCCCCCACCCGTCCGGCCGCCGATGAAGCGGCCAGTCAGCCAGTGGCCGACGCAGCCGGTGCAGCGCCCGGACCAGCGCCGCAGGTCAGTGACGCCCCTGCGCTTGCCGCGCCGACCCGCCGCGCCCGCCTCATCCGTGCGCTGGCCCATCCGTCGCTGCTGTGGGCGGCCATCGCGCTGCTGGGCGCGGCGTTGCTGTGGCAGGTCATGCCCTGGGGCAAGACCGCGCCGCGCAAGCTGACGCAGGACGACATCAACGCCGCCGTGATGCACACCTTGACCCACAAGGTGCTGCCTTCGCAG
Organism: Ottowia flava; assembly: GCF_008017535.1. Taxonomy (GTDB): domain Bacteria; phylum Pseudomonadota; class Gammaproteobacteria; order Burkholderiales; family Burkholderiaceae_C; genus Ottowia; species Ottowia flava. The sequence goes on from NZ_VRUA01000018.1 coordinate 26,910, forward strand.
GCCGCGCGCGCGGCCGCTTCGGTGGGTCCGTCCCTGGTGCGCGTTGAGGGCATGCTGCCCGGCCGCAAGGACCGCAAGGGCCATACCGAGATGGGCCGGGGCATCGGCACCGGCGTGGTCATCATCGACAACGGCACGATCCTGACCAACCTGCACGTGGTGCAGGGCGCAGAGAACATCACCGTCACCTTCGCCGACGGGCTGGAAAGCCCGGCCGGCATCGTCAACATCCAGCCCGAGAACGATCTGGCCGTGCTGCGCGCGCAGAAGCTGCCGGACGACCTGCAGGCCGCGACCATGCGTTCCACGTCCGATCTGGTGCCGGGCGACGAGGTGGTGGCGATCGGCTTTCCGTTCGGCATCGGGCCGTCGGTGTCGGCGGGCGTGGTGTCGGGCCTGAAGCGCGCCTTCCGCTCGCCCGAAGGCGGCCAGCAGATGAGCAACCTGATCCAGTTCGACGCCGCAGCGAACCCCGGCAATTCCGGTGGCCCGCTGGTCACCATGGATGGCCAGGTCGTCGGCATCGTGACCGCCATCCTCAATCCCACGTCGGCGCGGACGTTTCTGGGGATCGGTTTTGCCGTGCCCATTGAAAACGCGGCCGCGGCCGCGGGCCAACCGCCTTTTTAAAAATGCACCCCTCTGAGTCGCTGCGCGCCTTTTCCCCTCTCCTGCGGGAGGGAAGACAACGCCGACGCCCGGCACAGGTCCGGACGTGGCGTTTGCTGGGCGGTGCGCACATGCAAGCGCAGGGTTTGGATTGGACGACGGAAGCATCGCTCACCTCTCTATTCACTCCTTTTTTCGGAGCTGCCTGCGCATGACCAGCAACGATGACAGCCGCTTTTCTCTCAACCCCGGCACGGCCGAGCTGATGGAGCAGATCCTCTACGAAGTCAAGCGCGTGGTGGTCGGGCAAGACCGGTTCCTTGAACGCGTGATGGTCGCGCTGCTGGCGGGCGGGCACCTGCTGGTCGAAGGCGTGCCGGGCCTAGCCAAGACGCTGACGGTGAAAACGCTGGCGCAGGTGCTGCAGGGGCAGTTCCGGCGTGTGCAGTTCACGCCCGATCTGGTGCCGGCCGACCTGGTGGGCACGCGCATCTACAACCAGAAGACGGGCGACTTCAGCACCGCGCTCGGCCCGGTGTTCACCCACCTGCTGCTGGCCGACGAAATCAACCGCGCGCCGGCCAAGGTGCAAAGTGCGTTGCTGGAAGTGATGCAGGAGCGCCAGGTGACCATTGCCGGGCAGACGCATTTCGTGCCCGAACCCTTCCTGGTGATGGCCACACAGAACCCGATCGAGACCGAAGGCACCTACCCGCTGCCCGAGGCGCAGGTCGACCGCTTCATGATGAAGGTGCTGGTCGATTACCCCACGGACGAAGAGGAGTTTGTCATCGCCCAGCGCGTGACCGGCCCGCGCATCGACGTGGGCGCGGTGGCCAGCATGGACCAGTTGGCCAGCCTGCAGCGCCAGTGCGAGCAGGTGTATGTCGACCCGTCGCTGGTGCAGTACGCGGTGAAGTTGGTGTCTGCCACGCGCTCCCCGGCCAGCATCGGTCTGAAGGAGCTGGCACCGTTGCTCAGCTACGGCGCCAGCCCGCGCGCCACGATCGGCCTGATCCAGGGTGCGAAGGCGCTCGCCATGATGCGCGGACGCACCTACGCCCTGCCCGAAGACATGAGCGACCTGGTGCCCGACGTGCTGCGCCATCGCCTGGTGCTGTCGTACGAGGCGTTGTCCGAAGGCCTGTCGGCCGACCACGCCGTGCTGCGCATCATGGCCAAGGTGCCGCCACCGCCCAAACCGCTGGCGCACGAGAAGATGGCGGCGTGAACAGGAAGCTCCCCCTGTGGCGCCTGCGGCGCCTTCCCCCTCTCCGATGGGAGGGGGACAAGGCCAGTGGCCGGCGCAGGTCCGGCCACGGCCTTTGCTGGCGGGGGTTGCGCGCCTCACGGCCGTCCTGTGGGTGCCCAGGCGCGGGGGAGCGCTGACCATGGCCTGGTTCCGCCGCCATCCTCCAGCCCCGGCGCCACACGCGGTGCCTAACCCGTCGCGCGAGGGCGCCGTCGCCGCGCCGGTGCACGGTCAGGCCGAGCGCGTGCTGCGGCGGCTGGAATGGACGGTGCTCAAGCGGCTGGACGGCCTGCTGATGGGCGACTACCGCACGCTGATGCGCGGCGCGGGCTTGGACCTGGCCGACCTGCGCGAGTACCAGTTGCACGACGACGTGCGCCACATCGACTGGAACGTGACGGCGCGCATGCAGTCGCCCCACGTGCGCGTCTTCACGGAAGACCGCGAGATGGCGGCGTGGTTCTTGCTGGATTTGAGCCCTTCGGTCGATTTCGGCTCTGGCCAGCAGCGCAAGCGCCATGTGTCGGCCGAGTTCGTGGCGGTGCTGGCGCGCCTGTTCACGCGCCGGGGCAACCGGGTCGGCGCGCTGCTGTACGGCGCGGGCGTGGACCGCCTGCTGCCCGCACGCAGCGGGCGCCAGCACGTGCTGCACCTGCTGCACAGCATCCAGAACCGCCCTGCCACCGCCGAGGGCGCCGGGTCCACGCGCCTGGCCGATTTGCTGCTGGCGGGGGCCAACAGCATCCGGCGTCGCTCGACCGTGTTCGTGGTGTCCGATTTCATCAGCGAACCCGGCTGGGAAAAGCCGCTGGCGCAGCTGGCGCTGCGGCACGAGGTGGTCGCCGTGCGCCTGACCGACCCGCTGGAGCTGGCGCTGCCCGACCTGGGTCTCATCACCCTGCGCGACGCTGAAACCGGCGAAGCCATGCTGGTGGACACGCACGACCCGGCCTTCCGACGCCGCTTTGCCGCCATCGCCGCCGAGCGCGAGGACGCGCTGCGCGCCGCACTGGCGCAGGCGGGCGTCGACACGCTCGAGCTGTCCACCGAAGACGACCTGACCAACGCCGTGATGCGCTTTGCCGAACTGCGCCGCCAGCGCACCCGATCATCGGCCGGGGGCGGCCTGCCGCAGCACCTGCACACGGCGCGGCGAACGCGCGACAATGCGGCCACGAGGCATTGACCCATGAAGTTGACGTGGCCCGCCCAACTCACCTGGCCTGCCGGTCTGCCGCAGCCCAACTTCCTGTGGCCGCAATTTCTGTGGCTGCTGCTGTTGCTGCCGCTGCTGGTGCTGCTGTATGTGTGGCTGCAGCGGCGTAAGAAGAAGCTGGCGGTGCGATACGCCAGCCTGGCCATCGTCAAGGAAGCCGCCGGGCGCCCGGGCTGGCGCCGCCATGTGCCGCCCTTGCTGATGCTGGCCGCGCTCACCGCGCTGATCCTCGCCAGCGCGCGGCCCGTGGCCGTGGTGGCCCTGCCCTCCAACCAGCAGACCATCATCCTGGCCATGGACGTGTCCGGCAGCATGCGCGCCACCGACGTGGAGCCCAACCGTCTGGTCGCTGCACAAAACGCCGCGAAGGCGTTTCTGAAAGACCTGCCGCGCGACGTGAAGGTGGGCGTGGTCGCCTTCGCGGGCTCGGCCCAGGTGGCCCAGTTGCCCACGCTGAACCGCGACGACCTGGTCACCGCCATCGACCGCTTTCAGCTGCAGCGCGCCACGGCCACGGGCAACGCCATCGTCATCTCGCTGGCCACGCTGTTCCCCAACGCGGGGATCGAGCTGCAGCAGCTCAGCTTCGACCGCGCACGCGCGATGGGCCGCTCGCTCGACCAGGCACCGCCCACAGCCAAGGAATTCATCCCGGTGCCGCCCGGCTCCTTCACGTCCGCCGCGATCATCATGCTGACCGACGGACAGCGCACCACCGGCGTCGACCCCGTCGAAGCCGCCAAGATGGCGGCGGACCGCGGCGTGAAGGTCTACACGGTGGGCATCGGCACGGTGGACGGAGAAACCATCGGCTTTGAAGGCTGGTCGATGCGTGTGCGGCTGGACGAGGAAACGCTCAAGGCCATCGCCCAGAAAACCGCCGCCGAGTACTACTACGCGGGCACGGCGCAGGACCTGCAGAAGGTCTACCAGAACCTGTCGAGCCGGCTGACGCTCGAGAAGAAGGAAACCGAGGTTTCGGCGCTGTTCGCCCTGGCGGGCGCTTTGCTGGCGCTGCTGGCGGGCGGGCTGTCGATGTGGTGGTTCAACCGGGTGCTGTGAAGCGGCGATGGCCGCGTACCCGGCGGTGTGTGGCACCGTGGGTGGTTTGACGTCTTATCTGGCTTCAGCCCTACAACCACCTGCGCAGACAGCTATCAACTTCGCAGCGACTGAATCGACCAGCGCGAGCACAGCGCCCGTCACCGCCGCTCAGCCGCGCGCTACTTCGCCCGCTCCCACACCAGCTGCATCTGATCGCGCGGCGGCAGCGGCGCGGGGCAGCGACGGTCGCCCTTGCCGGTGATGCCGCCCGAAGGCGCGCACTGGGCATAGCCCGCGGCGTCGTGCAAGGTGTTCATGCGGTCGCAGCAGCCTTCAACCACGTAGAAGGCGCGCTTGCCCTCGTAGTTCAGCGTGTAGATCTGCTGCGGCTGCAGGCGCAGCGCCGACTGCGTGCGCTTGTGCAGCAAGGGCGGCAGCGGCACGGGGACCAGGATGGGCGCAGGCTGGGCCACGGGCGGCGGCGCTGGCGCCAGGATGACCGGTGCGGGCGGCGCGGGCGCGGGCGAGGCGGGTGGTGCGCTGGGCGGCTTGGACGGGCCGGTCGTGCATGCCGCCAGTGTCAGCGCGAACAACAGCGCGATAGCGGTGTGGAAAGTTGGGCGTGGTGCCATCTGGGCTTCCTTGATAGGGACCGGGTGAGTCACCCGGCGGTGCTGACGGCGCAGCCTTGCGGCTTGAACACGCGCTCGGTCGACGCCGGAAAGCGCGCCAGTTTGTCCGCCGGGCGGCGCGGGCGCGCCACCAGCTCGCCGCCGCAGTTGGGACAACGGCCGTTCAGCCGGCTTCCCGCGCAGTCGGCGCAGAACGTGCATTCAAACGAGCAGATGCGCGCGTCGGCCGATTCGGGCGGCAGGTCGCGGTTGCAGCATTCGCAGTTGGGGCGCAGTTGAAGCATGGGTGTCCTCGCGGGCAGGTCACGGGGGCCGTCAGGCGGTCCTGGCATTGTCACCAAGTTTCACCGCAGCGTGGTCACCTCGGTGCAGCGACCGGCGGGCGGCGCCTAAGCCTCGGCGGCCAGCCGCCCGCGCTCCAGCCGCAGGGTGCGGCCGCAGCGCGCGGCCAGGGCTTCATCGTGGGTGACCAGCACAAAGGCGGTGCCGTGGCTGCGCGCGAGGTGCAGGATCAGCTCGAACACGCTGTCGGCGGTGCTGCGGTCGAGGTTGCCCGTGGGCTCGTCGGCCAGCACGCAGGCCGGTTGGGTGACCAGGGCGCGCGCGATGGCGACGCGCTGGCGCTCGCCGCCCGACAGCTCGGCCGGGCGGTGGTGGATGCGGTCCTTCAGGCCGACCTGGCTCAGCATGCGTTCGGCCGTGCGCGCGGCTTCGTCGCGCGGGCCGCGGCGGATCCACAGCGGCATGGCGACGTTGTCGAGCGCACTGAATTCCGGCAGCAGGTGGTGGAACTGGTAGACAAAGCCCAGGTGCTGGTTGCGCAACCGGCCCTGCGCGGCGGCCGACAAGGTGCTGAAGTCCTGCCCCATCAGCCGCACGCTGCCGGTGGTCGGGCTGTCCAGCCCGCCCAACAGATGCAGCAAGGTGCTTTTGCCCGAACCCGACTGACCGACGATGGCCAGGGTTTCGCCCGCGTTCACCTGCAGGTCCAGCCCGTGCAGCACGGTTACGTCCAGCGGACCCTCGTGAAAGCGCTTGGTCAGGCCTTTGGCGTCCAACACGGCTCCACCCCTAGAACCATCTGCGCGAGCAGCTGCAGAATGCATAGCAATTTCAAAAGGGCTACTCATAACGCAGTGCCTCGGCGGGGTTCACCCGGCTGGCGCGCCAGCTCGGGTACAGCGTGGCGACGAAGGACAGCAGCAGCGAGATGATGGCGATCGGCACGATGTCGCCGGCCTGCGGGTCGCTGGGCATCTTGTTGATCAGATAGACCTCTTTGGGCAGGAAGCTGGCGTGGAACAGCTTTTCCAGCGCGGGCACGATCACGTCGATGTTGAAGGCGATCAACAGGCCCAGCGCCAGCCCGCCCAGCGTGCCGATCACGCCGACCAGCGCGCCCTGCACCACGAAGATCTTCATGATGCTGCCCGGGCTGGCGCCCAGCGTGCGCAGGATGGCGATGTCGGCGCGCTTGTCCTGCACCGTCATCACCAGCGTGCTGACCAGGTTAAAGGCCGCCACCGCCACGATCAGCGTGAGGATGATGAACATCATGCGTTTTTCCAGCTGCACGGCGGCGAACCAGGTGCGGTTCTGGCGCGTCCAGTCCAGCAGCAGCAGGTGCCCGCTCAGGCTGCCGGCCAGCTGTTGGGCCACCTCGCGCGCCTGGTTCAGATCGCGCAGCTTGATGCGGATGCCGGTCGGCCCTTCCAGGCGGAAGATGCGCGCCGCATCTTGAACGTGCAGCATGGCCAGGGCCGAGTCGTATTCGTAGTGCCCGCTGCTGAAGGTGCCGACCACCGTCATCTGCTTGAGGCGCGGCACCACCCCGGCTGGCGTGACCTGGCCGCTGGGCGCAATCAGCGTGACCTGATCGCCCGTCATCACGCCCAGCTTGCGCGCCAGATCGCTGCCCAGCAGGATGCCGAACTGCCCCGGCACCAATGCTTTAAGCGCCGTGTCCTTCAGCTGCGCGGCCACGTCGGTCACGGCGGGCTCCAGCGCCGGGTCGATGCCGCGCACGATCGCGCCCTGCATGTTTTCACCGCGCGCCAGCAGGCCCTGCGCACCGATGAAGGGGGCGGCGCCCACCACCTCGGAGTTGGCGCGCACCTCGTTCAGCGTGCGCTGCGGGTCGGGCAGCGCGCCGCCGTCGGGCGAAAACACTTCGACGTGCGAAATCACGCTCAGCATGCGGCCGGTGACGTCCTTGCGAAAGCCGTTCATCACGCTCAGCACGACGATCAGCGCGGCCACGCCCAGCGCAATGCCCAGCATGGACGCGGCAGAGATGAAGGAGATGAAACCGTTGCGCCGGGTGGCGCGACCGGCGCGGGTGTAGCGCCAGCCAAGGCGCATTTCGTAGGGCAGGCCTGAGGATGAAGACATCAGGGGCGCAGTGGATTCGACAGCTGCCCCTCGGGGCGAAGCACGCATTGTGGCATCTTGGACAATACGCTCGTGATGTCTGCTTACTCACCCGACTCCCAGGCGGCACCCGCCCCGCTGCGGCATCTGCTGATCGCCGATGCGGCGCCGCTGCCCCAGCTTGCGGACGCCGACGCGCCGCCCCTGCCACCGCTGCCCAACCTGGACGCGCTGCTGGCGCGCCTGCGCCCGACCCACACCCTGACCTGCGACGAAGGCAGCCCGGAAACGCCGCACGCCCTGGCGGTCGCCCGCGCCAACGGCCTGCCCGGCGAGCCCGGCCGCCTGCCCTGGGCCGCGTTTGAAAGCGGCACGGTGGGCACGCCCTGCGCCTGGTTGCGCCCGGCCCACCTGCAGATGGGCATGGACGACGTGCAGCTGATCGGGCTGGACCAGCTGGAGCTGAGCGCCGAAGAATCCGAGCAGTTGATGGCCGCGGTCGCGCCGCTGCTGACCGACGACGGCCTGACGCTGCGCCACGCCTTCCCCGGCGCCTGGCTGGCCCAAGGCGAACTGCTGCGCCACCTGTTCGCCCCCGCCCCCGAACGCGCCGCCGGCCGCCTGCTGACCCGCACCGAACTGGCGCGCGCCGACGACCCGGCGCAGCAACGCCAGCTGGCCCGGCTGCTGAGCGAGCTTGAAATGGTGCTGGCCACCCACCCCGTCAGCCAGGTGCGCGAAGCGGCACGGCGCTGGCCGATCAACGCCGTCTGGGTGCACGGCGCGGGCGCGCTGGACGCGCCGCTGCCACCCGCGCCCGGCGTGCGCGTGGCACCGCAGCTGTCGCAAGGCGCTGCCGCGCAGGACCCCGCCACCCAAGCCGCCGCCTGGCAGGCGATCGACCGGGGCGAGGCGGCCGAGCTGCTGGCCTCGCTGCGCGCCGGGGTGCCGGTGCAGCTGACGCTGAGCGGGCCCGAACGCGCCGTGACGCTCGCCCCGTCCGGCAGCGGCCTCTGGTCCAGAGTTTCAAGCCTTTTCGGCCGCCCGACCTTGATGGAATTGCGCAAGCAGCTATGAAAATTGAAGTACGTGAAGTACCGCCACGCGCCGCCTGGGCGCTGGAGCAGGCGGGCGTGCACCCGCTGCTGGCGCGCCTGTTCGCCGCGCGCGGCGTGAGCACGCAGGACGATCTGGACGAGGGCCTGGCGCGCCTGCTGCCGCCCACCGGCCTGAAGGGCGCACACGAAGCCGCCGTGCTGCTGGCCGACGCCATCGCCGCGGGCGAGCGCATCTGCATCGTGGCCGACTACGACTGCGACGGCGCCACCGCCTGCGCCGTGGGCCTGCGCGGGCTGGCGCTGCTGGGCGCTGACAACGTCGGCTATCTGGTGCCCGACCGCGTGGTGGATGGCTACGGCCTCACGCCGCCGATCGCCGAGCGCGTGGCCGCCACCGGCGCGCAGGTGCTGGTCACCGTCGACAACGGCATCGCCAGCGTGGCCGGCGTGGCGCGCGCGCAGGCGCTGGGCCTGAAAGTGCTGGTGACCGACCACCACCTGCCGGGCGAAGAACTGCCCAGCGCCGACGTCATCGTCAACCCCAACCAGCCGGGTTGCGGTTTCGACAGCAAGTCGCTGGCCGGTGTGGGCGTGATGTTCTACGTGCTCATGGCGCTGCGGGCCGAGCTGCGGGCGCGGGGCGTATGGCCAGACGGTCAGCAACCGAAGCTTGATACCTTGCTGCCCCTGGTCGCCCTGGGCACCGTCGCCGACGTCGTGCGGCTGGACGCCAACAACCGCCGCCTGGTCGCGCAAGGGCTGAAGCGCATCCGCGGCGGGCAGCTGCCGGCGGGCATGAATGCTCTGTTTTCGGTAGCTGGCCGCGCTTATCCCAAGGCCACCACCTTCGATTTTGGCTTTGCACTGGGCCCGCGCATCAACGCCGCCGGGCGCCTGGCCGACATGACGCTGGGCATCGAGCTGCTGCGCACCGACGACGCCGCGCGCGCTGACGAACTGGCGCGCCAGCTGGACGCCATCAACCGCGAACGCCGCGAGATCGAAGGCGGCATGCGCGACCAGGCGATGGAGATCGCCGAAGGCCTGTTCGACGACAGCGAAGCACCGCCGTCCGCCCTGGCGGTCTACGACCCGGACTTCCACGAAGGCGTCGTCGGCATCGTGGCCGCGCGCCTGAAGGACAAGCTGCACCGCCCGACCTTCGTGTTCGCCGCCAGTGCCGCGCCGGGGCACGAGCATGAACTGAAGGGCTCGGGCCGCTCGATCGCCGGCTTTCATCTGCGCGACGCGCTGGACCTGGTGGCCAAGCGCCACCCCGGCGTGCTGCTGAAGTTTGGCGGCCATGCCATGGCGGCCGGCTGCACCATCGCCGAAGAGCACTTCGACACCTTCGATCAGGCCCTGCAGCAGGTCGCCGCCGAATGGCTGGACGAAGCGACGCTGACGCGCCGCATCGAAACCGATGGGCCACTGCCGCCCGAATACCGCCGCGCCGACGTGGTGGATACGCTGCACCAGGCCGTCTGGGGCCAGGGCTTTGCGCCGCCGGTGTTCAGCGAGGAAGTCGAGATCATTAGCCAACGCCTTGTGGGCGAGCGCCACCTGGCGCTGAAGCTGCGCCACCAGGGCCAGCCCGTCGACGGCATCTGGTTTGGTCACACCGAGCCGCTGCCACCGCGCGCGCACCTAGCCTTTCGGCTGGAGACGGATGAATGGCAGGGCGTGCGGCGGGTGAGGCTGCTGGTGGAAGGCGCCGCGGGCTGAACCGCTGCCCCGGCGGCGCGACGCCGCTTATCGCGACAGCGCATATGCATAGAGCGCAAGCATCTATGTTGCAGTGCGACAATAGCTGTTTCCCCCTGGATGAACCCGCCCGCCGCCGCGCGGGCATGCAACGACCATGGCCGCTTTCGACGAAGAAGAAGTCCTCACCGTCCACCACTGGACCGACCGCCTGTTCTCGTTCACGACGACACGCAGCACCAGCCTGCGCTTTTCGAACGGCCACTTCACCATGATCGGCCTGCGGGTGGACGGCAAGCCGCTGCTGCGGGCGTACTCCATTGCCAGCGCCAACTACGAAGAAACGCTGGAATTCCTCAGCATCAAGGTGCCCGATGGCCCGCTGACCAGCCGCCTGCAGAGCATCCAGCCGGGCGACAAGGTGATCGTGGGCCACAAGCCGACGGGCACACTGCTGATCGACTACCTGCTGCCAGGCAAGCGCCTGTACATGTTCGGCACCGGCACGGGTCTGGCGCCTTTCATGAGCATCATCCGCGACCCGGACACCTACGAGAAATTCGAGGAAGTGATCCTGGTGCACGGCTGCCGCCTGGTGAGCGAGCTGGCCTACCGCGACTACATCACGCAGGAATTGCCCGAGCACGAATTCCTGGGCGAGATGGTCAGGCAGCAGCTGAAGTACTACCCCACGGTGACGCGCCAGCAGTTTCCGACGCAGGGCCGCATTCCCGACCTGATCGAAAACGGCCAGATGGCGCGCGACCTCGGTCTGCCGGAACTGAACCCGACGACCGACCGCGTCATGCTGTGCGGCAGCCCGCAGATGCTCAAGTCGATCAAGGAAGTGCTGGAAAAGCGCGGCTTCAACGAAGGCAACACCACGACGCCGGGCGACTATGTGGTCGAACGCGCCTTCGTCGACCAGTAAGCCGGGCGCTGGTGCGTGCAGCCTGTTTTTTAAGAGAAACGGTTTGTAGCCTTACAGCCACTTGCGCCGCAAGCTACTCAAACCATAGCAAAATTCAGCGCTTCGGCGCTGGCGGCTGCACCAGATCCATGCGGCGCTTGACGCGCTCGGCCTCCTGGAGGTCGCCGCGCGCCTCGGCCAGACGCGCCTGCACCCCCAGCCAAGCCAGCAATGGACGGCGCCAGCCCTGCGCCGATGCGGTGTCGACCGCCGCGGCCACCACGTCGGGCGTGGCCTGGCTGCGGCGCATCAGCACGCCGGCGGCAATCAAGCGGCCGAACGGGTCGTCCTCAGGCGGAAGCGCGGCTGTATTCGCGCCGGCCACCCCGCGGTGCTGTTCGGGCAGCAGCGCGACCTGTGCGGCGCTGAGCGGCTGGCCGTCCAGGTAGGCGGCGTAGGCCAGTTCCGGCGCAGCCGCGTCGGCACGCAGCGGCTCGAAGCCGGAGCAAGGGTCGAAGTCCAGGCTGGCCACGTGCGCGGCGCAGCGGTTCAACTCGATGCGCGCCACCAGCTCCGGCCGACCCGTGCGCGCGGTCTCGCTGCGCGCCAGCTCGAATTCACGCGCCTCGACGCGCGCGTCGCCCTTCAGATAGGCTTCGGTGAAGCGTTCGACATGGCCGATGGAGTTGACCTTCCAGTCAGGCACTTTCGGGCCGCTGGCGCAGGCTGCAACTGCGCAGGCAGCTGCGATAACCATAGCAATCGACCACCGCGTCGGCGGTACCAGCGAAGCGGCATTGCGGCTCATGGCAGCTTCACCTCCTTGTCCTTGGGCGCAAACGGCCATTTGCGGTTCAGGTCGGTGATCAGCGCGTCGATCTTGCGCAGGCTGGCTTCGACATCGCTGCGCAAGTCGCCCAGGTTGTCGGTGGCCTCCCGCGCGTTGCCGGCCACGCCCTGCACTTCCTTGAGCACCGCGTCGACCTTGACCACGGTCTGGCGCGCGTCCTGCAGCAGCTTGTTCAATTCGCGCACGGCGACCTGCGCGTCGGTGACCAGCCCGTCCTTGCCCAGCACCTGCTGGTCGGCCTTGCGCACCACGCCATCGACGCGAACGGCCACGCCGTCGAGGTTCTTGACCAGCTGGTTGGTGCGCGACAGCAGCTCGGCGACCTGCTTCGCGTCGGCCTCGTTGCCGGTCATGGCAGCAACCAGTCCGCCCTTGTTGCTGTTCAGGCGCTGGGTGAAGGTGCGCAACTCGTTGAGCGAGCCGTACAGCGCCGATTCGGCCGAGGTGAGCTGGTTGACGTTCTGCAGCACATCGCGCGCATCGGCCACCATCTTGGGGATTTCGGCCGACACGTCGCCGCGCAGCACCACGCGCTCGGCGTCCACGGGCAGGGGCGGGTCGTCCAGGATGCCGGTAAAGGCGCGCAGCCGCGCCGCACCGACGATGCCTTTTTCGAGCGTGTAGACACTGGAAACGCGCAACCAGTGCGCCGACTTGACCGGCACTTCCACGTGGATGCGTACCTGGCCCTGGTCGGCCAGCTCTATCCGGCTGACGCGCCCGACCGGGAAGCCCGAGAACGTCATGTCCATGCCGACGACCACGCCCTCCGAATCGTCGGTGGTCAGGTACAGCTTCTGGGTGGCCTCGAACGCGCCGCGCACCCAGAGCAGGTAGAACACCGAGCCGGCCACCAGCAGCACCATCAAAAGCAGCAGCAGGCCAGCGCGCACTTCCAGCCGGCGCACCGACCAGCGGCTGGCCGGCGGCACCGGGGCGGCGTGGGCCAGTTCCTCAGCGGCGGCGGACAGGCGCGGCGCCTTCGGCTCAGGCAGGCTGGGCGGATTGGCGGGCTCGTCCGGTGGCGGGGGTCGGGGGGTATCGATCATCGCGCGCTCAATAGTAGTTGCCCACGAGCGAGGCGATCTCGATCACCAGCATCAGCACGAACATCTGCACCAGGCCCTGCAGCTCCACGCTGGTGCGGGACGGGCGGCGCGGCATGTCGCGCAGGGCGTTGGCGACCGGCAGCAGAGACACGGCCACGGCGAAAGCCAGCGTCTTCATCGTAAAGATCATCGACACCACCGGGTTGAAGATGTTGCCCACCGCGTGGTTGTAGGAAGCCACGCCTGCGCTGGTGAAGCCATGCACCGCCACGTAGGCCAGCAGCAGCGACAGCAGGCAGCTGAGCAGCGCCAGCAGCAGCACCGCGAAGATGCCCGCCAGCACGCGCGGCAGCACTTCGCGGCTGAGCGGGTCGATGCCCCGCGTGCGCATGGCCTCCAGCTCGCCGCTGCGGCGCAGCTTGTACAGCTCGGAGCCGCCGGGAATGGTGTATTCGACGGCCACGAACAGCGCGGCGATCAGCGGGATCAGCTCGAGAATCAGCACGCGCACCACGGCATCCAGCGCGTACTGCGTGAGGCCGTAGGCAAACGCCGTGACGACCAGAATGCGGATCAGCACCACGTTGAACAGCGCCATCAGCGTGGTGAAACCGGGCAAACCCGGTCCGGCTGCGTAGTAAAGCTGGCGCATCACCACGCCGCGCGACTCGCGCCGGTAGCTGGACGGCGAAAACGCCAGCACCGCCAGTTGCGCGCCGATGAACACCACGATCCACCAGCCCAGCACCCAGCGCAACAGCCCGCGCCCGAGGCCCATCAGCCAGTCGTACAGCGAGAAGCCGGAGGTCATGGGCGGGCATGATACCCGTGAGGGCGTGAGGCAACGCGTGCCGACCGCGGCCAGACAACCGCTGTCCTGTGCCCAGAAAGCCACGCGTTCGCGAGCCTTTGTCCCCCGAACCTGTGAACTTTTCACTCCATCTGTGCGCGATCGCTCCTACGCGCAATTAGTGGTTACAACCAACTGCATTTCTACCGAAGCTGAGCTATATTGCGTTGCAACAAATTGCCTTGCGTTTTCTCAATTGCCCATGCTCTATCAAATCTACGAAGCGCAACGCTCGCTGCTCGAGCCGTTCGCGGGAATGGCGGAAGCCGCCTCCAAGCTGTTCGGCAACTCGCACTCCATGGTCGGCCAGACGCCTCTGGCCCAGCGCATATCGGCAGCCTATTCGCTGTTTTACCGGCTGGCCAAGGACTACGAAAAGCCCGAGTTCGGCATTCGCAAGGTTCCGGTCGATGGTGTGGAAGTCGCCATTGACGAGCGCGTCGAGATCGACAAGCCGTTCTGCGAACTGCGCCGCTTCAAGCGCTTTTCGGACGATCCGCCGACGCTGGAAAAGCTCAAGGGCCAGCCGCCCGTGCTGGTGGTGGCGCCCTTGTCGGGCCACTACGCCACGCTGCTGCGCGACACCGTGCGCACCATGCTGGAAGGCCACAAGGTCTACATCACCGACTGGAAGAACGCCTGCATGGTGCCGATGTCCGAAGGGGAATTCCACCTGGACGACTACGTGAACTACGTGCAGGAATTCATCCGCCACCTGCAGAGCAAATACGGCAACTGCCATGTGATCAGCGTGTGCCAACCCACGGTACCGGTGCTGGCCGCCGTATCGCTGATGGCCTCGCGCGGCGAAAAAACCCCGATCACGATGACCATGATGGGCGGCCCGATCGACGCGCGCAAGTCGCCCACCGCGGTGAACGATCTGGCCGTACAGCGCAGCTTCGAATGGTTCGAGAACAACGTGATCTACCGCGTGCCGCCGAACTACCCCGGCGCCGGCCGCCGCGTTTACCCGGGCTTCCTGCAGCACGCGGGCTTCATCGCGATGAACCCCGACCGCCACACCAGCAGCCACTACGACTACTTCCGCGACCTGATCAAGGGCGACCAGTCGAGCGCCGAGACGCACCGCAAGTTCTACGATGAGTACAACGCCGTGCTCGACATGGACGCCGACTATTACCTGGAGACCATCAAGACGGTGTTTCAGGACTTCAACCTTGTGCACGGCACCTGGGACGTTCGCTCCCCTGCGGGTGAGGTCGAACGCGTGCGCCCGCAGGACATCACGACGACCGCCCTGCTGACGGTCGAAGGCGAACTGGACGACATCTCCGGCGCTGGCCAGACGCGCGCGGCGCACAACCTGTGCAAGAAGATCGAGCGCCGCGAGGGTGATCACCTCGAGGTCAAGGGCGCAGGCCACTACGGCATCTTCAGCGGCCGGCGCTGGCGCACCGTGGTCTACCCACAGATCAAGGCTTTCATCGCCGACTTCCACGCCCGCGCTGCCGCCGAAGAAGACATTGCCACGCCCGAGCGGGTCGCTGCGCAGCGCGCAGTGGTGGCCGAGCGCGAATCGGATGACCGCCACTTGCACGTCGATCCGGTGGAAGGACCGCCGGAAGCCGAATCGGCAGATGCGCTGGTGCTGGCAGCTCCGTTGCTGGCACCGGTGGTGGTCGACATCGACCTGGTGCCCCCCGCGCCTCGCGCGGCGCGTCCCCGCCGCGCCGCGCCGAAGGCCACGGTGACCGCCAACGCCACCCGCCAGTTGGCACGCGCGACCCGCGATACCCGCGCCGCACGCCCCGCCGCCAAGGTGGAGGCCAAGGCCGCCCCCAAGCCTGCCGCCAAGCGCAGTCGCACTACCGCCCGCTGACAGCGGCGCTTGGGTGAACGCCTGCCCGGTGCGCACCCAAGCCGAACATGACAATCAACGCCCGCTCAAGCGGGCGTTGCCTTTGCCTCGCGCGTACCGATGACTTCCGCACCCGATGACATGCCCGCGTTGGCAAAGCGCGTACTGGCCGTGCTGCCGCAAACGCAATGCACGCGCTGCGGCTACCCGGATTGCGCGGCCTACGCCGAGGCCATCGCTTCGGGCGGCGCGGGCATCAACCAATGCCCGCCTGGCGGCGCCGAAGGCGTGCGGCGCCTAGCCGAAATCACCGGGCAGCCAGAACGCCCGATCGACCCGGCATGCGGCGCCGAAGGGCCGCGACACGTCGCCTGGATCGACGAGGCCTGGTGTATCGGTTGCACGCTGTGCATCAAGGCCTGCCCGGTCGATTGCATCGTTGGCGGCAACAAGCGCATGCACACGGTCATCGAGGCGCAATGCACCGGCTGCGAGTTGTGCCTGCCGGTCTGCCCCGTGGATTGCATCGCGCTGGAGAACGTCACTGGCGAGCGTACCGGCTGGCAGGCCTGGCGCCAGGACCAGGCCGACGACGCACGCCGTCGCTATGAAATGACGAGCAGCCGCCGCTTGCGCAGTGAGCGTGAGCAGTCAGAAAGACTTGAAGCCAAGGCCAAGGACAAGCTGGCCCGTCTGCCCGAACTGGTCAAGGGTACCCCTGCCGAACTCGACCGCAAGCGCGCCACCATCGAAGCCGCGCTCGCTCGGGCGCGGGCCAAGCGGCCGCCTGCAGGCTGACGGCGACCAGCCGAGCCCCTCAGTGCGCGCCTGCCGCATCGGCCGAGGCACCGCCCTTGGGGCGACCCGCCAGCCACACCACGGCGACCAGGCCGAGGAACAGCACGGCCGAGCCGTAGAACACTTCCTGCGTTGACAGCATGAAGGCCTGCTGCGTCAGCAGGTTGTTGACGACGCCCAGCGCCTGCTGGTGGCTCATGCCACCGGCTTCCAGCTGACGCAGCGTTTCCACGGCCACCGGGCTGCCGTTGTTGATGGCCTCCGCCAGCTGTGCATGGTGCATGGCGGCGCGGTCTTCCCACACGGTGGTGGCGATCGACGTCCCCATGGCACCGGCGGTGATGCGGGTGAAGTTGGACAAGCCTGAGGCCGCCGGGATGCGCGAGGGCTCAATCCCCGACAGCGTGATCGTCACCAGCGGGATAAAGAAGCCTGCCATGGCGATACCCTGGATGATGGTGGGCACCATGATGGTGGCGAAGTCGGTCTGGGTCGTGAAATGAGAGCGCATCCACAGCACCAGAGCAAACACAACGAACGACAGGCTGGCGTAGATGCGCGGGTCGACCCGGCTGATGGTTAGGCCGATGATCGGCGACAGCACGATGGCCAGCAAGCCCACCGGCGCCATCACCATGCCCGCCTGCGTCGCCGTGTACCCCATGAACTGCTGCAGCCACAGCGGCAGCAGCACCACGTTGCCAAAGAACAGCCCGTAGCCCACCGACAAGGCGAGCGAGCCCGCCCAGAAATTGCGCCGTTTGAAGAGCGACAGGTCCACCACCGGGTGTTCGTCGGTCAGCTCCCACACCAGGAAAAAGGCCAAGCCGACGACGGCGACCACGGCGAAACCGATGATCAGCGGCGAGTGGAACCAGTCCAGCTCCTTGCCCTTGTCCAGCATCAGCTGGAGCGAGCCGACCCAGATCACCAGCAGTGCCAGGCCCACGGTGTCGATCGGCAGCTTGCGCGTGGCGGTCTCGCGTTCGCGGTAGATCATCCAAGTGGCGCCCGCGGCGATGATGCCCACCGGCACGTTGATGTAGAAGATCCAGGGCCAGCTGATGTTGTCGGTGATCCAGCCGCCCAGTAGCGGCCCCATGATCGGCGCGACCAGGGTGGTGATCGACCACATCGCCATCGCCAGCCCGGCTTTGGCCGGCGGGTAGCTCGACAGCAGCAGCGTCTGCGACAGCGGAATCATCGGACCGGCGACAAAGCCCTGCAGCGCGCGGAAGGCGATCAGCAGGGTCATGTTGGGCGCCATCCCGCACAGCCAGGACGCCAGCACGAACAGCAGCACGCTGCCGATGAACAGCCGCACCTGGCCCAGGCGCTGGGTCAGCCAGCCCGTGAGGGGCACCGAGATCGCGTTGGCCACGGCAAAACTGGTGATGACCCAGGTGCCCTGCACCGTGCTGACGCCCAGGTCGCCCGAGATCGCGGGCAGCGACACGTTGGCGATGGACGAATCCAGCACGTTCATGAACGTGGCCGCCGACAGCGCCAACGTACCGAGCACGCGCGTGCTGCCCGTCAGCGGCGGATGGGCCATCGGAGCCTGAGGAGCGGCCATGGGACTAAATCCGTTTCAAACGCAGACCTGATCAGCGCAGGCAGCTATCAAATTAGAAGCGTGTTCGCAGACAACTCTCAGCCATCGCGACCAGTGCGCGCCTGACCCGCGTGGCGCTCGGCCGCTGCACGGTGGGCGCTGACCGGGCCCGCGGGCGCAGCAGCCGACGCAGCGCCGCTGGCCGCTGTGGGCTGCTCTGGTGACAGCGTGCGGCCCATGTTCTGCGCAATGATGGTGTGCACGCGCTCGTCTGCACCCCTGTCGGCTTCAGCAAAGACTTGCGTGCGGGCGGCGTCGCCCGTGCGCGCTGCAGACGCCAGATCGGCCCCGCTCTGGTCGGCGATGTCGACCTTGGCTTCCATCGACAGGCCGACGCGCAGCGGGTGCGACTTCAGCTGAGCCGGGTCCAGCGTGACGCGCACCGGCACGCGCTGCACCACCTTGATCCAGTTGCCGGTGGCGTTCTGCGCCGGCAGCAGCGCCGACGCTGCGCCGGTCGCGATACCCAAGCCCGCGACCTTGCCGTCGTACACGACCTTGCTGCCATAGGCGTCGGCCACCAGCTTGACGGGCTGGCCCACGCGCAGGTTGCGCAGCTGGTTTTCCTTGAAGTTGGCATCGACCCACAGCGCGTCCAGCGGTACCACCGCCATCAGCGGCGCGCCCGGCGCCACGCGCTGGCCCAGCTGCACGTTGCGCTTGCTGACGTAGCCGGACACGGGCGCCGGCAGCGTCATGCGGTGCGCGGCGATCCAGGCTTCGCGCACCTTGGCAGCGGCGGCCTGCACGCTGGGGTGCTGCTCGATCGGTGTGCCATCGGTGAGCGCGCGGTTGCTGCTGAGTTGTTCGCGCGCGGCCACCACGGCGGCCTGAGCGGCCTCCACCGCCGTCTGGGCGCTGGTGACCTGCGCACGCGCATGCGCTAGTTCTTCGCCCGACACAGCGCCGCCCTGCGTCAACGCCTGGCGCCGGCCCAGGTCCTGCTGCGCGGTCGCCAGCTGGCTGCGGGCCTTGGCAACGTCGGCCTCGCGCAGGCGCACCTGCGCGGCCAGACCCGCGTTGTTGACGTACAGCGTGCGCACCTGGCGCACCGCCTGGCCCAGCGCGGCCTCGGCCTGCGACAAGGCGACGTTGGCGTCGGCCGCGTCCAGCTTGACCAGCGGTTGGCCGGCTTCAACGCGGTCGGTCTCGTCGGCCATGATCGCCGTCACCGTGCCGCCGACCTGCGGCGTGATCTGAATGACGTTGCCCTGCACGTAGGCGTTGTCGGTGTCCTCGAAATGGCTGAGCACCAGCCAGTCGTACACGCCCCAGGCCAGACCGCCCAGCACGACCACCGTGGTCAGCAGCAGCAACGCGCGCTTGCGCTTGGGGTTCATACCGCGCGAGCGGGGGGTTTCGTCGACCTGAACTGCTGCGCTTTCAGGAGCTGGTTGCGCAGGTGTGACAGGCGTTTGGTCGATGTTTGACATGGTTTTTGGAGGAGACGAATTCGGTTCGGAACGGCGGCGCATGCGTTGCGTCAGGGTTGCGCGCTGGCCGTCTGCGCCATCGGCGGCGTCAGCTCGGGCGACGGCTGCCAGCCCCCACCCATGGCCTGCGCCAGGCCGATCTGCGCGTCGAACGCGCGGGCTTCCAGGTCGACGCGGGCGCGGCGCTGGGCCAGCACAGCGGTTTCGGCCGTCAGCACGTCCAGGTACGTGCCGAGGCCGCCCTTGTAACGGCGCAGTGCGATGTCGTAGGCGCCTTCGGCCGAGCGCAGCGCCACGGCCTGTTCGCTGCGCTGGCGATCGACGGCGCGCACGGCCTGCGACTGGTCGGCGGCGTCGCGCATGGCGTCGATCACGGTGGCGTTGTAGGTTTCGATGGCGGCATCGACGTCGGCAGTCTTGGCGCTCAGGTTGGCGCGCAGCCGGCCAGCCTCGAAGATCGGCAGGCGGATCGCCGGACCCACGCCCCACTGGAAGCTGTCGCCCTTGAGCAGGTTGCCCAGGCCGATGCTTTGAAAGCCGATGAAGGCCGCCAGGTTGATGTTGGGATAGAACTGCGACTTGGCCACCTGCACTTCACCGCGCGCCGCCTCCACGCGCCAGCGCGCGGCGACGATGTCCGCGCGGCGCGCCAGCCAGTTGGCATCCATCTGCTGCGGCACGGCCAGGGTCTTGAATTGCGACAGGCGCGGCGGCTGCACGGCCGCGTCCAGGTACGGCTGGCCCAGCAGCGCGGCCAGCGCGTTGCGGGCGGCGTCTTGCTGCTGCTCGTACGCGCTCATCTGGGTGCGCGAATCGGCGCGCCCGGTCTCGTTCTGGCGCATCTGCAGCTGGTTGTCCAGACCGGCGCGCACGCGGTCTTCGACCAGCTTGAGCATTTCCTGCCGTTGGGACAACGCCCGCCCGGCCACCGTGTACTGGTCGTTCAGCGCCGCCCATTTGACGTAGGCGCGCACCACGTTGGTCGCCAGCAGCACACGCGCGGCATCGGCCTCGGCCTCGGCCGCGTGCAACTGGCCGATGGCCGAGTTCAGGCTGCCCTCGTGCTTGCCGAAGAAGTCGATCTCCCAACCGCCGTTGATCTGCAGGTTGCCCAGCGTCTGGGTCGACCCGCCCAGCGGCGGCGGGTAGATGTAGTTGCTGGAAAAGCTCTGGCGGTTGATGTCGACGGCGCCGTTGACTTGCGGCGCGTAGGCCGATTCGGCGATCGCCTGCGCTGCGCGCGCCTTGGTCACACGCGCCGCGGCCACACGCAAGTTGGGGTTGCCGGCCAGCGCCTCGCCCACCACGCGGTCCAGCTGCGGGTCGCCCAGCGCGGTCCACCAATCCGGCGCGGGGCTGAGCGCTTCGACCGGCGCGGCCAGGCCGAGCGTGGATGCGTCGCGCAGTTGCGCCGTGGTGTCGATGCCCTGCATGTTGGCGCAACCGGCCAGCAGCAGCGCCGCCAGTGCGGCCGCTGTCGAGAGGTGCATTGCTGGACGAGAATTCATGGCGTCTCCTGGTTCGGCGCCTGCTCGGCGTTGGTGCGCAGCCGGCGCAGGAAGTCCTGCAATTGGTGCCATTCGTCATGGGTAAAGTCGCGCAGCGCGGCGTTGTAGACGCGGCTCAACACCGCCGGCACGCTGCGCGCGACTTCTTCGCCCTCAGGCGTCAGCTCGATGTGGACAACACGCCGGTCGGTTTCGGACCGCACGCGGCGGCACAACCCCTTGTTTTCCAGCCGGTCGAGCAAGCGGGTCATCGACCCCGCATCGACGGTGCACTTGCGCGCCAAATCCGCCACCGTATTGGCCTGGCCGCAGTGGACCTTGTGCAGCGGTAACCACTGCGGAATGGTGGAGCCGCCCAGCGCCGTTTCGTCCGCCACGCGCTGGGCGATGGCCAGTTGCGCATGGCGCAGCAACAGCAGCAAACCGTCTTCCGGTCGGCATTCGCCGGCAACGTAGTAGGTTTTGGCCACGGGTGATGACCCGTCTTTGGGAACACGCGAATCCATGGTGGCAGGAATACCAGAACTGGAGTGGGCAATTGAGGGGCGCGATTTTATTTGCCTAGGCAAACATTGACCAAGCGAAATCTGCGTAGGCACGCTGAAATCAGGGTTTTCAGCTATGTGACAACCGACCGATAGCGTGCGCCCCAGACCGCGCCGCGTTCCCACGACGCGCGGACATGCAGTCACACAGAGGTGCGCTTGGCCCGCGGATCGTCCGGCGCAGCGTGGTGGCGGAGGCCGTCCGGGCTGACGGCCTGGCCGTGTTCGCCGGCGTTTGCTCTCAATAAAGGAGCGCCTCGCATTGACTAATGTAGGGCTATCGCCTCATTTGCTTCAAATCCAGGCCACCGCGAGCCAAGCTGGTGGCCGCCAGCGCCTCAGCGCGAGCGCGGTGAGCGCAGACAGGTCGGCATGCGCCTCCCGCAGCGGCAAGCCGTGCGCTCGCCCGTCAGCGCACGGGTTTAAGCCGGTCGGTCCGCGCCGCCGGCGGTCGGCGAAGCTCAGCGAAAGCTGGCGTTCAACTGGTCCAGCGCGGCGGTGCCAGGGCACAGGTCGGTGCGACCCAGGCTGTTCAGGGGCCGGCTGCTGGTGTTTTGCGCCGTGTGCAGGTCGCCCGCCTCGTCTTCGACGTACAGCAGGCCGGTGACGAGCTCACCCTCGGCCGCGCGAGCGTGCATGTAGCTCATGGCCGCGACGCGGTCGGTCGGGTCGTAGTCGGTGTGCAGCTTGCGCAGGCGCAGTACGGTGCCATCGTGTTGTTCGACATCCACCACGGCGCCCGGGGCGATGGTGGCCGTGATTTCATCGCGCGGGCTGATGAAGTCGATGCCGCTGACGGCCTCGTTGTGCTCGCGCACCCAGTCGTAGCTGCGGGTGGAACCTGCGTGGTTGTTGAAGGTCACGCAGGGACTGATGATGTCGATGAAGGCCGCGCCGCCGTGGCCCATGGCCGCCTTGATCAGCGGCACCATCTGCTCCTTGTCGCCCGAGAAGCTGCGCGCGACGAAGCTGGCGCCCAGCTGCATCGCCAGCCCCACCAGATCAACCGGGCTGTCGGCGTTGACCACGCCTTTCTTGCTTTGGCTCCCCTTGTCGGCGGTGGCCGAGAACTGGCCCTTGGTCAGGCCGTACACACCGTTGTTCTCGACGATGTAGACCATGTTGACGTTGCGCCGCATGGCGTGCGCGAACTGGCCCAGGCCAATGGAAGCCGAATCGCCGTCGCCCGACACACCCAGGTACAGCAGGTCGCGGTTGGCCAGGTTGGCGCCCGTCAGCACGCTGGGCATGCGCCCGTGCACGGTGTTGAAGCCGTGGCTGGCGCCCAAAAAGTAGTCGGGCGTCTTGGACGAGCAGCCGATGCCCGAGAGCTTGGCCACGCGGTGCGGCTCGATGTCCATCTCCCAGCAGGCCTGGATGATGGCGGCCGAGATCGAGTCGTGCCCGCAGCCGGCGCACAGCGTGGACACCTTGCCTTCGTAGTCGCGCCGCGTGTAGCCGACCTTGTTCTTGCCCAGCGACGGGTGGTGCAGGCGGGGTTTGGCGATGTAGGTCATGACGGCCTCAGAACTTGCTGTCGACCGGCGCCACGACGGCTTCGTGCACGTGGTCGGTGATGAATTGCGTGATGAAGCGCGCGGTGATCGGCGTGCCATCGTAATGCAGCACCTTGCACAGCTTGGCGGGGTTGATTTCCAACTCGTTCACCAGCAGGCTGCGCAATTGCGCGTCGCGATTCTGCTCGACCACGAACACGGTTTCGTGCGCGTCGATGAACTCCTTGACGCTGTCGGGGAACGGAAACGCGCACAGGCGCAATGCATCGACATGAATGCCGTGGCCCGACAGTACATCCAGCGCCTCGTGCATGGCTGGGCTGGTGGAGCCATAAAAAATCACGCCCAACCGCGTGCGCTTGGCCGCCGGGCGCGGCACCGGCTGCGGCACCAGCGCGGCGGCGGTGGCGAACTTGGCCAACAGGCGCTGCACGTTGTAGACGTAATCCGGCCCGCGCTCGGAATAGCGGGCATAGGCATCGCGCGTGGTGCCGCGCGTGAAGTAGCTGCCGCGCGTGGGGTGCGTGCCGGGCAGCGTGCGCCAGGGAATGCCGTCGCCGTCCACGTCCTTGTAGCGGCCGAAGTCCTTGTGCTCCAGGTCTTCGGCGGTCATGACCTTGCCGCGGTCGTAGTCGCGCGCGTCGTCCCACGTGAAAGGCTCGCACAGGCGCTGGTTCATGCCGATGTCGAGGTCGGTCATGACGAACACGGGCGTCTGCAGGCGGTCGGCCAGGTCCAACGCGGTGGCCGTGTGCTCGAAGCATTCGCGCGGGTCTTCAGGGAACAGCAAGACGTGCTTGGTGTCACCGTGCGACGCGTAGGCGCAGGCCAGCACGTCGGCCTGCTGGGTGCGCGTCGGCATGCCGGTGGACGGGCCGCCGCGCTGCACGTTCACCAGCGTGATGGGGATCTCGGCAAAGTAGGCCAGCCCGATGAATTCGGTCATCAGCGAGATGCCGGGGCCGGACGTCGCCGTGAAAGCGCGCGAGCCGTTCCAGCCCGCGCCAACGACGATGCCAATCGAAGCGAGCTCATCCTCGCCCTGCACGATGGCGTAGTTGTGGCGCCCCTCGGCGTCGACGCGGAACTCGGCGCAGTACTCCATGAACGCCTCGGCCACCGACGTGGACGGCGTGATCGGGTACCACGCGCATACCGTGGCACCGCCGTACACGGCGCCCAAGCCCGCCGCGGTATTGCCATCCACGAAGATGCGTTGACCCACCCGATGGGCGCGCTGTACGCGGATCGGCAGGGGAAAGCTCAGGTGCTCGGTGGCGAAGTCCCGGCCAAGCTTGAGCGCCTGCACGTTCGAGGCAATCAGCTTTTCCTTGCCCTTGAACTGCTCGGCCAGCAGCGCTTCGACGACCTGCGCGTCCATGTCGAGCAGCACCGACAGCGCGCCCACATACACGATGTTCTTGAACAGCTGGCGCTGGCGCGGGTCGGAATAGACGGCGTTGCAGATTTCGGTCAGTGGCATGCCGATGACGGTGATGTCGTCGCGCAACTCCGACGGCAGACGCGGGCGCGTGCTGTCGTAGAACAGGTAGCCGCCGGGTTCAATCTCCTCCAGGTCGGCCGCCCAGGTCTGCGGGTTCATCGCCACCATCAGGTCGATGCCGCCGCGCCGGCCCAGGT
Source organism: Ottowia flava (assembly GCF_008017535.1). GTDB lineage: Bacteria > Pseudomonadota > Gammaproteobacteria > Burkholderiales > Burkholderiaceae_C > Ottowia > Ottowia flava. Next base: position 51,333 of record NZ_VRUA01000018.1, read on the forward strand.
AGCCCTTCTCGCTGACGCGCACTTCGTACCAGGTGGGCAGCCCCTGGATGTTGCTCGGGAAGATGTTGCGCGGGCTGACCGGCACGCCCATGCGCAGGATCGCCTTGGCGAACAGTTCGTTGGCACTGGCCGAGCCCGAACCGTTGACGTTGGCAAACTTGACAACGAAGTCGTTGATGCCTTCAATCTGCTTCATATCGGCGTCCTATCAGCGCAACCAGCTACCGAATTGGTAGCGCCCCCGGCCTTTGCCGTCCACAGCAGAAACTTCTGCATGTCCCACGCGCCGGTCGGGCAGCGCTCGGCGCACAGGCCGCAGTGCAGACACACGTCTTCGTCCTTGACCAGCACGCGTCCGGTCTTCAATTCGGGCGACACGTACAGCGCCTGCTCGGTGTTTTCGGCGGGCGCATTCAGCTCTTTGCGCAGGGTGGCCTCGTCCGCATTGGCGGTGAAGGTGATGCAATCCATCGGGCAGATGTCCACGCAGCCATCGCACTCGATGCACAGCTTGGGCGCGAACACGGTCTGCACGTCGCAGTTCAGGCAGCGGCCGGCCTCCTTGAGTGCGGTGCGCGCGTCAAAGCCCAGTTCCACCTCCACTTTGATGCTGGCCAGTGCCTTCTCGGCGTTGGCCCACGGCACGGCGTAGCGCAGGTCGTTCGAGGGGTCGTTGTCGTAGGCCCATTCGTGGATGCCCATCTTTTCCGACACCAGGTTGGTGCGCGGCCCGGGCCGCTCGGCGACGTTCTGGCCGGTGAGGAAGAGGTCGATGGACACCGCCGCCTCGTGGCCGTGCGCCACGGCGGTGATGATGTTCTTGGGGCCAAAGGCCGCGTCGCCACCGAAGAAGACGTTGGGCAGCGACGACTGGAAGGTGTCGGCGCCCAGCACGGGCAGCCCCCAATCGTCGAACTCGATACCGGCATCGCGCTCGATCCAGGGGAAGGCGTTTTCCTGGCCAACGGCGACCAGCACGTCGTCGCACGGGAAGAAGGCGTCCGGCTCACCGGTGGGCACCAGCTTGCGCTTGCCCTTGGCGTCGTACTCGGCGCGCACCACTTCAAACATCATGCCCGTCAGGCGATCGCCCTCGTGGACGAACGCCTTGGGCACATGCATGTTGATGATGGGGATGCCTTCGTGCTGGGCGTCTTCTTTTTCCCAGGGCGAGGCCTTCATCTCGTCAAAGCCCGAGCGCACGATGACCTTGACGTCTTCGCCGCCCAGACGGCGCGCCGAACGGCAGCAGTCCATCGCCGTGTTGCCGCCGCCCAGCACGATGACGCGCTTGCCGATCGACGTGACGTGGCCGAACGAGACCGACGCCAGCCAGTCGATGCCGATGTGGATGTGGCTGGCCGCCTCCTGCCGGCCGGGCAGATCCAGGTCGCGCCCGCGCGGCGCGCCGCAGCCGACAAACACGGCGTCGTAGCCTTCAGCGAGCAATGCCTTCATCGACCCGATGCGCTCGCCCGCCCGGAACTGCGGGCCCAGTGCGAAGACGTAGCCGGTTTCTTCGTCGATCACGCTTTCGGGCAGGCGAAAGCGCGGAATCTGCTGGTGCATGAACCCACCGGCCTTGCGCTCGCCATCGAACACCGTGACCTCGTAGCCCAGCGGCGCCAGATCGCGCGCAACCGTCAACGCCGAGGGGCCCGCGCCCACGCACGCGATGCGCTTGCCGTTGGACGGCGCCGACCGCGGCATGCGCGGAACGACGTCCTCCTTGAAATCGGCCGCCACACGCTTGAGACGGCAGATTGCCACCGGTTCGGGCTTGGCGGCGTTCTCTTCCTCCACGCGCCCGCGTCGGCAGGCGGGCTCGCACGGGCGGTCGCACGTACGGCCCAGGATGCCGGGAAAGACGTTGGACACCCAGTTGACCATGTACGCATCGCCGTAACGGCCTTGCGCGATCAAGCGGATGTATTCGGGAACGGGGGTGTGGGCGGGGCACGCCCATTGGCAATCCACGACCTTGTGGAAATAGGTCGGATCAGCAGTATTCGTCGGCTGCAATGCGTGTCTCCTAGCGCCCCGCCGCGCCCGGGCTGTGGTCTTCTGGCTGGGGCGACCGCTAGTCTACGCCCAGCAGAAGCGCCGCGGCCTGCACCTGCGACGCGCGAGCGACACGTTCCGCGACCAAGCCTATCGACTCGGCGCGCGCGCAGGCTTGCCCTTTCTGGCTTCACCGATGCGTACGCCAGCCTTCGCCCGGAGGCGCGTCACCGTCACGCCGCCGTCTGGCGCGGCGCCGCGCCCCGGTTCAGTGCTTCGGGCCGTGCAACGGACAGCTGTTGAGGCCCAGCAGCGAATACGCCGGGCAGACACGGAACAGCCCGGTCGCCAGCGGGATCACGCCCAGCCAACCCCACCAGCCCACGGTGCCGGTGGCGGCCAGTCCGATCAGCACGAGGCCGACGACGATGCGAAGAATGCGGTCGATACCACCTACGTTCAATTTCATGGTGCTTCCTTTCGTGAAAAACTCTGCTGGCAAATGGGCTGCATTCGCTCGACATGGCGACACACACCCGTGGAAAAAAGTGCCGCGCTGCTCATTGAGCACCTCTGCGCGTTCGAGAAGCCGTTGGCGACACCAAGTCCCGGGATCGCGTGGCTCCACGATCTTCGGCGGCACCGCTCGCGATGGATTTGTCTGACATCAGACTCGCGTTGGCTTCGGCCATCACGCCGTCGTCAAGGCGATCGGCGAGCGCAGCCAGTCTCAACCGGTTCAACACCTGGCCCACGCGCGCCTCGGCCAGCACCAAGGCGGCGGCGGCGTGATCGTTCTCGGCCTGGAACACGTCCATCAGCGTGCGATCGCCCACCGCGCGCCCGACACGCGTGGCGTCCAGGCGGGCGGCACTCGCCTTCAAGCCGTCCTGAAGCGCCAACAAGCGGGCCTCGCCTGCCTGCCAGCCCAGCCAGGACGCGCGCACCTGCTCTGCAACCTGCTCGCGCGCCAGCTCCAGCTGTGCGTGCGCCTTTTCAATACGGCGCGCGCTCTCGCTCGCCTGCGCACCGGCCATGCCACCGTCGTAGATGGGGATGTTGACCTGCACGCCGACCATCGCACCGTGGCTGCGGCTGGTCGCGGCGTGGCCGCCCGTGCCGCCGACGCGGTCGAACGACGCCTGTCCGACAAGATCCACCGTCACGCCGCTGGCGGCTCGGCGTTTTCGTGCTTCGTGCTCGGCCAGCGCGACGCCCTGCTCAGCCAGCCTGACCCGCAGGTTCTGCGCCATCGCCGCGTCAAGCCAGTCTTGCAACGAGCCCGCCGCGGCGGCTATCTGCCCCGGCAGCTGCGCGCGCGGCGTTGCCAGGCCCGTGCCGTCGGCCAACGCCTGGCGAGCCAACGCCTGTTGCAGCCGGGCTGCCTCCAACTGCGCACGCACACTGGCAAGCGCCGCGTCGGCCTCATGCGTATCGGTGACGGGCACATCGCCCAACTCGAAGCGCTCATGCGCCTCGGTACGCGAACGGGCGACCGCTTCGGCCTGCCGTTCGCCCAAACGTACACGTTCGTCCGCCAGCGCCAGGTTGAAATAGCCGTCGGCCGTGCGCAGCACCTGCTGTTGACGGGCCTCGCGCCAGGTGCTGTTGGCCACCTCGGCACCCAGCTCCAGCTGCGCACGGGCCGCGTCGCGGCTGCGGTTGAAGATGGGCTGGCGCGCCTCCAGCGCAGCGCGCGTGGCCAGACCCGAATGCATGTCCAGGCCAAAATCGACCCCGTTGGCCGCGCCCATGCCCGGCGCCGAGAAATGCGCGCCCTCCATGCGCGTGTGCTGTGCCCCAGCGCCCGCGCCCAAGCCGAGCGATACGGTGGGGCGCCACAGCGCCGCGGCCTGCTCGCGCAAGGTCTGCCCGGCTGTGTGCTCGGCGCGCGCCACGTTCAGCGCCCGGTCATGCTGCGCAGCCGCCTGCCAGACCGTGAGCAGGTTTTCGGCCATGGCCACTGCGGGCAACGCCGCCAGGGCGAGCAGCATGGCGCGGACCAGCGGGCGCGCGGAACGGCACCGCGCCGAGGCGTCGAACGTCATGCCGGTTTCTCGCCCCCGAATTCTTCGTAGGCGCCCAGCGCAGCGGCGGCGTACATCAGCGATGGGCCACCGCCCATGTAGATGCACATCCCGAGCACGTCTTCCAGCTCGGCGCGCGTGGCGCCCAGGCGAACCAGCGCCTTGGCGTGGTAGCCGATGCAGGGATCGCAGCGCGCCGCGACCGACAGCGCCGTGGCGATCAGCTCCTTGGTCTTCTCGTCCAGCGCGCCGGCCTTGCCCGCAGCGCCCGAGAGCGCGTAGAAGCCCTGCATGACATCGGGAATGTCCTTGCGCAGCTTGCCCACATTGGCAGTGGTCTCGGCGATGATGGCCTGATAGCTCTTGGTCATCGGCACTCCTCAGGCACCGGCCTTCAGGCCGAGCTTGCGCATGATCGTCTCGAGCATGCACCACTTCGTGAGGCCGCTTTGCATGATGTTGGCGCCGACGAACACGGTGAACCACAACCAGTTGGACGATTGGTAGATCGGGCTGCCCTGAACGCCCAGCGCGAGCGAGAGCAGGATGAAGGCGCCACCGATGGTGCGCACGGCTTGCCAGGATGTCATGTCAATTCTCCTAAGTAAAAAGTGGTTCCAGCGCTTGCGCAACGTGCGCAAGCAGCTATCTATTTGGTAGTATTTGGGTGCTCGAGCCGCAGGATGCCCAGCGACTTGAGCACGTACTTCTCGTACACCGGCTCGGAGGTGCCCGCCTTCATCTTGCGGATGAAGTACTTCTCGAAGGCCACCTTCGCCAAGTGCACCCATTTGCCCTTCTTGAACCAGTTGACGTTGCGCGGCGGGATCTGCGGCAGCGCGACGAAGGCCGCGCCTGTGGTGCCCATGTCGGCCAGGCAGATGGCGTTCCAGGTGCCTTTGGCCGTGGCGGGCTCGCCAGCCAGGTCGGCGGCGATGTTGTGCGCGATGGCACTGACCATCGTCTCGATCATGTAGCCCGTCTTGGGTGCGCCCGTGGGCACCGGCGTGACTTCGACGGGCGGAATCGCCACACAGACGCCCGCCGCGAAGATATTGCGGTACGCCGGGCTGCGCTGGTGGGCATCCACCAGCACGAAGCCGCGCGGGTTGCACAGCTTCGGCACAGCGGCCACGGCGTCCGCCCCTTTGAACGCGGGCAGCATCATGGAAAGCTTGAACGGCAGCTCGTGCTCGGCCTTGACGGTGCCAGTGTCCGTCAGCTCGGTCACGAACAGCTTGCCGGGTTCAACCCGCGTCGTCCGCGCATTGGTGATCCAGCGGATGTCCTGGTTGCGCAGGTCGCTCTCAAGCATGCTCTTGCTGTCGCCCACCCCGGCCAGACCGAGATGGCCGATGTACGGCTCCGACGTGACGTACGTGATCGGCACCTTGTGGCGCAGCTTGCGCTTGCGCAGATCGGCGGCCACGATGAATGCGAACTCGTAGGCGGGGCCAAAGCAGCTCGCCCCCGGCATCGCGCCGATGACAAGCGGGCCCGGATCTTCCAGAAACTTCTGGTAGTCGGCCCACCAGCGCTCGGCGTGGTCCACGGTACACACGGAGTGGGTATGGCCGCCGTGCGGCCCCGCACCCGGCACCTCGTCGAACGAGAGCTTGGGGCCGGTGGTGATGACGAGGTAGTCGTAGTTCACGACCTGGTCGTTGGCCAGCGTGAGGCGGTTGGCCTCCGCATCGATCGACACCGCGCGCTGCACGATGCACTCGATGCCGCGCTTGGCCAGCACCGGCGCAATGGACAGCACGATGTCGCTGCGCTTGCGCCAGCCGACCGCCACCCAGGGGTTGGACGGAACGAATTGAAAGTAGTCGTTGGCGCTGACGACGGTGATGCGGTGCTCCTTGCCCAGCAGCGCGCGCAACTCATACGCGGCGGGCATGCCCCCGATCCCCGCGCCCAGTACCACAATGTGTGCCATGGTCTTGTCTCCTCCAAGGGTGGATTACTGCGCCTCGGACCGTGCGCCGACCTGATCGCCCGGACCGGATGCCTGTGGGCTGGCGTACTGCTTTCGGTACGCCATGTAGTAAAGCGTGGGGATCACCACCAGGGTGAGCACGGTGGACACCAGAATGCCGAAGATCAGCGCAATGGCCAGGCCGTTGAAGATGGGATCGCCCAGAATGAAGAGCGCACCGATCATGGCCGCGAGGCCCGTCAGCAGAATGGGTTGGGCGCGTGTGATGGCGCTCTGCACGATGGCCTCTTCCAGCCGCACGCCCTGTGCGAGCTGAAGGTTGATGAAGTCCACCAACAGGATCGAGTTGCGCACGATGATCCCCGCCAGCGCAATCATCCCGATCATGCTGGTGGCCGTGAACTGCGCCCGCAGCAAGGCATGTCCGGGCATCACGCCAATCACGGTAAGCGGAATGGGCGCCATGATGATCAGCGGCATCAGGTACGAGCCGAACTGCGCCACCACCAGCAGGTAGATGAGGATCAGGCCAACGGCGTACGCCGCACCCATGTCGCGGAAGGTCTCGTAAGTGATCTGCCATTCGCCATCCCACTTGAGCGCGTAGCCCCGGTACGGGTCGGACGGCTGACGGATGAAGTACTCGCCCAGTTGGCCGCCATCGGGCATCTTCAGTTCGGCCAGCGCAGTGCGCATCTTGAACATGCCGTAGAGCGGGCTGTCCAGGTCGCCGGCCTTGGCGCCACCCATGTCGCCCATGACCATCGCCATGGGAAGCAGGTCCTTGTGGAACTGAGGCTGCTCGCGCACCGTGTCGGTCACCGTGACCAACTCGCGGATGGGCACCAGCGCCCCCGTGGCCCCGCGCACCTGAAGCTGCAGCAGCGCGTCGAGGTCGCCATGAAGTTCGTCCGGCAGCTGAATCAGCGCTGGCACGGGGTAGCGACTCTGGTCGTGCAGGTAGGTTGCAGCGTCGCCCGACAGGCCCATGCGCAGTGTTTGCGCAACGGCTTGTTGGCTGACGCCCCGCTGCGCTGCCTTGCGCCGATCCACCAGCAGCAGGGTGCGGGGTGCATCCACCAACGTGGTGTCGTGCACGTCCACCACGCCTGGCGTTGCCTCGAACACGCGGCGCACGGCGTGCACGACGTCGCGCCGACCGGCTTCGTCAGGACCGTAGATCTCGGCGACGATGGGCGCCATGACCGGCGGCCCGGGTGGCACCTCCACGACCTGCACGCTGGCGCCATGGCGCTGCCCGATGGCCGCGAGCGCGGGCCGCACCCGCAGTGCAATGGCGTGGCTCTTCTCGTGGCGTTGCGACTTGTCGACCAGGTTGACCTGCACATCGCCCATGTCACCGCCCGCGCGCAGGTAGTACTGGCGCACGAGGCCGTTGAAATTGATCGGGCTCGCGGTACCCACGTAAGCCTGGTAGTGAGTGACCTCCGGCACGGTGGTCAGATGGGCGCCGATCTCGCGCAAGACCGCCGCCGTCGCTTCGAGCGGGCTGCCGGCGGGCATGTCGACCACCACCTGGAATTCGCTCTTGTTGTCAAAGGGCAGCATCTTCAGCACGACCAGCCCCACGACTGGCAGCAGCACGGACACAGCAATGAGCCCCGCCGTCGTCAGCCCCAGCAGACCTCGGTTCAGCCGCCCCCGCCGCGTATCCAGCAGCGCGCCGAAGATGCGCCGGAAGACCGGCGCCAGCCAGCGCGTCAGGCCATGGCCGGCCACATGCCCGTCGCTGTGCACCTTGGCTGCTTTCATCCACAGGCGAGCGAGCCAAGGCGTCACCATGAAGGCGATCAAGAGCGACAACAACATGCCCATGCTGGCATTGATGGGGATTGGGCTCATGTAAGGGCCCATCAAGCCGCTGACGAACGCCATCGGCAGCAGCGCGGCGATCACCGTGAGCGTGGCCAGAATGGTCGGACCGCCGACCTCGTCGACCGCTCCGGGGATCAGTTCGCGCAGCGGCCTGCCGGGCTCGAGCAATTGGTGGCGGTGGATGTTTTCGATGACGACGATGGCGTCGTCCACCAGGATGCCGATGGAGAAAATGAGCGCGAACAGCGATACGCGGTTGAGCGTGAAGCCCCAGGCCCACGACGCAAACAGCGTCGCTGTGAGCGTGAGGATCACCGCCGTGCCAACGATCACCGCCTCGCGCCGGCCCAGCGCAAAGAACACCAGCGCGACCACGGACAGCGTCGCGAACAACAGCTTGCGAATCAGCGTCTGCGCCTTGTCGCTGGCGGTTTCGCCATAGTTGCGGGTGGTGGTGACCTCCACATCGGCTGGGAGCACCGTGTTGCGCAATTCATCCACGCGCGCCATCAAGCCGCTGGCGACGTCAATGGCGTTCTCGCCAGGCTTCTTGGTGATGGCCAGTGTGACCGCCGGATGTTCAACGGTCTGCCGTTCGCCATTCACCGTGCGGATCTCACCGTGCCAGACGTAGCGCGCTGCGGTAGGCGTGCCGTCGCGCACTTCGGCCACCTCGCGCAGGTAAACCGGCTTTTCACCACGCGTGGCGACGACCAGGTTGGCGACGTCGCGCGCGTTGCGCAAATGGTCGCCTGTTTCAAGCGCGATGGCGCGATTGCCGGCAGTCAGGTCACCCAACGGCAAGCCCAGGTTGGCGGACGCCAGCGCCGCGTGCAGTTCGGGCAGCGTGACGCCCGCGCCGGCCAGCCGTGCCGGATCAACGTCCACGCGTACCGCGCGCCCCGGCCCGCTCACCGTCACGACCTCACGGGTTCCGGCGACGCGTTTGAGTTCAATCTCCACACTGTGCGCGATGCGCTCCAGGTCGCTTGCCCCTGTGTCTTCGCGCGTGCTGTGCAAGGTGAGCGTGACGATGGGCACGTCGTCCACGCCCTTGGGTTTCACGATGGGCGGCATCACGCCCAGCCCTTGCGGCAGCCAGTCGGCATGTGCAGCCACGGCGTCGTGCAGGCGCACCACGGCCGTCTCGCGCGGCACGCCCACCTTGAACTGCACCGTGAGCACCGCCACACCCGAGCGCGATACGCTCATCACGTGTTCGGCGCCGCTCATCTGCGAGAGCACCTGCTCGGCGGGCGTGGCGACCATCGCCTCGACATCGCGTGCGCTGGCGCCCGGCCACGGCACGATGACGTTGGCCATGGTCACATCAATCTGCGGCTCTTCCTCACGCGGCGTCACCATCACCGCGAACAGGCCCAGCAGAAAGGCCACGAGCGCCAGCAAAGGGGTGATCTGCGCCGACTGGAAATACGCCGCCAGCCGACCAGAAATGCCCAGGCGTGCGGAAGAAGGTGAAGCCGACATCGATCTGGCCCCTTCAGCGGCCCGCAGGCGCCTTGGCCTGCGCCGTGCGCGGCTCGGCCACGACACGTTCGCCGGGTGCGAGCCCGCTCAGCACCTCGACTTGCGCGCCCTGCACCGGCCCGAGCCGCACTTGGCGCAGCACAGGTCGGTCCTGCCCGCTCAGCACCATCACGGCCACGAGTTCTGCGCGACGAATCACCGCGCTCGTCGGGATGAACACCCTCGCAGGCGCTGACGACACCGCCGCCGCGCCGGGCAGCACGATGCGCGCAAACTGGCCGGGCACGATACCGCTCAGGCCAGCGGGCAAGTCTGCACGAACCTGTTGCGTGAGCGTGGCCGGGTCGATCGTCGGCAGTACCTGCACGCGGACCGGCGCCACGGCTTCTTCGCGGCCCGATAGGCGCAGCTGCGCGCCCTTGGCGTGGGCCGTCAAAGCGGCGGCGGGCACGGCTGCCGTCACGCGCAGCGACGACGGGTCGAACACCGTCATCAGCGGGCGGCCCGGCATGGCCATGTCGCCCTGCTCTACCTGCACGGAAGCGATCACGCCATCGAACGGCGCGCGTACCACATGAAACCCGGTTTGCGCCTGTGCGGCCTGGGTCTGCGCGAGCTGTGCGGCGTGCTGGGCCTGCGCTGCGCGAAACTGCCCTTCAGCCGCTTCGAGGGCCGCCTTGGCGATGTACTGGCGCGCGTACAGGGCCCGCTTGCGCTCCAGCTCCTGTCGCGCCACGTCGAGCGACGCCCGCGCCGCGCTCGCCTGAGCAGCGCTGGCCGCAGCGCCCTGCTCGGCCGCTCGCGCGTCGATACGCGCCACCACCTGTCCTGCACGCACGTGATCGCCTGCCTTGACCTGAAGCTGCACCACGGTGCCCGGCACCTGCGCCGCCAGCACGGCTTGTCGAACGGCTTCGACGGTGCCCTCGAAGGTGGCTGCGTCCGACGTCTGCACCGAGGCGACCGCCACGCTGGCGATCGGTTGGGCGGCGGCGCCTACCCCCGGCACGGCAAGCAAGGCGGCCATCGCCCACCGCCAGGCCACCGACGGGACAGTTGGTTGGGTACAGGCGGAACGGGGTTGGCAGAGGCGGCGCATTTCGATATTATTTGCGCATTAACGCAAATACGCAATATCGTGAATAAACAACGCGACAAGCCCGCGTTAGACTCCCCCATGCATAGCGACCTTCACTGGTGAACCCTGTGGCCTCGATGAAGCAACTGCCACCCGATGCCCTGGAGCATGTGGCCAACTATTTCCGCACGCTTTCGGAAACCACGCGCCTTCGCATCCTCAACGTGCTGGGCACTGGCGAGTTGAGCGTGGGCGAGATTGCACAGGAAGTGCAGTCGAGCGTGGCGAACGTGTCACGCCATCTGGCGCAGATGGCGCAGTACGGCCTGGTGACGCGGGAAAGCCGTGGCAATGCGGCCTATTACCGCATCGCCGACCCCGCCGTTCATGAACTGTGCGATCTGGTCTGCGGTAGCCTCGTTCGCCGTTTCGATCAGGTGGCAAGCGACCACGCTGCATTTCTGGCGTCGGCGCCTTCAACCGCTAAGCGCACACGCCGATCGGGGTGATCGGCGGGCCGAAGCAGAGCAAATAGCTATCGTAAAAATAGCTGCCTGCGCAAGCGGCACCTGCGCCGGCGCCGCATTTCTCGGTTGAATTCGCCCAATCAGCTGGCGTCGCGCACCACCAGCGTGGTGAGCTTGGTGTGTGACAGCACGCTCTGGGTCACGCTGCCCAGCACCAGCTTCTCCAGCCCGCGGCGACCGTGCGAGCCCATGACGACCAGATCGGCCCCAACCGCTTCCGATGCCTCCAGAATGCCGCGCCACACGGCGTGCGACTCGACCACACGCGTGTCCACAGGAATCCCTGCTTCAGCCAGACGTGCTGACACCGCGTCGATGGCGGCACTGGCCTCGGCCTTGGCCGCGCTCAGGTACTGATCCTGACCGTAGGCAAAGTCGGCACCTACCCCGGTGAAGGGATAGGGATCGATCACGTAGATCGCAGTCACGGTGCTGCCGAAGCTCTTGGACAATCCGATCGCCTTGTCGATCGCGGCCAGCGAAGTCGGCGATCCGTCCACCGGAACCAATATGTGCTTGAACATGGTGTTCTCCTCGGTTAGGGTGCAGCCCCCATTGTGACGTCCCGGACCGATATAGGCTTGATATCCGTCAACGGGGTGGGGCCAGAAAACCGCCTCTGCGCAATGTCACGACAAGGGTGTCCCGATGTCCCGGCTGCCCAGGATCGGCGGACTGAATCGGCGTCGTTTCATGAATCACACGCGTATCGTCCATCAGCAACACCGACCAAGGCTCGGCCAGCGTAAAGCGCTGACCCTGCGGACCATCCAGCGCGAACACGCGCGTTTCGCCGCCCTTGATCGCCTCGCGGGCCACCAGGAACACCGCCACGAGGTCCACTCCGTCGCGGTGGGCGCCTTCCGGGGTCGGGCGGCCAATGCCATCGGCCGTGTCGATCCGAAACGCATGGACCTCGGCATACCAAGGCTGCGGGCCGTGCACTTGGTCAGCCACGTGCGCCAGCCAACGCAGCAGCGCGAGCAAGGCCGGCGCTGCCATGGCCGCTTGGGTCATGGGGGCGAACCAGCGTTCAATGCCGCCGTGCAGCGCGTTGTAGTCCAGGGGCTGCCAGTGCGCGCGGGCGGGCTGCACCATCACCACCTTCTGTTCGACCACCGCACTGGCATGCCGCCGGTGCCGATAACGTCCGCCATCGCGCAGGTACTCGTCCGGCGCCAGCGCCTGCCACTCCGCGGACAAGGCCTCCAGTTCCGTCGTGTCGATGCCCGCCAGCTGGCGTACGGCGCCGGCATCGAGCACCGCGTGACCGTGCCTGCGCAGAGCATCCAGGTAGGCAGCAGGAGCGACAGTGGGAGGTGAAAAAGTGGACACGGCGAACGCGCAGCAGCAAAGGCGGCCCGCCAGCATAACGGCGCACCTTACCCTCGCCAGCATGTCGCTTCCGAAAGCCCATGACACAGGCATGATCTGCATCAATGTGGGGTCCTGTGGCCGGGACTAGGCTCGCCGAAATCCCCTGCCTGCTTTGGAGACTTCTGTGCCTACCCTCACTTGGTCCGACGATCTGCTGCTGGGCGTGGCGGCGATGGATGCGACCCACGTCGAATTCGTGGAGTTGCTGGCACACACCGAAGCCGCCAGCGACGCGGCTCTGCTCGACCGCTGGCGCCGCCTGATCGCGCACACACAGTGCCATTTCGACAGCGAGGACAGCTACATGGCGGCCACGCGGTTTGCGGCGTCCAACTGCCACACCACCCAGCACCGCATGGTGCTTGAGGTGATGCGACAGGGCTTGTCCATGGGAGAGCGCGGCGAACTCGCGCCGATTCGCCAGATGGCGCGCGAACTGGCGACCTGGTTCATTCACCACGCACAGAGCATGGACGCCGCCCTGGCGGCCCATCTGACGAACGTCGGCTTCGACCCTGCCACCGGGCAGGTGGCGCACCCCGCTGCCCTGCCTGAGGAAGCCATTCAAGGCTGCGGCAGCGCCCCGTGCACTCCCGGGGACGCAGATGCGGCAGCGAACGACCGCCTCGCCGAACGCGCGGACGCCGCATGAACGCCGCGCTACCGACCCGCGCCCTTGGGTCGGCGACGCCCAAGGCGCCAAATCTGGCGCACCGTCCCTATGAAGACGCGCTGGGCCTGCTCACCGGAACGCTGTTCGTTGCACTGGGCACACTGATGTTCCACGAAGCGCGGTTGCTGACCGGTGGCACAGCGGGCATCGCGCTGCTGGTGGGGTACCTCACCGGATGGCCGTTCGGCCCGGTGTTCTTTGCGGTCAACCTGCCCTTCTACCTGTTTGCCTGGCGGCGCATGGGCGCCGGCTTCACGTTACGCACAGTCGCAGCCGTCAGCCTGATGTCGCTCATCGCCTGGTGGTTACCGCGCTGGCTGGCGTTCGCGCAGTTGTCATCGCCGCTGGCAGCGGTGCTCGGCGGTCTGCTGGTCGGCGTGGGGCTGCTGATGCTCTTTCGCCACCGCGCCAGCCTGGGCGGGCTCAACGTGGTGGCGCTCTATCTGCAGGACCGGCTGGGCTGGCGCGCCGGGCGCGTCCAAGGGGTGATGGACGCCCTGATCGTGCTCGCGGCACTGGGCGTGACCGACCTGTGGCATGTGGCGCTCTCGGTGCTGGGCGCACTCGTCCTCAACATGACCCTGGCCGTCAACCACCGGCCAGGCCGCTACGTCGCGGTGTGACAATTCAGGTTTGCCTGGGCGTCTGACGCTCTCACGCATCACACCGGGCCGGAGCGAGGCGGACGCTTTGCGCGATCTGCTGACCGCATGGAATTTTTCACCACGGCTTTCGCGTTGACAGCACTCCTGCTCGCGCTGGCTTTCAGGCCTTGGCGACTGCTGGGCCACACGGGGCTCGTATCGCCATTGCTGGCGGCACTGGTCATCACGCCGTGGTTGTGGGCGCTGCCGTGGCTGCACCACATGCCGATCCAGTTGCAACTGTCGGGCGCGTGCATGATCACGCTGGCGCTGGGTTGGCCGCTGGCGGTGCCGGTCTTGTGTGCTGTCGCACTTATCGTGGGGTGGGTCGCACCGGTCACCTGGCAGCAGCAGGTGGACATGGCGGTCTGGTTGGGAATCGTGCCGGCAACGCTGTCGTTTCTGCTCGGCATGGGGCTTCGCCGCTGGCTGCCGCACAACCTGTTCGTCTACATTCTCGGCCGCGCGTTCCTGGGCACTGTGCTGTGCATGTTCGTCACCGGCGCGCTCAGCCAGTGGACGGGTCACGCGCTGGCGGCGGCGGTCGCGCCAGATCTGGCCATAGTGGCCCGCTGGCTGATAGCCTGGGGCGATGGCTTTCTGACCGGCATGTTCGCTGCGATCGCCGTGGCGTTCCGCCCGCAGTGGCTGGCCACCTGGTCGGACGACCTCTACATCCGTCCACCCGACATCGAGCGCTGACGCCTGCCGTCACAACCTGCGCACGGCCCGCAGGCACAATGACGCCCCATCATGGAAATGCGCCCCCGATTACAACTGCTTCGTCCGCTGCTGACCGGCATGCTGGCGCTGTTGCCGATGGTCGCCACGCTGGTGCTGCTGGTGTGGGCGATGCGTCTGGCGGCCGAATGGCTGGGGCCCACCAGCCTGTTTGGCAGCCTGCTTAACTTCATTGGCCTGGGCGTCGGCTCCGAGGCGTCCGCCGTCCGCTACCTGGTCGGCCTGCTGGTGCTGCTGGCGCTGGTGTACGGCTTCGGCCTGATCGTTGAAACCGGCTTGCAGCGGGGCCTCAACCGGCTGTTTCAGTCGCTGATCAAGCGCATTCCGGTGGTGCGCACGGTGTACGACGTGGTGCAACGTCTGGTGGGCCTGCTCAGCAAACCCAAGGACGAAACCCAGAAGTCGATGAGCCCGGTGTGGCTGTATTTCGGCGGCCCATCGGCCGAGGGCGAAGTCGCCTCGACCACCGTGGTGCTGGGCCTGCTGACCACGCCCGAACCTGTCGCCATGGGCGGCCAGCCGTTTCACGGTGTGCTGGTGCCCACGGCGCCCGTGCCGGTGGGCGGCGGCCTGCTCTTCGTGCCTGCGCACTGGGTCGTGCCCGCCGAGGTCGGCATCGAGGGCGTGACCAGCATCTACGTCTCGATGGGCGTGACGGCCGCGCAGTACCTGGGCGCGCACGGCAAGGCACAGCCCACAGACGTGACCCCTCCGGCGCCGCGGGTTTGAGCCTGCTCAAAGCGATGAGCGTCTGGCGGACGCCCTGTCGGCCCGGCTTGATCCGCATCAAACGAATACCCAACTGTGCAGTCAGACTCTCTTCGTACGGCACTTCGACGCCGCAACGAGAGAGGACGGCACCGCATGAA
The DNA here is from genome assembly GCF_008017535.1 of Ottowia flava. Lineage (GTDB taxonomy): Bacteria > Pseudomonadota > Gammaproteobacteria > Burkholderiales > Burkholderiaceae_C > Ottowia > Ottowia flava. The sequence continues at coordinate 66,533 of NZ_VRUA01000018.1, forward strand.
ACTTTGGCAAGACCTGTTTGGCACCGACTACGGCTTGATGAGCATCGCCGGCATCGCCTTCATGATCCTGATGGCATTCTGGTACGTGCGCTTTTTCATCCGCAAGATGAACCAGAAGCCTGGCACCGAGTGAATCCACGCGCATCTGATTCTGAAAGCTTTTCTGGCCGCCAGCCTATATGGGTATTGCTCGGCCAGCTACTTTTTCAATAGCAAATCCCAAGCCAGCCGGAGCACCGTCAGCTGACCGGGGCGCCGCTCGAGCGCGCCTCGGCTTCCTGCAGCAGGCGCCACATCACTTTGCCGGAGCCGCTCTTGGGCAGCGCGTCCGCCAACTGCACCACGCGCGGCACCTTGTAAACGGCCATGTTTTCGCGGCACCAGTCGATGATCTGCTGGTCGGTCACCAAATCGCGGTGGGTGGGCCGCAACACCACCACGGCCTTGACCGACTCACCGCGGTAGCTGTCCTGCGTGGCGATCACGCAGGCCTCGGCGATGGCGGGGTGGCGGTACATCAGCGCCTCGACTTCCGCCGGCCAGACCTTGAAGCCGCTGGCGTTGATCATCCGCTTGAGGCGATCCGTGATGAAGAAGTAGCCGTCTTCGTCCACCCGACCCAGATCGCCCGAGCGGAAGAAGCGCTTGCGATCGAGTTCGAAGAACGCCGCCTCGGTGGCGTCCGGCCGCTTCCAGTAGCCCTGGAACACCTGCGGGCCGTGAATGACGATCTCCCCCTGCTCGCCGACGCCCACCTCCTGCAGCGTCTCCGGATCGACCACGCGCGCGTCGGTGCTGACGAAAGGAATGCCCAGGCACTGCTGCTTAGGGTGATCCAGCGGGTTCTGGTGCGACGGTGCGGCGGTCTCCGTCAGGCCATAGCCCTCGGCGTAGCGCAGGCCGTAGGTGTCCTGCAGGCGCTGCGCCACAGCGGCCGGCATGGCGGCGCCGCCGCCGCTGGTCGCCACCAGACTGTCCAGGTCGTACTGGTCGAAGCGCGGGCTGGCCAGCAGGTCGATCCACATCGTGGGGATGTTGGTGAAATTGGTGATGCGCCAGCGCGAGATCAGGCGCCCCGCCAGGTCGCGGTCCCAGCGCGGCATGACGATCATCGTCGCGGCCGAATACACGGCCGCGTGCATCACCGCCGTCATGCCGGTGATGTGGAACATCGGCACGACGACCAGGGCAATGGTTTCGCCGGTGACGCCGCCCCACAGCGAGCACGCGACCGCGTTGTGCATGATCGACGCGTGCGTGTGCATGCAGCCTTTGGGCAGGCCGGTAGTACCACTCGTGTACGGCAGAACCGACAGGTCGCCGGGCCCCGCGCTGCTCGGTGACAGCGGCGCGTCGGTCGCCAGCGCGTCCGCCCAGGTGTGCACGGCCCCTCCGTCCAGCGTCGGCAGCGGATGGCGCGTCAGCAGCCAGTCGTGCCAGGCCTCGGGCGGCGCGTCTTCACCCCGTACATCGGCGTCGAACGCATCGGTGAATTGCGTCACCAGCAAATGGTGCAGGCGCTTGGCCTCGGGCAATGCATTGCTTGCGCTGGCCAGTTCACCTGCCAGATCGCCCGTGGTGATGGCGACACGCGCGTCCGGGTCGGTGATGTAGTGCTTAAGCTCCTCGGCCCGGTTCATGGGGTTGACCGGCACGACCACCGCATCGGCGCGCAGGATGGCGAAGTGCGCCGCTATCAGCTGAGGCGTGTTCTGCATGTCGAGCAGCACGCGGTCGCCCTTGCGCACCCCGATCAATTGGAGCCACGCGGCCAGGCGCTCGGCCGAGGCCTTGAGTTGGGCATAAGTCTGCACACGCCCAAAAAACACCGTGGCCGCCCGATCAGGGTACCGCATGGCGCTCACGGCCAGGTTTTCCCAGAGGGACGTGGCCGGCGGCGTGATCGCATGGGGCAAGCGGGCGGGCCAGAACCTGAAATGGGCACGTTCGGTCATCGCTGAGCGTCTCCAGGGGATAGCGGTGAACGCATCCTAGCCGCCGCTGGCGCCATCGAACATGGGGATTTGTCGCACCGGCGACGGGGTAGTCGCGGAGCTTGGCCGCACCGTCGCTTTGATCTACCAGCGCGGTGGCGGCCCTTAGACACCCCGTCGACGAACGTGCGGCCAGCGGTAGACACTTACCGGCGCGTCGATGTCCGCCAGACACGCATCCGGCGACACGGTTCCGTAGCGCTCATCGCAAGCGCGCGCCGTGGGCTCGTGCGGCAGCTTGCGTCCACTCGCCAGAGTCAGTCCGCTGATCGAATCACCCAAGCTGGCATCGTCCGCATACCGAGTAACGTGATCGGCTTGGGGTGGACTGGGCCCGCGCGGCGTCGGCCCAAGGTCACAAAAAAATGGGCCGCTGAAAGCGTGCCCAACGCGCTCAGATCGCGCTGTCGTCTTCCTCGCCGGTGCGGATGCGCACGACGCGCTCGACCGGGGTGACGAAGATCTTGCCGTCGCCGATCTTGCCGGTGCGCGCGGCCTTGATGATGGCGTCCACGCAGCGTTCCACGTCGCCATCGGGCATGACGACCTCGATCTTCACCTTGGGCAGGAAGTCGACCACGTATTCGGCGCCGCGGTACAGCTCGGTGTGGCCTTTCTGGCGGCCGAAGCCCTTGACTTCGGTCACTGTCAGGCCCGTGACGCCCACTTCCGCCAGCGCTTCACGCACCTCCTCGAGCTTGAACGGCTTGATGACGGCAGTGATTTGTTTCATGAAAGCTCCAGAAGATCGAATGGGATGGGTTCCAGCGGCTGGGGAAGAGCGACACGCTCGCGTTCAGCCCTTGAACCGGTTGGTAATAGGATAACGCCAGTCCTTGCCAAAACTGCGATGGGTCACGCGCGTGCCCACGGCCGCCTGCTGGCGCTTGTATTCGTTGATGCGGATCAGGCGCGCCACCTGCTCAACGTCGGCCGGGGCGAAGCCCTCGGCGATCAGGTCGGCCACGCTCAGGTCGTTTTCCATGTAGCGCGTGATGATCGCGTCCAGCACCTCGTAGGGCGGCAGGCTGTCCTGGTCGGTCTGGTCCGGGCGCAGTTCGGCCGAGGGCGGGCGGGTGATGATGCGCTCGGGGATCGGGTTGCTGCCCGTTTTGAACGGGTCGTGCGCATTGCGCCAGCGGCACAGCTCGAACACCTTGGTCTTGAGCACGTCCTTGATCGGCGCGAAGCCGCCGCACATGTCGCCGTACAGCGTGCAGTAGCCCACCGCGTACTCGCTCTTGTTGCCCGTGGTCAGGATCAGGTGGCCGTGCTTGTTGGACAGCGCCATCAGCATCACGCCGCGGATGCGCGCCTGGATGTTCTCTTCGGTCGTGTCTTCCGGCTTGCCACCAAACAGCGGCTGCAGCGACGCCTTGAAGGCCTCGAACTCCGGCACGATCGACAGCACGTCGTAGCGCACACCCACGCGCCGCGCCATGTCCTGCGCGTCTTCCAGGCTGATGCCGGCCGTGTAGGGGCTGGGCATCATCACCGCGTGCACGTTGTCTTTGCCCAGCGCGTCCACCGCCAGCGCCAACACCAGCGCCGAGTCGATGCCGCCCGACAGCCCCAGCGCCACCGTCTTGAAGCCGTTCTTGTGCACGTAGTCGCGCAGGCCCAGCACCAGCGCGTCCCACAAATCGGCGTTGTCGTCGCGTGCGGGGGCCGTTTCCGCTCTCAATTCCAGAGCTGCCTGCGCACGCTCCACCTCGACGTAGAACAGTTTTTCCTCAAAACTGGGCGCGCGTCCAACCAGCTGCGCATCGGCGCCGATGGCGAACGACTGCCCTTCAAACACCACCTCGTCCTGGCTGCCGACCAGGTGCGCGTACACCAGCGGCAGGCCGCAGCGCTGCACGCGCTCGATCATCATGGCTTCGCGCTCGTAACCCTTGCCGACGTGGAAGGGCGACGCGTTGATCACCGCCAGCAGCTCGGCGCCGGCCTCCTTGGCCAGCTCGGCCGGCTCGTCGAACCAGGCGTCTTCGCAGATCAGCAGGCCCACACTCACGCCTTCAACCTGGAACACGCAGGTGCCCTGCCCCGGCACGAAGTAGCGGCGCTCGTCGAACACCTGGTAGTTGGGCAGCAGGCGCTTGGCGTAGGTTTCGATCACGCGCCCGTCCTGGATCACGCTGGCCGAATTGGTGCGCTGGCTGGTCGAGACGCTCTTGCCCTGCTGGCCGCGCCCGACCGGGTGGCCGACCACGATGGCCATGCCGCTCAACCCCGCGGTCTCGCGGGCAATCGTTTTCACGGCATCATCGCAGGCCGCAATGAACGACGGGCGCAGGTACAGGTCTTCGGCGATGTACGCACAGATCGACAGCTCCGGCGTCAGCAGCAGGCGTGCGCCGGCGGCGTACGCGGTGCGCGCCGCGTCGATGATCTTCTGCGCGTTGCCGGGCATGTCGCCGACGACGAAGTTCAGCTGGGCGACGGCAATCTTGAGGCTCATGGACAGTGTCTGAAATCGAAATCGGCAAGCATGGTAACGCGCTGCGGTGGCAGGTGGCGGGCGACCCCTCCGCCATCGACCCCGCTGCCTGGGACGCGCTGCTGGCCCGCCAGCGCACCCCCACCCCCTTCATGCGCCATGCCTACCTGGCGGCGCTGCACAGCAGCGGCAGCGCGGTGCCGGGCACCGGCTGGTCGCCGCGCTTCCTGCTGCTGTGGGATGGCGACGAACTGGCCGCCGCCTGCCCGATGTACGTCAAGGCGCATTCCTACGGCGAATACGTCTTTGACTGGGCCTGGGCCAACGCCTACGCCGAGCACGGGCTGCGCTACTACCCCAAGGCGCTGGTGGCCGTGCCTTTCACGCCCGTGCCGGGTTCGCGCCTGCTGGCGCGGGACGCCGCCGCGCGCGCGGCGCTCCTGCAGGCGTTGATCGCCTATTGCCGCGAGCACCAGCTGTCGTCTCTGCATGTGCTGTACGGCGACGAAGACGATCTGGCGGCCTGCGACGCCGCCGGCTTGATGCAGCGCGAGCAGATCCAGTTCCATTGGAAGAACGAGAAGCCCGCGCCGGACGGCGTGCCCGCCCAGCCGCTCCAGCCCTTCACCAGCTTCGACGACTTCCTTGCCTCTCTCTCACAGGACAAGCGCAAGAAGATCCGGCAGGAACGCAAGCGCGTGGCCGACGCGGGCGTGCGCTTTCGCTGGGCGCGCGGCGCCGACATCGCGGCCGAAGACTGGGCCTTCTTCTACCGCTGCTACGAGCGCACCTACCTGGAACACGGCAACGCGCCCTACCTCACGCCGGCCTTCTTCGCGCGCATGGCGACCGAGATGGCAGAGGACTGGGTGCTGTTCGTGGCGGAGCACGAAGGCGACCCGATTGCTTGCAGTTTGATAGCTGTCCGCGCAGGTGGCTGTAGGGCTGGCGACCAAAATGGCTTGGAATCTCCGCCGCCTGTCGCCTACGGCCGTTACTGGGGCGCGCTGGCGCGGGTCGACCGGTTGCACTTCGAAGCCTGCTACTACCAGCCCATCGAATGGTGCATCGCGCACGGCGTGGTACGGTTCGAGGGCGGCGCGCAGGGCGAACACAAGATGGCCCGCGCGCTGATGCCGGTCAGCACGCCCAGCGCGCACTGGCTGGCGCACCCGGCGTTTGCCGACGCGGTGGAGCGCTTTCTGGAGCGCGAGTCCGAAGGTATCGGACACTACGTGGAGCATCTGGAGCGCCGCTCGCCATTTCGCCGCTGAAGGTGGCGCCGGCGGCGTACCGATGCCGCCGACGCAAAACACCCAACAACCCTGCAAGGAGGACCGCATGGAAGTTCAACTCAACGGCTACTACACGATGATTCTGGCCACCCTGGTGCTGCTGCTCGGGCGCTACCTCGTGGTCAAGGTCAAGTTCCTGGCGGACTTCAACATTCCCGAGCCGGTGGCGGGCGGGCTGGTGGCCGGCATCATCGTGTACGTGCTCAACCTGGCCTTCGGGCTGACGTTCAAGTTCCAGGGTGAGTTGCAGACGGCTTTCATGCTGATGTTCTTCTCGTCGATCGGCCTGAGCGCCGATTTCGCGCGCCTGAAGGCTGGCGGCAAACCGCTGGCGATCTTCCTGGTGGTCGTGGCCGCCTTCATCGTGGTGCAGGACGTGGTGGGCGTGAGTCTGGCCGCCGTGCTGGGGCTGGACCCGCTGATCGGCCTGGTCGCGGGCTCGATCACCCTGACCGGCGGCCACGGCACGGCGGGCGCCTGGGGGCCGGTGCTGGAAAGCCGCTACGGCATCACCGGCGCCACCACACTGGGCATTGCCACCGCCACGTTCGGGCTGGTGGCCGGTGGCCTGATCGGCGGGCCGGTGGCCAAGTACCTGATCAAGAAGATGGGCCACCAGAAACTGCCCCCGCCCACGCACCAGACGCAGGCCGAAGCCGTGGCGGCCGCGCAGTCGCTCTACAGCACGCGCCACGCCGAAGGCACCGATCAGCCCGACAACGCCATGTTCGACAAGCCGGACGAGATCCGCCTGATCACGGCCTCATCCACCATCGAGACGCTGGCGCTGTTTGCCGCCTGCATGGCCTTTGCCGGGCTGATGACAACGGCGACGAAGGGCACAGCCATCGAACTGCCCACCTTCGTCTGGGCGCTGGGCGGCGGCGTGATCATCCGCAACGTGCTCACGCATTTCTTCCGCTTCGACATGTTCGACCGCGCGATCGACGTGTTCGGCAACGCCTCGCTGTCGCTGTTCTTGGCGATGGCGCTGTTGTCGCTGCGGCTGTGGGAGCTGACCGACCTGGCGCTGCCCGTGATGGTGATCCTGGCCGCGCAGGTCGTGGTGATGATGGCGTATGCGAGCTGGGTCACCTTCAAGGTGATGGGCAGCAACTACGACGCGGCCGTGCTGGCGGCCGGTCACTGCGGCTTCGGCATGGGCGCCACGCCAACGGCCATCGCCAACATGCAGGCCATCACCGACCGCTACGGCCCGTCGTACAAGGCCTTCCTCATCGTGCCAATGGTGGGCGCGTTCTTCGTCGATCTGGTCAACGCCGCGGTGTTGCAGTTGTTCACGCAGCTGCCGTTCTTGCGGTAGTTCAGCCGGTCAGTCTATCCAGTGGCTAGTTGGGTGCCCTTTGCGCGGCCAGCCAAGATAAACGGCGCCGGTCAACCCGAAAAAGGGTCGGCGGCGCCGAGGTGTCCGGCAGGGGGCGAAGCGCGCTAAGCGAGCGCTGCGCTCACTCGCGGTCGTGACGCGCCGCGCGCGCATGGCGACGCTGTTGTTTGCTGCCTTTGCGGGGCGCTTCGTACACGACCTGCGCCGTTTTCAGGTCGTAGTAGCGGTCCAGTTCGTCGCCGCAGCGAGGATCGGCGATGCCGAACACCATGGTCGCGCCCTGACCGTAGGCGTAGGGCACCGTCTGATGCAACTGGTAGGACATGTCGACCGGCGGCGTCGAGCTTTCCGACAGCACATTCCCCTTGGGCCCGAGCACGGTGTAGCAGGCGGCTTGCGCGCCGGCGGCCAGGATCAGGATGGTGAGGAAGGTGACGGTCTTTTTCATGGTGTGGTTCTGCAACAACTTGTATGCACTTCGCCCGAGTCTGCCCGTCCCGGCTGGCTTGTCAAGCGGACGGCGCCGTCAGGTCCCGCTCCAGCGGACAAGCGGCGCACGGATGTCGCGCGCGCCCCACGCTGCGGCACCACGCCTCGCTGAGAAGAAAGCGGCCGCGCGTACAGGCGCTATCGCCCGTGCGGGGCCCGGCCAATCCGCCAGTCTCACAGCCTGCAGGCTTCAAGCCGAAGGCGCAGACCCGAAATGCTCGGCCAGCCGCCGCGCCACGGTCGCTTCCAGTGCCTGGCGTTCGCTGCTGCCGTGGCCGCCCAGCGTCTGGCTCACCACGCCGCGCTCCCAGCCGGGGTGGCCGCGCGCCGGGCCCAGGGCTTGCACGACGTCCTGCAAGCCATCGTCAACGTGGGCATCGTCCACACGCAGCTTGTCCACGGCGGCGTGGCCGCGCTGTTCCAGCGCGCGGGCCAGGTCGAGCAGGTGGTCGGCCAACACCAGCAGCACCGGGTCTTCCACCGTCAGCTCCTGCACGCCGTTCAGGCGGTTTTCCAGCTTGCGCCACAGAGGCCGCCAGCCGCCCGAGGCGGCGCCGCCCAGCGTGGCGCCCAGCGTGGTGGCCGCACCGAGCGACAGGCCGGCCATGGCGACGTCGGCCACGGCGCCGATGCCGGCGCCGATCATGGCGCCCAGGCCCAGGCGCTTGCCAGCGGCCATCAGCAGGTCGGGGTTGAACAAATCGTCCTCCCAGCGGCCGGTCAGCTGGGGCAATTCGTTCAATTCGGCATCGCTGGCGCGAAAAGCGAACACGGCCAGCAAATCGTCGACCGCCCGGCGCGCATGGCGCCGCACGTCGTCCTGGAAGGCGCGCACAAAGGCCTTCTGGCGCGATTCGTCGGCAAATTCCTCGGCCGGCAGGGCGCGGCGCATGGCGGCCACGTCGATCAATGCACTGGCGACCACGCGGCAGGCGGCCAGTCGGCGTTCGCGCGCCTGCTGCGCCAGAGCGTCGACGATGCCGTTCAGCTGCGCTCGGCGCACCGGCAGCAGCGTGGCCAAGTCGCTGTACAGCTGCTGTTCCGAGCCGTTGAAGGGTGCGACCACGTCGAATTCAACCCGCGCGTGCAGGCCCGCTTCCAGCAGCATCTGGTGCCACTCATCGCGCCGGCTGTTCAGGTAGCGCACAAAGTTCAGCACCGGCATGACGGGCTTGGCGCACCAGGTCAGGATCTCGATCTCGGCGCGGAACTTGGGCAGCACCGGCTCGCGCGTGTCGATGACGACCATGGCGGCGTCGGCCTCGCCGATCAGCGCGCGCAGGACTTTGGCCTCTTGCTCGAAGCTGGCGCGCGCCTCGGGCCCGGCCAGGAAGGCGCGCACCTTGGCCGGGCGCGATTCGCCGTCCAACTGCTGCAAATACTCCAGCAGCGCGACCGAATCCTCCAGCCCCGGGGTGTCGATGAAGCGCACGGCTTCGCGCCCGTCGATGCGCAGGTCGATCGTCTCGGCGTGGCGCGTGGTGCCGGGGCGGTCAGACACCTCGCCAAAGTCCACGTTGCGCGTCAGCGTGCGCAGCAGCGAAGTCTTGCCGGCGTTGGTGTGGCCGACGATGGCGATGCGCAGGGGGTCTTGGCTCATGTCTTGGCCGCCTCGCTGGCGGGCGTGGGGCGCTCGGACGCTATCCATTCGGTAGCTTCCTGCGCAGATGGTTGTAGGGCTACCGCCTCAAAACCTTCAGAATTCAACCATTGACGCCAACGCTGCAGGCCGGCGCTGTCCGCCGCACCGTCGCTGTCACCCAAGGCGAGCAGCGCGGTGCGACCGGCGGGCCGTGCCGCCTCGCGCACGAAGCGGGCCGTTCCGCGGTCGGGGCTGCTGCTGGCGTGCACCACGATCAGCAGCGACGCTGGGCGCGTGGCCGCCAGTTGCGCCAGCGCGTCCTGCCGTTCGCGCGCGCTGCCCGCCAGGCGCAGTGGCACGGCGGAGCCCGCCGGCGTAGCCGGCAAACCGGGCACGGGCCAGGGCTGTTCGGGCGGCAATTCGAAGCCGATCACCGCCAGCGAGCCCGGCGCGCCGGGCGGGCCGAGCACCGGCGCGGTGGTGCCGGGCGCGTCGGCGCGCTGTTCGGGGTCGATCACCTGCGGCGGCGGCTCCAGCGCGTCCAGCCGCTGCACGATGCGGCGCACGTACGGGTCGGCCATGTCGACCTGCGCCTGCCGGCGCGTGCCGGCACGCCAACGCGCCAGGCTCAGCGCAGCCAGCAGCGCGCGCGGCAACAGCCCGTACAGCAGCACGCAGCCCATCAGCCACCACGCCCAGTCGCTCTGCGCACCGCCGCCGGCCGCGGCCTGGCCGCCCACCGTGCCCATGCGCGCCACGGCGCTGGCGTCCGGCACGGGGAAACCCAGCAGGTGCGGCAGCGCGCCGGTCACCTGCACAAAGCGTTCAAAAAAGGCGGGGCTGAGGATGGTGGTCTCCCACGTCAGCTGGTAGGCGTGGAAGGCAAAGCCGAACGCCAACACCACCAGCATCAGCCCAAACGCCAGCGTCCAGATGCCGTGGCTGATGGCGCCGGTCAGCCACACCAGCAGGCGTTGGCGCGACAGCAGCGCCGTGGCCGACTGCAGCAGCGCCAGCGCGTGCGGCCCGCGGTCGATTGGCAGCCGCGCGGTCAACCACAAGGCCATCCGCCCCAGCGACCAGCCTCCGCCCTGCCCGCCAGACAGCAGCAGGCTGGCCAGCCAGAAGAACAGCGTCACGAAATGCAGCCCCAGCAGGCTGACGAACGCCGCCACCGCGTTGATGCTGCGCCCCTCGCCCACCACGGCGCGCGCCGTGCCCAGGCTGGCGAATGCGACCAGCGCGGCCAGCACCAGCAGCACGCCCCAACCCACCGGCCGCCAGCGCGCCAGCTCGGTCGGCAGGCCCAGCCGCTCGCCCAGCAGCCAAGCGCGCTGCAGCACCTGCGCCGCGCGCCCGCGCCGGGCGTGAAAGGCCTGCTGCAATTCAGAAGCATCGTCCAGCGGGCCGGCCGCTTCGATGCGCTGCACCGCGTCCATCACCAGCGCGCTGGCCAGCGGGCTGGCGGGCAGGTCAGCGGCGGGCGCGGCCACGGCCGAAGCCATGTCGGCACGCGCGCTGGCGGGTGGGGTCGAGGTCGTCGGGGCAGATCGCATGGTCAATCGGCGGGATTATCCCCGGCCGGCTGCGGCACTCAGGCGCCCGCGCTTTGCTATTCCATTAATAGCTGGTTGCGCCGATGGTTGTAGGGCTGGAGAGCGATTTTTCTCCAAGCCTCCGTTTCAACCGATTCCTCGGCTCTTCAGCCCTCGCCCCGGTCTTTGGCCGCCAACTCAACAAACTGCCCGCGCAACGCATCCAGTTCGGCTTCGTCCAGGTCTTCCAGTACCAGCATGCGGTTGCGCGCCGCGTCCACGGCGCGGATCAGCTCGTCCAGCTTGATCTGCAGCAGCGCCTCGGTTTCGGTGTTCTGGCTGCCCTGGATCAGGAACACCATCAGAAAGGTGACGATGGTGGTGCCGGTATTGATCACCAGCTGCCAGGTCTCGCTGAAGTGAAAGAAGGGGCCCGTGACGGCCCAGATGAGCACCAGCGCGCAGGCCAACACGAAGCTGCCCGAATGGCCGGCGATGCGTGACACCTTGCGCGACACGCGCGCAAAGCGCGAACGGGGGTGGGAAACGGTTGGAGAAATGGCCATGTGACGCCTCCATGCCGCTGGCGCCATCGCTTGCGACCTTGCGCGGCGGCGCCAGAGAAAAAGCCCGCACGGGGCGGGCTGCGTAGCGATTCGGTCAGTTTGCGGGCGTCCAGCGCTGGGGGCGCGCGGCAGCGCCCAACTGCCGCCAAGCGCTTACCAGGTGTACTTATTGGCGGTTTCCCAGTCCTTCACCTGCTGCTCGGCGATGTCGCGCTCAATGCCTTCGCGCTCCTGCAGGCGGCCGACCAGTTGCTCACGCTGACCATTGATCACGTCCAGATCGTCGTCGGTGAGTTTGCCCCACTGCTCTTTGACCTTGCCTTTGAATTGCGTCCAGTTGCCTTTGATAGTGTCACCGTTCATGAGAAATCTCCTAGAAAGTTGAGTAGAGGTACGGAAGTTGCGCGCCGCGTCAGGGTTGCTTGTTGGGCTGCTGGCCTTGCCCGGGCTGTTGCTGACCCTGACCGGGCTTCTGGTTGGGGTTCTGCTGTTGCTGCTGCCCGGGGCTGGGCTGCTGGCCCGGCTGCTGCTGGGGGTTCTGGTTGGGGTTTTGATTGGCCATGGTGGTCTCCTGACTGCGAAGCAAGATGGCTTCAACGCCACCGTACCGCCATGCCCCCGGGTGGTCCGTAGTCACGGACTGGGGCGCCCTGTAGGACCAGACCCCCCATATAAGGGATAGACAAAAAACCATACTTTATGGCTGAAAAGCCATCGCCACACATGCCTGGTGCGCCGCGTCCTACAGCCGCGGGTATACGTCCTGACTAGATTCAAGGCACCACAACCAAACAAGGAGCCATCCCATGCTGACCTGGGCCATCATCTTCGCCGTGATCGCGGTCGTCGCCGGCGTGTTGGGCTTTGGCGGCGTCGCGTCAGGCGCCGCGGGAATCGCCAAGACTCTGTTCTTCCTGTTCATTGCCATTGCGGTGGTGCTCTTCATTCTGTCGGTGTTGGGCATTGGCGCCGTGGCGCTGTAGACCCCGCAAAGTGCAGCGAAGGGGCTCGCATGCCCCTGCTGTTCGGACGACGCGCCGCGCTTGCTGACGAAGCACCTCACTGGCAAGCGATGGCCGGCCCCACGGCGCTCGGCTCACGCTTCACCGCATTCGGCCCTTGTCTTGACCTGATCAGCGCCCGTGGCGCCGCGCTGCTACCCTCGGCGCCATGTCTTCTTTGCCAGCCCGGTCCTTGATGCCCGGCACGCTCTGGGCTTGGTTGAACGGCCAGCCCGCGCTGCTGCTGATCCTCACCACCCTGATCTGGGGCAGCAACGCCGTCGCTGCGCGGCTCGCCGTGGGGCAGGTGTCGCCCATGATGCTGACCACCGCGCGCTGGTCCGTCGCTTGCGTGGCACTGTGGTTCGTGGCGCGCCGCCAGGTTGCCGCCGCCTGGCCGCAGTTGCGCCCGTGCTGGCTGTACCTCGCGCTGATGGGCGTGGCCGGCTTCACCGGCTTCAATGCGCTGTACTACACCGCGGCGCACCACACCAGCGCCGTCAACCTGACCATCATCCAGGGCGTGGTGCCGGTGCTGGTGCTGCTGGGCGGCGCTGTGGTGCTGCGCCTGCGCGTAGGCTGGCTGCAGGCGCTGGGCGTGGCGCTGACGCTGGCCGGCGTGGCCACCGTGGCCGCGCGCGGCCAGTGGTCGGTGCTGGCGACCATGGACTTCAACGCGGGCGACCTGGCGGTGCTGCTGGCGTCGCTGCTGTACGCCGGCTACACCCTGGGCCTGCGCGCCAAGCCGCCGGTGCCGCCGCTGGTGTTCTTTGCCGCCGTGGCGGGCGTGGCCGCGCTGGCCTCGCTGCCGCTGCTGGCGTGGGAAGTGGCCGCCGGCCAGTTCTTCTGGCCGACGTGGCAGGGCTGGCTGATCATTCTGTACGTCGGCCTGCTGCCCTCGTTCGTGTCGCAGATCACCTTCATCCGCGCGGTCGAACTCATCGGCCCGGCCCGCGCCGGTGTGTTCTACAACCTGACGCCCGTGTTCGGCCCAGCGCTGGCCGTGCTGCTGCTGGGCGAGCCGCTGCACGCCTACCACGTCGCCGCGCTGGCGATGGTGCTGGGCGGCATCTGGGTGGCTGAAAGGCTGGGCAAGCCGCGCGGCTAAGGCTGACGTACCCCAAAAGTCCTGCGGAAGGCGCTTGCGTCGGCACTGCCTGTGCGCAGCGGTCACGGCCCACACAACCGACCATAGCTATCGTTTAAATAGCTGGCTGCGCAATTGCTTGTAGGGCTGACGGCCGATTTTATGGTCAGTGGTTACAGCAGAGTTTTGACGCCACCCACCATGCGTCCACGGCACCCTGAGCTGTACACCCAGCCTCATGCCCGAGGGCGAGACGCGGTCTGCACCGCCGCACCTGCCGATGGCTACGTGCTGGCGGGGTTCACCGGCTGCACCCGCAACGGCACCGCCAACACTTGCACGCTCCCCGACGTGCGCACCCCCGCCACGGTGTCGGCCACTGTCGTGCCCGTGCCCGCGCCCGTCCCGTCGCTGGGCAGCGGGGCGCTGACGCTGCTGGGCCTGGGCGCGGCCGGGCTAGGTGTCGTTTCCCAAGAGGTTGTTCACCCGAGGTGAAGCAAGATGGAGTTCTCAAGCCAAACCAGCTGCTTCAGC
>NZ_VRUA01000019.1 GCF_008017535.1 Ottowia flava
CCGCGCTGCTTCATGTCGTGGCAAGCCGCCCGCTATCGGCTGGCTTCAATCGTGTTTTGAACACCATCCCTAATTAAAAATAGACGACAGCGTTCCACTCACCGCCAGTCGAACAAAAGCACACTGGGGCATCGAAGCCCCAGTGTGCGCACGACGGCAGCCAATCAGGCCAACCAAAAAAATGCCGGTGGATTACATCCGCTCAAAAATCGCTGCAATCCCCTGCCCACCGCCAATGCACATGGTGACCAGCGCATAACGGCCGCCGGTGCGGTGCAGCTCGTGCACGGCTTTGACGGTGATGACCGCGCCGGTGGCGCCGATGGGGTGGCCCAGCGAGATGCCGGAGCCGTTGGGGTTGACCTTGGCGGGGTCGGCGCCTAGGCCTTTGGTGACGGCGCAGGCTTGGGCGGCGAAGGCTTCGTTGGCTTCGATGACGTCCATCTGGTCCAGTTTCAGGCCGGTCTTGGCGAACACGGCTTTGGACGCGGGCACGGGACCGATGCCCATGATCTTGGGGTCGACGCCGGCGTGGGCGTAGCCGACCAGGCGGGCCAGGGGCTTGACGCCGCGGGCGTTGGCGGCGGCGGCTTCCATCAGCAGCACGGCGGCGGCAGCGTCGTTGATGCCGCTGGCGTTGGCGGCGGTGACGGTGCCGTTTTCTTTCAAGAAGACGGGCTTCATCTTCTGGAAGTCTTCCAGCTTGGCGCCGGCGCGGAAGTGTTCGTCTTTTTCAAACGCGACTTCGCCTTTCTTGCTTTTGAGCATGATCGGCACGACCTGGCCCTTGAAGCGGTCTTCGGCCCAGGCGCGTTCGGCGCGCTGGTGGCTTTCCAGGGCCAGGGCGTCCTGGTCTTCGCGCGACACGCCGAATTCCTTGGACACGTTTTCGGCCGTCACGCCCATGTGGATCTTGTGGAAGGGGTCGTGCAGGGCACCGACCATCATGTCGACCAAAGTGGTGTCGCCCATGCGCGCGCCCCAGCGGGTGTTCAGGCTGGCGTAGGGGGCGCGGCTCATGTTTTCGGCGCCGCCGCCGATGGCCACGTCGTAGTCGCCCAGCAGGATGCCCTGGCTGGCGCTGACGATGGCCTGCAGGCCCGAGCCGCACAGGCGGTTGACGTTCATGGCCGGGGTTTCGATGGGGCAGCCGCCGTTGACGGCCGCCATGCGCGACAGGTACATGTCGCGCGGCTCGGTGTTGACGACGTGGCCGAAGACGACGTGGCCGACGTCCTTGCCTTCCACATTGGCGCGCGCCAGCGCTTCCTTGACCACGGTGGCGGCCATGTCGACGGGCGGAATGTCCTTGAGGCTGCCGCCGTAGGTGCCGATGGCGGTGCGCACACCGCTGACGAGGACAACTTCACGTGCCATTTTTGTATCTCCTGCAAGTTGGGGTAGGGGGTGAAAAGGAGCGCAGAACTGCGATCAGGACAAGTATGCACCCGATCCCGGAAGGGCCCAGGGCGGGTGGTGACGCACGGGTGACCGTCACACGGGTGTCATCAAAACGACTTAGGCTTTCTTGTCCCCAATACCTGCGCCGGGCCCGCCTGGCGCGCGCCGACCGTGAGCGAAGAAGAAATCATCCGCCGCCTGCGTGGCGACCTGCTGGACAGCTACGACGAAGAGCTGGAGATGGAGCTGGAAGACCGCAACATCGATGCGGTGTCCGGCGTCGTCACCGATTCGCCCGAATACCGCAGCGCGCGCCGGCACTATTTCCGCGAGCTGTTTCGCCTGCAGGGCGAGCTGGTCAAGCTGCAGGACTGGGTGGCCACGACCAAGACCAAGGTCGTCATCATTTTTGAAGGGCGCGACGCGGCCGGCAAGGGCGGCGTGATCAAGCGCATCACCCAGCGGCTGAACCCGCGCGTGGCCCGTGTGGTGGCGCTGCCCGCGCCCAGCGACCGCGAGAAGACGCAGTGGTACTTTCAGCGCTACGTGCCGCACCTGCCGGCGGGCGGCGAGATCGTGCTGTTCGACCGCAGCTGGTACAACCGCGCCGGGGTCGAGCGCGTGATGGGCTTTTGCACCGAGGCCGAGCTGGAGGAGTTCTTCCGCACCGTGCCCGAGTTTGAAAAGATGCTGGTGCGTTCGGGCATCGTGCTGATCAAGTACTGGTTCTCGATCTCGGACGAAGAGCAGCACCTGCGCTTTCTGGGCCGCATCCACGACCCGCTGAAGCAGTGGAAGCTCAGCCCCATGGACCTGGAAAGCCGCCGCCGCTGGGAGGATTACACCGGCGCCAAGGAGGAGATGCTGCAGCGCACGCACATCCCCGAGGCGCCCTGGTGGGTGATTCCGGCGGACGACAAGAAAACCGCGCGCCTGAACTGCATCAGCCACCTGCTGGCGCAGCTGCCCTACCACGAGACGCCGCGGCCGGAGGTGATCCTGCCCGCACGCGAACGGCACGAGGATTACGTGCGACACCCGGTGCCGGACAGCATGATCGTGCCGCAGGTGTACTGAGGCGGTGCGATATGGGCGCCGGGCGGTCGCCCGGTGGCGCCATCAGGAATTCAAGTCAAATTGGCCTCTGGCCTTACAGCCACCTGCGCGATCAGCTATCGAATCGGTAGCGGTCAGCCGTTGACCTGGATGGTGTCAGACGCTCTTCAGCTGGCCTGGCGCACGTCGGCCACCGGCTCGCTGCCGAAGTCGGGGCGCGCCAGGTAGGCCAGGATGCGCCGCGCCGCGTCGTCGGGCGAGGTCAGTTGCCCGCCTTGCTTGAGCTGCTCGAAATTGCCGCGGTCGGGGAAGGCGCCCGCATCCGCGCCGCGCAGCTGCACCTGCATGTCGGTGTCGATCACGCCCGGGGCGAGCGAGCAGACCTTGGCACCGCCCGGTGCGTTGGCCTCGTCCAGCGCGAGGCAGCGCGTGAAGTGGTCCATGCCGGCCTTGGCGGCGCAGTAGGCGGCCTGCGACGCCATCGCCTTGCGGCCGAGGCCCGACGAAATGTTCAGCACCTTGCGTTCGGCCTTCCAACCGCGCGTGGCGTCCAGAAAGGCGGCCGACAGCAGCATCGGCGCTTCCAGCCCGACGCGCAGCGCGTTGGCCAGGTCGGCCGGGCGGCTGTCGCGCAGCGGGGTGATCGGCGGGATGACGCCAGCGTTGTTGATCAGCGTGGCGCTGGCAAAGCGGTCGGTGGGCAAGTCGCCCAGCCAGCCGCGCAAATGCGTGGCGGCCGCGACACCATCGGCCAGGTCGGCCGACCATTGGGTCAGCTGCGCGCCCGACTTCGTGGCGTGCTGCGCCAGCTCGCCGTTGACGCGCCGCGCCAGCGTCAGCACGGTGTGACCGGCCGCCAGCAACTGCTGCGCCATGGCCAGGCCCATGCCGCGCGATGCGCCGGTGAGGATGTAGATATGTTTTGCTGCAGATTCACTCATGCTTTGGAATCTAACAAAACAACGCGCCCACGACATGTCGTGGGCGCCATCTGACAAAAACACAACGCCGCACAAGGCGGCGTTGCTTCAGGGTACCGGGCTCGGGCGCGACCAGCGTGCCCAAGCGGCCCCGTGGCCTTACATGCTGATCTGCGTGATCTTGGCTGCGCCGACGGCAGCGCCGGCCTCCAGGCCCACGTTGGTCAGCACGAAGCTGGTCACGGCCTGCTGGTAGGTCTGGGTGTCGACCGAGCCGTTGGCGCCGATCTTGCCGGCCGCCACCGTGGCGTCGGCGCCGGCAGTCCAGCCCTTGCTCGACTTGAACTTTTGCAGCGCCTCGGGCGTGTTGAAGACATAAACCACCGATTTCGATTGGCCGCCGGCCTGCAGGCCGACCGAGCCCGCGGTGGTGCTGTAGTAGCCGCTGGTGCGGCCACCTTCACGCAGCGCGCCCTTGCCGTATTCGGCCCCAACGACGAAGGCGCCGCCCACGACCGACGGGAACACCAGCGTGCCCGCGGCGCGCTGCACCAGTTCACGCGAACCCGGCACGGTGGAATACAGGCGCGCCAGGGTGGCGTCCACGTTCTGGTCCATGGCGTTGCGCGCGCTCGGGCCCGAGGCTTCGGAGCCCGCCGGTGTGGTGGTGCAGCCGACAAAAGCGATACCACCCACGGCCAGCGCAGCGGCCAGACCCAGGGTGCGAAGAGATGGGAAGGATTTGTTCATGTGCAGACTCCTCTGAGAACCGAAAACTTCAGTTGGCGCCACTCTAGTGCGCGGGCCAAGGGCGGGGCGTAGGACACCGGCTTGTGCTGGTGTCACATAGCCGCGCCGAAAAAAGTGTCGCACGCGGCCCCAGTTTCAGGCCGCCACCACGAGCGCGTAGCGCGCCCGCAGTGCTTGTCCGTCTATCACATAAGGTTGGGTCAATACGCGGCGCCCGTGTGTGTCCAGGCTGCGCCAGAGGAAGTCGCGCGCGTTGCCCGGATCGCCCTCGACGTAAAGCTGGGTGGTCAGCAATTCGCGCTGGCCCAGACGCACCTTCAGGTGAATGTGCGGCGTGCGGCCGCTGTAGGGCGCCGGCCGCAGCGTGTGAAAACGCCAGGTGCCGTCGCCGCCCAGCGCGACCCGGCCAAAGCCCTGGAACGCCGGGTCGGCCCGATCACCGTCGCGCGGGTGGTGGTAGTGGCCAGCCTGGTCGCACTGCCAGATTTCGACCTGTGCGCCCTTCAGCGGGCGGCCGTCCAGGTCAACCACCGTGCCTTCGACCCAGGCGGGCGTGCCGCCGCGGTAGCGCAGCGCGCCGTTCTTCAGCAGGTCGTGGTCGGAATCGGAAGGCAGTGCGACGGGGTAGAACGGCCCTTCGGTCTGGCGCGGCGTGGCGCGCAGAGGTTCTGTGGGCTGGGCGCGCACGCCGGTCAACACCCAGGGCGCGGCCAGCAGGGCCAGGGCGGCCTGTCGGCGGCGCGCCAGGCGCGGGCGCGGCGCGGGCAGGCTGAAGGTGGGGTGGCGCGGGTCGGGCATGGGCTGTGCGAGCCCACCTGTGGCGCCAGAGTTCCCCGCGATTTTGCTATGAAAGGCGTAGCTGGCTGCACGCGGCTGTAGCGAAAAAGGTCTATTTGACAAGTATTTCTGTGTGATCCGGTCAAAACGGTGCAGCGCAGTGCCAGCGCAGTGCTTCGCCCGTCGCGGGGTGCGTCAGACCAAGCGCGCACGCGTGCAGCATCAGCCGCGCTGCCGCATCATGCGGCGGCCCGTACAGCGCGTCGCCCACGATCGGGTGGCCCAGCGCCATCAGGTGCACTCGCAACTGGTGCGAACGCCCGGTGACGGGCGCCAGCGCCACGCGTGTCGTGTCTGTCGCCGGGTCGTGGGCCAGCGGGCGCCAGTGCGTCTGGCTCGGCTTGCCATGCAAGGGGTCGACCCTGCTGCGCGGCCGGTTGGGCCAGTCGAGCAGCAGCGGCAGATCGATCAGGCCCCAGCCGTCGGCGGGCGTGGTGCTTAGACCATCGGCTGCGCGCACGCCGTGCGCCAGCGCGGCGTCGCTCCGGTGCGCATCGGCGCTCGCTTCGGGCGGCAAGAGCAGCCGACCATGCACCAGCGCTTCGTAGCGCTTGGCCACGCGGCGCTCGGCGAAATCGGCGGACAACTGCCGTTGCACCGCGAGGCTGCGCGCCAGCACGATCAGGCCGCTGGTGGCCTGGTCCAGCCGGTGCACCACCAGCGCGTCGGGCCAGCGGCGCAGGGCGCGGGCGCTCAGGCAGTCGGCCTTGTCGGGGCCGCGGCCCGGCACGGCGAGCAGGCCGGCGGGCTTGTCGAGCACCAGCAGGTGGGCGTCTTCGTGCACGACGCACAGAGCATCCAGATGGACGCTGGGCTTAGAGCCGTCTGCGCAGGCAGCTATCGAATGCATAGTGAATTATGGCACCGTCCGACCGCGTCAAGGCGACCCGACAGGCGCATGCGCAGCAGGCCGCCGCTGGTCACGCGGGGTTGATCGGCGGTGTGGGCGTGCCCAGCGCCAGCACCTGCGCCAGTTCTTCGGCGCCCACGCTGCGGGCGCTGCCAAAGCCGGCGATCTGGCGCGCGCCGGTCGGGCGCAGCGTGACGAAGCGGAAGTCGCCCAGCTCGGCCATGAACGCGGCTTCGGGAAAGCGCTGCACATAGGCCGCATGGGCGCTGCGCTGCGCGGGCGAGTCGGGCGCCGGTGTGCGGGCCAGCGCGTCGAGGGTGACGCGGGGCAAATCGTGCACCGGGCTGCCCGCGACCTCGGGCGCGCTGACCAGCAGCGACGCGCGCGGATCGGCCTGCAGATTGGCCGTGTGCGCGGCCAGGCCGCTCAGGTGCAGCACGATGACCGGGGCGCCGTCGCCCAGCGGGTCCACCGCAAAGGGCACCAGCGACACGCTCGGCGCGCCGCCACTGGCGTTCAGCGAGCCCAGCGCGCCGGTGCGGCGGGCGCACAACAGTTGGTGCAGGGCTTGGCCCAGACGGGGCAGATGGGCAGTCATCCGGCGACGACGGGGTAGGGCGCCGAGCGGGTCGGTTGGCCAGTCTTCAAGGAAAACTGGCTGTCAGGCCTACAACCACCTGCGCAGAGCGCTATGAAAAATAGAGTTTTCAGGCGGGTGCGGAAAGCGCTGGCCAGCGCGGCTACATCACCTTGCACAGCTCGAACACCAGCGCCGGGCCAAGCGACTGTCCGATCGCGCCCGCGGCGACGCGGCCGGTGGAGATGGCGCCGATGGTGGACGCCTGGAACTCGGTCGCGCCAGCCTGTTCGTTGATTTCGATCATCGCCGGGTGCGAGCCGGCCTGCGCGCCAATCTGTTCGCGCAAATGCTCCATCTGCTGCGCCGGCACGCTGGCGTCGTAGACCAGGGCGTCGGGCAGGTGCTGGTTGGCCAGGCGCCTGGCCTGGTGCGCATCTTCGGCCTGATCGACCAGCACCCCGTAGCCGGCCAGCGCCTGCAGGCACTGGGCGCGGCGCTGCGGCTGGGTCGAGACCACCAGCACGCGGCAGCCCTGGATCACGGCCGACACGCTTGAGGGGCCGGCGTGCTCTTCGGCGGCGGCGGCCAGTTGTGTGTCGGTCGCAGCGGCCAGGCTGACGGTGACGCGCACATGGTCGTCGCGCATTTCCATCTGCGTCTGCGCATCGAGCGCGCGCGCCAGCTGGTGCCACAGCATCCAGCGCATGCTGCGCCAGCTTGCTTCTGGCGTGGTGGCCGGGTCGCACCAGGCGGCCACGCGCAGGCGCGGGCGGCCGGCGCGGCTGGACCTGTCCACGGTGATGGCGACGCTGGGCGAGAGCTGGCCGGCCCACTGCAGCATCTCGTCGATCAGCAGGTAGGTCATGCTGGAATCGGCAAACACCTGCGCCTGCGCCAAACCCTGGCGCACGCTGACCTGACGGCGCTTGAACCAGTCGCTGCGCGTCGTCAGCGCGGCGCGGGCGACGTCGGCCAGGTTGAGCACCTCGCGGTGCTGGGCGGGCGGGTCTTCGCGCAGGCGCAGCATCTGCTGCGCGGCCAGGCCGGCCTGGCGCGCCCGCTCGATCGAGTCGCGCAGCGGGCCCAGGCCGTTGACCAGGCCGGGCTCCAGCCGGTTGAGGCGGTCGAGCTGTTCGCTGGCCGCGTTGAGCGAGGTGGAAACCTCTTCGCCCATCAAGCGCACCACGTCGGGCCAGGGGATCGGCGGGCCGTCCGCGGCTACGGTGGCGGTCAGCCCGTTGGCGGCGGCCATGTGCGGCCGGCTGCGCTCGACAGGCCTGGCAGGCGCAGCGGCGTCCGGCGGCACCCGCGTGCGGGCGGCCTGTCGCAGGGAAAACCAGTTGAGTGCCATGTCAGCCTCCTTCCTAGCATGAAGCCTGCTGCGCCCGGGACTCCACCCAGCGACGCGCAGGCGTGCGATGTGGCAGCAAAGTATAGGGGCCGGGGCACCATCAGTGCGTGCTCAGCTTGCGTGCAAGGCCGTTTGGCCGGCCCAAGGAGCAGTGCGGCGGGCGTGTTCAGCGCAGGTTGCTGGCCACGCGGCTGCGCATGCGGTGCACGTCCAGTGCCGAGACTTCCGGCGCGCCGTTGCCCCAGCTGGCGCGCAGGTAGGTCAGGACGGCGGCGATTTCGCGGTCGCTCAGCACCAGCGTGAAGGGCGGCATGCCGAACGGACGCGGGTGGCCGGCGGTATCGGGGGCGAAGCCCCCGTAGAGCAGGGTTTGCAGCAGGTTGTCGGTCTGCGCCATGGTCACGGCGCGGTTGCCGGCCAGCGGCGGGTAGGCCCCGCGCACGCCCTGGCCCTGGGCGCCGTGGCAGTCGACGCAGTGCTGCTGGTAGAGCTTTTCGCCTGCGACCACGGCGGAGGTGCGCACGGGCGGACGGTCGCGCGTGGGTGCGGGCCCCTCGGTAGGCGGCAGCGCCTTCAGGTAATCGGCCATGGCGCGCAGGTCGGGTTCGCTCAGGTATTGCGTGCCCTGGGTGACGACTTCCGTCATCGGGCCGCTGACCTGGCCGTGGGGCGCGACGCCGGTGCGCAGCAGGGCAACGATCTCGTCCACCGGCCAATCGGCCATGCCGGCTTCGCGCGGGGACACGAGCGAGGGCGCGTACCAGCCTTCGCTGGCCATCAGCCCGCCGCCCAGGCTTTGCCAGTCGCCGCCGCCCCAGCCGTCGCGCGGCGCGTGACAGGCCGAGCAATGCGCCACGGCGTAGGTCAGGTAGGCGCCACGCACGATGGTGGGGCTGTTCTTGCCGGGGGCGGGCAGCGAGGGCGACGCGCCCGCCTTGAAGTACAGCGCGCGCCACACCGCCAGCGCGGCCTGCGTACCGTAAGGCCAGCGCAGGTCGTGGTCGGGCACCTGGGTGCGCACCGGCTTCAGGCTGCGGAAGTGGGCGAACAGCGCGTCGGCGTCTTCGCGCGTGAGCGCGGTGGTGTGTGTGTACGGGAAGGCCGGGTACAGCAGGCGGCCGTCCGCGCCGCGGCCGTAGTGCAGCGCGCGCCAGAAGGTGGCGGCGTTCCACTGGCCGATGCCGGTGTCGGCGTCGGGGGTGAGGTTGCTGGTGTAGAGCGTGCCGAACGGTGTCGGGATGGCGCGGCCCCCCGCACCCGCGACGCCGCCGCGCGTCGTGTGGCAGGCCATGCAGTTGCCGGCGCGCGCCAGGTAGGCGCCGCGTTCCAGCAGCGCGGGGTCGTTGGTGGCGGGCGCCGTGGCGCTGGCGCCGCTGACGTCCACGCCGTCGCCGAAGTTGATCCACCACAGCCAGGCGCAGGCCAGCAGCAACAGCGCGATCAGCCCGCCGCCGATCCAGACCAGGCGCTTCATCGCGCGGCCCCGGGCAGCGGCGCAGTGCCGCATTTCAGGTCGGGCGCGCCGGCCGGCACCTCAGGCAGCCTGGGCGCGGGGCTCGGGTCGGTGGGTACGGGTTGCGCAGCCAACCAGCTGACGACGGCGTAGGCATCGCTGTCGCTCAGGCGGCGCACCACGTCGGCCATGCAGTCGGGCGCGTGGGCGCGGCGCTGTCCGGTGCGCCAGCCGCCCAATTGCGCCATCAGGTAGTCCAGCGGCAGGCCCAGCAGGCCAGGGACCTGGGGCAGGGCGCCCGTCAGCGCCTGCCCGTGGCATTGCACGCAGGCGGGCAGACGCAGCGAGGGGTCGCCGTGCAGGGCCAAGTCGCGTCCGCGGGCCAGCACCGGCGCGGCGGCGCGCTGGGCGGGGGCTACCGGCGCCGGGTAGGGCACCTGCAGGTTGGCGAAGTGCTGGGCAATTTCGTGCAGGTAGGCGTCGGACAGCGGGTCGACCAGACGCGTCATCAGCCCGTAGTGGCGCCGACCGTCGCGGAAGTTGAGCAGCTGGTTGTACAGGTAGCCCGCTGGCTTGCCGGCCAGGCGCGGGTAATAGCCGTCCGGGCCCGCCCGACCCTGGTCACCATGGCACGCGGTACAGGCCTGTGTGCGCTGGGCCATGTCGTCGACAAAGCGCGGCGCGGCGGCCAGCGCGGGCGCCAGTGCGATCAGCGCAGCGGCCAACGCGGCCCGCAGGCCCGGGGCCACGCCTCGAATACGAAACGCGCGGCCCATGCCGGTCAGCGGATGGTGATTTCGGCGCGGCGGTTACGCGGCTCGGGCGTGTTGTCGGGCGTGGGCACGACCGGCTGACGCTCGCCGCGACCGACCGCGTCGACGCGCGCGCGGTCGAAGCCGCGCGACACCAGCAGGTCGCGGATGGCCGACGCACGCTGCAGCGAAAGCTGGTCGTTCGATTCCACCGTGCCGACGCTGTCGGTGTGGCCAGTCACGATGATCTCGCCTCCCGGACGAGCTGTGGCGCGCGCCAGCACATCGGCCAACTGGTTGGTGGATTCGGCGGTCAGGTGCGAGCCACCTGTCTCGAAGTACAGCGTGAGTTGCTGCTCCGGCGCCGGCTGGGCCGCCAGCAGCTGTTGGTAGCGGCGGTTGACCTGCTCGGGCGTCAGCTGATCGGTTTCGAGCTGTTGCTGGGCACTGACCTTGGCTTCGCTGTAGGGCGTGGTCAGCACGGTGCTGGCTTCGCGCGAACGCACCTCGACCGCGCCCTGGCGACCTTCCTGAGGCAGCAGCACGACCCGGGTGGCGGGAGCGCAGCCGGCAACGACCGTGCCCAGCAGCATCAGGCCGAGCAGGCGGGTCACTGGCTTGGCGGCGTTCATGGGCTTTCCTCCACGATGAAGTCGGTGCCGCGCACGCCGATCACCGTGGTCGGCGTGGTGACTTTGACGTGTTCAGGTTTGATCTTGGCGATCAGCCCCGTCACCATGCGCAGGCTGCCGCGCGCCAGGCTGACCATCAGGTTGCCGTCCTGCGTGGTGGGGTCGAAATCGAAGGTAGAAAGGTCGACCGAACTCTCGGGCCCGACGGCCAGCACCGTGCCATCTTTCAATGTGAGCGCGGCGCTGCTCTTGGAGCCGGTCAACACGCGGTCGGAGGCCATCAGCGCGCCGCCCACCAAGGCAGCACTGCGCACATTGCCGCGCACCACGGTGACCTCGCCCTGGACGGTCTTGAAGGTGCCGTGGCGCGCATCGCCAGCGATGGTGGCGCGCTGCGTTGTGGAAGCGGCCGGTGCAGGGGTTTGGGCCAGCACGGCCGAGGCGGCTAGCAGGCCGGCGCAGCCCATCAGGCGGGCAGTCAAGATGAATCGGGGGGGCATGACGCTCTCCAGCGGCGCGGGACTTCACAAGGCCACGCCAAAGCTTTTTATATGCCAATGGTACCAGCGGGCCAATGGGCGCGATGCGCGTGCGGCGGTGACAATCCGAACCCACGGTGGTGCCACGGCGCGGCCGCCCGTGCTGGTTGCGCGCCCGCGATACTCCCTCTTTTCAGGTTCGGCCTACCTTTTTGTGACCCTCGTTCTCGCCCCCATGGAAGGCCTGCTGGACCACGGCCTGCGCGACATCCTGACGCGCGCCGGGGGCGTGGACCGCTGCGTGTCCGAATTCATCCGCATCACCGACCAGCTGCTGCCACCCCGCAGCTTCATCCGCGTGGTGCCGGAGCTGCTGCGCGGCAGCCGCACGCGCTCGGGCGTGCCGGTGCGGCCGCAGCTGCTGGGGTCCGACCCGGTTTGCGTGGCCGAGAACGCCGCGCGCCTGGCCGAGCTGGCCCCGGCCGGCATCGACCTGAACTTCGGCTGCCCCGCCAAGACCGTCAACCGCCACCGTGGCGGCGCCGTGCTGCTGAACGAGCCCGAACTGGTCCACGCCATCGTCGCCGCTGTGCGCCGCGCCGTGCCGGCGGCGATCCCGGTGTCGGCCAAGATGCGCCTGGGCTACGAGGACGACGGCCCCATGCTCGACTGCGCCCGCGCCATCGAGGCGGCCGGCGCCAGCGAACTCGCCGTGCACGCGCGCACCAAGGCGCAGGGCTACAAGCCGCCTGCTTACTGGGACGCCATCGCGCGCATCCGCGCCGAAGTGCGCCTGCCCATGATCGCCAACGGTGACATCTGGAACGTGGCCGACGCCTGGCGCTGCCGCGCCGAAACCGGCTGCCATGACCTGATGCTGGGCCGCAGCATGGTGCGCCGCCCCGGTCTGGCGCTGGCGATTGCGCAAAGCCAGGCGCCGAAGGACCCGCTGGGCGGCACCGCAGAAGGCGTGCCGTCCGACACCGACCCGGCCGTGCGGGCCCTACCATGGCGCCGGATCGAGCCACTGCTGGTGGATTTCTGGGCCGACGTCAGCTCGCGTGTGGAGCGCCGCCACCGGGCGGGGCGCCTCAAGCTGTGGCTGACCTATCTGCGCCACGCCTACCCGGAGGCCGACCAGGCGTTCGACGCGCTGCGCCGCATCAACGACGCCCCCGCTATCGACGCCTGGATACTATCGATTCAGGAGCGGCTTGCGCAGGTGGTTGTAGCGCCAGAGGCCGATTTTGTTCTGTAATGGGGTGCAGCGCTGCGTCGCACCGCTGACCTTGCTGTCTTGTTCTTGTTGAAGGGTTTCACCTGTGGCTTCCAGCCTGCTCTTGCTGATCGACGACATCGCCGCTGTCCTGGACGATGTGGCCGTCATGACCAAGGTCGCGGCCCGCAAATCGGCCGCCATGGCCGACGATGTGGCCGTGCTGACCAAGCTGTCGGCCAAGAAGACCGCCGGCGTGCTGGGCGACGACTTGGCGCTCAACGCGCAGCAGGTCACCGGCGTCAGCGCCAACCGCGAGATCCCGGTGGTCTGGCAAGTCGCCAAGGGTTCGATGGTCAACAAAGCCATCCTGGTGCCCGCGGCGCTGGCCATCAGCGCCTTCGCGCCCTGGGCCGTCACGCCGCTGCTGATGGTCGGCGGCGCCTTCCTGTGCTTTGAAGGCTTCGAAAAAGTCGCCCACAAGTTCCTGCACAAGGAAGAGGCCGACAGCCACGAAGCCGAACTGAAAGCCGCCGTGGCCGACCCCAACGTCGATATGGCCGCCATGGAAAAGGACAAGATCAAGGGCGCCGTGCGCACCGACTTCATCCTGTCGGCCGAGATCATCGCCATCACCCTCGGCGCCGTCGCCGGGCAGGACTTCTGGACCCAGCTGGCGGTGCTCACCGGCATCGCCCTCATCATGACCGTGGGCGTCTACGGCCTGGTCGGCGGCATCGTCAAACTGGACGACCTGGGCCTGTACCTCAGCCAGAAGGCCAGCAGCACCGCGCAGTCGATCGGCCGCGGCATCCTGTGGCTGGCGCCCTGGTTGATGAAATTCCTGTCGGTCGCCGGCACCGCCGCCATGTTTCTGGTCGGCGGTGGCATCATTGTGCACGGCATCCCGGCGCTGCACCACCTGGTCACCGACTGGAAGACCGCCGCCGGAGGTATCGGCTGGCTGGTCGAGATGCTGGCCAACGCCGGCGTCGGCATCGTCACCGGCGGCATCGTCGTGGCGGCGGTCACGCTGTTTCAGAAACTGCGCGGCAAGAAGCCAGCGGCGGCGCATTGATGCAGGCCTGGGCCCCTGGCTGGGCTACTGTCGGTTTTCGCGCAGGCCAGGCAGCACCGGCGCACTAGGAAAACTACCTACTGGGTGATACCCAGCTGGTAAGCGCACGAACTGGCAGACGCGCTCGCCCTCCAGACCGCATTACAAGTCTTTTATGGCTGTGGGCATTGCTGGATCAGCGCAGCCAGCTATCCATAGTGAAGCAAAGCGGTCACCGACTGACGGCGACACGGCTGCTCATGTTGCAGCGGGCTTCGCCTCCGGCCAAGCCGCAAACCGCGCCACCAGATGCTCCACCAGCGCGTGCACGCGCGCGGGCACGAAGCGGTTGCTGGGCAGCGTGGCGTACAAGGTGTAGGGCTGGCCGGCCCAGTCGGGCAGCAGGGCGACCAGTTGGCCGCGCTGCAGGGCGGCGTGCACGTCCAGCCGGGACTTGTAGACGATGCCGGCGCCGGCCATGGCCCATTCGCGCGCAACGGCGCCGTCGTCGGCGCTGCGGTCGCCGCTGATGGGCACGTCCAGCTGTTCGCCAGCGCGCTCGAAGGACCAGCGCTGTTCGCGCCGCCCGCCGATCTGCAGGGCAATGCAGTTGTGCTGCGCCAGCTCGCGCGGGTGCGTGGGCGTGCCGCGCCGCTGCAGGTAGGCGGGTGCGGCGCAGGCCACGCGCCGCGTGGTGCACAGCGGGCGCGCGACCAGCTGCGAGTCGCGCAGTTCGGCCGCGCCGTAGCGCAGGGCCAGGTCGACCGCGTCGCGCCGCACATCCAGCACCTGATCGCTGGCCGACAGGGCGATCTGCACGCCGGGGTGCTGCGCCAGGAAGTCGTCCAGCCAGGGCAGCAGCACGCTGCGCCCCAGATCGGACGACACGGCCAGGCGGATGCCGCCACGCAGCGCGCCCACCGCGGCCGACGCCTGGCTGGCGCCTTCGTCGATCAGCTCCAGCGCGCGGGTGGCGTAGTCCAGCAGGGTCTGGCCCTGCGGCGTCAGGCGCATGGCGCGGGTGGACCGCTCGAACAGGCGCACCTGCAACTGCGCTTCCAGCCGCTTGAGCATGGCGCTGGCCGCCGCTGGGGTAACGCCCAGCGCCCGCGCCGCCGCTGTCAACGAGCCGCCTCGCGCGGTCTCAACCAGCACGCGCAGGTCACTCAGATTTTCAAACTGCATTTGAAGAATATGGAAATGATTCGGTATTCACAAAGCATTGTGCATTTTCTACAGTGACTCTCATCTTCTTTTTTGGAGCCCCGAGATGAAAGCCGTTGGCTACTTCACCCCTCAACCGATCGACCACGCCGATGCGCTGCTCGACCTCGATTTGCCCACGCCCACGCCCGGCGCGCACGACCTGCTGGTGCGGGTGAAGGCGGTGTCGGTCAACCCGGTGGACGTCAAGGTGCGCGCTTCGGCCACGCCCAAGGACGGCAGCGCGCGCATCCTGGGCTGGGACGCGGTGGGTGTCGTCGAGGGCATGGGCGCCGACGTGCAGGGCTTTGCGGTGGGCGACCGCGTGTACTACGCCGGCGATCTGACGCGACCGGGCACCAACGCCGAGCTGCACGCCGTGGACGCCCGCATCGCCGCGCACGCCCCCAAGACCCTGAACGACGCCGAAGCCGCGGCGCTGCCGCTGACCAGCATCACCGCTTGGGAATTGCTGTTCGACCGCCTGGCCGTGCCGGCCGGTGGCGGACAGGGTCAAACCCTGTTGGTGATGGGCGGCGCGGGCGGCGTCGGTTCCATGCTGACGCAGCTGGCGCGCGAGCTGACGGAGCTGCGCGTGGTCGCCACCGCCTCACGGCCCGAGACGCGCGCCTGGAGCCTGGACCACGGCGCGCACGACGTGATTGACCACCGCCAGCCGCTGGCGCCGCAATTGGCGGCGCTGGGCTTGCCGCAGATCGACCTGGTCGCGGGGCTGACGCACACCCCGCACTACTTTGCGCAGTACGTCGACTGCCTGCGCCCGCAAGGCCGCATCGCGCTGATCGACGACATGGACACGCTGAACGTGGTGCCGCTGAAGGCCAAAAGCCTGTCGCTGCACTGGGAGATGATGTTCACCCGCTCAATGTTCGGCACCGCCGACATGGCGCGCCAGGGCGCGCTGCTGGCCGAGGTCGCCCAACTGGCGGACGCCGGCCGCATCCGCAGCACGCTGACCGAGGAATTCGGCCCGCTCAATGCCGCCAACCTGCGCCGCGCCCACGCGCGGGTCGAAAGCGGCAAGATGATCGGCAAGGCCGTGCTGGCGGGCTTTTGAGCGGTCTGGAAGCAGAGGCCGGATTTATATAAGGAATTGGCCTCTTTCCCTACTGCCATCTGCGCGACCAGCTATTGAAATGGAAGCAAGTGTCGCTCAAGTCGGGGGGGTGCCGATGGGGCATCGCCAGCCCCCCGTCGCTCACTGCAGCGGCAACTTCACCGCTTCCACCAGGCGCTTCCAGCGTGCGATTTCTTCTTTCTGGTATTTCAGCATCTCGGCGGGCGTGGTGGCCAGTTGCTCGCTGCCCTGGCGGGCGTAGAACTCGTGCACTTCGGCGGAGTTGCTGGCTTGGCGGAACAGCTCGGCCAAGCGCTTGATTGCGGGGGCCGGGGTTTTGGCGGGGACGGCGGCGGCGACCCAGTTGACGGCCAGGAAGTCGGGGTAACCGGCGTCGACGATGGTGGGCACGTCCGGCAGCAGCTGGTAGCGCTTGGCCGCCGTGAACGCCAGTGCGCGGGCGCGGCCGCCCTTTACGAGCTCGACTGCGCCGGAGGCGTCGACCACGGCGAAGTCGACGGTGTTGCTGACCACGGCGTTGATCGCGTCGCCCGCGCCCTTGAAGTTGACCAGCGTGGTTTTCATCTTGGCCAGGTCGTTCAGCCATTCCGAGTACAGCGTGTACGAGATCGAGCCCGAGCCGTAGTTGAGCGCGCCGGGGCGCTTGCGCGCATCGGCGACCAGGTCGGCCAGCGTGCGGTACGGCGAGTTGGCGGGCACGATGATCAGGCACGGGCCGCGCGAGAGCAGCGAGATCGGCGCGAAGTCGGTCAGCGGGTCGTAGGGCAGCTTGCGGAAGGTGGCGGCGTTGGTCGACAGCGTGGAGTTGCTGCCCAGAAACACCGTGTAGCCATCGGCCGGCGCGTTCAGCACCGTCTGCACGGCGATGAAGCCGTTGCCGCCGGGCTTGTTTTCGACCACCGCGCCATGGCCGGTCAGCTCGCCCAGCACGCGGGCGTACAGGCGCGCCGTCGTGTCGGTGCCGCTGCCCGACGGAAAGGGCACGACCAGCCGCAACGGCCGGCTGGGAAAGACGTCGGCGGCATGGGCGCCAGTCACCAGGGCGGCGGCCGCACCGGCGACGCTGAGAATGAATTGGCGGCGATTCGAGGCAAGGTTTTTCATGGTGTCTCCGTAAGGGTGAATCCGCTGCGCTGGCGGCGGCAAGGGTGTTGAGTGAGAGTCAGCGGCGCAGGCCGAGCAGTTCGCGCGCGATGACCCAGCGGTGCACCTCGGACGGGCCTTCGTAAATGCGCATCAGCCGGGTTTCGTTGGCCATCTGCTGCAGGGGCAGTTCCTTGGTCATACCCATGGCGCCCAGGGTCTGCATGGCGTGGTCGATCACGTCCCAGGCCATTTCGGTGGCGAAGACCTTGATCATCGAGACCTGCATACGCGCTTCATCGCCCGCGTCGATGCGGGCGGCCGCGTCGTAGGTCATCAGGCGGCAGGCGTGGATGCGGGTAGCGGCGTTGGCGACCCACCACTGGATCGCCTGGCGGTCGGCCAGCCTGGCGCCGAAGGTCTCGCGCTGTTGGGCGTATTCGCACAGCATGTCGAGCGCGCGCTGAGCGCGGCCGATGCACCAGGCGGCCATCTGCACGCGGCGGGTCGACAGGCGCGACTGCATGGGCGCGAAGCCGTGCCCTTCGCGCCCCAGCATCTGGCTGGACGGGACGCGGCAGTCGTCAAAAGCGACTTCGTAGGTCGATACACCCCCGATCATCGGAATGCGCCGCTCAACGCGAAAGCCCGGCGTGTCGCGATCGACGATGAAGGCGGAGATGCCGCCGCGCGCGCCCTTGGCCTTGTCGGTCACCGCCATGGCGATGGTCCAGTCGGCACGGGCCGCGCGGCTGATCCAGATCTTGCGGCCGTTCAGGATCCAGTGGTCGCCGTCACGCTCGGCCCGGGTGCTCATCATGGCCGGGTCGCCGCCGGCGCCGGGCTCCGAGATGGCGATCGCCGACACGGTTTCGCCGCGGGCGTAGGGCGCCAGGTAGCGCGCGCGTTGCGCTTCGTTGGCGGTCAACATCAGCATGCGCAGATTGGGCGAATCGGGTGGCAGCTCGTAGGGCGTGACCGTGTGGCCCAGCGCTTCGTTGACACCGACCATGGCGACCACGGGCAAGTCCGAGCCACCCATCTCCTCCGGCGCGTCCAGTCCCCACAGGCCCAGCTCACGCGTAAGCTTGTCCAGACGCTCTTTTTCCTCGACAAGCAGCTCCAGCGGCTGACCGGCGGCCTCGCGCGACAGCACGGCGGGCTCCAGGGGAATCAGGTGCTCGCGCACGAAGCGGGCGACCAGCTCCTTGAGCATGCGGTGTTCTTCAGGCAATTCCGTGTTCATGGTCTGGATCCGTCGTGGGAAGGGAGTTCGCCGAGCACTTCGGCCGTGTGTTCACCCAGCGCAGGTGCATGGCGGCGCAGCGACAGCGGTGTCGCGGAAAACCGCGCGGTCGGTCGCAGCTCGACCAAGGCGCCCTCGGTCGGATGCTGGGTGTGCTGGAACAGGCCCACGGCGCGCAGGTGCGGGTGGTTGGGCAACTCGTCGATGCCATAGATCGGCGTGGCAGGGATGTCGAGGTCTTCGAAGATCGCCATCCACTCGGCAGACGAGCGCGTCGGGGTGATTTCCGCCATGGCGGCGTAGAGCGCGCGGATGTTGGCGTTGCGCAGGGCCGGGTCGGTCACGGCAAAGCGTTCGGCCAGGTCCTCGCGGTCGGCGGCGCGGAAAAACGCCTGCCAGTGGCGCTCGGTGTAGGGCAGGGCGCAGATCCAGCCGTCCTGCGTCGGCGCCGGGCGACGGCCACCTTGCATCAGGCGCGCGTAGCCGGCGGGCTCGGTCTGCGGCTCGAAGGTCAGGCCGCCCAGGTGTTCAGCGAGCGCGAAGGAGGCCATGGTTTCCAGCATCGGCACTTCGACGCTCTGGCCCACGCCATGGCGCTCGCGGTGGAAAAGTGCCGCCAGCACGGCGTTGGCCAGCGCCAGCCCGGTGGTCTTGTCGGCGATCAGGCTGGGGACGTAGTCCGGCTGGGCGCTCAACGAGGTGGTGAGCCCGACCAGACCGCAAGCGGCCTGGATGATGTCGTCAAAGGCCGGGCGGTCGCGGTGTGGGCCGTCCTGGCCAAAGCCGGTCGCCACGCAGTAGACGATGCGTGCATTGATCGCTGCCACGGCCTCGTAGCCGAAGCCGAGGCGCTCGATGGCCGACACGCGCATGTTGTGCACCAACACGTCCGCGGTGGCGATGAGCTGGCGCAGCTGCTCGGCGCCTTCGGGCGTCTTGAGATCGATCACCACGGAGCGCTTGTTGCGGTTGAGCGCCAGGTAGATCGAGCTCATGCCGCGGTGGCGCGAGACGCCGTTGGCGCGCATCAGGTCGCCTTCAGGCGCCTCGATCTTGATCACGTCGGCACCGAAATCCGCCAGGATCTGCGTGGCCAGTGGACCGAGGACGACGGAGGTCAGGTCGAGCACGCGCACGCCGTCCAGCGGGCCGGCCGATGTCGTGGACTTGGTTGGGGTCATGCGGGGTTCCTCAGCGGCCATGAAACACGGGGGCGCGGCGGGCGGCCATGGCGGCCACGCCTTCACGGAAGTCTTCGGTGGCGAATTCGGTGCGCTGGATCGCGCATTCGTGCCGGTTGGCCTGCACGATGGCATCGGCCAGGCCCCGACGCAGCGTGGCGCGGGTGGATTCGACGGCCAGCGGGGCGGAAGTCGCGATTTCCTCAGCCAGAGCCAGCGCGGTGGGCAGTACCTGCGCCTTGTCGACGAGCACGTCGATCAGTCCGAGGGCCTCGGCTTTGGCGCCGTCGATGCGTCGGCCGGTGTAGAACATCAGGCTGGCCTGCTGCTCGCCGATCAGGCGGGGCAGCGTCAGACTCAGGCCGAAGCCGGGGTGAAAGCCCAGGCGGTTGAAGTTGGCGCTGAAGCGGGCCTCGGCGCACGCGACGCGGAAATCTGCCACCAGCGCCAGACCGAGACCCGCGCCGACCGCGGCGCCTTCGATGGCCGCGACGATGGGTTTGCGGCCGCGAAACAGCCGCATCGCCTGCACGTAGAACGACGAGGGATCGGCGTCTGACGTTGGCGTCTGGCGAGGGGCGCCGAAGTCCGCACCGGCACAGAAGGCGCTGGCGCCTGAGCTGAGCACGATGGCCCGGCAGGCGGCGTCGGCATCGAGCGCCTCCAGCGCATCGGCCAAACGGCGCATCACGTCTTCGTCAACGTAGTTGTGCGGTGGGCGGGTCAGCACGACATGGGCGACGTGCCCCGTCTGTGACACCTGGATGTCGTCTGCAGTGGTCATGCCCGGCTTGTCTCCTTCGGGTGGGTGGTGGGAATCTGGCCCAAGTATTTCTGGCGCACCCCGGGTCTGGCTATACTGGAATTTCAATAGTTGAAATTACGAGGCGTGCATGCCAGCTACCGTCAGCGGCGTTTCGTCCCGCAGGGAAACCGCGCTGACCCGCGTGTTCACACGCGACGCGGCGGGCAGCCTCACGCTGGCGCGCGGGCTGCGCCTGTTGCACGCCTTCCGGGTGGGGGTGATCAGCCTGACGAATGCCGAGTTGGCGCGTCGCACCCAACTGCCGCGCCCCACAGTCAGCCGCTTGACCCAATCGCTGGTCGAAGCCGGGTTTCTGGATTACGACGTGGACGAGCGCAGTTATCGGCTGAGCGCGCTGTTTCTCAGCCTGTCAGACGCCTACCAGCAGGCGCATCCCACGAGCCACGTCGCGCAGCCGCTCATGCGGCAGTTGGCCGAGAAGCAGCGCCTGAACGCGGGGCTGGCCAGGCCGAACGATCTGGACATGGTGTACTTGGCCACCGAACGCTGGGGGCGTGACAGCGTCTCGCAGGTGCGGCGGGTCACCGCAGGTACCCGTGTGCCGATGGAGCAGACGGCGACCGGGCTGTCTCATCTGGCTTCGTTGAACGATGCTGCTCTGGACCATCTGGTGCCACGCCTGGCCCAGCGCAGCGGCGTGACGGAGGCTGCGGTGCGAGCCAGTGTCCTGCGCTGCACGCGGCAGATGGCGCGGCAGGGCTATTGCACGGCGGAGTTCATGCCCGATCACCTGTTCGCCGTCGCCACCACCTTGGTCAGCGCGGACGACCAGACCTACAGCCTCAGCATCAGCTTTTCGTGCGAGCGCGAACGCGTACCGGCCGAATTGCGACGCCACGCGATGTACCTCAAGAAGCTCAAGCGGGACATCCTCGCGGCCAGCGCCCGGCCGTAAGCTGCGCCGCGGGGTGCCTTGCGGCGCAGGCTCAGGCGGTATGGGCCTTGCGCAGTTCGCGCTTGAGCAGTTTGCCGCTGGGGTTCTTGGGCAGCGCGTCGGCGAACACCACGCGCTTGGGCGCCTTGAAGGTGGCCATGTGGGTGGTGCAGTGGGCGATGACCTGCTCTTCGGTCAGCGCCTGCCCGACCTTGACGACGATGACGGCCGTGACGGCTTCGACCCATTTCGGGTCGGGCAGACCGATCACGGCGACTTCGCTCACCTCGGGCAGGCGGTAGATCATTTCCTCGACCTCGCGGCTGGCCACGTTTTCACCGCCGGTCTTGATCATGTCCTTCATGCGGTCGACGACGGTGATGTAGCCCTCGTCGTCGATCACGCCCAGGTCGCCCGAATGGAACCAGTCGCCGCTGAAGGCCGCGGCGGTGCGCGCTTCGTCCTTGAAGTAGCCCTGCATCAGGTGCGGCGAGCGGTGCACGATCTCGCCGACTTCGCCCACGGCCACGTCGCGCATGTCCAGATCGACCACGCGCGTTTCCACGTTCAGCACGGCGCGCCCGGCCGAGCCGGCCTTGCGCAGCTGGTCGTCCGGGCCGAGCATGGTGGCAAGCGGGGCGATTTCGGTCTGGCCGTACAGATTCCACAGCCGCACGTTCGGCAGGCGGCGGGCGATTTCCTTGAGCACTTCCACCGGCATGATCGACGCGCCGTAGTAGCCCTTGGCCAGCTTCGACAGATCGGTGCCGTCAAACAACGGCGAGCGCATCAGCGCGATCCACACCGTGGGCGGCGCAAAGAAGCTGGTGATGCCCTGGTTGGCCATCAGCGGCAGCAGGTGGTCGGGCGTGGGTTTGGCGGTGATGTGGTTCTCGGCACCGACGTAGATGGCGGGGCCGAAGAACACGTCGAGCTGCGCGCAGTGGTAGAGCGGCAGCGCATGCAGAACCACGTCGCCTTCGGCGATTTCGGCGTTAATGACGCAGCTGACGTACTGCCACAGCACGGCGTCGTGGGTCAGCATGGCGCCCTTGGGGCTGGATTCGGTGCCGCTGGTGTAGACGATCTGCGCCAGGTCGGTGCTTTGCAGCGGCACGTCGGGCAGGGCGGCCGTGCAGGCGGCCAGCTCGTCGAAGCTGACCATGCCGGGCACCGGCTGGCTCGGGTCTTCGGAGGGCAGCCAGATGAAATTCGTGACCTGCGTATCCAGCGCAGCGGCGGCGTGCGCCAGCTCCGCCAGGCCGCTGTCGGTGGCCAGCCATTTCGCCCCGGCGTGGCGCAGGATGTAGGCGACCTCGTCGGCCTTGAGCATGAAGTTGATGGGCACCAGCACCGCGCCCAGGCGCGCCAGCGCAAAGCGCAGTGCGGCGAAGCCGTGCGAGTTGCGCGCCAGCACGGCCACGTGATCGCCCGTGCGAATGCCGCGCTGTGCCAAGCCCGCAGCCAGGCGCGTGACGATGGCATCGAACTCGGCGTACGTCCAGCGCGTGTCACCGCAGACGATGCCGGTCTTGGTCGGCAGGCGCAGCGCCGTGCGGCGCAGGACGTCGGCGATCGACTGGCGGCGAACGATGGGGTGCATGCAGGTCTCCTGAGTTGAATTCTGGATAAAATTGGTCTACAGCCCTACAACCATAAGCGCCAATAGCTATAAAGTTTGAAGCAAATTGATGCGCATCGGACGCAGGAAGGGCGTGCCCGGTGGCGGCTTGAGCGCCTCGAAACGCTCGCGCACCGCGTCGCGCATGCCGGGGCTCCAGCGGCGGTCGGCATAGGTCACGCCGGTCATGCGACGCTCGTAATCATCGAAATCGGTAAAGCGCACCGGCATGTCGAAATGGAGTTCGGCCACTTCGCGCCAGCCGCCCGTGGCCAGTGCGCGCTGCACGGCGGCGTACGCGGCCTCGCGCACCTGCTGCTCATCGTTGAACAAGCGGTTGATCTCGTTGAGCGGGCCGTCGAACACGGGCTCCGACACATACAGATGGGCCCTGAGGCGCAGCACGCGCCGGGTCTCGGCCAGCGCCTGGTCCAGCAGAGGCAGCGGCACGTGGTGCAGCGACTTGAGCATCAACGCCAGGTCGAACTGCGCATCCGGCGAGGGGATGGCCTGCGCGCCCGCGGCCACAAAGCGCAGCCCGGGGACGGCCGGCGCGGCCAGATTTTGCGCGTGCTGGATCGCGTCCACTTCGAGCGCCAGCACGCTGCAGTCCGGGCGCGTCTGCACCAGGCGCCGCGACAGCGCTGCCCCGCCGCAGCCCAGCTCGATCACACGCAAGTTGTGCAGCGGCACCCAGCGCGCGATCAGCGCCAGTTCGTCACGCGTCTGTTCGGTGGTGGGGGCGATCAGCGGCATCGTGAGCGGTGGCGATTCAGTCCAGGAACGGGCCAAAGCCCTCGGGCGGCTCGAAACGCTTGTTGCGCCACACCACGCGCGTGGGCACGGGCTCGGGCAGGGCGCGCTCTGGCACCGAGTGCATGGGATCGCCCGGGTAGCAGAGCACGCGGGTTTCGCTGGTTTCGACGGGCTCGGGCTCGACCAGCGCCGGACGGCGCGCACGTGCGTCCTGCATGGCGGCGGCCACGTCGGCGTACTGCATGAGGTGCAGCAGGCTGATGATCTGCGGCGGCGCCAGGTCGATCTCGTGCGCGCGGTATTGCTGCAGCGCGGTGCGCGGCGGCAGCCAGCGCGCTTCGGTGACCTCGAAATCGTCGATGCGGGTTTCCTGTGCCGCGGGTGCGGCGGCCAGGAAGAAGCGGGTGTCGAAGCGCTTGTTCATCACCGAAGGGCGGCGCGGGGTGATCCAGCGCGACCACGGCGCGAGCGCGTCGGTGTCCAGCCGCGCCTCGCGCTCGGCCAGCAGGGCGCCGAACGTCGTGCCCGTGCGCAAGCGCTCGCAGGCCTCGGCGCTGCGGGTGGCGACCTCGGCATCGCCGAGCTGAAGGTAGAGCAGGCCGGATTCCTCGGCCGCCTCGCGAGCGGCCGCGACGTACAGCCCAGCCGCCTGCGCAGGCGTCAAGCCGGGCTCGCCCAGGCGCGCGTGCAGCTCGGCCGGATCGCGGTCGAGCCGCGCGAGCAGATCGGGCGCGGTGTCTTCCTTGTCCACCTTGCCGCCCGGAAAGACGTAGGCGCCGCCCAGCACGGCGGAATCGGTATGGCGCCGCATGAGCAGCACTTCCAGCCCGGCCGCGCCGTCGCGCAGCATGACCACGCTGGCCGCGTCGCGCGGCGGGGTGTCGATGATCTCGTGGTTGAGTTCCATGGCGCCACATTGTGGCGGCAAGCGCGTGGGGCCACTGTCCGGTGGGCAACAGGCGCCGGTTGGCGGCTGAATTACAGTCGCCCCGAACTTTGTCTGACCCACTACTTACAACTGGAGAGAAGCAACATGGACAAGATCGATTTCACCGGCCGCGTGGCCATCGTCACGGGCGCGGGCGGCGGCCTGGGGCGCCTGCACGCGCTGGGCCTTGCCGCGCGCGGCGCCAAGGTGGTCGTCAACGACCTGGGCGGCGCGGTGGACGGCACCGGCGGTTCGGTCACTGCGGCACAGAAGGTGGTGGACGAGATCAAGGCCGCCGGCGGCGAGGCGATCGTCAACGGCGCTTCGGTGACCGACTTCGCGGCCGTGCAGGCCATGGTGCAACAGGCGATCGACGCCTGGGGCCGCGTGGACATCCTGGTCAACAACGCCGGCATCCTGCGCGACAAGAGCTTCGCCAAGATGGAACTGGACGACTTCCGCCTGGTGGTGGACGTGCACCTGATGGGCGCGGCCAATTGCACCAAGGCCGTGTGGGCGCACATGGTGGCGCAGAAGTACGGCCGCATCCTGATGACGACGTCGTCCACTGGCCTGTACGGCAACTTTGGTCAGGCCAACTACGGCGCGGCCAAGATGGCGCTGGTCGGCCTGATGCAGACGCTGAGCATTGAGGGCGCCAAGAACGACATCCGGGTGAACTGCCTGGCACCCACCGCCGCCACGCGCATGACCGAAGGCCTGCTGCCCCCCGAGGTGATGGAAGCCATCCTTCCTGAAACCGTGGTGCCGACCATGCTGGTCGCCGTGAGCGAGCAGGCGCCCACGCGCACCATCTTCTGCGCCGGCGCCGGTACCTACGAAGCCGCCCACATCACCCTGACGCAGGGCGTGCACCTGGGCCTGACGCCCGACACGCCCGAACGCCTGCTGGCCGCGCTGGGCCAGGTGACCGACAGTCAGGGCGAGACTGTGCCGATGAGCGGCGCCGAGCAGGGCACCAACGAGGTGCAGAAGGCGCTGGCGGCGCGCCGTTGAGCGGCTGCCCTGGCGGCCCATTGGCGACCGCCGGTCGTGCTCCGGATCAAGATGGGCGTGGCTGCACGCGGCCGTCAAGGCTGTGCTAACTTCGCGCCCTGCAAGACAAGGACACACCATGAACAACCTGAGGGACCGACTGAACGGCGTCGGGCCGGAGCGGTTGCGAGGCATCCGCCGCGGCATCGAGAAGGAAAGCCTGCGTGCGCGGCCCGATGGGACGCTGGCGCTGACACCGCACCCGGCGGCGCTCGGCTCGCCGCTGACGCACCCACGCATCACCACCGATTTCAGCGAATCGCAGATGGAGTTGGTCACCGGCGTTCACCCGACGGTGGACGCCGCGCTGTCCGAGCTGGGCGAGATCCACCAGGTCGTCTACCAGGAGATGGCCAACCTGGGCAACGAGATGCTGTGGGTGTCCAGCATGCCCTGCGGCCTGCCGTCGGACGAGAACATTCCGATTGGCGTGTTCGGCACGTCGAACGTCGGGCGCGCCAAGAGCGTCTACCGCATGGGCCTGTCGCACCGCTACGGGCGGCGCATGCAGACGATTTCGGGCATCCACTACAACTGGTCGCTGCCGGGCGTGAGCAGCGACGAGTATTTCGCGCTGATCCGCAACTTCCGCCGCCATGCGTTTCTGCTGCTGGTGCTGTTTGGCGCGTCGCCCACCGTGTGTTCGTGCTTTGTGGCCGGGCGCCCGCACGAATTGCAGCCGCTGGGCGCGCACAGCATGTACCTGCCGTACGCCACCTCGCTGCGCATGGGCCGCCTGGGCTACCAGAGCGACGCGCAGTCCTCGCTGGCGGTCAGCTACAACAGCCTGGACGGCTACGGCGCTTCTTTGGAAAAAGCGCTGACCGAGCCGTACCCGCCGTACGAGAAGGTGGGCATCCAGAACCCCGGTGGCGACTACAACCAGCTCGACACCTCGCTGCTGCAAATCGAGAACGAGTTCTACGGCACCATCCGCCCCAAGCGCGTGATTCAGCCGGGCGAGCGCCCGCTGCACGCGCTGCGCGAGCGCGGTGTGGAATACGTCGAAGTGCGCCTGATGGACCTGAACCCGTTCGAGACCATCGGCATCAACGCCTCGACCGCGCGCTTTCTGGACGTATTCCTGCTGCACTGCCTGCTGACCGAGAGCCCGCCAGACACGCCCGAAGAGATCGCCGCGCTGGCGCGCAACCAGCACCAGACGGCCGCACGCGGACGCGAGCCCGGGCTGGAACTGGAGCGCGCCGGTCAGAAGGTGAAGCTGACCGACTGGGGCCATGAGGTGCTGGCCGCGTGCGAGCCCATCGCCCAGTCGCTCGATGCCGCGTTGGGTGGCACCGGGTACTCTGAAGCCTGGCGGGCGGCCAAAGCCGCCTTGAACACGCCCGAACAACTGCCCTCTGCCCGCGTGCTGCAGGCGGTGCAGGCCACCGAAGGCCAGAGCTTCAAGGACTTTGTCTGCCAGCAATCGCAAAACACGCGCGATGCCTTTTTGATGCAGCCGTACCCCGACGCGCTGCGCGAGCGTTACGCGCGCATGGCCGCCGATTCGATCGACGAGCAAAAGCGCATTGAGCGCGCCGACACCATGCCTTTCGAGGAGTACCGCCGCCAATACGTGTCGGCCGAGCGCCTGGGCCTGCTCCCCGACGCGGTGATGGTCGGCGCGGAATCGCCCTGAGTGCGGGCAGCCCGGGCGCGGCGGAGCCTGTGTTGCCCGGCCCTGAACGCCGAGGGCGGACCGATGGGCGGGCAGGGCGACAAGTGGCTCCGGTTTCAAGCATTTTTGGCCTCCAGCCCTACAACCATCTGCGCGGGAAGCTATTAAAAATGTAGTAGTCTGCAGGCTACAACGGCCAGCGCCTGCGCGCCACGCGCTGCCCAACGCCTTTTCGTTCCCTCCACTCGCGCCGCCCGCCTGACCTGCCCATGTTCGACCCCGCCGCCCATGCACCTGCTGGCCCTTGCGCCCCGGCCCGCCGCGCCTTCGTGCTGCGCGCGGTCAGCGTGCTGGGCATGGGAGGCACCATCGCGCTCTTGCACGCCTGTGGGCGCAAGAGCCCGCGCGCCCAGGCCGTGCCGGCGGGCACCACGGTGCTGGCGCTGGGCGATTCGCTGACCTCCGGCGTGGGCGCCACGCCCGACACCGCCTACCCCGCGGTGCTCGCGCGCCTCACCGGCTGGAACGTGGTCAACGGCGGCTTGTCGGGCGACACCAGCGCGCAGGCGCTGGCGCGGCTGCCGGCGCTGCTGACCGAACACGCGCCCCAACTCGTCATCGTCAGCATCGGCGGCAACGACTTTCTGCGCCAACTGCCGGAGGCCGATACGCGCACGAATGTCCACGCCATCTGCCAGCAGGCGCTGGCCAGCGGCGCGCAGGTGCTGCTGGTCGCCGTGCCGCGTGCGACCGTGGCCGCTGCGCTGGGTCAGATGACCGACCACACGCTGTACGCCGAGGTGGCCAAGGACCTGAACGTCCCGCTGCTGCGCGAAGCCTGGGGCGAGGTGCTGGCCCAGCCGGATCTGCGCGCCGACCAGGTCCACGCCAACGCGAAGGGGTACGAACAATTCGCTCGCAGCGTGCAGGGCGGGGCGGCGGCGGTGGGGCTGCTGGCGCGCTGAGAGCACGCGTTCTGACATGCCTCCGAAGCAGGAATATCCACGACTATCGCGCCCGAGTGATTCAGAGCCCGCCCGAGCCTTTGGGGGTGCGCTGCGAGGGCAACTTAATCGCCGTTGTGCGCCTGGAAGCGTTGAGTGGGGGGGTCATGTGCTAGTCCACTGAATCCGAAGAATCGGATGTGATGCGTTGAGTTGGATCAGCATATGCCCACTTCAACGGCTTGGGGTCCTTGTTGTACTGGCGGATATAGCGCATGAGCTTCTTGTCCAGGTCTTTGACCGAGGTGAAGACGCCGCGGCTGATGACGTCGCGCTGGATGCGAGCGAACCAGTTCTCCACCTGATTCAGCCACGACGAATATGTCGGGGTGTAGTGCATATGGACGCGCTGATGTTTGGCCAGGAACACTTGCACGAGCGGCGTCTTGTGACTGCTGACGTTGTCGCAGATGACGTGGATCTCGCGGCGCCTGGGTTGACTGGCAAGGATGTCTTCGAGGAAGGTCACGAACTGCTCGCTGGTGTGACGAGTGGCGGATTTGCCCAGAACCTCGCCGGTGCCGGTGTTGAGTGCGGCGAACAGGCTGAGCGTGCCGTTGCGCTTGTATTCGAAGCCGTGACTCTGGGCGCGTCCGGGCGACAGCGGCAGCATCCGGTCCTTGCGGTCCAGCGCTTGGATCGCCATCTTCTCATCCACGCAAAACACGGCCGCGTGCGCGGGCGGCTGCAGGTACAGGCCGATCACGTCAGCCGCCTTGGTCTCGAAGTCCGGGTCGTTGGAGACCATGTGGGTATCGAGCCGATGGGGCTGAACACCGTGCTTGCGCCAGGTGCGCTGGACGGCCGAGAACGACACGTCGCCCAGTTCGGCGGCAAGCTTGCGGCTGCTCCAGTGCGTGGAGCCGTCTTTGGGTAGATGCTTGAGCGTTCGGTTGAGCACCCTGGCCTCGAGCTTGGCCGTCGGCGTCTTGGGCGTGCGGCCGGGGTGCAAGGACACCAAGCCGGCCAGCCCCTACGCTGCAAATGCCGCAGTCCACTTCGAGACGAACTGGTCATTGCAGGCAAGCTTGCTTCGAATGTCGACTCGGCGTTCGCCATCGCGTACGCGCAAGATCCGAAACGCAGCCAATCGTCGCTGCAAGCCATTCCCGACTTCACGCTGGTCAACGCGCTTCAGGGCGTTCGCTACCAGGAAATGCGCCTCATCGACGAGTTCACCGGCGGTGATCAGACGATGGACGAATTCCAAGTGCTGATGGACGGCAGCGACGTTTGCCTGGGTTCGGTCGGCATCGTGGTGGAGTCGCCGGCCGGCACCAAGTCCATCCTGAAAATGCCGCTGGACCACCTGGGGCAGGAGCAGGTCAAGGATTTCACGAACTACGGATTGGGCAGCTACGCCTTCTACGGTGAGCGCGCGTGGACAGTGGAAGGTCTACGCCGCAGCATCCAACCCGACGCGCTATCCCACCGACGATGGGGTAGGCCCCAGTTGTGCTGCGGCACCGGCTGATGGTGTGTTCGCGCCCCAAGCTACGCTCCGCGTGCATGCCCGAGTGATTGCGCAATAGTGCCTCGGCAAGACCCAGCCGGGTGCTGCTCTACCGATGCCCTGTTCTGCCACGAGCCCATGGCACAATCGCGCCGCCGCCTGCGCGCGGCACACGCTGGGGGTGCCCCGCGGGCCCTGGGCCGGCGCGGGCTGAGAGAGTCCCTTCGAACCTGATTGAGGTCATCCTCGCGCAGGGAAGCCCGCTCATCCGGCCGCGTTCGCCCACCTTGGGCCACGCGGCGCGAGCGATTTCCTTGTGCCGTGCCGCACGGAATCCGCCGCATGAGCCCAACCGCTTCTTCCCCTTCCTCTTCCTCTCCTGCCGCTGCCAACGAAGCACTGGCGCCGTTGCCGGCCGACCGGCGCGTGTTCCGCTGGCACGACCACGCGTCGCTGTGGTTCAGCCTGGGCGTGGGGCTGCTCGTCATGCAGGTCGGCGCCTACCTGATGCCGGCGCTGAGCCCGCGCGAGGCGCTGGCGGCGATCGTCTTTGGCTCGCTGATCGGCGCGGGGCTGCTGGGCTGGGTCGCCAAGCTGGGTTGCGACAGCGGCCTGGCCAGCGCGGGGCTGATGCACGCGGCCTACGGGCGGCGCTTCGCCGGCCTGCCGATCATCTTGAACATCGTGCAGCTGGTGGGCTGGGGCACGTTTGAATTGGTGGTGATGCGCGATGCTACCGTCGCCATTGGTCGCCAGTCGGGCGGCATGGCGGCCAGTTGGTGGCCAGTGGCGGCCACGCTGCTGTGGGGCGGCGTGGTGGCGCTGCTGGTCAGCGGGTCGATGGTGCAGCTGGTGCGCCGCGTGATCGCGCGCGTTGCGCTGCCGCTGGTGGTGCTGTCGCTGCTGTGGCTGTCCTGGCAATTCCTGGGCATGGCGCAGGCGCAAGGCCTG
Organism: Ottowia flava; assembly: GCF_008017535.1. Lineage (GTDB taxonomy): Bacteria > Pseudomonadota > Gammaproteobacteria > Burkholderiales > Burkholderiaceae_C > Ottowia > Ottowia flava. The sequence continues at coordinate 30,237 of NZ_VRUA01000019.1, forward strand.
GCGCAGCTGTGGGCGCGCCCGGGCGAAGGCGGCATGGGCGTGATGCCCGCGCTGGACCTGGTGATCGCCATGCCGATTTCGTGGCTGCCGCTGGTGGCCGACTACGCGCGCCACGGCATGAGTGGCCGCAGCGCGCTGCGTGGGACGTGGCTGGGATACGCGCTGGCCAACATCTGGTGCTATGCGCTGGGCGTGCTGGTGGCGCTGACCCTGCCCAGCAAAGACCTCGTGACGGCGCTGCTGCTCGCGCAGGGCGGGCTGATCGCGTTGTCGCTGATCCTCGTGGACGAAGTGGACAACGCCTACGGCGACGCCTATTCCGGCGCCGTGTCGGCCCACAGCCTGCTGCCGCGTTGGAGCGTGCGGCGCTGGGGCTTATTGCTGGCGCTGGGCTGCACCGCGCTGGCGCTGGTGCTGCCGATGCACAGCCTGGAGCCGTTTCTGCTATTGCTCAGTTCGGTCTTCGTGCCGCTGTTCGGCGTGATCCTGGGCCGCCTGGCGTTGGGTGTTGACGTGGGCGCCGCGCTGCAGCGCGCGCGCAGCGTGCACGGGGTGCCGGTGGCGCTGTGGCTGGGCGGCATCGCCTTCTACCACCTGCTGCCCCAGTGGCTGCCGGGCTGGGGCGCGGCGCTGCCGACGCTGGCCGTGTGCTTTGTGCTGGCGCGGTTGACGCGCGGGCGTTGAGCGGGCCGATCAGCGTCTGCTGCAAATTCAGGAGCTGGCCGCGCAAGTGGTTGTAAGGCCAGCTCCGGATTTCATTTGAAATAGGGGATTCGCTGCCGCTCAGTAGACCAGCCGCGAATGCCCCACGCCGCCGCCTTTGTCGACGCGGATCTGCACCGGGATGCGCTCCTTCAGCGCCTCCACGTGGCTGATCACGCCGATCATCTTGCCGCTGGCGTTCAGCGCGTCGAGCGCCGCGAGGGCGACCTCCAGCGTGTCGCCGTCCAACGTGCCAAAGCCTTCGTCCAGGAACAGCGAATCGATCGAGGTCTTGTGGCTGACCAGGTCCGACAGCGCCAGCGCCAGCGCCAGGCTGACCAGAAAGCCTTCACCGCCCGACAGCGTGCGCGTGTCGCGCGCCACGTCGCCCTGCCAGCCGTCGACCACTTCCAGCTCCAGCTCGCCCGTCGCCCTGCGCCGCAGCGTGTAGCGCCCGTGTAGGCGCGCGAGGTGCTGGTTGGCCAGGTGCAGCAGATGGTCCAGCGTCAGCCCCTGCGCAAACCGGCGGTACTTGTCGCCCTTGGCCGAGCCGATCAGCCCGTCCAGCCGCTGCCACAGATCGCTGTCGGCGCGCTGCTGGTCGATGCGGGTCAGCAGCGCCTGCTGGCCGCTGCGGCGCGCGGCGTCGGCGTCCAGCTGGGTGCGGATTTTCGAGAGTTGAGCGATGCATTCGTCCCGCTGCGCCTGCAGCTGATCGATGCGCGCCTGCAACGCTTCGGGCGCTTCGTCGGTCAGGGCCTGCGTGGCCAGTGCGGTGTGGCGCGCCTGCGCTTCACCCAGCAGCGTGGCGGCGCGCTGCGCCTCGGTGCTCAGGCGGGCGTCCCAGGCCGTCAGGCGTTCGTGTTCGTCGGCGGGCAATAGGGCGGCGTGGTACGCGGCTTCGTCGCTCAATGGGCTGGCGTGCAGGGCGGCGGCCCAGGTGGCGGTGGCCTGTTCGGCCTCGGCCTGTGCGCGAGCGTGCTGCGCCTGCGCCGCTTCCAGCCGGCCCGCCAGCGTGTGACGGGTGTGGGTGATGTGCTCGACCGTTGACGCAGCTTCGGCCAGCGTCGTGGGCAGTGCCAGCGTGTTCGCAGTGTCGGGCGCGGCCACCGCCGGTGCGGTCTGCGCGCGCGCCGTCCACAGCGTGGCGTCGGCGTCGGCGCGCTCGGTGGCGGCGCGTTGCGTGCCGATGTCGAGGGCCAAGGCCTGCAGGCGCTGCTGCGTGGCCTGCCAGCGTTGCCATTCGGCCGCGCGTTCGGCCAGCCAGGGCGCGGCGGCGTCGTCCGCTTCCGGCACGGCGTGGCCGGCGTCGGCCAGCGCGCGGGCCAGTGCCGCGTGCACGGCGTCCAGCTCGTCCTGCGCCGCGCGCTGCTGCTGTGTGGCGGCTTCCTGGCGCTGGCCCAGCTCGGTCAGCGATTGCTGCAGGCGTTCGCGCGCATGCTGCGCGGCTTGCAGTGCCTGGGCGCTGTGGGCAGCGGCCTCGGTGGCGCGGCTCAGGGCCTGCTCGGCGGCTTCGGCTTGGGCCAGCGCTTGCGCCAGGCGTTGCGTGCGCGCATCGCTGGCCTGCGCGGCTTGGGTCAGGACTTCTTCGCGCGGCCAGGCGTCGGCGGCGGGGACGTTGGTGTCTGGCCCAGCCTGGTCCAGCAAGGTTTGCCAGCGTTGGGCGGCGGCGCTGGCATCTTCCTGCAGCTCGGTCGCCTGAGCCTTGCCTTGATCGACCTGGGTCTGCGCCGCGGCGGCGTTGGCTCGGCATTGCTCGCCCTGCGTGCGCAACGCGTCCAGCGCGGTTTGGGCGGCGTGCAGCGCTTGTTCGGTCTCGCCGACGTTCAGCGCGGCATACGCGGCGATGGCTGGGTGTTCGCTTGCGCCGCACAGCGGGCAGGCTTCGCCCGGCTGCAGCGCGTGGCGGTGCGCCTCCAGGCTTTGGATGCGCTGTTCTTGCGCCAGCAGTTTCTGTTTGTCGCCCACGACGCTTTGCTGCGCCTTGAAGCGCTCGCGCAGGGCGGGCAGCGTCTGGGTCAGCCGGTCCAGCGCGGCCTGGTCGGCCGCCTGGCGTTGTTGCCGCGCGGCGATTTGCGCGGCCAGGCGGCGGCGTTGGCGCGCGGCGTCTTCCAGTTGCTGCCACCACTGGCCTTGCTGCTGCGCGGCTTGCCAGTGCGCGCGCAGGGCGGCCAGGGTGTCGGCGGCGTGGTTGGCCAGCTGTTCCTGCAGCGCGCGGCGGCTGGTGTTCAGCACCGTGTCGGCAGCTTGTTGAGCCTGCTCGGCGCCCTTGACCGCCGCTTCCTGCTGCTGCAAGCGTTCCTGCAACTGGCCGCGGTCGGCTTCGCCTTGGCGCAGCAGCGCGGCCTGCGCGGCGATGCGCTGGCGCAGGGCCGTGCGCTGATCGAAACGCAGGCGCCAGTCCGCCATGTGCTCGCCGAGCAACGCGTGGGCGGGGTGCGCGCGCTGGTGGTCGTCGGCCTGGTCGTGCTCGGCTTGCAGCGCTGCCAAGCGGTTGTGCGCCGCTTGCGCGGCCTGGGTGGCCAAAGCGTGGGCGTGGCGCAGGTGCTGGCCCAGCTGCTGGTTCAGCGCGCCATCCTCGGTGTGCAGGCGTTCCAGCGCGGCCGCGCTGTCGGTCAACGCTTGCTGCGCGCGCTGCGCTGCCTGGTGCGTGGGTTGCAGGGCCTGCGCGGGGGCGTGAGCAGCGAGGCGCTGCAATTCGGGCGCGGCGTCGGCGCGGGCTTGCGCGGCAGCGCATTGTGCTTGCTCGGCCTGGGCCAGCGTTTGGGCGGCCTGGTCGCGCTCGCGTTGCCATTGGCGCAGGCCGCTGGCGCTTTGCAGTTGGGATTGAAGCGCCGTCTGCTCACCGTGCAGGCGGGTGCTGTCGGCCTGCAGCGCGTCGCGCTGCTCGCTCTCCATCAACTGCACGCCATCGGCCTGCGCCTGCAGCTGCTCCAGCGCGTGGCGCGCGTCACGGGAACGCTCAAACACGGCTTGCGATATCTGGCCGTAGATCTCGGTGCCCGTTAGCTCTTCCAGCAGTTCGGCGCGGTCGTTGGCGTTGGCGTTCAGGAAGGCCGCAAAGCCGCCTTGGGCCAGCAACATCGACCGCGTGAAGCGCGCGAAGTCCAGGCCGGTGAGCGCGGCAACGCGTTTGAGTTTGTCGCCGCTGTGGGTGCTGAGGATCTCGCCCGCGCCGTGGTCGCCGGTGAGTTGAGCCAGCTCGACCTTGGGCGCCTGCAGCGCGCCGTCGATGCGGTCGCGTGCGCGGCGCTGGCTCCAGAATGCGCGGTAGGCCGTGCCTTTGACCTCGAACACCACTTCGGCCAGACAGTCGGCGGTGTGGCGCGTCATTAGCTCGTTGCTTTGGCCGCCCACGCTGGGCAGGCGCGGCGTCTGGTGGTACAGCGCCAGGCAAATGGCGTCGAGCAAGGTGGATTTGCCGGCGCCCGTCGGCCCGGTGATGGCGAACAGGCCGTTGTCCTTGAACGGCGCTTGGCGGAAGTCGACCGTCCATTCGCCCTTGAGCGAATTCAGGTTCTTCAAACGCAGGCTGAGGATTTTCATGCGGCCGCTCCGCCGGCGGCGTCGGTGCCGAGCTGGTCCAGCACCTGGCGGTAGCGCGTGTCCAGCGCGGTGCGCAGTTCTGGCGTCAGCGTTTCCTGCGCCAGCCGACGCGCGAAGACCTCGTGCGGGCTGAGTTCGTGCAGCGCCTCACCCGCGTCACCCGCCAGTTGCGGCGCGGCCGTGCCGCGCTGGCGGCGCACGCGCAGCACCTGCACCGGCAGCGCAGCGGTGAGCGCGTCGACGCGCGCGGCCAGGTCGGGCAGGTAGTCGTCTTCCTGCACCGTGACTTCCAGCCACACCGGGCATTCGGCGGTGCCGGGCGCGGCGGCGGCCTGCAGCGCGGCGGGCAGGGTGATGAGCGAGCCGGCCACCGCAGCCAGCGGCCGGAAGGCGGGCACTGGCAAGGCCTCAATGCGCTGTACGCCGTCGGCGCCCAGGTCGATCAGCAGCACTTGCTTGGCCTGCCGCGCTTCGTCAAAGCTCAGCGCGATGGGCGAGCCGCTGTAGCGGACGTGGTCCAGCCCGCCCACTTTTTGCGGCTGGTGGATGTGGCCCAGCGCGATGTAGTCGGCCGGTGGGAAGGCGCTGGTTGGGAAGGCTTCGAGCGCGCCGACGTAGATCTCGCGCACCGATTCGCTGCGGCTGGCGCCGACGGTGGTCAGGTGCCCGGTGGCGACGATGGGCAGACGTTGGCCGTGGTCCGCCAGGTGCTGCGCCTGAAGCGCTTGCGCGGCAGCGTAGACGCGCGCGTAGGTGCCCTGGATGGCGCTCTGCAGCGCCAGCTGCTTGTCCGCGGCCGACTGGCCGGCGTCGCTTTGCACCACGTCACGCGCGCGGATGAAGGGCAGGGCGCAGACGATGCAGCCGAGCGTGGCTGCGTCGCCGCGCATGGGCAGCGTCAGCACGTGTTGCGCCGCGTCGGCATCAACGGCCGCGACGACGTGCGCGTTCAGCTGCGCCAGCAGCGGCTGGTGCTCGCCCAGCACACTGACCGAATCGTGGTTGCCGCCCAGCACCAGCAGGGCCACGCCGGCGCGGCACAGGCGGCCGATCAGTTGGTTGTACAACTCGCGCGCGTAGCTGGGTGGCGCGCCGGTGTCGAAGATGTCGCCCGCGATCAGCACGGCGTCGACCGCGTGGGCATCCACCTGCCTCAGCAGCCAGTCGATCAGCGCCGCGTGCTCGGCCTGGCGCGTCTGGCCCATGAAGTGCTGGCCCAGGTGCCAGTCGGAAGTGTGAAGAAGGCGCATGCGGAGAGATGGGGGCGCGAAGCAGGGCAACGGAGAGAAGCTGGCATTAGATCATCGCGCTGCGACGCTGAAGGGGCACGGACAGGGGCTGCAAAGGTGCGCTCACTCCATGCCGAGCTGTCGCCCGCGTGGCAGCCAGGGCCGGCCCAAGGTGCGGCGCGAAGGTACGATGGCCAAGCCACTGTTCTGGGCGCAGCCAGCGTGCGGGCAGTGGCCAAAATTCAACCACTTTGAGGAGACAGTCCCTGTGTTCAGCCACGTCATGATCGGCGCCGCCGACCTGGAGCAATCCCGCCAGTTTTACGACGCCGTGCTCGGCACCCTGGGCATCGCGCCCGGTGCGGCCAACAAGCACCGCTATTTCTACCGCGGCGGCGGTGGCACGTTTTCGATCAGCACGCCGATCAATGGCGAAGCCGCCACGCACGCCAACGGCGGCACCCTCGGCTTTGCCGCCAGTTCGCCCGAACAGGCCGACGCTTTCCACGCGGCCGGTTTGGCGCATGGCGGCGTGGCCTGCGAAGACCCGCCGGGCTGGCGCGGCGAGAAGCCGGGGCGCATGTACATCGCCTACCTGCGCGATCCGGCGGGCAACAAGATCTGTGCGCTGCACCGCGAGCCCAAGGACGCTTGAGGCGGTCCGCCGCGGTCGGTGGCGGTTGACAGAATGCTATAAAAAGAGAAGCTTGCAGCGCAGGTGGTTGTAGGGCCAGCGCTTGATTTTTCTTGATTTTTGGTGGCCGGCGTTGTCCTGACGCAGCGGTGTACGCACAAAAAAAGCCGACGGCGTGCTGCCGTCGGCTCTTCTGTTGGATCGTCACGCCCGGGCGTTGACGACACGCCGGCGTGGCGGTTCAGGCCGCTTCGATCTGCAGCGCGGCCTGGTCCAGCACCGCGGCAATCGCCTTGACCTGAACGTCGGTCAGCGGCTCGGCCGGCACGCCGGGGCGGCCGTCGAGCTTCAGGCGCAGCGCGGTTCGGAAGTTCTCCAGCGCGCGGATCAGCGCCGCCGGGCGCTGGTGGCGCTCGTGTCGGCGGCCTTCGGACAGGCGGCCCAGCAGTTGCTGGAGCGCCGCGTCCTGCTCGGCCAGCGCGGCCTGGCCCTCGGGCGTGATGGCGTACTGCTTGCGCCCACCCGCGGCTTCGGTTGCGGTGATGTGGCCCATGTCGACCAGCACGCTGAGCGTGGGGTACATGGTGCCGGGGCTGGGCTGGTAATCGCCGCCAACCAGTTCGCCCACGGCGCGGATCAGGTCGTAGCCGTGGCTGGGTTGCTGGGCGATCAGGTGCAGCGCCAACAGGCGCAGGCCACCGGCTTCAAACATGCGTTCGCGCCGGCGTGCTTGGTGGTGTTCGGCATGGCGCGGGCCGTGGCCGGGCCCATGGTGACGCGGCCCGGGACCGCCGCCGCCAAAGTCGTCGCCATGCGCGTGGCGCGGGGCGTGAGGATGGTGGTGGTGCGGATGGTGATGGTGGTGAGGAGGCATTATTGATTGACCCTGTGTGGTTAAAGATGTGTCAAAGATATATCGTAATACAGCTTAGAACAAGAGCCCATGTCGCTGCTTTACACATCTTTGCGTTGACGGCGCGACCTTGTGTCGGCGCGGGCGGAACGCTGAGGTGCTGCGCGGCACATGCGCAGGTGACGTCGCGGATGCGCGTGGCGCTCGCAAGGCGTGAAGGGGGCTGATGCGCGGGGAGCGGAGATCAGCCGCCGGCGTGGCCGATCACGCTATGGCCGCGACGGCACGAATTCAACGAGGCGGAGAGCAGGCGCGCCGGGGCTGGCAAGCGCGCTGCGCACGAAGGCGCGGGTCGCGTGAAGGAGGCGCTCATCAAAAAAATGGGGCGCCCAACGGCTCGCTGGCCCTACAGCTCATTGCGCGGGCAGCTACTCAATCAATAGCGTCAGGTTCGGGCGACCACGCAGGACGTCCTCAGCGCGGCGCGCCGCCTGGGCGGCGACTCAGCCGGTCAGCTTGCGTGCCAGATCGTGGTCGTCCACGGCGCGGGCGCTGCGCTCGCTGGAGCGCGCGCTCAGGTCGGGCGCCAGGGCTTCGCGGCCGTCAAACACGAAGCAGTCGCCGTGGTAGTGGGCGCCACCGACTTCCTCGAAGTACTTGAGGATGCCGCCTTCGAGCTGCAGCACGTTGGTCAGGCCCAGGTCGTGCATGTAGATCGCGGCCTTTTCGCAGCGGATGCCGCCGGTGCAAAAGCTCACCACGGTCTTGCCTTCGAGCTGCGCGCGGTGATCGATCACCGCCTGTGGAAATTCGGTGAACTTGGTGATGCGCCAGTCGATGGCGTCATCAAAGCTGCCGTAGTCGACCTCAAAGGCGTTGCGCGTGTCGAGCATGACCACGGGCTTGCCTGCATCGTCATGGCCCTGGTCCAGCCAGCGCTTGAGCGTGGGCGCGTTCACCGCCGGTGCGCGGCCCGCAGCGGGGCGGATGGCCGGGTGGTTCATGCGGATGATCTCGCGCTTGAGCTTGACCAAGAGGCGCCGGAAGGGCTGACGAGCAGACCAGCTTTCCTTGGGCGCCAGGGCGGCAAAGCGTGGGTCGGCGCGCAGTTCTTCGACGAAGGCGCGCACGTTGTCAGGCGTGCCGGCCAGGAACATATTGATGCCTTCTTCGGCCAGCAGCACGGAGCCCATCAGCGCCCGCGCTTCGGCGGCGGCGAAAAGTTGCTCGCGCAGCGTCTCGCGGTCGGTCAACGGCACGAACAGGTAAGCGGAAATGTTGAGGACGGGCAGATTGGGGTTCACCCCCCGATTGTAAAAAGCGCGCGTCGGGCTTACGAAACGATGCGTTGCCACGCTCAGACTTCCGTGCCGCAGTCGCGCCGGTTCAAGCCGCTTGGGCCAACTTCAGCAGCGCGTCGCCGCTCAGGCGGTAGCGCACCCATTCGCCCTGCGGCAGGGCGCCCAGGCTTTCGTAGAAGTCGATGGCGGGGCGGTTCCAGTCCAGCACGCTCCACTCGAAGCGGCCGCAATCCTGGTCGACGGCGATGCGCGCCAGGTGCTGCAACAGCGCCTTGCCCGCACCGCTGCCGCGCGCGGCGGGGTCGACATACAGGTCTTCCAGGTACAGGCCGTTGCGCCCCTGCCAGGTGGAGTAGTTGAAGAAGTACACGGCAAAGCCGATGGCCGCGCCGGCGCGTTCGCAGACCAAGGCATGGGCGCTGGCGCCAGCGTCGAAGAGCGTGCGCTGCAGATGACCGGGCGTGGCCTGGGCCTGGTCCACGGCGTTCTCGTAAATCGCCAGGTCGCGGATGAAGCCCAAGAGAGTCGGGATGTCGGCGGGCGTGGCAGGGCGGATGGTAAGGTCGGGCATGGGCGAATTGTGGGCGAGGGCGCCCGGGTTGGGCTGCGGCACGCGACTGCGCAAGTGTTCGACGCCATGCCCTATCGGTCAATATTTGAATCAAATCGACCTCTGGCCCTACAACCAATTGCGCGAGCAGCTATCAAAAAAATAGTTGTGGTGAGTCCGTGCTAGGCGCAAAAAACCCGCCTTGTGGGCGGGTTCGGTGCGGGCTGCGCCCTGCAATGAGGGCGCGGATCAGGGCACGTCGCGGCGCGGCGAACCGACGTACAGCTGGCGCGGGCGGCCGATCTTGTACTCGGGGTCGGCGATCATTTCGTTCAACTGAGCGATCCAGCCGACCGTGCGGGCCAGGGCGAAGATGCCGGTGAACAGGTTGACCGGGATGCCGATGGCGCGCTGCACGATGCCGGAGTAGAAGTCGACGTTCGGGTACAGCTTGCGCGACACGAAGTACTCGTCTTCCAGGGCGATCTTTTCCAGCGCCTTGGCCAGCGCGAACAGTGGGTCTTTTTCCAGGCCCATGGCGGCCAGCACTTCGTTGCAGGTTTCCTGCATCAGCTTGGCGCGCGGGTCGTAGTTCTTGTAGACGCGGTGGCCAAAGCCCATCAGCTTGACGCCGCTGTTCTTGTCCTTGACCTGCTTGATGAACTCGCCGATCTTCTCGACACCGCCTTGTTTCTGGATGTCGTAGAGCATGTTCAGCGCCGCCTCGTTGGCGCCGCCGTGGGCCGGGCCCCACAGGCAGGCCACGCCGGCCGCGATGGCGGCAAACGGGTTGGTGCCCGACGAGCCGCACAGGCGCACGGTGGAGGTGGAGGCGTTCTGCTCGTGGTCGGCGTGCAGGATGAAGATGCGGTCCATCGCTTTTTCGATGACCGGGTTGACCTTGTAGTCTTCGCATGGCGTGCCGAACATCATGCGCAGGAAGTTGCCGGCGTAGCTCAGGTTGTTCTGCGGGTACATGTACGGCTCGCCCTTGCCGTACTTGTAGGCCATGGCGACCAGCGTGGGCATCTTGGCGATCAGGCGGATGGCCGAGATCTCGCGGTGCTCCGGGTTGTTGATGTCGGTGCTGTCGTGGTAGAAGGCCGACAGGCCGCCGACCAGACCCGTCAGCACGGCCATTGGGTGCGCGTCGCGGCGGAAGCCACGCAGGAAGAACTGCATCTGCTCGTTGACCATGGTGTGCTTGGTCACGCGGTCTTCGAAGTCGGCCTTCTGCGCGGCGTTGGGCAGCTCGCCGTTCAGAAGCAGGTAGCAGGTGTCCATGTAGTTGCACTTCTGGGCCAACTGCTCGATGGGGTAGCCGCGGTACAGCAGTTCGCCCTTGTCACCGTCGATGTAGGTGATGGCCGATTGGCACGCCGCCGTGGACATGAAGCCCGGGTCGTACGTGAACATGCCGGTTTGCGCGTACAGCTTGCGGATGTCGATGACGTCGGGACCGATGGTGCCCTGGTACACCGGCAGCTCCACCGCGGGGCTGCCGTTGGAGAAGGACAGGGTCGATTTGTTGTCGGCGAGTTTCATGTCGTCTGGATTCCTTACAGGTTGGTGGGCGGAGGTGCTGCCTCAGGGTGCTGTGCGAGGCGTGACTCGCAGCAGGACCAGCAGTTCGCGCACATCCGGCGTGTCGAGATCGTCGACGGGTTCTTTTCGTCTCAGAAAGAGGTCGAGCAGATCGTTGTCGGACAGATCCATCAGCAGGCCCAGCGCATGGGCGCGCGCGGGCGTGATTTCGTGTTCATGGCGCTCGAAGAAGCGCTCGATGAACAAATCGTTTTCAAGCATGCCGCGCCGACAGCGCCAGCGCAGCTTGGCAATAGCTCGTTCGTCCAGGGCAGCGTCGGTCATGCGCTGTAGATCAGAGCTGGCCGATCAGACCGCGCGGCGGACCATCAATTCCTTGATCTTGCCGATCGCTCGGGTGGGGTTCAGGTGCTTGGGGCACACGTCCACGCAGTTCATGATGGAGTGGCAACGGAACAGCCGGTACGGGTCTTCCAGGTTGTCCAGACGCTCGCCGGTGGCGGTGTCGCGGCTGTCGGCAATGAAACGGTAGGCCTGCAGCAGGCCGGCAGGACCGACAAACTTGTCGGGGTTCCACCAGAAGCTGGGGCAGCTGGTCGAGCAGCTGGCGCACAGAATGCACTCGTACAGGCCGTTGAGCTCTTCGCGCTCCTCGGGCGACTGCAGGCGCTCTTTCTCGGGCACGGGCGTGTCGTTGATGAGGTAAGGCTTGATCGAGTTGTACTGCTTGAAGAACTGCGTCATGTCCACGATCAAATCGCGGATCACCGGCAGGCCAGGCAGCGGGCGCAGCACGATCGGGTCCTTCAGCGTGCGCAGGTTGGTCAAGCAGGCTAGGCCGTTCTTGCCATTGATGTTCATGGCGTCGGAGCCGCACACGCCTTCGCGGCAGGAGCGGCGGTAGGACAGGGTAGGGTCCTTTTCCTTGAGCTTGATCAGCGCGTCGAGCAGCATGCGCTCGTTGCCTTCCAGCTCGACTTCCACCGTCTCCATGTACGGCTTGGCATCCTTGTCCGGGTCGTAGCGGTAGATCTTGAAGGTACGTTTTTGCATCGTGGATTTCCTTGGAACCGGGCCGGGGCTTAGAACGTGCGGACCTTGGGTGGCACCGTGTCCACCGTCAGGGGCTGGGTGCGCACCGGCTTGTAGCCGAGCTGGTTACCTTCCGAAAGCCACAGGGTGTGCTTCATCCATTCGGCGTCGTTGCGGCCGAGTGGCGCGACCGGGTCGTCGGCCGGGCGCTCGTAGTCGAGCACGGTATGTGCACCACGGCACTCGTGGCGGGCAGCGGCCGAGGTCATGGTGGCCTGGGCGACTTCGATCAGGTTTTCGACTTCCAGCGCTTCCTGGCGCGCCATGTTGAACACGCGCGAATGGTCCTTCAGGCCCAGGCCCTTGACGCGTTCACGCAGTTCTGCGACCTTGACGACGCCTTCGTCCATGCTGGCCTGCGTGCGAAACACGCCAGCGTGCTGTTGCATCGTGTTGCGGATGTCGTTGGCGATGTGCTGCGCGTATTCGCCGTCGCTGGCGGATTCGAGGCGATTGAGGCGTTCGAGCGAATAGTCGGCCGCAGTGGCGGGCAGGGGCTTGAATGCACCGTTGCTGTGGTTGGCAATGATGTGGTTGCCGGCGGCTTTGCCGAACACCAGCAGGTCGAGCAGCGAGTTGGTGCCCAGGCGGTTGGCGCCGTGCACGCTGACGCAGGAGCATTCGCCCACCGCGTACAGGCCGCGCACCGGCACGTTCGGATCGTCGCCCATCGGGACGACCACTTGACCGTTGATGTTGGTCGGGATGCCGCCCATCTGGTAGTGGATGGTGGGAACCACCGGGATCGGTTCCTTGGTGATGTCGACGTTGGCGAAGTTGTGGCCAATTTCTTCCACCGACGGCAGGCGCTTGTGGATGGTGTCGGCGCCCAGGTGGGTCATGTCCAGCAGGATGTAATCCTTGTTGGGACCGCAGCCACGGCCTTCCTTGATCTCCTGGTCCATAGAGCGGGACACGAAGTCGCGCGGGGCCAAGTCCTTCAGCGTGGGCGCATAGCGCTCCATGAAGCGCTCGCCTTCGCTGTTGCGCAAGATGGCGCCTTCGCCTCGGCAGCCTTCGGTCAGCAGCACGCCGGCACCGGCCACGCCGGTGGGGTGGAACTGCCAGAACTCCATGTCCTGCAACGGCACGCCCGCACGCGCGGCCATACCCAGGCCGTCACCTGTGTTGATGAAGGCGTTGGTGGAGGCCTGGAAGATGCGACCGGCACCGCCGGTGGCCAGCATCACCGTCTTGGCGTGCAGGATGTAGAAGTCACCCGTTTCCATCTCGATGGCGGTCACTCCCACGACGTCGCCGTCGGCGTCGCGAATCAGGTCAAGCGCCATCCATTCCACGAAGAACGTGGTGTGGGCCGCCACGTTCTGCTGGTAGAGCGTGTGCAGCATGGCGTGGCCGGTGCGGTCGGCCGCGGCGCAGGCGCGCTGCACCGGCTTTTCGCCGTAGTTGGCCGTGTGGCCACCGAACGGGCGCTGGTAGATCGTGCCGTCCGGGTTGCGGTCGAAAGGCATGCCGAAGTGCTCAAGCTCGTACACCACCTTGGGCGCTTCCTGGCACATGAACTCGATGGCGTCCTGGTCGCCCAGCCAATCGGAGCCCTTGATGGTGTCGTAGAAGTGGTAGTGCCAGTTGTCTTCGCTCATGTTGCCGAGCGAGGCGCCGACGCCACCCTGCGCTGCCACGGTGTGCGAGCGGGTGGGGAAGACTTTGGACAGCACGGCGACGTTCAGGCCGGCGCGCGCGAGCTGCAGTGAGGCGCGCATGCCGGAGCCGCCAGCGCCGACGATGACCACGTCGAATTTGCGGACGTTGACTTGATCTTTGGTGTAACTCATGGTCGTGGTTCAGTCGTTCTTGTCTTGAATCGGCGCAGCGGGGATCACAGGCGCCACACGATCTGGAAAGCCCAGCCCGCGCAACCGATCAGCCACACCAGGGTAAGGGCCTGCAGCGTCATCCGCACGCCCACCGATTTCACGTAGTCCATCCATACGTTCCGCATGCCGACCCATGCGTGCCAGACCAGTGCGACGATGACGGAGAAGGTGAGCACGCGCATCCACTGCGACGCGAAGATGCCGGCCCATTTGTCGTAGCCCATCGGGCCGTGCGAGAACAGGACCTGGGCGAGCACCACGACGGTGAAGATCGCCATCAGGCCGCCGGTAAAACGCTGGACGAGCCAGTCGGCCAAACCGTAATGCGCGCCGACGACCGTGCGCTTGGAGCCGTAGTTGACAGCCATGGTGGTTTCCTTCTTCCTCTGAATCAGTACAGGCCAAACAACTTGGCGCCCAGAACCACCGTCAGCAGGATGCTCAGCACCAGCGTGACCGCGGCCGACTGGCGGCCGAATGCTTTGGTGGTCTTGTGCGACACGTCCATGTAGATGTGGCGCAGGCCTGCGATGAAGTGGTGAAGGTAGGCCCAGATGAGCGCCAGCACCACCAGCTTGATGAACCAGCCCGGCAGACCGATCAGGCCGTTGGTAAAGGCAGAGATGAATTGCCCGAACGAGATTTCTGACGACACCGATTTATCAAACAGCCAGAGCACGAAAGGCAGCAGCAGAAACATCAGGACACCGCTGAAGCGGTGCGCACCCGACACCAGAGCCGCCAACGGCCACCGGTAATGGGGCAGATCGCTTAAGGCGTTGATGTTCCGGTACTCTGGACGGGGTTTGGCGACTTCTCTCATGGGCAGACTCTCGTGGAAGAATTGGCGATGTTGTTGTGATCGGCGGACAAACCGTTAAATTCTATTGCAATGCAGCAAGGCCGCTGTCGCGAGGCTGACGAAAGGCCTCATTGGCGCGCACAAAAACCGACCTCAGCTCAACTGGTTGCGGTAGTGATGGGTGTCGGTTCGGTACAGCCCGCGGCGCAGTTCCATCGGGACGTCGTTGTACGTGTAGGCAATTCGCTCTACGCTCAAAAGCGGCGTGCCGGAATCAACCTCCAGCAGCGCTGCCTGGGAGTCGTCTGGTGTGAGGGCGCGAATCTTCTCGTCGGCGCGCACCATGCGAACGCCGAACTCGGCTTCAAACAACGCGTACATGGGGCCGTGGTACTGGGAAAGCCGTTCTGCCGTGAGGCCCTTAAAAGGCCCGCCGGGCAACCAGATGTCCTCCAGAATGGTCGGAACACCCTTGAAGCGCAGTAGGCGGCGGGCCTGCAGCACCGGGTCGCCGGCGCGCAGGCCGAGCAGCCGGGCCACGTCGGCGCTGGCGCGCTGACGGCGGCAATCGATGAAGTCGCGCTGAGCCGGCCCTTCGCTGTCGACGCTGCCGGTATCGGGCATCAGGCGCAGAAAGCGGTATTGAATCTGTTGTTCGGCGTGGGTGGCAACGAAGGTGCCCCGACCTTGGCGCCGCACCAGCAGGTTGTCGGCGGCCAACTCGTCCACGGCCTTGCGTACGGTGCCCTGACTTACCTTGAACCGGGCGGCGAGATCGAATTCGCTCGGGATGACTTCGCCGGGCTTCCATTCACCCTGTTGAAGGCTCTGCAGAATCAATCCCTTGATTTGCTGGTAAAGCGGGCTGAAGGCGGGCGCCTGACCCGACCACCCGTTTGCGCTGACGGAAGCCTCCGGCGCTTGTTGGCCGGGCGGTGATACGGGGCTGGCGGATGCCATGGGGTGGAACTTGGGATGACTGAGGCTGCGCGATAGCCTTCAATGATATCTTATATAAGACACAAGACAAATTGACCCTAAGGGTTATCGCGGATACACTTCGAAGGTTTTCCCGTGGCCGGCTGGCCTGCTCAGGTGATGCGCCTCTTGGCGTGCCTGCGGCTCTGACCGGATTCATCACCAACTATCGGAGTTATCCATCCATGAGCAAGAAGCCCGTTCGAGTGGCCGTTACCGGCGCCGCTGGTCAGATCGGTTACGCCCTGCTGTTTCGCATCGCTTCGGGCGAGATGCTGGGCAAGGACCAGCCGGTCATCCTGCAGCTGCTTGAGATTCCCGATGAGAAGGCTCAGAAGGCGCTCAAGGGCGTGATCATGGAGCTGGAGGATTGCGCATTCCCGCTGCTGGCGGGCATCGAGGCCCACAGCGATCCGATGACGGCGTTCAAGGACACTGACTACGCACTGTTGGTGGGTGCCCGCCCGCGTGGCCCGGGCATGGAACGCGCTGATCTGCTGGCGGCCAACGCTCAGATCTTCACCGCGCAAGGCAAGGCCCTGAACGCCGTGGCGTCGCGCAACGTGAAAGTGCTGGTGGTGGGCAACCCGGCCAACACCAACGCCTACATTGCCATGAAGTCGGCGCCTGACCTGCCGGCCAAGAACTTCACCGCCATGCTGCGTCTGGACCACAACCGCGCGCTGTCGCAACTGGCAGCCAAGACCGGCGTCAAGGTGGGCGACATCGAGAAACTGACGGTGTGGGGCAACCACTCGCCGACCATGTACGCCGACTACCGCTTCGCCACGGCCAACGGCAAGTCGATCAAGGACATGGTCAACGACCAGGTCTGGAACGCGGATGTGTTTCTGCCCACGGTGGGCAAGCGTGGCGCTGCCATCATCGAAGCGCGTGGCCTGTCCTCGGCGGCGTCGGCTGCCAATGCCGCCATCGACCACATGCGCGACTGGGCCTTGGGCTCCAACGGCAAGTGGGTCACGATGGGCGTGCCTTCCAATGGCGAGTACGGCATTCCCAAGGAAGTGGTGTTCGGCTTCCCGGTCACCACCGAGAACGGCGAGTACAAGATCGTCGAAGGTCTGGACGTCGACGCGTTCTCGCAAGAGCGCATCAACAAGACCCTCGACGAGCTGAAGGGCGAGCAGGACGGCGTCAAGCACCTGCTCTGATCGCGCGAGCTATGGCCCATCCGCGTGACGTTCTGCTTGGTGCCCAGGCCGCCACCGGCCTGCTGCCGGTGTGCGACCACTACAGCGGCGTCGAGGCGCGCATGCGCAAGAGCCTTCAGCTGCAGGCAGAACTCACGCAGGAATTCGGCACTTGCGTGTTTGACGTCACGCTCGACTGTGAGGATGGTGCGCCCGTAGGGGCGGAGACCGACCACGCCGAGTTGGTGGCGGAACTGGCACTGAACGCCCCAGCCGATGCTCGAGTGGGTGTGCGCGTGCACCCGGTGGACCATCCGGCGTTTGACGCCGACGTGGCGCGAATTGTTGGCCGGGCCGGTCAGCGTCTGACGCACGTCATGATCCCGAAAGTCGAGACGGTCGCCGACGTGGATCGCGCTGAACGCGCGGTCTTGGCCGCGTTCCCTTTGGGGCTGCCGTTGCAGGTGCTGATCGAATCCCCTGGGGCCGTTCATCGTGCCTTTGAAATTGCCGCGCATCCACGGGTCCAATCGCTCAGCTTCGGGTTGATGGATTTCGTGTCGGCGCACGCGGGCGCCATCCCTGCAGCAGGCATGGGCGTTGAAGGGCAGTTCACCCACCCGCTGGTGGTGCGTGCCAAGCTGGAAATCGCCTCGGCCGCTCATGCGTCTGGCAAGGTGCCCTCGCATTGCGTAGTCACCGAATTCAACGATATCGACGCGATGCGCGGTGCAGCGCGCCGTGCGGCGCGTGAGTTTGGCTACACCCGCATGTGGAGCATCCATCCAAGCCAGATTCGGCCGATTCTCGAAGCGTTTGCCCCGGACGAAAAAGAAGTCGAAGCCGCCGCCGACATCCTGATCGCGGCGGAACGACAGGAATGGGCGCCCATCAGCCACGCGGGTCAGTTGCATGACCGGGCCAGCTATCGCCATTTCTGGCAGATTCTCGAGCGCGCGCACGCCACAGGAGTGGTATTGCCGGCCGAGGCAGGCGTGTGGTTTTGACCGGGTGGCATGGCATCATTCCACTCCTTACAGTTGTTCAACGGAAGTGACCTCCCCATGAAGCATCTCGCGCTCTCCATCGTTGCGGTAGCCGTTCTGGCCATGCCTTTCGGCGTGGTGCAAGCACAGACGAACGCCAACAAGCCGCCAGCCAAGAAAGCGGCGACCACCAAGAAGGCGCCAGCCAAGAAAACCGTCAAGAAGACATCCAAGGGCGTACCGGCCAAAACGGCCAAGGCGGTCGAGTCCAACACGCCGGTGGAGCCGTTGTCCAAGCGGCTGTCGGACGCTGAACTGGCGATTGCCCAGCGCGTCTACACCGGCCGTATCCAGTGCGAGTTGGGGGCGGACATCACCGTGACGCCGGACGAGAAGAACCCGGGTTTCTTCAACGTGTCTGCCGGCAAACAGCGCTACTACATGCACCCGGTGGAAAGCCGCACGGGCGCCATCCGCCTGGAAGACGGCCGCGCTGAAGCCATGATGCTGCAGCTGGGCAACAAATCGATGGTGATGAACCAGAAGCTGGGCCAGCGCGTTGCCGACGACTGCCAGACGTCTGAGCAGAAGCAGTTTGCTGCCCAACTGGAGCGCTCAGGCGGTCCCGGCTTGCTGGACGGGTCGCCGAAGAAGTAATCCAGGTCTCAGGGCGGCCTGCACTGGCCGTGGACCGCCGTGGACCGCGGCGCGGGGTGATGCGTGCCCCGCTTCGCAGACATTGAAACGCAGGAGAAGAGAACGATGTTGCAAGCCTACCGCGCCCACGAAGCCGAGCGCGCCGCGATGGGCATCCCGCCTTTGCCGCTGGATGCCAAGCAGACCGCCGAACTGATCGAGTTGATCAAGACCCCGCCCGCAGGCGAAGAGCAGTTCCTGCTTGACCTGCTCGCGAACCGCGTGCCGCCTGGTGTGGATGACGCTGCCAAGGTCAAGGCCTCGTTTCTGGCCGCCGTTGCCCATGGCGACATCCAGGTGGCCTTGATCTCCAAGGCCAAGGCCACCGAGCTGCTCGGCACCATGGTGGGCGGCTACAACGTGCACCCGCTGATTGAGCTGCTGGACGATGCCGACGTGGCGGGCGTCGCGGCAGAAGCCCTGAAGAAGACGCTGCTGATGTTCGACTTCTTCAACGACGTCGCAGCTAAGGCCAAAGCTGGTAATGCCAAGGCCAAGGAAGTGATGCAAAGCTGGGCCGATGCCGAGTGGTTCACCTCTCGCCCCAAGGTCGAAGAAAAGATCACCGTCACCGTCTTCAAGGTGCCCGGCGAAACCAACACCGACGACCTGTCGCCCGCTCCTGACGCCTGGAGCCGTCCCGACATTCCGCTGCACTACCTGGCGATGCTCAAGAACACGCGTCCTGACGCGGCGTTCAAGCCCGAAGAAGACGGCAAGCGCGGCCCCATTCAGTTTATCGACGAGCTGAAGAAAAAGGGTCATCTGGTGGCCTACGTGGGCGACGTGGTGGGCACGGGGTCTTCGCGCAAGTCCGCGACCAACTCCATCATCTGGGCGACCGGGATGGACATCCCCTTTGTGCCTAACAAGCGCTTTGGTGGTGTGACGCTGGGCGGCAAGATCGCTCCTATTTTCTTCAACACGCAGGAAGACTCTGGAGCGCTGCCGATCGAAGTTGACGTCTCCAAACTGGAGATGGGCGACGTGATCGACATCTTCCCGTACGGCGGCAAGATCGAGAAGAACGGCGCCAAGGTTGCCGACTTCGAACTCAAGTCCGATGTCCTGCTGGACGAAGTGCAGGCCGGGGGCCGCATCAACCTGATCATCGGCCGCTCGCTGACAGCTAAGGCGCGTGAGGCCTTGGGTCTGCCCGCATCGACCGCTTTCCGCCTGCCACAAGCGCCGGCCGAGTCCAAGACTGGCTTCACCCTGGCGCAAAAGATGGTCGGCCGCGCAGTCGGACTGCCGGAAGGTCAGGGCGTGCGCCCCGGCACCTACTGTGAACCTCGCATGACGACGGTGGGCTCGCAGGACACCACGGGCCCCATGACGCGTGACGAACTGAAAGATCTGGCTTGCCTGGGCTTCTCGGCCGACATGGTGATGCAGTCTTTCTGCCACACGGCTGCATATCCCAAGTCTGTGGACGTGAAGACGCACCGCGAACTGCCCCAGTTCATCAGCAACCGTGGCGGCGTGGCCCTGCGTCCGGGCGACGGCGTGATTCACAGCTGGTTGAACCGCCTGCTGTTGCCCGACACCGTGGGCACCGGCGGTGACTCGCACACCCGTTTCCCTATCGGCATCTCTTTCCCCGCTGGCTCCGGGCTGGTGGCCTTCGGCGCCGCGACGGGAGTGATGCCTCTGGACATGCCCGAATCCGTGCTGGTGCGCTTCAAGGGCGAAATGCAGCCCGGCGTGACCTTGCGCGATCTGGTGCACGCGATTCCGTTGTACGCCATCAAGCAAGGTCTGCTGACCGTAGCCAAGGCCGGCAAGATCAACGAATTCTCGGGTCGCATCCTGGAAATCGAAGGCCTGCCGAACCTGAAAGTCGAGCAAGCGTTCGAGCTGTCTGATGCGTCTGCCGAGCGCTCTGCCGCCGGTTGCACCATCAAGCTGAACCCCGAGCCGATCAAGGAATACTTGACCTCGAACATCGTTCTGATGAAGAACATGATCGCCGACGGTTATGCCGACGCCAAGACACTGCAGCGCCGCATCGAGAAAGTGGAAGCCTGGCTGGCCAAGCCCGACCTGCTGGAAGCCGACAAGGACGCCGAGTACGCCCACGTCATCGAGATCGATCTGGCCGACATCAAGGAACCTATCGTCTGCTGCCCGAACGACCCGGACGACGCCAAGTTCCTGTCGGAAGTGGCGGGCACGCCTATCGACGAAGCCTTCATTGGCTCGTGCATGACCAACATCGGTCACTTCCGCGCGGCTGCCAAACTGCTCGGCGGCCAGCGTGACATCCCGGTCAAGCTGTGGGTCGCTCCGCCGACCAAGATGGACCAGAACGAGTTGATCAAGGAAGGCCATTACGCGGCCTTCGGCACGGCCGGTGCGCGCACCGAAATGCCGGGCTGCTCGCTGTGCATGGGCAACCAGGCCCAGGTGCGCGAAGGCGCGACGGTGATCTCCACCTCCACGCGCAACTTCCCGAACCGTTTGGGCAAAAACACCAACGTGTTCTTGGGCTCCGCTGAGCTGGCCGCTATCGCGTCCCGCCTGGGCAAGCTGCCGACCAAGGAGGAGTACCTTAAGGAAATGGGCGTGATCGATGCCGACAAGGCCAGCGTCTACCGCTACATGAACTTCGATCAGATCGAGGAGTACGCCCAAGTGGCGGAAAAAGTCTGATCGCTCGCTCTTGCTGGCAGCACCCCTCGTGGGACGCTGCTGAAGAACCCGCGACCCGAAAGGGCGCGGGTTTTTTTGTTGATCAGGAGCAGCGACCTGCTGGATCGGATCTTCGGTCGACGCGTGTCGTGGTTAGAGAAAATTGGCTCTGAGGCAGTGTGGATAAGCGCTGAAAGCTATGCAAAAGATAGCAATTAAGAATCCGTGCCTTTCATATGCGGGCAACGGGATGGCTTGGATGCCAGCAGTATGGTGGCGCTGTGGAGCCCACATGGCTCAATGATTGAAATACTCATGGCAGTGCATGAAAATGTGTATGCTTTCATGAATGAATGTGCCGACTGCCGTAGCCCTGCCCAGGCTTTTCGTCGTGGGCAGTTTTGTGGAAGCGCATTGCTGGTTTGTCGCGGAGCGCCCTGCCGCCGACGAAAGCCAGCATGCGAATGCTTACGCGCGGGAGTTTGGCGGCAAGGGGCTGGCGGTGGCGCTGGGCGCGCATCGCTTGGGTGTGGCAGTCGATTTGCTGATTGCAGCTGGCGAGGACGCCGCCGGTGATGCCTTGCTGGCACTGCTTCTGGAGGAAGGCGTGTCGAGCATGCACACCCATCGGCTTGGCCAGCATTCGGGGCGGGGATGTGGGCTGATCACTGCGCAGGGGGGTACCACGGTCACCGTCTTTGCTGGCGCAAATGCGTTGCTTGGCGGGCGGGAGTTGCAGTTGGCGGAGGCGGCGCTGCGCAGCGCCTCGGTCGTCTATGCCCAACTGGAGGTGCCGCTGGCGCTGGCGCAACAGGTTTTGCGCCGAGCTCGCTCGACCGGTGCGCTCACGGTGCTCAATGCGTCGCCATGGCCGGCGACGGCACTCTCAGGGCGTGAAGAAAGCTGGGCAGGGCTGCTGGCAGCGACGTGCGTACTGGTGCTCAATCAGAACGAGGCGGTCGCCGCTCTGGCCGAACTGGCTGATCGATCTGAGCCCGAGGGCGGCGTGACCACACTGGCGGCCCTGCCGCCGCACGTGACCGATTTGGTATGGCGGCGTTGGCCCGGCGGGCAGTGGCTGGTTATCACGCTGGGCGCCCGCGGTTGCGTCGCCTATGGTGCCGATGGTTCAGTCGTGGACGTGCAGGGCCATTTGGTCGATGTCCGTCAGCCGATTGGCGCGGGAGATGCCTTCAGCGCCGGCCTGTGCGCCGCGTTGACCGCTGGCGAAGCCATGGCCGACGCCCTGAAGCTGGCCAACGCGTGCGGCGCGCTGGCCACCAGTCGGGACGGTATTCTCGCGGCGTTGCCACGTCGGGAGGAGGTTCTGGGGCTTGCTGCTGCGGCTTACTCCGACGACCTGTCAGGACGCCGATAGCTTCAAAAAGAATAGCTGCTCACGCAGGTTGGTAAGGCGCCAGGCCAGGATTTTCTTTAGAACCTATGCAGACAGCCTGTCAGCGAAAGGGATCGGGATCCCACTCAGCTCGCCAGATGCACCCGGTAGGCGTAGGCATCGCCGCGGAAGGTGCCTTCGACGTATTCGAACATGTGACCTTGCCTATCCAGGCTTCGGCGCTTGATCAGCAGACAGGGCATGGGCACGTCGAATTCAAAGGCCTCCATCTCGGCGGGTGAGCTCATCACGGCCTCAATGCTTTGCTCGGCGCCGCCCATCTGGATGCCGCAGTGTTCGCGCAGCCAGCTGTAGGCCGAGCCTTCACCCGACCAATCTTCGAGCTGCGGCGCCAGCGTCAGGTCGTACCAGGCCAGTTCGCGCGACAGCGGCGCGCCATCACCCAGACGAAGACGGCGCACGTGCAGCAGCGGGGCGTGAGAAGGCCGGCCAAAGATGCTGGCGATGGTGCGATCCTGCACCACTTCCAGCGCCAGCAGCCGCGTCGACGGCGCCAGGCCGAGCTCATGCATTTCTTCGGTAAAACCCTTGAGCCGTGACATTTCCGGGCTCACCCGCGGCGCGCGCTTGACTACCGTGCCCCCCCGGCCGGCGCCGCTGGCGATGACGTCGGCCTCGCGAAGCGCATCGTAGGCGCGCTTGACCGTGGTGCGGCTGACGTTCAACGCTTCGGCCAGGTCGCGCTCGGACGGCAGGTAGCTGCCTTCACCCAGGGTGCCGCTGTCGATCAGGGCCTGCAGCTGGCGCTGCAGCTGAACGTAGTACGGCCCGGGTTGGGCATCGGACAGACGAATGGCCGCCTGCACGGCTGGCGTGAAGGCCTTGTCGCTCATGCTTACAGCACCTCGCTGGCGAAGTCCGCCAGGCGCGAGCGTTCGCCGCGCGCCAGCGTGATGTGACCGCCGTGAGGCCAGCCTTTGAAGCGATCAACGGCGTAGGTGAGGCCGCTGCTGCCTTCGGTCAGGTAGGGCGTATCGATCTGCGCGAGGTTGCCCATGCAGATGATCTTGGTGCCGGGGCCGGCGCGCGTGATCAGCGTCTTCATCTGCTTGGGCGTGAGGTTCTGCGCCTCGTCGATGATGATCCACTTATTCAGGAAGGTGCGGCCACGCATGAAGTTCATGCTCTTGATCTTGATACGGCTGCGGATCAGCTCGTTGGTGGCTGCGCGGCCCCACTCGCCGGCGCCACCGGCGTCGCCCTTGGCCAGGAATTCGAGATTGTCGTCCAGCGCGCCCATCCAGGGGCCCATCTTCTCTTCCTCGGTACCGGGCAGAAAGCCGATGTCCTCGCCCACGCTGACGGTGGCACGGGTCATGATGATCTCTGTGTAGCGGCGGTCGTCCAGCACCTGGGTCAGGCCGGACGCGAGGGCCAGCAGTGTCTTGCCGGTGCCTGCCGTCCCCGCCAAGGTGACAAAGTCGACCTCCGGATCCATCAGCAGGTTCAGGGCAAAGTTCTGCTCGCGGTTGCGCGCGGTCACGCCCCACACGCCGTTTTTCAGATGGGTGAAGTCCTTCAGTGTGCGCAGCACCGCGGTTTTGTCGCGGATTTCAGTGACGCGCGCGTACAGGCTGGGTTCGCCCGGCGATTCGAAGTACACGAACTCGTTGATCTGCAATTGCGGCACAACTGGCCCGCTGATCCGGTAATAGGTGGAACTGCCGGATTGCCAGCTTTCCACTGTTTTGCTCTGGCGCGTCCAGAAGTCCGGTGGCAGTTGCAGCGAGCCGGGGTAGAGCAGATCGCCGTCTTCCAGCGTTTTGTCGTTCTCGTAGTCTTCAGCTGCGAGTCCTAGCGCGCGCGCCTTAACGCGCATGTTGATGTCTTTGGACACCAGCACCACTTCGCGGCCACGGTCCGCGCCCACGTGTGCGGTGGCATGCAACTTTTCCAGCGCAGCGACGACGCCCAGGATCTGGTTGTCGGCTTTGCCCTGCGGCAGCGCGGCCGGCATCGTCACGTCAAGCGGTGCGGTCTGGAAATACAGCTTGCCTGCGGCTTCCGCATGACCGGTGGAATCGAGCGCCAGGCCTTCGGCCATGTCAGCGCCTTTCACCCCGGCCAGCGCGTCCAGCAAGCGGCTGCTCTGGCGACCGTTGCGGGCCACCTCGGTCATGCCCTTCTTGTGCCCGTCCAGTTCTTCCAGGACGATCATCGGCAAATAGATATCGTGCTCTTCGAAGCGGAACAAGGCTACCGGGTCGTGCAGCAGGACATTGGTGTCCAGCACGAACAGGCGCTTGGGGCCCGCCACTTTGGCCCGGCGCGCACGTTGCGTGGGCTTGGGTTGCTCCAATGCCGGGGAGCGTTCGCGCAGCAGTGCGGGCTCTCGCGCCGTCATGGCAGGTTCGGTTGCCGGCGAACGGGCGCGCGTTGGCGCACGACCGCTGCGGGCGGCCACGGCAGACGCCGTGGGCTGTTCATCGCGCTCATCCGCCTGGCTTGCCGTAGGCGCGACTTTGGTGAGGCTCCCGCGTGCCTTGCGGCGTGCGGACAGGTCAATGACGTCGGGCGTGAGCTGGGCGCCGCGCTTGGCAGGAGGAGGGGGCAGGGGCATGGTCTAGGTGCTCAGATGATTCGAGCGAGCGGCAGGCCGCCCGCATACCGGCTGGCGGCAAGAGATACCACCAAAGAAAAAGCCGCCATGGGAGCCACGGCGGCTTTGATCGCGATGAGCGTCAACTGGACTGACTGCAGCATGTCGACCCATTATGCATGAGCCGTTTGACGCTGGTGTGAGGGCGTTCGCTGGTTCCTGTCGCGTGAATGATCAAGCAGCTTTCTTGAGCACCTTGACGGCTTTCAGCACTTCCTCAACGTGACCGGGTACTTTCAGGCCGCGCCACTCCTGAACCAGAATGCCTTCGGCGTTCACAAGGAAGGTGCTGCGTTCGATGCCCTTGACCTTCTTGCCGTACATGATCTTGTTTTTGACCACGCCAAACATGTGGCACATCTTCTCTTCGGTATCGGCAATCAGCTCGAATGGCAGTTCCAGCTTGGCCTTGAAATCGTCGTGCGATTTCATGTTGTCCCGGCTGACGCCAAACACCACGGCACCGGCTTTGACGAAGTCTTTGTACTTATCGCGAAACTGCATTGCCTCGGTTGTGCACCCAGGAGTGTTATCTTTCGGGTAAAAATACAGGACGAGAGCTTGGCCGATATGGGAAGTGTTGGTAACCTTGACGTCGCCGGTGGCAATCGCTTCGAATTCGGGAAGGGGTTTGTTGACAACGATCGCCATATGAACTTCAATCTCCGGACGGTTTTCTGATGGGGCTGCGAGGCAGCGCTGCTGCGCATGCGAATTCCCGCGCCGCGTAAGCCACGCCGCGCGGTGTCGCAGGCAACAGTTACCAGCCGTTATTTTACCCCATCTGCGTCGGCGTTGCCTTGCTCGACCAGGATGGCGGCGACCACGCGGCGCCCCTCCCCTGCCAGGATGTTGTAGGTCCGGCAAGCTGCTGCCGTGTCCATGGTTTCAATGCCAATACGCGCTTCAACCAAGGCGCGAATCCAGGGTGGCCGGGGGAATCGCAGGGCGTTGCCGCTGCCAAAAATCACCAGTTCCGGTTTGAGCGCGGCGAGGCGCTCGAAATGGGCGGCATCCAGCGCGTCGAACCGGTCGACCCGCCAGTCCTGTTGTTCACCAGTCGTGCCGTCAAGAATCAGGCTGTGATGCACGCGCTCGCCTGCCACGGCAATCCAACCGGGGCCGTAGCCGGTGATGGCAGTGCCAAAGACGTCGGGCTGAAATTTCATGCGGAACCTGTCGATCGCCTTATATGGGAGAAACCTGTGGCGAATGTGTTCCAATTCTAGGTTTCCCTGGCGATCCATTGCCGCACAAGGTGTATCCATGAAGCCGATTCCGAAATCCGCCAAGCTGGCCAACGTGCTTTACGACGTTCGCGGTCCGATCGTGGATGCCGCCAAGCAGATGGAAGATGAAGGCCAGAAGATCATCAAGCTGAACATTGGCAACCTCGCGCCGTTCGGCTTCGAGCCGCCCGAGGAGATCGTGCAGGACATGGCGCGCAACCTGCTCGGCTCGGCGGGGTATTCCGACAGCAAGGGCATCTTCTCTGCGCGCAAGGCGGTGATGCACTACACGCAGCAGCAAGGCATCGCGGGCGTGACCATGGACGACATCTACCTGGGCAATGGCGCCAGCGACCTGATCGGCATGGCCACCAACGCGCTGTTGTCCGAGGGCGACGAGATGCTGGTGCCAGCGCCCGACTACCCGCTCTGGACAGCGGTGACCAGCCTTTCCGGTGGCGTGCCGGTGCACTACCTGTGCGACGAGCACAACGGCTGGATGCCCAGCCTGGCCGACATCCGCGCCAAGATCACGCCGCGCACCAAGGCGATCGTCGTCATCAACCCCAACAACCCGACCGGCGCGCTGTATTCGGACGAGTTGCTGATGGGCATCGTCGAGATTGCGCGCCAGCACAACCTGGTCATCATGGCCGACGAGGTGTACGACAAGGTGCTGTACGACGGCGTCACGCACACCGCGCTCGGCTCGCTGTCCACCGACGTGCTCACGCTCACCTTCAACTCGCTTTCCAAGTCGTACCGCTCGTGCGGCTACCGCGCCGGCTGGATGATCGTGTCGGGCGACAAGGCCGCCGCGCGCGACTACATCGAAGGCATCAACATGCTGGCCAACATCAAGTTGGGCAGCAACGTGCCGGGCCAGTACGCCATTCAAACGGCGCTAGGCGGCTACCAGAGCATTCAGGATTTGGTCAAGGAAGGCGGTCGCCTGCGCCGCCAGCGCGATCTGGCGTACGAGCTGATCACCGCCATCCCGGGCGTCACCTGCGTCAAGCCGCAAGCCGCGCTGTACATGTTCCCGCGCCTGGACGCGAAGATGTACCCGATCGAGGACGACCGCCAGTTCTTCATGGAAGTGCTGCGCGCCACCAAGGTCATGCTGGTGCAGGGCTCGGGCTTCAACTACCCGGACCAGCACCATTTCCGCATCGTCTTCTTGCCGCACGAAGACGATCTGCGCGAAGCCATCAACCGCTTGGCCAAGTTCCTGGAGCAGTACCGCAACCGCCGCGCCAAGCTCGCGCCCGTGGTCGACATTGCTAGCAAAAAAGAAGCTGCCCGCGCTTGATGGACTGGGGCTACAGCACGATTTGACTCAAGAATTCATGAAACCAATGCAAGTGGGCCTGATCGGCCTGGGTACCGTGGGTGCTGGCGTTTTCGAGGTGCTTCGACGCAACCAGGAAGAGATCAGTCGGCGGGCAGGTCGCAGTATTGAGGTGCGTGCCGTATCGCGGCGTGACATCGCCAAGGCGCGGGCCATGGTTGGTGGTGCTGCCAGGGTGGAGGAAGATCCTCGCGCGCTCATTCGTGATCCCGAGATTGAGGTGATCGTTGAGTTGATCGGTGGTTATGACCTTTCGCGCGAACTGGTGCTTGAAGCCATCGCCGCCGGCAAGCACGTGGTCACCGCCAACAAGGCGCTGCTGGCCGTGCACGGCACCGAGATCTTTGAGGCCGCCGACAAGAAGGGCGTGATCGTCGCGTTTGAGGCCGCCGTGGCCGGGGGCATCCCGATCATCAAGGCGCTGCGCGAAGGCCTGACCGCCAACCGCATCCAGTGGATCGCCGGCATCATCAACGGCACGACGAACTTCATCCTGAGCGAGATGCGCGACAAGGGCCTGGACTTCGACGTGGTGCTGAAAGAAGCGCAGCGCCTGGGCTATGCCGAGGCCGACCCGACTTTCGACATCGAAGGCGTGGACGCGGCGCACAAGGCGACCATCATGAGCGCCATCGCCTTCGGCATTCCGGTGCAGTTCGACAAGGCCTACGTGGAAGGCATCACGCAGCTGTCGGCCACCGACATCCGCTACGCCGAACAACTGGGCTACCGCATCAAGCTGCTGGGCATCACCAAGCGCCGCGAAGGCGAGGGCGTCGAACTGCGCGTGCACCCCACGCTGGTGCCGGCCAAGCGCCTGCTGGCCAACGTCGAAGGCGCGATGAACGCCGTGGTCGTCAACGGCGACGCCGTCGGCACCACGCTGTACTACGGCAAGGGCGCGGGCAGCGAGCCCACGGCCAGTGCCGTCATCGCCGACCTGGTCGACGTCACGCGCCTGGCCACCAGCGACCCGCAGCACCGCGTGCCGCATCTGGCCTTCCAGCACAGCCAGATGCGCGACGTCAGCGTGCTGCCGATTGACCACGTCGTCACCAGCTACTACCTGCGCCTGCGCGTGGCCGACCAGGCCGGCGTGCTGGCGCGCGTGGCCACCATCCTGGCCGATGCGGGCATCAGCGTGGACGCGCTGCTGCAGCGCGAGGCCGACGAGGTGGGCGGTGAGGGCAGCACCCAGACCGACCTGATCATCCTGACGCACCAGGCGCGCGAAGGCGCGATGAACGCCGCGCAGGAACAGTTGCAGGCGTTGCCCAGCGTGCTGCAGCCGATCGTGCGCATCCGCAAGGAAGAGCTGGCCTGACGCGCGCGCGTCGGCCGGGGCGTTCGCCGTCATGAGCTATTGCGCGTTCGTGAATGGGCTGCCGCCGGGCACCGACGACCCCAACAAGGCCTACCACGACCACGCCTACGGCTTTCCGATCACGGACGACAACGCGCTGTTCGGCCGCCTGCTGCTGGAGATCAACCAGGCGGGCTTGAGCTGGACGTTGATGCTGAAGAAGCAGGCGGCGTTTGAGGCCGCCTACGACAGCTTCGACATCGCCCGTGTCGCCGCTTACACCGAGGCCGAGCGCCAGCGCCTGTTGCAGGACGCGGGCGTCGTGCGCAACCGCCTGAAGGTCAATGCTGCGATCCATAACGCGCAGCAGATCCGGGCGCTGCAGGCCAGCCACGGCAGCTTCAAAAGCTGGCTGGATGCGCACCACCCGCTATCGAAAGACGAGTGGGTCAAGCTCTTCAAGCGCCACTTCAAGTTTGTCGGTGGCGAGATCGTGAACGAATTCCTGATGAGCACCGGCTACCTGCCGGGCGCCCACCAGCCCGATTGCCCGGTGTACGCCCGCGTGCGCGCGGCGCGCCCGCGCTGGGCCGACGACACCCCCAAGTGAGTGTGAGATGAACTACCTGTCCACCCGTGGCGACGCCACGCCGCGCCGCTTTTGCGACATCCTGCTGGAAGGTCTGGCGCCCGATGGCGGCCTGTACCTGCCCGAACACTACCCGCACGTCGACAGCACCATGCTGACGCATTGGCGCAACCTGTACGCGCAGCACGGCTACGCCACGCTGGCGTTCGAGATCCTCAGCCTCTACATCGACGACATCCCTGCGGCCGACCTGAAGGCGATCTGCGAGACGACCTACACCCCCGAAGTCTTCGGCACCTTGGAAATCGTGCCGCTGAAGTCGCTGCAGCCCAAGTTCTACCTGGAAGGCCTGTCCAACGGCCCCACGCTGGCCTTCAAGGACATGGCCATGCAGCTGCTGGGCAACCTGTTCGAATACGAACTGGGCCGTCGCGGCGAGCAGCTCAACATCCTGGGCGCCACCAGTGGCGACACCGGCAGCGCGGCCGAATACGCCATGCGCGGCAAGCAGGGCATCCGCGTCTTCATGCTCAGCCCGCACGGCCGCATGAGTGCCTTCCAGCAGGCGCAGATGTTCAGTCTGCAAGACCCCAACATCCACAACATCGCCATCGAGGGCGTGTTTGACGACTGTCAGGACATCGTCAAGGCCGTCAGCAACGACCTGGGCTTCAAGCGCCGGCACAAGATCGGCACCGTCAACTCGATCAACTGGGCGCGCCTGCTGGCGCAGGTCGTCTATTACTTTGCCGGCTACTTCCAAGCGACTCGCTCGAATGCTGAGCAAGTCAGCTTTGCCGTGCCCAGCGGCAACTTCGGCAACATCTGCGCCGGCCACGTCGCCCGCATGATGGGGCTGCCGATCCGCCAGTTGGTGCTGGCCACGAACGAGAACGACGTGCTGGACGAGTTCTTCCGCACCGGCGTGTACCGCGTGCGCGGCAGCGCCGACACGCACGAGACCAGCAGCCCGTCCATGGACATCAGCAAGGCCAGCAACTTCGAGCGCTTCGTGTTCGACCTGCTCGGCCGCGACGGCGCGCGCACCAAGGCCTTGTTTGAAGACGGCGTCGCCAAGCAAGGCCAGTTCGACCTTAGCCAGGACCCGGCCTTCGCCCAGGCGCGCGAGCGCTTCGGCTTCGTCAGCGGCAAGAGCACGCACGCCGACCGGCTGGCGACCATCCGCGACGTGTACGAGAAATTCGACGTGATGATCGACACCCACACCGCCGACGGCGTGAAGGTGGCGCGTGAACACGCCCAGCCGGGCGAGCCGATGATCGTGCTGGAGACGGCGCTGCCCATCAAGTTTGCCGCGACCATCGTCGAGGCGCTGGGGCGCGAGCCCGACCGCCCGCCCAAGTTCGACGGGATCGAAGCGCTGCCGCGCCGCGTGCGCGTGATGCCTGCGGACGCCGATGGCATCAAGCGCCTCGTCGTGCAGGAATGTGGATGAAATAGGCTCGAACGCCTTGAAGGGCGGGCGCGGCCAGCTATTAAACCAGTAGTACTCTGAGGTGGCACATTGAAGGTGATTGGCTTTGCTGGGTACTCCGGCTCGGGCAAGACCACGTTGGTGGAACGCCTGATCCCCGAGCTGAAGCTGCGCGGCTTGCGCGTGTCCGTGGTCAAGCACGCACACCACAAGTTCGACATCGACCATGAAGGCAAGGACACCTGGCGCCACCGCGAGGCGGGCGCGTTCGAGGTTGTCGTTGCGTCCGACCGGCGCCTGGCTTTGATGCGCGAGTTTGAGGCGCCAGCGCAACTGAGCGTGCACCACCTGATTGCCGAGCTGTACGACGGCGTGGACTGGGTGCTGGTGGAAGGCTTCAAATCGAGTGACCTCCTCAAGATCGAGGTCTGGCGCGGCGCCCACGGCAAAGAGGCGCGTTACGCTGACGACGTGTTCGTCGCCGCGATCGCCACCGACACGCCAGACGCCTTGCCCGAAGCCACACTGCGCCCGGTGCTGGACCTGAACGATCCGCACGCGATTGCCGACTGGATGGTCGCCCACGGCGAGCGCTTCAACTACGACCCTGAGCTTTACTTGCGCAACCATGTCTGACGCCCGCAGCCCTGCCGCCCGCCCGCCCTTGATGTCGCTGGACGACGCGATGCAGCGCCTGATGGCGCACGCCGCACCGCTGGGCCGCACCGAACGCGTCAGCACCTTCGATGCCGATGGCCGCGTGCTGGCGCAGGACGTGGTGTCCGAATTGCAGGTGCCACCCAACGACAACTCGTCCATGGACGGCTACGCCGTGCGCGCCGCTGACGTCACGGCGGCCGGCGTTGAACTGCCCGTGTCGCAACGCATCGCCGCCGGCCATGCGGGCGGCCCGCTGACGCCCGGCACCGCAGCGCGCATTTTCACCGGCGCGCCCATGCCCGCAGGCGCCGATGCGGTCGTGATGCAGGAAGACACCGCCGCGCTGGACGATGGCGCGCGCGTGCGCATCGACGTTGTGCCGGCGCCGGGCCAGTGGGTGCGCACGTCGGGTGAAGACGTGCTACGCGGTGCCACCGTGCTGCAAAAAGGAGAGCGCCTTGCGCCGGCGGGTGTAGGGCTGGCGGCCGGAATCGGCCTGGCCGAGCTCACGGTGGCGGCGCGCCCGC
Organism: Ottowia flava; assembly: GCF_008017535.1. Lineage (GTDB taxonomy): Bacteria > Pseudomonadota > Gammaproteobacteria > Burkholderiales > Burkholderiaceae_C > Ottowia > Ottowia flava. The sequence goes on from NZ_VRUA01000019.1 coordinate 61,881, forward strand.
GTGTGGCGCTGTTCTCCACCGGCGACGAGTTGGTCATGCCCGGCCAGGTGCCGCCCGCGGCCATGAAGCCGGGCACCATCTACAACAGCAACCGCTTCTTCCTGCGCGCGCTGCTGCTCCGCCTGGGTTGCGAGGTGACCGATCTGGGCATCGTGCCGGACAACCGCGCGGCCACGCTGGCGGCGCTGCAATCGGCGGCCACCGGCCACGATCTGATCCTGACCAGCGGCGGTGTGTCGGTGGGCGAAGAAGACCACATCAAGCCCGCGGTCGAGCAGCTTGGCCAGCTCGACCTGTGGCAGATCGCCATGAAGCCGGGCAAGCCGTTCGCTTACGGTTCGATTCCGTCGGCGCAAGGCGCCGGCGTCTGCCACTTCATGGGATTGCCCGGCAACCCGGTGTCCAGCTTCGTCACCTTCCTGCTCCTGGTGCGGCCCTTCCTGCTGCGCCTGCAGGGCGCGACCGATACCGGGATGCCCGCGCTGGCCATGCGCGCCGACTTTGCCACCACGCGCCCCGACAAGCGGCGCGAATTCCTGCGCGCGCGACGCAATGCGGATGGCGGCCTCGACCTTTTTGCCAACCAGAGCTCGGGCGTGCTGACCTCTGCGCACTGGGCCGATGGGCTGATTGACCTGCCTGCAGGCCAGACCATTGCGCAAGGCGAGATGGTGTGCTTCATCCCGCTGCGAGAATGGCTGGCATGAAAGTCACGGTGCGCTATTTCGCCTCGATCCGCGAAGCCCTCGGCACGGGATCGGACAGTTTCGACACCTCCGCCACCACCTTGGCGGCCTTGCGCGACGAACTCATCGCCCGCGGCGGGCCACACGCCGAGGCGCTGGCCCGCGGCAGGGCGGTGCGCCTGGCGCTGAACCAGACCATGGCCGACGAAAGCACGGCCCTGGTCGACGGGGCCGAGGTGGCCTTCTTCCCGCCGGTCACAGGCGGCTAGACGCCGTCACCGGCGCCATGCCTCAGCGCAACCACTTGTCGTCGATCGCCTTGAGCGTGCCGCGCTGGCCCAGCAAGTCCCAGGTGAAGTTCATCACCCGCAGGTAGTCCGCGTCGTCGGTGGGCAGCAGGAAGCCGAGCCAGTTGGTGGCGGTCAGCGGTGCGTCCAGAAAGGCGGCGGCTAGGCGCGGATCGGCTTTCGCGTAGTGCAGGGCTTCATAGGTCTCGGTGATCATCGCGTCGCCCTTGCCTTCGGCGATCAGGCCGGGGATCTCGGCGTTCTTGTCGTGCGTGCTGACCTGGGCGCTCTTCAGGTTCTGCAGCACGAAGGCCTCGTTGGTGCCGCCCCGGGTTCTTGATGACGCGCACGCTGGCCTGGTTCAAATCCTGCACGCTGCGGAACTTGGCTTTGTCGGCGGCGCGCACCAGGGCCACTTTGCCAAACGGTGCGTAGCCGGGCAGCATGGCCGCCGCGCGCATGCGCGCCACGTTGCGCGTGATGCCGCCCACGGCCATGTCGAACTTGCCCGCTCTCAGGTCGGCCAGCAGGTTGGGCCAGGTGGTCGGGACGTATTCGACCTTCACGCCCAATTCCTTGGCCATGGCGTCGACGACGTCGATGTCGTGGCCGGCGTAGCCCGCGCCCTCCTTGATGGCAAAGGGCCGGTAGTCGCCCGGCGTGCCGACGCGCAGCACCTTGTTGTCCAACACCTTGTCCAGACGATCGCCCGCCCAGGCGGCGCCAGTCGCGATGAAGGCGGTGGTCAAGGTAGCGCAGCGGCCCACCAAGGCCAAAGTGCGCAGCGCAAAGAAAGATGCCATGGCTTGTCTCCTGAAGAATTGGGCACGCGAGCTTAGCGCGTCGCCGCGGATTCACCCAGCGTTTGGTGGATGGCGATCAGCCGGTCGCGCAGCGCGGCGCTGACCGGGTGCATGGGCGGACGAAGCGTTTCGCCCATCTCGCCCCGATGTGCCAGCAAGGCCTTGAGCGGCGCCGGGTTGGGTTCGGCGAACGCGGCTTCCAGGTAGGGCAGCAGGGGCAGCCACAGCACCTGCGCAGCCACAAGGTCGCCGCGCAGCAACAATTCCACGATATCGACCAAGCGGCGTGTGTGCAGATGGGCCGTTGCGGCGATGGCCCCCGCTCCGCCTTGTGCCACGGTGGCGAACAAGTTTAGGTCTTCACCGGCCAGCACCTGCAGGCGGCCGTCGGCGATCAGTGCCAAAGTCTTCCCGGTGTCGCCACCGCAATCTTTGATGGCGGCGATGTTCGGGTGGGCCGCCAGGGTCAGCAGGGTGTCGCGTGTGAGCGTGGTCCCGGTGCGGTAGGGGATGTCGTACAGGACGAGCGGAGCGGGGCTGGCGTCGGCCAGCGTGGTGAACCAATTGATCGCCCCCGCTTGCGACGGGCGGATGTAGTGCGGCGCCGGCAGCAGCACGCCCGCCAGGGGAAGGCCGCTCAGCGTGCGCAGCCAGGCGCGCACTTCACCCAGGTGGTGGCCGCCGACACCAGCGATCACGGGCAGACCGCCGGCGTGCTGGGCGGCGTCCAACACGGTGCTCAGCACCGCCCGTTGTTCGGCAGCGTCCAGCGCGGCGGCTTCGCCGGTCGAGCCGCAGGCCACGAGGCCACGCACGCCCTCGGCGGCCAAGCGCAACGCCAGGCGGTGGAGCGCGGCGTGGTCAATCTCGCCGTTCGGCTTGAACGGGGTGACCAGGGCGACCCAAAGGCCAGAGAACGGCCCTTGCGCGGACGGGGTGAGCTGGCTCAAAGCCATCGACGCGGGGTGAATAGACATGCGGACATCCTTTCAAAACGCCCTCGCAAGGACGGGTCACGACCGATGGGTGAAGCCATCGCCGTCAGAAGGTGCAACGGATGCCGGGAAACGAAAAGAGGGGGAAGAGAGGCCTGGCGCTGCCGTCGCTCATCTGACGACGGAGGCCGCGGCTCCGGTCAGATGAGCTGCGGTTTCTTGGCCTGTTTGGCGCCGGCACGTGCCACGACCGACGTGCGTGCGGCACGCTGGCAGGTCGGAGGCAGGGCGACAAACATTCGGCCATTCTAGGGGTCGCCGGGGGCGGGCAGAAGCGTCGCGTGCCGCTGCGTCGTGCCCCCGCCACAAGCGGCGAGCCGCGCCATCGGACGCGTTCGCTGGCGAAGGGTGCCTACGACCCGATCGGCGCTTCGGGCAACCGTGGGGCCGGCCAGTTCAGCAATTCGGCCAGGCGCGTCGCCACCCAGTGCCCCTCTGGCAGCGTGAAGCCGGATTCGGGCGTGATCAGCGCGGCCAGCATCCGATCCAGAATTTCTTCTTCCGACGGCACGGCTGCACCGTGGTGCAGGCCTTGCGCTTGCTCCACCAGGTGGTTGGCCAGGTCTTCGCACAGTTCGTAGCGGTCCGCGACCTCGGCAGCGGGCACGGTCAGACGGCCGCGCGCGTCGCTGAACAGCGCGATGAAGGATGGCGGAACGTAGATCTGGTTGTCGGGTTGCATGGCGGCGCGCGCTGCTGGGCGGTGAATGGCTGAGAATACCCGCATGAGCCAGCCCAACGTGGTCATCCAGACCAAGGATTTCGATGTGTCCAGCGAGATCGCCGCCCTGCGTGCGGGCGATGGGCGCGTCGGTGCCGTGTGCAGCTTTATCGGCACCGTGCGCGACCGCAACGGCCCCGCGGCGGCCGGCAGCGTGCGGGCGATGGAGCTGGAGCACTACCCCGGCATGACCGAAAAGGCGATCGCCCAGATGATCGACGCGGCGCTCCAGCGCTTTGACATCCTGGGCGCGCGCGTCATCCACCGTGTGGGTGTGCTGCAGCCGCAGGACCAGATCGTGCTGGTCGTCGTCAGCTCGGCCCACCGCGGCGAATCGTTCCAGGCTTGCGAATTCCTGATGGACTACCTCAAGACCCAGGCGCCGTTCTGGAAGAAGGAAACCACGCCCGACGGCGCGCACTGGGTCGACGCGCGCGTGCAAGACGACGCGGCGCTGGCGCGCTGGGGCATTGACGCAGGCAACGCGCAGTAGGACGCCTCAGGGCGCCAGCTGGCTGGTTTCCGCCAGCGCAGCCGCTTCGGCCGAGCAGTCGGCGGCGTTGGGCACGGTGCCGGCTTGGCGCGCCTTGGCGACCTCGTTGCGCGCTGCGGCCAGTTGGGCGCGGTAGTCGGCGTTGCTGTGCAGGCGGGCGACGGTCGCGGCGCCGACCAGCCAACCGGCCTGGATGTCGCTTTGCCAATGCACGCCGCAGACCGAGCGGCTTTGGCCGAAGGCTCGGCCGCGCTGCAGGATTTCATTGGCGCGCTCCGGCGCGACTTCGGCCAGGCTCAGCGCCCAGGCCCAGCCCAGCGAGGCGTGGCCCGACGGGTAGGAGCCGTCTTTCGACAGCTTGGCTTCTTCATCCGGCGTGCAGGTCGGGTGCTTCAGCGCGACGAAGGGGCGGGTGCGGTTGTAGTGGTTCTTGGCCTTGTACGTGGCCAGGCCCGCGTCGGTGAGCGTGCGGCGCGGCAGCATGTTCAGGTGGGGCGTGTCGGCTTCGGACACGCGCACGCCCAGGGCGCACGAGAACGTGCTGGCGGCGTCCGGGAAGCGCAGCTGCGCGTCCTTGCGCGCCTGCGCGCCGCGGGGCCCCGGCACCAGCGCGGCTAGGCGGCGCGCGGTGGCCACATCAGCGGCGTACGCCGGTGAATCCGCCGCGGGGGGCGCGGGCACCAGGGCCAGGCTGTCGGGCGCTTCCCCGGCGGCCAGGTAGCCCTTGAGCAGGCCCGAGCCCGCACGGTATTCGCCGACCTCGTCGGCCCGCACGGACGGTGTGGCGGTAGTGGACGGCGTGCTGGCGCAGGCGCCGAGCAGGGCGGCGCAGCAGGCCAGTGCCCAGGTTGCGTGGCGTTTCATGGGGTCTCCTCCTTCGTTGGGGTGTGCGCTGCGGTCATTCCAGGCAGCGCCATGCAGTGTAGGTATGCGCAGGACCTGCACCATTCGCTTGCGTGACAGGCCGCCGAGCGGTGGAAGGGGCCGGCGGCCCATGCGCAGCGCGGCGGCAGAATCGGCGCCATGTCATGGAATTGCAATGGCGGGGCCCGAGTCGCCCTGCGGGCCGCGCGCACGGGCGCAATGGGGCTGGTGCTGGTGTTGGCAGCGATGTCAGGGGCGCAGGCGCAGTCGGGTGAGGCGCCGTCAGCGCAGGCGGGCACGCCGGCTTGGGCGGCGACGGTCACTTACGTGGTCGATGGCGATTCGATCTGGGTGCGTTCGGCCGAGCGTGGCGCGCGCGTCAAGCTGCGCCTGTTGGGCATCGACGCGCCGGAGGTGTGCCAGTCGCTCGGGCCCGAGGCGCGCCAGGCGCTGCAGCGGATGGCGCTGAACCAGCGCGTGCGCGTGGCCGTGCGGGGGCGCGACCGCTATGGCCGCGCGCTGGCCACGGTGGTGCGCGCGCAGGACGGCGCGGACCTGGCGCAGACGATGGTGCGCGCGGGCTGGGCCTGGGCCGATGCGTTCAGCTGGCACCGGGCAGCGTACGCCGCCGACGAGGCCAGCGCGCGCGACGGGCGGCGCGGTGTCTTCGCCCAGGCAACGGCCGAGCGGCCGTCCGACTTTCGCCGGCGCCATGGCCCGTGCGTGCCAGCCAAGCGCTAGATGACTATCAAAACAGTAGCTGCGCGCGCATATGGTTCTAGGGCTACAGGCCAATTTCACTTGAATTCGCCAAGAAAACACCGAACAGCCCAGCAGATCGCTCAAGTTTTGGCTTGAACCCCCCTGGGTGAACCCTATATGCTGAGGATTCGGAGGTTTTCATGCGTCTTGACAAACTCACCACCAAATTCCAAGAAGCCCTGAGCGACGCGCAATCGCTGGCACTGGGCAACGACAACGCCTACATCGAACCCGTGCACTTGCTGGCCGCCATGCTGCGCCAGCCCGACGGCCCCAAGTCCCTGCTGCAACGCGCCGGCGTCAACGTCGGCAAGCTGTCGCAAGAAGCCGAAGCCGCCATCAAACGCCTGCCCAGCGTGGAAGGGCAAGAGCAGGTCCAGCCCGGGCCTGAGCTGATCAAGCTGTTGCAGGCGACCGAAAAAGAATCCATCAAGCGCGGCGACCAGTTCGTGCCCAGCGAGATGTTCCTGCTGGCACTGGCCGACGCCAAGGGCGAGCCCGGCCGCATCGCCAAGGAAGCGGGGCTGACGCGCAAGTCGCTCGAAGCCGCCATTGACGCCGTACGAGGAGGGCAAACCATGGATTCCGCAGACGGCGAAAGCCAACGCGAAGCGCTCAAAAAATACACGCTGGACCTGACCGAGCGCGCGCGCATTGGCAAGCTCGATCCGGTCATCGGCCGCGACGACGAGATTCGCCGCGCCATCCAGGTGCTGCAGCGCCGCAGCAAGAACAACCCGGTGCTGATCGGCGAGCCCGGCGTGGGCAAGACCGCCATCGTCGAAGGCCTGGCGCAACGCATCGTGGCCGGCGAAGTGCCCGACACGCTGCGCGACAAGCAGGTGCTCAGCCTGGACATGGCGGGCCTGCTGGCCGGCGCCAAGTACCGCGGCGAATTCGAAGAACGCCTGAAGGCCGTGTTGAAGGAAGTGTCCCAGGAAGAGGGCCGCATCATCCTCTTCATCGACGAGATCCACACCATGGTGGGCGCTGGCAAGGCCGAAGGCGCCATCGACGCGGGCAACATGCTCAAGCCCGCCCTGGCGCGCGGCGAACTGCACTGCATCGGCGCGACCACGCTGGACGAATACCGCAAGTACATCGAGAAAGACGCGGCGCTGGAGCGGCGCTTTCAGAAAGTGCTGGTCGGCGAGCCGAGTGTGGAAGACACCATCGCCATCCTGCGCGGCCTGCAGGAAAAATACGAAGTGCACCACGGCGTGGACATCACCGACCCGGCCATCGTCGCCGCGGCCGAGCTGTCGGCGCGCTACATCACCGACCGCTTCCTGCCCGACAAGGCGATCGATTTGATCGACGAAGCCGCGGCCAAGATCAAGATCGAGATCGACTCCAAGCCCGAGTCGATGGACAAGCTCGATCGCCGCATCATCCAGCTGAAGATCGAGCGCGAGGCCGTCAAGCGCGAGACCGATGAGGCGTCCAAAAAACGCCTGGGCCTGATCGAAGACGACCTGAAGTCGCTCGAAAAGGAATACGCCGATCTGGACGAAATCTGGAAGGCCGAAAAGGCCAACGCCCAGGGCAGCGAGCAACTGCGCAAGGAGATCGATCAGGTCAAGTTCCAGATCCAGGAAGCCACGCGCAAAGGCGACTTCAACCAGGTCGCCGAGCTGCAGTACGGCAAGCTGCCGACGATGGAAAAGCAGCTGAAGGAAGCGCAGGCCACCGAAGCCACGCGCGAAAAGAAAACCCCGCAGCTGCTGCGTACACAGGTCGGTGCCGAGGAAATCGCCGAAGTCGTGTCGCGCGCCACCGGCATCCCGGTCAGCAAGATGATGCAGGGCGAGCGTGACAAGCTGCTGCACATGGAAAGCGCGCTGCACAAGCGCGTGGTCGGCCAGAACGAGGCGATTTCGGCCGTGGCCAACGCCATCCGCCGCTCGCGCTCGGGCCTGTCGGACCCGAACCGCCCGCTGGGCAGCTTTCTGTTCCTCGGCCCGACGGGCGTGGGCAAGACCGAGCTGACCAAGGCGCTGGCGGGCTTCCTGTTCGACAGCGAGGAGCACCTGATCCGCGTCGACATGTCCGAGTTCATGGAAAAGCATTCGGTCGCCCGCCTGATCGGCGCGCCGCCCGGCTACGTGGGCTACGACGAAGGCGGTTACCTGACCGAGGCCGTGCGCCGCAAGCCTTACAGCGTGATCCTGCTGGACGAGGTGGAAAAGGCGCACCCGGACGTCTTCAACGTGCTGCTGCAGGTGCTGGACGACGGCCGCCTGACCGATGGCCAGGGCCGCACGGTGGACTTCAAGAACACCGTGATCATCATGACCAGCAACATCGGCAGCCCGATGATCCAGAGCATGGCGGGGCAGCCGTACGAAGAAGTCAAGGAAGCCGTGTTTGGCGAGCTGAAGAACCACTTCCGCCCCGAGTTCCTGAACCGCATCGACGAGATCGTCGTCTTCCACGGCCTGGACGCCACGCAGATCGGCGAGATCGCCAAGATCCAGCTGCACGTGCTGAGCCAGCGCCTGGCCAAGATGGAGCTGCACCTGAACGTGAGCGAACAGGCCCTGGGCGAGCTGGCCAAGGTCGGCTTCGATCCGGTGTTTGGTGCGCGCCCGCTCAAGCGCGCGATCCAGCAGCGCATCGAGAACCCGCTGTCCAAGCTGCTGCTGGAAGGAAAGTTCCCGCCCAAGACGGACATCGAAGTCACGGTGGACCCGATCAAGAACCCGGGCGTGTTTGCGTTCAATGGCTTGACGGCCTGAGCGCGGTCGCAAGACTGAGCCGCTCGACCTTTCGGGGTCGGGCGGTTTTTTTGTGCCTGCGCGTCAAGGAGTGCGCGGGGCGGGTCGGTCAGTGCAGGGCTTGGTCTGGCGTGCACACAGACGGTGCGTGGCGATGCGTTGAGGTCGGGTATCCCCAGCCTTCACCGTCTACCTTTGGCGTTCGGACCGTCCAGCGAAGCCAGAAATGCCACGGCTTCTCTTGATCTGCCATAACGCCGCGCTTCTTCCAGCGGCGTGCCGCGATGGTCGACCTCGGTCCGGCTCGATAGATCGGCGCCGTGCCGTACCAGGATGCGCAGCGCCTGCACATCGTCGCGCACGGCCGCCATGTGGGCAGGTGCCCAGCCGCTCACTCCTTTCGCGTTGACCTGGGCGCCGGCCGCCAACAGTATGTCCAGCAGTTCATACCGCGCCGGCTGTGCACGCTTGAGGGCGCTATGCAAAGGCGTGTAGCCCTCATCGTCCTGAAAGTGCAAGTCGATGCCGCGCGTCAGCATCCAGCGGACCGACGCGACCGAGCCGCAGTCGGTGGCGTTGGTGATCCAGTGGCGGCCCACGAAGGCGTCAACTCCGTGGGGAAACCTGTCCACCAGTTCTTCCAGCGCTTGCCACTGTGCCTCATCGCCCGACGCCAGCATGTCAATCAAGTAGTCGTAATCGCGGGCTTCGTCAGAGGAAAGGCATGGCGGGATTTCGGTGTCTTGGCGTGGTCGGAAAAAGAAGGGCGGCCTCAACTCTGAAGTGCAACCCCATCAGAATTGAGGCGCCTATGACCAAGACAAGCTACGAGCAGATC
>NZ_VRUA01000002.1 GCF_008017535.1 Ottowia flava
AAGCTTTAGGGTTTTTACCGATTTGCACTGCAACCAAGGCCGCCTCGCATCTCCCAACCCACAACCCACAACCAGAAGAGTCTTCCGATTGTCGCCAACCCCTGAGATCCCTCATCGATCAGCGAAGCCTTCGATTATGGCACGTCTTTCAAAGACCTGTCAAATCTTGGGGGATTTGGCGGCCGCGCCGCTTTCTCCACCTCCCGGCGCTTGGAAGTACTCCTCGACCGGACTTCGCTGTGAGCAACTTGCGTTGCCGTGATCAGCGAAGCCCGCGACTATAGCACGCTTTTTGGCCGAATACGTGGCAGCCGCGAACGGGACGCCGACTGCCCCGCTTACGCCTCGATTTCAGCTTCCCGTGCCTTCGATCTCGATCTGCGCTGTGGGATCACGCGCTGCGGCGGGCTGTCTTATCACTGTGGCGTGTCGCCTGGTCAACGTGACTCTCGTTCAGCGGCTTCGCGCGGATGAGGAAGCCATGGTCATTGCGCGACAGACTACGAGATGAAGGTGGGCACGACCCACGCGTCAACCCAGTGATTTGCGCCGCTTTGCCCGCCCACCCCTCGCGGACCGGTCAGCAGCCACCACACGCGCTGCCAATCCCCAAACGGCCTGCAGCGGCAGCTATGCTTACGCGCTCCCGTAGCTATCCTGTATGCGCCCGATCGGCGCCCACGGCATCGCGCTCACCACATTTCGCTGACACCTTCGTTGGCGCTCACCTCTTCGATCGTGATCCCATGGCCTTGATGACTCTCTTGAACGGGCAACTGGCGTTTGGCCATGTGGCCTTGCTGGACCACGCCGACTTCGCGCTGGAGACGCGCGAACGCGTGGGCCTGATTGGCCGCAACGGCGCTGGCAAGTCCTCCTTGCTGAAGATCCTCGCCGGCATGGAGCGCCCGGACGACGGCGATCTGCAATTCCAGACCGGCCTGCGCCTGGCCTACGTGGCGCAGGAGCCTGCGTTGGACGCCTTCACCACGGTCAACGACGCCGTGGGCGCCGGGCTGAACCACTTGGCCGAGTTGATTGAGGCCTATACCCGCGGCGAAGGCGATCTGGCGGCACTGCAGTCGCAGATTGAAGCGGAAGACGGCTGGAACTGGCCGCAGCGCGTGGCCGACACCTTGCAGCGCCTCGGCCTGGATGGCACGCGCCACGTGGCCGACCTGTCCGGCGGCACCAAGAAGCGCGTCGCGCTGGCGCAAGCGCTGGTGCGGCGTCCCGACGTGTTGCTGCTGGACGAGCCGACCAACCACCTGGACCTGGACGCCATCGGCTGGCTGGAACAACTGTTGCTGGACTTCCGCGGCAGCGTGATCACCATCACGCATGACCGCGCCTTTCTGGACCGCGTCGCCACGCGCATCGTTGAACTGGACCGCGGCCGCCTGGTCAGCTACCCCGGCAACTTCAGCGCCTACCTGACGTTAAAGGAAGAGCAGCTCGCGCAGGAGGCCACGATCCAGGCGAAGGCCGACAAACTGCTGGCGCAGGAAGAAGTGTGGGTGCGCCAAGGGGTGGAAGCGCGCCGCACCCGCGCGCAAGGGCGCATCAACCGCCTGCAGAACTTGCGTGCGGCGCGGGCGGCCCGGCGCGAAACGGTTGGCCGCGTGCACATGGAAGTCAGTAGTGGCCTGCCCAGCGGCAAGCTGGTGGCCGAGCTGGAGCACGTCACCAAGACCTTTGGCGAGAAGACGGTGGTGCGCGACTTCAGCGCCACCTTGCTGCGCGGCGACAAGATCGGCCTGCTGGGCCCCAACGGCGCGGGCAAGACCACGCTGCTCAAGCTGATTCTGGGCGAGCTGGCGCCCGACAGTGGCCGCGTGCGCCAGGGCGCCAACCTGCAGGTCGCGTATTTCGACCAGATGCGCGACGCGCTGGATCTGGACGCCACGCTGGAAGACTTCATCAGCCCCGGCAGCGAATGGATCGAAATCGGCAAGAAGCGCCAGCACGTCAAGAGCTACCTGGGCGACTTCCTGTTCAGCCCGGCGCGCGCGCATTCGCCGGTGCGCAGCCTGTCGGGCGGCGAACGCAACCGCCTGCTGCTGGCGCGCCTGTTCGCGCGCCCGGCCAACGTGCTGGTGCTGGACGAGCCGACCAACGACCTGGACATCGACACGCTGGAGCTGCTGGAAGAGCTGCTGCAGACCTACGACGGCACCGTCTTCCTGGTCAGCCACGACCGCACTTTCATGGACAACGTGGTCACCAGCACCATCGCCTGGGAAGGCCCCGGTCAGTGGCGCGAATACGAGGGCGGCGTGACCGACTGGCTCACACAAAGCGAGCGGGCGCGCGAATGGGCGAGCGGGCGCGCGGGCCTCGCCACTCCGGCTGCGCCGCCCAGCCCGGCGCCCACGGTCCAACTTGAGAATAAAAACGACACCCAGCCCTACACAGATCAGCGCGGGCAGCTATCAAAAAAGAAGCTGAGCTACAAAGAACAGCGCGAACTGGACGCCCTGCCCGGCCAGATCGAAGCGCTGGAGACGGAGCAGTCCGACATTCGCGCTGCCCTCGCCGACGGGCAGCTCTACCAGTCCGACCTAGCGCGCGCCGTGGCGCTGCAGGCGCGCGATGGGGAGATCGACGACGCCCTGATGCACGCGCTGGAACGTTGGTCCGAGCTGGAAGCGCGCACGCACTGACCCCCGGTATCGCCCCAGCTTGACGTGACAGGTCAGCGTGCCAAGATGCGCGTTTTGCAAAACAAACACAGGTGAGGAGAGCGCGTGATGGAGGGCTTGGGCTGGATCGCTCCGCTGTTGCTGGTGGCTTTGTTGGGTGGCCTGGGTTTTCTGTGGTGGCAGCGCCGCGGCGGCACCGCGGCCGGCGGTGACGCGCCCCTGGGTCGCAACGACCGCTTTGCGCCGGCGGCCGCGCTGTCGGCGGCCGAGATGGAGCTGCTGGACTACCTGGTGCGCGCCTTCCCGCGCCGCGCCGTGCTGTTCCGCGTCGCACTGTCGAACCTGGTCAGCGTGCGCCGCGCCGACAACCGCGTGGCCACGCAGCAACGGCTGGCCGAGCACCGCGTGGACTACGTGGTGTGCAACCGCGATGGCCGGCCGGTGTACGCGTTCGAGCTGGATGCACTGCACGACAACGCCGACGAGGCCGAACTGGACGCGCGCGAAAAGCACCGTGTGCTGAAGTCCGCCGGCATCCGGCTGATTCGCCTCACGCGCAGCACGCGCGATCTGCCCAACCCCAACGACTTCCGCCGCCACGTGCGCAGCGCCGAACTGACACCCGACGGATCGCCCGCCAACGTGACCGCGCCAGGCGCTTTGGCGCCAGCGGACGGCGCTGTACCGTTGCCCGCGCACCGCCGCCCGCATCTGTCGGACGACCTGCCTCACGGCCGCGCCGGTGGTTTCCGCGACACCCAGCCCATGACGGTGACCGGGCTGATGGATTTGTCACCGGTGGCCGACGAACACGCCGACGCCGCGGCCGACGCCTGGGGCATAGGCCGCGCCAGCAACTGACGGCCGTGGCACCACGCGGTGCGTCAGCGCCCCGGCCGTGTGACCCACGCGCCGAACGCTGCGGCCAGCCGGCCGTACAGCAGCCGGTCACGCAGGCCCCCGCCGCTCAGCTTTCGTTGGTGCCAGCGGCCTTTTTCACCGGCCGCTGCCAGTGGGCGATGCTCACTGGCTTGCCGCGCGCCACGGTCAGTGCGCCGGGCGGCGTGCTCTTGGTCAGCGTCGATCCGCCGCCCACCGTGCCGCCCGCACCCAGCGTGATCGGCGCGACCAGCACGCAGTTGCTGCCCACGTGCACGTCGGCCTCGATCACCGTCCGGTGCTTGTTGGCACCGTCGTAGTTGGCGGTGATGCTGCCGGCGCCGTAGTTCACGCGTTCGCCCACCGTGGCGTCGCCCAGGTAAGCCAGGTGGTTGGCCTTGGCGCCATCGGCCAGGGTGCTGTTCTTCACTTCGACGAAGTTGCCGATGTGCACCTCGGCGCCCAGCGTGGCGCCCGGGCGCAGACGGGCAAACGGGCCGACCAGTGCGCCCGCGCCCACGCGCACGCCGTCCTTGGCGCCGTCGATGTGGGTGAAAGGGTGAATCACCGCGCCCGCCGCGATGTCGGCGTTGGCAATGACGCAGTGCGCGCCGATGCGCACGTCGTCGCCCAGCGCCACCCGGCCTTCGAAGATGCAGCCGACGTCGATCTCCACGTCCTGCCCACAGACCAGCTCGCCGCGCACGTCAAAGCGCGCCGGGTCGGCCAGGCGCACGCCGTCCGCCATGAAGCGCTGGGCCGTGCGCAGCTGCAGCTCGCGTTCCAGCTCGGCCAGCTGCTGCGGGCTGTTGACGCCGGCCACTTCCACCGCGTCGCTGATGCGCAGCGCCTGCACCGGCGTGCCATCGGCCACGGCGTGGCGCACCACGTCGGTCAGGTAAAACTCTTTTTGCGCGTTGTCGTCGTCCAGCTGCGCCAGGTATTTCTTGAGCAGCGCCGTGGGCGCGGCCATCACGCCGGAATGCCACTCGGTCAGCGCGCGCTGCTCGGGCGTGGCGTCCTTGGCTTCGACGATCGCCAGCACCGGTGCGTCCGCGCCCTGCCCGCCCCGCACGATGCGGCCGTAGGCGCCGGCGTCCTCGGCCGTGTCCACCGTCAGAAGGGCGATTTGGCGCGCGCCACACAGGTCGATCAGCGCACGCAGCGTATCGGGCTGCACCAGCGGTACGTCGCCGTTCAGGATCAGCGTGACGCCATCCTGGGGCAGCAGCGGCACCGCCTGTTGCACCGCGTGACCGGTGCCCAACTGCGGCTCCTGGCGCACAGGCCGCAGCGAGGGATATGAACCATTTTGGCCTCCAGCCTTACTCCAGTCTGCGCAGGCAGCTTCTACTTCTGTAGCACCATGACCGGTGACGACCACCACGTCGGCCGCCCCCAGGGCGGCCGCGCCGTCCAGCACATGGCGCAGCAACGCGCGTCCGGCCAGCGTGTGCAGCACCTTGGGGCGCTTGCTTTTCATGCGGGTGCCTTTGCCCGCGGCCATGACGACGACGTGGATGGCGCTCATATCTGACGGTGTCCCCTGGGTCTCAATGCGATGCGCTTGATTATCGGACGCGCCACGCGGCCATTTCCGCGCGCGCCCGCAACGGCAGCGCCCGGGCGCTAGCATGCGCCATGCACATCGCCGACCTGCCCCCCGATGCCGCCTTGATCGAGCGCCTGGTCACGCTGATGGACGGCCCCTCCGACGAGCGCCTGGTTTGCTTTCGCGCGCGTTGCGAACACGCGATCAAGTCCGTCGACATTGACCGTCCTACGCTCGCCCTGGTGCTGCGCGGGCAGAAGCACGTGCAATGCGGCAACCAAGCCGACCAGTTCGAACCGGGTGACCTGCTGGCCGTCGCGCCTGGGGTGCGGCTGGACGTGGTGAACCGGCCCGACCCTGCCGACGGCCGCTACTTCAGCCTCAGCATCCCGCTGTGCGACGAGGTGCTGGGCGCCGCGCGCTTGCTGTGGACCACGCCATTGGCCTCGGCACGCATGGATTTCGTGCGGATTCCGGCCGGCAGTCTGTGCACAGAGTTGACCGCGCTGGCCGACGCCGCTGAAGCGGACGACGAATTGCGCGCCCGGATGGCGGTGCTGGCCCTCTTGACGCAACTGGTGCCGCGCGGCTGTGGCGATCTGCTGCTGCCACCGGCCCCCCGACTGTCCGCCCAGGTGCGTGAACTCGTCGCGCAGGCGCCCGACCGACCATGGCAATCGCGCGATTTCGAGCAGGCGCTGGGGTGCAGCGGCGCCACCTTGCGCCGCCGTCTGGCCGATGAAGGCCTGTCGCTGCGCGAGCTGATCGCGCAGGCCCGGCTGGCGCACGCTCTGCTGCTGTTGCAGACCACGCGCTGGCCGGTCAAGTCGGTGGCGGCCAAGGTGGGCTACTGCTCGGCCGACAGCTTCTCGCGCCGCTTCCGTGAGCGCTATGGCCTGGACGCCAGCGCCATGGGCAACGCGCTGCCCGAAGCCGCCTGAGCGTTTCGCGCGGCAATCTGAGCGCCCGGCGGGGCGCTTGAGGCGTACCGTCAGCACATCGCCTTCGGGCTTTCTCTGACAGGACGCTCTTCATGCCCACCAACACCCGACGCTTTCCAAAGCTCGCCGCTGCCCTGCTGGCGCTCGGCGTTGCCACCAATCCCTTGCCTGCGGCCGCCGCCGATTTCACGCAGGTACCCGGCGTCTATCGCCAGGCCATCGGCGACCTGCAGGTCACCGCCCTGTTCGACGGCGTCGCTTTTCTGCCCGTGCAGCAGCTCAAGGGCATGCCGCCTGCCAAGACTCAGGCAAGTCTGGATACCTTTCACGTGCCGCAAACCCAGGACGGCGTGCAAACCGCCGTCAACGCCTACCTGGTGCGCCGCGGCGGCGAGCTGCTCCTCGTGGACACGGGCACGGCGGACTGCTTCGGCCCCGCGCTCGGGCAGGTGCTGGGCAACCTTCGGGCGGCCGGTGTGCGGCCGGAAGACGTCCGGCACGTGCTGCTCACCCATGCGCACCCGGACCACCTGTGCGGCGTGCTGACGGCCGATGGCCAGATGGCGTACCCCAACGCCACGCTGTGGCTGTCCGAGGCCGACGCGCGCTACTGGCTCGACCCGGCGACGCGCGACCTCGCGCCCGAGGCCATGCACCCGCTGTTCGACATGGCGCGCCGCGCGGTGGCGCCTTACCAGGCGGCCGGGCGCTTCAAGGCCGTGGGCGACGGTGACGCCCTGCCCGCAGGCGTCGAGCGCGTGGCCACGCCGGGCCATACCCCTGGCCACACCTCTTGGCGCGTGCACGGCAGCGGCCAGGCCTCGCTGCTGGTGTGGGGCGACGTGGTGCACTACCACGCGGTACAGCTGCGGCACCCGGAAGCCGCGTTCGAGTACGACAGCGACCGCCGGCAGGCCGTCGCCTCGCGCAAGCGCCTGCTGGCCGAGGTCGCCGAGCGGGGTGAATGGGTGGCGGGCGCGCACCTGCCGTTCCCCGGCATGGGTCACGTGGTGCGCGAAGGCCGCCATTCCGCCGCGAGCTACCGATGGGTGCCCACGGAGTTCGGGCCGATCGGCAAGCCCTGAGCGCGTGCGGGCGCGGCCCGCTCAATCCAGCGTCTGGCGGTAGCGCGCGATGGCGAGCACGCTCACCGCCAACACAAAGGCGAGCAATGCGCCCAACTCGGGCAGCAGCTCGGTCAAGCCTGCGCCCTTGAGCATGATGCCGCGCACGATGCGCAGGAAGTGCGTCAGCGGCAGCACCTCGCCAATCCACTGCGCCCAGCGCGGCATCCCGCGAAACGGAAACATGAAACCCGACAGCAGCATCGAGGGCAAGAAGAAAAACAGCGTCATCTGCACCGACTGCAACTGGTTGCGTGCCAGGGTGCTGAAGGTGAAGCCGACGGCCAGATTGGCCAGGATGAACACGCCGATCATCGCGCCCAGCAAGGGGCCGCTGCCCACCATCGGCACGCCAAAGAGCAGCCAGGCCGCGCCCATAATGACCATAAGCTGCAGGTAACCGATCACCACGTAGGGCAGGATCTTGCCCACCATCACCTCCAGTGGCTGGACGGGCGTGGCGAGCAGGTTTTCCATGGTGCCGCGCTCGCGCTCGCGCGTCATCGCCAGGCCCGTGAACATGATCATCGTCATGGTCAGGATGGTGCCGATCAGCCCCGGCACGATGTTGACGCGCGACAGGCCTTCAGGGTTATAGCGCCGGTGCACCCGCACCTCAAAGGGCGGCGCCTGCGCGTTCAGCGCACGCAGCGGGCCCGTCAGGTCGCGCCGCAGTGCCTGCGTGGACAGCTGACCCAGCGCCGCCACCGCGTTGGCCGACGCCGATGGGTCGGTCGCGTCGGCCGCCACGTACAGCACGGGCTTCTGGCCGCGCAGCAGCTGCGCCTCGAACTGCGGCGGCACCACCACGATCAGCTGCACATCGCCGCGCAGCATGGCGTCGTCGGCCTTGGCCTCGCTCACCCCGTTCATCACCACGTCGAAGTAGCCGGTGTTCTGCATGGCCGTGGTCAGCGTGCGCACCAGCGGCCCGTGTTCGGCCGCGACGATGGCCGTGGGCAGCTGCTTCGGGTCGGTGTTGATCGCATAGCCGAACAGCACCAGCTGCATCACCGGGATCATCACCGCCATCGCGAAGGTCAGCCGGTCGCGCAGGATCTGCTGGAACTCCTTGATGAACACCGCCAGCGCGCGGCGCAGGGACAAGCCGCCGCCCCCGCTCACGACGGCACCCCGCCTTCGGCAAAGTTGTCCTGCGCCTGGCCAATCAGGCTGATGAACACGTCTTCCAGGTTGGCGGGCGCGCGCGCCACGTTCAGGCCCTGCGCAGCCAGCGGCGCGACCGCCTGCTCGACCAGCGCCGCATCGCGCCCCGCGACGTGCAAGCGGTTGCCGAAGGGCGCCACGCTGTCCACGCCGGGCGCCTCCGCCACGCGGGCCTGCTGCTCGGCCGTGATGGCGCCGGTCACCTCGTACACCGTCAGGTGCGCGCCCTGCACGATCTCGGCCTCGGTGCCGCGCGCCAGCACATGGCCGTAGGCGATGTAGACGAGCTCGTGGCAGCGCTCGGCCTCGTCCATGTAGTGCGTCGACACCAGCACCGTGATGCCCTCGCTCGCCAGCCGGTGGATCTGGTCCCAGAAGTCGCGCCGCGCTTTCGGGTCGACACCCGCCGTCGGCTCATCGAGCAGCAGCAGGCGCGGCCGATGGATCAGGCAGGCGGCCAGCGCCAGGCGCTGTTTCCAGCCGCCCGACAGCGCGCCCGCCAGCTGGTGCTGGCGCTCGCGCAGGCCCAGGTCGTCCAGCGCCTTGTCAACAGCGGCGCGGCGTTCGGGCAGCGCGAACAGGCGCGCGATGAAGTCGAGGTTCTGGCGAATCGACAGATCGTCGTACAGCCCGAACTTCTGCGTCATGTAACCCACCTGGCGCTTGATCAGCGGCGCCTGCGTGCGGATGTCCAGGCCCAGGCAGGTGCCCTCGCCCGCATCCGGCGTGAGCAGGCCGCACAGCATGCGGATGGTTGTGGTCTTGCCGCTGCCGTTGGGGCCCAGAAAGCCGCAGATCCGGCCAGGCCGCACCTGCAGATCGACGTTGTCCACCACGACGCGCTCGCCATAGCGCTTGGTGAGGCCGCGCACGTCGATGGCCCAGCCGGCCGCGTCTTCACCGCGGGTGAATGCCGCCTCTTCTGCTACTTTGTTCATAGCTGGTTGCGCAAGCTCATGGCCGATCAGAGCCCTGTTTTTTTCAAGAACCGGGCACGGCAGGCAGCAGCCGCACATCCAGTGGCTGGCCAGGCTTCAGGCGCGCGACGTCCTGGGTCTCGGGCAGCGCTTCGACCATGAACACCAGCTTGGCACGCTGCGCATTCGAATAGATCACCGGCGGTGTGTACTCGGGCTCGGTCGCGATGCGGCTGATGCGCGCGGTGAGCGGCGCCGCACAGCCATCGCAGTTGAGTTGCACGGCAACGCCGCTCTTCAACTGGCTCAGGGCGGCTTCGGGCACGAAGAAGCGCGCCTTCAGGTGGCCGGGCGGCAGCAGCGACACGACCGGCTGACCCGCCGCCACCCACTCGCCTTCGCGAAACAGCGTGTCGGCCACCTGCCCGCTGGCCGGCGCCGCCTGCGCCATCTGGTCCAGGCGCCAGCGCTGCTGGGCCAGCGCGCCGTCGGCCGCGCGGGCCTGCGCTTCGGCCGCGGCGCGCTCCTGCGCACGCGCGGGCTGGCGCGCCGTGCGCAGGGCGGCTTCCAGCTCGGTCACGCGCTGGTCCGCAGCGGCCGCGGCGGTGCGGGCCGCGTCGGCCTCGCTGCGCGAGACGGCGGCCTGAGTCACCAGGGACGCCTTGCGCGCCGAATCGGTGCGCGCCAACGTGGCCTGCGCGCGCGCCTGCGCCAGCTGCGCCTGCACCTGCGCGACTTCGTCGGGCCGCTTGCCGGTCTGCAGATTGGCCGACTGCGCGACCGCGGCGTCGCGCTGGGCCTCGGCCGCCTGCAAGGCGTCGCGCTCGGGTGCCTCGTCCAGCGCGAACAGCGGGGCACCCTGCGCCACGTCGTCGCCCGCGCGCACCGCCAGTCGGGTGAGCCGGCCGGCCACCGGCGCGGCGACGTAGACGTAGTCCCCCTCGGCGTAACCCGACCAGCCATCGCCCACCGGCTCGGTGCAGGCCGCGAGCACGGCGGTCGCGGCCAGCAGCACGCCGGCCAGGCGCCGCCGGTTGGCGGAGCGACCTGTGCGCGGGCGTGCCTGCGCGGTCCTGTCACGTCGTGTCATGCAAGGCTCCTGATCTGAGGGCCCGCAGCGCCAGCCCGATGCGTTCGTCGATCGCCGCGTCGGACAGCACCTGCGGCTGCACCAGCGGCTGCGCAAAGGCCGGCAGCAGGCCGGTGTCGCGCATGGCCGAAGCGGCCAGCACGGGCGCCATCACGGCGCCGAACAAAAAACTGGCGCGCAGCAGCGGGGGCCGGGGGGCCAGTTGGCCGCGCGCTTCGGCCTCGGCCAGCAGGCCCAGCACCAGCTCCACGTGGCGCGGCAGGTTGCGCTGGATGAATTCGGTGACCACGGCGTGCCCGGCCTGCGCGTCGCTCAGCACGCGGCGCAGCAGGGGCGCGTGCTCGCGCACGAAGCGCGCGATGGCGCCCAGCGCGCTGTGCAGGCGCTCCAGCGGTGGCCCGGGCCGCTGCGCCGGGGTGCTCATCTGGCTGAAAAGCTCTTCGTAGAAGCCCTGCAACACCTGCCGCAGGAAGTCTTCCTTGCTCTCGAAATGGTAGTGAAACATGCCCGCCGTGACGCCCGCGTGCGCGGCCACGGCACGCACGGACAGGCCGGCGCACCCCAGTTCGGGGTACAGCGCGGCGCCGCTGGCGAGCAGCGCCTGGTCCTGCTGACGAGAAGGTCGGGCCATGAGGGTGCCGAGTTTGCACCGTTTCTGGTCAACCGTCCAGTAAATGCTGCTCGCCGACGCCGGCGCGCGCCGCGGGCGCGCTGCAAGGGGATCAGGCGGTCAGATCAGCGGCTGCGGGCGCAGTGGCCGGGCGGCGTAGTCCGCCAGTGCCGCGAGCGCGCCGGGCTTCACGATGCGCAGGCGGCCATCGCGGATCTCGTGCAGGCCCAGCTGCGTCAGTTTGCGCAGCGTCTTGTTGGTGTGCACCAGCGACAGACCCAGCGCGTCCGCGATGTGCTGCTGCGTCAGCGGAAATTCGAACGCGCCGTCGCCATCGACCAGCCCGGCCCGCTCGGCGCGCCGCGCCAGGCGGATCAGCAGCGTGGCGATGCGCTCAGCCGCATTGCGCTGGCCCACGGTGACCAGGTTTTCGTCGACCACCTGTTCACCGCTCGCGCTCAGCCAGGTGATGTCGTAACCCAGCTTCGGGTTGCGGCGCACGAAATCCCACAGGCCGGACTGCGGAAACACGCACAGCTGCGCATCGGTCAGCGCCTCGACACCGTGGGTCGCGGTATTGGCGAACTCGGCCTGCAGGCCGATGAAGTCGCCCGGCAGCAAAAAGTTGAGGATCTGCCGGCGCCCGTCGGACAGCGTCTTGTAGCGAAACGCCCAGCCCGCGTACAGCGTGAACAGGTTGACCGGGTCGCCCAACTCGGCGATCACCGCCCGGCCCGCGGCCACCTTGCGGGTACCGCTGCGAAAGGCCTGAATGCACGCCAGCTCCTCCTCCGTCACGGGCTGAAAGCCCTGGGTTTGCCGCAGCCGGCAATCTGCGCAAGCTGCGGGCGGCTGAGGGCGGGGGAAGATGCTCATGGTTGTAGGAGTTTCGTCTACTCCCGGGTTACACGCCATGCGCATTGACATACCCTCATGGCGCCGTAGCCCCTTCCAGCGGCGACCGGAGGCGGCCTCAGCGCGGTGTCAATCCGTGGTCGAGCAGGGCCACCACCTCGTCGGCAAACTGCGGGTAGCTCATCGAGCCGCCCGGGCGCAACCAGGTGAAGGTCCAGTTGATCATGCCGAACAGCGTCATCGCCACCGCCGTCTGGTTGCCTGCGTGGATGCGTTCCGGGTAGGCGCGGCGCAGAAAGCGCGTGACGGCCGAGACCACGTCGCGCTGGCGGTTCAGGATCACTTCGCGCTGCTCGGGCCCCAGAAACTGCGTGCTGCCCAGCAGCGCCGCGTGGCGGGTGGCCGACGTCTCGTACTCGCGCAGAAAAGCGCGCACCAACTCGTGCAGCGTGGCGCGCTCGTCCAGCCCGCCGCGCTGCGCCGTCGCCTGCACCTGACCGATGATGACCAGCAGCTTTTGCGTGTAGCGGTCGAGCAGGTCGAACAGGATCGCCTCTTTGCTCTCGTAATAGTGGTAGAGCCGCGCCTTCGACGTGCCGCCCGCAGCGGCAATGTCGTTCATGCTGGTGGCGGGGTAGCTCTGACGGGCGAAGCAGTCGGCCGCCACGTTCAGGATCTCGTCGCGGCGCAGCCCGTGGGCGGCGGAAATCGGTCTTGCCATCGCGCGATTATCCCCATTCACCGACCGTGCGGTTGGCTTTTGTTTTTTAAGGGTTTTAAGCCTCTAGCCCTACAACCACCAGCGCAGACAGCTATGTTTTTGATGGCAAAGTGCGTTCGGCGTCGGTCGCCATCCAGGCCGCGACCGCTTGCGCACGGGCCTGTGCAACGGCCTTGCCGATCGCCTCGCCGCGCGCACCGCGGGCCTGCGCTTCGGCCGCGACGGTGGCGGTTTCCACACTCTGCGCCGCCGCCAGCGCGGCCAGCAGGCGCGGGCGCTGCGGGTAGGCGTCGTCTTCCATGCCCAGCCGTCCGCGCGCGTCGCATTCGCAGGCCAGCAGCGCGTCGGCAAAGCGCGCCGGTTTGCGGAACGCATCGCAGCGCTCCAGCAGGCGCACAGTCGCGGCGGCGTTCAGATCGCCACTGCGGTGGATGTTGCCGTGTTCGCGCGCGACCACGTCGGCCAGTTCGGTGCATTCGGTCGGCACGCGCAGGCGTTCGCCCACGGTCTTGAGCAGCTTGGCGCTGCGGATTTCGTGCGCGATGTGGCGCGGCAGCTCATCCACCGGCGTCGTGCCCTTGCCGAGGTCGTGCATCAGGCAGGCCCAGCGCACCGGCAGGCCCGCACCCAGGCGTGCGGCCATCTGCAGCACCATCATCACGTGCACGCCGGTGTCGACTTCGGGGTGGTATTCGGCGCGCTGCGGCACGCCCCACAGGCGGTCCAGCTCGGGCAGCACGACGCGCAGCGCGCCGCACGCGCGCAGCACCTCGAACATCCGCGCCGGGTGCGTCTCCATCAGCCCGCGCGCCAGCTCCTGCCACACGCGCTCGGGCACCAGGTGGTCGGCCTCGCCATCGGCGACCATGTCCTGCATCAGCGCCAGGGTCTCGGGCGCGACGCTGAAGTCGTGAAAGCGCGCGGCAAAACGCGCCAGCCGCAGGATGCGCACCGGGTCTTCGCGGAAGGCGTCGGTGACGTGGCGCAGCACCTTGGCGCGCAGGTCGCGCTGGCCGTGGAACGGGTCAATCAGCGCGGGATCAAGATCCAAGCCTTTTTGGCCTGCAGCCGGCACCCAATCTGCGCAGGCAGCTATCGCATTGATAGTCAAATCGCGCCGCGCCAGATCCTGCTCCAGCGTCACATCGGGGCTGGTGAAGACGTTGAAGCCCTTGTAGCCGCGCCCGCTCTTGCGCTCGGTGCGCGCCAGCGCGTATTCCTCGTGCGACTCAGGGTGCAGGAACACCGGAAAGTCCTTGCCCACCGGCACGAAGCCCTGCGCCACCATCTCTTCGGGCGTGGCGCCCACCACCACCCAGTCGTGGTCTTGCACCGCCAGCCCCAGCAACCGGTCGCGCACCGCGCCACCCACCATGTAGATTTGCATGGGGAGAGTGTAGAAGGCGGGCGCTGGCGCCCGCCCACGACAACAGCCCACACCAGTATCGAGTAGGCCGTGGGCGGCAGGCACCGCCCGGCGATACGCGCACCGTCAGCGCGGGGCGCTGCCCTTTGGCACCAGGCCTTCGTGAAACTTGTCGAGCAAGCGGTCCGCGGCTTCCTGATCCTTGTGCGTGCGGGCCGGCTCACTGGCCGATGCCTGCGACTGCGCCTTAGCTGCGGAAGCGGCCGCGTCCTGTGGCAACGGCTTGGCCGGACAGTCGATCTGGCGGGGTGCCTGATCAGAGCCCATCAGGTAGTCGACAACGGCCACGTCAACACATGCGGTTTGGTAAGGGAACACGCCATGTGTGTATTCGCCAGGCACGTAGACCAAGTGGGAGGTCGGCAACTGCGCGAACATGTTCAACGCATCGGGGGTCGGCGTGGCTGAATCAAACTGCGACTGGACCATCAACAGCTTCTGGCTCTGCAAGGGCTTGAAGTCGGGCTTGGTGGTGCGCGGACCACCCCAGAATTGGCAGGGGTTGTGACCCAGGGCGCTAAAGAAGTAGCGCGGTGACGCCTGGGCTTGGGCCCGCACGATCGCTGTCCACGCCGCCGGGTCCGTGGTGGCGACGCTGTCGTTGCAAGTGACAGGCCAGAATCCGCCGCTGTCGGAAATGCTTTGCGCCGGGAAGTTCACCCAAGTGTGGCGGTACTGGTTGTAAAACTGGATGGCCTGACTCATTGCAGCTTGGTTGCGCTCAGTCGCGTCGGCGGTGCCGCCGGCGATGAACACGGTTTTTGCCAGGGCGCCCACCACGCCGCCCGCGTCCGCGTCCGAGGGCGCTGCACGCAGCACGGCGTCGAGCCCCCGCGCCGCTGCAATAGCGGTCATCGATTTCTCAGACTTGCGAACGCTGTAGGAATCACCCGCCAGCTGACCTCCTAACAGCGCCTGCACACGGGGCGACAAGCCGTTGATCATCTGGCTGACCTCGCCCGCACTGGCGCCCAGTTGGTAGTAGGCGGCGTGGCGTGCCGCGTAGGGCGCCAGGATGCGATCTTCAATGATTTGGCGCGCCACCGGCTTGGCCACCAGCGCGCGCTCCAGATTGCCGGAAAAGTCGATGGAACTGTCCAGCACCATCCGGCCGGCGTGGTCCGGGAACAGGCTCGCGTACCACGCGCCCAGCCACGTGCCGTAGGAATAGCCGACGTAGTTGAGCTTTGCGTCACCAAGCAGGCCGCGGATCAAATCCATGTCGCGCACCGTAGCGTCGGTGTTGACGAAGGGCGTCACCGGGTTGCGCGCGCACGCGATCGCGTACTTGCTGGCGTTGTAGCTGGCGTTCGCGACATAGACATCCTGCGTGCCCAGTGGCGTGGGGTCGACAAATTTGCTCACTTCGTTGGTCTGGCACAGCACATGCACGCTGCTGCCCGTGCCGCGCGGCGAGAAGCCCACCATGTCGTAGGCGCTCGCCAGCTGCCGGTACTTGGCCCCCACCGGCGTCGCGGGATCGGCCGAGTTGATAAAGCCAATCAAATACTGAGACAACCAGAGGCCGTCCTCGCCGGGGCCGCCGGGGTTGAACAGGATCGAGCCCTTGCGCTGGGCCGGATCCATCGACTTGAGCCGCATCACGGCAACCGACACGTCGCCGCGGTCGGGCTTGGCCCAGTCCAGGGGCGCGCGCACGTCGGCGCACTGCAGGCGCTCGCCAACGCCGTCAGGCAGGTTTACTTGCGGCCCGAGCGCCGTGGCGTCGCACACCCCCCACTGGACGACTTGGTCGCGGTACGCCTGCAGCGGATCAGGGGTGCCGCCGCCGTCGGCGTCGTCACCGCCGCCGCACGCGGCCAGACTGGCGGCCGTGGCCGCGGCGACCAGCCAAGTCCAAGGGCTGGTGGTGGATTGGGGGCATCTCTTCATCGGTCGGCTCCTGGCAACACAAGTTGCGCGATTTCGAACACTTTATTTACCCGTCGTTACATCTGAAGGCCGCCCGATGATAGGCCGCTTGTCGTCCCCTTGGTATCCCTGAAACTGGGTATTTTGAGGCGCACCCCAAGAATCTCTTGCGGACCCAAAATTCAAATGTTTTTGGCTTTCAGCCCTACAACCACCTGCGCAGACAGCTACCCATTTGGTAGCATGAGAGACCGAAGCGGCTGCGCGGCGCTGCCAACATGGCTGGCCTGCGACGCGCGCCGCGGCCGGGCTGGCGTACCGGGCGCCTCCTTTTTCCCCGCGGTTTAACCCCCTCCGAGGCGTTACCCCGTTCAAGCCTTCACCTGCTGCTTTTTTTGCGGAAACCTGCCATGACCCTTCGCCCGACCAATCTGCCCTTTGACACCCTGGTGGCGCCAATCCAACGCCGGCGCGGCGCCACGCCCGTGCTCACCGTTGTGGTCGTTGCCGCCCTGCTCGCAGCCTGCAGCACACCAGTACGGCAGTCGTCCAGCAAGCCCCAGGCTGATGCGGCGGCCAGCGCCAGCGCCGCGGTGGCGGCGCCCTCCCCCGCCGCTGCGCCGGTGCCAGCCCCGCCACCGGCGTACCAGGCGCAACCCGCGCCGCGCGCCGGGTTGGCGCGCAACCGGGCCGTCGCCACTGGGAACGTCCTGATCGCGCCGCCGATGCCGCTGCCGCAGCAGGCGCTGCCCGGCCGCGACACCGAGCGCTACGACAAGATCAAGGACAACCCGGTCAAGCTGACCGCGCAAGACGCCGTGTCCACGCTGAGTCTGGACGTCGACACCGGCAGCTACAGCAATATGCGGCGCTTTCTGAAGCAAGGCCGTCTGCCGCCGGCCGACGCGGTGCGCGTGGAAGAGCTGCTGAACTACTTCCCCTTCCCCTTCACCTACAGCAACCAGCCCACGGCCGGCGCGCCGTTTGGCGTGACAACCGAGGTGGCGCCAGCGCCCTGGAACGCGCAGCATCTGCTGCTGCGCGTGGGCGTGAAGGCGGTGGACGTGCAAAGCGGGCAGATGCCGCCAGCCAACCTGGTGTTCATGGTGGACACGTCGGGCTCGATGGCAAGGGCCGACAAGATGCCGCTGGTGCAGGCCACGCTGCGCATGCTGACCGAACAGCTGCGCCCGCAGGACAGCGTCAGCATCGTCACGTACTCGGGCCATGTGTCGCTGGCGCTGCCGGCCACCAACGACAAGCAGAAGATACTGGGCGTGGTCGGCGGCCTGCGCGCCAGCGGCGCCACGTCGGGCGGGCAGGCGCTGGCGATGGCGTACGAGCAGGCCCGGGCCGCCTTCAAACCCGGCGGCATCAACCGCATCGTCATGGCGACGGACGGCGACTTCAACGTCGGCGTGGCGAACGTGGAGCAGCTGAAGTCGATGGTGGCGCGCGAACGCGCCAGCGGCGTGTCGCTGACCACGCTGGGCTTTGGCACGGGCAATCTGAACGAGCCGATGATGAAGCAGCTGGCCCTGGTCGGCAACGGCAACTACAGCTACATCGACTCGGCCACCGAGGCGCGCAAGGTGCTGGTTCAAGAACTGTCGTCCACCTTCAACACCGTGGCCGCGGACGTCAAGCTGCAGCTGGAATTCAACCCCGCCAGCGTGGCCGAATGGCGCCTGATCGGCTATGAAAACCGGGTGATGAGCGAAGCCGACTTCCGCAACGACCAGGTCGACGCGGTGGAGATCGGCGCCGGCAAATCGGTCACCGCGCTGTACGAGCTCACGCCCGTCGGCCAGACCACGCTGCACGCACCGCGTCGGTACGGCCAGACCACTCAGGCGGCAGCCACCGGCAAGGCGGGTGAGTTGGCCGAATGGCGCGTGCGCTACAAGGCGCCGGGACAGTCGCAGGCCAGGGAGATCCGCCAACCCATTGCCGTGGCGCCTGGCAACGCCGCGCCCAGCGTCGACTTCAAGTTTGCGGCCGCGGTCGCCGGCTTTGGCCAACTGCTGCGCACCAGCCCGTACATCGGCCAATGGACGTACGACGACGCCCTGGCTCTGGCGCGCGCCGGCCGTGGTGACGACCCGCAAGGCTACCGCGCCGAGTTCGTGCAGTTGGTGGAGACCGCGCGCACCTTGGCGCCCAAGGCGCCGGGCGCTGGCATGCCCGGAAATCTGCAAGCCCCGCAGTAAGGGCAGGCGCCGGGGCCGCGCGGCCCCGGTGTCGCATCAGCGCTGCGCCGTCATCAACCGCAGCGCCAGCCCGGCAAAAACCAGCGCCGCCATGCGGTTGAGCCAGCGCTGCGCGCGCGCCGAGCGCGCCAGGCGGGCACGCAGCGCATCGGCCGCCAGAATCACCGCCGCGAACACCAAAGCCCCGGCAGCGATGAAAAGCAGGCCCAAGGTCACGATCTGCAGCACCACCCCGCCCCGCGCGGGCGTGACGAACTGCGGCAGCAGGGCCAGGAAAAACAGCAGCACCTTGGGGTTGGTCAGGTTCATGACCACGCCGCGCCCCACCAGCCGCCACCAGGACTGCTGCGGCGCCCCGCCCGCCGTGTCGGCCTGCACACTGGCCGGCGCGCGCCAGGCGCCCCAGGCCAAATACAGCAGGTAAGCGGCGCCGGCCAGCTTGAGCGCGGTGAAGGCTGCGGCCGATGCGGCGAAGACCGCCGCCAGCCCCAGCGCCACCGCCAGGGTGTGGACCAGCACGCCCAGCATCAGCCCCGTCAGCACGGCAAAGCCGGCGCGCCGCCCCTGCGACGCGGAGATCATCAGCAGAAACAGGTTGTCCGGCCCTGGAGCGAGGGCGAGCAGCAACGAAAGGCTGAAAAAGGCGAGTGCGGTGTCGGGGGAAAGCATGGTGGGAGGTGCGAGTCAGGCTTTGATTTTGACGGGGCGGACGCAACGCGCTGGGTGACGCGCCCCCGGTCGCGTGCTGACCCGGCCGAATCCCCCAAATACCCCAACCACAGCAGGTGTAAGCAGCGCCCGCGACACTGCGCGGCTATGAAATCCATGGGTCAACGCGCCACCGGCGCCCGACTGGAGCGCATGCGCGCCTCATCTGCCTGGGCGGGCGAAGGCTTTCGCAACCTCTACCCCGTCGCACCGGGCCTGCGCGACCCGGCGGTGCCGATGCCGTCCATCCGCGAGATGCTGTGGTCTTCAAACAGCCGCCGTGTACCCGTTGGGCCGCTGCCCGTCGCCGACCCCCGCTCTACGTGGCTGCGCCCGCCGGACACCGGCCTACGGGCGACCTGGCTGGGGCATTCCAGCGTGCTGCTGGAGATCGACGGCTGGCGCGTGCTGACGGACCCGGTGTGGGGACCGCGCGCGTCGCCCTCGGTGCTGGTCGGGCCCAAGCGCTTTCAGCCGGCGCCGGTGGCCTTGCGCGACGTGCCGGAGGTGGACGCCATCGTCATCTCGCACGACCACTATGACCACCTGGACTACCCCACCATCAAGGCGCTGGCGCGCAGCCGCGTGCCCTTCATCACCGCCCTGGGCGTGGGCGCGCACCTGCAGGCCTGGGGCATCGCGCCCGAGCGCATCCACGAGTTGGACTGGTGGGAAAGCCACCGCGTGGCCGGCACCGGCCTGACGGTGACGGCGGCGCCGTCACAGCACTTCAGCGGGCGCGGGCTGAAGACGCGCAACAGCACGCTGTGGTCGTCCATTGTGGTGCGCGGGCCGCGGCACGCGGTGTTCTTCAGCGGCGACACCGGCCTGACGGGCGAGTACAAGACGATTGCCGAACGCCTGGGTCCGTTCGACCTGGCGCTGCTGGAAGTCGGCGCCTACCACCCGGCCTGGGGCGACATCCACCTGGGGCCCGACCACGCGCTTGAAGCGCTGGCGCTGCTGGGCCACCCGCCGCTGCTGCCGGTGCACTGGGGAACGTTCGCGCTGGCCATGCACGACTGGGATCAGCCGGCCGAGCGCCTGTTGGAGCTTGCACCGCAGCAACCCGCGCCGCTGCTGATGCCGCGCCTGGGCGAAGCGGTGGAGCCGGCGCACGCCGAGGCGATCCGACCTTGGTGGCGCGCCGTCAAGGCGGCCGAGAACAAGGCGTGCGGCCCACGCCCGGCGCCCGAACCCGCGCCGCCCGCATCGGCGCGGCCAGGCACCGAACCCGAGTGGCCTGCGGATTGAAGCGCCGCGTTCTGCGCTCAGGCCGCGGCGATGGCCTCGATCTCCAGCAGCCAGCGGCTGTCGAAGATGCCGGTGATGATCACCGTCAGCGCCGGCGCATGCGCGCCCAGCGCCTGCTGGCGCGCCACGCGGTTGGCCAGGGTGTGCTCGCGCGACGCCAGAAAGGTCGTGACTTTGACCAGGTGGCTGGCGTCCATGCCGGCGGCGCGCAGCTGCGCCATGACGTTGC
This sequence comes from Ottowia flava, assembly GCF_008017535.1. Taxonomy (GTDB): domain Bacteria; phylum Pseudomonadota; class Gammaproteobacteria; order Burkholderiales; family Burkholderiaceae_C; genus Ottowia; species Ottowia flava. The sequence continues at coordinate 20,198 of NZ_VRUA01000002.1, forward strand.
GCCAGGCCAGCGCGGCCTGCGCTTCAAAGCCTTCGGGAATGTCCCCTTCGGGCGTTTCCGGGATCTGGCCGCTGACGAACAGCCAGCGCTGCACGCCTTCGACCTGCAGCGCCTGGGCGTAGCCGCCAGCGACGGCCGGTGCGTCGGGGGCATTGATGGCTTGGGTTTTCATGAAACGTCCTCGCCGCCGTGTCAGGGCGCCACGCGGTACGGCTCGTCGAAATCGACGAAGTCGTGCTCGGCCAGCGCGCCATCGATCCAGGCTTTGACGCCCGGGGTGGCGCACACGCGGTCCATGTAGGCGCGCACGTCGTCCGGCACCGGCAGCGCGTAGGTGCGCAAGCGCATGACGACCGGGGCGTAGAAGGCGTCGACCGCGCTGAAGGCGCCGAACAGCATCGGGCCGCCGTGGTGCGCCAGCAATTCCTGCCACATGCTGACAATGCGCGCCAGGTCGGCGCGCACGCCGGGCTGATCGCGCAGTGCCAATGCGCCAGCCGTGGGCAGGCTGGCTTCGATGTTCATCACACAGGCCGAGCGCAGCGCGCCAAAGCCGCCGTGCATTTCCGCGCACAGACTGCGCGCACGGGCGCGCTGGCGCCGGTCGGCCGGCCAGACGCCTTGGTCGGGAAAGCTTTCGGCCAGGGTTTCGACGATGGCCAGCGTGTCCCAGACGGCCAGGTCGCCATCCACCAGCACCGGCACGTTGCCCACGGGCGTGATGGGCGCCAGCGTGGCCTTGAAGGCCGATTCGGGGCCGAAGGAGTCGAAGCGCACCATGACCTCGTCGAACGGAATGCCCAACTGCGTCATGAGCACCCAGGGCCGCATGGACCAGGACGAGTAGTTCTTGTTGCCGATGTAGAGCTTGAGCATGCGATGTCCCTCCAGAACAGCCTGTCATGCTAGCGCGTGGCGCACCGGCGATCCATGCGCTTTTTCCTTGCCATTGATGCGCTGCGCGCACCGGCAACGGCGGGGATGGGCCCAACCCGACGGCGTCAGGGCTCGTCGCGGCTTTCCGTGCGCTCGGCCGGCAGCAGGTGCGGCACCAGGGCGAACACCACCAGCGCGAGCAGCGTGGCGATCAGCGCCGTCACCTCGCGCCCCATGCCACAGGCCATGCCGATGGCAGCGGTCATCCACAGCCCGGCCGCGGTGGTCAGGCCGCGGATGTGCTCGGCACCGCGCGCTTCGGATTTGAGGATGGTGCCGGCGCACAGAAAGCCGACGCCAGCCACCAGGCCCTGCACCACGCGGCTCAGGTCCGCCGGCTCGACCCCCATCTGCTGCGGCAGCATGACGAATAGCGCCGAGCCCATGGCCACCAGCATGTGGGTACGCACGCCCGCCGCCTTGCCGTGGCTTTCACGCTCGTAGCCCAGCACGCAGCCCAGGGCCAGCGCGAGCAGCAGGCGCACCAGAATGCGCACGGCTTGCCCGATGTCGGGCACATCCGAAAACTCGGCGGCGAGCACCTGCAGCACGGTCGGGGCATCGGCGGCGTTCATGGCGTGGGCCATTGTGCGGTCGCTGGCGCCGCTACCGGCGTAGGACGCGGGCGCTGATGCGCAGCGCTCCCCGTTGCGGGTGCTGGCGCCATCGGCCACAGGACGCCAAACGCTATCGAATCAGAAGCTGCTCGCGCAGATCCAGAAAGGGCCGGAGGCCGAAAAGGCTTGAAACCCGACTCAGGGCAGGTCGCGGCTCAGATCGGGTTGGCCCCCCAGGGGACCCACCTGGCCCAGTCGCGCCTTGATCGACTGCGCCTGGCCCGTGAGCAGCGCCGCGTAGTCGGTGGTGTTGGACAGCACCTTCTTCACGTAGTCGCGCGTTTCGTTGAAGGGCACGTTTTCGGCCCAGATCGCGCCTTCCATCGTGGGCCCGTTGCGCCAGTTGCGCGGGCGGCCGGGGCCGGCGTTGTAGCCGGCGGCGGCCAGGGGCAGCGAGCCCTGGAAGTCGTCGAGCGCCAGCTTCAGGTAGCTGGTGCCCAGCAGCAGGTTGGTCTGCTGGTCGTTGATCTGGTCGGCGGTGAAGCCCTGCAGGCCGATCTTGCGCGCCGTCCAGCGGGCGGTGGCGGGCATGACCTGCATCAGGCCCGACGCCCCCACGCCCGAGCGCGCGTCCATCACGAAACGGCTTTCCTGGCGGATCAGGCCGTACACGTACGCCGGGTCCAGCCCGATGGCGCGCGACTGGCTGACCACCGGCTCGCGCAGCGGCGTCGGGAAGCGCTGGGCGAAGTCCATGAAGCCCTTGGTGCGTTCGCTGGCGTTGATGCAGCGGTCCCACACCTGGCGCTGGCAGGCGAAGTCGGCGGCGGCGTACAGCTCGCGGTCGTTCATGCCGCCCTTCTGGTGCAGGTTGGTCCAGTAGTTCCATTCGCGCGCGCCTTCGCCGCGCAGGCCCAGGGCGATCGCCATCAGCGCGCGGTTCAGGCCGATGTGGGTGCGCGCCCATTCCTTTTCCTGCACCGACAGCGGCACCGGGCCGGCGGGGATGGTGCTTTGCTGGCCGATCTCCTCGCGCGCCAGCTTTTCATAGAAGCCGAAGCGCCCGGGATTGGCGGCCAGCTTCTCGAACGCCGCGCGGGCGGCGGCGCGGTCGGCGTCGCTGCGCGCCTGCGCCAGCTGGGCGCGGGCCTTCCAGTACACCCAGGCGCCGTCGTCCGCAGCCGGGGCGTCCATCGCGTCGATGGCGCGTTGCACGGTGCGCCAATCGCCCTGGCGCAGTGCGGCGCGCGCCTTCCAGGCGAGCTGGTCGTCCGGCAGATCGGCGTCGCGCGTGACCTTGGCGAAGTAGCCCGGCGCCAGGTCCGACAGGTTCAGCGCCGACCACTTGCCGATCACGCCCCAGAGCCAGTTGCGTTCCTCGGCCGTGAGCTGCACGCTCCATTTGCTGTCCAGTTGCAGCGCAGCCTGGTCGGGGTTTTGCGTGGCCAGCTTGATGAGCGCCAGCACGATCAACTCCTGCCCCTTGCGCGTGCCAACGGCGGCGCGGCTGCTCAGGTAACGGCCGGGGTTCTGCAGCAGGCTGGCGACGTCGCCCGCCACGTCGGGCGCGTCCAGCGCCACGGCGGCGCGCGCCAGGCTGGGGCGGTTGGCTTCGGTCGCCAGGCGGGCGCGCTTCCACAGGTCGGTGAAAGGCAGCGCGCCGGCCTGGTGCAGCAGGCCGGCGGCCAGCAGGCAGCCGTCGTCCAGGTCGCGCTGGGCGAACCAGTCGCGGCGCACCTGCTGCACCTGTTCCTTGCTGGCGGCCTTGCCGTTGGCGACGTCCGTCGCCACCGCGTAGCAGCGCACCTGCGGGTCGTCGGCCATGCGAAAGCGCGGGTATTCGGCGGCAAAACCGGCCCAGTCGCGCCGCTTGCCGGCCAGCAACAGCCAGTCGTTGCGCAGGCGGTCTTCCTGGTAGGTGCCGGGGTAGCGGGCGGAGAAATCCTGCACGTCGGTCAGCGTGGCGTCCTCCAGCCGCGCCTTCAGCTCCCAGTAGCCCGCCCAGGGCTCCAGGGCGTGGCCGCGCGCCTGTGGCAACAGGCTGGCCAGGCGCGCACGGTCGTTGCGGCGGAACGCGTCGCGCATGTCGAGGATGACGCTGTCGCTGACGGCAGGCGCCGCGGTGGGCGCAGCCGGCGCAGGCGACACGCCGCCGGGTTGCGCCAGGCCGGGCAAACCCGGCCACACCGCGCCGGCCAGCACCACGCCCACGGCCCGCAACGGTGTCAGAATCTTCGAAACTTGCATCGTCGAATTATGAATAAGTCGTTTGACAAGAAGGCCTTGCGCCAACGTCTGGTGGAGCAGCGCCTGCACCTGGAGGACCGCCTGGCGCGCGCCGACGCGCTGCAGGACATCCTGCGCATCTGGCTGGTCGGCCGGCCCGATACCGTGATCGGCGCGTACTGGCCAATCAAGGGCGAATTCGACCCGCTGCCCGCGCTGCACCGCTGGAAAGAGGACGGCGAGCTGATCGACGAGCCCCAGCGCCGGCGCATCGGCCTGCCGGTGGTCAACAAGGTGCACAAGACGCTCACCTTCCACGCATGGTACCCGGGGTGCCCAATGGAAGAGGACGCCTACGGCATTCCCAAACCCAAGGACACCGAAATCCTAGTGCCCACGCTGCTGTTCGTGCCCTGTGTCGGCTATGGCCCCGGCGGCTACCGCCTGGGCTACGGCGGCGGCTTTTACGACCGCACGCTGGCGGCGCTGGAGCCGCGCCCGGTCACCGTGGGCGTGGGCTTCACCAACGGCTTCATCGACGATTTCGAGCCCGAGCCGCACGACCAGCCGCTGGACGCCATCCTGAACGACAACGGCGTGGTCTGGCCGGTGGGCGGCGCCTGAGGCGCTTCGCCGTCAGTCCAAGTCGTCCCGCTCGTCCGGGTCCAGACCCTCGCCGATCACGTCGCGCGTGGCGACGGCCTGGGCGCTGAGCCAGTCGGCGAAGGCCGCCACCTCGGGCCGCTGGGCGCTGCGCTGCGCCGTCATCACCCAGTACGCCATGGGCGAGCGCATGCGCATGCCGGTGAACGGCTCGACCAGTTCGCCGCGGGCCAGCGCTTCGGCCACCAGCGGCGGGCGCGCCAGCACGATGCCCTGGCCGGACAGCGCCGCCTGCGTCATCTGGTACGCGTAGTTGAAGCTGAGCCAGCGCTTGGGCTGTGCGCGCTCCAGGCCGTGGCTGTCCAGCCAGCGCCGCCAGGTCAGCCATTCCAGGTGCGGGGTGAAGGCGTCGGCGGCTTCGATCAGGGTGAAGTTCAGCACGTCGGCGGGCACCTTCAGCGGCGCCCCGCTTTTCAGCAGCCAGGGGCTGACCATGGGCGTGACCGATTCGCCGAACAGGCGCCGCGCGCCGGGCGGCATGCGGTCGGCCGGCGCGTAGCGGATGGCCAGGTCGACGTCGGCCACGTCCAGGTCGAACGCGGTGTCGGACGCATCCACCCGGATGTCGATGTCCGGAAACTCACGCTGAAACCATTCCAGCCGCGGAATCAGCCACATCGACGCGAACGAGGCGAACGTGGTCACCGCCACCTGCTTGCGCCCGGCGCTCTGGCGGATGTGGCGCACCGCGCCGTCGATGCGCGGCAGCGCATGCGCGACCGCCTGCAGCAGCTGCATGCCCGCCGCCGTGAGTTCGACCGCGCGCGTGTGGCGCAAAAACAGCGGCACGCCCACCTCGTCTTCCAGCGACTGGATCTGCCGGCTGACGGCGGACTGCGTGAGCGCCATTTCTTCGGCCGCGATGCGGAAGTTCAGGTGCCGTGCCACGGCCTCGAAGGCGCGCAGGTAACCGGCCTGCACCGGGCGCGTACGCAAGTGAGTCTGGGAATGCAGCATGGCACGCGATTGATGCGAAAACGGGATGAATAGCGTGTCGCGATTTCATTGGACTGTCAACGGGGGGAAGGCGCACCATGACCATCCGATTAATGATTTTCTTTGTCTGTGTGGGAGTCCACCATGCGCCACCATCCTGATGCCCTTTCTCCCTTGGCCCTGCGCGCCCAGGCGCGCGGACTGTTCACCCTGCCCGCCGGCCAGGCCCAGCGCTGGCACGCTTGCCGAACCGGCGAATTGCGTGTGGTGCGCGGCCTGATGTGGGTCACATTCGATGGCCCGCACCCTGGCACCGAGGCCGGCCCGCAAGGCGACGTCTTCGTGCGGGCGGGTGAGCGTCTGGTGCTGCCCGCCGGGGCGCGGCCGGTGCTGGAATCCGTGGCCACGCCGCAGCAGGCCCTGGGCGACGCCGCGTTCAGCTGGCACGCCGGACAGCCGCTGCGCAGCGCCGCCGCCGACCTGGCGCGCGCGTTGGTCGACGCCGGGCATGCGTTCGTGCGTCTGCTGGGCGGCGGCCGCGGCCCGCGGGGCGCCTGAGCCCCGTCCGCGCGCGCCGCGGCATCGGTTGATCGGCACACGCGGCCGGTCAATCGCCACCCATGAGCTATTATTTAGATAGCTGCTTGCGCAGATGGTTGTAGCGCAAACGGCCGATTTCATCGCAAATTCCTGGCAGAGACGGCGCATCACGGAAGCCGCGCCGCGGCACCCCCGATACCCTGGCAAACCCTGCCCTGGCCGCCCGAATGGCCGGGCGATTTGGAGTAGGCTAGCGGCGAGGCCTGCAACACACCGCGCGCCCACCTGGGCCGGTCGCCGGCCCCGGCACCGAATCACCAGGAGGCATATCCCCATGACCAAGCCGCTCTCGCCCACCGAGATGGCCCTGCGCGACGCAGCGCGCGAGTACCACCGCTCCCCCACCCGCGGCAAGATCGCGGTCAACGCGACCAAGCCGCTGTCCAACCAGCTCGACCTGTCGCTGGCCTACTCGCCCGGCGTCGCCTACCCGTGTCTGGACATCCAGGCCGACCCGGCCAAGGCGGCCGAATACACCAGCCGCGGCAACCTGGTGGGCGTCATCACCAACGGCACCGCCGTGCTGGGCCTGGGCGACATCGGCCCGCTGGCGGGCAAGCCGGTGATGGAGGGCAAGGGCTGCCTGTTCAAGAAATTCGCCGGCGTGGACGTGTTCGACATCGAACTGGACGAGCGCGACCCGGACAAGCTGGTCGAGATCATCGCCAGCCTGGAGCCCACGCTGGGCGGCATCAACCTGGAAGACATCAAGGCGCCCGAGTGCTTCTACATCGAGAAGAAGCTGCGCGAGCGCATGAACATCCCCGTCTTCCACGACGACCAGCACGGCACGGCCATCATCTCCGCCGCCGCGTTGCTCAACGGGCTGGAACTCGTGGGCAAGAAGATCGGCGACGTGAAGGTGGCCGTCAGCGGCGCCGGCGCGGCGGCGATCGCCTGTCTGGACGTCATGGTGGCGCTGGGCGTGAAGCCGCAGAACGTGTTCGCCTGCGACTCCAAGGGCCTGATCTACCAGGGCCGCCCGGGCGGCTTTGACGAGAGCAAGGCGCGCTTTGCCCAGCCCGACACCGGCGCGCGCACCCTGGCCGACGTGGTCAAGGGCGCGGACGTGTTCCTGGGCTGCTCGGCCGCCGGCGTGCTGACGCCCGAGATGGTCAAGACCATGGCCGACAAGCCGGTGATCCTGGCGCTGGCCAACCCCGAGCCCGAGATCCGCCCCGAAGATGCCAAGGCTGCGCGGCCCGACTGCATCATCGCCACCGGGCGCTCGGATTACCCGAACCAGGTCAACAACGTCCTGTGCTTCCCCTACATCTTCCGCGGCGCGCTGGACTGCGGGGCGACCAAGATCACCGAGGAGATGAAGCTGGCCTGCGTGCACGAGATCGCCAACCTGGCCAAGGCCGAGACCAGCGCCGAAGTCGCCGCCGCCTACGCCGGCAAGGACCTGCAGTTCGGTGCCGACTACATCATCCCGACGCCGTTCGACCCGCGCCTGATCATGCGCATTGCCCCGGCGGTGGCCAAGGCCGCCGCCGCCTCGGGCGTGGCCACGCGCCCGATCGAGGACATGGACGCCTACCGCATGAGCCTGGAGCGCTTTGTCTACCAGACCGGCATGGTGATGCGCCCGGTCTACGCCGCCGCCAAGGCCGCGGCGCCCGACCACAAGCGCGTGGCCTACGCAGAAGGCGAGGACGAGCGCGTACTGCGCGCGGCCCAGATCGCCATCGACGACCGCCTGGCCACGCCGATCCTGATCGGCCGGCCGGCGGTGATCGAAACCCGCATCCAGAAAGCCGGCCTGCGCATGCGCCTGGGCAAGGACATCGAATGCGTCAACCCCGAGGACGATCCGCGCTTTCGCACCTACTGGGAGACTTACCATGGCCTGATGGCGCGCAACGGCGTCACCGTCGAGGCGGCCAAGGCCGCGGTGCGCCGCTCGACCACGGTCATTGCCGCGCTGATGGTGCACCTGGGCGATGCCGACGCCATGCTGTGCGGCACCGTCGGGCGTTTTGACGCGCACCTGGACCACATCCGCGACATCATCGGCGTGGAGCCCGGCGCGCCCGGCTACGCCACGCTGAACGCGCTGATGCTGCCCGAGCGCACGCTGTTCATCACCGACACCTACGTCAACGACGACCCCAGCGCCGAGCTGCTGGCCGCCATTGCCAAGATGGCCGCCGACGAGGTGGGCAACTTCGGCGTGCCGCCCAAGGTGGCCTTCGTGTCGCATTCCAACTTCGGCTCGTCCAAGCGGCCGGGCGCGCTCAAAATGCGCCGGGCGCGCGAGCTGTTCCGCGAGATGGCGCCCGATGTTGAATGCGATGGCGAAATGCACGGCGACAACGCCCTGTCCACCGCGCTGCGCGCGCAGGCCGTGCCCGACAGCACGCTGCACGGCGAGGCCAACCTGCTGGTCTGCCCCAGCCTGGATGCGGCCAACATCCTGTTCAACGTGCTGAAGATCACGGTGGGCAGCGGCGTGACCATCGGCCCCATGCTGCTGGGCACCGCCGCACCGGCCCATGTGCTGACGCCTTCGGCCACCGTGCGCCGCCTGGTCAACATGACCGCCCTGGCCGTGGCCGAAGCGGCGGCGCGCCAGCGGGCAAAGTGAACGGCGCACGCTTCACGCCGCGTGGCGAACTGAGGCTGTGCCCATTGAAAAAAGCGGGCCTCGGCCCGCTTTTTGCTACCCTATCCATAGCTGCTCGCGCAGGTGGCTGTAGGGCTGGAGGTCGATTTCTCTTGAATCAGTCCGCCCGCTGGTTTACTGCTTGAACGCTTCGATGGTGGCGCCGATGGTGACTTTCTTCGTGATGCCGAAGTCGGCGCCGAAGTTCATGCCCCACTGGCTGCGGTCGATCACGGCTTCGAAGTCGCCGCCGCAGGCCTCGGTCTTGGCCATTGGGTTGTCGTAGCAGGCGAACTGCTTGACCTTCAGGGTGACCGGGTGCGTCTGGCCCAGCAGCGTCAGTTGGCCCGGCACCTCCGTCAGCTTCCCGCCCTTGTAGACCAGGCGGTCGGACACGAAGCGCAGGGTTGGAAACTTCTCGGCGTTGAACAGGTCGGGGGCCTGCAGGTGCTTGTCGAATTCGGCCGAGCCGCTGGCGATGCTCTTGACGTCGACCGTCACGTCGATCTTGCCCTTGCGCGCCACCTTGTCGAACTCGATCGTGCCGTCGGCCTTGTCGAAGCGCGCGCGGTTGACCGAGGCGCCGAAATGGCTGATGGCGAAGGTGGCGTAGGTGTGGTCGTCGTCGATCTTGTAGGTGGCGGGCGCGGCCTGGACGGCCAGCGCCGTCAAGCCCAAGGTAGCGGCGATCAGCGAAGCGGCAAAACGAGAGGACATGCGTTGTTCTCCTGGCAGTGGGGTGAAAGGGGGCGGCGCCAGCGACCGGGCGCCGGGGCCGCAGCGCGGCGGTGCGACGGGTGGCTAGCGAAGCGGCTGAGGGGCCCGTCGGCGGGCCGCCCCATCGGACGGTCACCATCTTAGGGTCAAATGGACAGGTCATAACCCACCCGATTTCGCGGCTTTGTTCAAACCATTTGAACTCAAAAGCCATGGTAAATCCTGTTTCATGCAACGCAGCGGGCCTGTCCCTGCGTCGCACCTGCCGATCCGCCATTCACGCCCCATGAGCATTCGCCACCTCGACTCCCTGTTCCAGCCGGCATCCGTGGCCGTCATCGGCGCCTCGGAACGCGCCTTTTCCGTGGGCGGCACGCTGTGGCGCAACATGCGCAGCAGCGGCTTCACCGGGCCGGTGTTCCCGGTCAACCCGAAATACCGCGAACTGGGCGGCCAGCGCTGCTACGCGCGCGTCGCCCAACTGCCGCAGGTGCCCGAACTGGCGGTGATCTGCACGCCGCCCGCCACGGTGGTGGACCTGGTGCAGCAGCTGGCGGCGCTGGGCACGCAGGCGGTGGTGATCATCACCGCGGGCCTGACGGCGGCGCAGAAGCAGGCCGTGCTGGACGCGGCGCGCCCGCGCCTGATGCGCATCCTGGGGCCCAACTGCGTCGGCCTGCTGGCGCCGCACGCGCACCTGAACGCGAGCTTTGCGCACATCCCGGCGCGGCCGGGGCAGCTGGCCTTCGTGTCGCAGTCGGGCGCGCTGGTCACGGCCATGCTCGACTGGGCAGAGGCGCGCCACGTGGGCTTTTCGTGCTTCGTGTCGCTGGGCGAGCACGCCGACGTCGATTTCGGCGACATGCTCGACTACCTGGCCAACGACCCGCACACGCGCGCCATCCTGCTGTACATCGAGGCCATCGACGACGCGCGCAAGTTCATGTCTGCCGCGCGGGCCGCGGCCCGCAACAAGCCGGTGATCGTGGTCAAAGCCGGGCGCAGCGAACAAGGCAGCCGTGCCGCCGCCTCGCACACCGGCGCGCTGGCGGGCGCGGACGAGGTGTACGACGCCGCCATCGCGCGCGCCGGCATGCTGCGCGTGGACAGCCTGGAGCAGCTGTTTCTGGCGGCCGAGGTGCTGACGCGCTTTCGCGCGCCGATCGGCGACCGCGTCACCATCCTCACCAACGGCGGCGGCGCGGGCGTGCTGGCGGCCGACGCCGCGGCGGCCATGGGCGTGCCGCTGGCCACGCTGGGCGACGCCACCCTGCGCGAACTCGACGCCGTGCTGCCCGCCAACTGGTCGCGCGGCAACCCGGTGGACATCATCGGCGACGCGCCAGCCCAGCGGTACGTGGACGCGCTTCAGGTGCTTGCGCGCCACCCCGAAGAGGCGGGCACGATCCTGTTCATCCACGCGCCCACGGCCATTGTGCCTTCGGTGGACATCGCCCGAGCGATGGTGCCGGCCATCCAGCCCGCCGGCCAGCGCCCGGTGCCGGTGATCGCCAGCTGGATCGGCGGGCCGGCGGTGGCCGAGGCGCGCGAAGTCTTCGTGCGCGCCGGCATCGCCTGCTACGACATGCCCGAGCAGGCCGTCGCCGCCATCGGCATGCTGCAGCGCTACGCCCACAACCAGGCCGAGCTGACCGAAGCGCCGCCCGCCGATGGCGCAGCCAGCGCGCCCGCGCCCGACGCCGAGCGCGTGCGCGCCATCGTCCGCCAGGTGCTGGACAGCGGCCGCGACATGCTGACCGAGCCCGAGGCCAAGGCCGTGTGCGAGGCGTACGGCGTTCCGGTGGTCGCCACGCGCACCGTCCCGGCCGACCCGGCAGCGGCCGCGGCCGAAGCGGCGCGCCTGGGCTTTCCGGTGGTGCTCAAGATCCTGTCGGAAGACATCAGCCACAAGTCGGACGTGGGTGGCGTCGCGCTCAACCTGCAGGACGCGCCCGACGTGCACGCGGCGGCCGAGCGCATGCTGGAGCGCGTGCGCAAGGTGCACCCCGACGCGCGGCTCGATGGCTTCACCGTGCAGCAGATGGTGCGCCTGCCGCAGGCGCAGGAATTGATCATCGGCGCCAGCATCGACCGCGTGTTCGGCCCGGTGATCCTGTTCGGCCAGGGCGGCACCGCCGTCGAAGTGATGAAGGACAGCGCCATGGCGCTGCCGCCACTCAACGCTCCGCTGGCGCGCGCGCTGATCGGCCGCACACGCGTGGCGCGCCTGCTGGAGGGTTACCGCGATGTGCCGCCCGCCAACCTGGGCGCGGTGGTGCAAACGCTGGAAGCCGTGTCGCGCCTGTTGGCCGACATCCCTGAAGTGGCCGAGCTGGACATCAACCCGCTCTTGGTCAACCACGAACGCGCCGTGGCGCTGGATGCGCGCGTGCGCGTCTCGGCCGACCGCCCGGCGGGCGCGGCGCACTTCGCGATCCAGCCTTACCCGTCGGAGCTGGTGGAAACGGTGGACTGGTGGGGCCAGCGCGTCACCCTGCGGCCGATCCGACCGGAGGACGAGGCCGCGCACCGCGACTTCATGGACGGCCTGGCGCCAGAAGACCTGCGCATGCGCTTCTTTCACAGCCGCCGCCGGCTGGAGCGCGGCGAGTTGGCGCGCCTGGTGCAGGTGGACTACACCCGCGAAATGGCCTTCGTCGCCACCGCACCCGCGCCGGACGGGCGCGAGCAGACGCTGGGCGTGGCGCGCGCCATCACCGACCCCGACAACCAGGTGGCCGAATTCGGCATCATCGTGCGCCCCGGCCTGAAAGGCAAAGGCCTGGGTCAGTTGCTGATGGCTCGCCTGATCACCACCTTGCGCGCCGCCGGCACGCAGCGCCTGGCCGCCACCGTGCTCGCAGAAAACGAGCGCATGCGCACGCTGGGCCGCGCGCTCGGCTTCACCGAAACCTCGGACCCGGCCGACCCTGCCGTTGTGCACCTGAGCCTGGCGCTGCAGCCCGCCAAAACACCCGCAGGCCGTGGGGGTGCTCGCCGCAAGCCGCGGGACGCGGTCTGACCTGGCTCAAGATGGGGGTGGCGAGGGGGCGTTTACATCAATACTGATAGCTGCCTGCGCAGGTGGTTGTAGGGCCAGCGCCCTGTTTCATAGGATTTACATCACCATGGCGCCTTGTCCGACGCGCAGGACGCCAGCGTCGGTACTAGAGTGAGCATCCTGGCGGAACTTTCCTTTTAGCACTCGCTCCAAGAGAGTGCTAAAATACTTGAGCAATATGAAAGGACATTCCAAGATGACCCATACGGATTCCGCTTCCAACGCGGTGGCGCTGGCCAATCCCTGGGCCGTCGTTCCGCCGCTGGGCAATCTGGACGCCTACATCACGGCCGTCAACCGCCTGCCCATGCTCACCCAGGAGGAAGAGCAGCGTTTTGCGCGCGAGCTGCGCGACGACGACAACCTGGAGGCCGCCGGCAAGCTGGTGCTGTCGCACCTGCGCCTGGTGGTTTCCACTTCGCGCCAGTACCTCGGCTACGGGCTGCCGCACGCCGATCTGATCCAGGAAGGCAACGTCGGCCTGATGAAGGCCGTCAAGCGCTTCAACCCCGACCAGGGCGTGCGCCTGGTCAGCTACGCGCTGCACTGGATCAAGGCCGAAATTCACGAGTACATCCTGAAGAACTGGCGCCTGGTCAAGGTGGCGACCACCAAGGCGCAGCGCAAGCTGTTCTTCAATCTGCGGTCCATGAAGCAGGGTTTCAAGACCGAGGACGCCGAGGCCGACATCACCCACCGCGACGCGCTGACCGATGCGCAGATCGACGTGGTGGCGCGCGAGCTGAACGTCAAGCCGATCGAGGTACGCGAGATGGAAACGCGCCTGTCGGGCGGCGACATCCTGCTGGACCCCAGCCCGTCGGACGATGGCGAACAGGCGTTCGGCCCGATCGCCTACCTGTCCGACGCCAACCACGAGCCGACGGCCATGCTCGAGTCGGCCCAGCGCGACGTGCTGGCCACCGAAGGCATCGCCACAGCCCTGAAAGGCCTGGATGAGCGCAGCCGCCGCATCGTGACCGAGCGCTGGCTGAACGTGAACGACGACGGCTCTGGCGGCATGACGCTGCATGAGCTGGCGGCCGAGTACGGCGTCAGCGCCGAGCGCATCCGCCAGATCGAAGTGGCCGCCATGAAGAAGATGAAGGCCGCGTTGGCCGAATACGCGTGACCGTGTGCCGCGCAAGTTCGGCGCCCTACCATCCCCAACCCGCTCCGGCGGGTTTTTTTATGTCATGCCGGCTGTGGCGCCCACGCTTTGGTCAACCCCGGAGCGCCTAGTGCGCGCCGCCCCGGTACGGTACTGGCCGGGCGTGAGGCCCCGCGCTGCACGAAAGCGCCGCACCAGATGACTGGCACTGGCGTGTCCGCTGGCCGCGGCCACGGCTTCCAGGCCCATTTCGCCTGAGCACCGCAGCAAGTCGGCCGCGCGGTCAATGCGCCGGGCCGCCAGCCACGCGTGCGGGGCGCATCCGAAGGACGCGCTAAACGCGTGGGCGAAGTGGTGCTCTGACAGTGCGCAGAAGGCCGCCATCTCGCCCACGGTGATCTGGTCGGCTAGGTGTGCCTGCAGCCAGTCGGCCAGCCGGCGACGCAGCGCCGGCGCCAACCCGCCACGCAGGCGCTGCCCCGCCGTGCGCTGGCCATGGGCGATCAACAAGTGCGCCAGCACAGCATGGCCCAGCTCGCCTGCTTGCAGGCGAGCCTCGGGCGTGGACCAGTCCAACCCGGCCAGCCGCGCCATCAGGCCGGTGAGCACGGCGTCATCGGTGAAATTCAGCTCCGGCAGGCGCACCTCGCGCGGCTCGCGGTCGAGCAGTCGCAGCGCCAGGGGGCCGAGCTGCTCCGGCGCGAAGTACAAGTGCACAAAGTGCTGCAGCTCGCCCACCACCCAGTTGACGGGCTGGCCGGCCGGCATCAGGCAGAACTTCCCTGGGGCGCCGCGCTGCTGCGGCGCATCTTCGCGAAAGGTGCTGCGCCCCCCGTCAAGGTAGAGCGACATCGTGTGGTGCGTGGGCAAATAGCGCACCGCGTCGTATTGGTTGGACCACAGCGCGACCGACAGCCCGTCGCCCAGCGCAGCACGCCGGTGCAGGCGCGCCCGCGAAAGCCGCAGCGCGTCGTCCACCCGGCTGGGGCTGACAGGGGTGTGGACTTGGTCGGCATCGGGCATGCTGCACTGTAACAACGCGGCGGTGCCGCCAGCGCTGGGCGGCGCACACAAACCGCAGAAACGTGCAATGCAGTGCAGCGCCGCGGGCCGACACTGGTCGGCGCCATGAATACCTTTCTTTACGTCATCACAGTGCTCGTCTGGGGCAGCACCTGGATCGCGCTGAAGCTGCAATTGGGTAGCGTGCCCATTGTCTGGTCGATCGTCTGGCGTTTTGCGCTGGCGGCGGCGGTGCTGCTTGCGCTGCTGGTCGCGCGGCGCCAGCTGCGGCCGCCTGTGCGGGCCGCGTGGTCGCTGGTGGCAGCCCAGGGGGTGTGCTTGTTCTGCGTGAACTTCATCTGCTTCATGAACGCCAGCCGCTTCATTCCGTCCGGGCTGGTGGCGGTGGTGTTTTCCACTGCGACGCTGTGGAATGCGCTGGGTGCGCGGTGGGTGTTTGGTCGCCCGTTGACTGCGCCCGTGCTGGGCGGCGGGGCCTTGGGACTGGCGGGCCTCATAGCGATGTTCTGGCCTGAGATTGCGGCGCACGGCGCTGGCGCGCAAACGCTGGCGGGCCTTGGCTGGGCTTTAGGCGGCACGCTGTGCTTTTCATGCGGCAACCTGCTGTCGGCGCGCCTGCAGGCGCTGGGCGAAACGCCGCTGTTGACTAATGCGTGGGGCATGGCGTGGGGCGCGTTAGTGCTGGCGGTGGGCAGCCTGGCGGCGGGCGTGGCCCCGTCGTTCGACGCCTCGCCCACCTATGTCCGCGCGTGGCTGTATCTGGCGGTCGCCGGCTCGGTGGTGGGTTTCACCGCGTACCTCATCCTGGTCGGGCGGCTGGGGCCAGAACGTGCGGCCTATTGCACGGTGCTGTTTCCGCTGGTTGCGCTGACCATCTCGTCGGTCGTTGAAGGCTACCGCTTCACCACACCGGCGCTGGCCGGGTTGGCGCTGGTGATGGCGGGCAACGTCATCATCTTCCGCAAACCTCGGCGCATTCCGGTCGGCGCCCAACCATCGACCAAATAAGGCTCTGGCGTTGGCAGGACTTGCGGCGGCAGCTATCCAAATTGGAGCATTCAGCCGATGCATGATGACGGGAGGCCAACCCATGCCGCGTGCCAGATGCCGATCCGCGCAATGCGCGCCGAAGCGGGCGGGAGAGGATCGTCGCGTTGCCCGGGTGACCGCCGCGGTATCAGCGCGCCGGGGCTGAAAGACCGACAACCCGGCATGCAACCGCAAGGTGATGCCTTGGCGTTCTGCTCCCCAGCCGAGACGCACCATCTACTGCGCCGGTACCGCGGTGCCGCCACTGCCGAACGCCGCGGTACAGGCTCAAGGCGAGGAAGGGAGTACAGTTGCCGACCACTGCGGACCGCGCTGCCGCCAGCGCCAGCCCGGCCTCCTGCGAAGCTGGCGACGCGCGCCGCGGCCCGTTCTCATCGTCTTCATCCACGCCCCACAGTCCCATGCACGCTTTGCACCGATCCCGTCGCATCGTTTTGTCGACCCTGTGCCTCGCCCTGACCTGCGCGGCTGGCACGGCGCTGGCGGCCGACGCCTGGCCCAGCAAGCCGCTGCGCATCATCGTCGGCTTTCCGGCCGGCTCGTCGCCCGACCTGACGGCGCGCGCGTTGGCCGAACCGCTGGAAAAGGCGCTGGGCCAGCCGGTGATCGTGGACAACCGCACCGGCGCGGGTGGCAACATCGGCGCCGACGCCGTGGCCAAAGCAACCGACGGCCACACCATCGGGCTGATGATCAACGGCAACATGACGATCGCTCGGCTGCTGAACCCGGCCGTCCGCTACGACCCGCTGAAGGACCTGGCGCCCGTGAGCCTGGTCGGCGTGGCGCCGCTGGTGCTGGTGGCGCCGGCCGGCGCGCCCGGCGCGGACGCCAAAGCCTTTCTGGCGGCCGCGCGCGCGGCCGGCGCCAAATGGAGCTACGGCTCGCCCGGCGTGGGCACGGTGGGGCACCTGGGCATGGAGCTGCTGAAAAGCCGCGCCGGCATCGCGCCGGTGCACGTGCCCTACCCCGGTTACCCGCAGGTGTTCACGGCGCTGGTGGCGGGCGATTTGCAGTTGTCGATGCTGCCGCCCGCGTTGGCCAACCAGCAGATCAAGGCCGGCAAGCTGCGCGGCATTGGGGTGACGTCCAGCGGGCGCAGCACGCTGGCGCCGGAGCTGCCGAGCATGGCCGATGCGGGCGTGAAGGACTTCAACCTGGAGATCTGGAACGCCGTGGCCGCGCCGGCCAGCATGCCCAAGGCGCATGTGGAAAAGCTGGCGGCCGCCGTCAGCGCCATCGTGCGCACGCCGGAGATGCGCCAGCGCCTGTTCCAGCAAGGCTGGCAAGCCATGGGCTCGTCGCCCGAAGCGCTGGGCAACCGCATCCGCAGCGATGCGCAGGTGCTGGGCAACATCATCCGGGCGCAGCAGATCAAGGCCGAATGAGGGGCTGACACTCAGTAAAAAGGGTGCCGATGGCACCCTTTTTACTCTCTATTTGATAGCTGCCTGCGCAGATGGTTGTAGGGCTTGAGGCCGATTTCTCTTGAAATCCGTCGAGCCCGCTCAGTTGCCCTGGATCAGCAGCTTGATGTCGTTCGCCAGCGGCTGGGCGCCCATGCCGTACCGCGCGTACAAACGCAGGCGGCCCTGCGGGTCGTAGATGAAGCTGGCCGCCGTGTGGTCCATGGTGTAGCTGGTGGGGGTCTTGCCGTCCACCTTCTTGTAGTACACCTTGAAGTCCTTGGCGAGCGCGGCCAGCTTCTCGGGTGAGCCGGCGTACAAGCCCAGAAACGTCGGGTCGAAGTTGCGCATGTATTCCTTGAGCACGGCGGGGGTGTCGCGCTCGGGGTCGATGCTGACGAACAGGCCTTGCACCTTGTCGCCGTCAGCGCCCAGCGACTGCTTGACCTGCGCCAGCTCGGTCATGGTGGTCGGGCAGACGTCGGGGCACTGCGTGAAGCCGAAGAACAGCACGACGACCTTGCCCTTGAAGTCGGCCAGCGTGCGCGGCTTGCCGTCGAAGTCGGTCAGCTGGAAGTCCTTGGCGTAGTCGGCCCCGGTGATGTCGATGGCGTAAAACTGCGGCTTGCTCGGGTCGCAAGCCGCCAAAAGGCCTGAGGCGCCTGCCACAACTGCGCAGGCAGCTACCGATTTCAGAGCATTTCGACGTCGCATGCGGGGGAACTCACACCAGGTAATGGTCCACCAGCAGCGCGGCGAACAGCAGCGACAGGTGGATCAGGGAGAAACGGAAGGTCTTGCGCGCCAGCTGGTCGGAATAGCTGCGCCACAGCTTGAACGCGTAGCCCATGAAGCCGATGTTCAGCACCACCGCCGCCACCAGGTAGATCCAGCCCGACATGCGGTAGATGAAGGGCAGCAGGCACGCGGCGGTGAGGATAAAGGTGTACAGCAGGATCTGCAGGCGGGTGAATTCGTTGCCGTGCGTGACGGGCAGCATGGGCAGGCCGCTCTTGCGGTAGTCCTCGACCCGGTAGAGCGCCAGCGCCCAGAAGTGCGGCGGTGTCCACAGGAAGATGATCAAAAACAGGATCATCGCCTCGGGGCCGACGCTGCCGGTCATCGCGGCCCAGCCCAGCACCGGCGGCATGGCCCCGGACGCGCCGCCAATCACGATGTTCTGCGGCGTGAGCGGCTTGAGGATCACGGTGTAGACCACCGCGTAGCCGACGAAGGTAGCGAACGTCAGCCACATGGTCAGCGGGTTCACCCACACATACAGGATGGCCGAGCCGATGGCGCACAGCACGCCAGAAAACGCCAGCGCCTGCACGTCGGACATTTCGCCGCGCGCCGTGGGGCGCCAGGCGGTGCGCTTCATCTTGGCGTCAATGGCCTTTTCTACCAAGCAGTTGAAGGCCGCGGCGGCGGCGGCCACCAGCCAGATGCCGGCGCAGGCGATGACCATGCGCTGCAGGTCGGCCCAGCTGGGCAGGCCGGGCACGGCCAGCACCATGCCGATCAACGCGCAGAAGACGATCAGTTGCACCACGCGCGGCTTGGTCAGCACGTAGTACTGGCGCCAGATCGGCATGCTGGGCAGCGCCGTGGCGGCGCCGACCGGCGCGCCTTTGGGAGCGGGGCGGCTGCTCATGCGCGCACCTCGCGACGCAGGTCGGTGGCGGGCACGGCGCGGGTCTGCGCAGCCGTGCGGCTGGCGCACAGCGCCCAGGCCAGCACGGTCATCAGCGCCGCCGCACCGCCGGTGTGCAACACCGCAGCGACCAGCGGCCAGTCGAGCACCACGTTGGACAGCCCGGTCACCAGCTGCATGACGGCCAGCGCCACAATCCAGCGGCGCTGACGCACCAGGCGGCCGCTGCGGTGCAGGCGCCAGGCCAGTACGCCCAACAGCACGAAGACGGCGTAGGCGAACAAGCGGTGCGTGTAATGGATGGCCGTGAGCGCATGGAATTCGAGCTGCGAGCCATCGGCCGACAGACCCAGCGGACGCCACAGCTCGAAGCCCTGGGCAAAGTCCATCTCGGGCCACCAACTGCCCTGGCACATCGGGAACGTGTTGCAGACCAGCACGGCATAGTTGGTGCTGACCCAGCCCCCCAAGGCGATCTGCACCCCAACGGCAATGGCCGCTACCCATAGCAGCATGCGCACGCCGCTGCCCAGCACTTCGGCCGGTTGGCCTGCGGCCTGGCGGTAGCGCTCGGCCTGCGCCGCCAGCAGCACCAGCAGGCCAACGCCGCCCAGCAGGTGCAGCGTGACGATGGCGGGGAACAGCTTCATGGTGACCGTGAGCGCGCCAAACGCGCCCTGCGCACAAACCCAGGCGAGCGTCAGCAGCGGCCAGCCCGGATGCAGGATGGCGCTGCCTTGGCCAGCCCCGCCAGGTCCCGCCGCAGCCCGGCGCGCGCGGCGCCATTCGACCCACGTGGCCACGGCCAACGCGATGATCAGCACGCCGACGGTGGTCGCCAGGTAGCGGTGGATCATCTCGACCCAGGCCTTGCCATGCGTGACCGGGCCGGTCGGCATGGCGTCCTGCGCGGCGGCGATGTGCTCGCGCGCGCCCACGGGGCTGGCCTTGCCGTAGCAGCCGGGCCAGTCGGGGCAGCCCAGGCCGGAATCGGTCAGGCGGGTGAAGGCGCCGAACAGCACCAGATCAAAAGTGAGGAACAGCGTCAGCACCGTGAGCGCCTGCAGGCGCCGCGCGGGCGATGCGCCCTGGCTGCGCAGGCGCAGCCACAGCAACGGCCCGATGGCCAGCAGCAAGCCCATGCCCATCAGGTGCAGCGCCGGGCTCAGGTTGTACAGCGGGGTGGTGTCCATGGTCGCAGTCGCGCGGCAATTGGCCTATTCGCGGCCCGGCTGGTCCCAGGAGGCCGACGCACGCAGCAGGCGCGAGATGTCGCGCTTGGCCTTGGAGGCGTTGGCCTTGTCGAGCGCCGGAAAGCGCATCATCCAATGCGCCATCGGGTCGACCACGTACAGCGATTCGGCCAGGGCATGGCCGGGCGCGGGCTCGAGCCATCGGGTCAGTTCCGCCTCGGGCACGCGCACCACCGTGGCCTGCGCAAGCGCCGGGCGCAGGGCGTCGGGCACGCGCTCATCGTCGGTCACCAGCCAGACCCAGTCCAGGCGCTCCTTGTCCTTGCCCAGGCTTTCGCGCAGCTGGCGTTGCAGGTACAGGTTGCTTTCACAGCGCGCGTCGCATTTGGCGCCGCCCACGCTGACGAGCAGCCACTGGCCCTTGAGCGACTGCAGATCGAACGGCTGGCCGTTCAGGTCGGTGGCCGCCAAGGTGGGCACGGGGCGCTGCGGATCGATCAGTTGGCCCAGGCTGGTGCCACCGCCCGGGCGCACGACGTAGTAGCTGAAGTACGAGGCGACCACCGGGGCCGCGCATACGAGCGCCAGCAGCAGCATCTTCCAGCGGCCGGAGCGCGTGCGTTGCCCGTCCTGCGCCATCGCGTCGGCAGGCGCGGGCATGGCATGCACGGTGAGGCCGAGCGGCTCGTCCCGGCCTGGGGGGCGCTCAGGCGCGGGGGGAACGGAGGAAAGGTCGGACAACTTGGAACCAGAGAAAAAGCAGGGCCATCAGCGTGCAGAGCCCAAACCATTGGAAGGCGTAGCCGTAGTTTCTGTCGACGCCGGTGGCGGGCGGCGGCCAGTCGCGCTGCAAGCCGTCGGAGGCAGGACCCGTTTGCTGCACCAGTGTGGCGGCGAGCGGCAAGCCGGTTTCGACGCGGTACGCGCCCAAGTCGAGATTTTGCCGGATTCGCCCACCCGATTCCTGGCCAAGGGCAAAGACCGCAGGCACGCGCTCCATCACGCGGCCGGTGACGGCCACCGGGCCAGCGGGCGTTGGCACCGGCGGCAATGCATCGCGCTGCTGGAAATTGCGCGGTGCCCAGCCGCGCAGCACTAGCACAACGCCGGCATCGCCCGCCAGCCGCAGCGGCGTCAGCACGAAAAAGCCGGCCCGCCCATCCATGGAACGGTTGTCCAGGAACACCGTCGCGTCGGGCAGCCACTGCCCGTCCAGGCGCACGGCGCGGTGCAGCAGCGGATCGGTCTGCGCGGGCTCACGTGCCGCCACCAGTGCCGCGGGCGGGATGGCCGGCAGCTGTTCCCGCGCGTCCATGGCGGCTTGCTGGGCCTCTTTCTCGTCGACGCGCGACAGCTGCCACAGGCCCAGCCTGAAGGTCACCACGATGCCGACCACGGCAGCAACAAGGATCAGGCCATCGCGCCAGGTGAAGGTGCGCCGGGTCACGGGATAATGCGCTCCATGAAACAGGTACTGATCGGGCTGGCCTTCGTCGGCATTCTGGGCAGCCTGGCGTCGGCGTTGTTCTTCATGATGAAGAAGGACAAGCCCGGCGAGCCGGACGACCCCAAGCGCGCCGCCCACATGGTCTGGGCGCTGGCCTTGCGCGTCGGTATCTCGGTACTGCTGTTCGTCTGCATACTGCTGGCCTGGAAGCTGGGTTATATCCAGCCATCGGGTTTGCCACAAAATCCATAGCAGCTTGCGCAGGTCTGTCTAGGGCCAAAGCGGGCAATCAATCGAAAAGAGCGCCTTGCGGCGCTCTTTTTCGTTCGGCCGCCGGAGGCGTCACATCCAGTAGACCAGGATGTACAAGCCCAGCCAGACCACGTCCACGAAGTGCCAGTACCAGGCCGCGCCTTCGAAGCCGAAGTGGCGCTCGGGCGTGAAGTGGCCCTTCATCAGGCGCAGCGTGATGAACAGCAGCATCAGCATGCCAACCAGCACGTGAAAGCCGTGGAAGCCGGTCAGCATGAAGAAGGTCGAGCCGAAGACGCCGGAGCTGAGCTTGAGGTTCAGGTCGGTGTAGGCATGGTAGTACTCGTAACCCTGCACGCACAGGAAGGTGGCGCCCAGGATCACGGTGATCCACATGAAGATGATGCAGCGCGCGCGGTGGTTGGCCACCAGCGCGTGGTGAGCGATCGTCAGGGTGACGCCGGAGGTCAGCAGCAGCGCGGTGTTGATCGTGGGCAGCCAGAACGGGCCCATGGTTTGGAAAGGCTCGACGATGCCGGCCGGCGACGCGGTGGCGCCTGGCGCCAGGCTGGGCCACACCGCCTTGAAGTCGGGCCACAGCAGCGCGTTGTCCAGACCGCCCAGCGCCGGCACCGAGTGCTCGCGCGCCCACCACAACGCAGTGAAGAAGGCGCCGAAGAACATCACTTCAGAGAAGATGAACCAGCTCATGCTCCAGCGGTAGGACAGGTCGATCTTGCGACCGTACAAGCCGTTTTCGCTTTCGCGGATGGCGTCGCCAAACCATTGGTACAGCACGAACAGCCACCAGGCCAGGCCAGCGAAGAACACATAGGGCGCCCAGTTCGAGCCATTGACCCACTGGGAGGCGCCCAGGATCACCAGGAACAGCCCGATGGCTGCCATCACCGGGTGCCGGGACTCCGCGGGAACGTAGTAGTACGGCGTGTGGCCGTGTGCGGTGCTCGACATCTTCACTTCACTCCTGTGCTCTTCAATTTATAGCTACTCGCGCTTATCCGTACGGCGCGGGAAAAGGTTTCGACTCAAAAATCTCGATTTAGGCCGCGGCAGGCCCGCTGGCCACCACCCAGTTGACTATCAACAGCAGCACCACGATGAACAGCACCAGCGCCACCAGCCCGGCAATCACCACGTGGAACGGACTGACCTGCGCCAAGTCCTGCTGGTACTCGCTGCGCTTGCGGATGCCCAAGAGCCCCCAGGCCACCATGCGCATCGACCGCCAGAACGACGGAGGCTGCACCTCGGGCGACGCCTCGCGCGCCGGATCAGGTTGGCGCACGGCGTTCATGCGCCTGCTCCCGTTTTGGCATTGGTCGCTGCGGCGCTGGCCTCAGGCGGCAAGGGCACCTTGCCACCGACCTCGAAGAAGGTGTACGACAGCGTGATCGTCGTCACGTCCTTGGGGATGCGCGGATCGATCACGAAGGCGACCGGCCAATCCTTTTTCTCACCCGGCGCCAGCGTGTACTGGTTGAAGCAGAAGCATTCCAGCTTGTTGAAATGCGGCGCCGCTTGCCTCGGTGCATAGCTGGGAATGGCCTGCGCCGACATGGTGCGGTTCTGGACATTCTGGAACTCGTACATCACCGTGGCCAGCTCGCCGGGGTGAACCTGAAGCGAGCGCTGTGCCGGCTTGAAGCTCCACGGGCCGCGTGCATTGGCATCAAATTCAACGGTGATGGTGCGCGTCTTGTCGATCTGGGTGTTGGCGGTGCGCGCCGCAGCGGCGCTGGTCAGGCCGTTGCCGGGCACCTGCTTTTCTGTGATCGACAGGATGTTGATGCCGGTGGCCTCGCAGATCGCGCGATAAATCGGGATCAGCGCATAGCCGAAGGCAAACATGCCGAGCGCGACCACGGCCAGCTTGCCCACCATCTTGAGGTTTTCGGTTCGGAGTGCCATCGCGCGCCCGCCGCTTACCCGCCGCCCAGCACCACCATGCGGACGATGAAGCCGATGAAGAAGGCGATCGCCACCGAGCCCAGGATCAGGCCCAGCCTTGCATTGCGCTTCTTCTGCTCAGATGTGGTCATGTCAGACAAGGTACGTCGTTTCGCTCCGCTTTGATGGTCAGCCGATCACGCGCGTGGCGGTGGCATCGAGCTTCGGCGGTGTTTCGTAGGTGTGGAACGGCGCCGGCGAAGGCACTTCCCATTCCAGGCCTTCCGCGCCTTCCCATGGCTTCTGCGGTGCCTTCTCGCCCTGGCCGCGCATGGCGGGGAGCACTACGAACAGGAAGAAGTAGACCTGTGCGAAGCCGAAGAAGAAGGCGCCGATCGACGCGATCATGTTGAAGTCGGCGAACTGCATCGGGTAGTCGGCGTAGCGACGCGGCATGCCGGCCAGACCCAGGAAGTGCATCGGGAAGAAGGTGATGTTGAACGAGATGATCGACCACCAGAAGTGGATGCGGCCGCGCGTCTCGCTGTACATCACCCCAGTCCACTTGGGCGCCCAGTAGTAGTAGCCGGAGAACAGTGCAAACAGCGAGCCTGCCACCAGCACGTAGTGGAAGTGGGCGACGATGTAATAGGTGTCCTGGATCTGCGTGTCGATCGGTGCGACGGCCGGGATGATGCCGGTGAAACCACCGATGGTGAACACGAAGATGAAGCCGACGGCGAACAGCATGGGCGTCTCGAACGTCATCGAGCCGCGCCACATGGTGGCGATCCAGTTGAAGATCTTCACGGCGGTCGGCACAGCGATCAGCATCGTGGCGTACATGAAGAACAGCTGGCCGGTCACGGGCATGCCGGTCGTGAACATGTGGTGCGCCCACACGATGAAGGACAGGATGGCGATGGCCGAAGTGGCGTACACCATCGAGGCATAGCCGAACAGGCGCTTGCGGGCGAAGGCGGGCACAACCTGGCTGACGATGCCGAACGCCGGCAAGATCATGATGTAGACCTCGGGGTGACCGAAGAACCAGAAGATGTGCTGGTACATCACCGGGTCGCCGCCACCGGCGGGGTTGAAGAAGCTGGTGCCAAAGTGGCGGTCGGTCAGCGTCATGGTGATGGCGCCGGCCAGCACGGGCATCACGGCGATCAGCAGGTAGGCGGTGATCAGCCAGGTCCAGCAGAACATCGGCATCTTCATCAGCGTCATGCCCGGAGCGCGCATGTTCAGGATGGTGACGATGATGTTGATCGCGCCCATGATCGACGAGGCGCCCATGATGTGCATCGCGAAGATGCTGGAGTCCATGGAGGGGCCCATCTGCAGCGTCAGTGGCGCGTACAGCGTCCAGCCGGCAGCGGGCGCACCGCCGGGCATGAAGAACGAACCCACCAGCATGATGGCCGCCGGAATCAGCAGCCAGAAGCTGAAGTTGTTCATGCGCGCGAAGGCCATGTCGGATGCGCCGATCTGCAGCGGGATCATCCAGTTCGCGAAGCCCACGAAGGCCGGCATGATCGCGCCGAACACCATGATCAGGCCGTGCATGGTGGTCAGCTGGTTGAACAGCTCAGGGTTGACCAGTTGCAGGCCGGGCTGGAACAGTTCGGCGCGGATCATCAGCGCCAGCACGCCGCCCACCATCAGCATGGTGAACGAGAACAGCAGGTACAGCGTGCCGATGTCCTTGTGGTTGGTGGCAAACACCCAACGGCGCCAGCCGGTTGGCGTGTGGTGATGATCGTCGTGGTGGTCGTGGGCGTGGTCGGGGTGGTGACCGGCGTGAGGAGGAAGAACGGCGCTCATGGGAGGAATTCCGAAATCTGGTCTATCAGGATGCGGTCAAGCTCACTGGGCCGCGACGATGTCCACGCGGCGACCTTCGCGGTCGGCGCCCTGCGCACCGGTGATGACTTCCGGTTTGCGCATGTCGATGCGGTCGCCCGCCACGCCACCAGCCTGAAGCGCATCGCGCACGGCGGTGGCGCGATTCTTGGCCAGTTCGTTGTTGGCATCAGCGTTCCCGGTCGAGTCCACGAAGCCCGACAGGGCGATCTTCACGTCCGGGTGCGCCTTAAGGTAGTCCACAGCGGCCTTCAGGGTCGCACTGGCCTCTGTGTCCAGGTCGCTCTTGCCGGTGGCGAAAAACACCTGATAGGGCATGCCTGTGGCCGGCGCGGCAGCGGTCGTCGGCGCTGCAGCCGACGCAGGGGCAGCAACGGCCGGTGCAGGCGCGGCTTCGGTCTTCGCAGCTGCGCCGCCAGCGGGGAACTCACCCGCGCGCGCCGCCTTGAACTGGGCCGGCTGGACCAGCTGACCCGTCTTGTTGCTCCAGTGGTTCTTGGTGTAGGTCACCACGGCAGCCAGCTCGGTGTCGGACAGCTGCTTCCACGACGGCATGGCACCGTTGGCACGGCCTTCCAGCACCACGTGCATTTCTTCGCCCAGCGGACCTTGCACGATCGCGCTGCCGTCCAGCGGCTTGATGGCGCCACCGCCCTTGCCGTTTTCCAGGTGGCAGGCAGCGCAGTTGGCGGCGTAAACCTTCTCGCCACGGGCCATCAGCTCAGGCAGCGTCCAGACCTTGTTGGGGTCGTCGGCCAGCGCGGCCAGGCGCTTCTTCTCGCCTTCCACCCAAGCGGTGTAGTCGGGCTGCGACAACACCTTCACGTGGATCGGCATGTACGCGTGCTCCTTGCCGCACAACTCGGCGCACTGGCCGTAAAAGTCGCCGGTCTTCTCGGCGCGGAACCAGGTGTCGCGCACGAAACCAGGGATCGCGTCCTGTTTGACGCCGAAGGCCGGCACCATCCAGGAATGGATGACGTCATTGGCGGTCGTGATGACACGCACCTTCTTGCCGACGGGCACGACCAGCGGATGGTCAACCTTCAGCAGGTAGTCGTCGCCGGCCGGCGTGCCGGCGTCGGACAGCGCGCGCTGCGATGAATCGAGCGTAGACAGGAAACCGATGCCCTCGCCTTCGCCGCTGATGTAGTCGTAGCCCCACTTCCACTGGTAGCCGGTGGCCTTGATGGTCAGATCGGCGTTGGAAGTGTCCTTCTGCGCAACCACCACCTTGGTGGCAGGCAGCGCCATGCCGATGACGATCAGGAAGGGGATGATGGTCCAGACCACCTCGACGGTGACGGACTCGTGGAAGCTGGCCGATTTGGCGCCCTGCGATTTGCGGTGCTTCCAGATCGAATAGAACATCACGCCGAACACGCCGACGAAGATGATCGAGCAGATGATCAGCAGCATCCAGTGCAGGCCGTGCTGCGCTTCGGCGATGCGCGTGACCGGCGGCGGAAGGTTCAGCTGATTAACGGCGGGACCGCCGGGCAGATCGTTCACGCGCGCCGCGAAAGCGCCCGTGGCGGCCCAGGCCGCAGTCCAGATGGTGGCGTGGCGGGAAACGCCAGCCAGCCGTGTTGCAATGCTCTTCATCGTGCTCACGTTCTTCAGTGCCTTACACAACCACTTCCCGATCCGTCCCGAACCCCGCACCGCTGGTGCGCAATGCCCGGCACATCTCCCCTGCCAATGCCTGCCGCCATTCCGGGCGCACGTGGCGACCCACTTCGATCTGCCTGCCATGCGCGCCGATATGGATCAACGCGCCCCGGCCTTCCGATAAGCGGACCTGGACAAACGCGCTGGAAAACTCCATCCGCTCACCCCGACCGGCCCGGTCACGCTCGATGATCAATCGACCGTCCTGCAGCAACACCGTCTCTCCGTCTGTCGCGTGCCTGGCGTAGACCAGTATGGCCACACCCAGCGCAAGCAACTCCAGCCCCGCGAACCCCAGCACGAGCGGCGCGCCGAGCATCCAGAACCATGCGCCAACAAGGGTCGAAACAAGGCAAAGGGACGCGTAAAACCAACCGAGTTGCGCGGGCGTCACGCTGCAGTTGCGACGCAAGCGCCACGCCAGTGCATGACTGCTGACATGCGCAAACCGGAATGTCGACGAATCCTGCAAGGCTTGCCTCCTGGGCCAACCGCCGCGTGAAGCTTTCACGCTGTTGCAAGCAAGTTTAACCGACTCCCCAGGAGGCTTTGATAAAACTCAAACGGGTGGGTATTTTCGTTTGCGTTGCCGCAACGAGGTGCGCAGATCGTCCAGCGCGATGTGGGTCTCCCCCGTCAGCGAATGGCGAGGCGCGGGCTTGAGCGCGTGCCCATAAATCACTTCGAAGCTCAGGGTCATCGGCCCTGCGCCTGCCGGCGCACGCAGGCCCAAATCAAGCTCACTCAACAAGGTGTCACGCCAACCGCGTCCACGCAGGCCGGGGAAACGGCCGACACCCAGATTGCGCCCGAGTTCCCGCAATTCGGTCAGCATTCGTTCGGGTGTTTCGAATTGCAACGTCAGCGTCTCCATATCCATCACCGGTTCCGCAAAACCCGCAGCGGCAAGTTGGTCGCCCCAGTCGTGCATGTCGGTGAATTCGTGCGCGGGCGGCGGCCAGCCCCGCCGTGCGTACAGCGCGCGCAACTCCTTCAGCGTGTCGGGCCCGAGGCACGAGAACAGGACGAAACCGTCGACCGACAGGGCACGGTGCCACGCGCCCAACAGCTCGTCCGGCTTGGCGACGTGGTGGGCCAACATGTTGGCCCAGACCAGTTGCACACTGCCGTCAGGCGGTGCGGTGACGTGCTCCTCGCGGCTGGCGCGCGGCGTGGTCGCCCATCGCTTCCACCAGGGCTTCACTATGTTTTTAGAAGCATCCTGCGCAGACTCGTATTGCCCTGAGACCCAATAACACTTCGCATTCGGATAGTGCTGAGCCACCAACGCATGACCGCCCAGTCCGCCGCGCTCAGGCTCCCAGTCGGCCCACTGCTGCACCGGCAGGCGGATCACCTCCAGCCGCTCGGCCATGCGCCGGGCGACTTCCTCATGCAGCCAGGGCGACGCCGTCCATGCGCTCGTCGCCCAGCGTTCGGCGGCGACGGGGTCGAGGGTGGGCGGACGGTCGGCAGGCATGGCGGATGGCACAGCGCAGTATATTGAGGCCGCCTGCGCGGCAGCTGCGGCCCCATAGACCCATGCTGATGCGCCGCGATCACATCGCCGCCTCCAAACACACCACCCATGCGCCCGCTGCACCGCCTGTTTGGCCCAGACTGGCGCCATGCGCTGCCCAGCCAGTGCCGCGTGTGCCACGCTTGGCCAGCGCTCACGCTGTGCGCGCGCTGCGTGACACGTTTCGCCCCCCACACCACGCGCTGCCAGCGCTGCGCCCTGCCGGTGACAGGCGGCGCGCCTGTCTGCGGCGCCTGCCTGCGTGCGCCGCCGCCGGTAGACAGTTGCTTGGCCGCCCTGCCCTACGCCTGGCCGTGGACCGAGGTGATCGCGCAGTTCAAGTTCCACGCTGAACCGGGTCTGGCCTCGCCGCTCGGCCATCTGCTGCAGGCCGCGTCCGGCGTGGTCGCTGCGCTGGCGAGTGCCGATCTCGTGCTGCCGCTGCCGCTGTCGGACGAGCGCCTGGCCGAGCGCGGCTACAACCCGGCCCAGTTGCTGGCGCGGCACCTGGCAGCGCCACCGGGCAGCCTGCGCCTGGACCTGCTGCTGCGCACGCGCCACACGCCGCCTCAGCACGGGCTGCCGCGCGCCCAGCGGCTGCGCAACGTGCGCGGCGCCTACGCGGTGGAGCCCCGGCGCGCGGCCGAACTGGCAGACCGGCGTGTGGTGCTGGTCGACGACGTGATGACCACTGGCGCCAGCCTTTTTGAAGCTGCGCACAGCGTGCGCGCGGCCGGTGCGCGCTACGTCACTGCGGTCACGCTAGCACGCACGGCCGAGCACTGAACCGAGTGCGAGCGCGATCTGCCGTGGCGCGCAGGCACCAAGTCACAATGGCGCCCCATGTTCCACATCGTCCTGGTTGAGCCCGAGATCCCGCCCAACACCGGCAACGTGATTCGCCTGGCAGCCAACACCGGCTGCGCGCTGCATCTGATCGAACCGTTGGGCTTCTCGATGGACGACCGGCACATGCGCCGCGCCGGGCTGGATTACCACGAGTACGCCGAGGTCCGCCGGTACGTCGACTGGCCCGCGTTTCTGGCCGCCTGCCAGCCCGACGCGCAGCGCCTGTTCGCGCTGACCACGCGCGGCACGCGTGCCGTACACGATGTCGCATTCCAGGCCGGCGACTGGCTGGTGTTCGGCGCCGAGACGCGCGGTTTGCCACCGACGCTGCGCGAAACGATCGCCCCGGCGCAGCAACTGCGCCTGCCGATGCGCGCCGGTCAGCGCAGCCTGAACCTGTCTAATGCGGTCGCGGTCACGGTGTTCGAAGCCTGGCGGCAGTGCGGCTTTGCCTGAAAAGCCGACGACGCGCAACCGCCGCGAACCGTGCTTTTTCCACCGCATTGAGGCCCGAGGCGGTCGCATTGCGTGTGAAAAGGTGTCGGCTCGTTTCAAGATCAATAGACTTCGCCTACCGGTGCACTGCACCGATTGCTGTAAGAGTCCCGACCATGCCTCCCGCCCTCAAACCGCTTGTCGCAGCTGCCCTGGCCGTAGGGCAGCGCCTCGGCGGCCAGCGCGTGGCCGACAGCGCCGACCTGACGCGCATTCGCACCGCCATGCTGGAGCGCGTGATCGACTGCGAACTGAAAACCGTGCGCCGCATCCGCATGCAGCTGTCGGGCGCCACCACAGCGGTACAGCTGTGGCTGCTGCGCAGCGAGGTGTACCAGGCCGTGTCGGAGCAGTTTGGCCAGGCCGAGGCCGCGGCCCGCATCGATACGCTGCGCCCGCTGTTCCAGGGTTTTCTGCCGTCCAAGCAGCTGCGCGCCGTCTGACGGCGCTTGGCGCGGCCTGCGCAGGCCGCAGGGGTTTCAAGCCAAATCAGCGCGCAAACCGCATCCCGCCTGCGCAGGCAGCTTCAAAGGTAATAGCGCGACAGCGGTTCGGCCACGCACACCGGCTTGTCGGCACCCTCGCGCTCGATGGTGCATTTCCAGGCCGCCTGCTGGCCGCCTTCAATGGCTTCCATGCTCAGCAGCTCGATGCGCACGCGTAGGTGGCTGCCGGCCGGCACCGGCGCCATGAAACGCACCTTGTTCAACCCGTAGTTGATGCCCATGCGCACGTCCTTGACGGCGATGGAGCGGTCAAAAAACCCCGCCAGCAGCGACAGCGTGAGGTAGCCGTGGGCGATGGTCGTGCCGAACGGGCCGGCCTTGGCGCGCTCGGTGTCGACGTGGATCCACTGGTGGTCGTCGGTCGCATCGGCAAACTGGTTGATCTGCTGCTGGGTAACGGGCGCCCAGTCGGTCACCACGATTTCCTGGCCCGCGCAGGCGGCCAGCTCGGCAAGGGTGTCGAAGGTCTTCATGGGGCGCCAATCTACAGGCACAGCGCATGGATACCCTGTCAGGCAGGCGACTGGCGCTGCATCCATCCACGGATGCGTGAAGCAGATGATTTCACCTTGGTACGCGCCCATCCTGCGCAATCAGCTATCATTTTTGAATGAATCGATCCTCCATGGTCACGCTGGGCCGACGCGCCGCACCCCTTGCCTTTGCCGCCTGCCTGCTGGGCACGGCCAGCGCGCAGGAAACACCGCCTGCGCTGGACGACGCAGCATTCCGCAGTTGCCTGGCGCAATTGCAGGGCTCGGCCGCCTTCCGCAACGTCGACCGCGCCACCTTCGCCCAGCACACGCAGAACCTCGCGCCCGACCCGTCGGTGCTGGTGCTGCTGGACAGGCAGCCCGAGTTCACGCTGCCGGTGTGGGACTACATCGCCGTGCTGGTCGACGACGAGCGCGTAGCCGACGGCCGCGCCGCCTACGCCAAGTGGCAGGACACGCTGCGCCGCATCGAGCAGCAGAGCGGCGTGGCGCCCAACATCGTCATGGGCGTGTGGGGCGTGGAAAGCAACTTCGGCCAGATCCTGGGGGGGCGCCCGCTGGTGCAGTCGCTGGCCACGCTGTCGTGCTTCGGGCGACGCCAGAGCTACTTCCGCGGCGAATTCGCGGCCACGCTGCGCATCCTGCAGGAAGGCCACATCCCGGCCGAAAAACTGGTCGGCTCCTGGGCCGGCGCGTTCGGGCAGACGCAGTTCATGCCCAGCACCTTTTTCCGCAGCGCGGTCGACTTTGACGGCGACGGTCGCCGCGACATCGTCGACAGCGTGCCCGACGCGCTGGCCTCCACCGCCAAGTTCCTGCAAAACGCTGGCTACCGCCGCGGCGAGCCCTGGGGTTTTGAAGTGCGCCTGCCGGCGGGCATGGACACGTCGGACGCCAGCCGCAAGAACAAGCGCCCGATCGACGCCTGGCGCCGCGCCGGCGTGACCCTGGTGGACGGCGCGCCGCTGCCCGACAGCCTGCCCAGCGCCGGCCTGCTGATCCCCGCGCGCAACCGCGGCGGCGGCCCGGCCTTCCTGGTCGGGCGCAACTTCGACACGCTGTACAGCTACAACGCCAGCGAAAACTACGCGCTGGCGATCGCCCAGTTGTCCAACCTGGTGGCCAACCCGAGCGGCAGCGTCGCCTTCGTCACGCCCTGGCCGACGGACGACCCCGGCCTGTCGCGCGCGCAAAACCGCGAGCTGCAAACCCTGCTGCTGGCCCGCGGGCACGACATCGGTACCGCCGACGGCCTGATCGGCGCCAAGACGCGCGAAGCCATCAAGGCCGAGCAGCAGCGCCTGGGCTTCAAGCCCGATGGGCGGGCGGGGCAAAAGCTGCTGGCGGCGCTCAAGACGGCGCGCTGACGCGCTGCTTTCCGCGCCCGCCATGACCCCTTGGCAACATGAAATAGTTCAAAAACAATAGCTGTCTGCGCTGATGGTTGTAGGGCCGAAAGCCCAATCCCCTGCCTCCGCGAGCCGGCGTCGTCCCCAAGGCGCACTCAAGCAGGCGTCCACGCAGACCAAAGTAGCAGTCCCCACGGCCCCTGGGACTGCTGCGCGGCCTGATCCGGCTGCAAGACCCGACATCCCATCGCAGGTCCACAAAACACTCTCTCGGATATTTGACTCGTCTCGTGCCGCACCGCGGCCATCGGCTCACGCCTGCGCGCGACGCGGCGAGAGGTGGATGCCGCCGATCATGCAGCGGACCGAGCCGCCCGCCATCTCGATGGTCGGCACGCGCAAGGGCAGCAGCCGCGCACTGCGTCCGATGCGCGCCTTCTGCTGCGCCGTCAGGCTGTCGCATGCGCGTTGCGACAGCGCCAATACCCGGCCATCACGGCCCGCCAGTTCAATGGCATTGCCGGCGAACTCGCCGATCTGCTCCGGGCTCAGGTCGATGACTTCGTGCCCTGATTCCTGCAGCCGCGCGACCACCGCCTGCGACCGGCATGGATCGGTCAGCGAACGCACGCCGAGCAGTGCGAATTCGGTGGCCACGCACATCAGCACGTTGGTGTGGTAAATCGGCCTGCCCGCACCATCGGCGGTGTCAAAGACGATGGGCTCATAGTTGAAATGCGCGCTGAAGCGCTCCAGCAGCACGGGGTCGGCGCGCTTCGAGCGCGCGGTGTAGGCCACGCGCGCCATGTGGTCGAACACCATCGCGCCAGTGCCTTCGAGGAACAGCTCGTCCTGCTCCAGACCCGAGTAGTCGATCACGTCCTGGACGCGGTACTCGGCCTTGAGCATCTCGATCACGTCCTGGCGCCGCTCGCGCCGGCGGCTGGTCGAGTACATTGAGTAGATGGCCACATGCCCGCCAGGATGGGTGGAAAACCAGTTGTTCGGGAACACCGCGTCAGGCGTGTCGCGCCCCCCTTCATCCTCGAACAGGTGCACGCGCACGCCAGCGGCCTGCAGTTGTTCGGCGGCCTGGCTGACCTCACGGTAGGCCGCTGCAGCGATGGTGTGTGCGTCGTTCTGGTCAGCCTCGCTCTGGAACGCGTTGTCGGCAGCGGTCTGCGGATTGGGCGTGAAGCGGTGCGGGCGAACCATCACGACCGCGGAAGGGGCCTGAATCGAGCGAAAAGTGGACATGGCGGCTGCGGGGTGGTCGACAGGCTCAGGCCACGCGGCGCATTACCGTGCGCAACGCGGCGGGACGGGTGTAGCGAAACAGGTCTTTGGGATCATCGACCCCAGGTACAAGCTCAACGTTGGTGCCCAGGTTGCGCTTCTCGGCCTGCGCCAGCACGTAGCGCAGCATCGAATAGTCTTCCAGCGCGAAGCCGACCGAGTCGAACACCGTGACCTGCTCGGCACTCTGCCGCCCGGCTTCGGTGCCGGCCAGCACGCGCCAAAGGTCTACGACGGGGAAGTCGGCGGGCAGCTGCTGGATGTCGCCCTCGACGCGCGTCTGAGGTTCGTACTCGACGAATACGCGGGCCCCGCGCAGCACATCGGCGTGCAGCTCGGTCTTGCCGGGGCAGTCGCCGCCCACCGCATTGATGTGTATGCCGGGCTCGATCATGTCCGGCGTGAGGATGGTGGCGCAGCCCTTGTCGGCGGTGATGGTGGTGACGATATCGGCGCCGCGCACGGCTTCGGCGGTCGAAGCGCAGCGGACGATCCTCAGCGAAGGGTAGACCGACAGATTGCAGATCAGCTTGTCGGTGGCGCGCGGGTCGACGTCGTAGACCGCGATTTCCTCGATGCCCAGATGGCAGTGAAAGGCCAGCGCCTGAAATTCGCTTTGCGCGCCGTTGCCAATCAGCGCCATGCGGCGCGCGTCGGGGCGGGCCAACGCACGCGCTGCCATCAGCGAGGTCGCGCAGGTTCGCAGCGCCGTTGCCACGGTCAGTTCGGACAGCAGCACCGGATAACCCGTGTCCACGTCGGCCAACACGCCAAAGGCCATCACGGTGTACAGGCCGCGCTGGGTGTTGCTCGGGTGGCCATTGACGTACTTGAAGGCGTAGCGCTGGGCATTGGAGACAGGCATCAACTCGATCACGCCAATCTCAGAGTGATTGGCGACGCGGGCGCGTTTGTCGAATTCTGGCCAGCGGACGAAATCGTCACGGATGGCGCTGGCGAGTTCGCCAATGGACTTGGCCACGCCAATGTCGTGCACAAGGCGGGCCATGGTGGGAACGTCGACGAAGCGGGTCATGGAGGTCTCCTGAAAGTCTTAGCACGTGCGGCGCCTGCCGCCACCCAAGAGATTGTTCGCCGATTTCACGCCAATTTGAATAGATCAACTTGCCTTGTTATTCATTTTGATTGACACTTTGTCATTATCAAAATACACAATGTAAAAACATGGACGACACCGACCGCGAACTGATCTCGTTGTTGCGTGCCGATGCGCGCACATCTGTGGTTGCGCTGGCGAAGAAATTGCGTGTCGCACGTGCCACCGTGCAGAACCGCATCGCCAAGCTGGAAGCGGAAGGGACGATCGTGGGCTACACGGTGCGGCTCAAGCCGGCGGCCGAGGGTCACCGCATCCGTGCGCTCACCTCAATCGAGGTTGACGGCAACCACGAAGAGGAGGTACGTCGAGAACTGCGCGGTCACCCCAACGTGGTGGCCCTGCACTCCACCAACGGTCGCTGGGACCTGATCGCCGAGTTGCGAACCGATACCCTGGAATCGTTTGACCGCGTGCTCCATGCCATCCGGAAGATCCAGGGCATCGCCAACACCGAAACCAGCATCCTGCTGTCGACCTACAAGCTCTAGCCTGGCGTTCGGGCGCAGCGCTGTGCCACACCGCACCGCTACCGTGGGCACAAGCGCATGGCGACCTCAGCCAATTGAGCACGAGAGGCAGGGCGCATGAGTCCACACGCACAGCATTTTGCTAATTTCAATCAGTCATAATGCCGAATTGAAGCTCAGAATGTGTGTCTCATCCGTTTGGCGATGCAGGCGAGCGTTCCTGAACCGTGCTTCGGCATTCGTGACGGCTATTCCACCGTCACACTCTTGGCCAGGTTGCGCGGCTTATCGACGTCGGTGCCGCGCGCCACCGCCGTGTGGTAGGCCAGCAGTTGCAGCGGCACGACGTGCAGGATGGGCGATAACTGGCCGTAGTGTTCGGGCATGCGGATGACGTGCAGGCCCTCGGCGGCTTCGATGCGGGTGTCGGCATCGGCCAGCACGTACAGCACGCCGCCGCGCGCGCGCACTTCCTGCATGTTGCTTTTGAGCTTTTCCAGCAGCGCGTCGTTGGGCGCCACGGTGACCACTGGCATGCTGCTGGTGACCAGCGCCAGCGGCCCGTGCTTCAGTTCGCCCGCCGCGTACGCCTCGGCGTGGATATAGGTGATTTCCTTGAGCTTGAGCGCACCTTCCTGCGCTACCGGGTAGTGCAGCCCGCGGCCGAGGAACAGTGCGTTCTCCTTGCTGGCGAACTGCTCGGCCCAGTCAATGATCTGCGGCTCCAGCGCCAGCACGGCTTGCAGCGCGGTGGGCAGGTGGCGCATGGCTTTCAGGTGCGCCGCTTCCTGCTCTTCCGTTAGTAGCCCGCGCGATTTGGCCAGCGCCAGCGTCAGCAAAAACAGGCCCGCCAGCTGGGTGGTGAAGGCCTTGGTGCTGGCCACGCCGATCTCGACGCCGGCGCGCGTGATGTAGGCCAGCTTGCATTCGCGCACCATGGCGCTGGTGGCAACGTTGCACACCGTCAGCGTGTGCTGCATGCCCAGCGACTGTGCGTGGCGCAGCGCGGACAGCGTATCGGCCGTCTCGCCCGACTGCGTGATGGTGACGACCAGCGTGGCCGGGTCGGGCACGGATTCGCGGTAGCGGTATTCGCTGGCAATCTCCACCTGGCAGGGCAGCTTGGCGATGCTCTCGATCCAGTACTTGGCCACGCAGCCCGCGTAGTAGCTGGTGCCGCAAGCCAGGATCAGCACCTGGCGGATCTTCTGGAATGTGGGGTAAGCGCCATCGCCCGGCGCGTGGTTGTTGGCCGCCTCGAACAGCTCCGGCACCACGGCTTCCACGCCTTCCAGCGTGTCGGCAATGGCGCGCGGCTGCTCGAAGATCTCCTTTTGCATGTAGTGGCGGTAGGGGCCGAGTTCAGCCGCGCCACTCATGGCCTGCACGGTGCGCGCCGGGCGCTGCACGCGCTGGCCGGCGCGGTCGTTCACCCAGTGCTTGCCCAGTTGCAGGTCGACCACGTCGCCCTCTTCCAGGTAGACGATCTGGTCGGTCACGCCGGCCAGCGCCATGGCGTCGCTGGCCAGGAAGTTCTCCTTGCCGTCGGCGCCCAGGCCGACCACCAGCGGCGAGCCCTGGCGCGCGCCGACCAGGCGGTGGGGCTCGTCGCGGTGCAGCACGGCGATCGAATAGCTGCCGCGCAGACGCTTGGTGGCCGCTTGCACGGCCGCCAGCAGGTCACCGTCGTACAGGCTGTCGATCAGGTGGACGATGACCTCGGTGTCGGTCTGGCTGACGAAGCGGTAGCCGCGCTGCTGCAGTTCCGCCCGCAGTTCGTCGTGGTTTTCAACGATACCGTTGTGCACCAGGGTAACCCGGCCGGCGCGCTCGTCGTCGGCCGCATCCGCTCCGCGCGGGCCGGTGCTGAAGTGCGGGTGCGCGTTGCCGACCGCGGGCGCGCCATGCGTAGCCCAGCGCGTGTGGGCAATGCCAGTGTGGCCCTGCAGGTGCTCCTGCTCGCACTGCTGCGCCAGGTCGGCCACCCGGGCGATGCCGCGCACGCGCCGCAGTTCGCCCGACGGTTGCCCCGCCTGGCCGGCCGTGTGCACGGCCACGCCGCAGGAGTCGTAACCGCGGTATTCCAGCCGCTGCAGGCCTTGCAGCAGGATGGGCACGATGTTGCGCGTGGACACGGCGCCGACGATGCCGCACATGAGGCACTCCTTGGTGTGAAAAGGGACAGAGACAACGCGCGGCGGGGTTGCCAAACGCTTGCAGGCATCGTAAGGAAGGCGGTGTGAAATCTCATCAACCCTGAATTGAAGATATTGAAATTTGATTCCAATTCAAGACGTGAAAGCAATTTTTAGCCACAATGGCATCCGTTATGGAATTGGATTCCACAGATTGGGCCCTGTTGGCCACCCTTCAAGCCGACGCGAGCGCCAGCAACCAGGCCCTGGCCGAGCGCGTGGGCGTGTCGCCCCCCACCGCGCTGCGGCGCGTGCGGCGGCTGCGCGAAGCCGGGCTGATCGCGGGACAACTGGCGGTGCTCGACGAAGACCGCATTGCCGCGCTGCAAGGCCACGGGCTGACGGTGCTGGCGGAAGTGTCGCTGGACCAGCAAGGGGCCGCGCACCTGGCGGCGTTCGAGCGCCGCGCGGTGCGGGACGACGCCGTGCAGCAGTGCTACCGCGTGTCGCCGGGGCCGGACTTCGTGCTGGTGGCGCGGGTACGCGACATGCCGGGCTACCAGGCGCTGGCCGAACGGCTGTTCACGCAAGACGCCAATGTGCGCAACGTGCGCGCGTTCTTTTCGGTCAAGCGCGCCAAGTTCGCGCCGCAGGTGCCGTTGTCGGGGGTGTGAGCGGCGGCGTGCGCGAGCCGCGGCGTGTCTCGCCACGGCGAGCATGGTCAATGACCTGTCACAGAGTTTTGAATGAAATTGGCCTGCAGCCCTACAACCATCTGCGCAAGCAGCTACTGAATCAATAGCTCACTTGCCATCGCAAGGAGCAGGCGACGCACGCGGATCCCGCGCCTGCAGCGCCCAACGGTTTCACCACACGCCGCGCGCCATCACCGGCACCACGCTTTCCACGCGGCCGCCGGCCAGGCCGTCGCGCACCACCACCAGGTGGCTGTGCAGGTTGACCGTGGGGTCGCAGTGGCCGGGGATCAGCCACACGGTGTCGCCCAAGGCGGGCAGGTTGGACAGCGGGCCGCTCTCGTCCAGCGGGTGCAGCACGCCGTGCTCGTCGCCGCCATTGGCAAAGCGCAGCGGGGGCTGGCCGGGCAGCGCGTGCACTTCGGGCACGCCGCTGTCGATGGCGTGGGCTTTCAGGCCGGCGTCACACACGGCGTGCCCCGCCGACACGCTGATGACCTGGGCCTTGACGAAGAGCGCCGGCTCGAACTGCGGCTGCGCCGGGTCGCGGTCGTTGCGCAGGTAGTCGGCGTCCATGAACAAAAAGCTGCCGGGCTGCACTTCGTTCCAGACGCCGCTGGCCGCTTCGTGTGCGAAGGTGCCGGTGCCCGCACCGGTGACCAGGGGCACGGGCATGTCGGCCGCTTCCAGCAGGCGGCGCACGTCTTCCACCTTGGCGGCGGCCGCGACGATGGCCGCGTGCCGCTCGCCCACGGTCCGCAGGTGCTGCGCACCGCCGTGGTAGGCGTGCAGGCCGGCAAAACGCAGGCTGCTGCGCGCGACGACCGCCCGCGCCAGCGTGACGACCTTTTCGTCCGGCGACACGCCGCAGCGGCCCTGGCCGACGTCAATCTCGATGTACACATCGACCACCGCCTTGGTCAGCTGCATGGCCTGGGCGAGGCGCTCCACGCCTTCGGCGCTGTCGACGACGATGCCGAGCTGGCCGCCGCGCACACTGAGTTGGTGCGCCAGCGCGGCCACGCGGCGCAGCTTGTTCACCGCCAGGATTTCGTTGGTGATCAGGATGTCGTTGATGCCGCCGGCGCCCATGGCCTCGGCCTCGGCCACGGTCTGCACGCACACGCCAACAGCACCGGCTTGCAATTCGAGCCGAGCCACGGCCGGGCTCTTGTGCATCTTGGCGTGCGGGCGCAAGCGCAGCCGGTGCTTGGTGGCGAATTCGACCGCCCGCTGCAGGTTGCGGTTGGCGGCGTCCAGATCGACCACCAGCGCGGGCGTGTCGATGGCGTCGACGCCCTGACCTACCAGCGCACGCAGGTGGTCGGGCAGAGGTTCAGGTTGTGCTTTCATCGAGCGACGCATCCTCCAGGTGACTGACGTCGGCCCAGCCGACGAGACTGAGGCCCCCCTCGGGGCTCCACAACAAACGGTTGACGGCGGTGTTGGTCAGCTGCCAGGTGCGCGCGTCCTGCAGCCCCAGGCGCGCCGCAGCGCGGTACAGCACGTCCAGGACGCCACCGTGCGTGACGATGGCGATCAATTTTTCAGTGTTTTCGGCCACCAGCGCTTGAACAGTCTGCGCAACGCGCTCCTGAAATACGAGCAACGATTCACCTCCCCTGCCCGGCGGCGCCCAGTCGGGCACGCGCCGGCGCCATTGCTCGGCGGCCTCGGGCGCAGCTTGGGTGACCTGCTCGAAGGTCTGGCCTTGAAAGTCGCCAAAGCAGCGTTCGCGCAGACCGGTGTGCAGCCGCAGCGGCGCGCCGGTAGCGTCGGCCAGCGCCTGGGCCGTGTCGCGCGCGCGGCTCAGGTCGCTGCTGTAGATCGCGTCCAGCGACTCGCGCCCGGCCAGCGCATGGGCCAGCCGACCGGCCTGCAGGCGGCCAGTCTCGTTCAGCGGGATATCCAGATGGCCTTGCAGCCGGCCGCCCACGTTCCAGGCGGTTTCGCCGTGGCGGATGGCCAGAATGCGGGTGAGCTGCATGGCGTCATCATGCCATGCGCCCTACCGTATGAGGCTCCGGTGAGCCCTTCGGGACGACCGCTGGTCGGCCGACGCGGCACCCCAGCGAACCGATCCTGACAGGGGCTTCAGTGGCGGGGCGTCACCATGACCGGCGCGCCTGGCGCAGGCGCTGGCACCGCCTGCGGAACGGCACCGCTCGTTGGCACCGGCGGCGCGCTGCCGCCTGTGGCGTTGGCCACCGGCACCAGCGGTACACCCACGCGACGCACGGTCTGCGCCGGGTTGGGGTAGCCCTCCAACGCGGCGACGAACAGCGCGGCCAGCACGTTGTCGGTGTCGTGCCAGGGGCCGTCGTGGCGGGCGCGGGTGTCGTACACGATCTGGCCGGTGCGCAGGTCGCGCATCAGCAGGTTGACCTCGCTCACGTAGGCCGGAATGGACGGGTCGTCCAGCGGCCAGCCCATGCCCAGCCCGATGCCACCGCCGCGCCAGCCGCCGCCAAAACCGAGCCCAAGCGACAGGCGCGGGCCGTAGCCCATCGGGCGGCCCCATTCGTCGCGCCAGTAGGCGCTGACGTAGCCGCCAACCTGCACGCTCAGTTGCGCGTTGGCGTCGTCGCGCAGCGCACCCACGCGCGCCAGGGCGGCCTGCGCCATGGCCTCCAGCTTGTCAGGCGCCGGCTGGCCGGCGACGAGGGGACCGCGCTCAAAGCGGTAGCGGGCGTTCAGCAGCACCGCCGCACCCGGCGCCTGCGCGGCCACGGTGCGCACATCGGCGTCCACCGTGCGCGGCCCGGTGGCACAGGCCGTGAGGCCCGCCAGCACGGCCGCCACCGCGATCCATTTCAACCAGAACTGCATGTCGAAACCTCCTGCACCGATGACGAAGCCGCTGCCTCGGGCCGCGGCGTCAGGCGCTGACCAGCCGCACGCCGCCAAAAGGCGTGCCCACCGATTCGGCAAAGCGCTCTTCGTCAAACGCCTTGTCGCCGTTTTCGTCCGGCGTGCCCGTCGCCTTCAGATGGCGGAAGTCGTGCAAGGTTCCGTCCATCAGGTGCGAGGGCACCACGTTCTGCAGCGCAGTGAACATGTTTTCAATGCGCCCCGGGTGCTTCTTCTGCCAGTCGCGCAGCATCTCGCCGATCACCTGCCGCTGCAGGTTGTCCTGACTGCCGCACAGGTTGCACGGGATGATCGGGAATTCGCAGTGCTCGGCCCAGCGGATCAGGTCCGATTCGGCCACGTTGGCCAGTGGCCGGATCACGATGAATTCGCCGTTGTCGCTGGTCAGCTTGGGCGGCATGCCCTTGAGCTTGCCGCCGAAGAACATGTTCAAAAAGAAGGTCTGGAGCATGTCGTCGCGGTGGTGGCCCAGCGCGATCTTGTTGCACTTCAGCCTTCGCGCCACGCTGTACAGAATGCCCCGGCGCAGGCGCGAACACAGGCTGCACGTGGTTTTGCCTTCGGGGATCTTGGCCTTGACGATGCTGTAGGTGTCCTGCGTCTCGATGTGGTGCTCGATGCCCAGGTTCTGCAGGTAGGCCGGCAGGATTTCGGCGGGAAAGCCGGGCTGCTTCTGGTCCAGGTTGACGGCCACCAGCTCAAACGGCACCGGCGCGCGCGCCTGCAGCTTCATCAGGATGTCCAGCAGGCCGTAGCTGTCCTTGCCGCCCGACAGGCAGACCATTACGCGGTCACCGGCCTCGATCATGTTGAAGTCGGCAATCGCCTGGCCGACCTGGCGGCACAGGCGCTTTTCCAGCTTGAGCGCCTCGCGCTCGGCCTTGGAACGGGCGGAGGGGCCAGCGGCAACGTCAACGTCGTCCAGAACAGAAGGGTTCGCGGTCATGCCCCGATTGTCCCAGATGGCCCTGCGCGGCGCTGGCCGCGCGCCCAGCGCTTACTGCGGCTGCGCGATGGCGCGCGCCGCCTTGATCGCCTCGTCCGCCATCACGCGGTGCAGGCGCGGGCTCGGGTGGAAGTTGTCGGACCACATATAGGTGTCGCCCGCGTTCGGTTTGACCAGGGTCTGCGCCGTGCAGAACACCGCGCTGCGCGTGGGCTCGGTGTTGTTGCAGGCCATGTCGGCGGTGTTTTCGATGCCGAAATCGCCCGGCTTGGCCAGCACACGCGCCAGCGTGTCGGTCAGGTCGAGGTACTGCACGTCCGGCAGACCCTGGGTGCCCTCGGCCACGATGCGGTTGAAGCGCGTGGCCCAGTTCGTCACCACCGCAGGCGCCTGGGGCACGGTGCAGGCGGCCAGGTCCAGCGGCTTCATGAAGGCCGCACCAAACGGCGTCACGGTGAAGTCGAACGCGCCGGCCACCAACACGGGGCCGCCGCCCTGGTCCTTGATGCGCTTGACAGCGCTGACCAGCGCATTGGCGGCCTCGTCCACCGCCGCGTCGGCCGCCGCCTGGGTCGGCGCCGCAGCGCCGCGCCCGTTGCTGTCGGTGCCCCAGCACAGGTCGGACAGCTGGGCGTACAGGTCGTTGCTGCCGCCGTCGATCACCACCAGCTGGTCGGCGGCAAAGCGGCCGTGCTGGCTCAGGTAGCGCTCCACCTGCTGCGCCACCGGGGCGACCACGTCGTTGTTGCCCACGCCGCTCTGGCTGGGAAAACGGGCGACGCGCGCGCCGCCTTCGGCGTACCCGTTGCCGCCCAGCACCCTCGCCGTGCCGACGCCCGCGCTGGCGATGCCCGAGGCCGTGGCGTCCAAGGTCAGCGCACGGTTGGGCGACAGCGTCAGCCCATAATGCGCAGCCACGCTTTCGACCCACACCGGCGTCGGGTTGACGGTGAACTTGCCCGGGTTGTCGGGGCGCCCGGTCGCCGGTGCGTAGGTGCCGACGTCGCTCAGGCTGTCGCCAAAGACGGTGATCGATTTGACGCGCACCGCATCGTCATCGCTGCCGCCACCACAGCTGGCCAACACGGCCAGCGCCAGACTGGCGGACGCCACGCGGGCGAAGGTCTTGAAGCGAACAGGCATGGCGCGATCCCCAAAGAAGTGAGTGAGCCAGCGCCCACCTTCCCGGGCCGACGCCACCACGGCCGCCGTGCCGGGGCCGTGCCGGGGCCGTGCCCGCGTTATACCGAAAAAACCGCAGCAGCCAAGCCAGACAAGGCGCCGCGCTGCGGCCCTACCAGCGGCCCGCCTCCATCCGTATCGCCACTTCGCAATCGTCAAAGATTTCCAGCTTGGCGATCTTCACGCGCACGCCCAGCACGCCGTGCAAGCCCAGCAGGCGCTCGCACAGCTTGCCGATCAGCGATTCAAGCAGGTTGACGTGCTCGTCCGTGCATTCGTCGATGATGATCTGGCGCACCTTGCGGTAGTCCAGCACGTGGGTGATGTCGTCGTCGCGCGGGCGAAGCGGCTGCGGGCCGAGGTTCAGCTCGGCGTCAACCTGGATCGGCTGCGGCGCGGTTTTTTCCTCGTCGAGGATGCCCAGGCTGGCGTCAAAGCGCAGGCCGTTCAGCGTCAGCGTCTGGCCGCCGGCGGTGGCGTCGGCAGCCGCGTTCGCTTCTTTTTCAATAGCTGGCTGCGCAATCGGCTGTAGGGCCGGCGCCGCATTCATCATGGAAAAATCGCGTTCAAAGCGCACCAGGTGCTGGCCGCCGTCGACCAGCAGCGTGGCGCCGGTGAGCGAGCGGTTGCCCAGCGCAAACACCACCGTGGCGGCCACGTCCTCAGGCGTGGACGAGCGGCCCAACGGGCTCATGCGGTGCAGCTCGGCAAAGCGCTCGTCGCTCAGCAGATGGCTGGTCAGCGTCAGCCCAGGCGCAACGCCAACCACCCGCACGCGCGGCGCCAGGGCCTGCGCCAGCAGCGTGGTGGCGCTTTGCAGCGCGGCCTTGCTGAGGGTATAGCTCAAGAAGTCCGGGTTGGGGTTGAACAGCTTCTGGTCCAGCAGGTTGACCACGCAGCCGGTGGCGGGCGGCGCATCGCGCGCATCCAGGTGCGCGGCCAGGGCCTGCGCCAGCAGCACGGGTGCGGCGGTGTTGGCGTGCAGATGCGCGTCGAGCAAGCGGGTGCTGAAGCTGGTGGCGTTGTCGAACTCGAACAGCGCGGCGCTGTTGACCACCGCGTCGACCGGGCCGAGCGCGGCGACCACACGCGGCAGCAGCGCGCGGGCTTGCGCCTCGTCCGCCAGATCGGCATCAAATGCGGCGCCAGCCGGCCCCAACTCTGCGCAGGCAGCTACGGTATCCAGAGCATCCTGGCGCGATCGGTGGTAGTGCACGGCGACGCGCCAGCCGGCCGCAGCGCAAGCCAGCGCGATGGCGCGGCCCAGGCGCCGGCCAGCGCCGGTGACGAGCACGGTGCGGGAAAGGGCAGCGGTGTTCAAGGACAATCGGGGGTGTGAAAAAGACGGAATCCAGTGTAACCAGCGGCGCTGCGGCGAACGGCCTGGCGCAGCCTGCTGACGCATCGGCGCAGGCCGAGCTGACGGCGCGCATCGCCGACGCCATCCGCGCCGCCGGCGGCTGGATCGGCTTTGACCGCTTCATGCACCTGGCGCTGTACGCGCCGGGGCTGGGCTACTACGCGCACGGCTCGCGCAAGTTCGGCGCGCTGCCGGGTTCTGGCAGCGACTTCGTGACGGCTCCCGAGCTGTCGCC
The DNA here is from genome assembly GCF_008017535.1 of Ottowia flava. Taxonomy (GTDB): domain Bacteria; phylum Pseudomonadota; class Gammaproteobacteria; order Burkholderiales; family Burkholderiaceae_C; genus Ottowia; species Ottowia flava. The sequence goes on from NZ_VRUA01000002.1 coordinate 64,605, forward strand.
GCTGTTCGGCCGCGCGCTGGCCGGGCAGGTGGCCGAAAGCCTGCGCGCCACCGGCACCGACGCGGTGTGGGAGTTCGGCGCCGGCAGCGGCGCGCTGGCCGAGCAGCTGATCACCGGCCTGGCCGCGCTGGGCCAGCCGCTGGCGCGCTACACCATCGTCGATGTGTCCGGCAGCCTGCGCGCGCGCCAGCAAGAGCGCCTGGCGCCACTGCTGGCCGCGCACCCGGGTTTGCAGATCGACTGGGCCGATCGCCTGCCCGAGGCGCTGCGCGGCGTGGTGGTCGGCAACGAAGTGTTGGACGCCATGCCGGTGCAGCTGCTGGCGCGTGTGGACGGGCAGTGGATGGAGCGCGGCGTGGCGCTTTCAGATGCTTTTGAGGCCACAGCCCTACAACCACGAGCGCAAGCAGCTACCGATTCAGTAGCACCCTTCGTCTGGTCCGACCGCCCGACCGAGCTGCGCCCGCCCTTTGATGTGGAAGGCGAACACGACTTTCTCACCGAAATCCACCTTCAGGCGCGTGCCTTCATCACCACGCTGGCCGAGGCGCTGGTGCGCGGCGGCGCGGGCGCGGCGTTCTTCATCGACTACGGCTTTCCCGAGGCCGAGTACTACCACCCGCAGCGCCACATGGGCACGCTGGTCTGCCACCGCGCGCACCAGGTCGACGACGACCCGCTGAGCGCCGTGGGCGCCAAGGACATCACCGCGCACGTCAACTTCACCGACGTGGCACTGGCCGCGCAGGACGCGGGGCTCGACGTGCTGGGCTACACCAGCCAGGCGCGTTTTTTGCTGAACTGCGGCATCGCCCAGGCCATGGAAGCGGCCGACCTGCCGACCCGCGCCAACGCCATGAAGCTGCTGACCGAGCACGAGATGGGCGAGCTGTTCAAGGTGATCGGCTTCGCCACGCCAGGGCACCCGGCGGCGCTGGGCTTTGCCGCGGGCGACCGCGTGCACCGGCTCTGACCCATGATCCGCTGGGTCATCGTCATCTTCCTGGCGCTGATGCTGATCAGCTGGTTCACGCCGTTTTTGAACAAGCTGGGCTTCGGCCGGCTGCCGGGCGACTTCCGCTTCAGGCTGTTCGGGCGCGAGTGGTTCATCCCGCTGACGACGACGCTGATCCTGAGCGGTGTGGCCAGCCTGATTGCGCGGCTGCTGTAGGCCCAGGCGACTTCAGCGAACTCACTTTTCGATAGCTTCTTGCGCAGTTTGGGCAAGGGCTACAAGCCGATTTTCCTCACAACATTTCGTCAGGCGCCAACGGCCCCAGCAGCTGCAGCACCATGCGCAGGCCCAGGCTGGCGTCGGGCTCGCTGCGCGCGTCTTCGAAGGGCGCGTCCGGCGGCGCGCGCCAGCGCAGCTGGTCTTCGGCGGTGAGCTCCATCTTCCAGGCGCTGTCGTCCAGCGTGTCGTCGATCTTGGCGGTGGCCTCGCGCGACAGGGCCACGCTGCGCACGACCAGCGCGACCTCGGTGTTCTGCAGCTTGGAGCGCAGGTCGAGGTTCATCGAGCCGATGCTGATCACGCGCCCGTCGATGATGAATATCTTGGAATGTAGGCTGGCCTTGGAGCCGCCCGCGCCCGAGCCGAACACCGTGCGGTCGAGCTTGGCGCCCTGCAGCGCGCGCATCTCGTACAGCTCGACCCCCAGGCGGATCAGGTCCTTGCGGTAGCGCGCATAGCCCACGTGGGCCAGCGGCGCGTCGTTGGACGCCAGCGAATTGGTCAGCACCCGCACGCGCACGCCGCGCGCGCGCATGGCGGCAAACACCTTCATCATCTCGGGCCCCGGCACGAAGTATGGCGAGACGATGAGCGCGTCGCGCCGGGCGCTTTGCATCAGCGCCAGCATGCCGTCGACCACGGTGTCGTCGGTGTGCTCGTCGTTCAATTCCGGCACGAGCTTGGAGGGCTTGTCCACCAGCAACAGCGCCGGCGCCCAGGTCAGCTGTAGCGTGTCCAGATCCATGGCCGGGGGCAGCAAGGGCGGGCCGACAGCGTCCGAAGGCGCGGACGCGGCCGCCTCGGGGCCGTGGTGGCCGTTGGCCGAGGGCGCTGAAGCGGTCTCCGCACCGGCGGCCCCGGCGGTCTGTGCGCCCGCGGTGGCCGACGCCGCCGGCCGGGCGGGAGCGGTCGAGTGGTACAGCGCGCGCAGCTCGTCCGGCGTGATGAGCGACTGCACCGGGTAGGCGAGCGGATTGTTCCAGTAGTTGTCGAAGCTGAGCGACATGGCCCGCACCACCGGGCCGACGGCGAGCACGTCCATGTCGACGAAATTGCTGCCGTCGGCGGTGCCGAAGTAGGAATCGCCCAGGTTGCGCCCCCCGGTGATGCCCCAGGCGTTGTCGGCGATGTACAGCTTGTTGTGCATGCGGTGCTGGATGCGCTTGAAGTCGCCCAGCGAACCCAGCGCCCGCAGCGCCCCTGCGCCGCGCCCGCCCGGCAGCGGGTTGAACATGCGCATCTCCACGTTGGGCAGAAAGGCCATGGCCATGACCAGCGCGTTGCGGCCGGTGGAATTGAAGTCGTCCAGCAGGATGCGCACGCGCACCCCGCGCGCGGCGGCCGCGCGCACCGCGGTGAGCAGCTCGCGCGTGCTGGCGTCGGCGTGGATGGCGTAGTACTGGATGTCGAGCGTGCGGGCCGCGCGCTCGGTCAGCGCGAGGCGGCTGCTGTAGGCCTCGTTGGGCGAGCCGATCAGGGCAAACCCCGAATCGCCGTCCTGCTCGGCGCGCGCCGACGCTGGCCGCCGCGCATCGGCCAGCGCGCCCAGCGGCGTGCCCTGCGGCTGCGCCAGGGCGTGCGATTCGGGCCGCGCCACATCGGTCGGCAGGCTGCCGCAACCCGGCAAAGGCAAGAGCGCGACCAACAACGACGCCGTGCAGCCCAACCGACGCAGGAGTCCGCGCGGCTTGAGGGCTTGAGGTATCGGCGGGGTGAATGTCGTCATCGCACGTCCGGTGAATGGCAGGCAGAAATCATAGTCAGCGCCCTGCGCCGCAGCTGTCGGACGACGGCCTCACCTGCGCTGCGAAAGCGCGCCCGAGGTCGGCCAGACAGCAAAAAACCGCCCGAGGGCGGCCTTTCGAGGTGAGTGCGCGCTTCGAACGCCCAGCTGATCAGGCCGTCTGGTCGTCCACGCTGGCGGCGGGTGCGTTGGTCACGCACGACTGGATGCCGTTGTCGCGGGCCGATTCGCTGGAATACATCTGGCTCTGGCCGATGACCTGACCATTGCCGGCCTTGAGCGTGAAATACGGCGAGCCATCCTTGGCGACCAGCTTCTCGTAACGGGCTGCGTCGCCACCGTTCTTCTTGACCGATTCGATGCCGTTGACCGCGCTGGCCTTGGCTTCGTACATCTCGCTGGTGAGGATGGTCTGACCGTTGCCGGCCAGCAGGGAGAAATGGAACTTGTCGTTCTTGGACTTCTTCAGTTCAAACTTGCCTGCCATGAAAACTCCTTCGTTGGCGCCAAAGCACGGTTGGCTGGCGCGCATTGTGGCCGCCTGGGCATGACATTTCAACCCGGCAAGCGCGCGGCGTGCGATACCGCACAGGCCTGTCGCGGATCGGCCAAAACCCGGGGGAGGATGGTCAGCTCTGGATCAGGCGCCGCGATTTCGATACCGACAGCAGCATGCCGAGCGCCAGGCCAAGCGTCACCATCGCCGTGCCGCCATAGCTGATGAAGGGCAGCGGCACGCCCACCACGGGCAGGATGCCGCTCACCATGCCCATGTTGACAAAGGCGTAGGTGAAGAAGATGGTCGTCAGCGCTGCGGCGAGGAGGCGCGCGAACAGCGTCGGGCCATCGGCCGCGATCATGAGGCCGCGCAGGATCAGGAAGGTGAAGCCCGCCAGCAGCGTCAGGTTGCCGATCAGCCCGAATTCCTCGGAATAGGCGGCAAAGATGAAGTCGGTCGTGCGCTCGGGGATGAACTCCAGGTGCGTCTGCGTGCCCTGCATGAAGCCCTTGCCGTGCAGCCCCCCCGAGCCGATGGCGATCATGCCCTGCAGGATGTGGAAGCCCTTGCCCAGCGGGTCGCGCGTAGGGTCCATCAGGGTGCACACGCGCTGACGCTGGTACTCGTGCAGCACCACCCAGTCGACGCCATCGGCGCACAGCTCGGTCTCGAAGCTCAGCAGCAGGACGATGCCGACGATGCCGATCAGCACAGGGGGCAGCACCAGCTTCCAGGGCAGGCCGGCGAAGAAGATCACGGCCAGGCCCGCCGCCATGACCAGCAGCGCGGTGCCAAGGTCGGGCTGCTTCATGATCAGGCCCACCGGCACCGCCAGCAACGCAAACGCGACGACGAAATCCACCGGGCGGGTCTGCCCTTCGCGCCGATGGAACCACCACGCCAGCATCAGCGGCATGGCGATCTTGAGCAGCTCGCTGGGCTGAATGACGATGCCCAGATTGATCCAGCGCGTGGCGCCCTTCTTGGTGATGCCAAAGAACTCGACGCCCAGCAACAGCACCACGCCCACGACGTAGAGCGGCACCGCCATGCTCATCAGCCGCTGGGGCGACACCTGCGCCACCACGAACATGATGCTGGCTGCGATCAGCATGTTGCGGCCGTGGTCGATGAAGCGGGTGCCGTGATCGAACCCCGATGAGTACATCGCCGTCAGCCCCATGCCGGCCAGCGTCAGCACCGCCAGCAGCAGCCAGAAATCGAACCCGCGCAGGAACGGCAGGACGCGCCGCCAGACCGAAGGACGTTCGAAAACCACTGCCATGCCGAATTATCCCCCGGCGACACCCGCATGCAGGCTGCACGGCGACGCAAAAAGCCGCGAGAGGTGCCAAAGCCACCCGCTACCATCGCCCGCATGGCCACCACGCACCTGCTCTACCTGCACGGCTTTCGCTCATCCCCGCAATCGACCAAGGCGCGCAGGGTCGGCGAACGCGTGCAGGCCAAGCACCCGGGCGTCACCTGGTGGTGCCCGCAATTGCCGCCGTCGCCAAGCGAGGCCGCCGCGCTGATCCAGCAAGGCGTGGCCGACTGGCCGCGCGGGCAGATGGCGGTCTGCGGCTCGTCCCTGGGCGGGTTTTACGCCACCTGGCTGGCCGAGCAGGCCGGCTGCAAGGCGGTGCTGCTGAACCCGGCCATCGACCCGGCGCGCGACCTGGCCGGCTACATCGGCGAGCAGACCGCCTGGCACGACCCGGACGAGCGCTTCTTCTTCCGCCCCGAGTACATCGGCGAGTTGCGCGCCCTGCAAACCGGCCCCCTCACCCGCCCCGAGCGCTACTTCGCGGTGATCGCCAAGGGCGACGAGTTGCTCGACTGGCGCGAGATGACCGGCCGCTACCCCGGCGCGCAGATTCGCCTGCTGGAAGGCAGCGACCACGCCCTCAGCGATTTCGACCAGCACATCGACGCCGTGTTCGACTTTCTGGAACTTGCGCCCGCCTGAGTGCTCTTTCTGAGAATGTGCCGCGCAAAAGCCCTCTCGCAGGGTCTGTTCAGCACATCTTTTTTGATAGCTGCCCGCGCGACACAGGCGCCGCTTTCAGCCACTTTTATTCAAATCAACCCGGCAACGTGGTACCTGCGCGCCACCGAAGCCGTCTGCCTGCAAGGAACCTCAATGACGCCCGACAACGCCGCCCGCTACGGCAGCTTCAGCCGCTTTCTGCACTGGACCATGGCCCTGGGCATCGGCTGGATGCTGGTCTCGGCCATCACCCATTCACTGGCCAAGGATTCGGGGCTTGACGCCTTCATGTGGCCCACGCACAAGCACGTGGGCAGCGCGCTGATGGTGCTGGTGGTGGTGCGCCTCCTGTGGGCCTTGGTCAACACCGCGCGGCGCCCGGCTTCGCTCAGCTTGGCGGCCAAGCTCGGGCATTGGGCGCTCTACGCGCTGATGTTCGCCATCCCGCTCATCGGGCTGCTGCGCCAGTACGGTTCGGCACGCGCCTTCTCGCCGCTCGGCCTGCCGGTCTTTCCTGGCCGCGACGAAAGCACCAAGATCCAGTGGATGACCGACCTCGGCGGCGCCCTGCACGGCGAGCTGGGCTGGGTGCTGCTGGCGGCCGTGCTGGGCCACATCGCCATGGCTTGGTGGCACCGCCGCAGCCCGACCGACAACGTGCTGCCGCGCATGATCGGAAGCAGCGCGAGCGCCCGCTGAGGCCCGCCGCCATGACCGGCTTTGGCCGGTGGGTACCTGAGGATGGGAAAATCCCCCTCCTCTATGCATGTTCTCTTTGACGAAGCCGGGAAATTCCTCGCCGGCCGTATCCTTTCCGAGGCCGAGGCCTCGGCCCAGGTTGAACTCGATTCGGGCAAGCGCCTGAAGGTCAAGTCCGCCAACCAGTTGCTGCGTTTTGACAAACCGGCGCCGGCGGAATTGCTGGCGCGCGCCCAGCCGATGGCAGCCGAGGTCGAGCTGCCATTGGCCTGGGAATTCGCCCCCGAGGCCGAATTCGGCTTCGACGAACTGGCCGCCGATTATTTTGGCGATGCGCCCGACGTGGTGCAGCGCACCGCCATGCTGATGGCACTGCAGGATGCGCCGCACTACTTCCGCCGCGCCGGCAAGGGGCGCTTTCGCAAGGCGCCGGCCGACATCGTGGCGCAGGCCTTGGCCGCGATCGAGAAGAAAAAACAGATCGCCGCCCAAATCAACGAATGGGCAGGCGAGCTGGTGGCGGGCCAGACGCCCCAACCGGTGCGCGATCAGCTCTACAAGATCCTGTTCAAGCCGGACAAGAACGCGCCCGAATACAAGGCCGTGGTCGAAGCCAGCCGCAACGCGCAGCTGGCGCCGCTCACGCTGCTGCAGCGCGCCGGCGCGATCGAATCGCCCTACCAGTTCCACTGGCAGCGCTTCTTGTTCGAGAACTTCCCCAAGGGCACGGGCTTTCCGCCGCTGGCGGCGGCGGCCATCACGGAAGAGCTGCCGCTGGCCAATGTGCAGGCGTTTTCCATCGACGATTCGCACACCACCGAGATCGACGACGCGCTGTCGCTGCAGGGCCTGGGCACGGGCACCGTGGTGGTGGGCATCCACATCGCGGCGCCCGGCCTGGCGATACAGCCGGACGATGCGCTGGACCAGGTCGCGCGCGCCCGCCTGTCCACGGTGTACATGCCGGGCTACAAGATCACCATGCTGCCGGACGACGTGGTGCAGACCTACACGCTGAGCGAAGGGCGCGACGTGCCCGCGGTGTCGCTGTACGTGACGATGAACGAGGCGACCTTCGATATCCAGCACAGCGAAACGCGACTGGAGCGTGTGCCCATCGCCGCCAACCTGCGCCACGACCAGCTGGACCACATCGTTACGCCCGAGTGGTTGTCCGGCAACAGCCATTCTGAAGAAAAAAGCGCTTTGCCCGCGCCAGTAGAGCGCAAGCAGCTATCCTTTTTATACCGACTGGCGCAACACCTGAAAGCCGGGCGCGAGCGCGTGCGCGGCAAGCCCGAGACCTTTTCCCGGCCCGACTACACCTTCCGTCTGGTGGGCCAGCAGGGCGACGTGCCAACCGGCAAGGAGCAGGTGCAGATCACCACGCGCCAGCGCGGCGCGCCGCTCGACCTGATCGTGGCCGAAGCGATGATCCTCGCCAACAGCACCTGGGGCCAGTGGCTGGGCACGCTGGGCGTGCCTGGCATCTACCGCAGCCAGGCCAGCCTGCTGCCGGGCATCAAGGTGCGCATGGGCGCCAAGGCGCTGCCGCACGCCGGCATCGGCGTACCGGCCTACGCCTGGAGTACTTCGCCTCTGCGGCGCTATGTTGACCTCGTCAACCAGTGGCAGATCATTGCCGCGGCGCGCCACGGCAAGACGGCGGCGCTGGCCGCGCCCTTCAAACCCAAGGACGCGCAGCTGTTCGCCGTGATCAGCGCGTTCGATGCCGCCTACAGCGCCTACAACGCGCACCAAGCGAGCATGGAGCGCTTCTGGACGCTGCAGCACCTGCGCCAGCACGGCACAACCGAGGTGACCGCCCAGCTGATCAAGGAAATGGCTGGCGGCGCCTGGCTGGTGCGCGCGGAGGAACTGCCGCTGGTGTTCAGCGTGATGGGCACGCAGGCGCTGGTGCGCGGCATGCGCGTGCGCGTGAAGCTGGGGGCGATCGACGACATTTCGCTTGACGTGCACGGCACCGTGACCGAGGTGCTGGCGGCCAACGCGAACGTGAGCAGCCCCGCCGACGACAACAGCGATGAGGAAGATGACGCACCCGCCGCCGGGCCGTTGACGATTGCGGTGGACGTGAACGAGAGCGAGGCCGGAAGCCCTGATAATCCGGCCTCGTAATGCTGCGTTTTTTCAAGTCGCTGTCGACACTGCAATGGGCCCTGGGCCTGTCGGTGCTGTTCCACGCCGTGGTGCTGACGGCGCGCTTTGTCGACCCTGAAGGCTTTCAGCGCGTCTTCCAGGACACTACGCTGGACGTGATCCTGGTCAACGCCAAATCGGACGAAGCGCCGGAAAAGGCCCAGGCCATCGCACAGGCCAACCTGGCCGGTGGCGGCGAGGCCGAAGGCCGTCGCATCGCCAGCACGCCGTTGCCGCCCAGCCTGCAGCAGTCGACCGGCGACGCGCCTGTCAACGAAAACCAGCGCCGCATCGACAACATGCTGGAACAGCAGGAGATGCTGCTGGCCCAGGTGCGCCAGCAGCTCGCTGCCATGCCCAAGGTCGATCCGCGGAAACCGAGCGATGACCCCGAATCCCAGGCCCAGGAGGAGCGTCGCCAGCAACTGTCCAAGCTGCTGGCCGCCATCGAGCAGCGGGTGGACGAGGAAAACTCGCGCCCCCGCAAGCGCTTTTTGAGCCCGGCAACGCTGGGCACGACCTACGCGCAGTACTACGACGACATGCGCCGCAAGATCGAGGTCGAAGGCACGACCAACTTCCCGCAGATGGCCGGCCGCAAGCTGTATGGCGAACTGCTGATGGCGCTGCTGATCAACCACGACGGCCGCATCCTGGATGCACGTGTGGTGCAGAGCTCGGGCAACCGCGCGCTGGACAAGCTGGCCGAGCTGATCGCCTCGCGAGCCGCACCGTTCGGACCTTTCACGGCGTCGATGCGCAAGGACACCGACCAGTTCGACGTGACCGCGCGCTTCAAGTTCACGCGCGACATGAAGCTTGAGACCACGCTGCAGGCCGATCCGCTGGACAGCACCGTTAAAAATGGAACACCGCCGTGACGACGGCACCTTCTCCTGAGTCGCCTGCGGCGCTTCCCCGCTTCTTCCTCCGGGAAGCGCGGCAACTGGGGCGCCTGATTGCGCGGCCGCGGATGGCGGTCAGGCCATGCGGCGCGCCACTCGTCCGCTGTGGCCTTTTGAACTTGTTTGCAAGCTCTGCACTTTCCCTGCGGAGGGCCTGACATGCTGCGCACCTTCGGCCGCTGGATCTTGCTGTGCGTGCTCGCACTGCTGTTGCTGGAGGCGTTCTTCATCGGGCGCATCGCGCTGATGGCGGTGCTGGACCCGAAGTCGACGGCGTTTCAGCGCTCGGAAGCCTGGCGGCTGGCGTCGCAGGGCGAACTACGCTGGCGCCAGGACTGGCGCGATTACGACCAGATTTCCGACCACCTGAAGCGGGCGGTGATCGCGTCGGAGGACGACAGCTTCGTCAACCACGAAGGCGTGGACTGGGACGCGATTGAAAAGGCCTGGGATCGCAACGCCAAGGCCGAAGCAGCCGCGGCCGCGCGCGCCGAGCAGAACCGCCCGGCGCGCCCGGTGCGCATCCGCGGTGGGTCGACCATCACCCAGCAGTTGGCCAAGAACCTGCTGCTTTCCGGTGAACGCAACTTGCCGCGCAAGGGCCAGGAGCTGGTGCTGACCTACGCGCTGGAAACGCTGCTGAGCAAGGAGCGCATCCTGGAGATCTACCTCAACAACGTCGAGTGGGGTGAGGGCGTGTTCGGCGCCGAAGCGGCCGCGCAGCATTACTTCCGCAAGAGCGCGGCGCAGCTGAGCGCGCGCGAGGCCGCGCGCCTGGCCGTGATGCTGCCGCGCCCGCGCTACTTCGAGAAACTGCCCCGGTCGGCCTACCTGAACAACCGCAGCTCGATCATCATGGGGCGCATGCGCTCGGCCGAACTGCCTTGAGCGCGTGGGGCTGCGCCTCCATTGAATTTTCACAAAGAATCGCCCTCCAGCCCTAGCCCGAATTGCGCAGCCAGCTATAATTTTTGCAGCAATGAGAGTGCTCGGCATTGACCCCGGACTGCGCACGACGGGCTTTGGTGTGCTCGACGTGGACGGCCCGCGCCTGCGCTACGTGGCCAGCGGCGTGATCGAGACGCGCAGCGTCGACCAAGGCGATTTGCCCGCGCGGCTGAAGGTGCTCTTCGACGGCATTGCTGAACTGAAAGCGCGGTACCAGCCCGAAGTGGCGGCGGTGGAAATTGTCTTCGTCAACGTCAATCCGCAGGCCTCGTTGCTGTTGGGTCAGGCACGCGGTGCATGCGTCACCGCCCTGGTCGCTGGCAACCTGCCGGTGGCCGAATACACGGCACTCCAAATGAAGAAAGCCGTGGCCGGCCATGGCCGCGCTGCCAAGGCGCAGGTGCAGGCCATGGTGCAGCGCCTGTTGCAACTGCCCTCGGCGCCGCGCCCCGACGCCGCCGACGCGCTGGGCCTGGCCATCACGCACGCCCACGCCGGGGCGGCGCTGGCGCGGCTGGCGTCGGCGGGCCAGGCGCGACGCTCCAGCAGCATGTACCGGCAGTCGCGCTGAGCGAGATTCTCAAGTCTTTTGAGCCACCAGCCCTACAACCATCTGCGCAGGCAGCTTCTATTTTTATAGCACATCTGCGCGATGCACCTACAACACGCGCTCGGCGATCAGCACCGCAAAGAAGCCCAGCGCGGCCAGCAGCGTCCACTTCAGCACCACCCAGCCGATGGCGCGAAAGCGCGGCTGGCCCGTGGCGGCGTAGTAGGCAAAGCACACGCCCGACACCAGCAACAACAGCAGGATGAGCCAGCGAAACAGCAGCACCGGTACCGGCCCCCGCTGCGCTTACCAGGCGCGCGCCAGTTGCGCGAAGCCCTGCGGGGCCTGGCGCTCGTCTTCGAAGGTGACGAGTTCCCACGCGTCCTCGTGCGACAGCAACTCGCGCAGCAGGCGGTTGTTGAGCGCGTGGCCAGAGCGGAACGCGGTGTAGGCGGCCAGCATCGGCTTGCCGACGCAGTACAGGTCGCCGATGGCGTCGAGGATCTTGTGCTTGGCGAATTCCTCGGCGTAGCGCAGGCCGTCGGCGTTGAGCACCTTGGTGTCGTCCATGACGACGGCGTTGTCCAGGCCGCCGCCCAGCGCCAGGCCATTGGCGCGCATGGTTTCGACGTCCTTGCTGAAGGCGAAGGTGCGCGCGCGTGCAATGTCGCGGCTGTAGCGGCCCGAGCCCATGTCGAACTCGACGCGCTGGCCGGTGGCGTCGATGGCGGGGTGCTGGAAGTCGATCTCGAACGCCAGGGTGAAGCCGTGGTGCGGCGCCAGGCGCGCCCATTTGAGCTGGTCGCCCTCACCGTCGCGCACTTCAACCGCGCGCTTGACGCGCAGGAACTGCTTGGGTGCCTTTTGCTGTTCGATGCCGGCGCTTTGCAACAGATAGACGAACGAAGACGACGAGCCGTCGAGGATGGGCACCTCTTCGGCCGTGATGTCGATGTACAGGTTGTCCAGCCCCAGGCCCGCGCAGGCGGACATCAGATGCTCGACGGTGCGCACCTTGGCATCGCCCTGGGACAGCGTGGACGCCAGGCGCGTGTCGGTCACGGACAACGCTGAGACCGGGATGTCGACCGGCTGCGGCAGGTCGATGCGACGAAACACGATGCCGGTGTTCGGCGGCGCGGGACGCAGCGTCAGCTCGACCCGTTCACCACTGTGCAGGCCCACGCCAACCGCGCGGGTCAGGGATTTGAGGGTACGTTGCGCAAGCATGGGGCCGATTTTACGGCTTTGCCTACCCGCCGTGCGCTTCAGAGGCCAGTGAGTCGGCATCCAGAATTCATGCTTCAAATTGGCCGTGTGCGCATATGGGTAGTGCGCGAGCAGCTTCTCTATTCATAGCAAAACGCTGCACGGGGTGACCGTGCAGCGTGCTTGCCGCCATGACCTGAACGCGCGACGCGCTGCGATCGATGACCTGCGGGACTCAATCCGCCTGCTTGCGCAGGAAGGCCGGGATCTCGAAGTCGTCCATGCCGCCCGAGGACAGCGCGTCCACCTTGGCCGCAGCCTGGGTGCGGTTGGTGCGCCACACGCTGGGCACCGCCATGTTGCCGTAGTCGGCCTGCGCCTGGCCGGCTTGCGGCTGGGTGGGCGTGACGAACATCGGCTGGTTGTCGGTGCCGGTGCGCAGACCGCCTTGCACCACGGTGATGGGTTGGCGACGCATCGCCTGGCGCGACAGGCCGGTGGCCAGCACGGTGACGCGCAGGTCTTCACCGAGTGTGTCGTCGTAGGCAGCGCCGAAGATGACGTGCGCGTCCTGGGAGGCGTAGGCGCGGATGGTGTTCATCGCTTCCTTCGACTCGTTCAGCTTGAGCGAACCCTTGGACGCAGTGACCAACACCAGCACGCCCTTGGCGCCCGACAGATCAATGCCTTCCAGCAGCGGGCAGGCGATGGCCTGCTCGGCGGCAATGCGGGCGCGGTCAGGGCCGTTGGCCGTGGCCGTGCCCATCATGGCCTTACCGGGCTCGCCCATGATGGTGCGCACGTCTTCAAAGTCGACGTTGACGAAACCGTAGTCGTTGATGATCTCGGCGATGCCGCCGACGGCGTTTTTCAGCACGTCGTTGGCCTGCGCGAAGGCTTCTTCCTGGGTGATGTCGTCGCCCAGGACTTCCAGCAGCTTCTCGTTCAGCACCACCACCAGCGAATCGACGTTGGCCTCCAGCTCGGTCAGACCGGCTTCGGCGTTGGTCATGCGGCGGCCGCCTTCCCAGTCGAAGGGCTTGGTCACCACACCCACCGTCAGGATGCCCATGTCCTTGGCAATGCGCGCGATCACGGGTGCAGCGCCCGTGCCCGTTCCGCCACCCATGCCGGCGGTGATGAACAACATGTGCGCGCCGCGGATCGCCTGGCGGATGTCGTCGGCTGCGGCTTCGGCCGCTTCGCGGCCCTTGTCGGGCTTGCTGCCGGCGCCCAGGCCGCTGTGGCCCAGCTGGATGCTGGCATTGGCCAGCGTGCGGCCAAGCGCCTGCGCATCGGTGTTGGCGCAGATGAATTCCACGCCCTGCACATTGCGCGTGACCATGTGATCGACCGCGTTGCTGCCGCCGCCACCGACGCCGATGACCTTGATCTGGGTGCCGGCGTTGAAGCCTTCGGTTTCAATCATTTCGATGCTCATGGTGTGTACTCCTTATCTGTCTGCAGTTGCCTGGGATGGTTTGATTTTGGGTTGCGCGCGGGAGAAAAACTGGAACTGGGGGTAAGGGGGTGTTTCATCACGGTGGCCCGGTGCTTTGCCACCCGGGGGACACCGATCGAATGCGTGCAAAGAGGCTGCGCGTGTTCATGCTCAGAAGTTCCCCACAATGAAGTCCTTGAACCGGCCGAACGCGGTTTTCACGCCGCTGGTTTTCTGGGCCACCTTGAAGCCACGCAGGCGCGCCTGCCTAGCTTCTTCCATCAAACCCATCACCGTGGCAGCGCGGGGTTGCGCCACCATATCCGACAACGCCCGGGAGTATTTCGGCACGCCGCGGCGGACGGGTTTCAGGAAGATGTCTTCACCAAGCTCGACCATGCCCGGAATCACGGCGCTGCCGCCTGTCAGGACGACACCCGACGACAGCACCTCTTCATAGCCCGAGTCGCGGATGACCTGCTGCACCAGCGAGAAGATTTCTTCGACGCGCGGCTCGATCACACCGGCCAGCGCCTGCTTGGACAGCATGCGCGGCGTGCGGTCTCCCAGGCCGGGCACTTCGACCTGGGTGTCGGCATCGGCCAGCAATTGCTTGGCGCAACCGTGGGCGACCTTGATGTCTTCGGCGTCCATGGTCGGCGTGCGCAGCGCCATCGCGATGTCGCTGGTGACAAGGTCGCCCGCGATCGGGATCACCGCCGTGTGGCGGATGGAGCCGCCAGCAAAGATGGCCACGTCGGTCGTGCCTGCGCCGATATCGACGCAGGCGACGCCCAGGTCGCGCTCGTCGTCGGTCAGCACCGCCTGCGCGGAGGCCAGCGGGTTCAGCATGAGCTGATCTACTTCGAGGCCGCAGCGGCGGATGCACTTGATGATGTTCTCGGCAGCGCTCTGGGCCCCGGTCACGATGTGGACCTTGGCTTCCAGGCGCATGCCGCTCATGCCGACGGGTTCGCGCACGTCCTGACCGTCGATCACGAATTCCTGCGGCGCCACCAGCAGCAGGCGCTGGTCGCTGGAAATGTTGATGGCCTTGGCCGTCTCGACCACGCGCGCGACGTCGATGGGCGTGACTTCCTTGTCCTTGACAGCCACCATACCGCTGGAGTTGATGCCGCGGATGTGGCTGCCGGTGATGCCCGTATAGACCCGGCCGATCTTGCAGTCGGCCATCAGCTCGGCTTCTTTCAGCGCCTGCTGGATGCTGGCCACCGTAGCGTCGATGTTGACGACCACGCCGCGCTTGAGCCCATTGCTGGGCGCCACGCCCAGTCCGGCCAGCTTCAGATCGCCGCCAGGCAGGACTTCACCCACCACCACCATGATCTTGGCGGTGCCGATGTCGAGTCCGACGATCAGATCCTTGTACTCTTTTGCCATGTTCTAGTCAGTCGATCCTGTGTCCTGGCCTTCAGCGTCGCACCGGCGCGGCGGCGGGCGCGGGCGTACCCGGGGTCGCGTCGCCGCGCACGGTCGTCACACCGCGCATACGCAAGGCATAGCCACCCACGTGGCGCAGGTCCGCCGTCTCAACGGCATCCAGCGTGCGCTGATGGCGCGCCGCCACTTCCTTCACTGTTCCCACGAATTGGTTCAGCCGCGCAGCCAGCTCCTGGGGCGAACCCTGCCCCAGTTCGATCACGGCGCCGCGGTCCAACTCAGCCACCCAGTTGCCCCGCGCCTGCAGGGTCAGCCCGGCCAGGCGGGCACCGAGGGGCTCAAGCAGGGGACTCAACTGGCGCAGCATGCTCAACACCACCGGCGCCTGGCCTTCGGGGCCTTGCAGGCGAGGGATGCGCCCTTCCTCGGCTTCAGAATCGCCCACTTCGAAGACTTCGCCCTGCTGGTTGACGAGTTCGGTATCGCCATCACCCCAGTGCGCCACTGGCACGTGTTCCTGCAGGGTGATGTGCAACTGGTTCGGAAATTCGCGCTGGACCATGGCCCTGCGCACCCACGGGGCCGACTGGAACGCGGCCCGCGCAGCCGAGAGGTCGAGCGTGAAAAAGTTGCCGGACAGCTTGGGCGCCACTGCGGCGCGCAGGCTGGTTGCGCTGTTGTGGGTGGTATCGCCACCCACGGTGATCCTGTCAATGGCGAACGCCGGGTTGCGCAGTGCCCACCAGAGGCCGGCAGCCACGCACGCCAGCACCAGGCTCGTGACGAGCAGCGAGGTCGTCACGTTCATCAACCTGACGTCCAGCGGCATGGGCACCGACGAAGTCACGCAGCCCCCTCCTTGTTCGCGCCATAGTCCAGCGATGCATCGGCCAGCAACTGCACGCAAAGGTCCTCATAGCTCACGCCATCCGCCTTGGCCGCCATCGGCACCAGCGAGTGACCGGTCATTCCGGGTGACGTGTTGATCTCCAGCAGGTAGGGCTGGCGCGTGGCGGCATCGATCATCACATCCACGCGACCCCAGCCGCGGCAGCCAAGCACGCGATAGGCCTTGACGACCAACGCCTGAATGGCGGCTTCCTCGCCGGCTGGCAGATTGCAAGGAACGCGGTATTCCGTGACGTCGGTGAAATATTTGTTCTGGTAGTCGTACTGGCCCTCGGGCGCGACGATGTGAATGACCGGAAGGGCGCGCGCGTCCGAGCCAGCGCCCAGCACCGGGCACGTCACTTCGTCGCCCGCGATGAACTGTTCGCACAGCACATCGGTGTCCAGAGCGACGGCGGCCGCCACCGCGTCCTGCATCTGGCTTGCTGTCGTCACCTTGGTCACGCCAAGCGACGAGCCCTCGCGCGCCGGTTTCACGATCAGGGGCAAACCCAACTGCGCCGGAATGTCGCACACCTGCGCTGCCGTGAAATGGCCTCGCTGCAGCAGCACATGGCGCGGGGTGGGCAGCCCCTCGGCTTGCCAAACGCGCTTGGTCATGACCTTGTCGATCGACATGCTAGACGCCATGACGCCGGCGCCTGTGTAGGGGATGCCAAGCAGTTCCAGCGCGCCCTGCACCGTACCGTCTTCACCGAAGCGGCCGTGCAGCGCGATGAAGCAGCGCGCGAAGCCCTGACGCTGCAATTCGTCCATCGGTTGCTGGGCGGGATCGAAGGCGTGTGCGTCCACACCCCGGGCGCGCAAGGCCTGGAGAACGCCCTGGCCGGACATCAGGGAGACCTCGCGTTCAGCCGAACGCCCCCCCATCAGCACCGCCACTTTTCCGAATTGAACGCCGTCTTGCACCATGATCCCAAAGTTAGCGCGGATTATGCTCAGTTTTTTGTAGCAAATCAACGATTTTTGCCGGAACGGCGCCAATCGAACCCGCTCCCATGCACAACACCACGTCACCTGCCCGTGCGCGCTCGGCGATCTGCTGTGGCATGTCCGCCACGTCGTCGACAAAAACCGGCTCGACCCTGCCTGCTACGCGCAGCGCGCGGGCGAGCGAACGGCCGTCTGCGGCCACGATCGGCTCTTCGCCGGCGGCGTAAACCTCGGCCAGCACGACCTGGTCGGCGCTGCCCAGCACCTTGACGAAATCCTCGAAGCAATCGCGCGTTCGGGTGTAGCGGTGTGGCTGGAACGCCAGCACCAACCGGCGTCCGACGAACGCACCTCGCGCCGCCGCCAGCGTGGCCGCCATCTCCACCGGGTGGTGACCGTAGTCGTCGATCAGCGTGAACGTGCCGCCGTCGCCTGTCGGCAATTCGCCATAGCGCTGGAAGCGCCGGCCAACGCCCTTGAACTCGGCCAGTGCTTTCTGCACGGCGGCATCAGGGATGTTCAACTCCACGGCCACCGCAATCGCCGACAAGGCATTGAGCACGTTGTGTTCGCCCGCCAGGTTCAGCACCACCGGCAGGTCCGGCAAATGCACGCCGTTGCGGCGCTGCACGGTGAAGTGCATCTGACCGTGCTCCGCGCGCACGTCGACCGCGCGGACTTGCGCGCCTTCGCGGAACCCGTAGGTCGTCACCGGGCAGGCGACATCACCCAGGATGTCGCGCACCGCCGGGCTTTCGATGCAGAGCACCGCCGTGCCATAGAAAGGCATGCGGTGCAGGAAATCGACGAAGGCTTTCTTGAGCTTGCCGAAGTCGTGCCCGTAGGTCTCCATGTGGTCGGCGTCGATGTTGGTCACCACCGCCATGACCGGCAGGAGGTTCAGGAAAGACGCGTCGGATTCGTCCGCCTCGACCACGATGTAGTCGCCCGAACCGAGGCGGGCATTGGCCCCCGCGCTGTTCAAGCGGCCTCCGATCACGAAGGTGGGGTCCAGCCCCGCCTCGGCCAGCACACTGGCCACCAGGCTGGTGGTGGTGGTCTTGCCGTGCGTCCCGGCGATGGCGATGCCCTGCTTGAGGCGCATCAACTCGGCCAGCATCATGGCGCGCGGCACCACCGGGATGCGCTTGTCACGCGCGACGATCACCTCGGGGTTGTCGGGCGTCACGGCGGTGGACGTCACCACGGCGTCCGCGCCCTCCATGTTGGCCGCCGCGTGCCCAATGTGGGTGCGGATGCCCAAGCCCTGCAGGCGGCGCAGCGTGGCGCTGTCGGACAGGTCCGAGCCGGAGATCGTGTAGCCCAGGTTGTGCAGGACTTCGGCAATGCCGCTCATGCCCGAGCCGCCGATGCCGACGAAGTGAATATGCTGGATGGCGTGTTTCATGCGGCCAACTCCTCGCACGCCGCCACGATGGCCTGTGTGGCTTCTGTTTTTTGCAACGTTTTGGCCTTCAGCCCTACTTGGATCAGCGCTGAGCGCTCTGTTTTTTGTAGCAAATCTGCCAAACCTTCGGCCGTCAGCTCGCGTTGCTGAATCAGCCAGCCGGCGCCCTGGTCGACCAGGAAACGGGCGTTGGTCGTCTGGTGGTCGTCCACCGCATGCGGAAACGGCACGAACAGCGCAGCAACGCCGATGGCCGCAATCTCCGTGACCGTGGTGGCGCCCGATCGGCAAATCACCAGATCGGCCTCCGCGTAGGCACGGGCCATATCGTCGATGAACGGCACCAGTTCGGCCTGAACCCCGGCGGCCTCGTAGTTGGCGCGCAGCGCATCGATCTGCTTGGCGCCGCTCTGGTGCACGACGTGCGGGCGGCTGGTTTCCGGCAGCAGCGCCAGAGCGCGCGGCACCACCTCGTTGAGCGCTTGCGCGCCGAGACTGCCGCCGACCACCAGCACGCGCAGCGGGCCGGTGCGCCCGGCAAAGCGCTCCTGGGGCCCCGGGTATTGCGTGAACGCCGCACGCAGCGGGTTGCCGACCCATTGCACTTTTCGCGCCTTGGGCAGCACGCCCGGGAACGCCGTGAAGACCTGATCGGCGACCCCCGCCAACACCTTGTTGGCCATGCCCGCGATCGAATTCTGCTCGTGCAGCACCAGGGGCTTGCCCGCCGCCACGCCCATCATGCCGCCCGGGAAGGTGATGTACCCGCCCAGCCCCACCAGGACGTCCGGCTTGACGCGGCGCACCACCTGCAGCGCCTGACCAAAGGCCTTGAGCAGGCGCAGCGGCAGCAGGAACAAGGTCTTGAGGCTCTTACCACGGACGCCGCCGAATTCGATCGGCTCGAAGGCAAAGCCACGCGGCGGCACCAGTTGCTGCTCCATGCTGGCTGGCGCGCCCAGCCAGTGCACGCGCCAGCCGCGCTCGCGCAGGCTTTCGGCCACCGCAAGCCCGGGGAAGATGTGACCACCCGTTCCGCCAGCCATCACCAGAGCGCACTTCTGCGTCATGCGCGGCCCCCTCGCATCAACTGGCGGTTTTCCATGTCAATGCGCAGCACGATGGCGATCGCCACCATGTTGGCCATGATGGCGGAGCCGCCGTAGCTCATGAAGGGCAGCGTCAGACCCTTGGTGGGCAGAGCACCCAGGTTCACACCGATGTTGATGAAGGCCTGAAAACCCAGCCATAGACCAATGCCCTGCGCCACCAGCCCGGAGAACACGCGGTCCAGGGCGATCGACTGACGGCCGATGTACATGATGCGGCGGGTGAGCCACAGAAACAGGAAGATCACGCACACCAGCCCGATCAGGCCGAACTCCTCGCCGATCACCGCCAGCAGGAAGTCGGTGTGCGCCTCTGGCAACCAATGCAGCTTCTCGATGCTGCCGCCCAGGCCCACGCCGAACACTTCACCACGCCCGATGGCGATCAAGGCGTGCGACAGCTGATAACCCTTGCCAAGCGCGTGCTCCTCGCTCCACGGATCGAGATAGGCAAAGATGCGCTCGCGCCGCCACGGCGAGGCCCAGATCATGGCGGCGAACGCCACCACCAGCACGGCGGCGATCAGGAAGAACATGCGCGCATTGACGCCGCCCAGGAAAAGAATGCCCATGGCGATCACCGCGATCACCATGAAGGCGCCCATGTCCGGCTGCGCCAGCAGCAGCAACCCCACGACAGCCACGGCGATGCCCATGGGCAGCACGGCCCGGAAGAAGCGTTCCTTCACGTCCATCTTGCGGACCATGTAGTCAGCCGCATACATCAGCACGGCGATCTTGGCCAACTCTGACGGCTGGAAATTCATGGGGCCGAGCGAAACCCAGCGCCGTGCACCGTTGACCACGGTGCCCACGTGCGGGATCAGCACGGCAATCAGCAGGGCCAACGACACGACGAAAAGCCAGGGCGCCGACTTTTCCCACCAATCCATGCGGATCTGGAAGGCCACCAGCGCCGCCATCAAGGACAGGAAGATCCACATCGCATGCCGCAGTGCAAAGTGGCCGGGCGCGTAACGCGCGAAGCGCGGGTTGTCCGGCAGCGCGATGCTGGCCGAATACACCATGATCAGGCCCCAGGCCAGCAAGGCAACGCAGACCCAGATCAAGGACTGGTCAAAGCCCAGCACGCGCGACGGCGTGCTTGCGGTGCGTGCGTACTCCATGCCGCCGATGCGCACCGGCAGCTCGTCGGCGCGCGCGCGCTGGCGGCGCTTCTTGGCGCGGGGCTGCTGGCCCATCGCGTCACTTGCTGCGCTCATGCCAGCACCTCCAACTCGACACCCTCGGCCAGCGCCAGATCGCGCACCGCAGCGCAGAACGCCTCGGCGCGCTCACCATAGTTCCGGTACATGTCCAGGCTGGCGCAAGCCGGCGACAGCAGCACGGCATCGCCCGGTTGCGCGTGCTCGCGCGCCGCCGCCACCGCACCGACCATGTCGTGCGCCTCGAGCAGCGTCGCGCCGGTGGCGGCCAGCGCGGCGCGGACCTGCGGTGCATCCCGACCGATCAGCACAGCGGCGCGAGCGTACCGCGCGACGGGGTCCGCGAGCGGCGAAAAATCCTGCCCTTTGCCATCGCCACCCAGGATGACCACCAGCTTGCGCTCGGCGCCCAGGCCGTGCAGCGCCGCCACCGTGGCGCCCACGTTCGTGCCCTTGCTGTCGTCAAAGTATTCGACTTCCCCCAGACGCCCGATCGACTCGACGCGATGCGGCTCGCCACGGTATTCGCGCAAGCCATACAGCATCGGCGCGAGCGGACAACCTGCGCTCGTCGCGAGGGCGAGCGCGGCCAGTGCGTTGACAGCGTTGTGCCTGCCACGAATTCGCAAGGCGTCGGCGGGCATCAGGCGCTGGAAGTGCAGCTCCTCCTCGGTGTCCTTACGGCGGCGCTGCGTTTCGTCGGCTTCAAGCGCGCGAACCAGCCATGCCATGCCCGCGACCACTTCCAGCCCGAAGTCGCCGGGCGCAGCCGGCATGTCGCCGCCGAAGGTGACGACTTGGCGCGGCGTCGGCTTGGGGCCTTTGACACCCTTTGCCGGCACGACCGGTTGCATCGCCATGACGAGCGGATCGTCGCGGTTGAGCACCATGACAGCGCGGCTGCCGAAGATGCGCGCCTTGGCCGCCGCGTAGGCAGCCAGATCGCCGTGCCAGTCCAGATGGTCCTGGGTGACGTTAAGGACGGCCGCCGCCGTGGGCTCGAAACCCTCGACTTCGTCGAGCTGGAAGCTCGAGAGTTCCAGCACCCACACCTCCGGCAAATCGTCTGCATCGAGCCGAGCCTGCAGCGTGTCGAGCAACGTCGGCCCAATGTTGCCGGCGACGACCACCGATTTGCCCGCGCGCTCCACCAGCTGACCAGCGAGCGCGGTCACCGTGGTCTTGCCGTTCGTACCCGTGACGGCCAACACGGCCGGCGCGTAACCGCGCTCCTCGCGCAGCGCGTCTAGCGCCTGGGCAAACAGGCCGAGTTCGCCATGCACCGGCAGACCGCGCAAGCGCGCTTCGGCCACGACGTCTGCAATGGCCTTCGGCGCGAGACCGGGGCTGCGGTAGACCGCGCGCAGGCTGGCTTCGTCCACGAGACCGGCCGCGAGGGGGCCGGCAACGAAGCGCGCCTCGGGCACCGAGTCTCTCAAGGCATGCAGTTGAGGTGGCTCCTCACGCGTGTCGGCCACCGTCACCGTGGCGCCGTGGCGCGCGCACCAGCGCGCGATGGCCAAGCCTGACAGCCCCAAGCCCAGCACCAACACGTGACGATCGTTCATGGTCTGCACGGTCTACCTCAGCTTCAGGGAAGACAGGCCGATCAGGCACAGCAGCATGGTGATGATCCAGAAACGGACCACGACCTGGGTTTCAGCCCAGCCGCTTTTCTCGAAGTGGTGGTGCAGTGGCGCCATCTTGAGCAGGCGGCGCCCTTCGCCATAGCGGCGCTTGGTGTACTTGAACCATGTGACCTGCAGCATCACCGACAGCGCTTCGACCACGAAGATGCCGCCCATGATGGCCAGCACGATCTCCTGCCGTGCGATCACCGCGATTGTGCCCAGCGCGCCACCCAGCGCCAGCGCACCGACGTCGCCCATGAAGACCTGCGCCGGATGGGCGTTGAACCACAGGAAGGCCAGGCCCGCGCCCGCCATGGCCGCGCAGAAGATCAGCAGTTCGGCCGTACCGGGAATGTGGGGGAACAGCAGATAGCGCGCGTACGCCGAACTGCCCGTGACGTAGGCGAACACGCCCAGTGCCGACCCCACCATGATCACCGGCATGATGGCCAGGCCGTCGAGACCGTCGGTCAGGTTGACCGCGTTGCTGGCGCCCACGATGACCAGGTAGCTCAGGATCACGAAACCGATCACACCTAGCGGATAGCTCACCTCCTTGAAGAAGGGCACCGTCAGGCCAGCGGCTGCGGGCAGGTCGATCGTGAAGCCGGACGACACCCAGTTCACAAACAGCTCCCACACCTTGGCGTTGGAGCCTTCCGAAATGCTGAACACGAGGTAGAACGCCGCAGCCAGACCAATCAGCGACTGCCAGAAGTATTTCTCGCGCGAGCGCATGCCTTCCGGATCCTTGTTGACCACTTTGCGCCAGTCGTCCACCCAGCCAATGGCGCCAAAACCAAAAGTGACGATCAGCACGATCCAGACGAAACGGTTGGACCAGTCGAACCACAGCAAGGTGGAAATGGCGATCGACAACAGGATGAGCACGCCGCCCATCGTGGGCGTGCCGCTCTTAGACAGGTGCGTTTCCATGGCGTAGCCGCGCACCGGCTGACCGATCTTCAATTCGGTCAGCTTGCGGATCACCCACGGGCCCGCCACGATGCCGATCACCAGCGCCGTCATCGCCGCCATCACGGCGCGAAAGGTGATGTACTGGAAGACGCGGAAGAAGCCGAATTCGGGCGTCAGCGTCTGCAGCCAGGCAGCCAGACTAAGCAGCATGGGCGCCCTCCGGGGTGACTCCGTCGGCGGCCGACAGCGCCTCGACCACCCGCTCCATCCGCATGAAACGGGACCCCTTGACCCCCACGCTCGCCGACTGCGCCAGCAGCGTGCGCACAGCGTCGTTCAGCGCTTCGATGGTCTCGAAATGAAGGCCACCGCCAAAAGCCATGGCCGCGTGGATCGCCATGGGGCCATGCGCAAGCAGCCGCTCGACACCGCGCTCGCGCGCGTAGGCGCCGACCTCGGCGTGGAACTCGGGGCCTTGGCCGCCCACCTCGCCCATGTCTCCCAGCACCAGCAGGCGCGGACCGGGCAGCTCGGCCAGGACATCGACAATGGCGCGCACCGAGTCGGGGTTGGCGTTGTACGTGTCGTCGATCAGCGTGATGCTGCGGCCACGATGCCGGATGATCGCCGTGCGCGAGCGGCCCTTCACCGGCACAAAAGTCGTGAGACCTTGCGCCATGGCATCGACAGGCACGCCCGCTGCCGTGCAACACGCGAGCGCAGCCAGCGCGTTGCGCAAATTATGACGCCCCGCCACATACAGATCGAATGCCACATCACCGGCCGGCGTGGCGGCCACGGCCTGCCAGCGGTCTCCTTGCCAAGCGCTGGCGCGCAAGCTCACGCTCCCAGAATGCTCTCCAAACAATAGCTGCAAGCGCCCTTCTGACATGGATTTCCAAACGTTTTCATACTCATCTTCGGCCGGGAAGATCGCGCAGCCATCGGCATGAAGCGCACGAAATACCGACCCGTTCTCGCGCGCTACCGCCTCCACCGTGGCCATGAACTCCTGGTGCTCACGCTGCGCGTTGTTGACCAAACCCACCGTCGGCTCGGCGACCGACGCCAGATAGGCGATCTCGCCCGGGTGGTTCATGCCCAGCTCGACCACCGCCACGCGGTGGTGCGCACGCAGCCGCAAAAGCGTCAGGGGCAGGCCGATATCGTTGTTGAAGTTGCCCTGCGTGGCCAGCGCATCGTCGCCACGCCAGGCATGAAGGATCGACGCAATCATCTGCGTCACCGTGGTCTTGCCGTTGCTCCCCGTCACGGCAATCAGCGGCCCTTCAAAGCGCCGGCGCCATTGCCGGGCCAAATCGCCCAACGCGAGGCGCGCATCGGCAACCAGCACCCCTGGCAGCCCGCTGGCCAGCAGCCTGTCGGCCGCGGCTTCCGCACACAGCACGGCCGTCGCCCCCTGGGCCACCGCCTCGGCCATGAAGTCGGCGGCATCGAAGCGCTCGCCCTTCAGCGCCACGAACAGATCGCCCGCCTGCAAGCTGCGCGTATCCGTGTGCACACGCTGCACCAGCGCGGCTCCGCTGCCCACCACACGGGCGCCCGGCAGCCATGCGGCAACCTGCTCCAGAGAAAGCGCCATGCCGCTCATGCGCCTGCGCCTTTCCCAGCGGCGCGCGCGGTGAAGGCGCGCTGCACCTGATCGACGTCCGAGAACGGCAGGCGCTGGCCGCGCACTTCCTGGTAGGTCTCGTGGCCTTTTCCTGCCACCAGCACCACATCCTGCGCATTCGCGGCACACATGGTTGAGAGGATGGCCTGGGCTCGGTCCAGCTCGACCTGCACCGCGCCTGGCGCGCTCAGTCCCACCAGCATCTGTTCGACGATGGTCTCCGGCGCTTCGTCGCGCGGATTGTCGCTGGTGATCACCAGGCGGTCGGCAGCGCCTTCAGCCGCTGCGGCCATCAGCGGGCGCTTGCCGGCGTCGCGGTTGCCCCCGCAGCCGAACACGCACCACAGCCTGCCGCCACGCGCCAGCGCGAGTGGGCGCAAGGCAGCAAGCGCCTTGGCCAGCGCGTCAGGCGTGTGCGCGTAATCGACCACCGCCATGGGCGCTCCGGGCGCATCCAGGCGCTCCAGGCGACCCGGCACCGGCAGCAAGACCTGACAGGCGGCCGCCGCGTCCGCCAGGGGCACGTCCAAAGCACGCAGCACCCCCAGCACGCCCATCAGGTTGCTGGCGTTGTAGTCCCCGATCAGGGGCGTCGTGACCGTGACGGTTTGCTCACCTTCACGCACCCGCCACTGCAAGCCCTCAGGCCCGTACCGCAGGTCAAGCGCCTGCAGCCGCGCCGCCTGACGCAGCGAAACTGTCCAGACGTCCAACCCGCGCTGTTCGGCCAACTCGACCAGTTCTGGGCCCCGCGGATCGTCGATGTTGATCACGGCCGCGCGCAGACCGGGCCAGCGGAACAGGTCTGCCTTGGACTCCCAATAGGCCTGCATGCTGCCGTGGTAATCCAGATGGTCCTGCGTGAAATTGGTGAACACCGCCACGCGGATCGCCATGCCATCCAGACGGTGCTCGGCGATGCCGATCGAGGACGCTTCGATGGCGCAGCTGCGCACGCCCGCATCGACAAAGTCGCGCAGGCGGCGCTGCAGCAACACGGGGTCCGGCGTGGTCATGCCGGTGGCTTCCACGACTGGCGCCACACCAATACCCAAAGTGCCCACCAGCGCGCATGGGGAAAGCGCCGGCAGCTCCAATTTCGAGAGCAGATTGGACAACCACCACGCAGTCGATGTCTTGCCATTGGTGCCCGTAACAGCCACCATGTTCAGCGCGCGCGACGGGTGCTCGTAGTAAGCGTCGGCCACCAGGCCGGTGGCGGTCTTGAGTTGGGGGTACACAGCGATGGCCGGGTCGTCAAAGCCAAACGCGCCTGCGCCCTCGCGCTCCACCAGACAGGCCTGCGCGCCCTGAGCCAGCGCCGCGCCGACAAAGTGGCGACCATCGGTCGCCGCACCCGGCCAGGCTATAAAGCCATCGCCCGCACGCACCTGGCGGCTGTCGGCGTGCAACTGCCCCGTGACGCGCGAGCGCAGCCAGCGGGCCGCTTCCTGCGGGGTATCAAGCGTGGGCAGCGTCATGTCAGAACGACTCCTGCACCTGCTCGGCGACGATGGCAGGCTTGACCGCCACGTCCGGCTGCACGCCCATGATGCGCAGCGTCTGCTGCACGACTTCGCTGAACACCGGCGCCGCCACCGTGCCGCCGTAGTAGGTGCCGTTGCTGGGCTCGTCGATCATGACGCCGACGATCAGGCGTGGCGACTCGATGGGCGCCATGCCGGTGAACCAGGCACGGTACCTGTTGGACGCATAACCCTTGCCGACCTGCTTGCGTGCCGTGCCGGACTTGCCGCCCACCGAATACCCCACCGTCTGGGCACGCTGGCCCGTGCCGCCAGGACCGGCCGCCATGGCCAGCATCTTGCGGATGGCGCGAGCATTCTTGTCGGAAAACACCTTGACGCCCTGGATCGGCGTGTTGGAATCCAGCTTGAGCAGCGTGGCCGGGATGACCTCGCCACCATGCGAGAACGCGGTGTAGGAATGGACCATCTGGAACAGCGATGCCGACAGGCCATAGCCGTACGACATCGTGGCCTGCTCCACCGGCTTCCAGTTCTTCCAGTAGCGCACCCGGCCGGTGGCCGCGCCCGGGAAGGCCAAGTCCGGCTTGCGCCCGTAACCCAGCGCCGAATAGGTTTCCCACATTTCCTGCGGACGCAGCTTCTGCGCGATCTTCAGCGCGCCGACGTTGCTGGACTTCTGGATCACGCCCTCGACCGTCAGGTTGCCGTAGTTGTGCGTGTCCCGGATCGTGAAGCGGTCCAGCTGGTAGCTGCCGGGCGAGGTGTTGACCATGGTCTGCGGTGTGACGCGCCCCGCCTCCAGCGCAATGCCCACGGTGATGGGCTTCATGGTGGAGCCCGGCTCGAACGTGTCCGTCAAGGCGATGTTGCGCAACTGCGCGCCGCTCAGGTTCTTGCGGTTGTCCGGCGAATAGCTCGGGTAGTTGGCCAGGGCCAGCACCTCGCCCGTCTGCGCATCCAGCACGACCACGCTGCCCGATTTGGCTTTGTGCGCCAGCACGGAGTCGCGTAGCTTCTGGTAGGCGAAAAACTGCACCTTGGAGTCGATTGACAGCTGAATGTCTTTGCCATCCACCGGTGGCACTTCATCACCCACCGCTTCCACCGCACGCCCCAGCCGGTCCTTGATGACGCGGCGCGAACCCGGCTTGCCCGCCAATTCCTTGTCGAACGACAGCTCAGCACCTTCCTGACCATGGTTTTCGACGTTGGCGAAGCCGACCACGTGCGCGGCGGCCTCACCTTCGGGGTACTTGCGCTTGTATTCGCGGCGCTGGTGAATGCCGGGGATCTTCAGCTCGGCGATCTGCTTGGCGATGGGCTCGTCCACCTGGCGCTTGATCCAGACGAAGGTCTTGTCCTCGTCGGCCAGTTTCTTGTTCAAATCGGCCATCGGCATGCCCAGCAGCTTGGCCAGTTGCTGCAGCTTGGCAGGGTCGCGCTCCACGTCTTCCGGAATGGCCCAGATGCTGGGCGCCACGACGCTGGAGGCCAACAACAAGCCATTGCGATCAAAGATACGGCCGCGGCTGGCTGGCATGTCCAGCGTGCGGGCAAAACGCACCTCGCCCTGGCGCTGGAAGAAGGCGTTGCCGAACACCTGAACGTAAGCGGCGCGGCCAATCAGCACGATGAAGGCCAGCGCCAGCATCGCCACGATGAACTTGCTGCGCCAGACCGGCGTCTTGGACGCCAGCAGCGGACTGGAGGTATAGCGGATGTCCCTCACGGCGTCCGTCCTTGCGCCGGGGGCGCCGAAGCCACTGGCGACACCGCGCTCGCCGAAGTCACGTATTCGGTGACGGCCGGCGTCACCGTGCGCATGGCCAACTTGTCCTTGGCCAAGGTTTCGACGCGCAGCGACGTTGCCGCGGCGCGCTTTTCCACTTCCAGGCGCCCATGCTCGGTTTCGAGGCGATGCGCCTCGGCAACGGCGCGATCCAGTTCCGTGAACAGGCGGCGCGAGTCGTACTGCACCCGAACCAGGTACATCGCCGACACCATCAAGGCGGCCAGCAGAACGATCGCAAGCCGGGTCATGCGCGCCCCCCGCGATGGTTCGCAGGCAGCGGTGCCTGGGTGCGTTCGGCCACGCGCATGATGGCGCTGCGCGCACGCGGGTTGGCAGCGACTTCGGCTTCGCCCGGGCGCACGCGCGCCAGTGCGCGCAGCAAGGTCGGCGCCGGCTCGGCGAAGGGCGCGCGGCGGTCCACCACGGCACGCGAGTGCCGCGCAATGAACTGCTTGACGATGCGGTCTTCCAGCGAATGGAAGCTGATCACCACGAGCCGACCTCCGGGTTGAAGCACATGCAGGCTGCCTTCTAGCGCCTGCTGGAGCTCTTCAAGCTCCCCGTTGACGAAAATCCGAACAGCCTGAAATGTGCGCGTTGCAGGGTTCTGGCCCGGCTCGCGGGTTTTGACCGCGCCAGCCACGAGTTCGGCCAATTCAGCGGTGGATGCAAGAGGGCCCCGTTCCTGTCGGCGCGCGACAATCGCCTTTGCAATGGGGACAGCAAACCGTTCTTCGCCGTAGTCACGAATCACCTCTGCAATCTGCCGTTGATCGGCCACCGCCAGCCACTCCGCAGCACTTTGGCCCCGCGTGGGGTCCATGCGCATGTCGAGTGGACCGTCGGCACGAAAAGAAAAACCCCGCTCGGGGTTGTCGATCTGCGGCGAGCTGATGCCCAGGTCCATCAACACCCCGGTCACGCTGGCCGGCGGCAACTCGCCCAGCGCCGCAAAGCCCTGGTGCCTGATCGAGAAACGCTCGTCGCGGATTTGCGCGGCCTCGGCCAGCGCCTCCGGGTCCTTGTCGAAAGCCAGCAGACGCCCCGCCGCCCCCAGTTGGGCCAGCAGCGCGCGCGAATGGCCCCCGCGCCCGAAGGTGGCGTCCACGTAGAGGCCATCTGCACGGGTGATCAGTGCGTCGATCGCCTCGTTCAGCAAGACGGTGGTGTGCGTCCATGTGTTCACCGCGCAAGGCCTGCCGTTAGAAAACGAATTCCTTGAAGGAATCGGGCATGCCTTCTTCCAGCGCCTTGGCCTCCTCGGCTTCGTAACTCGCCTTGTCCCACAGCTCGAAGTGGGCCCCCATACCGAGCAACATGACTTCGCGCGTGATGTTGGCAGCGGCGCGCAATTCCGGCGCCACCAGCACGCGGCCGGTGGCATCCATCTCCACATCCATGGCGTTGCCCATGAAGATGCGTTTCCAGCGCTGCGCGCTCATGGGCAGTTGCACGATGCGGTCGCGGAATTTTTCCCATTCGGGACGCGGAAAGACCATCAGACAGCCGTCGGGGTGGCGCGTGATGGTCAACTGGCCGGCGGCCGTCGCCACCAGGACGTCACGATGCCGGGTCGGCACGGAAAGCCTCCCCTTTGCATCCAGACTCAGCGATGACGGCCCTTGAAACACCTGACTTCCCTGCTTTGTGCCCAACAAGACGGGAAAGGCACTTTCCCCCACTTAATTGCACTTTTTTGCACTGTAGCAGGAAAACGTCAAGCGGCAAGGACGCCACACAAATTATTTCAATGAAATCAAGACCTTAGCTGGGTTTTCGACCAGTTCGAAAAATAAAATCGCTTTGAAATTAGGCACTTAGCCTCGACAGTCAAAGTAGCGCCTGCACTAACCGAATCCGCGCAGCCGCGCAACACTTAGCGCGACAAACGCACACTCGCGTGGCGCGGCGCGCTACGCTGAACCGCTGCATAGGCTGCCCGGCGGTGGCGACTTGCACCTGATTCCCTGGCGGCGGCACACACCCTTCGCCCAACTGGCCCAGTCACAAAAAAGGGCCCCGAAGGGCCCTGGTGATCTCGCACACGCCGTCAGAGGATGTAGCGCGACAAATCTTCGTCCTTGCTCAGCGCCGACAGGCGCTGATCGACGTACGCGGCGTCGATGCGCACCGTCTGGCCCTCATGCCGCGTGGCGGCGAAGCTCAGTTCTTCCAGCAGTCGCTCCATGATGGTCGACAGGCGACGCGCGCCGATGTTCTCGGTGGACTCGTTCACGGCGAAGGCGATTTCGGCCAGCCGCGCGATGCCTTCTGCCGCGAAATCCAGCGTGACCCCCTCGGTCGCCATCAGCGCCTGGTACTGGCGCACCAGCGATGCGTCGGTCTGCGTCAGGATGGCCTCGAAGTCCTTGACCGACAACGATTGCAGCTCCACCCGGATCGGCAGCCGCCCCTGCAACTCGGGAATCAGGTCGCTGGGCCGCGACAGGTGGAACGCGCCCGACGCGATGAACAGGATGTGGTCGGTGCGCACGATGCCGTACTTGGTGGTCACCGTCGTGCCCTCGACCAGCGGAAGCAGGTCGCGCTGCACGCCCTGGCGCGACACCTCGGCGGTGCTGCCACCTTCCATGCTGCGCGACGCCACCTTGTCGATCTCGTCGATGAAGACGATGCCGTTCTGCTCCAGGTTGTGCAGCGCCTGCACTCGGATTTCATCTTCGTTGACCAGCTTGCCGGCTTCTTCGTCGACCAGCAGCTTCATGGCCTCGGCGATCTTCACGCGGCGCAGCTTGCGGCGCCCGGCGCCCAAGTTGCCCAGCACACCCTTGAGCTGCTCGGCCATGTCTTCCATGCCCGGCGGGCTCATGATTTCCATGGTGGGCGCGGGCTGGGCGAGTTCCAGCTCGATTTCCTTGTCGTCCAGTTGGCCTTCGCGCAGCTTCTTGCGGAAGGACTGGCGCGCCGAGCTGTCGCCCGCCGGCGCATTGCTGCCGTCGGCATTGCGGGCAGGCGGCAGCAGCACGTCCAGCACGCGGTCTTCGGCCAGGTCTTCGGCGCGCGAGCGGTGCTGCTTCATGGCCTGCTCGCGCTGCTGCTTGACCGCCATCTCGGCCAGGTCACGGATGATCGAATCGACGTCCTTGCCAACGTAGCCGACTTCGGTGAACTTGGTCGCCTCCACCTTGATAAAGGGCGCATTGGCCAGCTTGGCCAGGCGGCGCGCAATCTCGGTCTTGCCCACGCCGGTGGGGCCGATCATCAGAATGTTCTTGGGCGTGATCTCGGGGCGCAGCTTTTCGTCGACCTGCTGGCGGCGCCAGCGGTTGCGCAGTGCGATGGCCACGGCGCGCTTGGCGTCCTGCTGACCCACGATGTGGCGGTCGAGTTCGGAGACGATTTCCTGCGGCGTCATGGAAGACATGAAGTATTTATGCCAAATAGGGCTGCAGCGCTACAACCATCTGCGCGAGCAGCTATGTTAAAAATAGCAACCTGAGCGACCGCTCGAGGTCAGAGCGTCTCGATCGTGTGGTGCATGTTGGTGTAGATGCACAGCTCGCCCGCGATTTCCAGCGCTTTCTTGACCACCTGGTCGGCCGGCAGATCGGTGTGGTCCAGCAAGGCCTTGGCGGCCGATTGGGCGTAGGCGCCGCCCGAACCGATGGCCACCAGCCCGTGCTCCGGCTCCAGCACGTCGCCGTTGCCGGTGATGATGAGCGACGCTTCGCGGTCGGCCACCGCCAGCATGGCTTCCAGCCGGCGCAATACGCGGTCGGTGCGCCAGTCCTTGGTGAGCTCGATCGCTGCACGGGTCAGGTGGCCCTGGTGCTTTTCCAGCTTGGCTTCAAAGCGCTCGAACAGGGTGAACGCGTCGGCCGTGGCGCCCGCAAAGCCGGCCAGCACCTTGCCGTGGAACAGCTTGCGCACCTTGCGCGCCGAGCCCTTGACGACGATGTTGCCCAGCGTCACCTGGCCATCGCCACCGATCGCCACCTGCCAGCCTTCGGGCGTCTGGCGCCGCACGCTGATGATTGTTGTGCCGTGAAAGGGTTCCATCGCGTCCAGATGGGGGCGATGCGGCGCGGCGCAAGTCCTGCGCCACGCAAAAATTGGGGCTTAGTCGCTGCGCGGCAGCACGCGTGCGGCGTCCTGGATGCCGATGACGCCGAAAAACGCCGCCACCAGGCGGTTGACCTGCTTGAAGGTCACCGGTCGGCCTTCGCTCTTTTGCTGCATGGCCCAGTTCAGCAGGTCGCCCGCGGCGCCAAAGTCGACGCGCAACAGTTTGCGGCAGTTGAGTTCGAACATGCCGATGCCGCGACCGTCAGCAAAGGGCGCCAGCGCCTGGTCGGCCGCGCCGACGAGTTCGCCTTCGAGTGTGCCGCGAAACACCCCAGCCTCATCGACCGAGGGCGCGCCGGTC
This sequence comes from Ottowia flava, assembly GCF_008017535.1. Classification (GTDB taxonomy): domain Bacteria; phylum Pseudomonadota; class Gammaproteobacteria; order Burkholderiales; family Burkholderiaceae_C; genus Ottowia; species Ottowia flava. Next base: position 96,761 of record NZ_VRUA01000002.1, read on the forward strand.
GATGGCGGCGCCGAATCAAGCTGCGACTCACCCGTGGCATCGGGGCCGAAATCGCTTGGCACCACCGTCTGCCCCTCTTCAGTCATGCGATTGAAGCTGCCCGCCGGCTCTTCCCACGCCGGCGGCGAGACCTCGTAGGTCACGCAGTAGTTCAGCGCGACCAGCTCGAACTCGTCCATCTCCCGCTGCAGGCGCAACAAGGCCAGGCGCGCGTCCCACCATTGCGGATCGGCCTCCCGGTCGTCGGTAGGCGAACGCTCGGCCAGCACTGCCAACAGCCGGTCGTCGCCCAGAAACTTCAGGCCGCCGGGCTGGTTGCCCCAACGCTTGAGCACGTCGATCAGCCCCGGCAGGGCCGTGGGCTCGATGGTCTTGAGATGGCGCCAGTCGACGCGCCACGGCGGTGGGTTGCGCTGCAGGCTGGCCTTGAGCGCGGCCACCGACTGCGTGCCGATGGTCGAAGGGCTGACCCAGTGGAACAGGCCCGACACCACGGCTGCCGGCGGCGTGATCGGGGCCGGCGCGGACACAGCGCCCGCTTCGGTGACCAGCGCCCATTGCGGCGCCGAGCGCCCGAACAGGTCGGCAAAATCGATCGCGGCGTCGTCGAATTTGTCCTGCTGGAGGCTGGCACGGTAGAGATCGAACAACGTCAGCCAGGTGTCCATGTCCCGGTGACGGCTCCCGCCATCGCGCAGCAATTCCATCAGCCCGGCCTCGGCACCAGCGACGTCGCCATTGGCGAAGCGGATCGCCGCTTCCTCGATCTCAGGGTCCTGCTTGGCCTCGACGACCACTTCCACATTGAAATCTGCGTGTCCGCCGAAAAGCACCACGCCTGAGCGCGAATCTGCCGACGTGTCCACCGTGGCACCCAGCGCCGCGGGCATCGGCGCCGCGGCCAGATCCGGCATCGTTGGCGCAGGCGGCCGGTTCAGCAGCTCCTCGCCCATCGTCTCGGTAGGGACGAAGGCACGCACCTGAGGCGGGCCACCTGCACCCACCGGCCGTACTTCCGGCTCCGCGGCGGCAGACTGCATGGGCAGGGGTTGCGGCTGTGCTGTTACCGCACCCGGCGTCACCTCGGCAGCCGCGCCGGGCGCCGCCGCTGCCCCCGCCTTGTGCTTGAACCAGGCGGTGGACATCTGCGCTTCGATCTCGTCGATCTTCTTGAGTGTGCGGGCGCGCTCGCCGGTGTTGGCCGGCTGACTGCTGGGATAGAAGGATGGACTGGCCTGCACCTCGCGCCCATCGGCATCGCCACGTCGGCGCAGCTTGCGCAGCATGTCGAATTCGCGGTTGCGCACGAAATCGTTGCGCCGCTTGCGCACGATCATTTCCTTGAGCGCCAGCCGGGATTCGGCATCACCGCTGTCCGTGTCCGGTCGATCCAGGTCCGACCAGTGCGTGGTCGGGCTGGTGACGAACTTCACCATCTTGGACAGCAGTCCGCCTGGGCGTGTTCCGGAATCCTTGCTCATGGACGGTGAAAAGGCCGCGTGGGGGTGCTTTCGCTCAGTCGCCGAACATCTTTTGCTTGAGCTCGCGCCGCTGCTGCGCCTCAAGCGACAGCGTGGCGGTGGGGCGGGCCAGCAGGCGCGGCACGCCGATCGGCTCGCCGGTCTCATCGCAGTAGCCGTAATCCCCTGCGTCGATGCGGCCGATCGACTGCTCGATCTTCTTGAGCAGCTTGCGCTCGCGGTCGCGCGTGCGCAACTCCAGCGCGTGCTCTTCCTCGATCGTGGCACGGTCGGCCGGATCGGGCACCACTACCGTGTCGTCGCGCAGGTTTTCAGCCGTCTGGCCGGCGTTGGCGAGGATGTCGTCCTTGAGCTGCACCAGCTTCATGCGGAAGTAGGCCAGCTGTTTGTCGTTCATGTACTCCGTGTCGGGCATGGCCACGACTTCGGCATCGGACAACTCCTCGATGCTCTTGGTTTTCCAGTTGTTGGCCAGCTTCGGGTCTTTCTTGACCGGAATGGCCACGGGTGGCGTAGCAACAGTGGACATAGGGACGGGTAACACTTTCAACGTGGCCGGCGCTGCGGTCGCAACGGAACGGGGGGTTGTCGCGGGCGCTGACGCCTTGGCCGGCCGCGCAGCCGCCTTGGATTTGGCGGGCGTGGCCTTGACAGGGCCTTTAGGAGCTGTGGATTTCACGTCAACTGTCTCCTGTGAAGCGCGGCGCCAGATGCGACGGCTACAACCTTGGTATCCAGCGAATGAAGCAGTACCCTTTTCATCCGCGCCAAGCCCTGTTTTTGGCTTTCTTGGGCAATCTGATCAGGGCATTCGTTCTTGGCCGATGCCCTGCTCAAAGGCGGCGATTGTAGCCACGTCCAGGGTTGCCGCGAAATCACCCTACCTCGGTGCAAACCCGGAAACGGCCATTTTCGTCGGATCGTGTGACGGATGTGCAAGCTGACCGCCGTGCTTCCCGACCAACACAGCACCCTCAGACCAGGCACTGCTCCAAACCCTGCAGCAGGATGTCCTGCGGCAGGTCGATGCCGATGAACACCATCTTAGACACACGCGCCTCGCCCTCGGCCCAGGCCGGGCCCAAGTCGCTGCCCATCAACTGGTGCACGCCCTGGAAGATGACCTTGCGCTCGGTGCCCTTCATCCACAGCACGCCCTTGTAGCGCAGCATGCGCGGGCCGTAGATGTTGACGATGGCGCCCAGGAAGTCCTCCAGCTTGGCCGGGTCCAGCTCCCGATCGGTGCGAAAGACGAAGCTCTTGACGTCGTCGTCCACATGGTGGTGGTGCGCGTGGCCATCGCTGTGGCCGTGCTGGTGCGACGGGTGATCGCAGTGCTCGCCATGTTCGTGGTCATGACCGTGGTGGTGGTCATGGTCATGGTCGTGCGCATCTTCTTCCTTCAGAAAGTCGGGGTCGATGTCCAGCTTGGCGTTCAGGTTGAAGCCGCGCAGATCGAATACGTCCTTGATCGGCACCTCGCCAAAATGCACCACGCGCTGCGGCGCACGCGGGTTCATGTGTTTCAGGCGGTGCTGCAGCGCGTCCAGCGACTCGGCGTCCACCAGGTCGGCCTTGCTGATGAAGATCTGGTCGGCAAAACCTACCTGGCGCTGCGCTTCCACGCGGTGGTTCAGCTGTTCGGCCGCGTGCTTGGCGTCGACCAGGGTGACGATGGCGTCCAGCAGGTAGGCCTCGGCGATCTCGTCGTCCATGAAGAAGGTCTGCGCCACCGGGCCGGGGTCGGCCACGCCGGTGGTTTCGATCACCACGCGCTCGAAGTCCAGCTCGCCCTTGCGCTTCTTGGCGGCCAGGTCGGCCAGCGTGGCGCGCAGGTCTTCGCGGATGGTGCAGCAGATGCAGCCGTTGCTCATCTGGATGATCTGCTCCTCGCGGTCGTTGACGAGGATGTCGTTGTCGATGTTTTCTTCACCGAATTCGTTCTCGATGACGGCGATCTTCTGGCCGTGCGCTTCGGTCAGCACGCGCTTGAGCAGCGTGGTTTTGCCGGCGCCAAGAAAGCCGGTGAGGATGGTGACGGGGATGAGGGCCATGGGCGGGTCTGCGCGCCGCCAGCCGTGCGGCCGGGCGCGCCAAAGGCATTGAAAACACACAGTGTAGCCATTGGGCATGACCGCAGCAGGCGGGTGCAGCGATGGCCTTATCGGCTTACCCGCACCGGCCCATCGCTATGCTTTTTCTAGCTGTCAGCGCAATCTGCTATAGGGCCAGATGTCGATTTCTCTTGAAATTTTGGTGGGGACACGGTCCGCCGTGCGCATGCGCCTCAGCGCTTGCGCGCCCGCGGATGCGCCGCGTCGTAGGCCTTGGCCAGGTGCTGGAAGTCCAGCCGCGTGTAGACCTGCGTGGTGCCGATGTTGGCGTGGCCCAGCAATTCCTGCACCGCACGCAAATCGCCGCTGGACTGCAGCACGTGGCTGGCGAACGAATGGCGCAGCATGTGCGGGTGCACCGGTGTGGCCAGACCCGCGCGCAGGCTGCGCCGGCGCAGGCGCTGCCAGACCGATTGCGCGGTCAGCCGTGTACCGCGCTGGCCGATGAAGAGCGCGTGCGCCGCGTCGGCCGCCGCCACGCTGACCTGATCGCGCACCGCCAGCCAGCGCGCCAGCGCCTCGGCCGCGGCGCGACCCAGCGGCACGGCGCGGCGCTTGCTGCCCTTGCCCTGCACGTGGATGTCGCCCGCCTGCGCGTCAACCCAGCCGCGGCCCGCCCGCGCGGCGGCGTCGCTGGCGGCCACGTCCAGGCCCACCAATTCGCCCACGCGCAGACCGGCGCCGTACAGCAGCTCAACCATGGCCGCGTCGCGTGCTTCCAGCCAGGGGCTGTCCTCTTCGTCGCTGTGGTCGGCCAGGTGCATGGCTTCGTCCACGCCCAAGGCCTTGGGCAGCGGCCGCGCCTGCTTGGGCGCACGCACGTCCTGCACCGGGTTGGCGCTGATCAGCCCTTCGCGCCCCAGCCAAGCGTAGAAGCCGCGCCAGCCCGACAGAATCAGCCCGATGCCGCGCCCGCTGCGCCCGCCCGCGTGCATCTGCGCGACCCAGCGGCGCACGTGGTGGTTCTGCACCGCTGCCAGCGCCACCCCGGCCTGTGCGGCCGATGCGCCCAGCTTTTCCAGGTCCAGCGTGTAGAGCGCCACCGTGCGCTCGGCCAGCCGCTTTTCGACCTGTACGTGTTGCAGGTAGCGCGCGATCAGGGCCTGATCGGCGGGGGACAAAAGGGGCGTGGCATCGGCAGACATGCTAGCCAAATAATAGCTGCTCGCGCAGATTCCGCCTAGGCTAGGGTGAAAAAACGCCTCGAATTACTTACGAAGCTACGCCGCGCATGCTTTGGGCATGGACGCGATCGGCACGCATTGCAAGTTGACAATGGCGACCACCTGCACGGGCCAGAGCGCCCATGGCGAGCCGCGCCACAGCGCCAGCTCAGACGTCCCGCACGCGAGACAGCGCCGCGCTGGCCAGCTCGGCGATCCGTTCCAGGAAATCGGTCGCCATGCCGGCCTGGTAGCGCTGGCTGTCGGGCGAGGCCAGCACCAGCAAACCGAAAGCGGGCGCGGTGGCGCTGGCGCGCAGCGGGATCAGCGAGATCGACGCGGCGGCTTCCGGGTCGTCCAGCCACTGCACGGCATCAAAGCCGGAATTCACGCCGCAGTACGGCGTGGTCAGCGATGAGGCCAGGCTTTGGATGTCCTCGCTCGCGCCTTTGGCAAAGGGCTCGTCGGCGTAGACCTCGGCCACGTCCCACAGCTTCAGCGCGGCCTGCGGCACGCTGAACTGGCTCTTGATCTCGCTGATCAGCACCGCCGGCAAATCGACCGGGCGCGCCACCAGAAACAGCTGACGCGACCAGCGCTGCAGCTTGTCGCCGATCAGCATGTTCTCGTTGCCGTGGCGCATCATCTCCATCAGGCGGTGCTCGAGGATCTTGATCTTCTCGCGCAGCATTTCGGCCTGGCGCTCTTGCAGGCTGACGGCACGGCCGCCGTGCGGACTGGTCAGCTGCACGGCGCCCAGCAGGTCGGCGTTGCGCTCGAAGAAATCGGGCGTGTGCACCAGGAACTGGGCGATGTCGGCTTCGGTGATGGGGGTAACGGGCTCAGTCATTTCAAGTCAGGTACTTCTGTTTCGCCTTCGAACACGGTGACGGCGGGGCCGCTCATGCGCACCGGGTCGTGCTCGCCGCCGGCCCATTCGATGGTCAGCAGGCCGCCACGCGTGTGCACGCCGACCTTGGTATCGAGCAGGCCCAGGCGGATTCCCGCGACCACCGCAGCGCAGGCGCCGGTGCCGCAGGCCAGGGTTTCGCCGGCCGCGCGCTCATACACGCGCAGACGGATCTGCCCGCGATCAACGATCTGCATAAAGCCGGCGTTCACCCGTTCGGGAAACGCCGGGTGCGATTCGATCAGCGGGCCCTGTTGCGCGACGGGCGCCGTGTCGACATCCGCCACCACCTGCACCGCGTGCGGGTTGCCCATGGACAGCACTGCTACGTTAACCATAGCTGACTGCGCAGTGTTGACCAAGGCAAACGCCTGGTTTTCCACCAAATTTTGTTCCAACGGCAGCGGCCAGACCTGCCAGCCGCCTTCCGGCACCGGCGACAGGCCGTGGGTGTTGAACGGCACGCGCGCTAGGTCGAACATGGGCGCGCCCATGTCCACGGTGACGCGGCCGTCCGCGCCTTCGGTCAGCTCCAGCACGCCGTGCTGCACCTTCACGCGCACGGTGGATTGGTCGGTCAGCCCTTGCTGGCGCACGTAGCGCACGAAGCAGCGCGCGCCATTGCCGCAGTGCTGCACCTCGCCGCCGTCCGCGCCGTTGTGGATGACGTATTCAAAGTCCACGTCCGGCGTAGGCGCCGGGCGCACGGTCAGGATCTGGTCGGCGCCAATGCCGAAGTGCCGGTCGCCCAGCCAGCGGTACTGGGCCGGCGTCAGGCCCAGCCGCCCACGCGTCTCGTCGAGCACGACGAAGTCGTTGCCCGCGCCCTGCATCTTGGTGAAGCGGATGTGCATGGCGGAATTATCCCTATATCCTCACCGGGATCGTTCCCCGACATTTGAAAGGCCCGCCGCATGCGCATTCCCGACTGGACGCCCGAAGCCCATCCGCAACCCGCTGAACTCGTCAACGCCATCCGGGCGCGCCGAGGTGGCGAGCTGATCAACCTGGACAAGGCGCTGCTTTGGAGCGAACCGCTGGCGCGCGGCTGGAACGTGTACCTCAAGGCCGTGCGCTCCGAACTGCCGACCAGCCTGCGCCTGCGCGAGCTGGCCATCTGCACCGTGGCGCTGCTGACCGGCGCGCAGTACGAATACCACCACCACGCGCCCGATTTTCTGAAAGCCGGCGGCACCCAGGCCGAGCTGGATGCGCTGCAATGCGTGGTGAAGGGCGATGCCCGCCGCTGCACCGACGACCCGGCGCTGGGCGAGCTGGAACAGCTGGTGGTGCGCTACGCCGCCCAGATGACGCTGGACGTGAAGGTGGAAGACGCCGTGTTCGACGCGCTGCGCCGGCACTTTGACACCACGCAACTGGTCGAGCTGACCAGCTCGATCGCCACCTACAACATGGTCGCGCGCTTTCTGGTGGCGCTGGGGGTCACGCCGGAAGGCGAGGCGGCTTGAGCCACCGGCCAAGCCGCTCACTGGCTCAAGTCAGTTGCTCTGCATTTGATAGCTGTTTGCGCTGACGCACCAAGGGCTGAATGGCAGTTTTCAACCCAACGCTGAAGCCTTCAACGCACGGCAGCGCCCCAAGGCACGACGCTACTCGCCGAGGGGCGCGACATGCGCCTTCACGGTGCGCACGACCGCCGCAACCGCCTCGGCCGGCCATGGCGCACTGCCTGGCTGCGTTTCGCCCAGGTACTCGGCGCGTGCCTGTGCCAACACGGGCCGCTGCGCCTGCGGCAGGCGCGCCAGAGCCCAGTCGGCGGCGGCGTCCTTGCTGGCCACCTGCCCGGTGTGCGCGCTGTACCAGATGCGCGCCAGCGTCAGCAGCACGTTGCGTTCATCGCCGCGCCAATCGGGCTCGGTGTGCCACAGCGCCAGCGCGGCCGCCATCGCGCCCCGCACATCGTCGGCCGGCACGGCGTCGAACAGGGTGACCGCCGCCGCTCCGTGCAGCGCCACGCTGTGCGCACGCAGTTGGGTAAGCAGGAGCGCGAGATCGGGGTCAGCCATGGGCGGCTCGAACCGACCGGCGATCAGGTCGTCCCGCAGCCATTCGCCAAACTGCAACTCGCGCCGCGGCGCGCTGCGCCACGGCTTCACTTCGGGCAGGCTGACCACGGTGAGCTCCAGCGCGCGCAGCGCGGCATCGCTGCCCGGCGGGGCCGATACGGCCAGCAGCGCCTGCATCAGCGCGCGTCGTGTGGCCTCGGGCAGCGGGCCGCTCACCGCAGCCATCAGATCGATGTCGCTGAGCGGGTGCAGGCCGCCCGGCTCGACCGCCGATCCGTACAGGTGCAGCGCGACCAGCGTGTCGCCCAACTGCTGCCGGATCACGCCGGTGGCGGTCTGCACCTGAGCGGCGACGGCGGCAGGGATGGGTGCCGTCACCGCCACGCCTTCGACCCGAAGTGGCCCATGATCGCTATCCATACGATAGCTGTCTGCGCAGATGGGCGTAGCGTTAGCGGGCGATTCTTACCCAAGCCGCGGACCCATCAGGTGCGCGGCGGCTCGCCCGCCACCAGCTTGTAGACCACGCCACCGATCACGCCACCAACGATCGGCGCGACCCAGAACAGCCACAGCTGGCTCAGGGCAGCGGTTTGTGCGAACAGCGACACACCGGTCGATCGCGCGGGGTTTACCGAGGTGTTGGACACCGGGATGCTGATCAGGTGGATCAGCGTCAGGCACAGGCCAATTGCGATCGGCGCAAAGCCCGCCGGCGCGCGCGCGTCCGTCGCGCCCATGATGACGAACAAGAACATCGCCGTCATCACGATCTCGCACACCAGCACCGCACCCATCGAGTACTTGCCCGGCGACAGCTCGCCAAAGCCGTTGCTGGCAAAACCGCCCGGCTGCCAGCCGGCCTGGCCGCTGGCGATCACGTACAGCACGGCCGCAGCGGCGATCGCGCCGATCACCTGCATCACGATGTACGGCACCACCTTGATGCCCGCAAAGCGACCGCCAGCCCACAGGCCCACGGTCACGGCTGGGTTCAAATGGCAGCCGGAGATATGGCCGATGGCGAAGGCCATGGTCAGCACGGTCAGACCGAAGGCCAGCGCCACGCCGGCGAAGCCGATACCCAGTTGCGGGAACCCCGCAGCCAGCACCGCCGCACCGCAGCCGCCCAACACCAGCCAGAACGTACCGATCAATTCGGCCACATACTTGTTCATGATGAAGCTCCTCGAATCCCAGGGAAAAGACGCCACCATCCTACGCCGCGCATCCGGCAGGCTTGTGACCGCGCCAGCGCGCTGTGCGGAATGTCAGGTGGCTGTCGCCACCCCACGACGCGAAGGGCCGCGCGCTGCGGCGGCGCACCGCTGAGAAGATGGCGTGGCAGAGATCGCCCAAGCTGCCGCTGGCCGACAGCCAGCGGCACGGCGCCGGCTGCGAGCTGTTCCTGGTCGAAGGCGAATCCGCCGCGGGGGCGGTCGCTGCCGTGCGGTCGGCGGCGACCCAGGCGGTGCTGCCGCTGCAGGGCAAGCCGCTCAACGCCTGGCGCGCATCGCCCGCGCGCGTGGCCGCCTTCCCTTGGTACGCCCAGTTGGCCGACGCGCTCGGCCTACCCTCGCCCACCGTGGGCGATGCGCTGGCCCCCGGCGCGCTGCGTTTCGAGCGCCTGGTGCTGCTGTTCGACCCCGACGCCGACGGCATCCACATCGGCGCCTTGGTGCTCTTGTATTTGCAGCGCTTCGCGCCCGCGTTGATGGCGCAAGAGCGCGTCTGGATGGTGCGCGCGCCGATGGCCGGCCTGCGCGTGGCCGCGCGCGACACCGGTGAAACCGAAGACGTCTGGGCCTATACGCCCGAACAGGCGCACCAGCTGCGCCAACGCGCCGCCGCGCAAACCGAGCGCTGGGCCGTGCTGCGCGACTGGGCCTTCCGCGGCCTGGCCAGCCTGCCGCCGGACGTGCTGCGCACCACCTGCGTCGAGCCCGCCACGCGCCACGCGGCGGTGGTCACGCCAGCGCAGGTGCAGGCGGTGATCGATGTGTTTGGCGGGGCGGGCTGACATGCGTGGTAGGTGCCGCACGCGCATACGCGTCCCGCAGACACGCACGCGTTCGATCTTGTCTTGAACGCTTGCACCGAACCATTCAGCTATTCAATCGATAGCTTCATGCGTGCGCCAATGAAGCGCCTGCGAATGATTTCTCTTTGAATTCGGACGCAGTAGGCTCATGACAATTGAATGCCGAGCGAGAGGCACGTGCCACCGCCGCACGTCTCATGGACGTTTCAAAGCCCCTCTTAGCCAGCTATCGGCTTGCGCGCGCGTTCACTTCACAAGGGCGCTTTGGGTCCCATGGGCGGACGCCCACCACAGACACACGCTGCACATTGCCTCGCCCTGCCTTCAACTCCCGCATTGGGGCTGAACACGTTTCGCTGCGCTCTGACATGGCGTACTCCACTTCATAGTCTCGCCCAGGCTCCGGCGTGAACTGCACCCGAACGTAGCAACTGAATCCCTGCCGACCCACGCTCGTGCTGGTGGAAAAGACAAACGCCAAGGGCCGACCGGCCGGCAGCGCAAACTCTGAATGGAGCTTGCCCGCTGCAGGCGGCGATGGCATTCCCAGGGTCTGCGCGTTCTGAACCGAGATGTCATCCGTTTGCGTCACTCTGGCTGGCCTGCCGGGACAGGTCGACAGGTCTTGCACGTACAGCCGACTCGACCAGATCGTGCCGCTGGCTGATGGCGACGCCGGTGACCACTCGCAGCCGAGCCTGCGGCTCACCGGGCGCCGGCGTATGGCTCGTTGCACAACCCGCCAGCAAGGTCGCCCCAGCCAGCAACATCATTCCTTTCGTTGACCGTAGCCGTCCCACTCTGCTTCCCTCGGTCCGCAGCGCCAGTCTCAGCGGGCCTGCCTTCCTTATTCCTAAAACAGATCCCCTCGCCCCTGCTGCGGCGCCGTCACCCCCAGGTGCCGGTACGCTGCGAGCGTGGCCACGCGCCCGCGCGGGGTGCGCTGCAGGAAGCCCTGCTGGATCAGGTAGGGCTCGATCACGTCTTCGATGGTGCCGGCCTCTTCGCCTATGCTGGCGGCGATGTTGTCGAGGCCGACCGGGCCGCCGTCGAAGCGGTGGATCACGGCTTCGAGCAGTTTGCGGTCCATGACGTCAAAGCCCTCTGGGTCCACATCCAGCATGGCCAAGGCGTCGTGCGCTACCTTTTTGGAGATGTGCCCGTCACCCTTCACCTCGGCATAGTCGCGCACGCGGCGCAGCAGGCGGTTGGCGATGCGCGGCGTGCCGCGGCTGCGGCGGGCGATCTCCATGGCGCCGTCGGCGTCGGCTTCGACATTGAGCAGGCCAGCACTGCGCGCAACGATACGGGTCAGCTCTTCGGGTGTGTAGAACTCCAGCCGCGCGACGATGCCGAAGCGGTCGCGCAGCGGGTTGGTCAGCATGCCGGCGCGCGTGGTGGCGCCGACCAGAGTGAAAGGCTGCAGATCAAGCTTGATGCTGCGCGCGGCCGGGCCTTCACCGATCATGATGTCGATCTGGTAGTCCTCCAGCGCGGGGTAGAGGATTTCCTCGACCACCGGGCTCAGGCGGTGGATCTCGTCGATGAACAAGACGTCGTTCTTTTCCAGGTTGGTCAACAGCGCCGCCAGGTCCTTGGGCTTTTCCAGCACCGGGCCGCTGGTCTGCCTCAGATTGACGCCGAGTTCGGCCGCGATGATGTGGCTGAGCGTGGTCTTGCCCAAGCCCGGCGGGCCGAACAAGAGCACGTGGTCCAGTGCCTCGCCGCGTTTGCGGGCCGCGCCGATAAAAATCTCCAGCTGTTCGCGCGCCTTGGCCTGGCCCACGTACTCTTCAAGTTCCTTCGGGCGCAGGGCGCGCTCGATCGCCTCTTCTCGCGGCGACGCCGCACCGGCGGACAGCACGCGCTTCGGCCGCACGTCGGCGGCGTCGAAATCACCAAAATCGTCGGTCTGGATGCTCATGGGTGCGCGGGCCAAATACTGGACGAATAGCCAGTTCACCGCATTATCGACGCTGAGCGCAGGGCAGCGCCGCGCCAGCGTTCTCGCATTGGCAACGCCCGCTGGATCAGTTCAATCAGCGCAGGCAAAAAACAAGGCGCCAGTGGCACGACCCGCCCATCAAGGTCGTACCACAGGCGCCAAGCGCAACTACTTCAGTGAGCCAGCGTCAGGGCGCAAGCCATTTGTTGATGCCAGCCGCGAAAGACCGGCCGAAGCGGCCATAGTGGTCGCTCCCGTTAGGGTTCTGGCAGCTTGAGCTTCCGCCCATCAGGTTTCCGACCACGTAGCGCTTACCGGCTTCGCTCTGTGCAAAGATGGCGGAACCACTGCTGCCGCCTTCCGTAATGCCGCGCTGCCAACCCACTATGAACATGTTGCCGCCGGCAGCATTCGCCGTGTCGCAATCGATGGCGCCGTTCCCGCCCATCGTGCAGCTACTGTAGCCCTTCACTGCGCCAACACTGAATTTCTGCAGATCACCACGCGGGTTGTGAATCCCGAGCACCGACGTTCCGCTGCCCACCCCGTCTCCATAGTAGGAGCCAGCGTACACGACGCTGGCTGGTGCGGCTCTGTTCAGCTGCAACAGGGTCGAGTCCGTCGGAGCATGCGTGAAGCGCAACACCGTGCCACCCAGCACCCGCGTTGTCGCTTCATCCACCTTGGGCGAGCCGTTGCAGGAGGCCGCCCGGAAGAACCAATACGTGATCACGGTGGAAGCTACCTCCTGGGTCGACACGCAGTGGTGGCCGCTCAGGAAATACGGCGTCTGGCTGTTGCGGGTATCGTTCATCAACGTACCCGTGCACATGTAGGTGCCGCTGTCTTTCTGGTAGGTCATGTGGGCCACAGACCGGCTTTGCGGGTCCAGGCTGGGCTCGCACATCACGTCCAGATTGCAACTGCCAGCCCATCCGATCTGGTCGAATGCCTTGGTCGGCGTTTCAATGGCTTCCGAAACGGTTTTCATCCAATGCGACAGCTGGGGCACCGCCAGCTGCAGCTGTGCCGGAGCGATGCCCGGGGGCAGTTGCACTTCGAGCGTGCTGATGTCGCCCGCCGTGTCCGGACCCCAGTACATGCGCGCGGCGTTCCCCAGCACCCCGCTGGATTCGTTGAGCTGACGCAGGCTGTTCAATTCCGCAGAGGTCACTTCGACCACCTCGGTGCCGGGTGCGCCGTAGAAGCGCAGCACAGCCCCTGCAGGCACGTGCTGCGCAAGCACGCCGAGACGGATGGCCTTGGCGCCTTCGGCCGTGAAGGACACGGCGGCGACTTGAGAGCCATCGGCCAGCGTTGCCCAACGCCACGCCCGCGCGAGGTCGTCAGGACTGGCGGTGGCCGCGACGTCGCGGCCTTCACCGATCTTGAGCGCCACGCCCTTCTCGGCCAGCGGCGCGGCCTTGACCACGGACAGCGGCCCGAGCGCCACGTTCGGCACGCTCGCCTGGGCGGGCAGGCGGCTGACCGCCGCAGCTTGGACCTTGGCAGCAGACCGGGACATCCCTCGGGTGTCCAGTTGTTCGATGAAACCAGCGCTGGGAGCGGGTGATGGCCCGGGTGACGGTGTCGGCGCAGGTGTCGGGGCCGGCGCAGGCGTGTCGTCATCGCCGCCACCGCAGGCGCTCAGGGTCAAGGTGGTTGCCGCGCAGGCGGCCCACAGCAGATGCAGTCGGTGTTTGTTCATGGGTACTTTCCTCCCGGGGAAAAAACGGTGTGTTGGAACGGGCTCAGGATCGCGGCCATAGGCTGCCAAGGCCGCACGGATTGATTCGGAGCATCGAGAAAATCAGAGATCAGCCGCAGTACACGCGGACCACGCGCTGGCTGGCGTCCACGACGACGTTGACGCGGCCCAGCTTGAATTCCTTGGTGATCATGCTGTCGGGGCGCAACTGGCGCACCTCTTGTGCGCCAGTGGCCGCGCGCACGCGGCCCAGCGTATCGCTGGTGACTGCCTGCCCGACAAACGATTGCGCCGCCTGCGCATCGCATCGCGCCTCGGCCGGCGGCGCGGCAGCCATGGGTGCACTGCCGTCCCCAGTCGCGCCGCCAGCACAGGCCGCCAGCATGAACAGCGAGGCCGCGCCCCCCAGCCATGGAAAAACCAAACTCTGCATAACGCTCCCTCTCCTCGGCGTGGAAAAAGGCGCACGCCGTGCGCCGCTTCTGCGCCAAAGCATAGCCGCAGGATGCGTCGTTTCGTGCCTGCGCAGCGACAAGTTGCGCACCAGCATGCTTCTGGTTGTTACATCAAGGCTGCGCTTGTCTCGGGCACCGCAGCCGCTCACCCATCGGCCGTAGCGTTGCGCGAATGCGACGAGCTCGCCTCGCAACCCATTTGGCTTTTTGAACCAGGCGGCTGATCCCAACCGGTCGATCGCTAAGCCCTCTGGCGCACGAATCAGTGCCAGAGCGCGCGTCAGCGCGTCAGCGATTTCAGCGCGAGCTTGATACCTTCGCTGACCCCCACGTCGGCGGGCAAGGCTTTCAATGCCGCAGCGGCTTCCTTGTCGTTGTAGCCCAGCGCGATCAGCGCCTGCTGGATGTCGGCATGGCCATCGCTGGCGGGCGCGGTGGGTGCGCCGAGGTCGGCGCCAAGCTTGCCCTTGAGTTCCAGCAACAGGCGCTCAGCCGTCTTTTTGCCAATGCCCGGCACCTTGACGAGGCGCCCGCTTTCCTGCGCAGTGACCGCCTGCGCCAGATCGGCCACGCTCATGCCTGACAGCACCGCCAGCGCCGTGCGCGGGCCGACGCCGCTGATCTTGACCAGTTCGCGAAAGGCGTCGCGCTCGGTCGGTGTGGCAAAGCCGTAGAGGATCTGGGCGTCCTCGCGCACCACGAAGTGCGTCAGCAACGTGACCTGCTCGCCCAAGGCGGGCAGTTGGTAGAACGTGCTCATGGGCACATCGACTTCGTAGCCGACGCCGTGACAGTCGACCAGCAGATGCGGCGGCGATTTTTCGGCCAACTGGCCCACAAGGCGTCCGATCACAAGGGCTCTTTCCAGAATGGATGGCGGGCGGCCCCTCTGGCCGCAGATTGCAAGCCTTCAATGATAAATCATGCGCCAGCCCGCCATGGATATGCGCGGATAGCTATCAAACTGAAAGCGATGTACATATTGAACACGGTCTCAATGGCGGCTGCGCCCGCACAACCAGTGAAGTTGGGCCGCGCGGCGGCGCACCGCTACGGCCGCACCAGCCCGCGCCGCGCCGCCTCCAGCGCGGCTTCGGCACGCGAAGACACGTTGAGCTTGCGGTAGATCTGCTTGACATAGTCTGCGACGGTGTGGCGCGACAGGCCGAGCTGCCCGGCGATTTCGGGCAGCGTGAAGCCCTTGGCCACGCGCTGCAGGATTTCGCTTTCGCGCGCATTCAGCGCGACGTCGTCCGGGCTGGGCGATGGCAGCAGCGCCGCCCCCGCATCCTCGGCGAAAAAACGCAGCACGCGCCGAGCCACCGATGGTGACAGCGGCGGCTCGCCCTGCACCATGCCCTGCAACGCGGCAACCAGGTCATCCACCGGTTGATCCCGCAGCAGGTAGCCGAAGGCACCCGCCCGCAGCGCGGGGAACAGGTACTCGTCTTCGTCGGTGCCCGTCACGATCACCGCCACAGCGCCGGGCGGCAGCGCCTGGATGACCTGTGCCACGCCCTGCCCACCTTCGTCCAGGCCGTGGGGGTCGATGAGCGCCAGCTCAACGCGCTGCTCGCCCAGCAGCCGTACCGCTTCGGCTGCGGCCTGCGCATGGCGCAGTTGGGCCACCGGAAAAGCCTGATCGGCAACCAACGAGAGCCCCGCCTCCGCTTCAGCCTCCGCTTCGACGATTAATACGCACTTCATAGTCGCCATCATGCTAGTGGCCCGGCCAAGGGAGCCGGTTACCACAGCCCGCCGATGTGACTTTGTTCTCAACTATGTCGCGCCAAGTTGACCAAAAGCGCATGATCGGGCCCTCGCACACACGCGATCCTGGCTTGACCGCATCAAGCTCAACCCAGCTCGGTATCGACGAATGGCGTTTTGCGCGGCGTTCAGGCGCCGAACTGCCGCACAATGGCCGAGTGATTCTTCGCCATACCTTTACCCCCCTCAACAACACCCGCCTGCAACACCTGTGCGGCCCGATGGACGAACACCTGCGCACCATCGAAGCGGGCCTGCAGGTGGCCATCGCACACCGGCATGAACAGTTCAAGGTCGACGGCCCCAAGAAGCAGGCCGAGCGCGCCATCACACTGCTGCAGGCGCTTTACGAATTGGCCGACCGCCCGATCCGCCCCGAAACCGTGCAACTCATGCTGGCCGGTGACGGCACGCCCGTAGGCGAAGGTGCCGACGGCAGCGCTGTACTCGCCACGCGCCGCAGCGACTTGAAAGCGCGCACGCCCAACCAGGGCGCGTACCTGGAGAACATTGCCAGCCACGACATCACCTTCGGCATCGGCCCGGCCGGCACCGGCAAGACCTACCTCGCCGTGGCCTGCGCCGTCGACGCGCTGGAGCGCCAGTCGGTGCAGCGCATCGTGCTGACGCGCCCGGCCGTCGAAGCGGGCGAGCGCCTCGGCTTCCTGCCTGGCGACCTCACGCAGAAGGTCGACCCTTATCTGCGCCCGCTGTACGACGCGCTGTACGACCTGATGGGTTTCGACCGCGTCGCCAAGGCGTTCGAGCGCAACCAGCTCGAAATTGCCCCGCTGGCCTTCATGCGCGGACGCACGCTGAACAACGCGTTCGTCATCCTCGACGAAGCGCAGAACACCACGCCAGAGCAGATGAAGATGTTCCTCACCCGCATCGGCTTCGGCGCCAAGGCCGTGGTCACCGGCGACGTCAGCCAGATCGACTTGCCCAAAGGCGCCACCAGCGGCCTGATCGACGCCGAGCGCGTGCTCAAGCGCGTCAAGGGCCTGGCCTTCACCCGCTTCACCACCGCCGACGTCGTGCGCCACCCGCTGGTCGCGCGCATCGTGGACGCGTACGACGCGGCACCGCGGCGCACGTCGGATGCGCGGGGCGGTTGATGACTATGATTTAGGTAGCTGATGGCGCAGGTGGTTGTAGGGCCGCAGATCGATTTCCCTGCAAATTCACGTGCATGACCACCCTGCGCAACTGGTCCTTCCGTTGCGCCACCAGGCACCGCGGTGCACCCTCAGACTCACGCTCAACCGTCTGTCAGCGAACACTCCGGTACCGCACCATCAACTAGACCCGGGCGCCCTGGCTCGCGTACGGTGAACCCAACGCCTTTGGTGTTGAGGAGTCCTGCAATGCCCATTTTGTACCGTTCGCTCCCCTGGCTGCTTGTCCTGATGGGCACCGGCGCCCTGGTCGCGTGCGGCGGCGGCGATGACGACCCGACCCCCGTGGACCCGTCGACGACGGTCACCAACCTGGCCTACTGCCACAACCCCAGTATGTACACGCTGGGCAGCCACTGGTCGATCACGTGGGCCGCCAATGCCGACCACGCGGAAAGCCGAACCACGGGCGTGGTCCTCGCACCGCCTGCCGATTGGGACATGCCAATAGGCACCGTCGTCTGGGCCCCGTGGGAGGTCCATCGCGCTACGGGCGAGTTGGCGCCGATCGGGACGGTTGGGCGGATCAGCACCTTTGTCCGGCTGGCCGGCGACCACGAGCAGACCCTGCTGTACGCGTCCTGGCAGCATTTCGCATCGGGCAATGCCGTCGCCTACACCGGGTCGGTTCCTGCGGAAAGCCTGCCCATTGCCCTCGCCGACGGTCAGACCCACCAAGGCGCGCCCCACAAGAATTTCAGCGTTCTGGCCTACCCGCCCATCGATGCCAATGGGGTACTAACTTACGTCGGCCGCGAATCCATGACCCTGCCCGCAGGCACCGTTAGCACTTGTCACACGATTTCGCGGCGGTTGGCGGATGGCGTCGCTGCGGCGGGCGAGATGCACGCCTGGATGGTGGCCGAGGGCCCTTACAAAGGCCTTCAGGTGAAGACGACCTACATCGATCCGGCCAAGACCATCACCATCGAAGCCAAAGCGCTGAGCGCCCACTGGAAATAGCGCGCGGGTGAAGCAATCGCAGCCCGATTCGGACCATTGACCGGATGTCATTCGCTACTTCATCGATAGCTGCTCGCGCGGGCACCGTATGCTTCATCAACGCAAAGTTCAGTTTTTCAAAGGAGGCACCCATGAAGCGACCCCGTACAACGCCAGCGTCCACGCTTGCACGGCTCAGCGCCTTGGCGCTCCTGACCGCACTGTCCGCTTGCGGCGGGGGCGATGACGATGCCACGCCCGTCGAGCCGCCAGCGCCGCAACCCACGTCCAACCTGGCCGACTGCCACAACCCGAGCATGTACAAGGTGGGCAGTGGTTGGTCGGTGACCTGGGACGTGACAGACACCCGTGCAGTGACAAGTGACGGCGTGATTCCCGTGCGCGAATCCATCACCCACACCGACGTGCTAGCGCCGCCACCTGAGTGGGGCATGCCCGCTGACGCGGTCCGATGGCGAGATGCGCCCAACAGCATCAACGGTTGGGACAGGCTTCCTGATTGGCAGGGTCGCTATGTGCGTTTGCACGACGGGGTGGTCGACACGCTGCTGACCGCGCGCTGGGAGTGGCCCACCCGCGCCTTCCCAAACATCGCTTACCACGGCTATTTGCCGGGACTGACCGAGCCCATTGGCTTGGCTGCGGGGGAAACCTACGCAAGTCCGGCCGTCACCCAGTACGTCGCTGGTCATTACATTT
Source organism: Ottowia flava (assembly GCF_008017535.1). GTDB lineage: Bacteria > Pseudomonadota > Gammaproteobacteria > Burkholderiales > Burkholderiaceae_C > Ottowia > Ottowia flava. The sequence goes on from NZ_VRUA01000002.1 coordinate 115,215, forward strand.
TTATTGACACTAACAACGTGTCGCACGTTCCTGCTCCGCCGCTGGACGGCGGCACTGGCGTTCTTCCTGACAAAGCCACACTGGAAACCACCTACCTCGGCCGCGTGGACGTGACCGTGCCCGCCGGAACATTCGCCACCTGCCACGTTCGGCAAACATCCGCGCCGGGCGTGGTACAGGAAAGCTGGCGCGTGGCGGAAGGCCAGTGGCGCGGCATCACGGTGCAAAGCCGTGAAAGCGGTGACGGCTTCCGCCTTGACCAGCAGGCCCGCGAAATCAGTGCCAACTGGAACTAACCCTCCCGTCATGCCACCCCTGTCCCTGAGCCTCCAGTTCGCCCGCTTCCCCGCTGCGGCCGAGCACCGCGCCGCGCTGCCCCGCCACAGGGTCGCGCGGTACGTACGCTCAGCGCTCGGCGAGGACGTGCAGGCAGCCGAAATCACCGTACGCATCGTCGATACAGACGAGGGGCAGCAGCTCAACCGCGACTTTCGCGGCAAGGACTACGCCACCAACGTGCTGACCTTCGACTACAGCGGCGCTCCGGTGGTGGCGGCCGATCTGGTGTTGTGCGCGCCGGTGGTGGCGCGCGAAGCGGCCGAGTTGGGCAAGCCACTGGCCGAACATTACGCACACCTGCTGGTGCACGGCGCGTTGCACGCCCAAGGGTGGGACCACGAAACGGGCGATGAAGACGCCGAGGCCATGGAAGCGCGCGAAACCGAGATCCTGGCGGCGCTGGGCATCGCTGGCCCCTACGCGAAGTGAGCATTTCACGGGCATCGCTCGTGGGCCCAGGTCAGCCTTGAAGTCCTGAATGCATAGCTGCCCGCGCCCGTCCCGTGGGGCTTGCAGCCGGATTTCGCCCCTCAGCGATCAGCCAGTCTGGCGCATCGCGACGAAGCGCTGCGCCCGACGGGCTGCCCGCAACGAACTATGGATTCGATAGCTGGCCGCGCCCGCCCCGCGCGGCCAGGCGGCCAATTCGGCTCAAATTCTGCCGAAGGCCCCTTGGCCGAGCCTCAGAGCAGCCGCGCCCTGACGCTCTTGCCCTTGACCCGGCCCGCATTCAACCGGGCGCAGGCTTCGCTGGCGATGGCGCGGTCCACGGCGACGTAGGTTGAAAAATCGTTGACGCTGATCTTGCCGACCTGCTCGCGGGCGTAGCCGAAGTCGGCACACATGGCGCCCATCACGTCGCCGGCGCGGATCTTCTCCTTGCGTCCGCCCACGATCTGGATGGTGGACATGGGCGGCACCAGTTCGCCGCCGGGCGCAGGCTTCAGCTCGGCCAGCGGGTGAAACGTGGACGCCCGCCCCTGCAGCTGCTCGATGCGGCCGACGCTGCCCATCTCGTCCATGCTGACGAGGTTGAGCGCCAGGCCTTCGGCGTCGCCGCGGCCGGTGCGGCCGATGCGGTGGATGTGCACCTCGGCATCGGGCGTCACGTCCACGTTGATGACGGCGGGCAGATCGGCGATGTCCAGCCCGCGCGCGGCGACGTCGGTGGCGACCAGCACGCTGCAGGAGCGGTTGGCGAACTGCACGAGCACTTCGTCACGCTCGCGTTGCTCCAGCTCGCCATACAGCGCCAGTGCGCTGAAGCCCTGCGCCTGCAGCGCGCTGGCGATGGCGCGCACCTGCTGCTTGGTATTGGCGAAGATCAGCGTCGATTCGGGCCGGAAGTGCAGGAGCAATTGGGCGACGGCGGCGGCTTTCTGGCCCGATTCGACCTCGTACCAGCGCTGCTCGATCTTGCCGGCGCTGTGCTGGGCGGCCACCTTCACCATCTCGGGCTGGCGCATGAAGCGCGCTGCCAGCTTGGCGATGCCGTCCGGGTAGGTGGCCGAAAACAGCAGCGTCTGCCGGTCGGCCGGGCACTGCCGCACCACGGTTTCGATGTCGGCCAGAAAGCCCATGTCGAGCATGCGATCGGCCTCGTCGAGCACCAGCGTCTTGAGCTGGCCGATGTCGAGCGCGCCGCGCTCCATCAGGTCCATCACGCGGCCGGGCGTGCCAACCACGACGTGGGCACCGTTTTCCAGCGTGGCGATCTGGTTGCGCGAGGGCACACCGCCGTAGACGGTGACGACCTTGATGTTGTCCTGCGCGCGCGCCAGGCGGCGGATCTCGGTGGCGACCTGGTCGGCCAGTTCGCGCGTGGGGCACAGCACGAGCGCCTGGATGCCAAACCAGCGCGGGTTGAGCTTGTCCAGCAAGGGCAGACCGAACGCCACCGTCTTGCCGCTGCCGGTGCTGGCCTGGGCGATCAGGTCCTTGCCCTGCAGGGTGAGCGGCAGGCTGGCGGCCTGGATGGGCGTCATCTGCAGGTAGCCGAGCTGCTGCAGGTTGTCCTGCATGGCCGGCTGCAAGGGCAGCACGCTGAACGTCGCGGCTGCGCCGGTAGGAGCGGTTGAATTCATGGGGCGCGATTATCCGGGCGGCGCCCCAGCCGGGCGCTCAGGGTGCGGGCGGCAGCCGCATCGGGATCGTGACCGGCCCGTCGTTGACCAGCGCGACCTGCATGTCGGCGCCGAACTCGCCGGTGGCCACGATCGGGTGCGCGGCGCGCGCCTGCTGCACGAAATACGCGTACAGCTGGCGCCCCAACTCGGGCGGCGCCGCAGCGGTGAAGCTGGGCCGGTTGCCGCCAGACGTGTCGGCCGCCAGCGTGAACTGGCTGACGATCAGCAGGCCGCCACGCACGTCCTGCACGCTGCGGTTCATCTTGCCGGCCTCGTCGCTGAAGATGCGCAGCTTCAGTACCTTGGCCAGCAGCTTGTCGGCGATGGCTTCGGTGTCACCGTGCTCGGCGCAGAGGAGCAACAACAGGCCCTGGTCGATCTGGCCGGATATGCGCCCTGCGATGGTGACGCTGGCCTGGGAAACACGCTGGATGAGGGCCTGCATTTTCGGCTATCGTGCGCTCGTCAAAAATGAATTCAGGAGTATGCATGAGCTTGAAGAACCAACTGCTGCGGGCCTTGGCCGCGCTGGCCGTGGCGCACGCCGCCCTGTGGGCGACCAGCGCGGCGCAGGCGCAAAACAATTCGCGCGAGGCAGCCGAAGCCGTGCGCAAGCACCGTGCCGAACAAGGCGCCTCGGCGCGACAGGCCAAGCCCGCGCCCGAGCCTGCCCGGAAGTCCTGGCGCGGTGACGCGTACCGCTCCGGCGCCAATCCCAATGCCGACCCGCGCGCCAGCCTCAAGAGCTGCATGGACCACTCGGGCATGAACATGGCCGCGCGCGACCGCTGCATGCGCCAACACTGCGAAGGCCGCTGGGGCCAGGGCGATTGCCCGAACCAGGGCGGTGACCTGCTTGACCGCTCGGGCGCCAACGACCGCACCCCGCTGGGCCGCTGCCTGAAGGAAGCCGGCGCCAACCCGTTCAAGCGCGACGGCTGCGGCTGGCGCCACTGCAACAACAAGTGGGACACGCCCGAATGCGCCGCGATCAAACCGCGCGGCACCCCTTCGGCCCAGTGACGCAGGCGGGGCGCCAAGCCCCGCGCTCAGTGCCGATGGGCGTGGCCCAGCCCCATCGGCACCGTGCCTTCGTCGGTGGGCGCCGCTTCGCCCAGCTCGGTCAGCGGCTCCACCCCCAGCGGCAGCAGCTGAATGCTGACCTGCAGGCCAGGCACCGCGTCCAGCAAGGCCTGCTCGACGCGCGCACGCATCGCCGCGGCACGGCCCAGGCTCCAGTCGGCCGGCAGGTGGAGGTGCATGCTCAGGAAATGGCGCTGGCCGGCGCGGCGCGACAGCACATGGTCGATGCGCACCGGGTTGGCGTGGCCGGGCGCCGTGACGCCCCCTGCCCCGGTGGCGCGCGCGACATTGCCAGGGCTGTCACCTGACGGTTGCAAAAAGCCCGCCAGCACCGCATCGACCTTGGCCTGCACCTGCGGCTCGGCCGCGGCGTCCATCAGGCCTTGCGACGAGCGCCAGATCAGCCGCCCGCCCTCGCGCAGGATGTTGAGCGCCACGCCGATCGCCACCAGCGGGTCCAGCCACAACCAGCCAGTCAGCCCCGCCAGCACCAGGCCGATGACGACACCGGCCGAGGTCCAGACATCGGTCAGCAGGTGCTTGGCATCGGCTTCCAGCGCGATGGAGCGGTGCGTGCGCGATGCGCGCAGCATGATCCAGGCGAGCACGCCGTTCAGCACCGAACTGGCGACCGACAGCGCCATGCCCCAACCCAGTTGCTCCAGCGGCTGCGGGTGCCAGAAGCGCGGCAGTGCCGCCCAGACGATGGCGGCGGCCGCACCGAGGATCAGGATGCCCTCGAAGCCGGACGAAAAATACTCCGCCTTGCTGTGGCCGAACGGGTGGTCCTCGTCGGCCGGGCGCGCGGCCACAGTGACCATCCACAGCCCGAACACGGCGGCCGCCAGGTTGACGAAGGACTCCAGCGCGTCGGACAGCAGGCCGACCGAGCCGGTCAGCCACCAGGCCAGCGTCTTGAGCGCGATGGTCAGCAGCGCGACCACCACGGACACGCCCATCAGGCGGGCGGGTGTGATCCAGCGACGAAGCGATTCGATGGGCATGGGCCGATTGTCGGGCGGGCGCGCACGCCAACCCTTGCGCCAGGCTTAGCAAGTTCCTTACAAGCCGCTAACCCTTGACAGATCTGCGCAAGCAGCTCCTGATACCAGAGCAAATACCCGCACAGCAGCGCTCTGAACGCGCCTGAGTCGCATTCCCCAGGCGGCTGTGCGCGGGCCGACTGAGACTGCGCCCGGCGCGCGGCGGCAGGTGCGCCACCTCGCGGGCACCGCCGACGGCGTCTCAGGCACCGGTCAACGCGTACAGGCCATCGGCCTCTAGCCGCACCTCGCCAGCGTCGACCAGGCCGTCCAGGTGCTGCGCGATGGTGCGCCGCTCGGCCGGAAAGACCCAGGGCACGGCCGCGCCGGGCGGGTACAGCACGCCGCGCCGCGCCAAATCGTCCAGCGTGTGCGGGCGCTCGCGCAGGTAGCCGATCAGCTGATCGTCGTGTTCGGCGATGCGGGTGGCAAAACGGTCCAGCGCGCGCACGAATTCGGCGCGGTCGGTCAGCACGCCCTTGTGGTGCGAGGTGACCCACACGCGCGCGTCCAGCTCGCGCACGCGCTGGAGGCTTTGCTGAAACAGCACCAGGCTGGACGTGGCGTCGCCGTAGTACGGGCCAAAGCCGGTCAAATCGATGTCGCCGATGAAGGCGACGCCTTCGCTTTCTTCCACCAGTGCGCAGTGGCCAGACGTGTGGCCAGGCAGGTGGTGCGCGCGCACGCGCACGCCGCCGCCCAGCTCCCACACGGCACCGTCGGCGTAGGCGGTGGCGTCGGGCCGCGGCACCCAGTGGTGGCTGCGTTCGATGAAGGGGCGCAGCTCGGTCATCACCTCGGGCGTGTAGCCGTAGTGCGCGCACAGGCCTTCCCACGATTGAGCCGCCGCCAGATCGGCCGCGTGCACCTGCACCGGCGTATGCGGGACGCGGTGCAGGCCGGCGGTGTGGTCTTCGTGCACGTGGCCGAGGATGACCAGGTCGGCCTCGTCGAACTCGGGCCCGATGCGGTTGGCGACCAGCGGCGTGTCGAACGCCACGCGCATGTCCGCGCCCTGGACGATGACCTGGTTGCCGTCCGGGTGCTTGCCCGACTTGTCGCCAAAGTGTACGGCCACCGGGCCGAAGCGCTGAACAGGAGGTGCCGTCTGCATCTTGGGTATCGTAGCGGCGGTGCCGCGCAGCGCGCACCGCCTGCGCGACACCGCTGCCCTCACGCCCCCCATCCCCCTACCCGCCATGACGCTCGACATCGCCCAATCCACCCCCACCGCCGCCGCGATGGCGCGCTGGGTGGAGCGCGCCTGGGACCTGGGGCCGGTGGTCGGGGGCGAATTCCTGCGGCGCAGCTTCAACCAGGTCTACCGGATCGACTTCGCCAGCGGCCAGCGCGCGGTGGCGCGCCTGTCGTCCGAACGGCCGCGCGGGCCAGCCAACACCGCGTTTGAAGCCGCGCTGCACCAACACCTGGCGGCGCAAGGCTGCCCGGTGGTGCGCTGCCTGCCGGCGCGCGGCGGCGCCCACGCGGTCGACGTGCCGCTGCCCGAAGGCCCGCGTCCGCTGATGCTGTTCGACTATGTGGAAGGCGACTTCACCGGCGAAGCTCCTGAAGACATCGCCGCTTTCGCGCGCGGGCTGGCGGCACTGCACGCGGCCGGCGCGTCGTACGCCGGGCCGCCCAGCCGCTACGCGCTGGAGTTGCCCGACCTGCTGGACCGCCCGCTGCAAGACCTGCTGCGCGCGCCGACGATGCTGCCCGAACTGCGCCCTGGCTTCGAGGCCGCGGCCGAGCGCCTGCGCGCACGCCTATCGGCGTTGGAGCCCCTGACCCGGGTGATGGGCCACGGCGACGCGCACGGTGAAAACAACTTCATGCGCACCAACGCGCAAGGTGAGCCCGAGGCGGTGTTCTTCGACTTCGACGAAGCCGGCCCCGGCTGCCTGGCGTACGAGCTGGCCATCTACCCCTGGTCCATGTTCCCGCGCATGCCCGACACCGCGCCGAGCGAACGGGTGCTGGCGCGCTGGCGCAGCTTCATCGACGCGTACCGCGCAGTGCGCCCTTTGAGCGCGGCCGACCAGGCCGCCATCGCCCCCTTCATGGCCGTGCGCCAGTTCTGGCTGCTGGGCGAATACGCCGGCCGCGTGCCGGTCTGGGGGTCGCAAGCCATGCCGACCATGTACCTGCGCAAGCAGCTGGGCCTGCTGGCGCAGTGGGAGGCGCTGGAACTGCCGTTCTGAGGCGCACGGCGCGGGCGTCAACAACGTTCGGCGTTCGCTTGGATGGTGCGTGTGGCCGCTTCAATCGCTACTGATTTCGCAGCTGTCCGCACAGATCACTGTAGGGCCAACGGCCGATTTTGCTTGAAACTCCGAGAACGCTTTGCTCTGCCTCAACCCAGCACATCGCCTGGCGCAAAGCTCGCCTCGGGCGCCAGACCGAACGCCGTGGGGTAGCGCAGCGCGCCGCGCGCCGCCTGGTCGCCGAACGCCAGCGCCTGCACGTGGTCCGCGTACGCCGCCGGCAGGCCCGGCAAGCCAAGGTCGGGCGACGCGGCGAAGCCAAAGCGCGCGTAGTAGGCCGGGTCGCCCAGCAGCACCGCGCCCGCCGCGCCCTGCGCCCGCAACGCCGCCAGCGCGGCCTGCACCAGCGCCTGTCCCACGCCCTGGCGCTGCCAGCGCGGATCGACCGCCAGCGGGCCCAGCCCGAACCAGCGGCCGGGCGAGCCCGACAGCCGCACCGGCGATGCGGCGACGTAGCCAACGCAAGCGCCCGCGCGCACGGCCAGCAGGGACAGGGTGAGCGCGCCGTCCCGCCGCAGCGCACGCACGGTGCGGGCTTCGCTCTGGTCGCTGTGGGGCACACCAGCGAAGGCGGCGCCGAGCACGTCGTCGATCGCGGGCGCGTCACCGCGCGCTTCGGGGCGGATCTCGGTTGCTATCAACGCCGTAGCTGCTTGCGCAGGTGGTTGTAGGGCCAACGGCCGATTTGGCTTGAAACTACCGAAGCCGACACCGCCCCGGCGTCTGGGGCCACGCGGCGCTTGGGCTCAAGCCAGGGTGACGCGCGCGAACTTGCGCTTGCCGACCTGCACCACGTAGGTGCCGGCGGCCAGCTTCAGGCCTTTGTCGCTGACCACGCTGGAATCCACCCGCACGCCGCCGCCGTCGACCAGGCGGTTGGCTTCGCTGCTGGACGGCGCCAGGCCCGCTTGCTTGAGCAACTGGCCAATGCCCAAAGCGCCGCCCTCGCCCAGCGGCAGGCTGAGCTCCGGAATCTCGTCCGGCACGCCGCCCTTGGCGCGGTTGATGAAGTCCTGCTCGGCCGCCTCGGCCGCCGCCGCGCTGTGAAAGCGCGCGGTGATCTCCTTGGCCAGCAGCACCTTGGCGTCCTTGGGGTTGCGCCCGCCCTCGATCTCCAGCTTGAGCGCAGCGATTTCCGGCAGGCTCATGAAGGACAGCAGGGTGAACCAGTCCCACATGAGGTCGTCGGAAATCGACAGGATCTTGGCGAACATGGTGTTCGCGTCTTCGGTGATGCCGACGTAGTTGTTCTTGGACTTCGACATCTTGTACACGCCGTCCAGGCCGACCAAGAGCGGCATGGTGAGCACACACTGCGGCTCTTGGCCATGCTCCTGCTGCAGGTGGCGCCCCATCAGCAGGTTGAACTTCTGGTCGGTTCCGCCCAATTCGAGGTCGGACTTGAGTGCGACCGAGTCGTAACCCTGCAGCAGCGGGTACAGGAATTCGTGCAGGCTGATCGAATTGCCTTCATGGAAGCGCTTGTGGAAGTCGTCGCGCTCCATCATGCGGGCCACGGTGTACTTGGCGGCCAGCTGGATCAGGCCGCGCGCGCCCAGGGCGTCGGACCATTCGCTGTTGTAACGGACCTCGGTCTTGGACGGGTCCAACACCTTGGCGGCCTGGGTGTAATACGTCTCGGCATTGGCCTTGATCTGCTCGGGCGTCAGCGGCGGGCGCGTGCTGTTGCGGCCCGACGGGTCGCCAATCAAGGTGGTGAAGTCGCCGATCAGGAAGATCACCTGGTGGCCCAGATCCTGCAGCTGGCGCATCTTGTTGAGCACCACCGTGTGGCCCAGGTGGATGTCGGGCGCCGTGGGGTCGAGCCCCAGCTTGATGCGCAGCGGCTGGCCGGTCTGAGCCGATCGCGTCAGTTTCTTGAGCCAGTCGTCCTGCGGCAGCAGTTCGTCACAGCCGCGTAGCGAAATCGCCATGGCGGCGCGGATATCGTCGGAAATCGGGTCTTTTGTCAGCTGGGTGTCAGACATGGTGTCAGTCGCGTTGTAGGAACCTACCTACGCCGTTATACTCATTTGCTTAGGCCGCATTCTAAGAGGCCGTGCTCTGCCCGCAGAGCGCTTTGCCGGGCGGTTCGTGAACCCGTGGGACGAACCGCTCTGTCGTGACCTGTTTTCCGGAACATCCCCGCGCGTGAAGCAAGAACTGATTTCCACTGGCCTGGCTCTGGCCGATTTCGTACACCGTCACCCGAAACGCATCACCGCTGTCATCGCGGCGTTGCTGCTGGGCGGCGGCGGCGGTGCCTTCGCCGTGGCGTCCTTGGCGCCCACTGCGCCCTCTGAACCCCTGCGGCTGGTGTCCGAATCGGTGCAGAGCCTGCAACTGGGCGGCCAGGTCGACATGCTCGACACGCACCGCTTCACGCTGTACCGCAGTGAGCAGACACGCACGTCCGACACCCCTGAAGCACTGCTCAAGCGCCTGGGCCTGGCCGATCCGGCCGCTGCCGCCTTCCTGCGCAAGGACACGATCGCCCAGCAGGCGCTGTTTGGGCGCGGCACCGCGGGCCGCACGGTCACCGCCGAAGCCACCGACCGGCTGGAACTGCAAACGCTGCGGACCCATTGGGTCGAAAACGACAACGACAACAATTTCAAGCGCCTGGTGGTCGACAAGACCGCCGATGGCTTCAGCGTTCGGGTCGAGACTGCGCCGCTGGTGGCTACCCAGCGCCTGACCAGCGGCGTGATCCGAGGCACGCTGTACGCTGCCACCGATGAAGCCAACCTGCCCGACAGCGTCACCAAGCAGCTGACCCAGATTTTCGAATCCAGCGTGGATTTCCACCGTGGACTGCGCCGTGGCGATCGCTTTTCGATCGTCTACGAGTCGCTGGAGGCCGATGGTGAAACCATCCGCTCCGGCCGCATCCTGAGCGCCGAGATGGTGAACCGCGGCAAGACCTTCCAGGCCATCTGGTTCACCGAGCCCGGCGCCAACAAGGGTGCCTACTACGGATTTGACGGCCAGAGCCTGCGCAAGGCCTACTTGGCGGCACCGATGGAAACCACGCGCATGACCAGCGGCTTCGGCATGCGCGACCATCCGGTGCTGGGCTACCGGCGCGAGCACCGTGGCGTCGACTACGCGGCCCCTACTGGCAGCCCGGTACGGACCATTGGTGACGGGCGCGTGGAATTTGCCGGCGTTCAGAGCGGCTATGGCAACGTCATTTACGTCAAGCACCGCAACGCCAAGGACACGACGGTCTACGCGCATCTCTCGCGCATCGACGTCAAGACCGGCGACAACGTCATGCAGGGAGAGCGCATTGGCGCCGTCGGTCAAACCGGCATCGCCACCGGCCCCCACCTGCACTTTGAGTTCCGCGTCAACAACGAGCCTCAGGACCCGACCGAGATTCTGGCCGAGCAACGCGAGAACGTCCCCGTGTCCCCGGGTGGGCGTGCCGCGTTTGCCAAGCTGTCTGCAGGCATGAAGCTGCAGCTCTCTGCGGCAAGCAACATTTCGAGCAGCACGTTTGAGTGAATTGAGCGGTCGGGCGCAGATGCGCCCAGCAAAAAGGGCGCCCAAGGCGCCCTTTTTTGTGGCCAGACCCGCTGGGCCAGCCTGGCAGATGGCTTATTCAGGCACCGAGAACGACGAGCCGCAGCCGCAGGTCGTCTGGGCATTCGGGTTCTTGATGACGAACTGTGCGCCCTGCAGATCTTCCTTGTAGTCGATCTCGGCGCCGACCAGGTACTGGTAGCTCATCGCGTCGATCAACAAGGACACGCCGTTCTTGGTCATCGTCGTATCGTCTTCATTGGCGATTTCATCGAAGGTGAAACCGTACTGGAAGCCAGAACAGCCACCGCCCTGCACGAACACGCGCAGCTTCAAGTCAGGGTTGCCTTCTTCGGCAATCAGGTCTGCCACCTTGGCGGCAGCGCTGTCGGTGAACACGATGGGATCGGGCATCGTGGATGGGGATTGAATTTCTTGCGCAACGGCACTCATGTCGGCTCCTGGAATGCTAGGACCATATTGCCAAATAGTATATCAAATTACTCGGGATTCGTCAGGGGCGATCCAGGTCCAGCGTGGGCTCAGTCGGCTCCGCCGGCAGCGCCGATCTGGCCTCAGCCGGTGCAGCGGGCGCGGCCACCGGCGACGGCGGCGTCACCTGCGGCTGCAGTTGACCAGCAATCACCGCGCCCTGCTGCATCTCCAGCGCCTTGTAGCGCACATCACCCTGGATGCGCGCCTTGGACTGCAACTCCAGCAGTTCGCGCGCCAGCACCGGGCCGACCACGGTGCCGCCGATGACGACGTGGTCCGCGCTGATCGCGCCCTGCACGCTGCCGCCTTCACCGATGACCAGCACGCTGGGCCCCGCGCCTTCTGCCGTGACATCGCCCAGCACCGTGCCGTCGATCTGCAAACCCTCCTGGAAGGTGCAATCGCCCGCCACTTTCATGCCAGCGGCAATCGTGCTGCGAACGGACCACGGCTTCTTGATGCCCAGCATGTCTGCGACTCCTCGGTTCATCCCCTGCTTTTACCACGGCAGTGCGTCCGCGCCGCCACCCGGCCCGCACGCCCATGAAAAAACCGCGCGGCCTGACGGCGGCGCGGTTTTTGCAGACAGCCCGAAGGCGGTCGATCAGCGCTTGCTGAACTGCTTGCGGCGGCGTGCGGAGTGCAGGCCGACCTTCTTACGCTCGACCTCGCGGGCGTCGCGGGTCACGTAACCAGCGGCCGACAGGGCCGGCTTCAGGTTCGCGTCGTAGTCGATCAGGGCGCGGGTGATGCCGTGGCGCACGGCGCCGGCCTGGCCGGATTCACCACCACCGTGGACGTTGACCTGAATGTCGAAGGCTTCGACGTTGTCGGTCAGCACCAGTGGCTGCTTGGAGATCATGATCGAGGTCTGGCGGCCGAAGAATTCTTCGATGGCCTTGCCGTTCACCGTGATCTTGCCGGAGCCTTTTTTCAGAAACACGCGGGCGACGCTGGTTTTGCGACGGCCGGTGCCATTGTTCCAATCACCAATCATTTACCGGCTCCTTAGACTTCCAGCGCCTTGGGCTGCTGGGCGCTGTGCGGATGTTCGGCGCCGCCGTACACCTTCAACTTCTTGATCATGGCGTAACCCAGCGGGCCCTTGGGCAGCATGCCCTTGACGGCCTTTTCCAGCGCGCGGCCGGGGTGCTTGGCCTGCATGTCGCGGAAATTGGTTTCGCGGATGCCGCCCGGGTAACCGGTGTGGCGGTAGTATTTCTTGTCAAGCTCTTTGGCGCCGGTGACGCGGAGCTTGGCGGCGTTGACGATGACGATGTAGTCGCCGGTGTCGACGTGAGGCGTGTAAATGGCTTTGTGCTTGCCGCGCAGACGGAGGGCCACTTCGCTGGCGACCCGACCGAGCACCTTATCGGTGGCGTCAATCACAAACCACTCGTGCGTCACGTCAGCGGGTTTTGCGCTGAACGTTTTCATGAGTTTTCCTGGATAAGGAGGGTTTGGCGGGCCCCACGTGAGCCCGCGAACGTCGCGCCCTTTTCCACGGTCGGCGCTCCTCTTGTCAGGGAGCCTCTTAGGTGGGGTTTGGCGCCTTCCCGAGGGAACACACCATCTTGCCGCGGGGCACGCTATGCGCTGCAAAGCCGGCCATTATAGCCCGCATCCGGCATGGGGCGATAGCCCCCAGGTGCTGAAAAACCAAGCAACTTCCCTGTAACACCGCTGCCGGCTCATGGCACACCCTGCCCAACGCGCCATCAACCGCGCGAGCGCCCCCTCGGCGCGGTATACGATGCCGGCATGTACAGCTACCGCCACGGCTTTCACGCCGGCAACCACGCCGACGTGCTCAAGCACCTGTGCCTCATCGGCACCACGCGCCATCTGATGCGCAAGCCCACCCCGCTGTTGATGGTGGACACGCACGCCGGGGCGGGGCTGTACCGGCTGGACGGCGACTACGCGCGCACCTCGGGCGAGGCGGCCGAAGGCGTGCTGCGGCTGATCGACGCGGGCTTCAAGCCAAATCAGGCCTCAGCCTTAGTGCCACCTTCGCAAGCAGCTATTAATTCAGAAGCAAACCTGCTGGAAGACTACCTCGGCGTCATCGCCAGCTTCAACACGCAACCGGGTGCTTGGCGTGTGTACCCGGGCTCGCCCTTCATTCTGGCGCGGCTGATGGACGAGCCGGCGCGCGCCCCGGTGCACGACCGGCTGAAGCTGTTTGAAATGCATCCGACCGATGCGCACACCCTGCTGGACAACATCTCGCAGCTGGACGTCGGCCGCCGCATCAGCGTGGCGCCGGAAGACGGTTTTGCCAGCCTGAAGGCGCTGATTCCGCCCCCACCGGCCGCCGGCGGCTCGCGCCGCGCGCTGGTGCTGATGGACCCAAGCTACGAGATCAAGACCGACTACGCCAAAGTCGCCGACAGCATGCAGGACGCGCTCAAGCGCTTCGCCACGGGCGTTTACCTGGTCTGGTACCCGATCATCCCGCGGCCCGAGGCGCACAGCCTGCCGCGGCGGCTGAAGACCTTGGCGCAGCAGGCTGGCCGCGGCTGGCTGCACGCCACCTTGAACGTCGGCGCGGCCGACGATGGCCGCGGGCTGTCGGCCAGCGGCATGTTCATCATCAACCCGCCGCACCCGCTGAAAAACCAGCTGGAAGCCGTGCTGCCCGACGTGCTGGCCGCAATGAGCGAAGGCAAGGGCCGCGGCGCCGGTTGGGCCGTGGAAGCCGGCGCCGCCTGAACCCGCAGCGCCAGCGCGCGCCACGACCGCTCAATATCCGGGTAAACCCCAGGGTCATACGCCCGAATTAACCGACCGCTTGGTCGGTTAATTATTTATACTGGCGGTCTGCCCGTCGTGCGCTTTCTTGTTGGCGCCGGCTTTTGCGCCGTTCGGGCCACTCCAGGAGACCCACGCATGTACACGCAGTCGTTTTCCGTGCCCGACGAGGGCGAAGCCAAAACCAACCTGAAGGCCGTGCGCCAGCCGCCGAGCGAGACCGAGGTCGCGCTGCAGGCCGAATTCGACGCCCGCATCGACGCCGATGGCCGCATCGAGCCGCGCGACTGGATGCCCGAGGCCTACCGCAAGACCCTGGTGCGCCAGATCAGCCAGCACGCCCACAGCGAAATCGTCGGCATGCTGCCCGAAGGCAACTGGATCAGCCGCGCCCCCACCCTGAAGCGCAAGGCCATCCTGATCGCCAAGGTGCAGGACGAAGCCGGCCACGGCCTGTACCTGTACAGCGCCGCCGAAACGCTGGGCACCAGCCGCGACCAGATGCTGGACGCGCTGCACTCGGGCAAGGCCAAGTACAGCTCCATCTTCAACTACCCCACGCTCAACTGGGCCGACGTCGGCGTGATCGGCTGGCTGGTCGATGGCGCGGCCATCATGAACCAGGTGCCGCTGTGCCGCTGCAGCTACGGCCCCTACGCGCGCGCCATGGTGCGCGTGTGCAAGGAAGAATCGTTCCACCAGCGCCAGGGCTACGAAGCCCTGCTGGTGATGATGAAAGGCAGCCAAGCCCAGCGCGACATGGTGCAGGACGCCGTCAACCGCACCTGGTGGAAATGCCTGGCCATGTTCGGCCCGCCCGACGCCGACAGCCCCAACAGCGTGCAAGGCATGCGCTGGGGCATCAAGCGCATCAGCAACGACGACCTGCGCCAAAAGTTTGTCGACGCCACCGTGCCGCAGGCCAAGGTGCTGGGCGTGACCCTGCCCGACCCCGACCTGAAGTGGAACGAGGCGCGCGGCCACTACGACTACGGCGAGATCGACTGGGCCGAGTTCTGGCAGACCGTCAACGGCCACGGCCCGATGAACCGCGAACGCCTCGGCGCGCGCGTCAAGGCGCACGAGCAAGGCGCCTGGGTGCGCGATGCCGCCGTCGCCCACGCCAACAAGCAACAGCAGCGCGCCCGCAAGGCCGCCTGACCGACACACCCCTGGAGACACCACGATGAGCAACCAACCCGCCCTCAAAGACTGGCCCCTGTGGGAAGTCTTCGTCCGCAGCAAGCAAGGCCTGGAGCACAAGCACTGCGGCAGCCTGCACGCCAGCGACGCGCAGCACGCGCTGCAAATGGCGCGCGACGTCTACACCCGCCGCCAGGAAGGCGTGAGCATCTGGGTGATGCCCTCGCACCTGATCGCCGCCAGCGACCCGAGCGACAAAGAGCAGCTGTTCGAGCCCGCCAGCGACAAGATCTACCGCCACCCGACCTTCTACGAGATCCCCGAAGAAGTGGGGCACATGTAAATGGACGCCCGCGTCAACACACCAGCGCCAGTCGACTACCTGCTGCACCTGGCGGACAACGCCGTGGTGCTGGGCCAGCGCAATGCCGAATGGAACGGCCACGCCCCCATCCTGGAAGAAGACCTGGCCATGGCCAACAACAGCCTGGACCTGATCGGCCAGGCGCGCATGCTCTACCAGTATGCGGCCGAGCGCCTGAACGCCGACGTGCGCGCGCCGCGCAACACCGCGTGGCCCGCTGGCCCTGTCACCGAAGACACGCTGGCCTACTTCCGCGACGTGCCCGAATTCCGCAACTACACGCTGCTGGAACTGCCGCACCGCCTGGCCCTGGTGCCCGCCGCCGGGGGCGAGCGCGACTGGGGCGTCACCACCGTGCGCAACTTCCTCTACAGCGCGCTGATGGTGCTGGTGTGGGAACGCCTGTCGCAGTCCACCGACGCGCACCTGGCCGCCATCGCCGCCAAGAGCCTGAAGGAAACGCGCTACCACCTGCGCCATTCGCGCGACTGGCTGGTGCGGCTGGGCGACGGCACCGACGAATCGCACCGCCGCGTGCAGGACGCGCTGGACTACCTGCTGCCCTTCACCGACGAATTCTGGTCGGCCTCGGCGGTTGAAAGCGCTGTGGCTGCGGACGCCAGCGGCGTGCAAGTGGCCGAGTTGCGCGATGAGTGGAACGCCATCGTCGATGAGGCGATTGCCGAAGCCACGCTCAAGCGCCCGGCCGCCGCCGACGGTTACGTCACGCAGGGCAAGAGCGGCGTGCATTCCGAGCACCTGGGCTACCTGCTGGCCGAAATGCAAAGCCTGGCGCGCGCCCACCCCGGCGCCGTGTGGTGAGCCGCGCGCAGCCCCGTTGCCCCGCCTGAGCCCAATCGCCATTTATGAGCCAAATCGCCCCCCAGCGCCCGCCAGAACAGCGCAGCCAGCTCCTGGAAAGTGAGCAAGCTGCGCTGTGGACGGCGCTCGACGAACTGACCGATCCGGAAATCCCGGTCGTCACGCTGCGCGAAATGGGCATCCTGCGCGATCTGCGCCGCGGCGCCGACGGCCGGGTGGAAGTGGTCATCACGCCCACCTACAGCGGCTGCCCGGCGATGGACCAGATCGCCGATGACATCCAAGCCACGCTGGCGCGCGAAGGCGTGGCCGGGCGCGTGGTGACGCAACTGGCACCCGCCTGGACCACCGACTGGATGACGCCCGAAGCCCGCGCCAAGTTGCGCGACTACGGCATCGCGCCGCCCCACACGGCCGCCGCTTGCGGGCCGGGAGAATCGGTGATCCAGTTTGCTCCCAAATCCGGAGCTGGCCGCGCTGACGGATCGGGCGCTACAGCCCGTTTTGGCATGCCAACCCTGCCCGTCGCCTGCCCGCAGTGCGGCTCACTCAACACCACCGAAACGTCGCACTTCGGCTCCACCGCGTGCAAGGCGCTGTACCGCTGCCTCGACTGCATGGAGCCGTTCGACCATTTCAAAAGGATTTAAGGGTGGCCACCCCCCTGAGTCGCCTGCGGCGCCTTCCCCCCTCTGCTGCGCGAGGGGGGACCACGCCCGTGCCCGGCACAGGTCCGGGCACGGCGTGCGCTGGCCTGCCGGGCGCCTTGGGCGGTCGCCATCCTTCGTCTTTGCGCGTGTCGCCACGCGCGGTGCTCCGCTGATCCGGCGCGCTGTTCAATTTCTACAGAATTCACCCACGAGGAAACCGCTTCCATGTCCGCTGTTCCCCGCTTTCACGACCTCACCGTCGCCCGCGTCAACCCCGAAGCGGCTGGCTCGGTGGCGATCACGTTCGCCGTGCCGACCGACTTGCAGGAGCGCTTTGCGTTCGAGCCGGGCCAGTTCCTGACGCTGCGCACCACCATCGACGGCCAGGACGTGCGCCGCAACTACTCGATCTGCTCCACGCGCAGCCGCTTTGGCAGCCACGGCGAGCTGGAGGTGGGCATCCGCCCGATGGACGGCGGCGTGTTTTCCAACTGGGCCGCGACGCAGCTGAAGGCGGGCGACACGCTGGCCGTGATGCCGCCGGACGGGCGCTTCACCATCCGCAAGCCGCGCGCGCTGCACCGCGTGGGCTTTGCGGCGGGCTCGGGCATCACGCCGATCCTGAGCATCATCGCCAGCACGATGGAAGAGAGCGAGCACGCCAAGTTCACCCTGGTGTACGGCAACCGCCGCATGTCCAGCGTGATGTTCAACGAGGCCCTGCAGGACCTCAAGGACAAGTACAAGAACCGGCTGACGCTGATCCACGTGCTGTCGCGCCAGGCGCAGGAAGTGCCCATGCTCGAAGGCCGCATCGACGGCGCCAAGGTGCAGCAGCTGATCGACACCCTGCTGCCCGCCAAGAGCATGGACGAAGTCTTCGTCTGCGGCCCCGAGGCGATGATCGACGCCGTCGAAGCGGCCCTCCAGACCGCTGGCGTGCCTGCCGACCGCATCTACAGCGAGCGCTTCACCTCGCCCACGCTGGAAGCGCTGACGCCCGACGCGCGCCGCGCCGCCGTGCAGCAGGCCGACCCGGAAGCCCCCGCCGGCCAGGTGCAGCTGACCGTGGTCATCGACGGCAAACCCCACGAGATGGCCATGCGCACCGACCAGCACGTGCTGGACGTGGCGTTGTCGGCCGGCCTGGACCTGCCCTATTCCTGCAAAGCCGGCGTGTGCTGCACCTGCCGCGCCAAGGTGCTGGAAGGCGAAGTCGTCATGGACAAGAACTTCACCCTGGAAGACGACGAGATGGCGCAGGGCTTCGTGCTCAGCTGTCAGGCGCGTCCGGTGGGCGACAAGCTGATCATCAGCTACGACGAGCGCTGACGCACGTTGCTTGCGTGGTCGACGATCGCCGCAAATGACAACAAAAAAGGCGCCGATGGCGCCTTTTTTTGTGGCTTGAGGGTTCTTGAAGAAGCCGATGCGCCCTGCAGAGGGTCTGCGGCGCGGCTGCCTTATTCGCCGGCCGAGGCGCTGGTGGCGATCATCTCGCCATCGCGACTCGCGGGCAGGACTTCGCGCAGGACGACGGCGTCGTGGCCGCGCGACTTCAAGCCGAGCGCGCTGGCGGCGGCCTTGCTCAGATCGAGGATACGGCCCTTGGCGTACGGTCCGCGGTCGTTGATGCGCACGACCACGTCCTTGCCGGTGCGCGGGTTGTGCACCACCACGCGCGTGCCAAACGGCAGCGTCTTGTGCGCCGCCGTCAGCTCGTACATGTCGAACTTTTCGCCGTTGGCGGTGGTGCGGCCGTGAAAGCCGGGGCCGTACCAGGACGCCATGCCCTTTTGCAGGTCGCGGCCGGCGCGCACCAGCTTGGCCACGCGCGCTTTGGGCGACAGCGAGGCGCGGGTTTCAACAGCGTCTGGTTTGGCCTCGGCCTCGGCGTCCGTGGGCGGCTCGGCATCGCGTGTCCCCAGACGGGTCTTGAAACCTGAATAGTTGGAGCAACGCATGTCGTGCACGGCCTTGGCCGACGAGCAAGGTTCAGACAGAGGAGTGGAAGTATTCAGGCTTACCGTTTGGGCCGAAAGCGGCCCGGCTGCCAACCACAATGCGCCGATCCACAGCATTCGGCCAGTTGGCAAACGGCTTGCACTTCCCGAAGCCGGCTCGTCGCTTGCGCGCTCGCCGGGAGAGGTGTCCCGTAACATGGGGTCGGATTTTAAGTGGCCCGGGACGGTTTTGGGGGTGTCAATTCGTCACGGAAGCGTCACTTGGACACAAAACTCTAGAAAAGCGGGGCCGCATCCTACGTTTGGTTATGAAGAAACGTGGGCGTGCGCCAGGGTTATCGCGATCTTTTCTCTAGTCTTTTTGCCACTTGGCCCTACAGCCACCTGCGCAGGCAGCTACGTTATCCATAGTTCCTACCGTGCGTGCGCCCCATCTTGGTGAACCGAGGCCTGGCTCCTTGCCGCGTCGCATCCCGCACTTTGCCCAAGTGCGGTTGCCCCGATCCGGACGACGGCAAGGTCGCCACCGCCGCATCGGTGCGCAGCAAGCTCACGTCGGCGAAACGTCTGCTCTCTAAACAGTATCTGCCTTACGCCTTACAACCACCTGCGCAGGCAGCTATGTTTTCAGAAGCAGGCGGACGGCGTGACCGCCTCAGGCCACGCCCAGGCGCCGCAGCACTTCCAGCGTGCCGACCGACTGGTTCAGCGTGTAGAAGTGCAGGCTGGGCGCGCCGCCGGCCTGCAGGCGCTGGCACAGGGCGGTGACCACGTCGGCACCAAAGTCCTTGATGGCGGCGCTGTCGTCGCCAAAGCTTTCCAGGCGCTGGCGGATCCAGC
Organism: Ottowia flava; assembly: GCF_008017535.1. GTDB lineage: Bacteria > Pseudomonadota > Gammaproteobacteria > Burkholderiales > Burkholderiaceae_C > Ottowia > Ottowia flava. Next base: position 134,630 of record NZ_VRUA01000002.1, read on the forward strand.
GCGGCACTTCGGCGCCGCAGGCGTCGGAAAAGCGCAGCAGCTGCGTGGAATTGGTGATCGGCATGATGCCGGGCACGACCGGCGTGTCGATGCCGCGGCGGCGCAGCTCGTCCACCAGGCGGAAGTAGCCGTCGGCGTTGAAGAAATACTGCGTGATGCCGACGTCAGCGCCCGCCTGCACCTTGGCGATGAAGGCGTCCAGGTCGGTCTGCGGCGAGCGCGCCTGCGGGTGCATTTCCGGGTAGGCGGCCACGGCCAACTGGAAGTGGTCGCCCGTTTCCGCGCGGATGAAGGCGACCAGGTCGCTGGCGTAGCGGAATTCGCCGCCCAGGCCGTAGCCGCTGGGCAAATCGCCGCGCAGCGCCACGATGCGGCGCACGCCGGCCTCGCGGTACCTGGCCAGGCGCTGGCGGATGCTGTCGTGCGTCTGGCCGATGCACGACAGGTGCGGCACGCCGGCATGGCCTTCGGCCAGGATCTCGCGCACCGTGTCCAGCGTGCCTTCCTGCGTGGAGCCGCCAGCGCCAAAGGTGACCGAGCAGAACTCGGGCGCCAGCGCGTACAGCTTGCTGCGCACGGCGCGCAGCTTCTCGGCGCCTTCAGGCGTTTTGGGCGGAAAGAATTCGAGGCTGAGCGATGAAGAGGTGGTCATGCTGCGGATCACGTTTCGGGTCAAACGGCCGCCGCGTGGCGGGCGTGGATGAAGAATTCGCGGTTGCCGTCACCGCCCTCGATCGGACTGGGCAACCAGGCCACGGTGTGCAGACCGGCGTCGACACAGGCCTGGCGCAGGCGCTGCTCGACCACGGCGTACAGCGCGCTGTCGCGCACCACGCCGCCCTTACCGATCTGGCCGGGCTGCAGCTCGAACTGCGGTTTGACCAGCAACAGCAGGTCGCCCTGCGGCGACAGCAGCGGCACCAGCGCGGGCAGCACCAGCGTGAGCGAAATAAACGACAGATCGCCGACGATAAGATCAAATTGCGCGGGGATGACGGTGTGCTTGTGCTCGCGCCGGCGGCGGCGCACGGTGGGCAGCTCGCCCGCGGCGCGCGCCTTCACCTTGGCCGCCCGCTCGGCCTTGAAGGCTTCGATCTCGTGTTCCTGGGCGTCGTCGCTGTCGTCGTAGTCGTCGTCGATCAGGCCGCCGTTGCGCATCCAGGCGTACGGCGCATCGGGCTGCGTGTGGTTGTCGTCGGGCTCGGCCTCGGCGCGCTCGCTCAGCGCTTCTTCGACCGCGTCGTGCAACGTGTCCGGGGTCAGGTGGCGCGCGTTCAAGCCCTCCACCGCGATCACGCGCGGGTCGGCGCGCAGGCGTTCGTGCAGTTGCGCTTGACCCACGTCCACACCCACGACCTGCGCGGCGCCCTGCTGCAGCAGGCAATCGGTGAAGCCGCCGGTGCTCTGGCCCACGTCCAGGCAGTGCTGCCCCACCACGGCGATGCCGCTGGCGGCCAGCGCGCCTTCCAGCTTCAGCCCGCCGCGCGACAGGTACTTGGCTTCGGCCGCGTCCAGCAACTGCACCTCGGCCCCGGCCGGGATGTCGTCACCGTTCTTGGCGACCGCATGCCACGGCAAGGTCGGCGCCAAACGCCATTGCACGCCCGCCGCGATCAGCCGCTGCGCCTGCGAACGGGTGGCGGCATGCCCGCCTTCGACCAGGAAAACATCTGCGCGCATCGCGCCCGTCCTTTTTTTTGAAGCCGCCATCAGGCGGCTCAGGGGGTGTCAATACCGATACGTATCGGGCTTGTACGGCCCATCCACGGACACGCCGATGTACGCCGCCTGGTCCTTGGTCAGCTTGGTCAGTTGCGCGCCCAGCTTGGACAGCTGCAGGCGGGCGACCTTCTCGTCCAGGTGCTTGGGCAGCACGTAGACCTTGCCCACCTGGTATTCCTTGGGCTTGGTGAACAGCTCGATCTGCGCGATGGTCTGGTTGGCGAACGACGACGACATCACATAGCTCGGGTGGCCCGTGCCGCAACCCAGGTTCACCAAGCGGCCCTTGGCCAACAGGATGATGCGCTTGGCGGGCTTCTTGCCTTCCTTGGGGAAGATCACATGGTCCACCTGCGGCTTGATCTCTTCCCACTTGCAGTTCTTTTCGAGCGAGGCAACGTCGATCTCGTTGTCGAAGTGACCGATGTTGCAGACGATGGCCTGGTCCTTCATGGCCGCCATGTGCTCGTAGCGGATCACGTCCTTGTTGCCGGTGGTGGTCACGAAGATGTCGGCTAGTGGCGCGGCGTACTCCATCGTCACCACACGGTAGCCTTCCATCGCGGCCTGCAGCGCGTTGATGGGGTCGATCTCGGTCACCCACACCTGCGCCGACAGCGCGCGCAGCGCCTGGGCCGAGCCCTTGCCCACGTCGCCGTAGCCGGCCACCACGGCGACCTTGCCGGCGATCATCACGTCGGTGGCGCGCTTGATGCCGTCCACCAGCGATTCGCGGCAGCCGTACAGGTTGTCGAACTTGCTCTTGGTGACCGAATCGTTCACGTTGATGGCGCGCACCTTCAGCGTGCCCTTGGCCGACATCTCGTTCAGGCGGTGCACGCCCGTGGTGGTTTCTTCCGTCACGCCGACGATGTGCTTCAGGCGGCGGCTGTACCAGGTCGGGTCTTCCTTGAGCTTGGCCTTGATGGCGGCGTGGATGATCTTTTCTTCCTCGCTCTTGGCGCGGCCCAGCACCTTGATGTCCTTCTCGGCCGCGGCACCCAGGTGCATCAGCAGCGTGGCGTCGCCGCCATCGTCCAGGATCATGTTCGGGCCTTCCTGGGGCGTGCCCTTCTTGCCGCTGAACTCAAAGATCCGGTGCGTGTAGTCCCAGTAGTCCTCCAGCGACTCGCCCTTGATCGCGAACACCGGCGTGCCCGTGGCCGCGATGGCCGCGGCGGCGTGGTCCTGCGTCGAGAAGATGTTGCACGACGCCCATCGCACTTCGGCGCCCAGCGCCTGCAGCGTCTCGATCAGCACCGCGGTCTGGATCGTCATGTGCAGCGAACCCGTGATGCGCGCGCCCTTGAGCGGCTGCTTCTTCGCGAATTCGTCACGGATGGCCATCAGGCCGGGCATCTCGGTCTCGGCGACCGCGATTTCCTTGCGGCCCCAGCCGGCCAGGCTGATGTCGGCAATGGCCGAATCGGCCGCGGGGTTCTTCACAGGGGATTTCATCAGGTGGCTCCAATGCACAGGCATTTCAAAAAACCACTGATGGAAGGAAGCACTCACCCTGCACGATCAGTGGGTGAGCGTCGTTGCCGTTGTCAGGTGTCCGAGCCTCACGCCCGGCCAGTTGGCAGACGCTGCAACGCTCCTCGGATAGGGCGAAATTATACCGAGTGCCCTGCTGCGGCGCAGCAAACGCCCAGGTCTGCGAAAATCGCGGGCTGCCTGGAGTCTGCCCCGTGTCATCGCCCTACGTCTCTGAAGTCCGCCGCCGCCGCACCTTTGCCATCATTTCCCACCCCGACGCCGGCAAAACGACGCTGACGGAAAAGCTGCTGCTGTTCTCGGGTGCGATCCAGATCGCCGGCGCTGTCAAGGGCCGCAAGGCCAGCCGCCACGCCACCTCCGACTGGATGGAGATCGAGAAGCAGCGCGGCATCTCGGTCGCGTCGTCGGTGATGCAGATGAGCTACCGCGACCACGTCATCAACCTGCTGGACACGCCCGGCCATAAGGACTTCTCGGAAGACACTTACCGCGTGCTCACGGCCGTGGACTCGGCGCTGATGGTGATCGATGCCGCCAACGGGGTGGAGGCGCAGACGCGCCGGCTGATCGAGGTCTGCCGCCAGCGCGACACGCCCATCATCACCTTCGTCAACAAGATGGACCGCGAGGTGCGCGACCCGCTGGACATCATGGACGAGGTGGAACGCGAGCTGGGCATGCCCTGCTGCCCGATCACCTGGCCGGTCGGCCAGGGCAAGAGCTTCGGCGGCATCATCAACCTGCGCACGAAAAGCATGACGGTGTTCGCCGCCGGAAGCGAAAAACGCCCGCAGGACTTCGAAGTGATCCCTCTCAGCGAAGGCGACAAGCTGCGCGCCCGTTTCGGCCAAGCCTTTGACGACGCGCTGGAGAGCATGGAGCTGGCCGTGGGCGCCTCGGCCGAATGGGACCACGAAGCGTTTCTGGCGGGCAAGCTGACGCCGGTGTTCTTCGGCTCGGGCGTGAACAACTTCGGGGTGATGGAGGTGCTGGACGCGGTGGTCGACATGTCGCCGCCGCCGGGTGCGCGCATCGCCTACACCGAGGTCAACCGCCAGCGCGAAGAAAAAACCATTCACCCTGACGACAGCGGCTTTGCCGGCGTGGTGTTCAAGGTGCAGGCTAACATGGACGCCAACCACCGCGACCGCATCGCCTTCGTGCGCGTGGCCAGCGGCAAGTACACGCCCGGCATGAAGATGAAGGTGCAGCGCACCGCCAAGGAACTGCGCCCGACCAGCGTCGTCACCTTCATGTCGCAGCGGCGCGAAGCGGTGGACGAGGCGTACGCGGGCGACATCATCGGCTTCACCATCCACGGCGGCGTGCAGTTGGGCGACTCGATCACCGACGGCCCTGCGCTGCAGTTCACCGGCCTGCCCTTCTTCGCGCCCGAAATGTTCATGACGGTGGTGCTGAAGAACCCGCTGCGCACCAAGCAGCTGCAGCAGGGCCTGATGCAGTTGGGTGAAGAAGGCGCGATCCAGGTCTTCAAGCCCGACGCTGGCGGCAACATGCTGCTGGGCGCCGTGGGTCAGCTGCAGTTCGAAGTGGTGCAGCACCGCCTGAAGACCGAATACGACTGCGAGATCCGCCTGGAAGGCTGCCAGTACACCGGCGCGCGCTGGATCACGGCCGACACGCCGGCCGAGTTGCGCGAGTTTGAAAACGCCTACCCGCTGCGGCTGGCGCACGACGCGGCCGACACCCTGGCCTTCCTGTGCACCAGCCCGTACGACGTGCGCCTGGCGCAGGAGCGCTTTCCCAAGATCCACTTCCACCCGCTGCGCGAGCACGCGGGCCTGAGCCTGCAGAACAGCTGACCGCGGCCGCGCAGCCGGCATTTTGTCTGGCGCGTGGTCCTGATTTGATAGCTGCTTGCGCTTATCTGAAGCTGGCTAGAGGCTTATTTGCCTCACAACCACCGCGTCATGTGGCCCGCGCGTCGACGGGCAGCGTGAGGCCCTCCTTGATCTCCTCCATCACCACGTAGCTGTTGCTCTGCGCCGGCACGGGGATTTTCTGCAGGAGCTGGGCGAGCAGCTCGCGGTATTCGCTCATCGCCGACAGGCGCATCTTGATCAGGTAGTCGAAGCGGCCGGACACCAAGTGGCACTCCAGCACGCGGGGTTCGTGCATGAGCTCATTGCGCAGCTTCTCGAACAGCTCGCCCGACTTGGACGACAGCGTCAGCTCGACAAACACCAGCAGCGGCCGCCCCAGCTTGGCCGGGTCGATCCGGGCGTGGTAGCCGGTGATGACGCCTTCGCGCTCCAGCCGGCGCACGCGCTCGGTGACGGGCGAGGTGGACAGACCCACCTGCTGCGCCAGCTCGGTCATGGGCAGCCGACCGTCGCGCTGCAGGGTATCGAGGATGCGGCGATCGGTGCGGTCAAGCGCGCTGGGTGGCATGGTTTGCTGTGCAGGGGTATCTAGCAGCGAAAGGCGAAGCAATAATCACTTTAATCATTTCATATTTCAGTGATTTTTACTGGCGTCATCTTCATACAGTCTTATCTTCACTGCAAGTGGTGCAGTGCCTTGGGTGGAGACGGTCATGAAAGTCATTGTTCTGGGCGGCGGCGTGGTCGGTGTCACCACCGCGTACTACCTGGCGCGCGGCGGCGCTCAGGTGACCGTGATCGAGCGCCAGGAAGGCCCGGCGCTGGAAACCAGCTTCGCCAACGCGGGCCAGGTGTCGCCCGGCTATTCCACACCCTGGGCCGCGCCGGGCATCCCGGTCAAGGCGCTGAAATGGATGCTGCAGCGCCACGCGCCGCTGGCCATCCGCGCCGACGGCAGCCTGTTCCAGCTGCAGTGGATGACGCAGATGCTGAAAAACTGCACCAGCACGCGCTACGCCGTCAACAAGGAGCGCATGACGCGCGTCGCCGAATACAGCCGCGACTGCCTGCGCCAGCTGCGTGCCGATACGGGCATCGAGTACGACCAACGCACGCTTGGCACCCTTCAGGTATTTCGCACCGCCAAACAACTGGCTGCCGCACAGAACGACATCGCCGTGCTGCGCGAGTGCGAAGTGCCGTTTCGCGAACTGCGCGCCGACGAGCTCCCCGACATCGAACCCGCTCTGGCCCACGCGCAAGGTCTGGTCGGCGGTCTGCACCTGCCGGGCGACGAGACTGGCGATTGCCACCAGTTCACCAAACAGCTGGCCGCGCTGGCGCGCGCTGCCGGCGTCGAATTCCGCTTCGGCACGGCGGTGCAGCGCCTGATCACCCAGGGCCGCCACGTGACCGGTGTGCAACTCGGTCAACCCGGTGCCGCCGATGGCGAAACGCTGGAGGCCGACCGCGTCGTGGTCGCGCTGGGCTGCGCCTCGCGCCAGCTGCTGACCACGCTGGGACTGAATCTGCCGGTGTATCCGGTCAAAGGGTATTCGCTCACGGTGCCGATCGTCCACGAGACGCTCGCGCCAGTTTCGACGGTGATGGACGAGACGTACAAGGTCGCCGTCACGCGCCTGGGCGAGCACATCCGTGTCGGCGGTATGGCCGAACTGGCCGGGCACGACCTGCGCCTGAACCCGCGCCGCCGTGAAACCCTGGAAATGGTCACGCACGGTCTGTTCGCCGGTGCCGGCGATTTGCCCGACGCCAGCTTCTGGACCGGCCTGCGCCCCATGACGCCCGACGGCACGCCCGTGCTGGGCCGCGCGCCGGGCTGGGACAACCTGCTGGTCAACACCGGCCACGGCACCCTGGGCTGGACCATGGCCTGCGGCAGCGGCAAGCTCGTCGCCGACCTGACGCTGGGCCGCACGCCGGACATCCGCACCGAAGGGCTGGGACTGGATCGCTATACCAACGATAGCTGGTCGCGCCCGAATGACGGGCGCCAGAGCCCGATTCATGCCTGAATGACTGGCACGCCAACGACAAAGGCCCCTTGCGGGGCCTTTTGTCTTTGTGGAGGAGAAATACCTCTTAGCGGCTCGACGGAAAGCTGAACACTGAGCCTTCGCGCACACCTGCGCTGGGCCAGCGCTGCGTGATGGTCTTGCGCTTGGTGTAGAAACGCACGGCGTCGGGGCCGTAGGCGTGCAGGTCGCCGAACAGGCTGCGCTTCCAGCCGCCGAACGAGTGGTAAGCCACGGGCACGGGCAGCGGCACGTTCACGCCGACCATGCCGACCTGGATGTGGTCGGTGAAGTAGCGCGCGGCCTCGCCGTCGCGGGTGAAGATGCAGGTGCCGTTGCCGTATTCGTGGTCGTTGATCAGTTGCATGGCTTCCTGCAGCGTCTTGACGCGCACGATGCCCAGCACCGGGCCGAAGATTTCTTCCTGGTAGATCACCATGCCGGGCTTGACCTGGTCGAACAGGCAGGGGCCGAGGAAGTAGCCGTCGGCGTGGCCTTCGACCTTCAGCCCGCGGCCGTCCACCAGCAGCTTGGCGCCTTCCTTCACGCCCTGGTCGACGTAGCCCTTCACCTTGTCGAAGTGCGCCTTGGTCACCAGAGGGCCCATGTCGTTGCCGTTGTCGGTGCCGGGGCCGACCTTCATCTTGGCGATCTCGGCCGACAGGCCGGCGATCATCTGCTCGGCCACTTCGTCGCCCACGGCCACGACTAGTGGCACGGCCATGCAGCGCTCGCCGCAGCTGCCGTAGGCCGCGCCCATCATGGCGTTGACGGCGTTGGCGATGTCGGCGTCGGGCATCACCACGGCGTGGTTCTTGGCGCCGCCCAGGGCCTGCACGCGCTTGCCATGCTTGCTGCCTTCGCTGTAGATGTACTCGGCGATCGGCGTGGAGCCGACAAAGCTCACCGCCTTGACGCGCGCGTCGCGCAGCAGCGTGTCGACGGCTTCCTTGTCGCCGTTGACCACGTTCAGCACGCCCGGCGGCAAGCCGGCCTTCACCGCCAATTCGGCGATGAACAGCGCGCTGGACGGGTCGCGTTCAGACGGCTTGAGCACGAAGGTGTTGCCGCAGGCCACGGCCATCGGCCACATCCACAGCGGCACCATGGCCGGGAAGTTGAAGGGCGTGATGCCCGCCGTGACGCCCAGCGCCTGGTGCTCGGCCCAGCTGTCGATGTTGGGGCCCACGTTGCGGCTGTGCTCACCCTTGAGCAGCTCGGGCGCGTAGCTGGCGTATTCCACGTTCTCGATGCCGCGCTGCAGCTCGCCGTGCGCGTCGTTCAGCACCTTGCCGTGTTCGGCGGTGATCAGCGCGGCGATCTCGTCGGCGTGCTCTTCCAGCAGCACCTTGAGCTTGCTCATGACGCGCGCGCGTTTCAGCGGCGGCGTGTTGCGCCACTCGGGGAAGGCCTTCTCGGCGCTGGCAGTTGCCTGCTCCACCGTCGCCTGGCTGGCCAGGGCCACATGGCCGCTGACCTGGCCGGTGGCGGGGTTGAACACCGGCTGGGTGCGCGCCGTGTCGTTGACGCGCTGCCCATCGATCAGGTGGCCGATGGTTTGGGTCACGGATTTGTCGTTGTTCATGTCGATCCTCAATAAAAAATGGCTGCCGCCCGCACCCCATGGGCGCGGCCAGCTATGAAAAAACGAGTTACGCGGCCGACGCCGCCACAGGCGACGTGGCCAGCGCTTCGTTCAGATGGCCCATCGCGCGGCTCACGTACTCGTCCTTCTCGCCCACCGGCGCGAAGTAGTGCAGCACCTCGCGCGCCGCGTCCACGCCCTTCAGGCGGGCGATGAACCACGCCGACAGGTACTGCGCCGACAGGCAGCCCCCGGCCGTCGCCAGGTTGCCGCGCGCGACCAGGGGCGCGCCCAGCAAACGCACGCCCGCGTCGGCCACCCAGGGGTGGCTGGTCAGGTCGGTGGTGGCCGGTTGCTGGCCCAGCAGGCCGAGCTTGGCCATCAGGAAGGTGCCAGAGCACTGCGCGCCGATGAGCTGCGCGGCCGGGTCCAGCCGCAGCTGGCCCATGATCGTCGGGTTGGCCGCGACCTCGCGCGTTTTCATGCCGCTGCCGATCAGCACGGCGTCGGCTTCGTTGGCTTCGGTCAGGTCGACCTGCGCCTCGATCGTCAGCCCGTTCATCGACGCCACGCGCGGCGCCGGGCTGGCGATGGACACGCGCCAGTTGGCGTCGCCGCGCAGCGCGATGCGGCCCAGCATGCCGTAGGCGATGAGCGAGTCCAGCTCGTTGAAGCCGTCGAAGGTGAGGATGACGATGTGCATGGTGTTTTGAACAAAATCCGGCTCCAGCGCTGGATGGACCAGCGCTGGCAGCTATCAAAACAAGAGCTTTAGGCCGTCGCCTCCAGCGCGTCGCCCAACGCGCCGATCAGGCGGTCGATCTCGGCCTTCTCGCTGATGAAGGGCGGCGCCAGCTGAATCGTGTCTCCGCCGTAGCGCACATAGAAGCCAGCCTTCCAGCAGTGCATGGCGATCTCGTACGGGCGCTTGGCGGGCTCGCCCGGCGCCGGTGCGATCGTCAGGCCAGCCGCCAGGCCGATGTTGCGGATGTCGAGCACGTGCTTGGCACCCTTCAGGCTGTGCACGGCCGCTTCAAAGTGCGGCGCCAGGGCCTTGACGCGCGCCGGGCCGTCTTCGGCTTCCAGCAAATCCAGCGCAGCCAGCGCGGCGGCGCAGGCGACCGGGTGCGCGCTGTAGGTGTAGCCGTGAGCGAACTCCAGCATGTAGTCCGGGCCGCCAGCGGCCATGAAGGTGTCGTAGATGCCCTTGCTGGCCACCACGCCGCCCAGCGGCTGCACGCCGTTGGTGACCTGCTTGGCGAAGGTCATGATGTCGGGCACCACGCCGAAGAAGTCGGCGCCCATCATCGTGCCGCAGCGGCCAAAGCCGGTGATGACCTCGTCAAAGATCAACAGGATATCGTGCTGCGTGCAGATCTCGCGGAGGCGCTCGAGGTAGCCCACCGGGGGCACCACCACGCCGCCCGAGCCGCTGAAGGGCTCGACGATGACGGCGGCGATGTTGCTCGCGTCGTGCAGGGCGATCACGTCCAGCAGCTTGTCGGCCAGCGCACGGCCGCCTTCGGTCGGCTGGCCCTTGACGAAGCTGCCCAGGGCGGGCTGCGTGTGCGGCAGGTGATCGGCCGCAACGCCCTGGCCGTACAACTTGCGGTTGCCGACCATGCCGCCGACCGAGATGCCGCCGAAGTTGACGCCGTGGTAACCCTTCTCGCGGCCCACCAGCAACTGCTTGCCGCCCTGCCCTTTCAGGCGCCAGTAGGCGCGCGCCATTTTCAGCGCGGTGTCGGCGGCTTCGGAGCCGCTGGCGGTGAAGAACACATAGTCCAGACCGGCGGGCGTGAGGCCCTTGATGCGGTTGGCCAGCTCGAACGACAGCGGGTGGCCGAACTGGAAGCCGGGCGAATAGTCGAGCTTGGCGGCCTGCTTGCCCACGGCTTCGGCGATCTCGCGGCGGCCATGGCCCAGGCCGGTGCACCACAGGCCGGACAGGCCGTCGAATACCTTGCGGCCCGTGCTGTCCACGTAGTAGCTGCCTTGCGCGTCCGTGATGATGCGCGGGTCGCGCTTGAACTGGCGGTTGGCGGTGAACGGCATCCAGTGCGCGTCGAGCCAGGCGGCGTCGTGGCGGGTGGTGCTTTCAGCGGTTTGGGGGGCGGTGGTCACGCTCATGGGGGTCTCCTTGGGTCACGCTTGAAGGCCACGCACGCGCGCAGCCCATGGGGCGGATTGTGGGCCGGGTATTTATTGGGTTAAATACGCAGATATCCAAGTTTGGTTAGCAATTCATGAAAGTATCCAAAGCGGCCGCGCCGCGCGCCCGCGCCGTGCTCGGCCAGGTCAGCGACATGGACCTGCGCCTGCTGCAGGTGTTCAAGGCGGTGGTCGAATGCGGCGGCCTGTCGGCGGCCGAGCTGGAGCTGAACATCGGCACCAGCACCGTCAGCCGCCACGTCAAGGACCTGGAGACGCGCCTGGGTCTGACGCTCTGCCGACGCGGCCGCGCGGGCTTCGCCGTCACCGCCGAAGGCCAGCGCGTGTACGACGAAACGCTGCGCCTGCTGGCCGCCGTGGACGGCTTTCGTGCGGGCGTGGACGACATCCACCAGCGCATGGGCGGCCAACTGGCCGTGGCCGTGTTCGACAAGACCGCCAGCAACCCGCACGCGCAGATCCACCAGGCCATCGCGCGCTTTGCCCAGGCCGCGCCCGATGTGCGGCTGAATCTGCACGTGAGCAGCATCCAGGCGATCGAGCGCGGGGTGATGGACGGCAGCTTCGCCGTGGGCGTGATTCCCGAACACCGCGCCTCGGCCACGCTGCGCTACGACCGCCTGTTCGACGAAACCATGTACCTGTACTGCGGCCAGACGCACCCGCTGTTCGCGGCGGGCGACGATGCGCTGGACTGGGCACAGTTGCGCCGCCGCGGCGACTTCGCCGGTCTGGGTTACCACTCGCCCAACATGGAGTTGGCGCACGCCGAACGGCTGACGCGCAAGGCCACCGGTTTCGAGCAGGAGGCGATTGCCACGCTGATCCTGTCGGGCCAGTTCATCGGATTTCTGCCCGACCACTACGCCGACAGCTTCGTGCAGCATGGGCAGATGCGCGCGGTGCGCCCGGCGTTGCTGCACTACCGCTGCGAATTCGTCAGCGTGCTGCGCCGCTCACCGCAGCCGTCGCGCGCGGCATTGGCGTTTCATGCGGCCTTGCTGGCGGCTCACGGCGCGACGTGAGAAGCCGCGCTGGCTGACGGCCCTGCTTGAAGAAAATGTGCCGCCACGCCTACATGCACCTGCGCAGCCAGCTATCAACAAGGTAGCAAAAAGGGCATCCTGGGAGGCCCTTTTTTTTGATGCGCCCGGCGCCTCAGCTGCCGGCCTTGATCACGCCACAGGCCAGGCGCGGGCCGGCGTTGCCCACCGGCTGCGCGTTCACGTCGTCCGGGTCGCGGTGCACGATGACGGCCTTGCCGATGATGCTGTCGGGCCCGCGCAGCTTCAGCGATTCGCTGTTGAACGACACCTTGGCGGTGCCGCTGGCGTCGGCCATCAGTTGCGGCATGTCGCCCACGTGGTGCTTGGCGCCGTCCCAGGCGCCGTGCGGCTGATTGGTCGGGTTGTAGTGGCTGCCGGCGCTGGTGAAGTCGGGCTTGGAGCAGTCGCCCTTTTCATGCACGTGGAAGGCGTGCGGCGCGTTGGGCTTGAGGCCGGTGATGGTGCCGTTGACGCTGACGATGCCACGCACTTCCGAGAAGTTGAGCGTGCCCTGCACCGGCGACTGCGGGTTGGGCTGTGGCTCGCCGCCCGAGGCGGAACTGAGCTGCACCGACGCCACGGTGCGCGGGTTGTTGCCGCCGTCGCCCGCGGGCTTGGACGCGCAGGCCGCCAGCGCGGTCGCGGCGGCAACCAGGGACACGCCAGTCAGGCGGCGCAAGGTGGTGGGGTTCATGGGTTTCCTCCAGAAAAGAAAGGCTGTGCGCAGCGGCCGGGCGCGGTGGCCCGGCCTGAACCCCGCATCCTAGGCACGGCGGCGCAGCAGCGCGTGTAGGAGAACCGCGCCAAACGTGGCGGTGCCGATGCCGCCCAGGGTGAAGCTGCCGAATTTCAGCGTGAAATCGCCCGTGCCCAGCACCAGCGTGATGGCGGCCACCAGCAGGTTCACCGGGTTGGTGAAATCGACCTTGTTGTCAACCCAGATCTTGGCGCCGGCCATGGTGATCAGGCCGAACACAACTATCGACACGCCGCCCATCACCGGCAGCGGAATGGCCTGGATCAGCGCGCCGAACTTGGGCGAGAAGCCCAGCACCAGCGCCATCAGCGCGGCCACCACGAACACGGCGGTGGAATAGATGCGCGTGGCGGCCATCACGCCGATGTTTTCGGCGTACGTCGTCTGGCCGGTGCCGCCGGCGGCGCCGCTGACCATGGTGGCCACGCCGTCGCCGATGAAGGCGCGCCCGATGTAGGGGTCGAGGTTGCGGCCGGTCATGGCCGTGACGGCTTTCAGGTGGCCCAGGTTTTCCGCCACCAGGATCAGCGCCACCGGCGCGATCAGCAGCATGGCGTTGCCGTCGAACACCGGCGCGGTGAACTTGGGCAAGCCGATCCAGGGCGCTGCGGCGATGCCCGAAAAGTCCATCGGTTTGCCCAGGCCCATGCCGTTGGTCAGCACCAGGTAGATCACGGTGGCCAGACCGAGGCCGACCAGGATCAGCAGGCGCTGCACCATGCCCTTGGTGAACACCGCCACCAGCGCCACGCAGATGAAGGTGACCAGTTGCATCCAGCTGTCGAAGTTGCTGGCCGCCATGTTCTTGATGGGGATGCCGGCCAGGTTGAGGCCGATCACCGCGACCACGGCGCCGGTGACGACGGGCGGCATCATCTTTTCGATCCAGCCCGTGCCCACGGCCTGCACGATGGCGCCGATCAGCGCGTACAGCGCCCCGCAGGCGATGATGGCGCCCAGCGCCACCGCGATGTTGGCGTTGGGCCCTTTGCCCGCGTACGCAGTGGCGGCGATCACCACGCCGATGAAGGCGAAGGACGAGCCCAGGTAGCTGGGCACCTTGCCGCCTGTGATGAAGTAGAAGATGAGCGTGCCGATGCCGCTCATGAAGATGGCGAGGTTGGGGTCAAACCCCATCAGGATCGGCGCCAGCACCGTGGCGCCGAACATGGCGATGACGTGCTGCACGCCCATCGCAAAGGTCTGCGGCCAGGGCAGCCGCTCGTCCGGCCCGATGACGCCGCCGTTTGCCAGCGCCGCGGTCGGACGCTCCTTCCACTGAAACAGACTCATCTTCCCACCTCGCTCATTGGCTTTGTCGATGGGCGGCAATGGTAGAGCAGGCGGGCCGCCTTGGCGGGGGTTTTTTCAGCCGATGGGCCAGCAGCGCGGCGTCCTGGTCGACCCGTCACTGCGTGTTATCTGCTATCATATCGATAGCTTTTAGCGCAGACTTATGTAGGGCCGGATGCCTATTTCATCCTCAATGGCAGAGCATGCCAACGCACACCCGACCGCGCGATCACACCCGGCCGAAGGCCCAGCCGCTGGCCGCCTGCGTCCCCTCGACCTGGTCGATCAGGCGCAGCAACGGCGTCAACTCGCGGTAGCGCCCGGCCGTGTGGCGGATGTAGGCGACGAAGCGCGGCGCGTCGGCCAGGTATTTGGGCTTGCCGTCGCGCAGCGTCAGGCGGGCAAAGATGCCGGCCACTTTCAGGTGGCGCTGCAGCCCCATCCACTCCACGGCGCGCCAGAAGCTGCCGAAGTCGCTGTGCCAGTCCTCGAAATCCATCAAGCCGGCCTTGCGCGCGCGCTCCCAGTAGCGCACGGTGATGTCGATCACGAATTCCTCGTCCCAGGTGAGGAAGGCGTCGCGCATGAGGCTGGCGATGTCGTAGGTCAGCGGGCCGTAGACGGCGTCCTGGAAATCCAGCACGCCTAACGCGACACCCTCAGCGGCGGCCCCTGCCGGCACACCCCCAGCGTTTGGGGGCACCGTCTCGCCGCCGCCCGGCCGCCCGAAGGCGGCGAGAGCCCCCTCGGGGGGCAGCGCAGCAGGCGAAGCCGCGTAGCGTGGGGGCACCATCAGATTCCTCGGCATGAAGTCGCGGTGCACGTACACGCTGGGCGCCGCCAGGTTGCGCGCGACGATCAGCTCAAAAGTCTTGTCCAGCGTCTCGCGCAGGGCGCCCTCGACGGCCACACCACGGTGCTGGCTCAGGTACCAGTCCGGGAACAGTGCCAGCTCGCGCCGCAACAGGGCTTCGTCGTACGGCGGCAGCACGCCGGGGCGGCTGGCCTGTTGCCAGGGCAGCAGCACATCCAATGCGGCTTCGTACAGCGGACGGGCGGCCTCGGGCGCGTCGGCGCTCACGTCCTCGATCATGGTGCGCGAGCCCAGGTCGGACAGCAGCATGAACCCATGGGCCTCATCCCAGGCCAGCACCTCCGGCGCGTGCAGGCCGGCATCGCGCATCAACGCCGCCACCCGCACGAAGGGGGCGCTGTTTTCCTTGTCCGGCGGCGCATCCATGACGATGCGGCTGCCACCGTCCAGCGTGTCCACGCGCAGGTAACGGCGAAAGCTGGCGTCGGCCGAGGCGATGCGCACGCTGTCCGGGCGCAAGCGCTGTGCGGCGGCCAGGCCCCCGAGCCACCCATCGAAGGCGGCATGGCGCTCGGCGTCCGACCAAGGCAGGGGCAACGGTGTGTCACGGGCTGTGACAGCGTCGGCAGCAGAAGGAATGTGAGGGGGCGCGGCGCTCATGGATAATCGATTCTACAAACCGCGTCCCCTCGGGGCATGCCCGTTTCGACATTCCGCAGTGCAGGTACCCCCGCTTCTCTCCAACCGCCCTCCCGCACGTCCTCTCGCCCGACCGTCCGGTCTGCGGCCAGTGGCCGCGGGCGTGCTGGCCCTGCTGGCCAGTGCGGCGCTGGCTCAACCCAGCCCGACCGATCCCGCTCACACGCCCGCGTCGGACGCGCCGCTCACCCTGCACGCCAGCCCGATGCTTTCCGAATCCGTGCCCGAACGCAGCGGTCAGGCCAGCATCATCTATGGCGAACACATCAGTGGCCGGCCCGACCTGGAAACCGTGATCGAAGGCGACGCCGAGTTGCGCCAGCCCGGCTTCGTGCTGCGCAGCAACCGTCTGACCTACGACCAGACCACCGACGTGGTCACCGCCAACGGCGATGTGCGCATCAACTCGCGCGGTGACCGCTTCACCGGCGTCGAGGGGCAAATCCAGGTCGATGCGTTCGAAGGCTTCGTGCTGCAACCGACCTACCAGTTGCTGGCCAACGGTGGCCACGGTCAGGGCGAGAGGCTGGAACTGCTCGACCGTGACCGCGCCACGGTGCTGTCGGCCGACTACACCACCTGCCGGCGCGGCGGCCCGGACTGGATGCCCGACTGGATCCTGCGTGCCAACCGGCTCGAGCTGGACCAGGAAGACCAGGTCGGCCGCGCGGAAGGCGCGGTGCTGGAGTTCAAGGGCCAGCCCATCCTGCCGCTGCCCTCCATGAGCTTCCCGCTCAGCGACCAGCGCAAATCCGGCTGGCTGCCCGCCACCGTGGGGCTGGACAACAAGAGCGGCCTGAACCTGACGCTGCCCTACTACTGGAACATCGCGCCCAACCGCGACGCCACCATCACGCCCGATGTCATGCTGCGCCGCGGCGTCGACGTGGGCGGCGAGTTCCGCTACCTCGAGAACAACTACAGCGGCATCGTCAATGCGCACTACATGCCCAACGACAAGCTGCGCGACCGTGACCGCTGGGGTTACTTCGTGCGCCACAACGGGCTGTACGACACCGGCATCTCGCCGATCGGTGGCGTCGGCCTGGGCCTGAGCCTCAACCGGGTGAGCGACAACAACCACTGGCGCGACTTCACGCGCAAGGGCCTGTCGCTGACCACCCGCCTGCTGGCCAACGACGGCAGCCTGAGCTGGTCCAAGGGCGACTTTGCCTTGAGTGCGCGGGCACTGAAGTGGCAGACGCTGCAGGACGTGACCGCGCCCATCGTCCCGCCCTACGATCGCCTGCCGCAGCTGACCGGCCGCTGGGCCAAGGTCAACGACCGCGGCTTCGACTATTCGGTCGAGGCGGACTACACCCGCTTTCGGGCCGACCGCCTGCTGACCAATCAGCCCAACGCCGACCGCAGCTACCTGTGGGGCCAGCTGTCGCGCCCGTTCCTGCGTTCCTGGGGCTTCTTCACGCCCAAGGTGCAACTCCATTCGGCACACTACAAGTTTGATGGTGGTCTGGTCGGCGGCGCCAACTCGGCCAGTCGCACCGTGCCCACGGTGAGCCTGGACGGCGGCCTGGTGTTCGAGCGCGACGCAAGCTATTTCGGCCGCGCCTTCCGCCAGACGCTGGAGCCGCGGCTGATGTACGTGTACACGCCCTACCGCAACCAGAATCTGATCCCGAATTACGACACCGGGCCGTACGACTTCAACTTCGCGACCATCTGGTCGGAAAACGCCTTCGCCGGCCATGACCGGGTGGTCGACAACAACCTGGTCACGGCCGGACTGACCACGCGCCTGCTCGACCCCGAAACCGGTGCCGAAGCGATCCGCCTGGGCGTAGCCCAGCGCTACCGCTTCTCGCCCCAGCAGGTCGTGCTGCCGGGCGGCAAACCGTATGCGCGCGGCCTGTCCGACCTGATGCTGGGCGCCTCGATCAACTGGAACCCCCAGTGGTCGTTCGACACGGTCGTTCAGTACAACCCCGACACGCACCGCAGCACGCGCACCACCGTGCATGCCCGCTATTCGCCGGGTAAGTTCCGCACCCTGAGCGTGGCCTACCGCAACCAGCGCGACCTGCTGAGCGAATCGGTGGACGTGGGCTGGCAATGGCCGCTGGGCGATCTGGTTGGCCGGCGCGGCGAACTTGGCACCACCACGTCCGGTGGCGGCGGCAGCTGCAACGGGCGCTGGTATGGCGTTGGCCGCCTCAACTACAGCCTGCGCGACAAGAAACTGGTGGACGCCGTGGTCGGCCTCGAGTACGACGCAGGCTGCTGGATTGGCCGGATCGTCTTCGAGAAGCTCACCAGTTCGGTCACCTCGTCCACCAAGCGCATCATGTTCCAGCTGGAATTCGTCGGGCTGTCCAGACTGGGCACCAACCCGCTGCGCTCGCTGCGCAACAACATCCCGGGCTATCAGTACCTGCGCCAGGAAACCTCCACCCCGAGCCGGTTCACCGCCTATGACTAAGACCTCCCGCTCTTTCCGCCTTCAGCGCCTCGCGGCACGGGCCACGCTGCCGCTGCTCTGTGCCGCGCTGGCGATTCCCGCGCATGCCCAGTCGACTGACTCGGCAAGCAGCAACAAGGGCAAGACCCAGCGCGCGGCGCCGAAGGCCGCTGCCAAGCCCGCGCCCAAGCGGGCGGCCAAGCCAGCCGCCAAAGCCGCGAAGAAGCCCGCCACAAGCAAGCCCGCTGTAACGCCTGCCAAGCCCGCACCCGCCGCCAGCAGCCCTGCCGCGGCTGGGGCGACGCCCGCAGCAGCCGCAGCCACAACCAGCGCCGCCCCGCGCGAAGCCGACTACATCGTCGCCGTGGTCAACAGCGAGCCCGTCACCAACAACGAGGTCCGAGCACGTGCCGCGCGCGCCGCACAACAGCTGAGCGAACGCGGCGTTCCCACGCCGCCAACCGCCGACTTGCGCAAGGAAGTGTTGGAGCGCCTGATCTCCGAGCGCGCCCAGTTGCAGTACGCGCGCGAGACCGGCATCAAGGTGGACGACGCAGCACTGGAGCAGGCCGAACTGGCCATCGCCCGCCAGAATGAACTGAAAAGCATCGACGAACTGCACCGCCAGGTGCAGCAGCAGATGGGCATCACGGTAAAGGATTTCCGTGACGACATACGCAACCAGGTCACGCTGGCGCGTCTGCGCGAGCGCGAGGTCGAACCCAAGCTCAAGGTCACCGACTCCGAGGTCGACGCCTTCATCCGCGAGCAGACCGGCGTGCGCGCGCCAGGTCAGGACATCAACCTGGCGATGATCCTGGTGGCCGTGCCCGAAGGCGCGAATGCTGCCGAGCGCACCAAGCTGCAGCAGCGAGCCGACGACGTGGCGCGCCGCGCCAAAGCGGGCGAGGACTTCGCCAAGCTGGCCACCGAGTTCTCCGACGCCAACAACCGCGGCCGCGACGGTGGCGTGCTGGGCCTGCGCTCGGCCGACAAGTACCCTGAGCTGTTCGTGCGCGCCACGCAGCGTTCGCGCATCGGCGACATCGTCGGTCCGCTGAAGTCGGACGCCGGCTTTCACGTGATCAAGGTGCTTGAGCGCAAGCGCAACAACGATCTGCCCGAAGTGCGGATCCCGCAGACGCACGCACATCACATCCTGCTCAAGGTGGGCGCGAACCAGAGCGAGCGGGTCGCGCGCGACCGTGCCGCCGACATGCGCCGCCGCATCCTGGCCAAGCAGGCCGACTTCGAAACCGTGGCGCGTGAAAACTCGCAGGACGAAAGCGCGGCCGAAGGGGGCGATCTGGGCTGGGTCAGCCCCGGCCAGTTCGTGCCCGAGTTTGAGCAGGCGATGAACAACCTGGACCCAGGGCAGATCAGCCCACCGATCGTCACCCGCTTTGGCGTGCACCTGATCCGCGTGGACGAACGCACCGAGCGCACGCTCTCGTCGGACGAGCAGCGCCAGTTGGCACGCAACATGCTGCGCGAGAAAAAGGCGCAGGAATCGTTCGACACCTGGGCTCGTGAAGTGCGCGGCCGGGCGTATGTGGAATACCGCGACCCGCCACGGTGATCCAGGAACACCCCCCTGAGCGGCTGCGCCGCTTCCCCCCGCTCTCTGCGCGCTGCGCGCTTCGGGCAGAGGGACAACGCCAGTGCGCGGCGCAGGTCCGCGCACGGCGTTCGCTGGTGCGGCCTGCTCCGCGGTCGCCGGCTCGGTGGAATGCCACACGGTGCCGGGCTTTTGCGAGCCCCTGGCAGCCACACGGATTGATCGGCGGCGTCACCGGCTCGCCCGCGCCATGAAACACATCGCGCGCAAGCGTTTCGGCCAGCACTTCCTGTCTGACCCGGCGATCATCGACGCGATCGTGCGCGCGATCGATCCGCGGCCGGGGGACGCGATGGTGGAAATCGGCCCCGGTCTGGCGGCGCTGACGCAGCCGCTGGTGGAGCGCCTGGGCGCGCTGACGGTGATCGAGCTGGACCGCGATCTGGCGGCGCGGTTGCGCGCGCACCCGCAGCTGCGCGTGATCGAATCTGACGTGCTAAAAGTGGATTTCGCCCAAGTCCAGCCAGCGCAGCCAGCTACGAAATTAAGAGTCGTCGGCAACCTGCCCTACAACATCTCCACGCCCATCCTGTTCCACCTGCTGCCCTTTGCCGGGCTGGTGCAGGACCAGCACTTTATGCTGCAAAAGGAAGTGATCGACCGCATGGTGGCCACGCCGTCGACGTCGGACTACAGCCGCCTGTCGGTCATGCTGCAGTGGCGCTACGCGATGGAGAACGTGCTGTTCGTGCCGCCCGAAGCGTTCGATCCGCCGCCCAAGGTCGATTCGGCCGTGGTGCGAATGCTGCCGCGCGACCATTTCGAAGCGCTCGACGTTGACGCCTTCTCGCAACTCGTGCAGACCGCCTTCAGCCAGCGCCGCAAGCTGCTGCGCCACTCGCTCGGCAAATGGCTGGACGCGCGCGGGTTTGCCGGCCACTTTGACGTGCAGCGCCGTGCCGAAGAGGTGCCGGTGGGCGAATACATCTCACTGGCGCAGGCGCTGCAGGGCGGCGCCTGAGCGCGCCGCGCGGGTCTGCCGCGCACTGCCGAATACTATCTTTTTGCTAGCTGGCCGCGCAGATTGCCGTAGGGCCGACGGCCGAAAAGGCATTGCATCGCCAGCCAGCATGGTGACGCGCCAACGCGGCGCGCCTGTCCCTCAGCACTGGCTGAAATCGGGCTTTCTTTTCTGCATGAACGCCGTCATCGCTTCGCGCGCGGCGGGCTCACCCAGCATGCGGCGGAAGTGGGCGCCTTCTTCGTCCATGCGCTCAATCACGGCCTGCTGCTGACCGCCCTTCATCAACTGCTTGGTCGTGATCAGGCTGCTGAGCGGCTTGGCGGCGAGCTTCAGCGCCTGCTCACGTGCGAAGCGGTTGCACTCGCTGGGCGGCAGCACGCGGTTGACCAGGCCGACCTCTAGCGCAGCTTCGGCCATGAAGGGCTCACCCAGCAGCAGCGCTTCGGCCGCGCGGTGGTAGCCGAACATCTGAGGCACCAGCAGGCTGGACGCGGCTTCCGGGCACAGGCCGAGGTTGACGAAGGGCATGGAGAACGCGGCGTTGTCGCCCGCGTAGACCAGGTCGCAATGGAACAGCATGGTGGTGCCCACGCCCACCGCCGGGCCGCACACGGCGGCCACCAGCGGTTTGGGCAGCGTGGCGATGGCGCGCAGGAAGCGGAACACCGGCGAATCCGTGCCGGCCGGCGTGTTCTTCAGGAAATCCTCCAGGTCGTTGCCGGCCGAGAACACGGTCTCGTGCCCCTGGACCAGCACCACGCGCACCGCGTCGTGGGTGGCTGCACCTTCGATGGCGGTGGCCAGCGCGTCGTACATGGCGACGTGGATAGAGTTCTTGCGCTCGACGCGGTTGAAGGTGAGCGTGAGCACGCCGGCTTCTTGGTGAATGAGGATGTCGGACATACGAATTGCGTGGGTTGGGGTGAACGGAAAAAAATATTGCGCTACAAATTACGGAGCTGCCCGCGCAATCCCATCTAGGGCCACAGGCAATTTTGGCTTGAAGCCCTATTCCTTGTAATAGACGATTTGCTGCGTCGTGACCAGCAGCTCGCCGGTCTGGCTCCACAGCTGGCCGGTCTGGTCGAAGAAGCCGTTGGCAAACACCTGGCCCGCGGCCTGGCCCAACAGAAAACCGTCGCCCACCGCGGCCAGCGTGGCGGCGTCGACGTGGAAGTACGCGGTCATCGACACGGTGCCGATCGGCGTCTGCACGGCACGGCGGCGCCACACGCGCGGAAAGAAGACGTCGGAAAACGCGGCCAGGCTGGCAAAGTCGAGCGGGCGCGGCGGCTCGTCGCGCACCCACATGCGCGTCAGGCTCGGGGTCTCGCTGCCGTCCCATTCGGTCGGCATGGGGCCGACCAGCGGGCGCATGTTGTAGCGCTCGATCCAGCGGACCCACCCGCGCACCTCTGCTCGCGCGACCTCGTCCGGTGCAGCCACCTCGGGCATGGGGGTGTCGTTGACGCTCCAGGTGCTGCGGCGCACGGCGGTGACGGCAGTGGCGGTCAGCACGGTGTGTTCGGCGCCCTGCGCGTCGGCCTGCGTCATGCGCAGCGTCCAGTGCTGGGTCGAACGGTTGGTGCGCGCCGGTTGCGCCCAGATGTGAAAGGGCGCGTCGGCCACGGCCGCCGCGAAGTTGACGGTGAAGGCGATGGGGTCGCCCAGGCGCTGTGGGTGCAGCAGCACGGCCTGCAGCATCTGCGCGGCCGACACACCGCCAAACGGGCCGACCATGTTGGCGTAGGCCGGGTGTGCGGCGCCGTCAAAACGCAGCGCGCCATCGGCCGCCGGGCCATCCGCCTGCGGCACCAGTGCCAGCGCCTCGTCAAGCGGATGAAGGGAGGTGGAAGAAGCGTCGCTGCGGCTCATGGCAAGAAGGGCGGTCAGTTCGTCAAGACAGCAAAACTAACACGCGACCACGGCGGTGCTTGTCGCTTCGGTGCCTTGCCCGCGCAGTGTCGCGAGGGCGTGCAGTTCGGCTTCGGTCAGCGGCCAGAGCGCGTCGGCGCAGGCGCTTCGAAACCAGCCCAGGTGACCGATGCGCGGCAAGCCCAACGCTTCCGGCACCACGCGCTGTACGGCTTGCGGCGCGCCGGTGTAGAGCGCCAGCAAGCCCTGCAGCGAGGCCTCCGACAGCATCTCGTCGTCGCTGACCAGAAAGGCGCTGATGGGAAAGCGCACGCGCGCGTAACTGGCGCGGGCCGCCGCGCCTTCCACGCCAACGCTGTATTCGGGGTGCAGGCACCAACGCCGCCACTGCCACATGACGCCGCGCGGCAGGTCGCCGATCAGCCCCAGGCGCCTGCCCGGGAAGTAGCCCGCAAGCGCCGTGGTCACCGGCACGATGCCCCACCAGAACAGGGGCGACTGGCGCCGCTGGCGCGCCGGGTAGTGGCGCCAATAGCCGATGCCGGTGGCCACAGCGAGCAGGCCGTCCACCTGGTCCGGCTGCGCGAACAGGCCAGGCAGTTGCGCGCCCAGGCTGTGGCCCACCAGCAGCAGCGGCCCGTTGGGTGTGGTCGCGCGCGCGTGGGCGACCACGCTTTCAAAGTCCCGCGCCCAGTCGTGGAGCGTGGCGCGCGATTGGCGCAGGCTGGGACCAAGCGCGAGGGAAGCGCCCTGGCTGCGGTAGTCGAAGCTGAACACCCGCCAGCCGCGCGCCGCCAGCCAGCGCGCAAAGGGCGCGTAGTGGCTTTGCGGCACGCCCATCGCGCCGCCGATGACGACGCAGCCGTGGGCGGGCCCTGTCGGCGGGTAGCTGCGCAGCGCGATGCGGGCGCCGTCCGGCGCGCTCAGCACCGCGTCGGAATCGGCCGCGGCAGGCGCCTGGGTCACCACGCCGCCGTGCTCAGACGCGCTCGAAGATGCCGGCGGCGCCCTGCCCCATGCCGACGCACATGGTCACCATGCCGTACTTCAGCTGGTGGCGGCGCACCGCGTGCACCACGGTGGCCGAGCGGATGGCGCCGGTGGCGCCCAGCGGGTGGCCCAGCGCAATGGCACCGCCCATGGGGTTGACCTTGGCGGGGTCGAGCTTCAGCGTGTTGATGACGGCCAGCGACTGCGCGGCAAAGGCTTCGTTCAGCTCAATCCAGTCGATCTGCTCTTGCGTGAGGCCACCGGCCTTCAGCGCCGCCGGGATCGCCTCGATCGGGCCAATGCCCATGATGTGCGGCGGCACGCCGCGGCTGGCGTAGCTGACAAAGCGCGCCAGCGGCGTCAGGCCGAAACGCTTGACCGCAGATTCGCTGGCCAGGATCAGCGCACCGGCGCCGTCGCTGGTCTGCGAGCTGTTGCCCGCCGTCACGCTGCCGCGCGCGGCGAACACGGTGCGCAGCTTGGCCAGGCCTTCCAGCGTGGTGTCGCGGCGCGGGCCTTCGTCGATGTCAACCACGCGCTCGGTCTGAGTGACCTCGGCGGACTTTAGGTTGACGCTGCGCTCGGTCACAGTGACGGGCGTGATCTCGTCCTTGAATTCGCCCGCGGCGATGGCCTTCATGGCGCGCTGGTGCGATTCCAGCGCGAAGGCGTCCTGCGCCGCGCGGCTGACGTGCCACTGCTGCGCCACCTTCTCGGCCGTCAGGCCCATGCCGTAGGCGATGCCGTAGTCGTCCACGTTGTCGGTGTTGCCGAAGATGGCGGGCGACAGGCTGGGGTTGTTGCCCATCATGGGAACCATGCTCATGCTTTCCACGCCAGCGGCCACCATCACTTCGGACTCGCCCACGCGGATGCGGTCCGCCGCCATAGCCACGGCCGACAGGCCGGAGGCGCAGAAGCGGTTGACGGTGATGCCGCCCACGCTCTTGGGCAGGCCGGCCAGCACGGCGCCGATGCGCGCCACGTTCAGGCCTTGCTGCGCCTCAGGGATGGCGCAGCCGCAAATCACGTCCTCAATGGCTGCCGGGTCCAGCCCCGGCGCCTGTGCGAGCACCGCGCGCAGCGTGTGCGCGAGCAGATCGTCCGGACGGGTGTTGCGGAAATAGCCTTTGTGCGAACGCCCGATGGGCGTGCGGGTGGCAGCGACGATGTAGGCGTCTTGAACTTGTTTCATGGTCGAACTCTTTCTCGGTTGGCCCGCCACCTAGGCAGGGCATGCCATGGGCGCCACGCTGGCCAGCGAACGCCGTGCACGGACCTGCGCCGGGCACTGGCGTTGTCCCCCTTCCCAACAGAGAGGGAGGAAGGCGCGAAGCGACTCAGGGGGGTGCATCTCAATTCCGGACCGGCTTGCCGGTGGACAGCATGCCCATCATGCGTTCTTGCGTCTTGGGATTGGCCAGCAGCGAGGTGAAGGCCTGGCGCTCCAGCGCCAGCAGGTAGTCTTCGTCCACCAGCGTGCCGGGATCGACATCGCCGCCGGTCACCACGCCGGCGATCAGGCTGGCGATGTGGAAGTCGTGCTGGCTGATGAAGCCGCCGTCGCGCATGTTGACCAGCTGGCCCTGGATGGTCGCCTTGCCGTCGCGGCCGGCCACACGGAACTGGCGCTTCATAGGCGGACGATACCCGGCCGCGTGCATGGCCTTGGCTTCGGCAATGGCGACGAACAGCAGCTCGTCCTTGTTGGGCACGACGACGTCGCTCCACAGCAGGTAGCCGAGTTGGCGCGACTCCAGCGCACTGGTGCCGACCTTAGCCATGGCCGCGGCGGTGAAGCCTTCGGTCAGGAAATGCAACAAGTCCTTGTCGGTGCTGGTGGCGGCGTTTTCAGCCGCACGGCGGGCGATGTAGGTCAGGCCGCCGGCGCCGGGCACCAGGCCCACGCCGACTTCAACCAGGCCCATGTAGCTTTCCATGATGGCGACGCGGCGTGCACTGTAGATGGACAGCTCGGTGCCGCCGCCCAGCGCCATGCCACGGATTGCAGCCACCACCGGCACCTGCGCGTAGCGCATGCGCATCATGCCGTCCTGCAACTCTTTCTCGAGCGAGTCGACGAAGCTCGATCCGCCGGCGACGAAGCCCTGCAGCATGGTCTCCAGGTCGGCGCCGACGCTGAACGGATCGTCCCCCGGCCAGATCACCAGGCCCTTGTAGTCCGCCTCGGCCAGCTCGATCGCCTGCATCAGGCCTTCGCCAGCGGCCGGGCTGATGATGTGCATCTTGGTTTTGAGCGTGGCGATGACGACCTCATCGTCCAGCGTCCAGATGCGAATGGCATCGGTCTCCGCCAGGGTCTTGCCCGCAGTCTGGAAGCGCGGCCCGCCTTCGCCCAGCAGCAGCTCGGGGAACAGCTGGCGCTGGTAGACCGGCAGCTGGCGGCGCGGCTCGAAAGTGGCCGTGGCGGGGTTCCACGAACCCTGTTCGGTGTGCACGCCACCGGCATCGGCCACCGGGCCCTTGAACACCCAGTCCGGCAGCGGCGCCTTGCTGAGCGCCTTGCCGGCGTCGATGTCCTCCTGGACCATCTTGGCCACGTCCAGCCAGCCGGCTTCCTGCCACAGCTCGAACGGGCCCTGCTTCATGCCAAAGCCCCAGCGCATGGCCTGGTCGACGTCGCGCGCGGTCTCGGCGATGTCCTGCAGGTGCACGGCAGCGTAGTGGAAGCCGTCGCGCAGGATCGCCCACAGGAACTGGCCCTGCGGCCCTTCGGCGTTGCGCAGCAGCTTCAGACGATCACCCGCCTTTTTCTTGAGCATGCGGCCGTAGACTTCGTCGGCCTTGGCGCCCGCCGGCACGTATTCGTCCTTTTCGAGGTCGTAGCGCAGGATGTCGCGACCGACCTTCTTGTAGAAACCCGCACCCGTCTTCTGGCCCAGACTCTTCATGTCCAGCAGCTTGGCCAGCACCGACGGGGTGGCGAAGCTGTCGTAGAACGGATCGGTCTCGGCCGTCAGGTTGTCCTGCAGCGTCTTGATGACGTGGGCCATGGTGTCCAGGCCCACCACGTCGGCGGTGCGGAACGTGCCGCTGGACGCGCGACCCAGGCGCTTGCCCGTCAGGTCGTCCACCACATCCACGTTCAGGCCGAACTTCTCCGCCTCTTTCATGGTCGCCAGCAGGCCGGCGATGCCGATGCGGTTGGCGACGAAGTTGGGCGTGTCCTTGGCGCGCACCACGCCCTTGCCCAGCGCAGTGGTGACAAAGCTTTCCAGCTTGTCGAGCACCTCGGGCTGCGTGGTGGGCGTGGGGATCAGCTCCACCAGGTACATGTAGCGCGGCGGGTTGAAGAAGTGAATGCCGCAGAAGCGCGGGCGCAGCGCTTCGGGCAGCGCCTCGCTCAGCTTCGTGATCGACAGGCCCGAGGTGTTGCTGGCCAGCAGCGCGGTCTTGCTCACGAAGGGCGCGATCTTGTGGTACAGGTCGCTCTTCCAGTCCATGCGCTCGGCAATGGCCTCGATGATCAGATCGCATCCCTTGAGCTTCTTCAGGTCGTCGTCGTAGTTGGCGACCTCGATCAGCTCGGCATCGCTGGCCACGGCCAGGGGCGCGGGCTTGAGTTTTTTGAGGTTGTCGATCGCGCGCGTGACGATGCCATTCTTGTCGCCTTCCTTTGCAGGAAGATCGAACAAGATCACCGGCACCTTGCAGTTGACGAGGTGGGCGGCGATCTGCGCCCCCATCACCCCGGCGCCGAGGACGGCGACTTTCTTCACGTTGAACTGGGACATGTCATCCATTCCTTGGATCTTGGTCGCGCCGCGCTGCGCCACAAGGGCGCGCGGCGCGGCGATTTACTTCACCCGTTGCCAGGTCTGCGTGCGCCAGAAGGGGCCGATGGAGCCGCGCACTTCCAGCTTCTGGCCGCCGTCGGTGGGTGTCAGGCGCAGCGCGTAGTCCTTGCCCTTTTCGGGGTCGAGGATGCGGCCACCTTCCCACACGTCCTTGCCTTCGGCCTTCTTGGCGCCGCGGATGATTTCCAGGCCGACCATCGGCTTGTCCTTGCGGTCGCCGCTGCACTGATCGCACACCGATTTGGGGTCGGCGCCCGGGCGCAGCAGTTGCTCGATGTGGCCGGTGAGCACGCCGCCATGGTCCGCGACGACGATCTGCGCCTTGGGCTGCTTGGTGTCGTCGTCAACGCTGCGCCAGGTGCCCACGGGCGTCATCTGGGCGTTCGCCAAGCCTGCGGCAAACACTATCAAAGCAATAGCGGCTCGCGCAGATGGCTGTAGGGCCGAAAGCCTATTCTTCATGAAATCACCCCTAGGAAGGCTGTTGGGCCATCTGCGTGGCTCAGGCCAGCGCAGCGTCTGTGTCGAGCAGGTTGGCCACGCCAGAGCGCGCGGTGCGCATCAGGCTAGCGGTCTCGGGGAACAGGCGCGCGAAGTAGAAGCGCGCGGTCTGCAACTTCGCCTGGTAGAACGGGTCGGTATTGCCTTCGGCGATGGCCTTCAACGCCACGCTCGCCATGCGCGCGAAGAAGTAGCCGAACACGAGGTGACCGGCCACGCGCAGGTAGTCGACGCTGGCGCCGCCCACTTCGTCGGGGTTGACGAAGCCCTTGAAGCCGATTTCGGTGGTGAACTTGGTCATCTGGTCCGCCAGGTAGGCCAGCGGGTTGATGAATTCGGCCATCTTCTCGTTCACGCCTTCGGCGGCGATCAGCGTCTCGATCTGCTTGCCGAACTTGCGCAGCGTGGCGCCCTGGTTGGCCAGCACCTTGCGGCCCAGCAGGTCCAGCGACTGCACGGTGTTCGTGCCTTCATAGATCATGTTGATGCGGGCGTCGCGCACGAACTGCTCCATGCCCGTTTCGTGGATGTAGCCGTGACCGCCGAACACCTGCATGGCGTGGTTGGTGGCGGCAAAGCCGTTGTCGGTCAGGAAGGCCTTCACGATGGGCGTGAGCAGCGCGACGATGTCGTCGGCATCCTTGCGCACCTTCTCGTCGGGGTGGTAGAGCGACTTGTCGAGCATCATGGCGCAGTAGATGCTCATGGCGCGGCCGCCTTCGGCGTAGGCCTTGGCCGTCAGCAGCATCTTGCGCACGTCGGGGTGCACGATGATCGGGTCGGCCGGCTGGTCCTTGGCCTTGGGGCCGGACAGGCTGCGCATCTGCAGGCGCTCCTTGGCGTAGACCAGGGCGTTCTGGTAGGCCACTTCGGTCAGGCCGAGCGACTGGTTGCCCACGCCCAGGCGCGCAGCGTTCATCATCACGAACATGGCCTGCAGGCCCTTGTTGGGCTCGCCGACCAGGGTGCCAACGGCGCCGTCCAGCGCAATCTGCGCCGTGGCGTTACCGTGGATGCCCATCTTGTGCTCCAGCCCCGTGCAGAACACCGGGTTGCGCGCACCCAGGCTGCCGTCGTCGGCGACCATGAACTTGGGCACCAGGAACAGGCTGATGCCCTTGCTGCCCTTGGGGGCGTCCGGCAGGCGGGCCAGTACGAGGTGCAGGATGTTGCTGGTGAAGTCGTGCTCGCCGGCGCTGATGAAGATCTTGTTGCCGGTGATCTTGTAGGTGCCGTCGGCCTGCGGTTCGGCCTTGGTGCGCAGCATGCCCAGGTCGGTGCCGCAGTGCGGCTCGGTCAGGCACATGGTGCCGGTCCACTCGCCGCTGGTCAGCTTGGGCAGGTACTTTTTCTTCTGCTCGTCAGTGCCATGCGCGTGCAGGGCCTCGTACGCGCCGTGCGACAGGCCGGGGTACATGGTCCAGGCCTGGTTGGCGCCATTCAGCATTTCGTAGAAACACTGGTTGGTGACGAAGGGCAGGCCCTGGCCGCCGTACTCGGAGTCGCACGACAGCGCGGCCCAGCCGCCTTCGACGTACTGCGCGTACGCCTCCTTGAAGCCTTGGGGGGTGGTGACCTCGTGTGTGGTCTTGTCCAGCGTGCAGCCTTGCGAATCGCCGATCAGGTTGAGCGGCTGCGTCACCTCGGAGGCGAACTTGCCGCCCTCTTCCAGCACGGCGTTGAGCGTGTCGGCGTCCAGGTCGCCGTAGCGCGGAATGGTCTTGAGTTCGTCGACCACGTTCAGCACTTCGTGCATCACGAACTGCATGTCGCGCAGAGGGGGGGTGTAGCTGGGCATGGAAAAAGCTCCTGTGGTGTATTCGGGAAGCGGTGAATCGGTTAGGCGCCGTAGCGCGCCAGGATGTTGTCGAAGCCGCGCAGCGCGCGCGCCATGGAACCGGGGCGCTGCAGAAAGCGGGCGTCGTAGTGCAGCGCCAGGATCAGGGCGTGGATTTCAAAGGTGATCTGCCGTTCGTCGGCGTCGGGGACCAGGTGGCCTTCATCGCGGGCTTGTGCGACGGCGCGCTCCATGGCCTCTTGCCAGGCGGTGACGGCCTCAATCAGCGCGTCGCGCACGGGGCCGGGGCGGTCGTCGAATTCGACCGCGCCGCTGATGAAGATGCAGCCGGAATCGAGTTCGGCGCTGGTGTAGCGCATCCAGTGTTCGAACAGCGCGCGCACCCGCGGCAGGCCGCGCGGCAGCGCCAGGGCGGTGTGAAAAACTTCGGCCTCGAAGCGCGCGTAGTATTCGCGCACCACCGAGATCTGCAGCTCGTCGCGCGAGCCGAAGTGGGCGAACACGCCCGACTTGCTCATCTCCATCACCTCGGCCAGCGCGCCAATGGACAGGCCTTCCAGGCCAACCTGCGCCGCCATGCGCAAGGCGGCGTCGACGATGGCGGCCTTGGTCTGCTGGCCTTTGGCCAACGCACGGTCGGCCGGCGCAGGCCGCGCACGGCGTGTCGGGGAGGCTAAGCGTTGGGGCATGGCTCAATAAAACGAACGGTCGTTCTATTTTGCGTCGAAGCGGAGCATTCGCCAAGCGATTCACCCCAGCCCCTCTTAGGTATTTACCCTAGGATCAGGGCCGCCCTGCCCTATTTCAGACGGAACGCCACCACATCCTGATGCTGTTCGCCCAGGCCGTCAATGCCCAGCGCCATGCGATCGCCGCGTTTCAGGTAGCGCGGCGCGGGTTGGCCGGCCGCGTCGCGCCAGCCCATGCCGACGCCCGGTGGCGTGCCAGTGGTCAGCACATCGCCCGGTTCCAGCGTCATGAAGCGGCTGACGTAGCTGATCAGCTTGGCGACGTTGAACACCATCGTGCGGGTGTTGCCTGTCTGCATGCGCTCGCCATTCAGATCCAGCCACAGGCCCAGCCGCTGCGGGTTGGGCACTTCGTCCCGCGTGACCAACCACGGGCCGATTGGGCCGAAGGTGTCGCAGCCCTTGCCCTTGTCCCAGGTGCCGCCGCGCTCGGTCTGGAATTCGCGCTCGCTCACATCGTTGACGACGCAATAGCCAGCAACATGGTCCAGCGCGTCCTTTTGCGCAACGTACCGCGCCGTGCGGCCGATGACCACGCCCAGTTCGACCTCCCAGTCGCCTTTTTTCGAGCCCTTGGGCAGCATCACCGGGTCGTTCGACCCCTGGATGCATGAGACGGCCTTGGCGAAGATCACCGGCTCTGCCGGCACGGGCAAGCCCGCCTCAGCCGCGTGGTCGGCGTAGTTCAGGCCTATGGCGATGAACTTGCCCACCTGCGCCACTGGACAACCCAGGCGCGGGCGGCCACGCACGGCAGGCAACTGCGCCAGGTTGAGCCTGCGCAAGCGCGCCAAGGCCACGTCGCCCAATTGGGCCGGACCGATCTCGGGGATGACGGCCGAGAGGTCGCGCAACACCCCATCGGCGTCCAGCACACCGGGCTTTTCCTTGCCCATCGGGCCATAGCGAAGCAGTTTCATCAGGGAGTCCTATCAAGTACCCCCCGAATCTACATGCTAAGCTGAATGCAGCTCTGGCCCTAGTCGGATCGGCACAAGCAGCTCCTGGTTTCAGAGCATCCTGGTCAACGCAGCATCAAGCGATTCGGTCGGTGAGCGCCGGAAGCCCGAGCGCGCGAAGCGCTGCAAGCGCCCCACCATGAAAGACGTTAGCACCGAAGCGCTGAGTTGCGCATCTGCCGTGGGGGTGACGCTGTCGGCCCCGTGCCCATCGGCGAGCACCGCGTCGCGCAGACCTTGGCGCAGTGCGGCTTCCAACTTATCGAACAACTGGTTCATGCGCTGCTGCAAGCGCTCGTTCTCAAATACCAGGGCATCGCCCACCATCACGCGGGTCATGCCGGGGTTCTTCTCGGCGAACTGCAACACCATGGTGACCACACGCGCTGCGCGGGCACTGCCAGCAGCCTCGCGTTCAGCGATCTGATTGACCAGGCCGAAAACGGTGCTTTCAATGAAGTCAATGAGCGCTTCAAACATCTGCGCCTTGCTCGCGAAGTGCCGATAGAGCGCGGCTTCACTCACACCCAAGCGCGCTGCCAAAGCGGCGGTCGTGATCCGCTCTGCGCCCGGCTGCTCCAGCATGGTTGCCAGGGCCTGCAGGATCTGTGCGCGGCGCTCGCCCGGCTTGGGACGCTTGCGCCCCAACGCTGCTTGCGCGGGCGCAGCATCGGTAGCGGAGGAAGCTTCGGCGGGGAGGTCTGACGGCAGCATAGGGCGACCAAATGTGTCGAAATGATTCTCGCACAAACAGAAGCATTTCGTTCACAGTGTCTACCCGAGTCTGACTTGACTTGGGGCAGATTTCACGGCCCGCCCGCCCTGTGACGCCCGTTTCGCGCCCTTGGTCGATACAAAACCCGGTTCAGTGCGAGCGGATCATGGTGCCAAACGGCTGATCGGTCAGCACTTCCAGCAACATCGAATGCGGCACCCGGCCGTCGATGATGTGCACCGCATTCACACCGCTCTTGGCCGCATCAAGGGCGCCTGCGATCTTAGGCAGCATGCCGCCGGAAATGGTGCCGTCCTGCACCAGATCGTCAATGCGGCGCGGCGTGAGTTCGGGCAGCAGTTCGCCTGCCTTGTCCAAGACGCCCGGTATGTTGGTCAGCATGAGCAGCTTCTCGGCTTGCAGCACCGTGGCCAGCTTGGCTGCAACGACGTCGGCGTTGATGTTATAGCTCTCGTTCTGCTCACCAAAGCCGATCGGACTGACCACCGGGATGAACTGGTCGTCCTGCAGGGCTTGCACGACCGAGGGATCGATCTGGTCGATGTCGCCGACCTGGCCAACGTCGTGCTGGACATTGGGATCCTTCTGGTCCATCAGCTTGAGTTTGCGTGCGCGGATCAGGCCACCGTCGCGCCCGGTCAACCCCACAGCCTTGCCGCCCGCCTGGTTGATCAGCCCGACGATATCCTGCTGCACTTCCCCGGCGAGCACCCACTCGACCACTTCCATGGTTTCAGCGTCGGTGACGCGCATGCCCTGGATGAAATGCCCCTGTTTGCCCAAGCGCTTGAGCGCCGTCTCGATCTGCGGGCCACCGCCATGAACCACCACTGGGTTGATGCCCACCAACTTGAGCAGCACGACATCTTCTGCGAACGCGGCCTGCAACGCCGGGTCGGTCATGGCGTTGCCGCCGTACTTGATGACCATGGTCTTGCCGTGGTACTTGCGGATGTACGGCAGGGCCTGCGCGAGGATATCGGCTTTGTCGCGGGGAGGAAGGCTTTTGGATTCGGTCGACATGGGCTTTTACAAGAAGGACTGGTTGATCAGGCCAGTGCCGATGATAGGGTAGTGCTACCAGCGCGAATTGCGAAACACCCTAGGCACTTTGAAGCGGATGATCGCGATGTAGGCCAGAACGTAGGAGACGACGAACAGGAGACAGAACCCTACCAGCACCGCGGTGTTGTTCCAGAACAGGATGGCGGGCACTACCGTCAACAAGGTAAAGGCCCAAAGGTAGGGCGACGTGCGGTTATTGCGCATCAGCATGCGGCGGGATTCGTCGTCGTCGAACACCTCGCGCACGATGCGGCGGTAGATCAACTGGTGGAAGTGCAAGGCGTCCGCCACCCCGGGGGATACGCCGCGGCCGAGCTTACGGTAGATGCTGAACAGCGTTTCCCACACGGGGTAGATCAGCAAAAGCATCGGGAACCATGGCGAGACTACAGGATGGCGCTGGACAAGCGTGAGGCTGGCCAGCCCGATTACCAGGCCCCAGATGTAAGCGCCGCCATCGCCAGAGAAAATCATGCCGCGCGGGTAGTTCCACACCAGAAAGCCACCAGTGGCAGCGGCCGTTGAAATCAGCACAGCGGCCAGTGCCCTGTCTCCCACCTGCAACGCCACATGTGCCAGCGCCAGGCAGACGATCAGCGCAACCATGCCCGCCAGACCGTTGTAACCGTCAATGATGTTGAATGCGTGGGGCAGCCCGGCTATCGCCATTAGCGCGATGGCGCCGCCAATCCAGGGCGCCATGGCCAGCAAAGTATCGAAACCCGGGATCGCGGTCGTCGACACAGACAAGCCCAGCCAAAGCACGGCCAGCAAACCGGAGGCCGTGGTCAGTGCGAGGCGGTAGCGCACCGACAGCCGCTGCGTCATGTCCTCGATCACACCGCCCAGCACCGCCGGCAGCATCACCAGCAACCAGCCCCAGACCCAACCGTGCAGATTCAGGGAGGCTGGGTTCCCCCACAGCCGTGTCTGCAAATAGCCAAGTACCCATGCAGCGACCGCACCGCACAATACGGCTACGCCGCCGATTCGAGGCACGTCCCCGAAGTGAAAGCGCTGAGGGAGATTGTGGTCGTATGCCGCTGCATGCTTTCGGGCCCAACGGATAATCACGGCCCCCACGACGAGCGCGACGAGAAATGCCAATACGCTCAGTGCGATCACAAAACGCCTTGTTCGTGGATTGTTTGCTGCTTAGGCGGCATCGTGTTTGAAATACTGTGATCGTACCCGCTCGCCAGTTGTCCGCAGCCTTGCCCCGCGTCCAGTCTGACTCACGGCGCTATCCAACCAATGCGGAACTGGAAAGCGCCGCCTCTACTGCTTGAATGATCGGTAAAAACCCATCACGCGTTCCACGTACCTCTGCGTTTCAGGATATGGCGGAATCCTGTTGCCGTATTTGGCCACAGCGCCTTCGCCCGCGTTATAGGCTGCGATGGCCAAGGATGGATCGCCACTGTACCGGCGCAAGAGATCTGCGAGGTATCGGCTTCCGACCTGCGCATTTACATGCGGTTCCAGCACGTTGTGGCGGCCAGTGTCCAACGAGTAGCCCGTGACCCCGTAGCGCGCAGCCGTTGCAGGCATGATCTGCATCAACCCCAGCGCCCCCTTGTGGGATACCGCATCCGCATTGAAAGCCGACTCGGCGGCGGCCACGGAGTACAACAAAGCTGGGTCAACCGCGTGCGACTGGGCTGCCGCATCGAGATAGGCCTTTACATCATGGAAGCCCTGCGGAAGTTTTGAAGCGCCACGGACACCCATACCAGAACCTGCTGCTGACCTCGGCGCGACAGAGCCAACCGGCTCCCATGCGGAATAGCGCAGGGGCCATGTCCGATTGATCAAGCGAAGTTCTCTTGCCGCCGATTGCTTGACGATATCTGTAGGTTCAGTGTGAACTGAACCAGAATCATCGCCCAGCGGTGCATTGCCCATGTGCACTACACCATCGCCATCTACGAATTCCCAAGTTTCTCCACCATAGACGGTCGAATGCAAGGCGATGCCCAGCACCAGCAAGCACCCATGGATCGAGATCAGAACGAGATCCAGAGCGCGACACCTCTGCGTTTTCACCAACCAACTGGTTGGATCTGCGCCCCGATCCAAAGGAATGTTAGCCACGACGAATCCACCTATGCCAAAACGGTAGCGTCTTTGCAGCAATCGCCACGTCGCGCTGCTCTCCATGCTCAGGCTCGCCAGCGCGTCGGCGGGCGCGCACGACCCGAGCAGGAACGCCCGCAGCAATCATGCCGTCAGGCACATCGGAGCGCAACACTGCGCCAGCCGCGACCACCGCACCGCGGCCAACGCGAACGCCCTCCAGGACGATCGCCCCTGCACCGATCCAAGCTCCATCTTCGATCACGATCCTTGAGCGTGTAATGCGATTGCGCGCGATGATCTCATCGCCACCGTCGATTTCGTGTCCGGCGGAAAGCAGCTTCGCATGCGCCCCGATCAGGACGTCTGAGCCAATCGTCAACCCCCCTTCGCCTGAGAGGTAAGCGCCAACATTCACGATCGTTCCTGATCCAATGTGAATACCGACGCAAGGAGCGATGTCGACATCTCCCAGCACAAGCCGTGTGTAAGCGTAGAGGCTGACCCGATTGGCCAGGCAAACCACATCGGTCCTACGCCCCCATCGCATCACGGCCACCGATGGGTCAACTCGGCAATCCTCTCCCAGCATATCCACGCCGAGGTGAGAGTCCGTGAAGTCTGGCACCCCGATCAACCCGGACATCGTTTCCTCACGACCTCAGCGCTTGAAGCAGGCGGCGCAAACGCCCTGGCCAACCTTGGGTCTTCAACCACTCCAACTCATCGTGGAGGCGTTGAATTTCAGCATCTTGAGCGGATACCTGCTGCTCGCGCTCAAGCACTTCCGACCTGGCCGTGCGTTCCTGCTCCTTCAGTGACTCGATCGCAGCCACCTTGTTTTCCACCTCCACCCCGAGACGTTCGATCTCAATCTTCGCCTCTGAAAAGGCCTTTTGATGTTCGACAAGTGAATCGTATTCACTCTGGTGGCGCAACGTGAGCGCTTGGAGCGCTTTGCGAAGCCTTAGGATGTCTTCGTCAGCGGACCTGATGCGTGCGGTGGACGCATCAGCCTGTGGTGTAGCCACTGTCATCCACTCGTACACATCGAATTCCGGCCACCCAGAGACCAGCGCCTGGCGGGACGCCTCGTCAAGCTGCTGCCAGGCCCAGACAAATTCGCTCGCCTCAACCGGAAGGTGAAGGCCTTCCCAATGCTCAGAGGCCCAGCCCGTCGTCATCAATAATCTGCCCAAGCTGCTGCGCGTGAA
Source organism: Ottowia flava (assembly GCF_008017535.1). Classification (GTDB taxonomy): domain Bacteria; phylum Pseudomonadota; class Gammaproteobacteria; order Burkholderiales; family Burkholderiaceae_C; genus Ottowia; species Ottowia flava. Next base: position 170,877 of record NZ_VRUA01000002.1, read on the forward strand.
GAAACGCATGTGGGTGCGATCGAGCAGCCCCGTGTCCGCGTACTCAAACATCCCCAAGCGAAGCCCTGCGACAAGCCCCGCATAGGCCACGTTCGGCATCGATATGACCAGTCGCGCCGCTGGCTCTGCCAGGTCCCGCAGCGCGAGCAAGGTAGCAGCGGGATCATGCAGGTGCTCAAGAACGTCACATGCCAGCAATGCCCCGAACGTGCGTCCGTGCAATTGCTCTCGCCAGTCCAACGCGTTCAGGTCGGCTTCAATGATCTCGACACCGCGCGACTTCAAAGCAGCAACCGCGTGCGGATCGTTCTCGACCACGGTCACCGCGTGGCCCCGCTCCATCATCACATTTGTCATCGCACCGGGTCCGGGCCCCAACTCGAGGATCGAGGCACCGGGGGGCACCTGCCTCAGTAACCTCGCAGGCCAGTCCTCGCCATCGGGGTCGAACGCGTAGTTGTACCGTTCGGGTGTGGTCAAATCCTGCCTCCCTGGTCGACGGGGCTGCTGACATGAGAATTGTTTACGCCAAGAGGCGGTGACAACCATTCATGGTCCAACATTACCAAGCCAAATTCCTGACGCGTTCGATTCAGGACCGTGAACGGCTGTATCAACTCGGCCATATCGATGACCTGGAAGCCAGAGTCGTCGAGCACATAGACGCTCCAAAGGTATTTGCCTGAAAGCAAAGCAATCGCTGGAAAACGAACACGTACGATATGCCTGCCTACACCAGATAAGACTTGCTTGTCGGCACGCATCTGCGTGCCAGTCCCGAAAACGTTGTCCTTGTCAGGTCGAACGATAGCCAGCGCGACATGGAATGGATCTGACGTATACGACTCAACCTCGATTTCGACCGACATGTCCTCGAACGATTCGAGTTGCGACATGTTTACGCCCTCGGCAGTCTCTGTCTTCAAGCTCAGGAATTTCACCAGCGGGACACCACCTTGAATGACTTCAGATCCGATATGGGCCGCGCCCTCGCTCTCTGTTGACGGGACCGGAGGCACATCCTGCCGCAAATGGATATATCGGCGCCGCTCGTGCGCCTCGTAGGCTGTCACCACGCCTTCGGTCGGGCCCATCTCCTGGACCAAGCCACCATGGATCCAAGCAGCCCTCTGACAAAGGCTGCGAACTTGATATAGATTGTGCGAGCAAAAAAGAATGGTCGCACCCCGATCCCGCAACGCCAGGATGCGGTCGAGGCTTTTTTTCTGAAAATGCATGTCCCCTACGGACAATGCTTCATCGACAATCAGAATCTGTGGTTCGACCGCCGTAGCACCGGCAAACGCCAAACGCATAAACATACCTGAAGAATAGGTTTTGACCGGGCGCTTAAGCGATTCATCCGATAGCTCTGAAAACGTAACGGCGCTCTCCACGAATGCCGACATGGCATCGCCTTCCAACCCGTGCAAAGCTGCCATGAAACGCATATTGTCATAACCTGACTCCTCTGGGTGAAAGCCTGCGCCCAACTCCAGAAGCGCTGCGATCCGCCCATCGCGCCGGACCTCACCTTTGGTCGGTCGTATGGTCCCCGCAGCAATCTTCAGCAGTGTGCTCTTTCCCGCGCCATTCTCACCAACCAGTCCGAACGTTTCTCCAGGTTGGACCGCAAATTCGACGCCAGTCAGCGCGACATGCATGCGATGGCGCCGCTGACGAAGCACCCATTCCCACAGTCGATCTTGCGGCCGATCATAAACCGCATAGGATTTTTCAACCCCATGAAAACTCAAACCCATGAATCAAAGTGCCTCACCAAGCGCGGACTTCATCGAGCGGAAAAACCACCATCCCCCGATACCCAGAAACACAGTCCAGCCGAAAAGTGCCCACATGGTTCCAGCAGGCACCGCTATACCCAAGATAGCGTTCTGTACCGCCAGCGCCAGACAGGCCACAGGGTTGAACAAAAACCAATTGTGGAATCGCTCCGGCACCTGCGCAAGCGGATACAGAATAGGCGTTAGATAAAACCAGAGTTGCAACCCAAACGCGACAAATGAACCCACATCTCGCCATAGGAAATGCGCCATCGAAAGTAGCAAGGTCAACCCGAGCGTCATGACGACCTGTGAAAGTACCAGTAAAGGGATCCAGACCCAACTAGCTCGCGGCCCAATGCCCTGGGTTACGCATAGCACCAACAGCAACGCATAACCGATTCCCATAGCAAGCAAGCTGCTGCCTACTGATACGGCGGGAAGAATTTCGGCGGGTATCGGTTGCTTGCGCAGGAAGTCTTCGTAGGCCACCAAACTGCCTACACCACGGCCAATTGCATCGACAAAGGGCAGCCAGACAGCCAAGCCCGCCAACAAATGAAGCAGATACCCTTGATCCGCATCGATGCCCGGCACTCTGACGGCCAGAATTTGACCGAAAAGCACGTAAAAAATGGCCAATGTAGCCAGAGGCTGAACAAAGGCCCAGGCAAGCCCCAGCACAGATCCGGCGTAGCGGGTCTTAAATTCCCGCGCCAACCAATAACGCCACAATACCAGCCGCTGGCGCGATCTCGCCCTGAAAGTCACAGCCCTAGTAGGTTGTTGCGTTGCTGCGCGCGACATCTAAACTGTCCTTAGCCAGTTAATCAGACGGTGCAACCCATCGTCAAATGATACTTCTGGCTTCCAACTGAGCTCTTTTCCGGCCAACGAGATATCCAGTATGTTCACAGGTGGATCGAACGGTCGTCCGGGAAGGTTATCGCGCTTGATCTCGTGCCCAAGCACCCGCTCCAAGGCTTCTAGGACCTCATTGACACTGATGCCCTCCCCACTGCCGATATTGAACACGCGAGCTCCCCCTTCATGCGTTGCCGCCGCTGCAAATGCTCTGCCCACATCTTCCGCATATAAGAAGTCACGAATCACTGAACCATCGCCCCATACATCCACTGGCTGCCGGTGCAAGGCCTTGAAAGCGAAGGCCGACACAACCCCTTGTATACCTCTTGGTTGCTGCCACTCTCCATAAGGGTTGCTCAAACGAAGTATGCGAACAGGCAAACCATTCAACGCTTCCTCTACCCTGAAATAATGCTCCGTTGCCAACTTGGTGACCCCATACGCACCCAATGGAACGGTAGGATGTGTCTCTACAATCGGAGTAGCCTGCGGGCGCCCGTATACAGCCCCACCGGACGAAGCGAACAGCACACGCGGTTTTACAGATAGGTCTCTGAGCCCGTCTAAGAGATGTAGGGTACCGATCAGATTGGAGTTAACGTCGCAAATAGGGCTTTCACTGGCGGTTGATGGAACGGTGGACGACGCAAGATGTACCACACAATCCGGATGACCTGTCTTTTCAAGCCACCGCCCGATATCCACATAAGCACAACGCACCTCACCGTGGACCCATGGCAGTGGGTCTGTAATCGACTCGGATTCGCGGTCAACAGACCATACCTCGTGGCCCTCGCTTGACAAGGCGCGCCCAACGTGACGACCCAGAAAGCCCCGCCCACCCAAGATCACGCAGCGCACAGACTCGTCTCTCTGGCGCTTTGGAGCCCTGCCTCAAACGCCACTGCCACATTGCTCCAATGTTGTGTCTTGGCAAAAGCCTCCGCGCGAGCAATTAGCGCCATGCGCCGTTCGTCGTTCTCAAGCAGCTCGCAAACTGCTCGACTCAACGCTTCCGGCGTCGGCTCAGTCAGCACAGCTATCTCTTCTGAGAGGAGCCACTCCACATTCGCTCCTGTATTTGAAACTACCGCGCATCCGCAACCCATCAACTCAAGTGGCAACAGAGAAAGGTTGGTTAACGAGAGCACCAACGCGACATCACATTGTGCATATAGATCCGGCAGCTCGTCCAATCCTACTGTCCCGCAGTCGAGATGCGGAAAAGGAATTCGGTAATCGGCGGTGTTCCACCCCGCCAAAACGAATTCTACCGATGGCAGTGCACGATGAACCGCATCCAGCACCAACAAGCCCAGTTCAAACGCACGGCGGGGCGTTGGCGGCCGTGCATAGAAGAAAACTCGCTTAATATGTGGCTCGCGCCGAGGAAGGGGGCGGTAGCGATCATGCTCGACGCCAAATCCGACAGCGCGTGTCTTCATTCCGTAATCGCGTTCCAACCGTTCTGCTAGCCAGTCACCCGCAGCGATTCCAAAAAAACCAAAATGGTAAGTATTTTCCGCAAAAATATATTCGCTACCCATTGGATAAAAATAGGGTTCAAAATCCTGTGCGAAATAGATTTTTTTGAGTGATGACGGAAATCTTCGAACAAAATAGGCGGTCTGCCACCCCGTCGCCACAGCAAACTCAGCGGCCGGCAAATCCCCACCCTCAATAACCACATCTGCTTTCAGTGGAAAAAAATGGTCAGCGATGTCTCGCCTCGCAGAAACAGCATCCAAGTGAACGGTAGGGCCGACGATTAAAATAGTCGACTGATAGCCCATCGATTCCAGATGAAATATCGTCCGAAATATGTTTAAATGACCACCAGATCCGATACTAAAGTCAGGTATGACCCATAACAGCGACCCGAGCTCCGCTGATCCACGGACGGCCAACGGGGAAGCATTCGACACAAAATCGAAGTGGGCAAAGATATCCGCTCGCGGCCATTGACCAGGCCCAAAACGAACCCGTTGCACAATCATTTTCGCTGTTGATGCAACACCATCACGCCGGATCAAGTCCCGAACTTGGCGGGCGCGATATATGAGAGAGTTCAACATGTATATTTATGCGGCGCCTCTTTGCTGGATCTGCTGATCTCGCGAGACGATCTTCTGAAGCCAATCCGGTAATGACAGATGATTTGTACCCATTAACTGCCCAAGTGTCCGAGCCCCTTCGATGCACACCATGTATATGGTATTTTTGGTCAAGCGCCAGCCGCTCAGGCCAGCCTCCCGAAGCCAAATGTAGTCTCTTCGCCCAAGCATCGCCGCTGAACGAATAGTGGACACTACACCATCTTGAAGGTCGTAACCGAAATAGCGCTTGAATGAGCGGGCCTCGTCAAAGTTCCTCTGAAATGTCTCCCACACGCCAAAGTCATGGGAGTGGAAAACCATCGCCTCCGGAACGAATGCCTTAGTGTAACCGGCTTTAATCGCCTCAAGCGCCCAAGTCTGATCTTCGGCAAACTCAACATCAGGCAGCGGCATTTTTTCCCAAACGGATCGTCTAATGCAAGAATTGTTGCTGGAAAAAAAATGTAGATATTGTCGATATCCAGGATCACTATCGAATCGCTCTCTATCCTCAAGCCGACTAAATGTTAACGTCGAGCCAAATCCTGCAAAATGCTCATCCAGCTCTCGGTGCGTAATGTGTCGCGCGTGCAAATGAGCACGATGTGGACCAAACGCCCCAGCCACTGCCGCATCGGTATTGCATCCGTCGACAAGGCTTACCAACCAGTGATCTGACGCGGGTTTTGCATCCTGCGTCAAAAATACAAGAAACTCTCCTTTCGAATGCTGAGCGAGCAAATTTCGAGTTTTTCCATGGCGAAAGTCTTTCGGCAAAATACTGATGACGCTTGCGCCCCGCGTTGTCGCCAACTCAATCGAACCATCGGTCGAACCTGAGTCAACCACCAATATTTCAAATGGCCACGGAGTTTTCTGAGCGCGTACTGCATCTAGCACCTCACCCAACAACTCGCCGCCGTTCTTGACTGGGATGAGAACCGATGCACAAACCCGGGTCATAGATGATGACCCGCCTGATCCAAACGATTGGATACCGCAGATGCGATTGATCCCGACTTGCCTTTCCCATCAAACTTGCTGTTCTTGGCAGGCGAATTAGCTGGGGGGGACGCCGATGCGGGCGTCCGACTTGGAGGAATCTTAAACAAGGCTTTTATTGCATCGGTATTGATGGCCGCACCGTACTGTTTGGTTAGCTTCTCACTCAGAGATTTATTGGCCTTTTCTCTACAAAACGACAACTGCCGATTGGCTGCCGACGTTTTCACGTCGTCCCACTTCATCAAGTATGATGGTCTCACGTCACCGATCAGGAACAGATACGCAAAGTCACCGTCGCGCACCGGCCCCACTATTTCACCCTTCTTCGCGCCGGCTAACGCTCGCATAATCGCCAGGTCACCAGTCAGGTTTACCCAGCCCAGATCGCCCTGAACCTCCATCTTGTATATCTTCTCTGCGTCCTGGGCTACCTGCTCAAAGCTCTTCGCACTTTTCACCACTTCCTGCGCCTGGTCCATCAACCACCCCATTGCTGAAGAGCCAGCTACTTTTTCAGACGCGGGTAGCATCACGCGTGCGAGGCGAGCGCTAGCCGGGGCGGTGAATGCCTCAGGGTTTTTGTCGTAAAAGCGGCGCGCAGCGACCTCGTCGCTCGGCTTGACGCATGTCTCTGCCAATTGTTGGTAGACGGCATGCGCATAAATGTCGTCGAAGCGCTCCGCCTTTTCCGAGCTACGCACAGGCACCTTGATGCGCTGACCTTCCAGCACAAGCATGCGTGTCATCACCATCTCGCGTAGCGCGTTTTCGGCGCCCCAAAAATTCCTGACCAACGGCTTCAGGTCAACGCGGCGATTGAGGTACGCGCCGAAATCCGCCTCTGTAATGGTTTCGCCGTTTGCCAACGTTGCCAAGGGAGGGGTTTCGGCCACCGCATGCACAGCACAAACACTAAGAACCACACCCGCCAAAACAAATCGGGTATGACCAAACACCGCGTTTAACACCTTCTTCATGGTCTACTTCTTCTCCGAAGCACGTTCCCAGATGGGACCGCGATACAAGTCCGCTCTGTCACCAGCGGAGTTCAGGACGAGAAGGTCGCGCTCCCCATCACCGTTCACATCAATTACCTGCAACTCGGTCGGAAAGCCACTTGTAGCAAGCGTTCGAGTTTCAAGCACATTGCCCGCGCTATCCAAGCGCTGGAGGTATAAGGCGCTGGCAGCCCCCCAAACCACCAAATCATCCGCCAATGGCGCCACTGAAACGGTTCCGGCGGGGTCGCCCTGAAGGTACTGCACGGCACCTGTGTCCATGTCGAGACGAACGTTACGGCCTCCCATCTCTAGCGCCACGTAAACCCACTTGCCACTGGGCGAGGGGCGCGCTTGGCGCGCCACAACGTCGAAATGCATCAACTCCTCCGGTGCGGCCGCCCAGTCTTTGGCGCTGACATACATGAGCTTCTTGCCGTCCAAACAGGCCGCAACTGCACCTTGGCCGCGTCCACCTGGCGCACGATCCACAAGTGCGGGGTGCCATGGGGTGTCGCACCAGGGCACGTTCTTGACGCTGGCATCCTTCGCGCCCAACGTCCACTCCACGATGGAAACCTCACGCCCTTTGTATGGGGTCGCCATAAGAGTCACACGGTTGCTTTCGCGAGACAGCACAACCACATCACGGGGCGCAAAGGGAACGAGCAACTGCGCATGAGGCGTCAGACGCCCTTGATTCACCGAAAAAATGTCCAAGGACTGACCTCGCTCAACAGCAGCAACCGCCCAGTTGTCTGTAAGCCACTTGGCCGAATCCGGGTGGTACTGAACCTGCTTCCGGTCCAGTTCGATGACACGGGTGCTCTCTACCTGGTGCAAAACAGCGTGGCCACTTTCATGCTCGACCAGCACGATTTTGCACCCATCGGCCATGCATCGCGCCTCACCTCCCCACGCCAGGGGTGCCGGGAATGTGACCCGCGCTTCGCCTTGCGAGTTCGGACGCTGCGGCTCATGAAGCGAAACAGGTGCGCCAGACTGACATCCGGACAAAATGGCGAGCATTGCGCCAACAAAAGACATCAACCGGACCCGCGAACCTCTCATGAGCACTCCAACCAACGCCAGAAAAAGACGGAAAACAAAAAAAGCGCCTACCGGCGCTTTTAAGACACTTCGGCAAATCGTTATTCTAACGTAGCCGAAGCGCCAGGTTGTGCTGAAGGCTGGCCCATACAGGCCAACCTCAGGATCTCAACCCATTACCGGATGGTGTGAGCACCCAGAACGGTCTGCACCGCACCGAAGGCAGGCGCGGAGATCACGCTGTACGTAAACACCGAAGTGTTACGAGCGGTAATGTGTGTTCTAGTCACGCCAGAAGGAATGCCACTCACAGCAGCTGCCTTCGGCATCCAGGAAATGAAGCCATCCACGAAGGTGGAAGGACGGCCAGCAATGGTTTCAGGATTGAACCAGTCCAACTCAGCGTGGTCCAGTTGGAAGTTCACCGAACGGCGGTTCTGTGCGTTGTCAAACATGTTGACCGTGTAAGTACCGCGCTGATCACCCGTCGACCAAACCACAATCGCGGTATCGTTGCCGCCCGGAGCGCCATCAACGAAATAACGCATCGCGAAAGTCTGATTGTTAGCCGTGGTCAGCGAAGCTGCACCACCAACGGCGGTAACGCTATCAGGGCCCAGAGTCGTCAGGTTGTTGCCAGCAGGGATTGTCAGCGGACCATCGATGACGGGCGTGAAAGCCACGTCCTTGTTGACGGGATCCACATAGAAGGCGCTACCCGCCAGAATCGGGCCGCTAGCAGCCAGGGTGGCGGCAGCGTCGGCAGTACCACACAGAGGCGGCGCACCTGCACCAGTGGCGGTGGTGCCCACAGCAAACACCAGATAGCCGCGGTAGCCATCCATGCCCGTGCCGGCACGGTCAGCCCACACGAAGGGCTCGTAGTCCTTGGCCGTCATCACAAAACAACCGTCAGCCACGTGGCCAGACTCTTGGTTGTGGAACGTCCAGTAAACCGGAATCGAGCTCTCCGAGTTGTTCATCAGACCGACAGTGGTGGTACCACCATTGGCTTCCTTGATCACGTTCGGCACGACAAACCCGTTGGAGAACGTACCCGACACGTAAGCATGAGCTGTACCAGCCCCCAGCACTGCCGCAGCCGCAACAGCGGTCATTGCAAGTTTTTTCATCTCTAAGGTCCTCAGAAAATTTAAAGAAGCGCCCCACTGAGTGGGTACCACAGCCCATCCGTCACTCCGTTTGGGTTGCAGTCATCTTAATTGGCGCCTAACTGTTAAGCAAGCAAATCTCGACCAACATCTTAGCGCTCGCCTCAGATGTTGCTCCCAAGAGACAATCACTTCGTAGGAAACAAACCACTCTTAGGTGGCGAATGGTACCAGACGCCTTCGATCAGCTTCCATTGGTCTTCGGTACGAAGATCCCTGTCGCGCACCCTCAACAGCGGGAGCGAATACTTCATCGTTACATCGACCATGCCTGTGTCGCCCTCGATGGACTTCACCCCCGTGACGTTAACGCTGCTGTAGGTGATGCCGCCTTTTTTGAGGTAGGCCTCCAGCGATGCGTTGGGCGCCCTTGACTGAGCCTCGTACGCCCAAGCACCAACGTTGTCATTGGCGCGAACGAGACCCCAATACGCCTGGGCACGCTTCAACAACGCCTCAGGGGAGGCGTCTGCCTTGGCCGGCGCCGCAGCCGCAGCGCCCGCGCCGGATGGCGAACTAGCGCAACCCCACAGACCGATAGAAAAAATGCCCAGCGCCGAAGCCAGAGCTGCGCGACGCGCTATAAATTTGATACCGTTCATAGACCAACCTTCGAAATCATAAAAACAGACGTCATCCTCAACGGGGCTCTGATCCGGCGGGAGTGGCAGGGTTCAACGGATCTTGAAGACTGAGGGACCGGATACGCTGACGCATCTCGACACTTGCCGCTCGCACCTGATCATCGTTTTCGAGCGCGCGGGGCGTCAAAAGAACCATCAGCTCGGTGCGGTTCTTGGTGTTGCTGGTCGTCGAGAACAGCGCACCGAGTAGCGGTACATCGCTCAGCAATGGCACGCCAGCACGCCCGCTGGCCTCGTTTTCGCGAATCATCCCCCCCAGCACGATGGTTTCACCTGAGCGCACGGCGACTTTGCTCTGGATTTGACGGGTCATGAACTTACGTTGCTTGGTGACCGTGTCCTGCTCACCGACATCGGTCACGTTCTGCTGGATGGCCAGCGTGATCAGGCCGCCTGAGTTCACCGATGGCGTAACCGACAGCATCACACCGGTGTCTTTGTAGGTGAAGCCGTCCGAGATGACGACGCCGTTGGTGACCGTCGATCCCCCGGAGCTGATCGGCTGTTGGTCCCCCACCTGGATCGTCGCATTGTGGTTGTCGAGCACCAACAGCGAGGGATTTGAAAGGACCTTGACTTGCGACTTTTGCGCCAACGCGTTGATGGTGGCGGTAATGGCCCCGGCATTGTTGACCACCGAGTAGGAAAAGCCCGGGGTTCTCGGCCCAATGCCCACGACATTGCCGTTGCTGTCCAACGAGTTCATGTTGAGCATCGCACGGCCTCGCCGCCCACCGCCCAAACCGTTGTTCAGCGCCCACTCGACGCCGTACTCCAGCGCGCCGGTCAAATTGATCTCGACAATGCTGGCTTCGATCAGCACCTGAGTAGGCGCCTTGTCCAGCTCGCGCAACGCGCGCTCGATCCGGCGGTATTCCGTGCGCGGCGCGCGGATCAGCAACGCGTTGCGGGCTTCGTCAGCAACCACCCGAACATTTCCCTCCAGGTCACTGACGGTCGTTTGCGGGCCTGCGCCAGCGCCGCCCAAACCGCCCCCGACTGCTCCGCCATAGCCCGTCAAACCTCCACCCAGACCGCCTACCGGGCTGGTGTTGGAGGTGCCCAAGGCCGTTCCGCCAATGCCACCGCCCATACCGCCGCCAAGCGAGCCGCCCAAACCAGTCAGGCCGGAGCGCCCGGAAGCTGAGCCGGACGAGCCGAACCGGTTCCCGCCCGTCCCCAACACGCCTCCTCCACCGAACTGGCTGGGCGCAGTGCCGCCGGCCACGCCGGCGCGGCCACCCGACGATCCACCGAACAAGCCGTTCAGCAGCTCCGCCATTCGGACCGCAGAGCCATTCTGGACGGGATAGACAAACAGCCCCGCCTCCAGGCCATCCGTGGGTTGGTCCAGCCGCCGTATCCAGGTTTCCACCTGAGACAACATCTGGCTTCGCGGCGTCACCACCACGAGTGCGTTGAGCCGCTCTACCGGAAACAGGCGAACCAGCCCGGCGAGAGGGCCACCCGCCCCACCGCTTCCCGCTGCGGGCCCCGGCGCTCCTGGGCGCGTCGCACCGGGAGCGCCTCCGCTGGAGGGGCTTGCACCTCCACCAAAAGCGGCAGCACCGGCCGACGCCTGGTCGGGCGCCAGCATGGTCTGCAAGGTTTCGTAGACCACGCCAACGCTGGCGTATTCGAGGGGAAATACCCCTAGCGACATCCCGGAGAGATAGTCCACGTCAAACGCGTCCACCATCTCCAGCCAGCCTTCCAGCTGGATCTTGCTGCCTTGCAAGACAAGCAGATTGCGGACCGTGTCGACGTACACGATGGCCTCTCTTGGGGCCAGCGGGCCGAGGATCTTGGCCATCTCGCCGGCGCCGATGTAGTCCAGCGGCACGATGACCGTGCCGGCACCCACCATGTCCTTCATGCGGGACGCCGACGTCAGCGGGCGGCTGCCCACCGTGGCCGCACGCTTGGTGACGTGGTACACCCCCGCAGCGTCACGCACGATGGCCAAGTCGTGGGGCAACAGCACCGTGTCCAGAACATCCAGCACCTGTTTTCTAGGCAATGGCTTGCGTGTTCTAAGACTGACCACCGCATCACCGCCGGCATCAATGGTGTAGCTCACCTTCAGAAGGTCACCCAGCAACGCCGATGCCAGCGCAGATACCGTCACATTTTCAAAGTTCAGCGATACCCGATCGCCCTGCGTCAGGACAGGGTCTGACTTTGGCGCCAAGGACGGCTTGACCAGTTTGTCTGTACCAGGATATACGCGAGGGCCGATGGCGCTGTCCAGGGCAGGTTTTGCGCCAGTGCCGCCGTCCCGCTGGCTGGATGCCGGTTGCGGGAGCGTGTGCGCCGGCGAAACCTCGGCGGCCTGCGGCACTTCCTGGCCCAGCGACGTGGTGCGATCCACGGACGCGCATCCGGCCGCAAGGACCGAAAGCATGATCAGTGATGGTCGAAAAAGCGACATTGCGATCATCTATATATAGGTTTTAAGTTCTCGCCGATGAGCCGGGTACTGCACCAGGCGCAGAAGCTGCTCCAGACGGGCTGGCGGACGGATTCAAGGGCCTGACTGGATGCAGTCCACCCGACCCCGGGGGGGGCGCGGTCACCGCTGGCGCAGGGACGGCGCCAGCTGCCGGCCGCCGCTGCCCCATGGCACTGCCACTGGGAGCTGACCTGCCCCTGACCGCATCTTTCTGCCCGGGTTGCACAACCGGCGCCGCGTTGGTGCGCTCAAGCGCACGCTCTATCCGCTCTCCGGTGGTCGATACCAGCACGGCTACCAGCCCATCAAAAGACTCCAGCCGCCATTCACCCTCCGGCTGCGCAGAATCCAGCTTCAATACAGTCCGGTCAGGTCGTTGAAGCAAAGCAACCCGCTGCCCGCCGGACTCCAAAACGGCCATCAGGCGCAATTGCGCCATTTCAGATTCAGGCGCAGAGCGCTCCGCCGAAGCCTCTCCGGCCTCCACCGGCGCTCGCGTCGACCAGAACAATGGACTTTGCAGCGCATGCTTGGCTAGTGCATTCGGACTGGCCTGGACCGCCACAATTTCAGGCAGGGTCGGCTTGACAGGCGCTGGCGGCTGCCAGCCGGTTCGGCCGACCCACCAGCCAACGACCCCTACGGCAACGGCCGCCGCGCCTACCACCAGCAACACTGTGCCTGCGCGCCTCATGGCTTCGCCTCCTCCACAGCCTGAGCGATGGGCGCATCCAGCTGCAGGGTCAGCCGTGCCCGGTGCGCCGCCTTGTTGGATGCTTGCCCTTCGCGCTGAATGTTGAGCGAATGCACCAGGTAGGGCGGGCGCTCCGCCTGCAGCGCCTGCCCCAATTGAACCAGTTGCGCCCATTCCCCGGCCACCGTGGCGCTGACGCGCACCTTGGGGAGCTTTTGCTCTGACTCAGCCGGCACCGTCGCTGCCTGCGAAGAAACCAGGGTCGCGCCGCTGGCAACGACCAGCTCGCGCAGACTCTGCAGGACAGCGTTTTGACCCTCGCTACCGCCCTTGTGCAACCAGGGTCCGACAGCCGCCCGCGCTTGACTGAGTCGCGTATCAATATCTGCACTTGCCGCGAGAATGCCATCCAGACGGGAAATCCGGGACTCCAGTTGCTCTTGCGCGGTGCTGTACCGCGACCAGTTGACCCAGTACAGCCAGCCCAGCACAAATACCACAAGAAGGAGGCATGCGGCCACAGCCCACACTGCCCGCTTTGTCCAAGGGTGCAATGCGTGGGTATCCGATGAGCCGCGCTGATGTCGATTGCGTGAAATCATTTCGCGGGGGCTCCGCTCTCGGCATCACGCCAAGTGAACTCGAACGAGAATCGCTCCCGGCTTTGGCCTTCGTCTCGAACCGTCGGGGCTGTCGTGCGCAGTTCCGCGAACTCAGGCACCTTGGACAGTTGGGTCATCAAATCCGTGGCGTTGCTGGCCAAACCCATCATGCGTACCTGCCGGTCACTCGCCTCCAGACGGTCCAACCAAGCGTCCTCTGGAAGTTTTTCGGCGAGGCGATTGAGCGCCGACGCCACAGGCAAGCTCAGTTGGCGCTCGGCCGTCAGCGCGTCCGACAGCTTGGCCAATTGATGCAATTCGTCCAACTTTTTCCGAACCGGCGCCGCCATCGGCTCGACGGTGGTCATGTGCGTCATGCTCCGGACGACCGCCTGGCGCTTCAAAAGCAAGGGCACGGACAAAGGAATCATCAAGGCCAATGCCACCAAAACCAGGCCGCCGATCGCCAAGCCGTCCAACCTGCGCTGCTGGCGACGCTGCAGCGCCGTTGCTGCGCCCCGCGCCAGCAACGCCTGCTCATCGCCTTGTACGAGGTACACAGGCGCATCGTCGGTCAGCTGAACTTGGGCCAGCCCCTGCACCACAACGCGCGCGGGGCAAACACCCCAGACGACACGCCAGCCGCCCAATTCGTCCGGCTGCGCGCGCCAAGCCATCACCACCTGGTCCGGCGGTAATGGCGACACACGCCATAAGGCCTCCGATACCGCGCCTTCCAACGCAGCGGCGCCGACAGCGGGTAGGGTAAATTCACCCCAAAGCACATCCGGCTCGCCAATCAAGAGTGCTTCCGGCACGCCACCTTCTACCCTTGTCCGCCGGTCCCCCGTGATGCGCCAGCGCGCGCCCTGAGGCGTCAATGCCAGTCGGGTGACCTCCGGCCAGAGCCCTCTGGTGCCGAGCCAGCGGCGCAGATCGGTCAACCCCCAGACCAATCCATCCCAGTACGCGCGTGCGCGCGTCAATGCACCTGACGCCGCGCTCATGGGTACCCCACCTCTGGATCTGCCACACGTGTGGCCGGCTCAATGGAACGCGTGGTCCATGCGGTCATTCCGCCTGGACGGGTGCTGAGATCCGCCCACACTTCACGCTGCCACCAGCGACCGGGCTGTGACTGGAAGTACGCCCGAAGGCGAAGCGTCTGGCTGGAAACGTTGGAAGCCGCCGTGAACATGTCCGTCATTAATCCCGGTTGAAGGACGCCCGTACGCATCTCCGGCGGCGTGGCATGGAGGCTTGCGCCGAGACCGGGCTGGCCAGAAATGGCGTCGATCAACGCCGGGGGCGCTGCAGCAAGCACGATTTTTTGCTGCCCATTGATGCCCAAATAGGGCGAAATTATTGCATAGAGCTCTGGCGTCATCCCCAGCACCCCTTTGAGCTCAATGAGGTCGTCCAAGCCCGAATTGCGCGGCCGGATCGGCGAGCCTGCTGCCCGGTACTGCGCGATTTCGGCGCCGCCTACGCCCCCCGGCTCGTCATCAGGGTCGATGAAGTCGTGCACCCGTGAGGCCAGCACCGTCGCCTCCCCCTGGCTTAACCCTCCGACACGGGCAAACAGGGCCTCCAACATGGCAGGGGGCGCGACATTGATGTCCACCAGACCGTCGGTAGGCACCACCTCGACGACCACTTCGGCACCCCCGACCGGCACCAGAAGCCGGCGGTACCCCTTGGCCAACTCCTTATCGGCCGTCAGGGCGCTGAGCACCAGCCCGGTGGCGGATTCCAGCACCGTATCCACGCGCGTGCGCTCCAGTTCCAGCCCCACCCTTTGCGTATAGAAACGCGCGCTTTGAGCGCCCGCCAACACCACCAGGGACAACCCAACAACCATCCACAGCACAAGGATGAGGGCAGCCCCCTTTTGACGACGAGCCTGCCTCATCGCGCCCCCGGCAGGGCAAACATCAGCGCAGGCCAATCGCCTTTGGCGTCACCAATCACCACGCGCACGCGGGCCGGGAAGCGCCCCTGCTCACTCGACCACTGCCTGACCCATTCGCCGCTGACCCCATCCTGGTAATACCACTGGAGACTGCGCACATCGGTGATCAGGTTTTGCCGCAAGGCTTGCCCCCAATCCAAAGCCATGGCCCCGCCATCGAACGGCAAGGCCTCCACCAGCAAATCAATGCCACCATCCGAGTGCCGCAACGGCCCCAGGCGAAACACGTGCAAGCCGCCGGCCTCCCCGCGCTCCGGCAATGGAGCGACCCACATCGCCCCGGCCTCGGTCCCGGCAAAGAAAGGGGTGACCGTGGTCCCCTGCACCATCGAAAGCGGCCGAAGCCCGTCCAGCTTGCGCGTGAGCCATTGCGACACCACCAGCATCTGCTCGGCGCGGTCCATCGTGGCCTGGTTGCGCTCCTCGGTGCGCCCGATCAGGCCAAACGCTGTGAAGACGAGCGCGACCACCAGCGCCGTCACGCCCAGCGCGATCAGCAACTCCAGCAAGGTGAATCCCCTTGCTGGCCGGGCATGCCGCCGGCTCAGGGGGCGGTGCGGTAGAGCTTCCATCCCGTCAACTCGAACAAGGTTCCACCGCCATTGCGACCCACCTGCACAACGACCCGGGCCGCGGGCAAAGGCGGCACGTCCACTGGCGGGCCCATGACGCTGGCTATGGGAACGCTCTCCTGCGCCACCTGAACCCGCCATTGCCAAGGCCCCTGCTGACCCGACTGAAGCGCCTGCAGATCCTCGGCAAACGTGGCGCTGGCCAGCACCGACCGTGCCACCATCGCCGCCTCGACGCGCGCCTCCACGTCCAGTGCGACCTTGGAGCTCTGCCCCACCGTCCGGTACAGCGCAGTGAAGGCCACTGCAGCAATTGCCATGGCGACCAGGGCTTCGAGCAGGGTGAATCCGCGCTGACCACCCATTCTTGGCGGTCGACCATCGCGGCCCCAACGGCTTGCCGGGCTCACGCGCCACCTGTCACCGCAGCAGATTCCACCGTACCCAGCAGCCAGTTCACGCCAAACTGCACGCCCCGGCCAGACCGCATGACCGCCAGTTGACCGCCGCGTGCAAACCCATCTGGGCTGAACACGAAGATCGGCTCAACCCCACTGGCGCCAACGCCCGGCGCACCCTCGACGCGCTGCCAGCGCACCTCCAGGGCGGGCGGAAGCTCCACCAAGGTCACGTCGCCCGCGCTGAGCCGGTGCAATTGGGGCTGGTACGTCACCACCACCGGCTCACCCTTGTCGATGCTGACGGCGCGCGCGTGCTTGAGCTGACTGGTCACATCCCGCACCGCGGCTTGGTAGCGCGCGCGCTCCAGGTACGCCTGCGCACCACCACCAACGACCGCTACCGCGATGGCAGCAACGCCGAGCACCACCAGCAGCTCCAGCAGCGTGAAGCCAGCGGTGCGGCGCTGCAGCGGTCGGGGGCGAGTCATCGGACAATGAGCAAAGGCAGGCGATCAGAATCAGTTGTGGACATCGGCGTTCTCGCCTTCGCCACCTGCCTTGCCGTCACCGCCAAAGCTGAACACGTCCGGCGCACCGTTGCGGCCCGGGAATTTGTATTGGTAAGCACCGCCCCACGGGTCGTTGGGCAGGTCTTTCTTGAGGTAGGGGCCGTTCCAGCCATTGGCGCTGCCCGGCCGTTCAACCAGGCTGCGCAGACCTTCAGCGTCGCTGGGGTAGCGGCCAACGTCCAGTTTGAACAGGTCCAACGACTGCTCCAGCTCCTTGATCTGCACCGCCGCGGTCTTGGACTTGGCGCCGCCCAACTGGTCCAGCACCTTGGGCCCGATCAGGCCGGCCACCAGGGTCAGGATAACCAGCACCACCAGCAATTCGATCAGGGTCATGCCGCGGGCACGGCTGGGGCGTTGCACGCGCGCCGCGCGTGAAAGTTTCAGGGGAAATTGCATTCGGAGAGTCCTTAACTCGTTGACTATCGGGAAGACAGCGTGGGAGTCACTTGCCCACGGTGTCGTTGATGGACAGCACACCGCCCAGGATGGCGATGATGATGATGGCCACGATCACGCCCAGGATGATGATGATCAGCGGCTCCATGGCCGCCAGCAGGCGCGACATGGTACGCCGACCTTCTTCTTCGTAGCGGTCGGCCAGGGCCAGCGACGTGCCGTCCAGGTCGCCCGTCTCCTCGGCCACGCGCATCAGCTGCGCGGTGCTGGATTGGCTGAAGTGGGCCGAACCGAAGCCGGTGGACAGCCGCTTGCCGGACTTGACGATGCCGACCAGCGGCTCCAAGTCCTTGCGCAGCGCGGTGTTAGTCACCGCGTCGCTGGCGATGCGCAGCGCGTCCACCAGCGGCACGCCGCGCTGCAGCAGGCCGCCCAGCGTGCGGAAGTAGATCGCCAGCTGCAAATTTCGGAGCACATTACCCATAAGGGGCATGCGCAAGACGCCAGAATCCAGCCGAATCCGCCCTGCCGGCGACGCCGCCCAGCGCGACAGCAGAAAGACCACGATGGTGAAAACCAGCAAGAGCAGCATCCAGTTGCTGCGCACGAAATCGCTGACGTTCAACACCAACCGGGTTAAGAACGGCAGGGCATCGCCCATCGAATCAAAAATCTCGCGGAACTGCGGCACCACGAAGGCCAGCAGGATGATCACCGACAGCACCGCTACCCCGGCCAGGATGAACGGGTAGGTCATCGACGAGATGATGTAGTTGCGCAGCTTGTCGTCGGCTTCCAGTTGACTCGTCAGCTCCTTGAGCACGGTGGTCAGGCCGCCCGAGGCCTCGCCCGCGCGGATCATCACCAGGTAACGCCGCCCCAGATCGCGCTCGAACGGCTGCAGGGAGGTGTAGAGCGACTTGCCGCCACGCACGCCTTCGGTCACCCGGATGACGAAGGCCTTCAGGCGGTCGTTGTTGGCGATCTCCTGCAGCATGGCCAGCGCCCGGTCCAGCGGCATGTTGGCGCTTTTCAGGTGCGACAGCTCGCGCGTGAACAGCAGGATGTCGGCGCGCTTCAGGCGCACTTCTTCGCTCTTGGTGGCCGCCATCGCCGCCGCGGCGGCATCGCCGCCCTGCAGGCTGACGGGCGTGATGCCCTGCCCGATCAGGCGCAGGCGCGCCGCCTCCGCGCTGGGCGCACGGATGCTGCCTTGGCAGGGTTTGCCGTCGGTGGCGGTGCCGGCGTACTGAAAGTCAATCATCCTGTCGGGCGACGCGCAACACTTCTTCGGCGGTCGTCAGTCCTTGCGCCACTTTGGTCGCGCCGTCCTGCAACAAGTTCCCGCCCACATAGCGCGCCTGCCCCCGCGAGAGGGCGGAGCCGCGCTCCAGAATCAGCTTTTTGACGTCTTCGGTCAGCAGCAGCAACTCGTGGATCGCCAGCCGCCCGCGGTAACCAGTGTTGCGGCAGGCCGGGCAGCCCACGGACCGGTACAGCGTCTGGCCCTCGGAGAGCTCCATCCCCAGCGTCTGGGCCGCCAGGCGCGACTGGTCCGGCGACATGGGCGCCTTGCAGGTATCGCACAGCTTGCGCACCAGGCGCTGCGCCAGCACGCCGACGACCGAGGCGGTGATCAGGTAGGGCTCCACACCCATGTTGATCAGGCGCACGATCGCCCCCAACGCGCTGTTGGTGTGCAAAGTCGATAGCACCAGGTGCCCGGTCAGCGCGGCCTGAACAGCGATATTGGCCGTCTCGCCATCGCGCATCTCGCCGATCATGATGACGTCCGGGTCCTGGCGCAGGAAGGAGCGCAGCACGTGCGCAAACGTCAGGCCGATCTGCGGCTGCACCTGCACCTGGTTCAGCCATTGCAGGCGGTATTCGACGGGGTCTTCCACCGTCAAAATCTTCAGGTTGCGCCCTTCCAGCGACAGCAGGGACGCGTACAGCGTGGTCGACTTGCCCGACCCCGTGGGCCCGGTGACCAGCAGCACGCCGTGCGGCACGTTCAGCAGCTCGCGCATGGCGGCCAGCGTGGGCTCGGTGAACTGCAGGCGGTCCAGCGACAGCAGATCGAGGTTTTTCTCCAGCAGACGCATCACCACCGATTCGCCGAACATGGTCGGCACGGTGGACACGCGCACGTCCAGCTCCTTGCCGTGCACGCGCAGGCGGGTGCGGCCGTCCTGCGGCAGGCGGCGCTCGGCGATGTCGAGCTGCGACAGGATCTTGATGCGCGACACCACGGCCGGCGCGTCGCGGTTGTCGATTTCGTCGATGGGAAAGATCTGGCCGTCGACGCGGATGCGCACGACGGATTTGTCTTCGTAACTTTCGATGTGGATGTCCGACGCCTGCGCGGACACCGCCTGCGACATGATCTGGTTGACGCGCTGGATGATCGGCGCCTCGGACGCCATGTCGCGCAGGTGCTCGATGAATTCGGTGGCTTCGTAGCCACCCTCCTCGCCCGCCTCGCCTTCCGCTTCGCGCAGGAACCATTCGTCCAGCTGCTCGGCGATCTCGGTGCCCAGGCCCAGCGCGATGCGCGGCTCCTGGCCAAACACTAGGCGCAGCGCGGCGCGCAGACGCTCGCTGCCGGGGTCGGTGGCGGCGAAGTCGGGCGGCGTGTCGCCGTCGGCGTCGCCCAGCGGCAGCAGGCGATTGGCCAGCAGAAAGCTGGTGTTCAGGCGGACGGTGTTGGGTTTTTCGGCCGGGAAGTCGGCCTTGCGCACCAGTGGCACGCCGGCCAGCTGGGCCAGGGCCTGCGCCACGTCCACCTCGGACACCAGGCCCAGGTCGACCAGCAGCTGGCTGAGTCGCCCGCCCATGGTCTGTTGCACGCCGTGAGCGCGGTCCAGATCGGGCGGCGAGAGCTTGCGGTCGGCCAGCAGGCGCTCGCCCAGGCGGGCTTCGAGTTGCTCCAGATCGGGGATGACGGCGGTTTCAGCCACGGGGTCCATTGCGAGTGCCATGGGCGACATTGTCCTCAGTTCACCAGGGCGGGCGAACGGGCTTGCGAAAATAACATCAAAATTGGCCTCAAGCCCTACAACCACCTACGCGAGCAGCTATACAAATCATAGTCTGTTTTGCCTATTTCCACAGCAGCCAGCGGCTCAGGCGGTCCAACTCGGGCCCGACATAATACGTTCTGTAGGTGAACAGGCGCGCCAGCCGCCCCCGACCGCGCCAGGCCAGGTACTCAGCCACGTATCCATCGTCCAGCCCGTTGTCGCGCAAGCGGCGCCCCAGCGCCTCGGCCTGCGCCCGCGTGCCGCGCCCCAGCTGGCGCACCCGTTTCAGCACCCCGCCGCCGTCGCGTGCCAAGCGCATCAGCCGGCTGGGAAGGCCGCGGTCGCGCGCACCGATCTGATTGCGCCCGTGCTGGCGGTACCGCATCAGCGGCTCGGGCAGGTAGTCGCGCGCGCCGCTGCCACTCAGCACCGCCAGCCACCAGTCGTGCATGACGGCGTCGGGCGGCAGGGGCAGCGCCAGCTCCAGCAGGGCGCGGTTGATCAGCGTGGCGCAGCCGGTGACCTGGTTGACGCTGAGCAGCGTGCGCGCATTGACCTGTGCCGGTTCGATGCGCTGAAAGGCGGCGAAGGACGGGCTGATGACCTGCAGCTGCTCGTCCACCACCGTCAGGTCGCTGTGCGCCAGACAGGGCGCGTCAGTGCCCACGCGCGCTTCCAGCGCCTGCACAGCGGCCAGCAGGCGCGCGGTCTTTTCGGGCAACCAGACGTCGTCCTGGTCGCAAAAGGCGATCCAGGCGGCGCTGCCGTCGTCCAGGCTGGCGCGCATCAGGCGCTCGAAATTGCGGATCACGCCGCCACCCTTGGGTTGTGGCGGCAACAGCAGCATGCGTCCCTCAAAAATACGTTCGTAGCGCCGCAGGATGGCCAGGGTGTCGTCGGACGAGCCGTCGTCGCTGACGATCAGGCGGAAGTTCGCGTGCGTCTGCGCCAGCAGCGAATCCAGCTGCGGCGCCAGGAAGGCGGCGCCGTTGTAGGTGGCCAGCAGGATGTCGACCAGGGGCGCGGCGCTCATGACGGGCGGCGCCGGTGGGCGCATTCGGCCTGCATCAGCGCTTCGTACGCGTCGACGATAGCGGGCCAGGTGTAGTGTTCGGCGATGATCTGGCGCGCGCGGTCGGCGCGCTGGGCCACGGCTTCCGGCGACTGGGCAACGCGGGTGTTCAGCCGCTCGGCCAGCTCGGCGGGCTTGGCGAAGTAGTCGGCCGCATCGCGCGCCACTTCGCGGTTGTAGGGGTTGTCGTGTGCGATCACCCAGTTGCCACAGGCCAGCGCCTCCAGCAGCGACGGGTTGGTGCCCCCCACCGAATGGCCGTGCAGGTAGCTGGCGGCGTGCACGCGCAAAGCGTTCAGGCGCGCGGGCTCGTACACGCCGCCAGTGAAACGCACGCGGTCACTGGCTTTGGTCAGCAGCTGTTGCTGGTAGGGCGTGCCGCCGGTCACATCGCCCACGATGACCAGCGGCCAGTCGCCACCGCCCGACGCGGTGTGCAGGCGGTGGCCTTCGATGATTTCCAGCAGGTGGTTTTCCGGCTCCGGCCGCGCGACCACCACGTGGTAGCGCCCGGGCGTCAAGCTCCAAGGCGCGAGCAAGGCGGCGTCGGCCTGGCCGGGCAGCACCGGGTCGGCACCGTAGGCGATGAAGTCGCAGGGCGCGCCGCGCGGGTACAGCGTGCGGTAACGCTGGGCAATGGCCTCGGCGTCGGCGATCAGGCGCGTGGCGGCGCGGCTGGCGACCGACTCCATGGCGCGCAGGTAGGTGCGCGCGCCGCGCCCCCACTTGCTGCGCGCCCACTCCAGCCCGTCGACGTTGATCCAGACCGGCGTGCCGAAGGCGCGCGGCCCCCAGCAGGCCCAAGCCGCGCCGTAGCCCAGCATGTAGACCAGATCGAAGCCGCGCCGCGCGTCCCACAGGCACGCGCTGTCGTACGCCAGCACCGAGGCCGGGCCCCAGGCCGGGCGGCGGCGCGCGCGCACTCGCACGCCCTGGTGCCAAGTGTCGGGGCCCGGGGCGCCATCGGCTTCGGCGTACACCGTGACGGCGTGGCCGCGCTGCACCAGGCCAACGGCCAGGCGTTCGGCAAAGGTTTCAAACCCGCCGTAGCGGGCCGGGATGCCGCGCGTGCCGAGGATGGCGATGCGCAGTGGGGCCGCTGCCGCAGTGCTGCGCGGGGGCGCCGCCGCGGCGCCAGCGCCACGGGCCGGCGCCTGCGTCAAATGTCGGCCTCGGCCAGCAGGCGCGCCGACGTCTTGTCCTTGTCGGACAGCACCGGCTCGGCGATGCCGTGCGACGCCAATGGCCACTCGATACCGATGGCGGGGTCGTCCCAGCGGATGGCGCGTTCGTGCGCGGGGCTGTAGTAGTCGGTGGTCTTGTAGAGGAAGTCGGCGGTGTCGGTCAGCACCACGAAGCCGTGCGCCAGGCCGGGCGGGATCCACAGCTGGTGCTGGTTCTCTTCGCTCAGCACCGCGCCAGACCAGCGGCCAAAGGTGGGTGAATCGCGCCGGATGTCCACCGCCACGTCGAACACCGCGCCGCGCACGCAGCGCACCAGCTTGCCCTGCGCCTTGGGCGCCAGTTGGTAGTGCAGGCCGCGCAGCACCCCGCGCCGGCTGCGGCTGTGGTTGTCCTGCACGAACGGCAGATGGACGCCTGTAGCGTCGGCAAAGGCCTGCTGGTTGAAGCTTTCAAAGAAAAAACCGCGTGCGTCCCCAAACACCTTGGGTTCGATCAACATCACGTCGGCAATGGCCAGCGGCGTCAGGTTCATGGTCAATACACCCGCTTGTTCATCAACTGCAAGAGGTATTGACCATAGCCGCCCTTGACCAAGGGCTGCGCCAGGCGCTCGAGCTGCGCATCGTCGATCCAGCGGTGGCGCCAGGCGATCTCTTCCGGGCAGGCGATCTTCAGGCCCTGGCGGTTTTCCAGCGTGGCGATGAATTGGCCGGCCTCCATCAGGCTCTGGTGTGTGCCGGTGTCCAGCCACGCGTAGCCGCGGCCCATGATTTCGACGCTGAGCTGGCCTTGCTCCAGGTACAGACGGTTCAGGTCGGTGATCTCCAGCTCACCGCGCGGCGAGGGCTTCAAGCCCTTGGCCAGTTCGACCACCTGGGTGTCGTAGAAGTACAGGCCGGTGACGGCGTAGGGGCTCTTGGGCTTGGCCGGCTTTTCTTCCAGCGACAGCACCTTGCCGGCGGCGTCGAATTCGGCCACGCCGTAGCGCTCCGGGTCGTGCACGTGGTACGCAAAGACCGACGCGCCCGTCTGGCGGCCATCGGCGCTGGCCAGCAGTTCGTGAAAGTCGTGGCCGTAGAAGATGTTGTCGCCCAGCACCAGCGCGCTGGGGGCGCCGCCCAGGAAGGATTCGCCAATGACGAAAGCCTGCGCCAGACCGTCCGGGCTGGGCTGCACGGCGTACTGCAGGTTCACGCCCCACTGGCTGCCGTCGCCCAGCAGCTGCTGAAAGCGCGGCGTGTCCTGCGGCGTGCTGATCACCAGGATGTCGCGGATGCCGGACAGCATCAGGGTGCTGAGCGGGTAGTACACCATGGGCTTGTCGTACACCGGCAGCAGCTGCTTGCTGACCGCCAGCGTCGCCGGGTGCAGGCGCGTGCCGGAACCGCCGGCCAGGATGATGCCTTTGCGGGCGCTGGAGGTGTTGTGGTTTGAAGTCACAGGATTTCCTTGAGCATGCGGTCCACGCCCTGCTGCCACGGCGGCAGGGTGAGGCCGAACACGGCTTGCAGGCGCGTGGTGTCCAGGCGCGAATTGTGCGGGCGCCGTGCGGGTGTCGGGAAGGTGTCGCTGGCGACGGGCTCCACCTCTTTTACTACCAATTCAGGAGCTGCCTGCGCAGATCTGTATTGGCCAAACACGTGATTGGCGTACGAAAACCAGGTCGTGTAACCGGCCGCCGCCAAATGGTAAGTACCGCCGTCTTCCGGCCGCGCCAGGCACTGGCGCAGGGTGTGGGCGGTGATGTCGGCGATCAGCTCTGCCCCCGTGGGTGCGCCCCACTGGTCGTCGACGATGGTGAGGCGCTCGCGCTCGGCCGCCAAGCGCAGCATGGTGCGGGCAAAGTTGCCGCCGCGCGCCGCGTAGACCCAGCTGGTGCGAAAGATCAGATGGCGACAGCCGCTGGCGCGGATGGCTTCTTCGCCGGCCAGCTTGGTCGCGCCGTAAACGCTGAGCGGGCCGGTGGCGTCGCCCTCGCGCCAGGGCGTGTCGCCGCCGCCGTTGAACACGTAGTCGGTGCTGTAGTGGACCAGCAGCGCACCCACCTCGGCCGCGGCCTGCGCCAGCGCGGCGGGCGCCTCGGCGTTCAGGCGCCGGGCCAACGCCGGCTCGCTCTCGGCTCGGTCGACCGCCGTGTGGGCGGCGGCGTTGACGATGGCCGCAGGGCGCAGTGCGCACACCGTGGCCGCCAGCGCGTCCGGGTCGTTCAGGTCGCCGTGCAAGGCGCCTTGGCCGTGGCGGTCCAGCGCCGTGAGCGGGCCGAGCGGCGCCAGCGCGCGCTGCAGTTCCCAGCCGACCTGGCCGTTCTTGCCCAGCAGGAGGATGCCGTGGCCCGCCATGCCTCAGGCAGCGGGCTGGGCCGCGCCGCCGTTCGACCCGTACTGCGTCGCCACCCAGTCGCGGTAGCCGCCCGACTGCACGTCGCGCACCCAGGCGTCGTTGGCCAGGTACCACGCGATGGTCTTGCGGATGCCGGTTTCGAACGTTTCGGCCGGCTTCCAGCCCAGCTCGCGCTCGATCTTGCGGGCGTCGATGGCGTAGCGTCGATCGTGGCCCGGGCGGTCCTGCACGTGCGTGATCTGCTGGCGGTAGCTGCCGCCGGCCGCGCGCGGGGCCAGCTCATCCAGCAGATCGCACACGGTGTGGACGATGGACAGGTTGGCCTTTTCGTTCCAGCCGCCGATGTTGTAGGTCTCGCCCAGGCGGCCCGCTTCCAGCACGCGGCGGATGGCCGAGCAGTGGTCCTTCACGTACAGCCAGTCGCGCACCTGTTGGCCATCGCCGTACACCGGCAGCGGTTGGCCGGCCAGGGCGTTGACGATCATCAGCGGGATCAGCTTCTCGGGGAAGTGAAACGGGCCGTAATTGTTGGAGCAGTTGGTCGTCAGCACCGGCAGCCCGTGCGTGTGGTGCCAGGCGCGCACCAGGTGGTCGCTGGCGGCCTTGCTGGCACTGTAGGGGCTGTTGGGCTCGTAGACGTGGGTTTCGGTGAAGGCGGGCGCGTCGGGCGCCAATGTGCCGTAGACCTCGTCGGTCGACACGTGCAGGAAGCGGAAGGCGGCGCGCTCGGCCTCGGGCAGGCCACCCCAATACGCCCGCGCGGCTTCCAGCAAGCGAAAGGTACCGACGATGTTGGTGACGACGAAGTCCTCCGCCCCATGGATGGAGCGGTCAACGTGGCTTTCGGCCGCGAAGTTGACGATGGCGCGCGGCCGGTGCTCGGCCAGCAGGCGCTCCACCAAGGCGCTGTCGCCAATGTCGCCCTGCACGAAGACGTGGCGCGGATCGTCCTGCACCGAAGCCAGGTTGGCCAGGTTGCCGGCGTAGGTCAGCTTATCGAGGTTGACGACCGGCTCGTCGCCCTGAGCCAGCCAGTCCAGCACGAAGTTGCTGCCGATGAAGCCGGCGCCGCCGGTGACAAGAATCATGAGATAGGTTTCCTTACCGCGGTGGCGGGCACTGCCGCCATGATCGCGCCGATTATTTCATTTTCGCCACCCCCTGCACCCACGCGACGCCCGCAGGCCTTGCGGCACAATGGGCGCGTCCGCTTTGTGCGCCCCATCCTGCACCATGGCCACTTCCCGCAAGCGCCCTGCCGCTGACCCTGCAGATCCGACACCGACTCCAACGCCCGGCCCAGACAACGTCTGGCTGGCCGGCATGGGCGCGCTGGCTCAGGCTCAGGCGCGCGGCACCCAGGCCTTCGATGCGCTGGTGCGCGAAGGCTTGGCCCAGCAGGCCAAGGCGCGCGAGGCCGCCGAGTCCGAGATGTCCAAGGCCGCTGAGCGCCTGAGCGCCATGACGTTGGGCAGCGCCAACCCCTGGGACCGCCTGGGCGGCATTTTTGAGGGGCGCGTACAGCAGGCGCTGGAGCGACTCGGCATGCCCTCGCCGGAACTGCTGGCCGCGCTGTTGGCTCGAATCGAGGCGCTGGAAGCGCGCGTGGCCGTTTTGGAAAGCGCAACGCCCCCCGCCGGCGACCCGGTGCGCCGCCCGCGCGCCAAGCCCCGCTCCCCTGGAAACTGATGTTGGCTTCGATCGCACAAACGCCTTTTTTTGACGCCCCTGACGCGGGGGCCCTGCGCCTGCAGCGCAAGCGCCTCGTCACCGCGCTGTCGGTAGCGGTGCTGGTTCACGCCGTGGTGCTGGTCGCGCTGGCCATGCCGCCGCGCTTTAAGCTGGGTATCGATCGCGCGGACCCGGTGGTCACCCGCTGGATTCCGCTGCCGGCCACCCCCAGTCCGGGCGTGGCGCGCGAAGAACCCGCGCCCGCCGAACCCAGCCGGCCGAAGGCCGAAGCCCCTGCCAAGCCCAAGGAGCGCCCGGAGCGGACACGCCCCACGCCCCGTCCGGCACGCGATGACGACAAGTCTGCGGCGACCCAGGTCGCCGAAGCGCCGACCGACGCCGCTTCCGCCGCGTCGTCGCCGCTGCCCGAGGGTCAGGATCCGCTGCGCATGCTGCCGACCACACCCGAGCGCTTTCAGATGCTGGACCGCCTGAGCCGCGATGTCGACGCCGACCCGTCGCTGTTCGCCCCCGGCAACGCCATCAGCGTGACGATCGACCTGAACGGCCAGCCCAAGGTCTGGCGCTTCATCATCGTGGCGGGAGAAACGGTGAAGTCGATGGGCGGGCTGGATGTGCCCACGTTGCGCCTGCTGCACTACCCTGAAAACGACCGCGACGACCGGGTCGAGGTCTGGCTGGTGCCGCAGTTGGCATACCGCCCCATCCAGATCAACGTGACCTCGCCGGGTGCGCTCACCGCCCAAAACTACACGGCGCGCGCCGCGCTGGACCAGTTGGACCGGGCGGCGCGTGGTGAGCCCCCAGCCGGCACCGCGCTTGGCGCGGGCGCATCGGCCCCGAACAAACCGGCGTCCCAGTAAGCCCCGGCAGCGTCACCCCATGGCCAAGAAAGCGCCCCGCCGCACCGCCGAGCGCATTCTGGCCGCCACGCTAGAGCTGTTCAACCGCTTTGGCGAGCCCAACGTCTCCACCACCGTGATCTCGGCCGAGCTGAACATCAGCCCCGGCAACCTGTACTACCACTTCCCGTCCAAGGACGAGCTGGTCAACACCTTGTTCGACCAGTACGAAGCCCGCGTGGTCGTGCTGCTGGCCGCCAGTGACGACGTGCGCGACCTGGAAGACGCATGGTTCTTCCTGCACACGCTGT
This sequence comes from Ottowia flava, assembly GCF_008017535.1. Taxonomy (GTDB): domain Bacteria; phylum Pseudomonadota; class Gammaproteobacteria; order Burkholderiales; family Burkholderiaceae_C; genus Ottowia; species Ottowia flava. Next base: position 198,619 of record NZ_VRUA01000002.1, read on the forward strand.
TCGAGCTGATCTGGGCCTACCGCTTCCTGTACCGCGACCTGAACCACCTGCTGTCGCGCAACCGCCGACTGGAAACGCACTTCCCCGCCATCCTGATGCGCAAGAAGGGCGCGCTGCGCGTCATGCTCGACCAGTTGCTGGCACCCGACGCCGACGACGCCGCCACGCGCGACGCCGTGGCCGCGAGCATGGTGGTGCTGCTGACCTATTGGCTCAGCTACGAGTACGTGCTGCAGCCGCGCACCGCGATGGAGCCTGAGAACGCGCAGGACGCCCTGCTGCGCGGCGCCTACCACGTGCTCAGCCTGATGGCGCCGCACCTACCCGACGCGCCGCGCGAGCACCTGAAAGCGCTGACCGAGGCCTACCAGCCCGCCATGGGCTAAGCTGCCGTGAACAACCGCCCTTGTTCACGATGAGCGCCTGGACCCCTTGCCCGTTTGCCGCCGACAGCCCGTTCGACGTCGCGCGCGTGCGCGCGCTCTGGCCCGAGCTGCACGCCGTCGATGCCGAGCCGTTGCCCGAGGACGAGGCGCTGTTGCACGGCTGGGCGCTGTTCCACACCGGCCTGTTTGAACAAGCGGCCGACACCGGCCTGGCCTCCGGCATCGACGGCTGGTCGCTGGCCAACCGCGCCACCGCGGCCCACGCCGCGCTGGTCGAGCCGAACGAGGGCGCGCGCCTGGAACTGTTCAAACGCGTGCACCAGTTGGCCAGCGCCCAGGTGCTTCAGCGGCCGCAGCTGGCCAGCGCCTGGTACTGGCAGGGCTACGCGCTGGCGCGCTACGCACAGGGCATCCACGTGGCGCGCGCGCTGGCGCAGGGCCTGGGCAGCCAAGTGCGCGCGGCGCTGCACGCCACGCTGGCGCTCAACCCACGCCACGCCTACGCCCACGTGGCGCTGGGCGCCTTCCAGGCCGCGGTGATCGACAAGCTGGGCCCGATGGTGGGTGCCATGACCTACGGCGTCACGGCCCGCTCCGCGCTCGACCACCTCGAGCAAGCGCAACGCCTGGCGCCGCAGTCGGCCGCCGTGCTGCACGAATGTGCGGGCGCGCTGCTGCTGCTGGACGGCCGCGCCCGGCTGGACGAGGCCACGCGCCTGCAGGAAGCCGCCGCCCGCGTGGCCCCGCGCGACGCCGTGGAGCGCCTGTGGGTCGAGCTGGCCCGCACCAGCCTGGCGCTGTGACCTGACGGCAGGTCACGCACGCCACAGCGCTAACATCCACGCCAGCCGACGCGCCGCAGGCTGCGCCGTCATTTTTCTGAACCCAGGAGTTTCGCCATGTCCGACCTGAAAGACCGTTTCGACGCCGCCGTCGCCAATTCCAAAACCCTGAGCGAGCGCCCGGACAACCCGACGCTGCTGAAGATCTATTCGCTGTTCAAGCAGGCGACCGAGGGCGACAACGAAGAAGCGAAGCCGGGCTTTGCCGACATCGTGGCGCGCGCCAAGTGGGACGCCTGGAAGAAGCTGGAAGGCACGAGCAACGACGAGGCGATGCAGCAGTACATCGACCTCATCGAAACGTTGAAGGGCTGACCCCCTGTGGCGCCGGAGGCGCCTTCCCCCTGCTCTCTTCGCGCTGCGCGCTTCGGGCAGGGGGGCAACGCCGATGCCCGGTACACGCCCGGGCATGGCGTTCGCTGGTATTGGCGCCCCGCTGATTGCAGGCGCGGCAGCATGAGGCACGGCCAACCGCCTTGCTGGTCATGGCGCGGCACTTTGCGCGTCGACGTATTTTTTAAGCCAAATCGGCCTCTGACCCTAGAGCAGATTGCGCGATCAGCTACTGAATTTCTAGCAGCCCTGCGAATACAGGACGCTCGCTGGCACACGCAATGCGTCGGCGCGCAGCGCGCTCAACGCGTCGTCTTGTCGTCCTGACCCGCCTGCGCCGTCGCCGTCTCCAGCGCCCGCAGTTGGGCCAGCCGCTCGGCTTTGGGCAGCTTGCCCAGCGCCGCGACGGCGGCGTGAAAGCGCGGCCAGTCGCTGCCTTCTCGCACAAACAGGGCTTCGAAGGCCGGCACCAGTTCGTCGTACGCGGCCTGCACGCCGAAAAAGGCGTTGTTGGCCTCGGCCACCCAGCGGTCGTAGCCGTCGTAGGGCGTGCCGGCCGCGGCCCAACGCGCTTTCAGGTCGGCGTAGCGTTGGCGAAAGCGCGCCACTGCTTCTTCTTTCATAGCTGCCAGCACAGTTGTATCAATGCCTGGCGCCCCTTTTTGCTTGTAAACCGCGTTCAGGTCGTCGCGCGTCAGCCGGCTCAGCGCACGGAAGTCGCGCCGGCGCTGGTCGAAGGCGGCGTACTCGCGCCGAGCCGCCTCGCTGGCGTGCGTGGCCAGCCAGCGCTGGCCGCCCAGACGCTCCACGGCCGTGGCGTACGACTCGTTGAACATGGTGTCGTCGTCCACGTACACGACCTGGTGCGCCAGCTCGTGAAAGATCATCCGCGCCAGCTCGCCCTCGGGGTAGCGGATGAAGGTGGAGAGCAGCGGGTCGCCCCCCATCCAGTTCAGCCAGCCCAGCGTGGAATAGGCCGGGATGCCGTACACGCGCACTTCCAGCCCCTCGTCGCGCTGCAGCTGCTCGGCCAGCGCGCGCGCCTCGGCTTCGTCGTAGTAACCGCGGTAACCCACGCAGCCGACCACCGGAAAGCACCAGCGCTTGAGCGTCAGCGAATCCGGCGGCGCCGCCGCCACGTTCCACACCGCCGCGCGGCGCTTCAGGTCGCTGTAGCGGTGGTAGCTGGCGTTGTCGGGCAGCGCCAGATCCGTGACTGCGAAGGCGCGGATGCGCTTGGCCAGTTCCAGCCGCTGGCGCAAGTCATCCGGCGTCGCCGGGTCGGCCAGCACTTCTTCCACCGGCTTGGCCGCGCCCATCAGCGCCAGGTGGCCCTGGATGGATTGGGCGTAGTAGCTGGCGGCGGTGCAGCCGGAGAGCAGCCAGGCGCCAGCCACGGCCAACAGCACCCAGGCCGCGCGCCGCTTCATGCTGGCGCCCGCTCCACCTGCACCGCACAGTCGTAAAACGTCGGCCCACGGCCCATGTCGGTCAGCTTCTGGCTGGTGACTTCGTTGACGTTGGTGCCGGCCAGGCCGAACTTGCGCCACCAGATGCCCAGGCCGTTGACGACGCCGGGGCGGGCGCGGGTGCTGACGTCGGCCTTGACGCGGTAGTCGCCGCGGGCGTTGAAGACGCGCACCACGGCGCCGGAGGTAATGCCGCGGGTGGCGGCGTCATCGGGGTGGATTTCAAGCAGCGGCTCGCCTTCGATGCTGCGCAGGCTTTGCACGTTGACGAAGCTGCTGTTGAGGAAGTTGCGCGCCGGCGGCGAAATCATGGCCAGCGGGTAGTCGGGCGAGGCGCCGGCGGGCTCGTGGTTGGGGATGAAATCGGGCACGTCAGGCCCGCCAGACGTGCGCAGGCCGCTATCAAATTGGCACTTGCCCGATGCGGTGGGAAAGCCGCCTTCGGCGTACGGCGCATCGGGAATCGCCAGCGCGGCAAAGCCGTTTTGCAGCAGCGCGTTGAAGTCGATCTGTTTGCCGTAGGCCTGGCGGCACAGGGCTTCGTCGCTGTCGGCAAAGCACGGGGCGTCCAAGCCCATGCGCGCGGCCAGGTCGCGGAAGATCTGGGCGTTGCTGCGCGCTTCGCCCATGGGCGCGATGGCCGGGCGGTTGAGCAGCACGTCGGTGTGGCCATAGGCCAGGTGGATGTCCCAGTGCTCCAGTTGCGTGGTGGCGGGCAGGACGATGTCGGCGTGGTCGGCCGTGTCGGTCAGGAAATGCTCCAGCACGACGGTGAACAGGTCTTCGCGCTGGAAGGCGCGCACCACCTTGGGCGATTCGGGCGCGACGGCGACGGGGTTGCTGTTGTAGACCACCAGCGCCTCGACCTTGGGGCCGAAGTCGGCCGACGCTTCGCGCAGCAGATCGTCGCCGATGGTGACCATGTTGATGGTGCGCGGCGTGCGCCCGGCCAGCAGGTCGGGCCGCTGCAGCGTGGCGCGGTCGACCGGGAACTGGCTGGAGCTGGACAGCAGCACGCCGCCCGCGCGGTGGCGCCAGGCGCCGGTGAGCGCCGGCAGGCAGGCGATGGCGCGGATGGCGTTGCCGCCGCCCGCGCAGCGCTGCACGCCGTAGTTGACGCGGATGGCGGCCGGTGTGGTGGTGCCATAGTCGCGCGCCAATTGCACGATTTGCGCCGCTGGCACGCCACAGGCCTGCGCGGCCCGCTTCGGATTCCATAGCATGGCGCGCGCTTTCAGCGCTTCCCAGCCGACCGTGTGGCGGGCGATGTAGTCGTGGTCCAGCCAGTCGTGCACGATCAGCTCGTGCATGATGGCCAGCGCGAGCGCGGCGTCGGTGCCCGGCAGCAGGGCGATGTGCTCGTCGCACTTGTCGGCCGTTTCGCTGCGGCGCGGGTCGATGCAGACCAGGCGCGCTCCGTCGCGGCGCGCCTGCTGCGCCAGGCGCCAGAAGTGCAGATTGCTGCCGATCGAGTTGCTGCCCCAGATCAGGATCAGCCGGCTTTCGGCGAAGAATTCGACCTTCATGCCGACCTTGCCGCCCAGCGTGCGGGTCACGGCCTCGCCGCCGGCGGTGGCGCAGATGGTGCGGTCCAGCAGGCTGGCGCCCAGCTGGTGGAAGAAGCGCCGGTCCATCGATTCCCCTTGCACCAGGCCCATGGTGCCGGCGTAGCTGTAGGGCAGGATGGCCTGCGGGTCACGCGCGGCGATGGCGCCCAGGCGCTGGGCGATCTCGTCCAGGGCGGCGTCCCAGGTGATGGGCTCGAACCGGCCTTCGCCCTTGGCGCCGACGCGCCTGAGAGGCGTCAGCACCCGTTCCGGATGGTTGGTCCTTTCGGCGTACTTCGACACTTTGGCGCACAGCACGCCGTCGGTCGACGGGTGCGCCGGGTTGCCACGCACCCGGACGGCGCGGCCATCCTCGACGGTGGTCACCAGGCTGCAGGTGTCGGGGCAATCGTGGGGGCAGGCGCCAACCACCTCAGCCATGGTGGTCACCCGGTGCGCTGTGGCGCGGAATGAACAACGGCATCAAAATACTCGGGTATGTAATAAAAAGTTAGGGTTTAAACAGTAGACTTCCGCCTGCTTTTTGCAGTCGCAGTCTCGGAGTGCAACCCATGCGTCAGCCATTTTCATCCAATCGTCGTCGGTTTGTTCAGGTTATGGGCGCGAGCGCCGCGGTCGGCGCGGGCTGGGTCCGCGCGCAGGACAACCGCATCCTGCTGGGCCAGTCGGCTGCCTTCACCGGTCCGTCGATGCAACTGGGCACGCAGTTTCATGCCGGTGCGCAGCTCTACTTCCAGCAGTTGGCCGGGCAAGGTGGCGTGAACGGCCGCCCGGTCGAGATCCGCCAGCTCGACGACGGCTACGAGCCCGACCGCTGCGCCAGCAATACCGAAAAGCTGATCAAGGACGATGTGTTCGCCCTGTTCGGCTACATCGGCACGCCCACCAGTCTGGTGGCGCTGCCGATGGCGTCGGCGGCCAAGGTGCCGTTCATCGCGCCCTTTACCGGCGCCATGAGCTTGCGCGCGCCCTTCAAGCGCGAGGCCTTTCACGTGCGCGCCTCCTACGACGACGAAACCGAGCTGATCGTCAAGCAGCTCACCCACCTCCACCAGGACCGCATCGCGGTTTTCTACCAGAACGACGCCTACGGCAAGGCGGGCCTGACCGGCGTGACGCAGGCCCTGGGCGCACGCAAGCTCAAGCCGGTGGCCGAGGCCACGGTGGAGCGCAATTCGGTCGACGTTGGCGCCGCGGTGGCCAAGCTGGCGGGTTCCGGCGCGCAGGCGATCGTGCAGATCGGTTCGTACAAGGCCAGCGCCGCCTTCATTCGCGCGGCGCGCAAGGCCGGATTTGGCGGTACCTTCTACAACGTGTCCTTCGTCGGCACGCAGGCGCTGGCGGACGAATTGGGCAAGGACGGCGCCGGCGTGATGGTGTCGCAGGTGATGCCCTCACCGTACAACCCGGCTCGCACGATCGCGCGCGAGTTCGTGGCCGCTGCCCAGAAGAGCGGCAAGGTGCAGCCCAATTTCTCCAGCATGGAAGGCTACCTGGCAGCCAAGGTGTTTGCCGAAGGCCTGCGCCGCGCGGGCAGCAAGCCGTCGCGTGAGAACCTGATTGCCGCGCTGGAGTCGATCAACGAGGACTTCGGCGGCTACCGCGTGGGCTTTGCGCCCAACAACCATGTGGCTTCGCGCTTTGCCGAACTGTCCATGCTGACCGGCGACGGCCGCGTCAGGACCTGAAGCGCCCCCTCTGCCGGGAACGGCGACCGACCCTGCTCCGCCGGTGACGGCTTCCCCCGTCCCTTAGCGCTGCGCTCTGGGAGCCGGACGCCGCCAGCGCTGCGGGGCGGCCTTGGCGCGGCCGCTTGCTTGAACGGAGCGCGTTGCCTGGCCTGGCGGCCCATGTAGGGCCAGCCAAGAAATGCATAAGAATCGGCTCCCGGCCCTACAACCACTTGCGCGGGCAGCTTCTTTTTCAATAGCAGTCTGCACCTTGGTTGCTGTGGCTGGGGTCTTCACCCGGGACCGCCCACGTCGGCACCATGCACGCTAGACTGCGGTGCATGAAGCTGATCGACTCCATCCTGACCCAGGCCGCCGGCATCGCCGCCGTGCGACGCGACATCCACGCGCACCCCGAGCTGTGCTTTGAAGAGGTGCGCACCGCCGACGTGGTGGCGGCCAAGCTGACGGAATGGGGCATCCCGATCCACCGGGGCCTGGGCACGACCGGCGTGGTGGGCATCGTGCACGGGCGCGACGGCGGGCAAAGCGGCCGCGCCATCGGTTTGCGCGCCGACATGGACGCGCTGCCGATGACCGAGTTCAACACCTTCGCCCACGCCAGCACCCACCACGGCAAGATGCACGCCTGCGGCCACGACGGCCACACCGCCATGCTGCTGGCGGCCGCGCAGCACTTTGCGGCACACCGCAACTTCGACGGCACGGTGTACCTGATCTTCCAGCCCGCCGAAGAAGGCGGCGGTGGCGCGCGCGAGATGATCAAGGAAGGCCTGTTCCAGCAGTTCCCCATGGAAGCCGTGTTCGGCATGCACAACTGGCCGGGCATGGCGGTGGGCAAGTTTGCCGTCTCCACCGGGCCCGTGATGGCGTCCAGCAACGAATTCAGGATCACCATCACCGGCAAGGGCGGCCACGCCGCACTGCCGCACACCGGTGTCGACCCGGTGCCGATCGCCTGCCAGATGGTGCAGGGTTTTCAGACCATCCTGACGCGCAACAAGAAGCCGGTGGAAGCGGGCGTGATCTCGGTCACCATGATCCACGCCGGCGAAGCCACCAACGTCATCCCCGACAGCTGCGAGCTGCAGGGCACGGTGCGCACCTTTACCTTCGAGACGCTGGACCTGATTGAGCGCCGCATGCAGGAGATCGCCGAAGGCATCAGCGCCGCATATGGCGCGACCTGCGACTTCCACTTCCACCGCAATTACCCGCCCACCATCAACACGCCGTACGAGGCCGAGTTCTGCCGCGGCGTGATGGCCGACATCGTCGGCCCCGAGAACGCCGAGGCGCAAGAGCCGACCATGGGCGCGGAGGACTTCTCCTTCATGCTGCAGGAAAAGCCGGGCGCATACTGCTTCATCGCCAACGGCGACGGTGCGCACCGTGGCCAGTATGAAGGCGGCGGGCACGATGCCGGCCCCTGCACGCTGCACAACCCGCATTACGACTTCAACGACGACCTGATCCCACTGGGCGCCACTTACTGGGTGCGCCTGGCCGAGCAATGGCTGGCGCATCAGCCGCCGGCCGACCGGCCCATGCCCCAGGGCGCCGGCAAGTAAACACGGCGTCGCCGCGCCGTGACGACCCGTCCAGCGCCCGCGTTCACCCGCGGGTTCGGCCCGGCCACGCCGCTGCTGCGCCTGTTCGACGAGGCGCACACCCGCGCCTTCTACGTCGACTTCCTCGGCTTCACGGTTGACTGGGAACACCGTTTTGGCGACAACTTCCCGCTGTACCTGCAGGTGTCGCTGGGCGGCTGCGTGCTGCACCTGACCAGCCACTACGGCGACTGCTGCCCGGGCGGCGCCGTGCGCATTCCGGTGGCCGACATCGCCACGCTCACCGCGCTGCAGCAGCGCCTGCTGGCGGCCGATTTCCGTTACGCCAAGCCGGGGCTGGAAGACACGCCCTGGGGCACGCGCGAATTGCGCCTGGGCGACCCGGCCGGCAACCGCCTGGTCTTTTTCGCCGACCTTCCGCCATCCAACAACAGCACCGAGGAGACCCCGTGATCCCGATTCCCGCCGCGTTTTCGTCCAGCTACGCCCAGGCCCGCGTTAAATTTCTGGAAGCCGCCGCCACCGACGGCCTGCGCATCGAATCCTTCAACCACCCCCTGCCCGGCCGCGACGGCGAACAGCTGGCGATGGACATCGCGCTGGACGGCAGCCCGGACGCCGAGCGCCTGCTGATCGTCAGCAGCGCCTGCCACGGTGTGGAAGGCTACTGCGGCAGCGGCGTGCAGGTGTTTGCGCTGCGCGACGACGAGTGGCGCGCCAAGGCCCGCGATGCCGGCGTGGCCGTGCTGTACATCCACGCGCTCAACCCGTACGGGTTCTCGCACGTGCGCCGCGTCACCCAGGAAAACGTCGACCTGAACCGCAACTTCCACGATTTCAGCCAGCCGCTGCCCGTCAATGAAGCCTACCGCCAGGTGCACGCGCTCCTGTTGCCGGAAACCTGGCCGCCCGACGACGCGAACCGCGCTGCGGTGCAGAGCTACATCGAAACCAAAGGCCTGGGTGCCTGGCAGGCCGCCATCTCCAGCGGGCAATACGAATACCCCGATGGCCTGTTCTTCGGCGGCACCGCGCCCACCTGGAGCCACCAGACCCTGCGCCAGGTGTTGGCGAAGTACGCCAGCCGCGCCAGCGACATCGCCTGGATCGACCTGCACACGGGCCTCGGCCCCAACGGGGTGGGCGAGCCGATCTACGCCGGCGCCGACGACGCCGACACCGTGGCCCGCGCGCGCCGCTGGTGGGGCGAGCACGTCACGTCGATCTACGACGGCACATCGACCAGCCCGCTGCTGCGCGGCCTGATGTGGAACGCGATCTACGACGCCGCGCCGAACGCCCGCTACACGGGCATTGCCATGGAATACGGCACGGTGCCGGTGCCGGAAGTCATGGACGCTCTGCGCGGCGATCACTGGCTGGCGCAGCACCCTGAAGCCCCGGCCGAGCTGGCCGCGCAGATCAAGGCGCGGCTGATGGCGGCGTTCTGCACGGACACCGATGCGTGGAAGGGCCAGATCATCAGCCAGGCGCGGCAGGCGATGTTTCAGGCGGTGGATGGGATGGCGGGCGCTGGGGATCCGGCGGCGGCTTAACTTTTTGGGCTTATCGGGCGCTGGCCTTACGGGGGATCGCGCGGGCAGCTATTGAATTTGCAGTTTTCGTGCTTGTTCGACGTTGGTGTTTGAACGACGTTGAGAGGCCGGGAAGTGCGCCCGGCGGCGCAGTTTCTTTCTTTGACTCGCCAAAGAAAGAAACCAAAGAAAGGCGACCCCACGTCTGCGACCCCTGCGCCGTGTGCAGGGGCAAACCTGCGTCGCGCTTCTGCCGGGGTGGGCCGCAGAACTCACTGCGCTGCTTTGCAGCTCCGTTCAGACAGCTGCGGCCAGTCAGTGCACGAAGCGGCTGCATCCTTTGGTGCAGCCGCCACCCCGCCAGAATCACGCCGCAGGCGCAGCCTCAAGGGGCGTGGAACAGCCACTCGGGCCATCGCAGCGCTCGGCCTCGGATTCGCGGCCGAGCGCAGCGATGGCCCGGATCGTCTTCATTCCCCTGTGGACGTGCCGAGAAGCGCAGAGCGGGCGGTGGGCGCGGGCACCGAAGGATGGCCGCGCTTCGTGCTCTGACTCGCTGCAGCTGTCTGAGCGGCGCTGCGCAGCAGCAAAGCGAGTTCTGCAGCGCCACCGCCCGATCGAGCATCGCAGGTTGCCCCGCAGCATCGCTGCGGGGACACGGCCAGTGGGGTCGCCTTCTTTTGCCTTCTTTTCTTGGCGAGTCAAGAAAAGAAGGTGCGCCGCCGGGCGCACGTCCCGGCCTCCGAACTTCAATGAATCGTCGAAGCAAAACGAGCAATTGACTACAAATTCAGTAGCTCCTCACGCCAATGTCTATAGGGTAAAACGGCAAAATCACTTAAATCCCGCGCGCTCCGCGCACCCATTTAAAACCGGCTCGCCATCTCACTGCGCTCACGTGCAATCACCAGCAGCCCGTCAAAAATCATGCTCTCGATCAGCTCGAACGGGCGCGTCATCGCCGGCAGCATCTTCCAGCCCGCGCCGCCCGTCATCAGGCACAGCGGCTCGGCCGCGCAGCGCTTGAACAGGTGCTGGAACATGCGCTCGCACGCCCCGGCGATGGCGAAGGTGCCGCCGCTGGTCAGGCCGTCGCTGGTGTTGGTCGGGAATTCGCACACATCGCCCGTCGGCACGTGCAGGCCGGCCGTGCCCGACTCCAGCGCGCGCAGCATGATGCCGTGCCCCGGCAGGATCAGCCCGCCCAGGTAGCGTCCGTGCTGGTCGATCGCTTCCACCGTCACGGCCGTGCCCACCATCACCAGCAGGATCGGGCGCGGCGGGCCGCGGCGCAGCATGTGGTGGCGCGCGCCGATCATCGCCACCCAACGGTCGGCGCCCAGGCGCGAAGGGTAGTCGTAGCCGTTGGTGAGGCCCGCCTCGGCCTCGCTGGCCACGACCCAACGCGGCTCAACGCTCCAGCCCTCCATCTGCTCCTGCACGCGGTGCTTGACCGCCTGGCCGGCGACGATGCAGCCCAGCATCGTCGTCGGCTCGGGCTGGGACGCCCACACGCCCTCACCCAGCCGGTCGATCTGCTCCAGAAATTCCGCGCCGTGCGCCAGCACCTGCGCCTCGGGCGCGGGCCGCTCGTACAGCGTCCATTTCAGTCGCGTATTGCCAACGTCGATCGCCAAAAAAGTCATGGGGCGCCATTATTAGCGAGTTTGTCCTACAGGTGTTGCGGTGCCCGCCGGCGCGACCCGTCATCGGTGCGGGTTACATTTCGGCTTTCCGTTCCAACCCCTCAAAGGAGAATGCACATGGGATTGTTCAGTTTCATCAAGGAAGCCGGTGAGAAGCTCTTCGGCGGCAAAGAAGTCGAACAGGCAGCAACCTCCAGCGCGCCCAATCTGGCCGAGCTGAACGCCAAGGCCGGCGACGCGATCAAGACGTACATCGAAAAGCAGAACCTGGGCCTGTCCGGCCTGACCGTGGCTTTTGACGGCGCCACCGGCAAGGTCACCCTGGGCGGCAGCGCCCCCAGCCAGGAAGCCGCTGAGAAGGCCGGCCTGTCTGCCGGCAACGTGGCCAGCGTGAGCGATGTCGACAACAACCTGCAGTACCCCGCCGGTACCGCTTCGCAGTACCACGACGTGGTGAGCGGCGACACGCTGTCCGCCATCTCCAAGAAGTACTATGGCGACGCTAACAAGTACAACGTGATCTTCGAAGCCAACAAGCCGATGCTGTCGGACCCGAACAAGATCTACCCCGGTCAGAAGCTGCGCATCCCGGCGCTCTGATTTGCATAGCTGCCTGCGCAGACCCATGTAGGGTTTCGCAGGCTTTATGCGAGAAAAGGCACCTTCGGGTGCCTTTTTCATGGGCGCTTCCAAGCCACCTGCGTGCGCGACAGGCACCGCGCATCGGCGCGCGTACAGTGCACGCATGAACGCCGCCGCCCCCGCTTCGCCGTCCGCTGCCCCTGACGCCCCCGACGCCATCACTGCGCTGGACGCCACGGCGCTGTCGGAAGCGATCCACGCGCGCCAGCTGTCGTGCCGCGAGGTGATGCAGGCCTACCTGGCGCGCATCCACCGCCTCAACCCGACCTACAACGCCCTGGTGTCGCTGCGCCCTGACGACGCGCTGCTGGCCGAGGCCGACGCTTGCGACGCCGAGCTGGCGCGCGGCCAATCGCGCGGCTGGATGCACGGCCTGCCACAGGCGATCAAGGACCTGGCCAACGTGGCGGGCCTGCCCACCACGTTGGGCTCGCCGCTGATGAAGGACTTCGTCGCGCAGGAAGACGGGCTGATGGCCGCGCGCATGAAAGCGGCCGGCTGCATCGTCATCGGCAAGAGCAACACGCCCGAATTCGGCCTGGGCTCGCATACCTTCAACGAGGTGTTTGGCGCCACGCGCAACGCCTATTCGCCCAGCAAGACGGCCGGCGGCAGCAGCGGCGGCGCGGCCGTGGCGCTGGCGCTGCGCCTGCTGCCGGTAGCCGACGGCTCGGACTTCATGGGCAGTTTGCGCAACCCCGCGGCCTGGGCCAACGGCTTTGGCCTGCGACCCAGCCAGGGCCGCGTGCCCATGGTGCCGGCGCTGGACGTGTGGGTGTCCCAACTGGGCACCGAGGGGCCAATGGGCCGCAGCGTGCGCGACGTCGCGAAGCTGTTGGAAACACAGGCCGGCTGGTCGCAAAGCGCTCCTTTATCGATAGCTGGTCGCGCAGACTCCTCTAGGGCCGGCGACGCATTGGACGTCAAAGCCCAGCGCATCGGCTGGCTTGGCAACCTGAACGGCTACCTGCCGATGGAAGACGGTATCCTGGCGCGCTGTGAAGACGGCTTGCAGCGCCTGCAACACCAGGGCTGCGCAGTCGAACCGGCCACGCTGGGCATGGCGCCGGAACGGGTGTGGATGGCCTGGCTGGTCTGGCGCCGCGTGCTGGTGGCGTCGCGCGTGGCGCCGTTCTTGCTGAAGGCCGGCAACCGCACGCTGATCAAGCCCGAAGCGCTGTGGGAGCACGACCAGGCCCAAGGCTGCAGCGCAGCCGAATTCCTGTCGGCCAGCGTGACGCGCACCCAGTTCTACCAAAGCATGCTGGCGCTGTTCGAGCAGTACGACTTTTTGGCGCTGCCGACCACGCAGGTCTGGCCGTTCGACGTGACCGAGCGCTGGCCGCAGTCGATCGCCGGCCGCCCCATGGACACCTACCACCGCTGGATGGAGGTCGTCATCTACGCCACCTTCGCCGGCCTGCCCTGTATCAGCGTGCCGGTGGGCTTCAGCCCCGACGGCCTGCCCATGGGCATGCAGCTGATCGGCCCCCCGCAGGACGACGCCGGCGTGCTGCGCCTGGCGGCGGCGTACGAAGCGGTGATCGGCGATTGGCTGGGGCGGTTGCCGGGCGTGGGCTGACCTGAAGGCGCCGCGGCGGCGCACGATTGCGATGCTGAGCGTGACGGGTCTCACGCAAAAGCACCCATGAAAACGCTATGAATTCAGAAGCTATCCGCGCAAGTGGTTCTAAGGCCGACGCCAGAATTCTTCACAAAAACGGAATCAACCCAAAACCGGCGGACCGGCAAGCGCCCCGGCCCCTCAGTTCTGCCGCCAGGGCAGACCGGCGTGGCGCCAGCCGTTCTGGTGGCCGCGCTGGGCGTTGGCGTCGGGGTCGCCTTCAAAGCCGCCCAGCACGTTGTACGCGGTCAGCCCGAGCTCCGTCGCGCGCTTGGCGGCGGCGATGGAGCGCACGCCGCTGCGGCACAGCAACATTACTGTCAGCCCTTCTTCCGCCGCTGCCTGCACCTGCACATCGAAATCGGGGTTGAGCGCCATGCCCGGCCATTGCTTCCAGGCGACGGCGGCGGCGCCCGGCACAAAGCCGACCCATTCGCGCTCGGCATCGGTGCGCACGTCGACCAGCACAGCGCGGCCGCTGTCCATCCACTGGCGAGCGGTTTCGGGTGTGATGTCGCCGGCATAGCCGTCCGCCAGGGCCGGCTCGCCCCGGGCAGGTGATGAAGCTTGCGGCGCGTTGCGCCCGGAGCGCTGGTTGGCCGGTACGGCTTCGTCGATGCGGCGCGGTTTCGGTAAGTCTAAAGCATCCATCAACGCCACGAATTCGTCACGTGACTTGTCCGCGAGGCGCGGATTGGTCGCTTTTTCCAAGCCAATTGTGGACTGAGTACGTTCGTGGTAATCGTGCCCTGGCCAGACAATGGTGTCGTCGGGCAGGGTGAACAGCTGGCCAGTGATGCTGTCGTAAAGCTGCGCGGCCGAGCCGGACTGGAAGTCGGTGCGCCCGCAACCGCCAATCAGCAGGGTGTCGCCGGTGAAGACGTGGCGCTCGTCCTGGCGCAGATCGGGCCGCATTTCATGGCCGAGCGGCACATTTGACGCCTCGGTTGGCACCTCTTCGGGGTCGTGCCATTTGCGCTCCCAATAGAAGCACACGCTACCCTGCGTGTGCCCCGGCGTGTGCAGCACGCGCACGGCTTCGCGCCCGAAGCGCAGCACGTCGCCGTGCTTGAGCTGCACTGCTGCGGTGCCCACGCCGCAACCGACCGGCGCGGCCAGCTGGGCCCCGGTCATTTCCGCCAGTTGCGCTGCGCTGGTGATGTGGTCAGCATGTGCGTGCGTTTCCACCGCCCATTTGAGCTTCAGGTTCAGGCGACGCAAGGCGTCGAGGTCGCGCTCGAGCTGCTCCGTCACAGGATCAATGATCAACGCATCCCGCGACACCTCATCGAACAGGATGTAGGTGTAGGAATGCGAGGTCGGATCAAAAAGCTGCGTGGGGTTCATGGCCCCAGTGTAGAGCGAACGACCCGACCCGGCACGCCTGCCGTCATGTGAAAGCCGGTCTCGGGCTTGCCGTGGCCGGCCAAGCGCCAGGCTAGGCCCGGCGCAGCCGCTCAGGCAAAGCGGACCAGGATGTCGGCGACATCGTCGGCACCGGCCTTACCGTCGGCTATCAGTGTTGCGACCATGGCAAAGAACGCCTTGTCCAGCGCCTTGCGGGCAGCCGTCATCTGCTGCGCGACCTGCTCGGATTCGGCCTCCGCCTGAATCAGTTTCTGCAGCCCGCGCAGTTGTCCTTCCACGCGCGCGAGACGCGCGCAAAGTGCCTTCTTTCCAGCTTCTTCAGTGACGATGCTCATGATTTAGCCCCTTACTCCAGTACTACTTTGGTGTCTATATGCACCTCTCTCTCAGGACCGAATAGTACTGGGAAGTAGACCGAGTTGACTAATCTGATTCACATATTTTTGACACATGATGACAACATACCCAGTGACAACCTAAGTATGTCGCCCATTGCCAACGGAATAAGGTGAGCGCCCGCACATCTGCATGGCTACATAGCCCCGAGCTGCGGGGGGTTTGCGAAAACCACACACGCCCTGTAACTTCGGGCCACTTCGACTTCCCAGAAACGAACGTGGAATGACCAAAAAAAGCAACAACCCCACCGGCAGTCCGGCATTAGCCTGGACGGTTCCGGTCGGCGGCGCCCGTTTTTCCTTGCAAAAACTGTCGCCCGGCGACAAGCCTTTTTCAATCGGCAACAAGACCGAGGACAAAAGCCGCATCACCGAACTGGCGCAGGAAATCGACGCGCTGCAGGACATTTTCTGGGCCGACAAGCGATTCAAGTTGCTGGTGCTGTTGCAGGGCACCGACACGGCCGGCAAGGACGGGACGATCCGCGCGGTGTTCAAGGAAACCAGCCCGCTGGGCGTGCGCACGCACGGCTGGAAAGCGCCGACCGAACTGGAGCGCAGCCACGACTTCCTCTGGCGCATTCACCAGCAGGTGCCAGCGGCGGGCGAATTCATGATCCACAACCGCAGCCACTACGAGGACGTGCTGGTGCCAGTGGTCGAGGGCTTCATCGACGCCGCCGGCACCGCCCAGCGCTACCGGCAGATCAACGATTTCGAACGCCTGTTGTGCGAAACCGGCACGGTGGTCATGAAATTCATGCTGCACATCAGCTTCGACGAACAGCGCGAGCGCCTGCAGGCGCGCATCGACGACCCCACCAAGAACTGGAAGTTCAGTGAGGGCGACCTGGAAGTGCGGACGCAGTGGAAGGCCTACCAGAAGGCCTACGACGACCTGCTGCGCGCCACCTCCACCGAATGGGCGCCCTGGACCGTGGTGCCGGCCGACAGCAAGACCCACCGCAACTTGATGATCGCCACCCTGGTGCGCGACAAGCTGCGGTCGCTGCAGTTGCGCTATCCGCCGGCAGACCCCGAGCTGAAAGGGCTTCATATCCAATAGGGGGCAGCGCAAGCAGCTCCTTATTCGATAGCAATCTGCTTGACGAAAGCAGCGCTCACCCCGTCAGGCTGCGCCCGTGACCTGATCCGCCTCAGCGCTGGGCGGCGCCGAAATGCCGACGCACCCTTGCGGCGAAGTCGGCCGCGGCATCGGAAAGCGCTGACTGGGCGGCAAAGGCCATCACCACGGCCACCGGCGACACGGGCTCGATCGGCCGCACCGCCAGGCCTTCGCCCAGCGCCGTGGCGACATAGGGGTTGACGATCCCCACGCCGGCGCCGCCGCGCGCCATCATGCAGACGGTGCTGGAATAGTTGGTCTCGACCATGCCGGACGTCTCTACCGCGTGCTGCTGCAGCGCGCGCCGCAACTGCTGCCAGGTGCTGTCGTTCTCGCCCAGCGTGAGCAGCACCTGACCTTGCAGATCGCGCACATGCAGGCGCGCGCGCTGCGCCAGCGGATGGGACGGGTGCATCACGGCGACCATGTCGCGCTCGTCCAGCACTTCGGCATCCAGGCCCGCTCGGCGCACTGGCTGGGTGGTCAACACCAATTCGTGGCCGCCGCGGGCCAGGCTGGTCTGCAGCACGCTCATGCCGGCTGTCTCGATCTTCACGTGCATCTCAGGTCGGTCGCGCATGAAGCCGGGCACGATCTGGGGCAGCACGCTCAGCGCCAGCGCCGGCGTGCAGCCAATGCGCAGCGAACCCGCTCCGGAGCGGCGGATCGCCGCGACTTGCAGGGCGATGGCGTCCATGCCTTCGAAATGGCGCTCAACCACGGCCAGCAGGGCCTGCGCTTCGGGCGTGGGGCGCAGGCGACCGTGGTGCTGGTCGAAAAGCCGCAGCCGCGTCTCATGCGCCAGTTGCGCGATCAGGCGGCTGACCGACGGCTGCGTGGTGTGCAGCACCTCGGCGGCGGCGGTGACGGTGCCGGTCTGCATGACCGCACGAAACGCCTCGATCTGGCGGGGGTTCAGTGCGCGAGGCATGAGGTATTCGACCAGGATGGCATATCAAAAATGTATGACGTGGCGACAAAGAAGCATTGTTCAGAATACTTCACGCGCCTTAGGCTTGCCCCTTGAAGAGAAGGAGAAAGCAATGCCCATCGTGATGAATTCATACCATCGCCCGCGCCGTGCGTGGCTGGCCGCCTCGGCCGCTGTGTTTGGCTTGGCGTTCAGCGCCGGCGCGCTCAGCCAGTCCGCGCCCTACCCCAGCAAGCCGATCAAGATCATCGTGCCGTTCACCGCCGGGGGCAGCTCGGATGTGCAGGGGCGCATGCTGGCGGACGCGCTCAGCCGGTTGTACGGACAGTCGGTGATCGTCGACAACCGGCCCGGCGCCGGCGGCCACATCGGCGGCAAGGCGGTGGTCGACGCGACGCCCGACGGCTATACCGTGCTGTTGGGCTCAATCGGCCTGCACGCGACCTACGGCGTCTACAAGAAGCTGCCGTACGACCCCAGCAAGGACCTGAAGATCGTCACCGTGCTGGCTGAAATGCCGCACGTGGTCGTGGCCACGCCGTCGCTGCCCGCCAAGAACCTCCAGGAGCTCACGGCACTGGCCAAGCGGCAGCCGGACACCGTCCACTTCGGCTCGGCGGGCATCGGCTCGTCGGTGCACATGCTGGGCGAGCTGTACAAGCTGGCTTCGGGCGCGCCCATCGTGCACGTGCCCTACAAGGGCAGTTCGGCCGCGCTGAACGACTTGCTGGGCGGTCAGATCCAGCTCATGTTCGAGAATCCGCCCACCGTGATTCCCCAGGTCAAGAACGGCAAGCTCAAGGCCCTGGCGGTCTCGGGCCAGCAGCGCATCGCCGCCCTGCCGGATGTGCCCACCGGCATCGAGTCCGGCTACCCCGGTTTCCAGGCCACGTCATGGACCACGGTGGCCGTAGGCGCCAACGTGCCCGACGCGATTGCGGACAAACTGAACGCGGACATCCGCAAGATCGTTTCCGCGCCGGAGTTTCGCAAGGGCCTGGAAGAGCAGGGCATGACCGCCGTGGCCAACACGCGGGAGACCGCACGCAGCTTCGTCGCGGCAGAGAAGGTCAAGTGGGACAAGGTCATCGCGCAGGGCAAGCTGAATGCCGACTGACACAGTGACTACTGCTCCGCTTGCCGCTGGGCAGGCCGCCGCGCCGCGCGCGCGCCGCCTGGGCGGCGACGCACGCCACCACTTCTTTGGCTACTACAACAAGAGCACCTGGGACCGCAGCGGTCGCTGCGTGCTGGCCCAGCGCACGCCCTACCGCGATGTGCTGCTGCGCCCGGATTCGGAAGCCGAGGTCGGCTACTTCGACCTGCAGGACGGCGATCGCTTCCACGCGCTGGCCCGCACGCGCGCCTGGAACTGGCAGATGGGCAGTCAGCTGCAATGGCTTGACGGGCTGCCGGGGCGGCAGTTCATCCACAACATCCGAACCCCGGACGGGGGCCACCCCTACCGCGGCTTCGGCGCGCAGGTCGTCGACGCCGACACCGGCGCCATCCGGCCCCTGCCCGCGCCGGTATACGTGGTAGCGCCCAGCAGCGAATGGGCGCTGTGCGTCGACTACCGCCGGCTTTACGTGACGCACGAGACCATCGGCTACAGCGAGCCCGACGGACCGTTCGATCTGCCGCTGGCGCCCTCGGCCGACGGCATCTGGCGCATGGAACTGGCGACCGGCGCGCTGCGGCTGCTGGTCAGCTACGCCGACCTCAAGGGGTTTCACCATCGCCCGTCGATGGACAAGGCCATCCACTGGGTGAGCCACATCGAGATCAACCCGGCGTCATCGCGCATCCTGCTGCTGCACCGCTGGACCGAGCGCGTGAAGGACGAAACCTGCTTCCTGCACCGCCTGATCACCATGAACCCGGACGGCAGCGAGCTGCGCCTGCTGGAATGCTCCGACCACCCGCTGCCGCAACTGGCCGACGACTTCGACCCCAGCGCCGTGGGCACCTTCGACTATGAGAAGTCGGAGTGGCAGATCTCGCACCCGCTGTGGCGCAACGACCATCAGATCATCGTCTGGGGACCGCACGATGGCGCGATCCACTACCACCTGTACGACGACGCGCCGGGCGGCGCCGTCCAGGTGGTGGGCGACGGCACACTGACCGAAAACGGCCACATGACGTTCTCGCCGGCCAACCAGCGCTGGCTGCTGTCGGACACCTACCCCGACGCCACCACCCACGAGCGCATCCTGTTCCTGTACGACATGGACACCGGTCGCAAGATCGATCTGGGCAGCTTCTACGCCGACCCGACCTTGTCCAAGGAGAACCGCTGCGACCTGCATCCGCGCTGGAGCCGCGACGGCCGCCAGATCTGCATCGATTCGGTGCACGAAGGCGATCGGCAGATGTACGTGCTGGACGTGGCGGATCTCGTCGGCTGAAGGGGCCTGGCGACGCGCCTACGCGTCCGGCCGGTGCCAGAGCCAGATGCCGACGGCCAGCATCACCGCCGGTACACCCAGGCGCAGCCAGAGCGGGATCTGCGGCAGGAACTGCATGCCGATGGCGCTGACCGCCATCATGCTGGAGCTGAGCCACTTGATGCGGCGGGGAATCGCGCCGTGTCGGCGCCACTGCACGATGGGCGGACCGAACAGGCGGTGGTTCAGCAGCCAGATCTCGAACGCAGGCCAACCCTTGCTGGCGGCCCACGCCGACGCAATCAGGAACGGCACCGTGGGCACCACCGGCAGCGCGACGCCCACCAGGCCGAGCCCCAGGCAGGTCAGCGCGAGCGCGCGCCATGCCAGCACGGTGAGGCGGCGCCGCAGCGCCACGCGTTCGGGGCTGGGCACGGGGCGCTGGTGCTCGGGCAGTCCGGTCATCGCGCGCTTGCCCTCGGTGCACGTCCATCCGCGCACGGGCCGCGCCCGGCGTAACGGGACGCTGCGGGGCACGGCAATGGGGCTGCCTTCCTGCCAGATATTTGCATGGCAGCAGCATGCCACGGCGCCCTGCCCACCGCTGTCAGCCAGCGCCTGATTTGGGGCAAAAGCCCTCCCCTCATCCACCCGGCGGGGACTTCAGGCGGTCGAGGCGCAGGCGGTCGCGCGCGTCGGTCACGCGGGCCACGGCCCAGTAGCTCACGCCGATGGCGCCCAGCCCGGCCGCGCCGGCCAACAGGAGCAGCACCAGGATCTGGTACTTCGCGGCTTCGAGCGGTGCCATGCCGGCCAGGATCTGCCCCGTCATCATGCCCGGCAGGGTGATGATGCCGGCGGCCGACATCTGGTTCATCACCGGAATCAGGCCCTGCTGCAGCGCGGCGCGCTGCAGGCCGCCCAGCGCCTGGCGCCGCGTGGCGCCAAGCGCCAGCTGGGCCTCGATGGCGGCGCGCTCGCGCGCGACGCCGCGCGTGAAGGCGTTGAGCGTGATGCTCACGCCGTTCATCACCGAGCCCAGCACGATGCCCACCATCGGGATCGCCGCCTGCGGCGACCACCAGGGTTGGTGCGCCAGCATCGCCAGCCCCAGGCCGGCCACCACGACCGTGGCCAGCGTGCTCATCGCCGCGCCCATGCCCCAACCCCACCAGCCGCGCAACTGCCGTTCCTGCCGCGCATAGATCTCGCGCGCCGCCGCGCCCAGCATGAACACCAGCACGGCGCCCACCAACCAGGGCGACTGCAGGGCAAACACCATCTTCAGCATCAGGCCGACCAGCAGCAGCTGCACCACCACCCGCACTCCGGCCACCAGCAGCGGCCGCGCCAGCCCCAGCCCCAGCACCAACGACAGGCCAGCGTTGACGACCAGCAGCGATGCCGCGAGCAGCAGCTCGCTGAATTCCACCGTTGGCACGGAACTCATCGGGGCCCCGCTTCCAGCGCCAGGGCGTCGGCGGTTGGTCGGCTCGCCTCGGCTTGCAACGCGCCGTCGGCCAGCGTGTAACGCCGATGCGCCAGGCGCTGCGCCTGGGCAGCATCGTGAGTGACCAGCAGCAGCCCCGCGCCTTCGGCCAGGCGCTGGCGCAGCAGCTGCTCGACCAGCGCGCGCGCCTCTTCGTCCAGACCGGAGGTCGGCTCGTCCAGCAGCAGAACGCGGTTGTCCGGCTGCAGCGCGCGCAGCAGGGCCAGGCGCTGGCGCTCGCCGGTGGAACAGCGCGCGACCGGCGCGCCCGCCAAGTCGGGCGCCAAGCCGACGCGGGGCAGCAAGGCGGTCAGGTCCACGCCCGGCGCGAAATGGGCAGCCACCGTGTCGGCCCACCACCCGGACTCGGCAGCGACGTAGGTGACACGGCGGCGCCACAGCGGCGCCGGCATGGCGCTGCACGCGGCACCGCCCAGCCACGCGTCGCCCTCATGGGGGTCCAGATCGGCAACGGCGCGCAGCAGCACGCTCTTGCCCGCGCCCGACGCACCCATGATCGACACGCACTCGCCCGCCGCCACGTCCAGATCGACCGGCCCGACGTGCAGCCGACGCAGGCCCTTCAGCACGAGCAGCGGGGCGGTTCCGGGCACCGAGGTCGAGGGCATGAAACTCCTGATTCAATAGCTGGTCGCGCAGGTGGTTGTAGGGCTGGAGGCACAAATCACTTGAAATCCCCGTGTCGCCAGTCGGCGCTGATCCCTGCCGCCGGATCATAGTGCGCGCCTCAGCGCGCCGCCGCAGTCACGCGGCGGTCTCGGGCAGCGTGGACAATGGGCCATGATCTCGCTTCCGCCGTTCATTCCGCCTGCCCCGTTCGACGATGCCGCTGCCGCGCTGGCCCAGGTGCAGCGCATCTACGACGCCGGCTGCGCCCACCTGCGCAGCGCCCTGCTCGCCTACATCGAGGGCCCGGCCGACCCGGTCGGCCCCTTGACCCGCGTGCGCGCCTGCTACCCGTTCGTGCGCCTGCACGTGCCGCATGGCCGCCACCCCGACACGCGCCTGGCCTACGGTTTTGTCAGCCAGGGCGGCAACTACGAAACCACGCTGACGCGGCCCGAGCTGTTCTCCTCATACTACTTGGAGCAGTTCCGCCTGCTGATCGAAAACCACGGCGTCACGCTGGAGGTGGGCACCAGCCATGAGCCGATCCCGCTGCCCTTCAGCCTGGGTGAGGACGAGCACTTCGAAGGAGGCCTCAGCCTGCGCCAGCGCCAGCGCCTGGCCGACATATTCGACCTGCCCAACCTGAACGCGATGAACGACAGCATCGCCAACGGCACGTTCGAGCCGCCGCCGGGCGAACCCGCCCCGCTGGCCCTGTTTACCGCCCCGCGCGTCGACTATTCGCTGCACCGCCTGCGCCATTACACCGGCACCTCGCCCGCGCACTTCCAGAACTTCGTGCTGTTCACCAACTACCAGTTCTACATCGACGAATTCACTGCGCTGGGCCAGCAGGAAATGGCCAACCCCGACAGCCAGTACACCCGCTTCGTGCAGCCCGGCAATGTGATCACGCACCGCACAGGCCTGACGCCGCCCGCTGACGAGGCCAACGGCCTGCCGCCACCGCGCCTGCCGCAGATGCCGGCCTACCACCTGGTGCGGCCGGACCGCAGCGGCATCAGCTTCGTCAACATCGGCGTCGGCCCCAGCAACGCCAAGACCATCACCGACCACATCGCCGTGCTGCGCCCGCACGCCTGGATCATGGTCGGCCACTGCGCCGGCCTGCGCAACAGCCAGCAGCTGGGCGACTACGTGCTGGCCCACGGCTACGTGCGCGAAGACCATGTGCTGGACGAAGACCTGCCGATGTGGATCCCCATTCCCGCGCTGGCCGAAGTGCAGATCGCCCTGCAGCAGGCGGTCGCGGACGTCACCGCGCTGACGGGCGACGAACTCAAACGCGTGCTGCGCACCGGCACCGTCGCCACCACCGACAACCGCAACTGGGAACTGCTGGGCGCCGGCGCGCCGCAGCGCCGCTTCTCGCAGTCGCGCGCCGTCGCGCTCGACATGGAAAGCGCCACCATCGCCGCCAACGGCTTCCGCTTCCGCGTGCCCTACGGCACCCTGCTGTGCGTCAGCGACAAACCCATGCATGGCGAGATCAAGCTGCCCGGCATGGCCAACCACTTCTACCGCGAGCGCGTGAACCAGCACTTGAAGATCGGCATCCGCGCGATCGAGCGCCTGCGCGAAAACGGCCTGGACCAGCTGCACAGCCGCAAGCTGCGCAGTTTTGTGGAAGTGGCGTTTCAGTAAGCGCCGCGCGATAACCACAATTGGCGGCGCGGCCCAGACCGGGCTGCACCCGGCTTCGCGGCCCAGCGATACTCCCCTAAACTCATGGGAGGGCCCGCCCGACGTCATGCACGGCGGGCCGCACTTGACCAATCAGGGAGAAAAAAATGTTGGCTTGGCGTTTTACCCAGGGCATGTTGCTGGCTGGGCTGATCGTCGGCTCGGCCCAGGCCACGCCGGTGACGGCCGTTTTCGGTGATCAAGCGGGCACGCTGTGGGCACCGGCGGCGCCCACCGCCGTCACCGACCGAAGCACCATCGTCATCGGCTTTCAGGTGGGCACGGGGGCCAGTGCCAAGCGCTATTCCACCGGCGCCAACGACAGCTTGATGCCCACCGTTCCGGCATTCACACCGGCGCAATTCCAGGCGCTGGCCCCGGACAGTATCCTGACGCCCACCAGCGGCAGTCCGCTCATCGGCAAGGGCACCGCCTTCCCGATTGACCCCAAACCCCCGACACCCCCGCCACTTGCGCCGCTGATCACCGACGGCGTCCAGGGCCTGGAGTTGGCCACTGCCGTATTCAACTTGCCGGCCCAGACACTGCGCTTTCGTGTTGGGCTGCCCGCTTCGCCGGACTTGACCACGCCGGCCATGCTGGTCACACAAGTGGGCGACACCAGCAAGCCCGACGTCTACCAGTTCGTAAACAGCGTTGGCACCGTGGTGGGCCACCCCGTGTCCATCATTGTCAGCCCAACCGGCATCGCACGCATCAATTGGCAGTTCTACCGCGTTGATGGGAGCAACGCCGCTCACGCGCCGGGCACCATCACGGGGGTTGGACCGCGAGCCGTGCGCCTCGCCAGTTTCACGCTGGCTGACTTCGGCATCACCGCCGCCAATGCTGGCACTGTCGCGAGTTTCGAGCAAAGCCTGAGCGGGGAATCGGACGTGGCCTTCGTCGCATACAACAAGGGCTTGGTCATGGTGCACGGGCCGGACATGGCAATTGACCTGTCTGGGCTGACCAATGCGCCGTTGGTCCAAGCACAGTCCTACTACGGGACATTCACCTGCCAGAACAGGGGCACGGGCGGCGCCAGTGCGGCAGCGATGCCGGCCACCAACTGCACCGTGAGCACTTTGCCCGCGGGTCTTGCCGTCAGCGGCTGCTCCATCGACACGGCTGCGCCGCCGCCCCCCTGGACCGCCGGACAAACTTTGCCGGCCGGCGCCACGGTGACGTGCGCCGTCTCCGGCACGCCCACTGCCCTGGGCACCACCGCCGTCAACGGCAGCACCAGCGGGGCCAACCTCACCACAATCAACGGCACACCCGTTACCACGCCCGACACCGACCCAAGCAACAACAGCGCCATGCTGGCGTTGACCGTCAGCGCCGCGCCGCTGGCCGACATGCGGGTCGACAGCGTCAACCTGCCTGCTGGCACCGTGGGTCAGCCATACAACGGCAGTTTTGCGTGCGGAAACCACGGTGCCGGTGCCGCCTCGGCTGGCACTTGCGCGCCCGCCGGGCTGCCGTCCTGGGCGACGGCTGATTGCACGCCTAAGCCGCCCGCGGCCTTGGCGTCAGGCGCCGTCATCAACTGCACGGTGACGGGCACGCCCGACGCCAAGGGAAGTTCGTCGGTCATCGTGCGCACTAGCGCGGCGCAGGAGTCGGACACCACCAACAACGAAGGCAGCGCCACACTGGTCATCGGCGGCACGCCCAACGTGATGATCGATCTGAGCGGGCTGCCCACCACCGGCACCGTCAATCAGCCCTACACGGGCCACTTCAGCTGCACCAACCAAGGCACGGCCGACGCCACGGGCACCGTGTGCAACGCCACCCTGGCGCCGTGGATGGCCCTGGGCGCCTGCACGCTCAGCCCTTCGAGCAGTGCGTGGACGTCGCCGAGCGACATTCCTGGAGGCCAGACCGTGACCTGCCAAGTCACTGGCACGCCCACCCAGACCGGCCCGTCGACCATCAACGGCACTGGCGGCACGAACACCGCCACGACCACCGTCACCGTCGCGGGGGCCGCCTTGCCTGTGCCGACGCTGGGGCAATGGGCATTGATGCTGCTCGCCGGCTTGCTCGCCGCGTTCGGCCTGCATCGCTCGAGCCGCCGCGCACACTGAGAGGGTTGGTGAATAAAAACGGGCGGCCACGGGCCGCCGTTTTTTTTGCATCGCGGGCGGCGCATCCGGTCTGGCATGGGCACCCGCCGACCCGACGCTGCAAGCCCCAGCGTTGCAGGTCGGCCAGGAAATTCGCCAAGGCCTGAGCGCTGCGCTTTGCTGACGCCGACAGCACGCAGCAAGACGGGCAATCGAGTCTCCGTGTCCTGGGACAGTGCGACCAAGCGGGCCGGCATGGCCCAGCCCTAAAACTCCGCTCCCGTCCCCTCTTGTCCGCACCCAGGGTTAGTCCTAGTGAGTGCGACTCACCTAACGTGTACGATTGTAAGTGAGTGGAACTCACCTTGAAGGCGCCAGCGTGTTTGCAAGCCTTCTGCTCCGGGGTGCACCTCATCCGCGGGCGTGTAGTGACACAAGGGGATCGCTTTGCAACCACACATCAATCATCCCACCCTGCCTGATGACCAAGCGGCCGAGGCAACGGAGATCAAGCCGAAGACCGGCACCCGCTTGCCCAAGGAAGTGCGCATGCAGCAAATCGAATTTGCCGCGCTGAAGGTCTTTAGATGCCGTGGCTACAAGGACGGCTCAACCAAAGAAATCGCCAAAGAGGCTGGCGTGACCGAGGGCCTGATTTTCAAGTACTACCCGACCAAAATTCAAATACTCGAAAACATCATTTGCACCTGGTACGACAAGGCGCTCAGCCAATACCTGGCACAGATTCAAATAATCGAATCACTCAACGACAAGTTGAAATATGCAATCAGTCACAACCTGGAATGCATGTGCAATGACGCGGAAATATCCAACTTGTATCTCGAACTCAGAAGAGACAGATATTTCAAGAGTTCTCGACTACTTGAATACAACAAGCTGTATGTGGGAGAAATGATTAATGTCATCAAAAACATACAAGACACCCACAACACTGGGCGTGAGCCCATCCGACCAACTCTCATCGCGCAGATGATCTACTCCATGGCAGAAGCCAGAAGCGAGCCTCATCGATTTGGAGAGAAAAAGATCAATATTCAAACGACGGCCGATGAGATTTACGAACTCTTCATGCGGCTGCTCTAACCACCGCCTTCAACACAGGACTTCATCATGCACGGAATCAGGTATGCGAGCCAAGGTATAAATTCGCTGAGCGAAGAGCAACTTCGCGCGCACCAATGGATGCTGCTTCAGCAGCAAATTTCCTATTGCCTGGATAATTCCACCTATTATCGAAAGCGATTCAAGGATCTGGATGTTGAAGTTGGCGATATCAAGGGGCTTGACGATTTTCTAGCCCTCCCCGTGCTGATGGGCAAAGACCAAGAGCGGTTGGCTCAAAACGAATCGCTGGAAAAGCAAGGTCACCCCTTCAGCTCGTACCTGTGTGCCCGGCTCGACCAGATCGCGGTGACGGCCACCACCAGCGGAACCACGGGTGACCCGACCTTCACCTACACACTCACACACAGCGACCTGCGTCACCTGAATTCGGGCATTTCCTCGATGATGAACCACGCGGGCATCCTCCCGGGAGAGCGCGTCCTTTTTGCCCACGCTCTGGGGATTTACGCCACCTCGGCCGTCCTGCCACCCCTCCGAAATTCGGGCGTCTTGCCGATCGATGTGGACGTTCGTGGCGGAACCGACGCGATTCTCAAATTCGCGCAGATGACTTCGCCCACCGCCTTGATGACCACGCCGTCGCTGGCGCAGTACCTGGCCGAGGCGATGCCGCAGAAAACCGGTAAACCGGTTTCTTCGCTCAATCTCAAGGCAGTTTTTGTGGTTGGCGAAATTGGCGCCGGCATTCCTGAAATCAAGGAAAAGATCGAATCCGCCTACGGTTGCCGGGTATACGACTGGATCGCACCTTTTGCGCAAACCCTGGCATTTTCATGCAATAGCCATGAATACCACGGCATGCATGCGGTGACACCGGAGATCGACCTTTACCCGCTCGACCTCATTGACCCGGAAACTGGCCGGCACGTCGAACCCGTGGATGGCGCCATTGGCGAAGCGATCTGCACCTCGCTCAATCGGCAAGCGCGGCCTATCCTGAAATACGCAACCGGCGACATCGTTCAGATTTACCGGAACGAATGCCCGAACTGCGGCTTTAAAGGCCCACGATTCAAGGTTATCGGCCGCTCGGACGACATGCTGATCGTCAAAGGCGCCAACATTTATCCGGCCTCGATCCGCACGGTGATCAACGAATTTGTGCCTCAAATCACAGGGCAAATGCGCATCGTGCTGAACCAACCGCCGCCGCGCGTGGAGCCGCCCTTGCTGATCAAGGTGGAAAAGGGCGAAGGCATGACGGATGAAGCCGTCAAGGACGTCGACGCAAAAATCAAGAACGCCCTGCATACGCGCATCCGGCTGACACCCGCCATTGAATGGGTGAACGCGGGCGAACTTGAGCGCGCCGTGACCAAGACCCCCATGTTTGAAAAGAGGTATTGAATTGAAAACACCGGAATTCGAAACACTGCGACTTGACGTGGCAGGCGACACGCTCGTTGCCACGATGTCGCGCCCGCGCGAGCTCAACGCCGTATCTTCTGCCCTGCTCGAGGAACTGGTCCAGCTGGCCGATTGGTTGAAATACCAAACCAGCATCCATTTCCTGATTCTGGACCACGAAGGCCCCGCGTTTTCGGCCGGTGCCCACCTGAAGGAAGTCAGCGGCATTCTTGACGATAAAGAACACGCCGTGGATCGGCTTCGCATCAACCAGATCGTTGCCACCGAGATGGTCCGCAAGATGAGCAATGTCGAGCAGATCACCTTTGCCGCCGTTCGCGGGCCCGCCTACGGCGCCGGCGTGGGCATCGCGATGACCTGCGACTTCCGCGTGATGGAAGAAAACGCCAAGTTCAACTTGCCTGAAACCCGGCTTGGCATGTTTCTGACCTACGGCCTGACGCCCAGCCTCGTTGCTTCCATCGGGTTGGCCAAGGCCAAGGAAATGATCATGTTTTGCGAGGACTGGGACGCAGAAAAATGCCAACAGGCCGGTCTGGTCGAGCATGTCGTCGGCACGGGCGCGGCGCGCACCAAGATTGCCAGTCTGATCGATCAGCTGCGCACCATGGATTGGCAAGCGCTTCGACTGGTTAAGCGGATTGCCAACTCGGCCGCCGCCGCGATCGTCAACTCACCATCGACCACCGAGGTCGAACTCGCTGGCTTTGCCATTGCCGGCGGCGAGGTCGCGACGCACCTCAATGACTTTGTTCGCCGCAAAGCCGAAAGCAAGAACTAAAACGGCGCCCTTCCACCATTGATTCTGGAGACATGATGAAACTTTCACCCTCGCTGTTGGCCTTGTCGGCTGCTTGTCTGGCCGCCGGTGCGCAAGCCCAGATTTCGGACGACAAAATCAAGATCGGTGTGCTGACCGATATGTCGGGCATATTCTCCGATTTTTCCGGTCGCGGCTCGGTTGAGGCGGCCAAGATGGCGGTAGAGAAACTCGGGGGAAAGATTGCCGGCAAGCCCGTCGAGGTGGTCTTTGCCGACCATCAAAACAAGCCGGATGTTGGGCTGGCCATTGCGCGCAAGTGGTTTGACACCGAGGGGGTCGATGCCATCGTCGATATTCCGCAGACGGCCATCGCGCTGGCGGTCGTGAACCTGGCCGTCGAGCGCAACAAGGCCGTTCTGCTTTCGTCTGCCGCGTCCTCGGACTTGTCAGGCTCCAAATGCACACCCAACCACGTGATGTGGACCCACGACTCCTGGGCTTACACCAACACGGTCGGCAGGCAGATGGTCAAGGAGGGTGGCGACACCTGGTTTGTCCTGGCTGCGGACTACGTGTTCGGGAAAGTGCTCACCAACGACCTGACGTCGGCCGTCAATAAAGCCGGCGGCAAGATGGTCGGGACGGTCGCGCACCCGGTCGGCACCAACGACTTTTCGTCGTTCCTGCTACAAGCGCAGAGCTCAAAGGCCAAGGTCATCGCGCTCGGCAACTCGGGCGCCGACGCTGCCAACGCCGTCAAGCAGGCCACCGAGTTCGGGTTGACCCAAGGCGGCAAGCAACGGCTGGCGGGCTTGTTCATGACGCTGCCCGATATCCATTCCTTGGGCACCAAACTGACCCAAGGCATGTACCTCAGCACGACCTTCTATTGGGACAAGAACGACAGCACGCGCGCTTTCACGAAGCAGATATCGGCACGCAACAAGGGCATCTACCCCGACGCGCCGCAGGCGGGCGTCTATTCAGCCGTGCTCCACTACGCGAAAGCCATTGAATCGGAAAAAACCGACGCGGGCGACAAGGTCATCGCCGCGATGAAGAAGATCCCCACCGATGATCCGCTGTTCGGCCCGGGGCGGGTGCGGGAAGACGGTCGCAAGATCCACCCCGTGTACCTGATGCAGGTCAAGACGCCCAAGGAGTCGACCGGTCCCTACGACGTCTACAAGACCGTCGCCGTCACCCCGGCAGAAGAAGCGTTCCAGCCGCTGGCGGAAAGCGCCTGTCCGCTGGTCAAGAAGTAAGCGGAAGGGCAGCGGCCAGATAAACAGGCGCTGTGCTGCTAAGCAGCGCAGCGCCACGGACGCGCCAACCGCTCAGCCGCTGCCGCCGATCAGTACGCCGGACGGAACTTCTGGATCGCCGCGCGCACCTCGTCTGACAGCGCAAAGCCCGCCCCGTACCGGGCCGCCAATGCCGCGCAGCGCTTGTCAAACTCCTCGACGCCCTGCCCATAGATGAACTGCATGGCGCCGCCCGTCCACCCCGGAAAGCCGATGCCGAAGATGCTGCCGATGTTGGCGTCGTGCACGCTGGTCAGCACGCCTTCGGCCAGGCAGCGGGCGGTTTCAACGGACTGGCGGTACAGCAGACGGTCTTGCACGTCCTTTGCGGTCCACGGCACGTCGGCACGTTCGAACAGCGTTTTCAACTCGGGCCACAGGTGCTTCTTGCCATCGGCGCCGTAGTCGTAGAAGCCGCCGCCGCCCGCACGACCCGGGCGCTTCAGCGCCTTCACCATGCGCTCAACCAGCAACTCGCCTGGTGTGGCGCCGTAGGTTTTGCCTTCCGCTACAAAGTCGGCGCGGGTCTGGTCCAGCACATGGACGGACAGCGACAGCGCGGTTTCATCCAGCACAGCCAGCGGCCCGACCGGCAGACCGGCCTGGACGGCAGCGTTCTCGATCACGGCCGCCGGAATGCCTTCGCCCAGCATGGCCGCGCCTTCCATCACGTAGGCGCCGAAGGTGCGGCTGGTGTAGAAGCCGCGCGAGTCGTTGACAACGATGGGCAGCTTGCCCAGCGCCAGCACGTAGTCGTAGGCGCGCGCCACCGTCTCGTCGTCGGTCTGCTGGCCGCGGATGATTTCCACCAGCTGCATCTTGTCGACCGGGCTGAAAAAGTGGATGCCGACAAACTGGGCCGGCCGCGCGCTGGCCTGCGCCAGCCCGCTGATCGGCAGCGTGCTGGTGTTGCTGGCGAAGATACCGCCGGGCGCCAGCATGGGCTCGGCCTCGCGCGTGACCTGGGCCTTCAAATCGCGTTGTTCAAACACCGCTTCGATGATCAGATCGCAGCCGTTCAGGTCGGCCACGTTGGCGGTGGGCGTGATGCGCCCCAGCAGCTCGGCCTGCTCCACCGCGCCCATGCGGCCCTTGGCCACGCGCGCGCTGGTGAGCTTCTCGCTGTAGGCCTTGCCGTGCGCGGCCTTGTCGGCGCTGACGTCCTTCAACACGGTGGCCATGCCGCGGCTGGCCTGCGCGTAGGCGATGCCCGCGCCCATCATCCCGGCACCCAGCACGCCCACCTTCCTTGGGCGCCACTTGGGCACGCCACCGGGGCGCGACTGGCCGCTCTTGATCGCGTTCATGTTGAAGAAGAACGTGTTGATCATCGCCCTGGTCACCGGGCTGGCCAGCAGCCCCGCCAGGTAGCGGCTCTCGATCCGCATCGCGGTGTCGAAGTCGACCTGCGCGCCTTCGACCATGGCCGACAGCGTGGCCGCCGGCGCTGGGTACAGGCCGCGCGTGCGCGCCTTCAGCATGGCCGGCGCCACGGGCAACATCGCGGCCACCTTGGGGTTGTCCGGCGTGCCGCCCGGCATGCGGTAGTCCTTGCGCTCCCACGGGTGCTGCGCCGCTTCGGGCTGGCCTTGCACGCTGTCGATCCAGGCGCGGGCGGCGGGCAGCAGCGCGTCGGCGCTGGCCACCAGCTCGTGCACCACACCCAGTTGAAGCGCCTCTTGTGGGCCGAACAGCTTGCTTTCGACCAGGTACGGCTGTGCCCCGGTCAGGCCCAGCAGGCGCGTCATCTTGGTGATGCCACCGCCGCCCGGCAGCAGGCCGATGCTGACTTCGGGCAGGCCGAGACGGATCTTCGCGTCGTCCACGGCGATGCGGTAATGGCCCACCAGGCCCAGCTCCCAGCCGCCGCCCAATGCCGCGCCGTTCAGGCAGGTCGCGATGGGCTTGCCCAGCGTTTCGATGGTGCGGAAGTGGCGCTTCATGCCCTCCACTTCGGCGAAGAACCTGCGCGGCGCTTCCACCGCGTCCATGCGCATCACACCCTTGAGGTCAGCGCCCGCGAAGAAGGTGCTTTTGGCCGACGCGAGCACGATGCCGCGGAACTGGTCTCGCTCCGCGCTGAGCTGGGTGGCCAGCGCGGTCAGATCGGCCTGCCAGGCCTCGCTCATGGTGTTGACCGGCGCTGCCGGATCGTCGAAGGTGACGACGGCAATGCCGTCCTCGATGGCGTAGCGCAGGGTCTTGTAGCTCATGGATGCTCTTAATTGAGTAGCTGGTTGCGCAGGTAGTTGTAGGGCTGCAACCTGATTTCTCTTAAATTCTCTCAACGATGGTGGCAATGCCCATGCCACCGCCCACGCACAGCGTGGCCAGGCCGTAGCGCAGCTGGCGGCGGTGCAGCTCGTCGATCAGCGTGCTGAGGATCATGGCGCCCGTGGCGCCCAGCGGGTGGCCCATGGCAATGGCGCCGCCGTTGACGTTGACCTTCTCGTGCGGCACGCCAAATTCCTTCATGAACTTCATCGGCACGGCGGCAAACGCCTCGTTCACTTCGAACAGGTCGATCTGGTCGATCGTCATGCCCGCCTTGGCCAGCGCCTTGCGCGTGGCGGGCATCGGGCCGGTGAGCATGATGGTCGGGTCGGCGCCCGACAGCGCCGTGGCGACGATGCGCGCGCGCGGCGTGAAGCCGTGCGCCTTGGCCGCGGCCTCGCTGCCGATCAGCATCGCCGCGGCGCCGTCGACGATGCCCGACGAGTTGCCGGCGTGGTGCACGTGGTCAATGCGCTCGACCTGCGGATAGCGGCCCAGCGCCACGGCGTCAAAGCCCAGCGCACCCAGCTGCGCGAACGAAGGCTTCAATCCGCCCAGTGCCTCCACCGTGGTGCGTGGTTTGATGAACTCGTCGGCGTCCAGAATGGTCTGGCCCAGCCAGTCTTTCACCGGTACGACCGAGCCGGAGAAGTAGCCACTGTCGCGCGCCTTGGCCGCGCGCTGCTGCGACACCACGGCAAAGCCGTCCACGTCTTCGCGCGAAAAGCCTTCCATGGTGGCGATCAAATCGGCGCCCACGCCTTGTGGCACGAAGTCGGTCGCCATGTTGGTGGCCGGGTCCTGCGCCCAGGCCCCGCCGTCGGCGCCGATGGGCACGCGGCTCATGCTTTCCACCCCGCCAGCGACCACCAGATCTTCCCAGCCGGAGCGCACTTTCTGCGCGGCCAGGTTCACGGCCTCCAGGCCCGACGCGCAGAACCGGTTGATCTGCACCCCGGCGCACTGCCAGTCCCAGCCTGCCTTGAGCGCCGCGACCTTGGCGATCACCGAGCCCTGTTCGCCGATGGGCGACACCACGCCCATGACCACATCGTCCACCACCGCCGTGTCGAAATCGTGGCGCGTGCGCAAGGCCTCTAGCGTGCCCGCGAGCAGGTCGACGGGTTTGACCTCATGCAGGCTGCCGTCCTTCTTGCCTTTGCCGCGGGGGGTGCGCACGGCGTCAAACACATAGGCTTCGCTCATCAGGTGTCTCCTCGGAAAGAACCGAATCTGCGCAGTATAGGCATTTCACCAAGTGTGCGCTTGGTGAAATTCACCCTGTCGTTCGGGCAGATGTCGCACCCTGCTGGAGCTGTGCGATGCGGCTTCAGCACCGGCCACTGGGATTTTCACTGAGTGCTTGCTTGGTAAAAATCCAACACAATGGCCGCTACCGCATGCGATCTAGGGTTTGCGCTAACGAGAACCCGGGACCGACATCGCTAGAGTCCGCCCAATACCCCCCAGCCCTGGAGCCAAGGAGACACGTGCAATTTCTGCAGTTGGTGATCAGCGGTATCGCGCAAGGCTGTATCTACGGCCTGATT
Source organism: Ottowia flava (assembly GCF_008017535.1). GTDB lineage: Bacteria > Pseudomonadota > Gammaproteobacteria > Burkholderiales > Burkholderiaceae_C > Ottowia > Ottowia flava. The sequence goes on from NZ_VRUA01000002.1 coordinate 232,442, forward strand.
GCGCTCGGCTTCGTGCTGATCTACAAGGCCACCGAAACCGTCAGCTTCGCCCAGGGCGAGCTGATGATGCTCGGCGCCTTTGCCGGCCTGGTGTGCATGACGATGCTGGGCTTTCCGTACTGGCTGGCCATCATCGCCAGCATCGCAGCGGTGGGCATGTTGGGCATGGCCACCGAGCGCCTGGTCATTCGCCCCATTTTGGGGCAGCCTGCGTTCTCGATCGTGATGCTGACCATCGGCCTGGGCTACGTCGGCCGCGGGCTGATCACCATGGTGCCTGGCATCGGCACCGAAACGCACACCCTGCCCGTGCCGTACAAGGACATGGTCTGGAAGCTGGGCTCGCTGGTGCTGAGCGCCGAGCAGGTGGTGGTCATCGCGGTCACCACCGTGTTGTGCGCGGCGCTGTACGGCCTGTTCAAGTACAGCAAGCTGGGCATCGCGATGCAGGCCTCGTCGCAGAACCAGCTGGCGGCGTACTACATGGGCATCCCGGTGCAGCGCCTGAACGGACTGGTGTGGGCGCTCGCTGCCAGCGTTGCGGCCATCGCGGGCCTGTTGCTGGCGCCGATCACCTTCGTGCACGCCAACATGGGCTTCATCGGGCTCAAGGCGTTCCCGGCCGCCGTGGTCGGTGGCTTCGGCAGCCTGCCCGGCGCCATCGTGGGCGGCCTGATCATCGGCATCGTGGAATCGCTGGCGGGCTTCTACCTGCCTGAGGGCTTCAAGGACATCGCCGCCTACATCGTGGTGCTGGTCATGCTGGTGGTGCGGCCCAACGGCCTGTTCGGCGAGAAGCTCAGGAAGAAGGTCTGATGCGATTCATCTTCAAGACCGACTACGCGCAGGACATCCGCCTGATCAAGCATGGCGGCCAGGCCTTCTGGTATGGCCTGCTCGCCGTTTTCCTGCTGCTCGCGCCCTGGATCGTTCCCGAATACTGGCTGGCGCAACTCAGTTTCGTGCTGATCTACGGGATCATTGGCCTAGGCTTGATGCTGCTGGCTGGTTACACCGGACAATTCTCACTGGGCCACGCCGCCTTCGTGGGTGTGGGCGCCTACGCCCAGGCGGTGCTGACCAACGCGGGCCTGCCCTTCCCGCTGGCGATGCTGTGCGCGGCCGTGCTGGCTGCGCTGGTCGGCGTGGTCGTCGGGCTGCCAGCGTTGCGCGTGAAAGGCATCTACCTGGGCATTGCGACGCTGGCCTTCGGCTTCATCGTGGAAGAAGTGTTCGCGCGCTGGGAAAAACTGACCGGCGGCAACGCCGGCATGCACGTGAAGGCACCGACCATCGGCAGCTGGCACATCGATTCGGGCGAAGGCTTTTATTTCATCGCGCTAGTCACCGCCGTGCTGTGCACGCTGGCCATCCTGAATCTGCTGCGCAGCGCCACCGGGCGCGCCTTCGTCGCCATTCGCGACTCGGAAATTTCGGCGCAGAGCATGGGCATCCAGCTCGCGCGCTACAAGACGCTGTCGTTCGCGCTGTCGGCGGCGCTGGCGGGCATTGGCGGCGCGCTGTATGCGCACAAGATGCGCTTTCTGTCGCCCGACCAGTTCAGCATCCTGCAGTCGATCGACCTGCTGCTGCTGGTCGTGATCGGCGGGCTGGGTTCGGTGCACGGCGCCTTCCTGGGCGCCATCTTCCTGATCGCCATGCCGCAGCTGATCTCGCTGTTCAAGGACTACCTGCCCGACGCCATCGGCCAGGCGCCCGGATTGCAGGCCGTGGTGTACGGCGCGGTGCTGATCGCGTTCGTGCTGTTCGAGCCGCTGGGCCTGTACGGCCGCTGGCTGAAGATCCGCACCTGGTTCCAGATGTTCCCGTTCTACCGCCAGGGCATGTTCAAGCGGCAGAAGTCGTTCCAGAAATCCGATCGGCTGAAATGAACGACGTTCTGCTCTCTGCCAAGAACCTCAGCGTGCGCTTCGGCGGCGTGTTGGCCGTCAACGATGTCAGCTTTGACGTGCGCCGCGGCGAAGTGTTCACGCTGATCGGCCCCAACGGCGCCGGCAAGACCACGGTGTTCAACCTGATCAGCCGCATCTACACGCCGACCAGCGGCGAGATCGACTACGCCGGCCCGGACGGCTTGATCAAACTGACGGCCCAGCCGCCGCACAAGGTGGCCTCGCTCGGCATTGCGCGCACCTTCCAGAACATCGAGCTGTTCGAGCACGCCACGGTGTTGCACAACCTGCTGATTGGCCGTCACACGCACCGCCAGACCGGGTTCTGGAGCGAGGTCTTCTTCACGCCCGCCACGCGCCGGGCCGAGCTGGCCGCGCGCGAGCAGGTAGAACGCGTCATCGACCTGCTCGACCTGCAGCACCACCGCGACGCCACCGTGGCCGGCCTGCCCTACGGTGTACGCAAGGTGGTCGAGCTGGCGCGCGCGCTGTGCGCCGAACCCCGCCTTCTGCTGCTGGACGAGCCTTCGTCCGGCCTGAATGTCGAGGAAACCGAGGACATGGCCTTCTGGATCCAGGACATCGTGCAGGAGCTCGGTACCACGGTGCTGATGGTCGAGCACGACATGACGCTGGTCTCGCGCGTATCGGACCGCGTGGTCGCCATGAACCAGGGGCAGGTGCTGGCGCTGGGCACACCGGCCGAGGTGCAGAGCGATCCGGCGGTGATCGAGGCCTACCTGGGATCGATCGACGACGTGTCCTCACTGAGGAGGACGGCGGCATGACAAATGCTATGACTTCAGTAGCTGCCTGCGCAGACCCATCTAGGGCAGAAGCCCTATTGAAGCTGCAAAACATCGAAAGCGCCTACGGCCCGATCAAGGCCATTCGCGGCGTGAGTCTGCAGGTGCGACAAGGCGAGATCGCCACCGTCCTCGGCAGCAACGGTGCCGGCAAGACGACGATCTTGAAGACCATCTCCGGCATCATCGATCCGCGCAAGGGCTCGGTGAACTTCCAGGGTCAGGACATCACCGCGCGCGACCCGGCCCGCATCGTGCAGCTTGGCCTCAGCCACGTGCCGGAAGGCCGCGAGGTCTTTCCGCTGCTCTCCGTGCGCGACAACCTGCTGATGGGTGCGTACACACGGCGCGACCGCGACGGCGTGGCGCGCGACATCGAGCAGGTGTTCCAGTACTTCCCGATCCTGCGCGAGCGGGCTGGCCAGGATGCCGGCCTGCTCTCCGGTGGCCAGCAGCAGATGCTGGCCATCAGCCGCGCGCTGATGGCCGAACCCGCGCTGATCCTGCTGGACGAGCCCAGCCTGGGCCTGTCGCCCAAGCTGACCAAGGAAATCTTCGAGATCGTGGTGCGCATCAACCGCGAGCGCGGCACCACCATCCTGTTGGTGGAGCAAAACGCCAACATGGCACTGAACGCGGCCGACTACGGCTACGTGCTGGAGAACGGGCGCATCGTGATGGAAGACCGGTGCGATCGCCTGCGCGAGAAGGACGACATCAAGGAGTTCTACCTCGGCATGAAGGACGCCGGCGTGCGCGGCGAGCGGCGCTGGAAAAAGAAGAAGACCTGGAGGTAGCGCCCGTGTCAAATCTCTGGGACCTGAGCCACATTCAACCGCGCATGGACAGCGTGCTCGATGGCGACACCCTGCCTGCCATGTTCTGGAACGCCGTGCGTGCGCGCGGTGACCACGTCTGGCTGCGCGAGAAGGACCTGGGCATCTGGCGCAGCTGGAGCTGGCGGGAGTCGGGCGATGCGGTCGCCGAGATCGCCGCAGGCCTCATGAGTCTGGGCTTCGCGGCGGGCGACACCGCCTCCATCCTGTCCAACACGGTGATCGAATGGGTGCTGTGCGATCTGGCCGTGCTCAGCTGCGGCGCGGTGTCCAACGGCATCTATCCCACCGACGCCGCCTCGCAGGTGCACTACCTGTGCGAGGACTCGCGCACCAGCATCCTGTTCGTCGAAGACGACGAGCAGCTCGACAAGGCGCTGGAAGTGCGCGCCCAGTTGCCCGGCCTGCGCAAGATCGTGGTGTTCGACATGGAAGGCCTGCGCGGGCTGAGCGACCCCGACGTGCTCAGCCTGGCGCAGCTTCGCGCGCTGGGACGCGAGCACCTGAAGGCCCACCCCGACGCCGTCGTGCGCGCGGCGGCCGCCGTGCAGCCGGACGACCTGGCGATTCTGGTCTACACGTCGGGCACCACAGGAAAACCCAAAGGCGCGATGCACACGCACGGTGGGCTGACCTACACCGTGCGCGGGTACAACACGCTGATCGCGCGCGATGAGCACGACGAATGCATGTGCTTTCTGCCGCTGTGCCACATCGCTGAGCGCATGGGCGGCGAATACTTCGCGCTCTACACCGGCGCCAAGCTCAACTTCGTCGAGAACCCGGACACGGTGCCCGAGAACGTGCGTGAGATCGCACCCACGGTGTTCACGGCCGTGCCCCGCGTGTGGGAAAAGTTCTATTCCGGCGTGACCATCGCGCTGAAGGAAAGCACGCGGCTGCAGCGCGCGGTCTACGCCTGGGGCATTGGCGTGGGCCAGCAGATTGCGGCACGTGTGCTGGCCGGCGAACCGGTTCCCGCTGGCCTGAAAGCGCGTTTTCGGGTGGCGCGCTGGCTGGCGCTGGACAACGTGCGCAAGCTGATCGGCATCCACCGCGCGCGCTACCTCGTGACGGGCGCGGCCCCCATCTCACCCGAGCTGGTCAAGTGGTACCTGGCGCTGGGCGTGCCGATGCTCGAAGTCTGGGGCATGACCGAGACCTGCGGCGCCTCGACCGGTGTGCGGGTCGACCGGGTCAAGCCTGGCTCGATCGGCCGCGCAACCGACTTCAACCAGGTGCGGCTAGATCCAGACTCCGGCGAGATTCAGGTCAAGGGCCCGAACGTGTTCAAGGGCTACCTCAACCTGCCGGAAAAGACGGCCGAGACCTTCACCCCCGACGGCTGGCTGCGCACGGGCGACGTGGGCACCGTGGACGGCGAGGGCTTTTACCGCATCACCGACCGGATGAAAGACATCATCATCACGGCGGGTGGCAAGAACATCACGCCCAGCGAACTGGAAAACGAGCTGAAGTTCAGCCCCTACATCACCGACGCTGTGGTCATCGGCGACCAGAAGCCCTATTTGGTGGTGGTGATCATGGTCGACCAGGAGAACGTGGAGAAGTTCGCGCAGGACAACGACGTGCCGTTCTCCAACTACGCCAGCCTGACGCGCGCGCCCGAAGTGCAGGCGCTGATCCAGGGGGTGATCGACGAGGTGAACCGCAAGTTCGCCCGCGTCGAGCAGATCAAGCGCTTCTTCCTGCTGGACACACAGTTGACCGCCGAGGACGAGGAGTTGACCCCCACCATGAAGCTCAAGCGCAAGCTGGTGCAGACCAAGTACGCCCCGCAGATCGACGCGATGTACCGAGCCTGAACGGGCATGTCAGGGTATTCACTGCGCCAGTCGCCACCACCCTTGCGCACAATTTCCCACACTGCGTCGCCGTCGCGACGCGCCTTTTGCCGCCGCCTTATCAAGGAGAACGCCATGCCAATGAAACACGCCCTGGTCGCCCTCGCGTGCACCGCCGTCGCCAGCGCCGCCTGGGCCCAATCCCAGGGCATCAGCAAGGACCAGATCTCGCTGGGGTCGATCCAGGATCTGTCGGGCCCACTGGCGGGCTTCGGCAAGCAGCTGCGCATGGGCATGCAGCTTCGGGTCGACGAAATCAACGAGCAGGGTGGCATCAACGGCCGCAAGCTGTCGCTGAAGTTCGAGGATTCGGGCTACGACCCCAAGCGCGCCGTGCTGGCCGCGCAGAAGCTGGTGAACCAGGACAAGGTGTTTGCCATCCTCGGGCACATCGGCACCGCGCAGAACGTCGCCACGTTTCCCGTGCTGTTTGAAAAGAACGTGATCAGCTTCTTTCCGGTGACGGCCGCGCGCGAGATGTACGAGCCGCACAACCGCCTGAAGTACTCGTTTGCCGCGACCTACTACGACCAGATTCGCCTGGCTGCGCCCAAGCTGTTCAAGGAAAAGAACGCCAAGAAGGCCTGCGCGATCTACCAGGACGACGAGTTCGGCCTGGAAGTGCTGCGCGGCGCCGAGGACGGCCTCAAGACCATTGGCGTGCCGCTGGCCGAGAAAACCTCGTTCAAGCGCGCTGCCACCGATTTCTCTTCGCAGGTTGCGCGCATGAAGGCGGCGGGTTGCGATTTCGTGGTGATGGGCACGATCATCCGCGAGACGATCGGCACGATTGCGGAAGCACGCAAGAACAGTTTTTCGCCCACCTTCCTGGGCTCCAGCGCAGCCTACACCGACCTGATCCACAAGCTCGGCGGCAAGGCGATGGATGGGCTGTACGCCACGATGACGGTGCAGAACCCCTACACGGACGAGACTTCACAACCAATCCGCTTCTGGGCCAACAAGTACAAGACCAAGTTCAACGAGGACCCTGCCGTGTTCTCGGTCTACGGCTACAACGTGGTGGACTCGTTCGCCAAGGCCGCCCAGAAAGCCGGCCCCAACCTGACCACCGACAGCTTCATCAAGGCGATGGACAGCATGACGCTGCCGCCGGACATGTTCGGCTCGGCCGAAATGACCTTCACCGCCACCAAACGCCTGGGCAGCAACACGTCGCGCCTGTCGCAATTGCAGGATGGCCGCTGGAAGGTGGTGTCCGACTACATCAAGTAAGCAGCGACCTGGGTCGCTCAAAGCAAGGGCCGCCCCAGGGCGGCCCTTTCTGCTTTTGCCAGGCTCGGCGAGGTCGGCCAGTCCTGGGCAACGCGGCGCTCAGTTCGCCCGCGCCTGCAGCAGTTCGCTCAAGGTCTTGCGCAGCACGTGTTTTTGCACCTTGCCGGTGGCGGTGGCCGGCAGCACGTCCACGAAGTGCACGACCTTGGGCACCTCGAAGCCGCCCAGGCGCTCCTTGCAGTGCGCCAGCACGCTGTCTTCGTCCGCGTCGGTATCGGGCTTGCGCACCACCACCGCACACACGGCTTCGCCCCAGTGCGCATGCGGCACGCCGAACACAGCGGCACCCGCCACGGCCGGATGCGCCAGCAGCACCGCTTCGACGCGCACGCTGGCGACGTTCTCGCCGCCGGTCTTGATCATGTCCTTCTTGCGGTCCAGAAAGACCATCTGCCCGCCTTCGTCCCACATGCCGAGGTCGCCCGTGTGGTGCCAGCCAAAGCGCTGCGCGGCCGCGGTCGCCTCTGGGTCCTTGAAGTAGCCCATCATCACGTTGGGGCCGCGGTGCACGATCTCACCCACCTGGCCGGCGCCCAACAACCGACCGTCGTCGTCCATGACCGCGGTCTCGTTGGTCACCAGCGAGGTTCCCCAGTAGTTGCCGTCGCTGCCGGGATGGGCCAGCGGGTCGAAAGTCATGGTGGCCGGATAGATTTCGGTCTGCCCGGTGGCCAACATGATGTGCGGGCACATGCGTTCGGCGATCTGCGCAATCAGGGGCTTGGGGATGGGCGCCATCGCGTACACACACTGGCGCAGCGTGGTGGGACGGAAATTGGGGTCGGCCAACACGGCCGCGTACATCAGCGGCAGGCCAACGTACACCGTCATGCCCTCTCGCACGACCAGGTTCGCGACCTCGGCCGGCACGAAGGCGCGCGTCAGCACCACGCAGGCACCGGCCGCGCACGCCGTGGCGGCCAGCGTATGCTGCGCGCAATGGAACAAGGGCAACCAGCCGCTGACCACGTCGTGCTCGGTGTAGCGCATGCCAACCATGTTGCCCATGATGGCGCTGTAGACCGACAGGTGCGAATGCACCACACCCTTGGGGTGGCCCGTGGTGCCACTGGTGTACATCAGCAGCGCGGGCTGGTCGCCGTCGATGACCACATCGGGCAGGTCGGTCGGCTGCCCCGCTTCCGCCTGCGCCAGGGGGGTGCCGTGCGCAGACGTGGCACCGCCGGCCATGGTCACCAGCACCGGCACGTTCAGATCGCGCACCACCTGCAGCAACTCGGGCGCGGCGCACAGCGCTTCGTCCACCACGACGGCCGATACCTCGGCGTGCTGCAGGATGTAGGCAATGGCGGACGCGTCCAGCTTGATGTTGACGGGCACCCAGACCTGGCCCGCCTTGTGGATGGCGTAGGTGGCCACCACCATGTCGGTCGAGTTGGCGCACAGCATGCCGACCTGCTTGCCAGCGCCCACCTGGGCCAGCAAGTGGTGCGCCAGCTGCGAGCTGCGCGCGTCCAGCGTGCGGTAGTCGATGCGCTGGTCGCCATCGACGAGCGCGGTGCGCGGGCCGAAGCGCTGCGTGGTGCGGTACAGCAGGTCGCCCAGGGCGACTCGCCGGATGCGGCGCGCCGCATCGGTCAGGGGCATCTCAATCATGGTTTTGTCTCCGGTTGTTGGTTGAGTTCAAGCTGCCACTCTCAGCGGTGGCATGCAACGGATTGGTCTGGCGATCAAGCGCCGGCCGTCTGTGCCAGTCGGGCGGCGGCAGTGACCATGGGCGTCAGCTGTCCCTGCGCACCGCCATCGCACGCGATCACCGTGCCCGACACGTAGGCGGCGGCATCCGAGCCGAGGAACATCGCCAGTTGCGCAATGTCTTCCGGCGTGCCCATGCGGCCCAGTGGCACCATGTCGCGCACCAGCGCATCGCCTTCAGGCCCTTGCGGTGCCAAGCGCTTCATGCCCTCGGTGCCTGCGATGGGCCCCGGTGAAATGCCATTGACGCGCACGCCCAGCGCGCCCCATTCGATCGCCAGCACCCGGGTCAGCTGATCCACGCCCGCTTTGGCCGCGCAGACATGGGCCTGGTAGGCCATCGGCACGACCGACTGCGGCGCGGTGATGAAAATCAGGCTGGCACCCGGCTTGCGCAGGTGCTCCAGCGCACGCCTGGCCACGTGAAAGCTGCCTTGCAGGTCGATGTCGACCACCACCTTGAAGGCGTTGGACGACATGTCGGCCGCGGCCGCCAGAAAGTTGCCCGCCGCGCCCGAAACCAGCACGTCGATCGGCCCATGCCGCGCCACGGCCTGCGCCAGCGCAGCGCCCACCGCCTCGTCATCGCGCACGTCCGCGATCACGCCGAAGCCGTTGGGTCCGAGCGTTGCCGCAGCAGACTCCACGTTGGGGGCCTTCCGGCTGGCCACGGTGACCTTGGCACCCTGGCGTGCGTAGGCCTGCGCAATGCCCAGGTTGATGCCGGTGGTGCCGCCAAACACCACCACGTGGCGGCCCGAGAAATCAAAGCTGACGTTGTGTTTCATCATCGTCTTCTCCTGCCTGCGGCGTGGGTCGCGCTTCATCGCGCAGCGCCGCCTTTTGGATCTTGCCGGCAGGGGTCATCGGCAGTGCGTCGCGAAACACGACCTGGCGCGGCACCTTGTAGTCGGCCAGGTGTTCACGGCAGTGCGCAACGATGGCGTCGGCCGTCTGGCCGCTGTCCGGCTTAGCGACGACGTAGTAGCGGCCGATCTCGCCCAGCACCGGGTCCGGCACGCCGATGCCCGCCACCATCACCACGCCGGGCAGCGCCCCGATCACGCCTTCGACCTCGGCCGGGTACACGTTGAAGCCGCCTTGCAGGAACATGTCCTTGCGCCGCCCCATCAGGTAGATCTGCCCGGCCGCGTCCTGGTAGCCCATGTCGCCGGAGTGCAGCCAGCCCTCCGCGTCAAACGTGCCTTCGTCCTGCTGCGCGCCGACGTAGCGCGGGATCACGCCGCAGCCGCGGAACAGCAGCTCCCCAACTTCGCCCACGGCGGCGTCGGTGCCGTCCGGGTTCAGCACGCGCACGCTGGCGCCGCGCAAGGGTTTGCCGATGGAGTTGAGCAGCGCGTCCTGCGTGGCACCGCGCGGCGTCATCACGACGGCGCCGGACGACTCCGACAGGCCATACAGGTTCATCAGTGTGGCGTTCGGGAAGGCCGTCTGCAGCCGTTTGAGCAGCGCCGGCTCGACGTTGGAGCCGCCCACGATCATCAAGCGCACACGCGACCAGTTGCCCTGCGCAAAGTCCGGATGCATCAGCAACAGCGTCAGCATGGTCGGCACGCCGACCAACATGGTGGGCGGGTGGCGCCGCGTCATGGCCAGAACGGTGTCTGGCTGGAAGGCCGCGACCAGTTCGCTGGCGCCACCGGCGATCAGCATCGACAGCACGCCGCAAGTGATGCCACCCACGTGGTTGAGCGGCAGGGCCAGTTGCAGCAGATCGGTGGACGCCATGCCGGTGTGCGCCTGCTGGGCGCTGGCCGACGTGAGTTGCGATCTGTGGGTCAGCCCAGCGGCCTTGGGCCGGCCGGTGGTGCCGGAGGTGTAAATCACCATGACCAGGTCGTCCGGTGCCGGACCCACGCCGCTCGGGGCCGCTGTCTCGCCTGCCCGGTCCTGCATCCACTCACCAAAATCCACGTCGCCATCGCCGTCAGCTTGGGGCGCGCCGACGAACATCAGGTGCTGCAGGTGCGGCATGCGTGCACGCGCGGCGTGCAGGTAGCCCACATAGTCAAACCCGGCAAAGCTGGCCGGCGCCAGCACCGCCTTGGCGCCGCTGTCGCTCAGCATGAAGTCCAGCTCGGTGTCGCGGTAGCGCACGCTCAGGCCCACCACTACTGCGCCGATGCGCGCGGCAGCGAAATACAGCGCAACCCATTCGATCTGGTTGGGCAGGATCACGCCAATGCGGTCGCCGTGGCCGATGCCCAGCGCCTGCAGGCGCTGCCCGATGCGCGTCGCCAGCCGATCCATCTCAGGCCAGGTGTACGTCGCATCCTGGTCGATGAATGCCGTGCCGGCGTGCTCGGCGGCGGTGTGTGCCAGGGCGGCACCCACGGTGCCGGCTGGATCGTCAAAACGCATGTCTCCGTCCTTGTGTTGCGCGCCGTGTGGCGCGTGAAGTGTTAGGTACGCTGCGGGGTGGCATCAAGCTTGATGCTCTTGTTTTTCTAGCTATCCGCGCATATCCCTCTAGGGCTCAAAGGCTTTTTGATTCAAATCCTCCACTGGCGCGCCGCCAGCTCGCGCATGATCTCGTCGGTGCCACCGCCGATGGTCAGCACCTTCACCTCGCGGTAGATGCGCTCGCACACCGTGCCGCGCATGTAACCCATGCCGCCCGAAATCTGCACACCCGCATCGGCGCAGAACGCCATGGCCTGCGTCGCGTGGTTCTTGAGCACGCAGACCTCGCCCACCCAGTCGGCACCGGTGTCGCCGCCGTCCGCGCGCGCGGCCAATTGCTCCAGCCAGGCTTCGGTGGACCGGATGCGCTGTTGCATGTCGATCAGCCGGTGGCGCACCACCTGGTGCTGTGTGAGCGTCACGCCGAAAGTCTGGCGTTCGCGTGCCCAGGCCAGCGCTTCGTCGTAGCAGGCCTGCGCAAAGCCCAGCGCCGCACAGGCGATGCCGAAGCGCTCGCCATTGAAGTTGCCCATGATGGCCTTGAAGCCCGCGCCTTCCTCGCCCAGCAGGTAGCGCGCCGGCACGCGCACGCCGTCAAAGCGCAGGTGCGCCGTGTCGGAACAGAGCCAGCCCATCTTGTCCAGGCGGGTGCGGCTGAGGCCGGCGCTGTCGCCCGGCACCAGGAGCAGGGAGATGCCGCCCGCGCCGTGGGTGCCGGCGTCCCCGCCGCTGCCGCCGGGCCGCCCCAAGGCAGCGGCAGCCCCCTTGGGGGGCAGCGCACCATGCGCAGCAGGGAGCGTGGGGGCGGGTGTCCGCACGGCCACGGTGATCCAGTCGGCGCGCATGCCCGAGGTGATGAACACCTTTTCGCCATCGATGACGTACTCGTCGCCCTCGCGCCGCGCGCGGGTGCGCAGCGCCGCCACGTCAGAGCCACCGCCGGGCTCGGTGATCGCCAGTGCGGCGATGCGCTCGCCCGCGAGCACCGGCGCAATCACTTCCTGCTTGACGGCATCGCTGCCCAGCGCCAGCACAGGCGGCAGTCCGATGTTGTGGGACAGCAGGCTGGCCAGCACGCCGCCGCTGGCGCCGTACCGGCACAACGGCACCCACAGACTGAGGCGCATCCGGTGTGACGCTGGCGTGCCGCCATAGGCTTCGGGGTAGCCCAGGCCGAGCAAACCCAGATCGGCCGCCTCGCGGTACAGCGCGCGCGGAAACTCGCCGGCCGCGTCCCACGCCGTGACGTGCGGCGCGATGCGCTCGCGCGCAAAACGCGCCACCGTGTCGGCCAGCAGCGCGCGCTCTGCGGCTGTGGCGTCGGCGTTCATGCGGCCTCCGGGAGGGGCGCCAGGCGCAGCAGCACCTGGCCGGGCGTGACCTGCTGGCCTTCGCTGACCAGCACCTCGGCCACCACCGCGGCCGCGCGCGGCCCCACGCTGTGTTCGAGCTTCATGGATTCGATCACCACCGCGGCGTCGCCTGCCGCCAGCGTCTGCCCCGCCTCAGCGCCGATGCGGACCACCTTGCCATTGAACGGCGCTCTCAATTCAGAAGCTGCCTGCGCTTGCTGGGCGCCGGCTTCTGGCTCAAAAGACACATCATCCAGCCACCAGTCCACGCCATCGGCCTGCACGTGCCAACGCGCGCCGGGCTCGGCGGACGGCACGTTGACCGCCGCCAGGCGCTGCGTCAGGTGCTCGCCGGCGACACGGCGCACGCCCGGCGCCAGCGCCTGCACGTGGCAAGTTGCGGCTTCGCCTTCGGCCGCGCGCAGGCGCCACGCACCGTCGCCCAGCGCCTGCACCGCCACGTCGCGCGCGATGCCGCGGTGGCTCAGCCGGCGCGGCGCAGCAAAGGCGCAAGGCAGCGCACCAGCGGGCCCCGTGGTCACCAGTGCGCCAAAGCGCCCGTCCGCCAGCCGCTCGCGCGCATGCAGCTCGGCGCGCAAGCCGTCGCCTTCGCGCGCCAAGAAGTTGATCAGCGCGTGCCCGGCGCGGAAGGGCGCGCTGGCCAGGCATTCGATCAAGAAGCCGCGGTTGGTCCGCAGGCCCAGCACCTCCAGTTCGCGCAGCGCGGCCAGCAGGTGGTCAATGGCGGCTTCGCGCGTGTCGGCGTGCACGATCAGCTTGCCCAGCATCGGGTCGTAGTGCGGCGACACCTCCAGCCCGACGCGCAGGGCGTGGTCAAAACGCAGCGGTGCCACCTCGAACGCGGCGGCTGCCGGTGCGAGCAGGTGCCGCACCCGACCGGTGTGCGGGTGGTAGTGCTCGTCCTCGGCGCACAGGCGCACTTCAATGGCGTGGCCGCGCAGCACGATCTGGTCCTGCGCCAGCGGCAGCAGCTCGCCGCGCGCGACGCGGATCTGCCACTCGACCAGGTCGAGCCCTGTCAGCGCCTCGGTCACCGGGTGCTCGACCTGCAGGCGCGTGTTCATCTCCATCAAATAGAACTGGTCATCCTCGACCAAGAACTCCACCGTACCCGCGCCCACATAGCCCGCGGCCTGAGCCAACTCCACAGCGCAGGCGCCCATGCGTTCGCGCAGCGCAGGCGTCAACGCCGGGCTGGGCGCTTCTTCAATGATCTTCTGGTGGCGGCGCTGCACCGAACAATCGCGCTCGCCCAGATGCACCGCACGGCCGTGCGCGTCGGCAAACACCTGCACCTCCACGTGGCGCGGGTCCATCAGCGCGCGCTCGATCAGCAACTCGTCGCTGCCGAAACCTGACAGCGCTTCCGAACGCGCGCTGGCCAGGGCGGCGACCAGTTTGTCGGGCACCGTCACCAGGCGCATGCCGCGCCCACCGCCGCCCGCCACCGCCTTCACCATGACCGGGTAGCCGATGGCGTGCGCCTCGGCCGCAAAGCGCGCGTCGCTCTGGTCCTCACCCGCGTAGCCGGGCAGGCATGGCACATCGTGCGCGCGCGCCAACGCCTTGGCAGCGGACTTGCTGCCCAGCGCGCGGATGGCGCTGGCCGGCGGCCCGATCCAGGTCAGGCCCGCGTGGGCCACCGCCTGCGCAAAGCCCGCGTCTTCGCTCAAGAAGCCATAGCCGGGGTGAACCGCGTCCGCACCCGTCGCCAGCGCCGCGGCGATCAGCGCGTCGCCCCGCAGGTAGCTGTCGGCCGAACTCTGCCCACCCAAAGCCCACGCTGTCGTCGCCTCGCGCACATGCAGCGCATCGGCGTCCGGCTCGGAATACACCGCCACCGTCTCGATCCCCATCCGCCGCGCCGTGGCGATGACGCGGCGCGCGATCTCGCCCCGGTTGGCAATCAGGATGCGCCGCATGCGCCCTCCGTTGTAAAAAAAATTGGAATGAAATCGCCCCGCGGCGCTGGTGCCATTTGCGCAGGCAGCTGCAAATTTCGGAGCAATAAAGATGCACCGATTGCACGGGCAGACACACAAAGCTCGAGACATAAACGCGCCGACTCGCCTCGCGAAAGCCCAGCCGCCCACCGCACACCACTGCGCGAATGGCCGCGGAGCAGGCCACCCCAGCGAACGCGGTCGACGCACCTGCGGCGGCGACTCGCGTTGTCCCCCTGCCCGAAGCGCTTCAGCGCGAAGAGAGCGGGGGGATGGCGCCGCAGGCGACTCAGGGGGGTGCTCATCTTTTCGCCATCCCCATGGTCTTCGCAATGATCCCCATCATCACCTCGTCCGCCCCGCCGCCAATCGACGCCAGGCGCCCATCGCGGTACAGGCGCGACACACGGTTGTCCAGCGTGAAGCCCATGCCGCCCCAGAACTGCAGACAGGTGTCGGCCACCTCGCGCATCAGGCGTCCGGCCTTCAGCTTGGCCATGCTGGCCCACTGCAACACGTCGTCGCCCTGCACGTAGCGCTCACCCGCCGCCCAGGTCAGCGCGCGCAGCGCTTCGACCTCAGTCTGCAGCTCGACCAGCTTGAACTGCACCCACTGCTGGTTGAGCAGCGTGCTGCCGAACATCTGGCGGTCGCGCGCCCAGGCAATGGTTTCCTGGATGCATTCGTCCAGCGCCAACAGCGCATTGGCGGCGGCCCACAGGCGCTCTTCCTGGAACTGCTGCATCTGGTAGATGAAGCCTTGGCCTTCCTGCCCGATCAGGTAGCGCTGCGGCACGCGCACGTCGTCGAAATAGATCAACCCGGTGTCGGACGAATCCATGCCGATCTTGCGGATCTTGCGCGCCACCTCGATCCCCGGCGTCAGCTGGCCGCCGCGGCCGTCGCGCATCGGCACCATGACCAGGCTCTTGTTCTTGTGCAGGTTGTCGCCGCCCGTGTTGACCAGCATGCACATCCAGTCGGCCTGCAGGCTGTTGGTGATCCACATCTTCTGGCCGCTGATCAGGTAGTCGTCACCGTCCTTGCGCGCCACGCTCTTGATGCCCGACACATCACTGCCCGCCGCCGGCTCGCTGACGCCGATGCACCCGACCATGTCGCCCGCGATGGCCGGCGCGAGAAAGTCGCGGCGCAGCTCATCGCTGCCGAAGCGCGCCAGCGCGGGCGTGCACATGTCGGTCTGCACGCCAATCGCCATGGGCACGCCGCCGCAGCGGATGTGGCCCAGCGTCTCGGCCATGACCATGCTGTACGAATAGTCGAGCCCCGCGCCACCGTACTCGACCGGCTTGGTCAGGCCCAGCAGGCCCAGATCACCCAGGCCCTTGAAGACCTGGTGCGCGGGGAAAATTTCGGCCTCTTCCCATTCGTCGACGTGCGGGTTGATGTGCTCGTCGATGTAGCGCTTGAGCGTGTCGCGGACCTGCTCGTGTTCGTGCGTCAGCTGCATGGGTGTCTCCTCGGATTTTTGGCTCTCGAACCGACGGGCGCGTCACATGCGCGCCACGCCGAACTGCATGGGCCGAACTTCGCGCGCCGCGCCTTCGGCGATCGTGTCCAGGCAAAAACGCAGCACGGCGCGCGTGTCGCGCGGGTCGATCACGCCGTCGTCCAGCAACAGGCCGCTGGTGTAGAAGGCGTCGGCCTGCGCTTCGAACATGGCGACGATCTGCTCGTACTGCGCTTGCGATTCGGCCGGGTCGGGCGTCAGGCCTTTGCGCGCCAGGCCGGCCTCGGTCACGATCTGCATGGTGCGGGCGGCCTGCTCGCCGCCCATCACCGCGGTCTTGGCGCCGGGCCAGCTGAACAGGAAGCGCGGTGCGTAGCCGCGTCCGCACATGCCGTAGTTGCCCGCCCCAAAGCTGGCGCCGCACTGGATGGTGAGCTGCGGCACCGTGGCGTTGGTCACCGCCTGGATCATCTTGCTGCCGTGCTTGATCATCCCGCCCTGTTCGCTGTCCTTGCCGACCATGTAGCCGGTGGTGTTTTGCAGGTAGACGATGGGGTGCCCGAGCTGGCACATCCATTGGATGAAGTGCGTGGCCTTGTTGGCGCCCGCCACGTCGATCGGCCCGTTGTTGCTGATGATGCCGACGCGGTGACCGCCGATGCGGGCCTGCACGCACAGCGTAGGCGCGCCGTACAGCGGCTTGAATTCCAGCAGGTCGGAACCATCCACGATGCGCGCCATCACCTCGCGCATGTCGACCGGCTCGCGGTGGTGCGGCGGCATCAGGCCGAGCAGATCGTCGGCGCCGAAGTGCGGCTCCAATGCTTCTGAATTCATAGCTGCCCGCGCAGATGTATCTAGCGCCACAGGCCGATTCGACTCAGAAAACCCGCGGATGACGGCGCGCGCCATGCCCAGCGCCTGCCGGTCGTTCTCGGCCAGGTATTCGCCCAGGCCCGACACGCCGGTGTGCATCTCGGCGCCGCCCAGCTCTTCTTCGGTAGCGATTTCACCCGTCGCCGCTTTCAGCAAGGGCGGGCCAGCGAGGAAGGCGCGCGAGCGGCCGCGCACCATGATCACGATGTCAGACAGGCCCGGCATGTACGCACCGCCCGCCGTGCCCGAACCGTGCTGCACCGTGACCACCGGCAGCCCCGCCGCCGAATGCCGCGCCAGGTTGCGGAACAGCGAGCCGCCGTGCACGAAGCCTTCGACGCGGTAGCGCATCAGGTTGGCGCCCGCGCTTTCAACCAGGTGGATGAAGGGCAGGCGGTTTTGCAGTGCGATCTCCTGCACGCGCAGGATCTTGTCGAGCCCGCGCTCCTGGATCGCGCCGGCCTCGATGCCCGAGTCGCTCGCCACCACCATGCAGCGCACGCCTTCGATGAAGCCGATGCCCGCCAGCATGCCGCCGCCCGGCACCGATTTGGCCGGGTCGCGCCGATCCTGCAGGTAGCCGGCCAGCGTGCACAGCGGCAGCCACGGCGCACCCGGGTCGAGCAGCAGCGCGACGCGCTCGCGCGGCAGCAGTTGCCCGCGTTTGTCGAACTGCGGCTTGGCGCGCGCTGACGCATCGGCCGCGCGCGCTTCAAGCGCACGCCAGGCAGCGATGCGCTCCAGCGTGGCGGCGCGGCGCGCCTGGGCCTGCTCGCCCTGGGAATTCCAATGGGAAGAGAACACGCTCATGAACTGAACACTTTCGGCGTGACGTAGCGATGAAAGCCGTCGAAGGGGCGCACCGCTGCGCGCTGCTGCACCTCGGTCGGTGCAGCCACCTGGCCCCAGCCCATGCGCACCTGCGGGCGGGCGCCGTCGATGCGCAGCACCGTGCCGCTGATGAAGCTGGCTGCCGGGCTGAGCAAGAACACGATGCCCGCCGACACCTCAGCCTCGGTGGCAAAGCGCCCGAGCGGCACGGTGTGCCGCATCTGGCGCAGCATGTCGCCCGCCTCGGGCGGGTAGTGGTCCATCCCGCTGGACGCGATGTAGCCCGGCGCCACCGCGTTGACGCGCACGCCACTCGTCGCCCATTCGACGGCGGCGGTTTCGGTGAAGCTGACCATGCCCGCGCGCGCCGCACCGCTGTGCGCCATGCCGGGCATGGAGCCCCAGATGTCGGCCACGATGTTGACAATGGCGCCGCCATTCGCCTGCATGCTCTGCAGGAAGCACTCGCGGGCCATCAGAAAGCCGCCGGTCAGGTTGGTGTCGACCACCGCCTGCCAGCCCTTGGCGCTGATCTTTTCTGCCGGCGTCATGTACTGGCCACCGGCGTTGTTGACCAGCGCGTCGATCCGGCCCTGCGCCTGCACGATGCCCGCCACGGTGGCGCGCACCGCGTCTTCCTGGCGGATGTCGCACACCGCGTGGCTGGCGCGGCCCCCGTCCTGGACGATCTCGTCCTGCGTGGTGCGCAGCTTGTCGCCGTTGCGGCCGATCAGCACCACGTGCGCGCCCAGCGCCGCCAGCTCGTGCGCCGTGCAACGCCCGATGCCGGAACCACCGCCGGTCACCACCACCACCTGCCCGGCCAGCAGGCCGGGCGCGAACACACTGCGGTACGTCATGCTTCCCCCGTGAAGAGCTTCATGGCCTGAGCGCTGATTTCGTCGAGCGTCATCGGACCGTCGACCGAATACCACTGCACCGCCCAGTGCAGCGCGCCAAAGATCAGCAGGCGCGCAGCGCCTGGCTTCGCCTTGATATGGCCCGAGCGGTGCAACGCGCGCAGCACCGGGATCCAGACCGATTCGTACGCGTCCTTGATTTGCGTCACGTCGGCCCGTTGCTCCGGCGTGAGCGATCGCCACTCGTACAGCATCACTGGGATGAAATCGCTGTACGGGCCCAAGAGCACTTCAAAGTGGTGGCGGATCAGCGCGCGCAGCTTGTCGTGCGCCGACGCGCCGGCGCCCAGCGCCTTCAGCGTGTCGCTCTGTGTGACCGCCACGCGTGCCATACCTTCCTGCATGACCGCATGCAGCAAGGCCTGCTTGCTCTGAAAGAAATAGAAGGGGGAGCCGCTTTGCATGTCCGCCGCCGCGGCGATGTCGCGCGTGCTGGTGGCGTCAAAGCCCTTGGTGCGAAACAGCTTGGCTGCAGCAGCGATCAGCGCCTGGCGGCGGTTGCCTTCATCGCGCTCGGCCGCCGTCTTGGGCGGGCGACCGCGGCGCGGTGCGGGCGTGGTCGGGGTGGGCTCTGGGCGCTCCATTCACGCAGCATAGCAAGGCTTTCTATTTTCGCCAAGCGTTTGCTTTGTAAAAATGAACGACGCCCCATTTGGGCAAATCGCCGATGTGAAATGGCTCGAATGGCTTTGAGCGCAGGCACAGAACGCTCGCGCGAACATACCGACGATCGGCTGGGACCGCGCGCCACCCCCTGTCGATTCGTTGACTGCCCCGCGTGGGCAGCGGTACGCGGCGAACACGTGCAGGCGCGCCGACGCATCGGTGCGTGCGAGCGCTCAGCGGTTTGCGGGGCCGCCGCTCGCGCGGCGCGCTAGCCTGCGGCGCGTGGCCGCACGCGGCCAGCCACGCGCTTGGCCTTGTCGCGCGCGCGGTCTGCGTCCTCATCCCGCGCCAGCGCCACGCCCATGCGGCGCTTGCTGAAGCTTTCGGGCTTGCCGAACAGGCGCAACTCGGTCCCGGGTTCGCGCAGGGCATCGGCCACGCCGTCGAAGACGATGCCTTCGGCGTCCACGCCACCGTAGATCACGGCGCTGGCGCCGGGCGTCTTCAGGCCGGTGTCGACCGGCAGACCCAGGATGGCGCGCGCGTGCAGCTCGAACTCGTTCTGCCACTGCGTGATCAGGGTGACCATGCCGGTGTCGTGCGGGCGCGGGCTGACTTCGCTGAACCAGACCTGGTCGCCCTTGACGAACAGCTCCACACCGAACAGACCCTGGCCGCCCAGGTCGGCGGTGACCGCTTCGGCGATGCGTTGCGCCTCGGCCAGCGCGGCGGGGTTCATGGGGTGCGGCTGCCAGCTTTCGACGTAGTCGCCGCTGACCTGCAGGTGGCCGATGGGCGCGCAGAAATGCGTTTCCACTTGCCCGTCCACGCCCAGCGCGCGCACGGTAAGCAGCGTGATCTCGTAGTCGAAGTCGATGAAGCCTTCGACGATCACGCGGCCGTGGCTCACGCGGCCGCCCGCCATGGCGACCTCCCAGGCATTTTGCACATCAGCGAGGCCGTCGATCTTGCTCTGGCCCTTGCCGCTGCTGCTCATCACCGGCTTGACGACGCAGGGGTAGCCAATGGCGGGTTGGCCGTCGGTACCGTCGATAGCGGCCTGCAGTTCGGCCGCCGAATCGCAGAAGCGGTACGGGCTGGTTGGCAAGCCCAGGGTTTCTGCGGCGAGGCGGCGGATGCCTTCGCGGTCCATGGTCAGGCGGGCGGCGCGCGCGGTGGGGATCACGCGCACGGTGCCGGCGGCCTCCAGCGCTTCCAGCACGGGCGTGGCGATGGCCTCGATCTCCGGCACGACCAGCATCGGCTTTTCACGCTCGATCAGCGCGCGCAGCGCGTCGGGGTCGCTCATCGTGATGGTGTGCGCGTGGTGCGCCACCTGCTGGCCGGGCGCGTTGGCGTAGCGGTCAACAGCGATGGTTTCAACACCCAGGCGTTGCAGCGCGATCAGAACTTCCTTGCCCAGCTCGCCGCTGCCCAGCAGCATGACGCGGGTGGCCGAAGGGGACAAAGGGGTGCCGAGCGTGGTCATGAAGTGCAGTCCGGAAAACCTTGATTGCTATGAATTAAGAAGCTGCGAGCGCAAGTGGCTGTGGGGCCAGAGGTCATTTTGGCTTGAAATCAGCCCAGCGCCTTGCCCATCGCCTCGCCCATGCGCACGCCGCGACCGGGCGCCCAGTCGGGGTTGAATTTGAGCGTGCCGTGCGGCCACAGCAGCACGACGGTGGAGCCCAGCAGAAAGCGCCCCATCTCCGCGCCCTGCGCCAGCGTGACCGGCGGCTCGTTGTACGACCAACGCCGCACGTCGCCGGTGCGCGGTGGGTTGACCACGCCATGCCACACCGTGGCCATGCTGCCGACGATGGTCGCGCCGACCAGCACCAGCACGAAGGGGCCGCGCGCGGTGTCGAACACGCACACCACGCGCTCGTTGCGCGCGAATAGGCCGGGCACGCCGCGCGCCGTGGTCGGGTTGACCGAAAACAAATCGCCCGGCACGTACACCATCTGCGTCAGCCGCCCGGCGCAGGGCATGTGGATGCGGTGGTAGTCCTTGGGGCTGAGGTACAGCGTGGCGAACTGTCCGTTGTCGAACTCGGTGGCCAGACGCGCATCGCCCGCCAGCAGCGCGCGGGTGCTGTAGCTGTGGCCCTTGGCCTGGAAAATCTGGTCGCGCTCGATCGGCCCGAACTGGCTGATGGCGCCGTCCACTGGGCAGACGTAGTCTGCCACCGCCAGCGGGCGGGCACCCTCGCGCAGCGGCCGCGTGAAGAAGTCGTTGAAGCTCGCGTAGCTGGTGATGTCGGGGTTGGCGGCCTCGGCCATGTCCACGCCGTAGCGCGCGACAAAACGGCGGATGACGGCGTGGGTCATCTGGCCGCCGTGCAGGCCGGCCCCCCAGCCGGCCAATTGGGTCAACAACTTCTTGGGCAGCAGGTACTGCGGCAGGACGGCAAGGCGGTCAGACATAGACGCCGATTCTAGAGAGGGCGCAATGGGACAATCGGCCACGCGCCCGGCAGCATGGCCGCGCAGCGCACGGTGGGGATGCATGGCAGGTACAAGGGGGTGCCGCTGGGCGATCGCCGGAACATTGGCACTGCTGGTGCTGGGCGCATTGGCACTGTGGGCCAGCGAACGCCCGGTCCCGCTGTCGGTCTGGTGGGACCGTCAGATGGGCGGGCGCCAGTTTGCGCTGCACGGCATCACGATGGAAACGCCTGCCGGCTGCGCGCGCTACAGCGGCGCGACAGACAGCAGAAGCATTGTTTTCCGCTGCGTGGCCGGCCCCAAAACCTTTGCCGGGGTGCAGATCGGCTTCGAGTTCGATTCCCTGCAGGCCGTGGCCCGCACGCGGCCCTACACCGAGTCGTACCAGGAAACCGAGGAGACGGTGGAGATGGTGCTGGGCCCGAAGCAGGGGTTGCGCTACAGCTTTCCCACCATCTACGTCAAACGCCACCAGGTCAGCGTGGCGGGCGATTCGCGCCGTCTGCTGCAGCCCTTTGTGCAGGAGTTGCTGCGGCACCCGGCGGTAAGCGACGAGCAAGTCGCGCAGCGCTGAAACCCAGCGCGCCGGGGTCGAGCGCGCGCCTTACTCCGGTTGGCCGAGCGTCAGGGCGATCTCGCCCACGCGTTCGATCTTGCCGGTGATCCGGTCGCCGGGCTGCACCGGGCCGACGCCCTCGGGCGTGCCGGTGTAGATCAAATCGCCCGGCTGCAGGTGGTAGTACTCAGACAGGTTGGAGATCACCTCGGGTACGCTCCAGATCAGGTCCTTCAGGTCGGCGTTCTGCTTGACGGCGCCGTTCACGCTGAGCTGGATGTTGCCGCTGTCGATCAGGCCGACCTCGCTCACCGGCACCAGCGGGCTGATGACGGCGGCGTTCTCGAAATCCTTGCCGAAATCCCACGGGCGGCCCATCTCGCGCGACTTGATCTGCAGGTCGCGCCGCGTCATGTCCAGGCCACAGGCGTAGCCCCACACGCAGTCTTTGGCCTGCTCGGGCGTGACGCGGAAGGCCGGCCGCCCGATGGCGATGACCAGTTCCATCTCGTAGTGGTAGTTCTGGGTGCCCAGCGGGAAGGGGATCGTCGAGCCGGTGGCCACCAGGTCGATCGGGGTCTTGTTGAAGTAGAACGGCGGTTCGCGATCCGGGTCGAAGCCCATCTCGCGCGCATGGGCCGCGTAGTTGCGGCCGACGCAGAAGATGCGGCTGACGGCGTACCGCTGGTCGCTGCCGCGCACGGGCACGGCGGCTTGCGGGGCGGGCGGGAAGACGTAGTTGCTCATGCTGAATTGCTATGAATTAAGAAGCTGCTTGCGCAGATGGTTGTAGGGCTGGCGGTCAAAAATCTTCGTAAAAACCCAGCGCGCGCTGCATCGGCGCATCGTCCACGTGGAACAGGTAGGCGTCCTGCCCCTGGGCGCGGTGCGTCACTTCGGCGTGCGTCGGGATCGCCAGCGTATCGCCTTCCGACCAGGTCAGGGTCACGCCGTCGATCTGCGACTCGCCCTGCCCTTCGATCACGTGGACGACGCTGCTGGCCGAGCGCTTGCGCGGCGCAAAATCTTCGCCCGCGCGCAGCAGTTGCGCCGAGAAGCCCAGCGTAGGCAGGCAGCTGCGGCCGGTTTCGGGGTTGACGTACGCCAGCTGCACCGCCTCGCCGCGCGGCGTGACACCGGCCAGCGCGCCCAGCGCTTCGCGCACGTCCTGCCAAGGGAAGCGGATCTGCGGGTAGTCGGCCCGCTGCGCCTGGCCCAGCGACGCGTACGGCAGCAGGCCGGCGCGGCGGTACTTGCTCTGCGACGCATCGGGCTCGGCGCGCGCGTGTTGCGAAGGGCCTTCGATGGCGTAGCTGGCTTCCATGGCGTAGACCATCGGCAGGTCAAGCGCGTCCAGCCAGACCACCGGGCCGCTGCCTTCGTGGCCGTGCTCGTGCCAGTTCAGGGCGGGCGTCAGGATCAGGTCGCCCTTCTCCATCGGGCACTTTTCGCCGTTGACGGTGGTGAAGCCGCCGCTGCCTTCGATCACGAAGCGCACGGCTGTGGGCGTGTGGCGGTGGTTGGGCGCGACTTCGCCCGGCAGGATCAGCTGCATGCCGACGTAGATCGTCGGCGTGGCCACCAGCTTGTCGAGGCCGTGGCCCGGGTTGCACAGCACCAGCACGCGGCGCTCGGCCTTTTCGATGGGCGTGAGCTCGCCGGCACGCAGCAGGTGCGGGCGCACGTCCTGATAGCGCCACATAAAGGGCTGCGTGGCGCGCGCCGGCTTGCCGCGCGGCAGCAGCCCCCGCAGCTGCGGCCACAAGGGCGCGACCGACAGGTCGTTGATCGCCTTCAGGTACTCCGGCGGCAGATCTTCCAAACGACCGAGCGATTCGGCGTGGCCGAGCGAACTGACAGCATCCAAGGGGTTCATGGTGTCTCCTGGCGCGGCTGTGTGCGTGCCCGCGCCGTGGTGTCGGCCTCACGCCAACTTATTCATATGCATGCTTATGATCTTAACCATGGTCAAGCTTGGCCGCAAGTTTCGCTAGCACGCAAGGGGTATCCGTCCTAGGGTCGCATCTTGCGCCGGCGCGGCCGCGGGCACAATGGCCGTATGTCCGATCTGGCCCTGCTGCACGCCCGCGACCTCGTCAAACATTACGGCGACACGCGCGTGGTGGACGGGGTGTCCTTCCACATCGCGCCGGGCGAATGTCTGGGCGTGATTGGCCCCAACGGCGCCGGCAAAACGACCACCATCCGCCTGTGCCTGGGCCTGACGGCGGCGAACGCGGGGCAGATCCACTACTTTGAGCGCGAGGACGGCCAGGCGCTGGCCATGCCGCACGACGCGCTCGCGATCAAGGCGCGCCTGGGCGTGGTGTCGCAGTTCGATTCGCTCGACCCGGACTTCAGCTGCGCCGAAAACCTGGTCGTGTTCGGCCGCTACTTCGGCCTGCCGCGCGCCGAGCTGGCCGAACGCGTGCCGCCGCTGCTCGAATTTGCCGCGCTCACCCACAAGGCGGACGCCAAGCCGGGCGAGTTGTCGGGCGGCATGAAGCGCCGGCTGTCGTTGGCGCGCGCCCTCATCAACAACCCCGACCTGCTGCTGCTCGACGAGCCCACCACCGGGCTCGATCCGCAAGCGCGCCACCTGATGTGGGAGCGCCTGCAGATGCTGGTGTCGGGCGGCAAGTCGATCCTGCTGACCACGCACTTCATGGACGAGGCCGAGCGCCTGTGCCACCGGCTGCTGGTGCTGGACCACGGCCGCAAGATCGCGGAAGGTCGTCCGCGCGAGCTGATCGCCGAGCACCTGGAGCCCGAAGTGATCGAGGTCTACGGCCCCGGCGCGCGCGCCCTGGTCGGCGACCCGCTGGCCGCGCACGCCGAGCGCGTCGAGCAAAGCGGCGACACCGTCTTCTTCTACACCCACAACGCGCGCGCCCTGCTGCAGGCGCTGCAAGCCCACCCGCAGCTGCGCACGCTGCACCGCCCGGCGAACCTGGAGGACCTGTTCCTCAAGCTCACCGGGCGCCAGATCCGCGAGGACGGTTGATGGCCCAATCACCCTCCCGCCCTACAACCGCTTGCGCGGCCAGCTGCGTATTCAGGAGCACGAACAATGTCTGACGCCCCTGCCGACGCGGCGCCTGCCGTGCCCGCCAGCGCCGCGCCCTCGGTCTGGGCGCCGCCGCAAGTGTCGATGCGCTGGTGGCCCGTGTTCCAGCGCAACCTGCTGGTCTGGCGCAAGTTGGCCGTGCCCAGCCTGCTGGCCAACATCGGCGAGCCGCTGCTGTGGCTGGTCGCCTTCGGCTACGGCCTGGGCAGCATGATCGGGCGCGTGCCCACCAACGGGCAGGAGGTGCCCTACATCCTGTTTCTGGCCAGCGGCTCGATCTGCATGAGCGCCATGAACGCGGCCAGCTTCGAGGCGCTCTACTCCACCTTCTCGCGCATGCACGTGCAGAAAACCTGGGACGGCATCCTCAACACCCCCGTGCAGTTGGACGACGTGGTGCTGGCCGAAATGCTTTGGGCGGGCTTCAAGGCGCTGTTCTCCGCCACCGCCATCCTGGGCGTGATGCTGGCACTGGGCATCAGCCACAGCCCCAAGCTGGTGCTGGTGTTGCCGATCCTGCTGCTCACCGGCGTCACCTTCGCCAGCCTGGCGCTGGTGTTCAACGCCAAGGCCAAGGGCTACGACTTCTTCACCTACTACTTCGCGGTGTTCCTGTCGCCGATGATGTTCCTATCCGGCGTCTTCTTCCCGCGCCAGCAACTGCCCGCCTTCGCGCAGGCCATCACCGACTGGCTGCCGCTGACCGCGGCCGTGGAGCTGGTGCGTCCGTTGTTTCTGGACCAATGGCCTGCGCATCCCCTGCGCCACCTGCTGGTGCTCGTGGTCTACGCCGTCGCCGGCTTCTGGGTCGCACTGGCTTTTACGCGACAGCGATTTCGGGCCTGACGCGGCAATGCCGCACCCGTCGTCGGCGACCGATTTACTCACTTTTCAATAGCTGCCTGCGCAGACTGCTGTAGGGTTGAAGCCTGATATCGCTTGAATCTGCGTCTCGCCCGGCCCATGCGACCGAGATGCTCTGACAGAGCGTTGCCGCGCCGTTGGATGGCGCCCGCTTAGGCGTGCCGCGCCGTCGTCTCGCGCACCGCGCGGCGCACTACCGGCGGCTCTTCGCCCAGGTGAAAGGCGAGCTTGCGTTCGCGCAGTCCGGCGTCGGCGGCGCTGACGCGGTCGAAGCGGCGCAGGTGCTCTGTCCACGAGGCGTCTTCGATCACCTCGACAAAGCGGCCGGGGTCGTTCACATCCGACAGCAGCTCCCAGGTCAGCGCCCCCTGGCGCAGGCGGGCACGGCGGCTCTCGTCCATCAGCGCGCGGAATTCGTCGGCGCGCGCCGGGTCGATCTGGTATTCGATGGTGACCAACACGTGGCCGTGCGCGGGCGGCTCGGCCACGCGCGGGTGCGGCATTGGGCCGGCGGGCGTTGGGTCTTCCATCACGCCGCGGTCGGGCCAGCGCCAGTTCACCAGGGCCATGATCAGCGCGCCGCTGACGGCGCCCGCGGCCAGCGCCACCGGCACGCTGCTCCACGTGGCCACCTGGCCCCACACCGCCGCACCGGCTGCGCTGGCGCCCATGATGGCCATCTGGTACATCGACATGCCGCGCGCGCGCACCCAGTCGGGCAGGCTCAGTTGCGCGGACACACTGAGCGAGTTGGCTGTGGTCAGCCACGCCGCGCCGCCCACCGCCATCGCCGCCGCGCCCAGCCACAGGCTCTTGTTGAAGGCCATCACCGCCATGGTGAGCGCCTGGGTGGTCGCGCCCAGCAGCACGAGCCGGTCGCGCGACAGCTTCTGGCGCAGGCGCGGCAGCGCAAAACTGGACGCCACCGCGCCCCCGCCCATGGCCGCCAGCAGCACGGTGAAGGTGCCGGCGTTGCCGCCCTCGATGTTGCGCGCCACCAGCGGCAGCAGCGCCATCAGCGCGGTGGAGTGAAAGAAGAAGATCGCGATGCGCGCCAGCACGCCCTTGAGGTGGTAGGACTGCGCAACGTACTGCAGGCCCACGCGCATGGCGCCGGTGAGGCGCTCGCGCCCCAGCGGGTCGACCCGGTGTTCACGCTGCCAACGCGAAATGACCACCGCCGCGGCGATCGACAGCAACGCGTTCAGCAGGAACACCCAGGCGCTGCCCAGCGCCGCGATGATGGCCCCGGCGATCAGCGGCCCGAGAATGCGCGAGGTGTTCATCGACACCCCGTTCAGCGCCAGCGCCGCCGGCAGCTTGCTGCGCGGCACCAGCTCGGGAACGATGGCCGAAAACACCGGCCAGCGCAGCGCCAGGCCCACGCCGTTCAGGAAGATCAGCATCAACAACAGCGGCGGCGTCATCATCCCCGAAAACACCGCCAGCGACAGCACCACGCCCACCACCGCCACCCACAACTGGGTGAACAGCAGGAAGCGCTTGCGGTCCAGGATGTCGGCCAGCGCGCCCGAAGGCAAGCCCAGCAGAAACACCGGCAGCGTGGCCGCCGTCTGCACCAGCGCCACCCAGATCGGCTTGGACGTCAGCGTGGTCATCAGCCACGCCGAGGCCACGTCGTTCATCCACATGCACAGGTTGGCGATCAGCCAGGTGCTCCACAGCATGGTGAACACGCTGTGCCGGAAGGGCGCCAGGGCGCTCAGCTCATCGGGGTCGATGGCGGGCGCGGATGAGGGCGTGTCGCGGCGGCTGTCGGGCATGGGCGCTTGATCATAGGCCAACCAACGGCTTGGCGTGATGCTCCGGTTGCTATGCTTTCGGAAGCTGCCTGCGCAATGCCAGCAACAGCGACAGGCCTGATTGTTTTTTGAAACCTGTGCGCGTAGCAGTAGGTATCAAAACTTCGGTAGGCGGATGCGACTGATCATGAGCGAGCCGGACAGCGCATACAGCAGCACCAGCGGGTGCAGCGTGAAGCCCGCGATGCGGACGGAGCCGCCCCACAGGTTCGGCCCGATCGCGCCCATCGCTGCCGCCACCCAGAGCAGCAGCACCAGCAGGATGGACGTCGGAATCGGCGTGCCTTCGAAGTACTTCACCTTGTCGCCGCCGTCCGACAGGGCTTCGGCGGTGACGTTGAAGCGCGCGAGCCGCGACACACCGCAGGCCACGAAAAAACCCAGCACGACGCGGTCCCACAGGCCCTGCATGCCACAGCCGTAGGCGATCAGCGCCGGCGCCACGCCGAAGGAGATGACATCGGCCAGCGAATCCAGCTCGCGCCCCAGCAGCGAAGACTTCTGCCGCCAGCGCGCCACGCGGCCGTCGAAGATGTCGAACACCAGCGCAGCAACCACCAGCGCGCACGCGTAATAGATGTGCTGCACGCTGCCGACCTGGATGTAGGTGATGATGGCGAACATCGCCCCCACGCCGCACACGGCGTTGCCCAGGGTGAACCAGTCCGCGAGGTGGAACTCGCGGATCATGGAAAACGGTTTGGGCTTGTGCGCTGGGGTATTCGGGTCGCTCATCGCCGCCAGTGTGCCGCGCGCACGGTGGAACGCCTGTCAGCCAAGGCCGCGAATCGCCCCCGGTGCGGGCTCAGCCACCCGGCGCTCCAGAGCGTCGATGAACAGCGCGGCCACGTCGCAGCCGGTCTGCTGCGTGATTTCCTGAAAGGCCGTGGGGCTGGTGACGTTGATCTCGGTCACCTTGGTGCCGATGATGTCCAGCCCGATCAGCAGCAGCCCGCGCGGCGCCAGCACCTGCCCGATGGCGCGCGCCGTGGCGCGGTCGGTGTCGGTGAGCGGTTGCGCCACGCCCTTGCCGCCTGCGGCCAGGTTGCCGCGCACCTCGCTGCCTTGCGGGATGCGCGCCAGGCAGAAGGGCACGGGCTCGCCGTCGATGATCAGCACGCGCTTGTCGCCCTCCACGATTTCGGGCAGGAACTTCTGCACCATCAGCGTAACTGCGCCATGGTGGTTGAGCGTCTCGATGATGCTGCCCAGGTTCAGGCCATCGGCTTTCACGCGGAAGATGCCCATGCCGCCCATGCCGTCAAGCGGCTTGCAGATGATGTCCTGGTGCTCGGCGTGAAAGGCACGCACGTCGTCGGCCGAACGGGTGACCAGGGTCGGGCCGATGAACTGCGGGAACTCCATCACCGCGAGCTTCTCGGGGTGCTCGCGCAGCGAAGCCGGTCGGTTGATGACGCGGGCGCCCTCGCGCTCCGCCTGCGACAAAAGGTGCGTGCAATAAATGAATTCGGCGTCGAACGGCGGGTCCTTGCGCATCAGCACGGCGTCGACGTCGCGCAGCGCGACCGCGCGCGGTTCGCTGGCGCTGTACCAGTTCGCACTGTCCCCCGTCAGCGTGATGTCGCGCACCGTCGCCATCACCGGCTGGCCGCTTTGCCAGCGGATGTCGCGCGGCTCGCAGGCCGTGAGCTGGTGCCCGCGCCGCGCCGCCTCGCGCATCATGGCGAAGGTGGTGTCCTTGTAGATCTTGAAGTGGTCGAGCGGGTCGGCGATGACGAGCAGGTTCATGGGTGACAGTCCGGTTCACACAGCGGCGCACGCAGCCGCCGGGGCCGCCATCTTGCCTTATCGCGCCGGGTCTTGCGCGCCTGGGGCCGTGCGCCGCCACTGCGCGATGGCCAGCGCCAGCGCACCGGCGACAACGCCCCAAAAGGCCGAGCCAATGCCCCACAGCGTGACACCCGAGAGCGTGACGAGGAAGGTGATGACGGCCGGTTCGCGGTGCGCTTCGTCCTTGACTGCGGCGACCAGGCCGTTGCCGATGGTGGCCAGCAGCGCCAGCCCGGCGATGGCCGCGACCAGTTCCTTCGGGAAAGCGGTCAGCAGCCCCGTCACGGCCGCGCCGAACAGGCCGACCAGCACGTAGAACACCCCGCAGGCCACGGCGGCGGTGTAGCGCCGGTCGCGGTCCGGGTGCGCCTCCGGCCCCATGCAAATGGCGGCGGTGATCGCACTGAGGTTGAGCGCGTACCCGCCAAACGGTGCCAGCATCAGCGTGGCGATGCCCGTGAGGCTGATCAAGCGGCTGATCGGCATGTCGTAGCCCGCGGCCCGGATCGCGGCCACGCCCGGCAGGTTCTGCGACGCCATGGTCACCACGAAGAGCGGCAGCGCCAGGCTCACGGCCGCCTGCCACGTGAAGTGCGGTGTGGTCCAGACCGGGTGCGCCCATTCCCACTGCACGGCCGACCAACCGATCCGCCCCTGGGCCGCGGCGATGGCGATGCCCACCAGCAGCGTGATCGGCACCGCGTAGCGCGGCAGCAGGCGCTTGCCGAGCAGGTACGCGACAAGCATCGCGATGACCAGCAGCGGCGCCGTCTGCGCGGCCGAAAACGCCGACATCCCAAAGCGCGCCAGCACGCCCGCCAGCAGCGCCGACGCGATGGCCATGGGGATGCGGTTCATCACGCGCGCAAACCACCCGGTGGCCCCCGCCAGCGTGATCAACACGGCGCAGACGATGAAGGCGCCCACCGCTTCGTGCATCGAGTAGCCCATGCCCGCGCTGGCCAGCACGGCCGCGCCGGGCGTGCTCCAGGCGATCATCACCGGCTGCTTCAGCCACAGCGAGGGCAACGCCGTGGTCAACCCCATGCCCAGGCCCAGCGCCCACATCCAGGACGTGGTCTGCTCGGGTGTGGCGCCAAAGGCCTGTGCGGCCTGGAACACCAGCGCGACGGAACTGGTGAAGCCTACCAGCACGGCCACGAAACCGGCGACGACCGCCGAGACGCTCAGGTCGCGAAAGAAGCTCATGCGGCGCTGCGGCGCGCGGAGACGACGCGGCAAAAAACTATCAAATCAATAGCTGCCTGCGCAGGTGGCCGTAGGGCTGCAGACACAAAACACTTAAATTTCAACTTTGGAGCCCAGCTCGACCACAGCGTTGCTTGGCAGGTTCAGGAACTCGGCCGCGGCGGTGGCGCTGTGGTGCATCTGGGCGAACAGCTTCTCGCGCCACGGCATCATGCCGGAGCCGATAGTGGGCGTGACGATGTCGCGCGAGAGGAAGTAGCTGGTCGACATCGGGTTGAGTTTGATGCCGCGCGCCGACAGCAGCGCCAGCGCCTTGGGCAGGTCCTGGTCGTTCTTGAAACCGTAGTGCACGATGACCTGCCAGCAGTCGTGGCCGAGCGAATCGACCTGCAGGCGCTTGTCCATCCCGATCCAGGGCACTTCGTGGCTGCGCACGGTGACGAACAGGTTCTGCTCGTGCAGCACCTTGTTGTGCTTGAGGTTGTGCAGCATGGCGTTGGGCACAACGTCGGGCTGCGAGGTCATGAACACGGCCGTGCCTTCCACCCGCGCGGGTGGCGAGACGAAGACCGATTCGAGGAAGGTCTTGAGGTCAATCGCCGAGGCGCGCAGCGTGCGCACCAGCAGGTCGCGCCCGTCCTTCCAGGTGATCATCAGCATGAAGATGGCGCCGCCGATCAGCAGCGGGAACCAGCCGCCCTCGAACAGCTTGAGCAGGTTGGAGCTGAAGAAGGCCAGATCGACCGTGAAGAAAAAGCCCGTGGCGCCCAGGCACAGCCACAGCGGGTAGCCCCAGCCGTAGCGGATCACAAAGAAGGTGAGCACGGTGGTGATCAGCATGTCGAGCGTGACGGCAATGCCGTAAGCAGCGGCCAGGTTGCTGGACGAACGGAACAGCACAACGGCCAGCACGATCAGCGCGAACAGCGTCCAGTTGACGAAGGGCATGTAGATCTGGCCCGTGTCCTTGGTGCTGGTGTGGCGGATCTGCAGGCGCGGCAGGTAGCCCAGCTGGATGACCTGCTTGGTCACGCTGAACGCGCCGCTGATCAGCGCCTGCGACGCGATCACCGTGGCCATGGTTGCCATGCCCACCAGCGGCAGCGCAAACCAGTCGGGCGCGAGGTGGAAGAACGGGTTCTTCACCGCCTCGGGCTCGGCCAGCAGCAGCGCACCCTGGCCAAAGTAGTTAAGCGTGAGCGCGGGCATCACGATCGAGAACCAGGCGATGCGGATCGGCTTCTTGCCGAAGTGCCCCATGTCGGCGTAGAGCGCCTCGCCCCCGGTCACGCACAGCACCACAGCGCCGAGAATGATGAAGGCCGTGCCGGGCTGGCGCCAGATGAAACCCAGCGCGTGGTGCGGGCTGAGGGCGCTCAAGATCTCGGGGTGATCAACGATGTGGTAAACGCCCAGCGACGCGATGGTGGCAAACCACACCAGCATCACCGGTCCGAAGAACTTGCCGATGCCGGCCGTCCCGCGTTTTTGCACCCAGAACAGCAGAAACAGCACGACCAAGGTGAGCGGAATCACGGCCTTGGTGAAGGTGGGCGAGACGACTTCCAGCCCCTCCACCGCCGACAGCACCGAGATGGCCGGGGTGATGACGCCATCGCCGTAGAACAGGCAGGTGCCGAAGATGCCGATCAGCAGCATCCACTTGCGCAGCGCGGGTGCCTTGTCCTTCACCGATTGCGACGCCAGCGCCAGCATGGCGACCAGACCGCCCTCGCCGTGGTTGTCGGCGCGCAGCACCAGCGTCACGTACTTCAGCGAGACGATGATCGTCAGCGTCCAGAAGATGATGGACAGCACGCCGTAGACGTTGGCGTGCGTGAAAGGCACATGGCCGGAGCCGAACACCTCCTTCACGGCGTACAGCACGCTGGTGCCGATGTCGCCGTAGACCACGCCGATGGCGCCCACGGTCAGGGCGGGAAGGGAGGATTTGGAGTCAGACACAGATCAGGTCAGTGGCATCGCGCACGGGACGTGAGCGTAAACGACTTCCCGGCGACGCGGGCAACAACAAGCGGTCGGGGCGCCAGATGGCAACCATACAGGGCTTGGGTGTCGGTAGCGAGAAGGGCGGCCGGTCTGCGCTGTCCGAAGGCGCCCTTGCGGTCAGGCCAGGGCTTCCAGTTCGGGATCGGTCGCTTCCAGCTCGTAGCTGGCGGCCACCAGGGCCAGGCGGCCGATCACGCCGTACATGTAAAAGCGGTTGGGCGCGCTAGCGCCAGCCTTGACGCCCGGCTTGGGCAGCTGGGTGTTGTTGGCAAAGGCCAGCGGCACAAAGCGCGCGCCGGGGGCGTTCAGGCTCTCGTCCTCACCGCGGTCGGCGTGCACGCGGTAGAAGCCACCCACCACATAGCGGTCGATCATGTAGACCACCGGCTCGGCCACCGCGTCGTGGATGCGCTCGTTGGTCAGCACGCCTTCCTGGATGATCACCTCGCCGTGCGGCACTTCGGGCAGCGCCTTGCCACGCGTGGGTTTGCTGCCCAACTGCGCCAGTTCCTTGGCGTCGCGAACGGTCATGATGCCCATGCCGCGCGTGCCCTGATCGGCCTTGACGACGACGAAGGGCTTCTCGTTGATGCCGTATTCCTTGTACTTGCGGCGGATCTTGGTCAGCAGCGCGTCCACGTTGCTGCGCAGGCACTCGCCGCCGCTGGGCTCGTGGATGTCGATCTCGCCGCAGCTGGCGAACAGCGGGTTGATCAGCCAGGGATCGACCCCGATCAACTTTCCGAAACGCTTGGCCACTTCTTCGTAGCACTGGAAGTGGCGGCTCTTGCGCCGCACGCTCCAACCCGCCTGCAACGGCGGCAGCAGGTACTGCTCATGCAGGTCTTCCAG
Organism: Ottowia flava; assembly: GCF_008017535.1. GTDB lineage: Bacteria > Pseudomonadota > Gammaproteobacteria > Burkholderiales > Burkholderiaceae_C > Ottowia > Ottowia flava. The sequence continues at coordinate 265,938 of NZ_VRUA01000002.1, forward strand.
AATGCCCGGGGCACCCGCCGACAGGTCGTTGTTCAGCAGGATCGTGCACGGGTCGAAATGCTTGAGCCCCACTCTGTAGCGCGTGCGCTGCGCGGGCTCGAAGGTGATCTTCTCGCCATCCGGCAGGGCGTAAGACACGGCGCGCTTGACCGCCGGGTCGATCGAGCCGAAGCGCACGTTCAGCCCCGCCATCCGGAAGATCTCCTGCAGCCGCGCCAGGCTGGCCAGGTAGAAACTGCTCGGCTTGCCGTTTTCCGGCACGATCAGCAGGTTGCGCGCCTCGGGGCAGATCTTCTCGATCGCCGCCTGTCCGGCCTGCACCGCCAGCGGCAGCATGTCCGGCGACAGGTTGTGCCAGCCGTCCGGGTACAGGTTGGTATCCACTGGCGAGAGCTTGAAGCCCGCATTGCGGATATCCACCGAGCAGTACAGCGGTGGCGTGTGCTCCATCCACTCCAGGCGGAACCAGCGCTCGATCACCGGCGTGGCGTCCAGGATGCGCTGCTCCAGCTCGTTGATGGGGCCCGTGAGGGCGGTGATGAGGTGGGGGACCATGGTGCGGGTAGTCGGGCGGCGCGGAGCGCGATCAAGCCCGCAGTGTAGTGGCACGGCCGCCCGTTACCGCATCAGCGGCCGCCTTGCACAGAACGCGCGGCGCGAGTGCGTCGCGCCGGCGGTCGACGGCGTCAGCCGGCCGGAGAAGCGTTCACCCGCGCACCTCACCCTCGCCCAGCACCACCCATTTCAGCGAAGTCAGCCCTTCCAGGCCGACTGGGCCGCGGGCGTGGAACTTGTCGGTGCTGATGCCGATTTCGGCGCCCAGTCCGTATTCGAAACCGTCGGCAAAGCGCGTGCTGGCGTTGACCATGACGCTGGCCGAATCGACTTCGCGCAGGAAACGCTGCGCGTGCCCGTGGTCCGTGGTGAGAATGGCGTCGGTGTGGTGGCTGGAGTAGCGGTTGATGTGCTCGATCGCCTCGTCCACGCCGGCCACGACCTTGATGCTGAGAATGGGGGCGAGGTATTCCTCCGACCAGTCCTGCTCCGTTGCCGGCACCAATTTCACTATTTTTTTTGTAGCTGCTTGCGCAGACGGCTGTAGGGCTGAGCAGAGATTTGATTCAAGAATAGCCAAGGACTCGGGATCGCAGCGCATTTCCACGCCCTTGGCCGCCAGCACGGCGCCGATGCGCGGCAGGAAGGCGGGCGCCACGCCGCGCGCGACCAGCAGGCTCTCGGTCGCGTTGCAAGGACTGTATTTCTGGGTCTTGGCGTTGTCCGTCACCTTGACGGCCAGGTCCAGATCGCTCGGGTCGTCGACATAGGTGTGGCAGTTGCCGTCCAGGTGCTTGATGACGGGCACCTTGGCTTCGGCGCTGATGCGCTCGATCAGGCCCTTTCCGCCGCGCGGGATGATCACGTCGACAAAGTCCGGCATGGCGATCAGGTGGCCCACCGCGGCGCGGTCGGTGGTCGGCACCAATTGCACGGCTTCGCGCGGCAGCCCGGCGATCTGCAGCGCTTGCTGCACCAGTGCCGCCAAGGCTGTGTTGGAATCGATCGCCTCGCTGCCGCCACGCAGGATGCAGGCGTTGCCGCTCTTGATCGACAGGCTGGCCGCCTCGATCGTGACGTTGGGGCGGCTTTCGTAAATCATGCCGAACACGCCGATCGGCACGCGCATCTGGCCGACGCGGATGCCGCTGGGCTGTTGGCGCAGGGAGACAACGTCGCCAATCACATCGGGCATGGCCGCCAGTTGCTCGCAGCCCTCGGCGCAGGTTTCGAGGATGGCTGGCGTGAGTTTGAGACGATCGACCATCGGCTCGGCCAGACCGGCATCGCGCGCGCGCGCCAGATCGCGCTGGTTGGGCGCTTGCAGCGCGTCGGTCTGCTCGCGCAGCAGCCGCGCCAGCTCGCGCAGGGCGCGGTTGCGCGCAGCAATGCCCGAGCGGGCCATGGCGCGCGAGGCGGCGCGGGCCTGCGAGCCCAGCAGTTGCATGGTTTCGGCGACGTTGGAGGCATTCATCACCTCATTTTCCCAAAAAGCAACCGGGGTGGTCGCCAACGCCAGGCAAGCCCGTGAACGGCGACTTGAGTTGACGGGGTGATGTTGCGGTGCGCCTGGGCCTGTTCAGCCGATTCATAGGACATTTCACCGTCCCATGCCCCTTTTTGCCACCGTGAAATAAGTCGCGCCTGGATCGCAAACACCAGCCGATGCCGCCCGAAGTCTGTCTCCTTTCAAGCAGTGGCGTTGCAGCCATCCCACGGCACGCAAGGTGTTTTTGCGCCGGCAACCATGCAATCCATCACACGAACTCCGCACACATGCCTGCGCCCCCATTGCGATGGAATCAGACGGCCGATTACATTGGACTCCAGCAAGCCGCGCAGCGCCCAGGCAATGCCCAGCGAGCCTTTTTCTCTCTTCACCTCACTCATTTCAAACAAGGAAGCACATGGCTACGATCAAACAAACCCTCGACGAATTGATGACTCTGGATGGCGCCATGTGCGCGGCCGTGGTCGACTCCGCCTCCGGCATGATGCTGGGCTCCATCGGTACCGGCGTGGACCTGGAAGTGGCCGCCGCCGGCAACACCGAAGTGGTGCGCGCCAAGATGAAGACCATGCGCTCGCTCGGTCTGAACGACGTCATCGAAGACATCCTGATCACGCTGGGCAAGCAGTACCACATCCTGCGCCCGTCGGCCCGCAAGGAAGGCGTGTTCATCTACTACGTGCTGGACAAGCAGCGCGCCAACCTGGCCATGGCCCGTCGCAAGACCGCCGACGTGGACAAGGAAATGAACTTCTGATCCTGGCCGGATCGTCCAACAAAAAGCCCCGGCATGCCGGGGCTTTTTTTATGAGAACGGTGCGTACGGCGCAGGAAGGTCGGCACTAGGAGAGGCACGATTCGCCTCAAGCCAAGCGGGAGAACGTCAGCGCGACTCAGCCCTGACCGTCGGCATCACCGGCATTGTCTTCGCCGTGATCGCCCGGGGTCCATTGCACCCCGTTCTGCGTAAGGTAGTCGCGGATCAGCTTGCGCACCACCTGTGAGGGGGTGACGTCCAGCGAAGCACAGAGGGCTTCAAACGCGCGCTTCTTGGACGGGTCAATCAACACCGTCAGTCGCGCAGTTTTCTGTTCAAGCTTTGGCATATGCGTCCAATGGGATTCCCATTGTAAGAAGAACCGCATGTGTTGGCCCGTGCGGCGGGCATCGGCCTCGCGCCAAAGCCGGCGCTAGCGTGAAATGTGCCGCACGAGCGACAGGCCACGCCTTGCGATCGATCCAGGCACACGCGCATCCGTCCCGCGCCGCGAGGCGCCAATCACACCCTGGACACCGGCCGGCTGACCGCTTTTCCGCACGCGCCGCACAGGCTTTGCGCCAGCCGGTGCAACGCTGCCCAGGGCTGCGCCGGCCAACCAGGGTGTTTCAACCCCTTGACGATCCCATCGACCTGCTGTGCCGCCTGCAGCAAGCCATGCAGTTGCAGATCGGTCATATGCGGCAGCACGCGCTCAAACAGCCGTTCGCGCAAGCCCCAGATGCGCTGTTCACGCAGGGCCATTGGCAATGGGCGGCCCTGGCCCAGTGCGTCCTTGACGCGCTTGAGCGCACGGATGTCCTCGGCCAGCGTGTAGTGGACCAGCACTTCGGACTCGCCTTCGGCCTGCAAGCCGTCCAGCATGCGCTGCACGCGCTCGCGCCGACCGGCCAGCACGGCCTCGCTCAGCTTGAATACGTCAAAGCGCGCGACGTTCAACACCGCGGCCTCGATCTGCTCGGCGCTGAGTTCGCCCGCCGGGTAAAGCAAACCCAGCTTGGTGATTTCCTGGTGTGCCGCCAGCAGGTTGCCTTCCACGCGATCGGCAAAGAAGCTGAGCGTTCTTTGCCCCGCTTCGCCAGCCGCCACGCGTTGCCCCTGGGCCGCCAGCCGCGCCGCAATCCATGGCGGGAGCGCATGGCGCTCCACCGGATCGATCTGGACCGTGGCGCCGGCGCCGTCGAGCGCAGCGAACCAGGCCCCCGTGCGCGTGGCCTTGTCCAGCCGCGGCAGCAGCACCAGCGTCAGCGTGCTGTCATTGCCCGCGGCACCTTCGGCGATCTGCTGCAGCGCAGCGCTGCCGTCCTTGCCGGGCTTGCCCGACGGAATGCGGATCTCGATCAGTTGCTTGTCGGCAAACAGGCTCAGGCTGTTGCCGGCCGCGAGCACCGAGCCCCAGTCGAAGTGGGCGCCCTGCACGGTGTGCACGGTGCGCTCGGTGTAGCCCTGGGTGCGCGCGGCCTCCCGGATGGCGTCGGCCGCTTCCTGCACCAACAGGGGCTCATCGCCGTGCACGGTGTACAGCGGCCGCAGCGTTTTCTGCAGATGCGTCAGGAGTTGAGGCGCTGGCAGTTGCATCGGGTTCCGGTCGTTCAGCTGCGGCGTGCCATGCGCGCCAGCAGACAACAGATCACAGGTGGGCGGTCGCCAGCCGGCGCATGACCTGCTGGACGATGTCGCTCTGCATGTTCTGGTAGAGCATCAGCCCTTCCTGCTCCTTCGACAACGCGGCCGATTCGGCATAGCTCTGGTCGATCTGGCGCGTGATCTCGGACATGGGCAGCAACTCGCGTCCATCCGCGGTGCGCAGCCGGAAGCTGAAGCGGATGCGCAGCGTCAACTCGCGCACCTCGCCGGTGGCCGTCACGCTCACCACCACCCGTTCGCGCACGTCGCCCGGGCTTTCCAGCACCGCTTCGGCCTTGCCGAGCTGCGCCGGGTCGGTGATGACCTGCACGCTGCCCGTGCCCTCCAGCTGCCGACGCAGCTCGGTCCCCAGGGTGGACGTGGCCGGCATCGCCAGCGCGATGCTGCGGAAGGCGAACTTCGGCGGCTTGCGCAGCGCGAAGCCGCAGGCGGTGAACAGGGGCGCCGTCAGGGCGGCACCGAACAGCGTGCGGCGGCGCGCCATGTCAGGCCACCACCACGTTGACCAGTCGGCCGGGCACCACGATGACCTTCTTCACCGCGCCCTCACCGCTGTGCTTGGCAAACGCCTCGCTGGCCAGCGCGGTTTTCTCGATGTCGTCCTTGCTGGCGCCGGCCGGCACCTGAATCGCCCCGCGCAACTTGCCGTTGACCTGCAGCATCAATTCCACCTCGTCCAGCTTGAGCGCATCCTCGTCCGGCTTGGGCCAGGGCGCGTCCAGCAACGCGCCCTGCACCGCCTCGAAGCCCAGCGCCTTCCACAGCGCGTGCGTCATGTGCGGCGTGACCGGGTACAGCACGCGCAGCAGCACCGAAAAGCCTTCGGCCAGCGCGGCCTGGTCGCCCACCGAGCCATCGGACTTGAAGCCCTCCAGCGCGTTCAGCAGCTTCATCGCGCCGGACACCACGGTGTTGTACTGCAGGCGCTGGTAGTCGTAGTCGATCTGGCCCAGCACGCTGTGCACCTCGTGCCGCAAGCCCTTGGCGTTCTTGCTGAATTCAATGCCATTCTTGCCTGCAGCGCTCGCCAATACTGCGCTGGCAGCTATGTTATTCATAGCATTCAGCTTGACGCCGAAGTTCCACACGCGGCGCAGGAAGCGGTAGCTGCCTTCGACGGCCGCGTCGTTCCACTCCAGCGTGGCCTCGGGCGGCGCGGTGAACATGGTGTACAGGCGTGCGGTGTCGGCGCCGTACTTTTCGATCAGGTCCTGCGGGTCCACGCCGTTGTTCTTGGACTTGGACATGGTGCCCACGCCCTCGTAGTCGATCAGCGTGCCGGCGGGCAAGTCGCCCACCGCCTTGTTCAGCTTGGCGCCCACCTGGTGGCCGTCGGCGTCCATCACGGGGTCGATGTCGGCCGGCCAGAAATATTCCTTGCCACCCTTGGCGGTGCGGCGCGAATAGATGTGGTTGAGCACCATGCCCTGCGTCAGCAGTTTGGTGAAGGGCTCGTCAATCTTCACCAAGCCCAGGTCGCGCATCACCTTGGTCCAGAAGCGCGCGTACAGCAGGTGCAGGATGGCGTGTTCGATACCGCCGATGTACTGGTCCATCGGCATCCAGTACTCGGTGCCGCCGGCGACCATGGCCTCGGCGTTCTTCGGGTCGCAGTAGCGCATGAAGTACCAGGACGAGTCGATGAAGGTGTCCATCGTGTCCGTCTCGCGCCGCGCCGGCTTTCCACAGCACGGGCAATCGACCTTCAGAAACGCCTCGGACTTGTTCAGCGGGTTGCCGCTGCCGTCGGGCACCAGGTCCTGCGGCAAGACGACGGGCAGGTCCCTCTCGGGCACGGGCACGGTGCCGCACGCGTCGCAATGGATCATGGGGATCGGCGTGCCCCAGTAGCGCTGGCGGCTGATGCCCCAGTCGCGCAGGCGCCAGGTGGTCTTCTTCTCGCCCAGGCCTTTTTGTTCCAGCGCGTGGGCAACGGCGTTGACCGCCTCGGGGTAGCTCATGCCGCTGAACGTGTCCGAATTGATGGTCACGCCGCGCTGCTTGTCGGCGTACCAGTCCTGCCACTGGCTGTGGTTGTAGGTCTCGCCGTCGATGTGCACCACTTGGGTGATCGGCAGGCCGTACTTCAACGCGAAAGCAAAGTCGCGTTCGTCGTGCGCGGGCACGCCCATGACGGCGCCGTCGCCGTAGCTCATCAGCACGTAGTTACCAACCCACAGCGGGACTTCCTCGCCGGTCAGCGGGTGCACCACGTTCAGGCCAGTGGGCATGCCTTCCTTGTCTCTCAGCGCCAGTTCGGCCTCGGTCGTGCCGCCCTGCTTGCACTTTTCAATGAAGGCCGCCAGTTCGGGGTTGCCTTGCGCGGCGTGGGTGGCCAGCGGGTGCTCGGCCGCGACGGCGCAGAAGGTCACGCCCATGATGGTGTCGGCGCGCGTGGTGAACACGTACATGCGCCCTTCCTGGATCGGCTGCCCGTCCGCGCCGCGGATGTCGTGGGTGAAGGCGAAGCGCACACCGGCGCTCTTGCCAATCCAGTTTTCCTGCATCAGGCGCACGCGATCGGGCCAGCCGGTGAGCGTCGCCTTGTCGTTGCCGAGCTGCACGTGGTCGAGCAGCTCTTGCACGTAGTCGGTGATCTTCAGGTAGTAGCCGGGGATCTCGCGCTTTTCCACCGGCGCGCCGGTGCGCCAGCCCTTGCCGTCGATCACCTGCTCGTTGGCCAGCACCGTCTGGTCGACCGGGTCCCAGTTGACGACCTGGGTCTTGCGGTAGGCGATGCCTTTTTCCAGCATCTTCAAGAACAGCCACTGGTTCCAGCGGTAGTAGTCGGGGTCGCAGGTGGCGACTTCGCGGCTCCAGTCGATGGCCAAGCCCATGGCCTGCATTTGCCCTTTCATGTAGGCGATGTTCTCGTAGGTCCACTTGGCCGGCGGCACACCGTTTTTTAGCGCCGCGTTCTCGGCCGGCAGGCCGAAGGCGTCCCAGCCCATGGGCATCAGCACGTTGTAGCCCTGCATGCGCAGCTGGCGCGCCAGCATGTCGTTGATGGTGTAGTTGCGCACGTGCCCCATGTGCAGCTTGCCGCTGGGGTAGGGCAACATGGAACAGGCGTAGTATTTTTTCTTGTTCGGGTCTTCCGTCACCCGGTAGGCGTCCTGGGCTTGCCAGTCGGCCTGGGCAGCCTGCTCGACGCGGCGATGGTCGTAGGTTTCTTGCATGCGCAAATTGTAGGCGCGCGGCGCAGGCCGACCGGGCGGCTCAGGAATCCGACATCACTACAAAAAAAGGAGCTGCCCGCGCAATCCGCTGTAGGGCCAGAGGCCGAAATGACCCAGAATCCGGCTCGACGCCCCCGTGGGTGGCGCGCGCCCTATTGCGACGCCGCAGGCACCGGCGGCGCGGCGCCCGTCGGGTCGGCCACAAAGCCGATGCGGTTCAGCCCGGCCTTTTGCGCCTCGCCCATCACCTCGACCACGCGGCCGTAGGGCACGCCGCTGTCGGCGCGCAGCTGCACTTCGGTTTCAGGATTGAGCTTGGCCGCGCCCTGCAATTCGTTGGCCAGCTCGCCCTGCGACACCGGCTTGTCGTTGAAGAAGGCCTGGCCGGTCTTGTCGACCACCACCGTCACGAACTTGGGCGGATCGCCCGGTTTGGCCGCGTCCGTCTTCGGCAGATCCAGCCGGATCGAGCTGGCCAGCAGCGGCGCCGTGATGATGAAGATCACCAACAGCACCAGCATCACGTCCACCAGCGGCGTGACGTTGATGTCGCTCATGGGCTCGGAGCCCTTGGTGCGTTCCAGTCGTCCGAATGCCATAAGTCAAAGTTTCCTTGCGCCGGCCACGCTCAGATGCGCCACTGACGAACGCACAGCCCCCGCCCCCACCAGCGAACGCGATGGCCGGACCTGAGCCGGCCAATCGCGTTGTCCCCCCTCCCGCAGGAGAGAGGGGAAGGCGCGAAGCGACTCAGGGGGGTGCATCAATGCCCCGCCATGAGCTCGCGCAAATCGCGCGCAAAGCCTTCCAGCTCGGCCTCGATCCGGCCAATCGTGCGGCCGAACCAGTTGTAGGCGAGCACGGCGGGAATGGCCACAGCCAGGCCGGCGGCGGTCATGATCAGCGCCTCGCCCACCGGGCCGGCGACCTTGTCGATGCCGATCTGGTTGGCGGCGGCGATGCTGGTCAGCGCGTGGTAGATGCCCCAGACGGTGCCCAGCAGGCCGACGAAGGGCGCGGTGGAGCCCACCGTGGCCAGCAGCACCTGGCCGAACTGCAGGCGGCCCATGGTGGCATGCAGCGTGTCGCGCAGCACGCGGGTCAACTGCTGCGCACGGTCACCGGCCGCGGCCAGCGTGCCACCGGCGGGGCGCTGCGTGGCGGCGATCAGCGGCGTGACCAGCTGGCCCTTGTCGAAGCCGCCGATGCGCGTGGCCGCTTCGTCCAGCGACGGCGCCTGCCAGAACGCGGTAACGCTGCGCGCCACGTCGCTGCTCGCGCGGCGCAGCATCCAGGCCTTGTAGAGGATGACCACCCAGCTGGCGATCGACATGAGCAGCAGCAGGATGGCCACGGCCTTGCCGATGGCGTCGCTCTGCGAAAAGACGTGTTGGAGGTTCATGGTCTGAAGTTACCTGATTCGGGGGTTCAGCGAAGGTTCAGCACGTCGTACATGTCATACAAACCGTTGCGCTTGTCGGCCAGGAAGCGCGCGGCGCGCAGTGCGCCCTGGGCGTAGCCCTGGCGATTGGAAGATTTGTGGCTGATCTCGATGCGCTCGCCGGTGCCAGCGAACAGCACGGTGTGGTCGCCCACGATGTCGCCACCGCGGATGGTGGCAAAGCCGATGGTGGACGGGTCGCGCTCGCCGGTGTGGCCAAAGCGCTCGTACACGGCGCAGTCCTTCAGGTCGCGGCCCAGGGCTTCGGCGATGACTTCGCCCATCTTCAGCGCGGTGCCGCTGGGCGCGTCCACCTTGTGGCGGTGGTGCGCCTCGATCACCTCGATGTCGTAGCCGGTGGACAGGGCCTTGGCGGCCATTTCCAGCAACTTGAAGGTGACATTCACACCGACACTCATGTTCGGTGCAAAGACGACCGGAATGTCCTTGGCCGCCGCGGTGATGTCGGCCTTTTGTTCATCCGAGAAGCCCGTGGTGCCGATGACGAGGCCCACGCCGTTCTTCTGGCAGGCGGCGAGGTGCGCCATGGTCGCCTCGGGGCGGGTGAAGTCGATCAGCACGCGGGCCGGCTTCAGGCCCGTGTCCAGGTCGGCCGTCACCTTGACGCCCGATGCCCAGCCAGCGGGAGCGCCCGCGTCCTGGCCCAGGGCAGGGCTGTCGCTGCGGTCCAGTGCACCGGCCAGCGCGCAGTCGCCGGACTGGCGGATGGCGTCGATCAGCATCTGGCCCATGCGCCCACTGGCGCCGGCAACAGCGATGGGCAAAGCAGAAAATGTCATGCAGTCTTTCAGTTTGGCGAGCGCCACGCGCCCACCTGTGCACCCTTGCGGTGCGCAGACCAGCTTACCGCTGCGGCTCCAGGGGTGGGTAACTACCGGCAGGGCGGGGCTGCGCCTCCTGCGTCGCCGACCCTGCGCCTGTCCCGGCGCCCTCGCCCTCGCTCGGCGCGGGAAACTTGGCGAGTTGTTCTTCGGTGGCCTCCAGCTGAGGCACCTTGACCTTTTTCGTGCGCGTGATGCGCTGCACGAACTCGGCCTCGCTGGGCATCTCGTCGCCCTCGTGGCGCTCAAGCAGGTCGTCCTTGAAGAACAGCGAGAGCTTGTAATGCTGTTCCGGCACGCCCTGGCGCTTCATGGTGAAGACGTAGTCCCAGCGGTTGCCGTGGAACACGCTGGTCATCAGCGGCGTGCCCAGCACGTCACGCACCTGCAGGCGCGTCATGCCGGGCTGCAGCTGGGCCACCTGCTCCTTGGAGACGAAGTTGCCCTGCACCACTTCGGGCTTGTACAGGGTGATTGCGTCGGCCATGCTGCGCGTGGCCGAATCGAAGCTGCTGCAGGCCCCCAGGCCGCAGACCAGCGCTACCAGCATGACCGGACGGATCATGCGGGCATGGGGTCGAGAAATGTCCACCATGAATCCGAGCTCATGCACAATACGAGCCGGACATTGTAGCGGTGCGCATTTTTCGCGCGCTGCGCAACCCGGGACGGCATGGACACCATCGACGAACTCAAGAGCACTGGCCTGAAGGCCACGCTGCCGCGCCTGAAGATCCTCGAGATCTTCCAGAAGGCCGATCAGCGGCACATGACAGCGGAAGACGTCTACCGCCTGCTGCTGGCCGAGCAGTCCGATATCGGACTGGCCACGGTGTACCGCGTGCTCACGCAGTTTGAACAGGCGGGCATCCTGAACCGCAACCACTTCGAGGCCGGCAAGGCGGTCTACGAGCTGCGCGACGACCAGCACCACGACCATCTGGTGTGCCTGGACTGCGGTCACGTAGAAGAGTTCTACGACCCCGAGATTGAAAAGCGCCAGAACGCGGTGGCCAAGGCCAAGGGCTTTCACATCGCCGATCATGCACTGAGCCTGTACGCCAACTGCACCAAGACCGACTGCCCCTACCGCGCGGCTGCGGCACCTGGCTCAGGTATTCGCCGGCCGGCGACCTGACAGCGGAAATTCACCAAGAATCGGCCTCCAGCGCACGGCAGGTCTGCGCAGATAGCTATTAATAATATAGCTATCTGCCGACTCAAGCACGCGCCTCAGACTTCTGCGTCGCGCTCCATGGCCTTGCGGTGTCGCTCGACGAATTCCTGGTAGGTATCGATGCCACGCAACTGCAGGATGTGGTTGCGCACCGCCGCCTCGACCAGCACAGCGATGTTGCGGCCCGCCACCACCTGGATGATGGCCTTCTGGATCGGCACGCCCAGCACCTCCTGCGTCAGCGGCTCATAGGGCATGCGCTCGTAGTCGCGCTCCATCGTTTCGCGCCGCACCAGGTGCACGATCAGCTTGAGCCGCATGCGCCGGCGAACCGCCGTCTCACCGAAGATGGCACGGATGTCGAGCAGACCAATGCCACGCACTTCCAGCAGGTTCTGCAGCAGCTCGGGGCAGCGCCCTTCGATGGTGGTCTGGTTGATGCGGAACAGGTCGACCGCGTCGTCGGCCACCAGCCCATTGCCGCGCGAGATCAGCTCCAACCCCAGTTCGCTTTTGCCCAGGCCGGATTCCCCCGTGATCAGCACGCCCAGGCCCAGGATGTCCATGAACACGCCGTGCATGGTCGTGCGGTTGGCAAAGTGCTTGGACAGGTAGGCCCGCAGCACGTCGACGACGAAAGCGGCCGACTCGTGGGTGGCGAACAGCGGAATCTGCGCCCGCTCGCACATCGACACCAGGGCTTCGGGCGCGGCCTGTCCGTCGCACAGCACCAGCACCGGCGGCTCCAGCGTGACGATGCGCGAGATGCGGCGTGCACAATCTTCCGGCGCGGCGTTGGTCAAGTAGGCGATTTCGCGTGTGCCGAGGATCTGCACACGGTACGGATGGATGTAGTTCAGGTAGCCAACCAGGTCGGCGCTGGACTGCGCCTCGCGGACGGCCACCTCGTCGAAACGCCGCTCCGAGGCGCCCAGCCCGGCGATCCATTGCCAGCGCAGGCTGGCGCGGTGGTCCTCGAACAGGACATCGGCACTGATGACGGTGGGCTTCATGGCGCAGTTGCAGCGAAGGGTAGCCGCAGTCTATGCGAAGCCGTCACGGGGCGGTCTTCGCCCGCTCAGAGGGCTGATGTCAGGCCGCTTGTGCGGGCTGCCACTGGGCGATCAGCCCGTGCAGGTCTTCGACGCTGGCGGCCGACTTGACGCGCTCGCGCAGGTTGCTGTCGCTCAGCAACTCGGCAATCTCGGACAGAATTTCCAGGTGCTTTTGCGTCGCCGCCTCGGGCACCAGCAGAAAGATCAGCAACCCGACGGGCTGCTCGTCCGGGGCGTCGAAGCCGATGGGCTGCGCCAACTGCAGCACAGCGGCCATCGGCGCCTTCAGGCCCTTGATGCGCCCGTGTGGAATGGCCACGCCGTGGCCCAGGCCCGTGGAGCCCAGGCGCTCACGCGCGAACAGGCTGTCGGTGATCAGGGCGCGCGAGAGACCGTGCAGGTTCTCGAACAGCAGGCCGGCTTCCTCGAACGCCCGCTTCTTGCTGGTGGCGTCGACGCCCACCAGCACTTGCGAGGCCGGGAGAATGGATGCGAGACGGTTCATGGCTTAGGGGCCGAATTATGCCCTGCACAGATCAAGAAACGACACCGGTGGCAACAGGCGCCGGCGCACGACAACGGTGGACTCGGGTAATAAGTCCGCCAAACCACCAGATCGGGCCGTGACCCGAACCGGCTGCAAGCGCGGCATTGTGCAGCATCCAGAAAGCGTTCAAGCCGCCCGGTGAAACCGGCGCGGCTTGCAGTGGGTTTTTGAGGCCGCCCGGAGGCGGCCGTGAAATGCCTGGCAGAACGTCCTTACACCAGGTGCTTGGCGGCGACCGCCCGGTCGTGCGACTGCACCTTGTCCTTGTGACGTACCACCTGGCGGTCCAGCTTGTCCATCAATTCGTCGACGGCAGCGTAAAGGTCTTCGTGTGCGCTTTCGGCAAACAGGTCGTTGCCCTTGACGCGAATGGTGCATTCGGCGCGCTGGCGTTTGTCCTTTTCCTTCTGGTTTTCAACCGAGAGCAACACCTTGACGTCCACCATCTGATCAAAGTGCCGTGTGACCCGGTCAAGCTTGCTGGTCACATAGCCGCGCAAGGCAGGGGTAACTTCCAGATGGTGTCCGCTGATCGTCAAGTTCATGTAGGGCCTCCATTCCTGACGGGATAAACGGCCGGCGCACCACCGGTTGTGGTGCCCTGGCCACCCATGACTGCGTCAGATCGCTGAGGTCATGACGCCGTCATGCAAGCTCACTATGCCTGTGATCGGAGCGCGTGGCAACGGTCGCCATCAATTCCCGGCGACCCTGCTGAGACCGCCCCCAAAACGCCTGGCCAATGCCATAATCCGAGGGTTTTTCCTCACTCGAAAGCCCCGCCTTGGAACCCGTCCCGAGTCGCTAGCTTTCGCTCCCTGGGATCCGCTGGCGCGGGGGGCTGAAAGCCATCACACCCTGCTGCGCCGCACCGTCCTGCCCCGAAATCCCCAGGGAGTCTGCCCATGCTCAACGTTTTCACGCTGTCGAACGGACGGCTGTTTCAGGAAGAAATCGAATCCCTCGAGGAGCTCTCCAAGTTCCGCCCGATCTGGGTGGACCTGGAAGAACCCACGACCGAAGAAAAGCGCTGGGTGCGCCAGTACTACGGCCTGTCGATTCCGGAAGACGCGATCGACGACGACATTGAAGAGTCGGCCCGCTTCTACGAAGAAGACAACGGCGAGCTGCACATCCGCAGCGACTTCCTGGTGGCCGACCCCGACGAGCCGCAGCAGGTGCGCGTGGCCTTCATCCTGAACATGACCAACGAGCTGCTGCGCAGCCACGGCGTGCTGTTCTCGATCCACGACGAAACGGTGCCCGCCTTTCGCCTGCTGCGCATGCGCGCGCGGCGCATGCCCGGGCTGCTGGCCGACGCCAAGGAAGTGCTGCTCAAGCTGTTCGACGCCGACGCCGAGTACTGCGCCGACACGCTGGAAGGCGTTTACGACGAGCTGGAAACGGCCAGCAAGAAGGTGCTGGACGGCAACGTGGGTGACGAGGTCGCCAGCGAGGTGCTGGGCGCCATCGCCCGCCAGGAAGACATGAACGGGCGCATCCGCCGCAACGTGATGGACACGCGCCGCGCCGTCAGCTTCCTGATGCGCAGCAAGATGCTGGACGCCGAGCAGTTCGAAGAAGCCCGCCAGATCCTGCGCGACATCGATTCGCTGGACAGCCACACCACCTTCCTGTTCGACAAGATCAACTTCCTGATGGACGCCACGGTCGGTTTCATCAACATCAACCAGAACAAGATCATCAAGCTGTTCTCGGTGGCCAGCGTCGCGCTGCTGCCGCCGACGCTGATTGCCAGCGTGTACGGGATGAACTTCAAGGTCATGCCCGAGCTGGAATGGCAGTATGGCTACGCCTGGGGCATCGGCCTGATGATCGCCAGCGCGCTGCTTCCGATGTGGTATTTCCGGCGGCGCGGCTGGTTGAAGTGAAGGGCACCCCCCTGAGGCGCTGACGCGCCTTCCCCCCTCTCTCTGCGCGCTGCGCGCTTCGGGAGGGGGGACAACGCCAGTTGCCGGCGCGGGTCCGGCAACGGCGTTCGCTGGGCTGTTGGCCGGGCGCGCGGATTGGGGCGGTCGGGTGAATTGGGTGTGCTGGGCGTACCGCGGCGCGCTTCGACACACGTGCGCCAAGCGATGAAATTCAGATGAAATCACCCCTCCACCCTACACCCACCTGCGCGAACAGCTCCCGTTTTCAGAGCATCTCAAAGAACCTATCGAGCGTGGTGGCGCTGTAGCGGCTGGCGACGGTGTCGATGAAGCGAGTGAAGTCGACGTGGGCGCTGTCGTCGGCGCGGTCGGAGATGGTGCGCAGGGCGGCCAGGGGGATGCCGTAGTCGTGGCAGACCTGGGCGACGGCGGCGCCTTCCATTTCGACGGCCAGGGCGTCCGGCAGACGCTGGCGCAGGGCCTGGCTTTCGGCGCTGGTGGCGACGAAGCGGTCGCCGCTGACGATCAGGCCGTCGTGCAGGCGCGGGGCGTGCAGCGCGAATTCTTGCACCGCGGCGGCGCCCAGCGCTTCCTCGGGCCGCACGAGGACCTGCTCTGTGGCGGCGCGCAGCGTGGCGCTCAGGCCCGCGTCGGCCTCGAACAGGGCGCGCCCGTACAGCGGAACTTCGTGCGGCGGGAACAGGGGCGAGGCGTCCATGTCGTGCTGCAGGAAGGCGTCCGCCAGTACCACGTCGCCCACGCGCACGCCCTGCCCCAGACCGCCGGCGACGCCGGTGAAGACGATATGGGTGACGCCAAAGCGCTCGATCAGCGCGGTGGCGGTGGTCGCGGCGGCCACCTTGCCGATGCGCGACAGCACGGCGACGACCTCGTGCCCGCGCCAGTGGCCGACCCAGAAGTCGCGCCCGGCGGCGGACTGGCGCTGCTCGTCGGGCAGCGTCTTCAGCACCTCGCTCAGCTCCTGGTGCATCGCGCTCATCAGGCCGATGCGGCGCGGCGAATTCAAAGCGAAAAACCCTTCACGCCCTACAACCATCTGCGCAAGCAGCTATCTAATCAATAGCGAATGTCAGCCGACTAATTGACCGAAACGGTGCCCGCTGCCGGCGCAGCGGCCGGGGCGGGCGCGTCGCGCAGCTCGCGGCGCAGCACCTTGCCAACGGGGGTTTTGGGCAGTTCGGTGCGGAACTCGATGACGCGCGGGCGCTTGTAGCCGGTGAGGTTGTCGTGGCAGAACTGGCGCACGGCGTCTTCGGTGAGCGCCGGGTCTTTTTTGACGATGACGAGCTTGACGGCCTCGCCCATGCGCTCGTCCGGCACGCCAACGGCGGCCACTTCGAGCACGCCGGGCATGGCGGCCACGACGTCTTCCACTTCGTTCGGGTAGACGTTGAAGCCGCTGACCAGGATCATGTCCTTCTTGCGGTCGACTATTTTTGTGTAGCCGCGCTCGTCCATCACACCGATGTCGCCCGAGCGGAAGTAGCCGTCGGCCGTCATGACCTTGGCGGTTTCATCGGGCCGCTGCCAGTAGCCGGCCATGACCTGCGGGCCCTTGATGCCGATCTCGCCCGGCTGGCCGAGCGGCACCTCGTTGCCCGCATCGTCCAGGATCTTGATGTAGGTGCTGGGGATCGGCAGGCCGATGGTGCCGGTGAATTCCTTGTTGGTCACCGGGTTGCAGGTGGCCGAGGGGCTGGTTTCGGACAGACCGTAGCCCTCACAGATCGGGCAGCCGGTCTTTTCGAGCCAGAGCTTGGCCACCGCGCCCTGCACCGCCATGCCGCCACCGACCGACACCTTCAGGTTCTTCCAGTTCACGGTGTTGAAGTCGGGGTGGTGCGCCAGCCCGTTGAACAGGGTGTTGACGGCCGGAAAGCTGTGAAAGGTGTGCTTGGACAGCTCTTTCAGCGTGGCGGGCAGATCGCGCGGGTTGGGGATCAGGATGGTCTTGCCTCCCGTGCGCATGCTCAGCATCATGTTCACCGTGAAGGCGAAGATATGGTAGAGCGGCAGCGCGCAGATGTTGGTGGACTGCTCGCCGGCCGGCACCCGCTTCATCGCGGGGTCGTTCCAGGCCTCGGACTGCAGCACGTTGGCGATCACGTTGCGGTGCAGCAGCATCGCGCCCTTGCTGACGCCGGTGGTGCCGCCGGTGTATTGCAGCACGGCGATGTCGTCTGGCGCGATGGCCGGCGCGCTGAAGGGCGCGCCACGGCCCTTGGCCACCGCATCGTTGAAGCGCACGGCGCCGGGCAGGCGGTAGGCCGGCACCAGCTTCTTGACCTTGCGCACCACGAAGTTGACGATCAGCCCTTTCAGCCCGCCCAGGCGGTCGCCCATGCTGGCCAGCACCACGTGCTTGACCGGCGTGCTGGCGATGCACTTGTCCAGCGTGGCGGCGAAGTTCTCGATGATGACGATGGCCTTGGCGCCGGAATCCTTCAGCTGGTGCTCCAGCTCGCGCGCGGTGTAGAGCGGGTTGACGTTCACCACGACGTAGCCCGCGCGCAGGATGGCCGCCACAGTGGCGGGGTACTGGGGCACGTTGGGCATCATGATGGCCACGCGGTCACCGCGCGCCAGGCCCAGGCTCTGCAGGTAGGCCGCCAGCGCGCGGCTTTGCGCGTCGGTGTCGGCGTAGCTGAAGTCCTTGCCCATGAAGCTGTACGCCGCGCGGTCGGCGTACTTCTTGAAGCTCTCCTCGATCAGCGCCACCAGCGACGGGTACTGCGTCTCGTCGATGTCGGCGGGAACGCCTTCCGGGTAGTGCTTGAGCCAGATGCGCTCGGTCATGGGGCCGGTACTCCTTCAGTTGAACGCCGCCGGGCAGGGCGACGCAGGGGGAAGCGAACGGCCGCGCGGTGCACGGCCAGAACCTCGCATTGTGTGACCTGATGTTCCGGCGAGGTACTGGCGTTTTCCTGAGTCACCCGAACGCGACACCTGAAGTACCGCTAAGAGATACTTTTCGCACGGTCGTTCGAAAACAGCACTGCGCCGCAATCCCGGGCGGTTGCTGGCCCCGCCCGGCGTGAGGTCATTCGATCGCCTTGCCGATGTCCTCGACCACCTTCTTGGCGTCGCCGAACACCATCATGGTCTTGGGCATGTAGAACAGCTCGTTGTCCAGACCGGCGTAGCCCGCGGCCATGGAGCGCTTGTTCACGATCACCGATTTGGCCTTGTAGGCCTCCAGGATCGGCATGCCGTAGATCGAGCTGCCCTTTTGCAGCGCGGCCGGGTTCACCACGTCGTTGGCGCCCAGGATGATGGCGACGTCGGCCTGGCCGAATTCGCCGTTGACGTCTTCCATCTCGTGCACCTGATCGTAGGGCACTTCGGCCTCGGCCAGCAGCACGTTCATGTGGCCGGGCATGCGGCCGGCGACGGGGTGAATGGCGTACTTCACGTCGACGCCCTTGGCCACCAGCTTGTCGACCAGTTCCTTCACGGCGTGCTGGGCGCGCGCCACCGCCAGGCCGTAGCCGGGGACGATGATCACGCTGTCGGCGTTGCTGAGCATGAAGGCCGCGTCGTCGGCGCTGCCGGTCTTGACCGGGCGCTGCTCCTGCGTGCCGGTGGCGACGGCGGCTTCACCGCCAAAGCCGCCCAGGATCACGTTGAAGAACGATCGGTTCATCGCCTTGCACATGATGTAACTCAGGATCGCGCCGGAGCTGCCCACCAGCGAGCCGGCAATGATCAGCATGCTGTTGTTCAGGCTGAAGCCGATGCCCGCGGCGGCCCAGCCGGAGTAGCTGTTCAGCATGGACACCACCACCGGCATGTCGGCGCCGCCGATGGGGATGATCAGCGTCACGCCGATGATGAAGCCCAGCAGGCACACCAGCACGAAGTCCATCGTGCTCTGCGAATGCCAGAAGCCGAAGATGAAGAACAGCGCGGCCAGGCCCAGCGCCAGGTTCAGCCAGTGCTGGCCGGGGAACTGCACCGGCGCGCCCTGGAACAGGCGGAACTTGGACTTGCCCGACAGCTTGCCCCAGGCGATGACGGAGCCGCTGAAGGTCACCGCGCCGATGAAGGCGCCCAGCGCCAGCTCGATCCGGTTGCCGCCCGGAATCTGGCCGCCCACGCCGTTCACCGGGTGGTCGGCGATGCCGAAGGCCCAGGGCTCGATGGCCGCCGCGCCGGCGATGAACACCGCCGCCAAGCCGATCATGCTGTGGAAGAACGCCACCAGCTCGGGCATCTTGGTCATCTCGACGGTCTTGGCGCGCCAGGCGCCGTAACCGCCGCCGACCACCAGGCCCAGCAGCACCCAGCCCAGGCCGGCGGCCGAGCCAGCCAGCTTGACGATCAGCGCGGCCGTGGTCAGCACGGCGATGGTCATGCCCGCCATGCCGAACAGGTTGCCGCGGATCGAGGTGGTGGGGTGGCTCAGGCCCTTCAGGGCCTGAATGAAGCAAACGCTGGCGATCAGGTACAGCAGCGTGACGAGGTTCATGCTCATCGGATGTTTCTCCTCTTTTTATAGCTGCTTGCGCTTATTTGGCGGGCGCCGGAGCGACTTTTTTATCTTTTTTCTTGAACATCTCGAGCATCCGGCGCGTGACCAGGAAGCCGCCGAAGATGTTGACCGCGGCCAGCGCCACCGCCGCCACGCCCAGCGCCTTGCCCACCGTGCCTTCGGTCAGTGCCGCGGCCAGCATGGCGCCGACGATGACGATGGCCGAGATGGCGTTGGTCACCGCCATCAGCGGCGTGTGCAAGGCGGGCGTTACCGTCCACACCACGTGGTAGCCCACGTAGATGGCCAGCACGAAGATGATCAGGTTGATGAGGGTGGGCGACACGATGTCCATGGCGATCTCCAGGGGCGGGCTGGCGTCAGGCGTTGCAGGAAAAACAGGCTTACTCGCGGTCGACGCGCGGCACGGGCGCCGGCGGCGTGACCTGCGTGGCGCGGGCGGGCGGCGGCGCTTTCACCGCGGGCGGCGGTGGCGGCAGGCCGATGCGCGGGCCGTACGGGAACTGCGGCACGGCCAGGCGGCCGCTGCCACCCGCGGCGCGCGCGGCGGCAGCGAACTGGCGCGCCCACTGCGTGGCCGGCGCGCCGGCCAGCAGAAAGTCGTTGGGGTTGCGCGTGACCGGCTCGATCAGCGCCATGTCGAACAGCGCATGCGCTTCCAGGGCCGGGCCGTTTTCGGCCGGGACGCGGTACGACACCCAGCTGCGCGGGCGCAGGGACCAGCCCCGGCTGTCCAGCCACTGGTACATCACCGCGTTCTGGCGCTGCATCCAGCCGTCGAAGTCGGCGTCGCGGCGCATGCGCAGGCAGTGGCCGTCGGGGCCCGGCACCACTTCCTGGTTCATCGCCAGCGGGCAGTGCGCCATGCCGGGGGCGGACGCCGCGGTCTGCACCACCACGATGGCCAGCCACTGGCCGTCGTCGCGGCGCCAGCCGGCCACGCGCGTGGGGGCATTCGGGCCGGTGACGGGCACGGGCGAATCGCCGGCCAGCCAGGGGGCGTTGAAATGGCCCAGATCAACCCAGGTGCCCACGTTGGCGGGCGGCACGGTGATCAGCGGCGCCTGCGTTCCCTGGACGGTGCCGGCGACGGTGCCTTGGGCGGAGTCGGCGGGCGTCGCGCGTGGCGCGGCGCAGCCGGCCAGCACAGCCCCCAGCGCGAGGGCGGACAGCGCCAGCGCCGGGCGGCGCAGGCGAACGGATCGGGTGGCCGGTTGGGCCGGTGCAGAAGGTGTGGCGGTCATGGCGTAAAACTGAGCCAGGAAAATCACTTGCGCGTCACCGTACCCTGATGGGCCATCAGGCAGGCGGCGACGATGTCGTCTTCCGCGTCGATCCGGAAGGTGGCGGCCGGCTCGCCCTTGGCGGCGGGCGGGAGCACCAGCTTCAGGAAGTCGAGCACGTTGCGCGCGTACAGCGCGGAGGCGTCCGCGCCCACGCGCGCCGCCAGGTTGGTGTCACCGATGATGGTCACACCGTGTTTGGACACGATCTTGTCGGCCTCGGTCAGGGGGCAGTTGCCGCCCACCGTGCCGTCCGGGTTGGGCGCGCCCTTGCCGGCGGCCATGTCGACGATGACCGAGCCCGGCTTCATGCTCTTGACCATGTCTTCGGTGATCAGCACGGGCGCGGCGCGGCCGGGGATCAGCGCGGTGGAAATCACCACGTCGGCCTGGGCCACGCGCTTGGCGACCTCGACCTTCTGGCGCTCCAGCCAGCTCGGCGGCATCGGCTTGGCGTAGCCGCCCACGCCTTCGGCGGCTTCTTTTTCTTCCGCCGTTTCGTAAGGCACGTCGATGAACTTGCCGCCCAGCGATTCGATCTGCTCCTTGACGCTGGGGCGCACGTCGCTCGCCTCGATCACGGCGCCCAGGCGCTTGGCCGTGGCGATCGCCTGCAGACCGGCCACGCCGACGCCCAGAATGACCACGCGCGCCGCCTTCACGGTGCCGGCGGCGGTCATCAGCATGGGGAAGAATTTCGGGTAATGGTCGGCCGCGGTGATGACGGCCTTGTAGCCGGCGATGTTGGCCTGGCTGGACAACACGTCCATGCTTTGCGCGCGCGTGGTGCGCGGCGCCGCTTCCAGGGCAAAGGCGGTGAGGTTGGCGGCGGCCAGGCGCTGCAGGCCATCGGCGTTGAAGGGCTCCAGCATGCCGACCAGCACGGCGCCCGGCTTCATCTGGGCCAGTTCGGCGTCATTGGGCAGGCGCACTTTCAGCACCATCTCGGCGCCCAGCGCGCGGGCAGCGTCGGTGATCTCGGCGCCCGCGGCGTGGTAGGCCTCGTCCGTCGCGCTGGCGCGCAGGCCGGCGCCCGACTGCACCATGACCTGGTGGCCTTGGGCGACGAGCTTCTTGGCCGTCTCCGGCGTCACGGCCACGCGGGTTTCTCCAGCCGCCGTTTCAGCGGGCACGCCAATCTGCATGGCACGTCTCCTCGTGATTCAGGTCATGCGGGCGGCGCCGGGGCGGCGGCCCTGTATCAAATAGTGCCGGCGAGCTTAACAGACGACCAGCCCGCCAACGCTGTCCGCTGACGCTCTGGCGACGCCCTGCCCCACCGCGGGCGCCGGCCCATAATCGCCGCATGACAACGAAGCGATGGAAGCCCAGCGTGACCGTGGCCGCCGTGATCGAGCAGGATGGCCGCTACCTGCTGGTGGAGGAGCACACCGCCGACGGGCTGCGCCTGAACACGCCGGCCGGCCACCTGGAGCCGGGCGAATCGCCCCAGGACGGCGCCGTGCGCGAAGCGCTGGAGGAAACCGGCCGCCATTTCACGCCCGAGGCGCTGCTGGGCGTCTACCTGGCCGCGTCGCCCGACAGCGCGGGCACGCCGACCACCTGGGTGCGCTTTGCCTTCTGCGGCCGCGCCAGCGCGCCGGTGCCGGGCCAGGCGCTGGACGCCGGCATCGTGCGCACGCTGTGGCTGACGCCCGCCGAGGTCGAAGCCAGCCAGGAACGCCACCGCAGCCCGCTGGTCTGGCGCTGTGTGCAGGACCATGTGCTCGGCCAGCGCTTTGCGCTGGCGGCGGTGCAGACCGACGCCAGCGCGACCCCCGGCGCCGCGGCCTGAGCCGGCGCACGCGGGCGGCGCGCCGTGGCGCGGTCTGATCACGCCGCTGCCGCCACCGTTTGCAAGCAGAATCGGTCTCGCGCCCTACAAGCACCTGCGCAGGCAGCTATGGTTTTTGACAATCGACCGAGGCGGTTGATAAATATGCTTCAAATCACCCCTCAGCCCTAGAACTACCTGCGCAAGCAGCTTCCAACTTGATAGCACACCCGCTCACCTGACCCGCCATGGACGCCCTCTCCCAGTTCCTTTTGCTCGCCACCGCCGCCTTCGGCGCGGGCGTGCTCAACGCCATTGCCGGCGGCGGCACCTTCCTGACCTTCCCCGCCCTGGTCTACACCGGCGTGCCGCCCATCGCCGCCAACGCCACCAGCGCGCTGGCCGTGTCGCCCGGCTACCTGGGCAGCACGCTGGGCTTCCGGCCCGAGCTGGCCGCCCAGCCGCGCAGCCTGCTGGTGCGCGAAATGCTGATCTGCGCCGTCGGCGGCGTGGCCGGCGCGCTGCTGCTGCTGGTGACGCCCGCCAAGGTCTTTGAAGGCGTCGTGCCGTGGCTGCTGCTGTTCGCCACCGCGCTGTTCGCCCTGGGCCCCAGCATCGCGCGCTGGGCCGGCTCGGCCGACGGCGGCGCGTCGCCGCTGTGGCGCAACGTGGGGCTGGCGGTGGTCGCCGTGTACGGCGGTTACTTCAACGGCGGCCTGGGCATTTTGCTGATGGCGCTGTATCTGCTGGTCGGCGTGACGCAGCTGAACACCGTCAACGCGCTGAAGAATTTGAATTCCTTCGTACTATCGGTGCTGTCCGTCGTCGCCTTCGCCATCGGCGGCGCCATCGTCTGGAAACAAGCGCTGCTGATGGCCGTGTTCGCCACCTTCGGCGGCTTTGCCGGCGCCCGGCTGGCCAAGCGCCTGCCCGTGGCGTGGGTGCGCGCCATTGTCATCGTCACCGGGCTGGCGATGAGCGTGCTGTTCTTCATGCGCAGCAGCGCGGGCTGAGCGGCGGCGCGCGCCGCCTCCCGGGCGGGCGAGAGCGGCCCACGCCCGCCTCATCGGTCACGCGGCCGCGCTGCGGCAGCGCCATGCACCGTGTCCGGCGCAATTGGCCTCCCCCGCGTAGGCACGGCCGGCTCGGGCGAACCTGTCCGCCGCGCACGGCCACCAGCACTTTGACGCCGCCAATCCTTCAGAACGCTCCGCAGATTGACCGACGTCAACAAGCCTCAGGCGATGTTTTGACCGATTTGCATGTATTTTTGTACTACTCATTGACTGAAATCGGTAGCAAGTTTTAACATTTAAGTCAACTACCGTTGACGCCAAAAAAACCGATGCGCTGCCGCCACACCGACACCCCGCCCTCACTTCCCCACGGGGTACGCCTTGGCCTGCTCATGGCGGTCTGGTTTACCAGCGCCGCTGCCGCGCAGGCGCAGCACGTGAACGAAACCCAGAGCTTCAGAGGCGCCGCCGCTCCTGGCTGGACGCTGCTGGGTGCCGCAACCTTGTCCAACAACCCGGCCGGCGAAGGCTGGCTGCGCCTGACGGGCAGCGGGGCCGGAGAAGCCAATATCCAGGGAGGCGCGGTCTTCGATACCCCTGTGCTGGCCACGCAGGGCGTGGACATCCGTTTCACGTACCAGGTGGATGGAGATGCCGATGGCTTCACGGTATTCGCCATCGATGGCAGCACCGCCAGCCCTTCGCTCGCCCCCAGTCCTCCGTTTTATGGTCACCGCCTGGGCTACGTGGGTATGCCGGGGGGCTATGTGGCCGCAGGCTTCAACGAATATTTTGGCTTGGCCTACTTGTTCCACTGTGTCCCCGAGGTTTCCTCTAAGCCGTGCGGTGGGGCACAGACCGAGACGGAGCAGGTGGTCGCACTGGGGTCTGTCCAGGCCGGCTCGCCACCAACCAACACCGCACTTGACTGGGCGTCGGCCGTCGGGAAGATCAAAGTGCCAAGCACGAGGGTGGTGCACACCGGCAGGGTCACCTTGACACCGGCCCCCGACGTCACCATGACGATCGAGATTGACGGCACCCCCGTGCTGACCACGCCGTTGATGGTGGCGGGCCAGCCGATGCCCGGCATGGCTGCGCTGCCTGCCACACTGAAGTTCGGCTTCAGCGGCGCCTTCGGCGCCTGGCGAGCGAGTCACGACATTCGCGACGTCACCATCGTCAGCGGGCGCGCGCCCACCGCGGTACCAACGACCTCGCTGGGCGGCCTGGCCGCCTTGGCCGCGTTGCTGACGGCTGCGCTCGCCTGGCGCCGCCAACGGGGCTGAACGGCCCACGCCACCAGAGCGCCGCCGCCGCGGCGCGGATTTGGCTCGCCAGCCGCTTGCGATTGGCCACCACCGCGTGCGCCGATCTTGTTGCGGCTACTACCACGCCGCTCCGTGGCCGCGCCGATCGGTGCTTGCTATGTTTTCAGCAGCTATTGGCGCAGATGGTTGTTGGGCCGGCGCCCGATTCAGCGCTGAAACTTGCCGTTGCGCCCGATGATCGACAGTTCCACGTAGTTCAAGCCGGTGTGGTCGGTGGGGCTGAAGCCCAGCTCCAGGCCGCCCAGGTTCAGGTGGTTGATGCTGTTGAGCGCGTCAATGACCTTGGCGCGCGTCGGGCTGGGGCCGGCGCGGCGCAGCGCCTCGACCAGCACCTTGGCGCTGGCAAAGCCCTCCATCACCTGCGGCGACAGCTCTCCCTTGCCCTTGAGCAGGGCCAGCGCCTCGCGGTTGATCGGCACGCCCAGCGCACGTTCGCTCGGGAACACCTGGGTCACCACCACGCCGTGCGCGTGCTCACCCAGCTGCTTGATGAAACCGGCCGACGCGTTGTTCGACACGGTCAGCACCTGCGCGGCCGAACCGGCCTGGCGCAGCGCCTTGACGCCGCCGCTCACGGCCACGCTGGAGCCGATCCACAGCACGGCCTGTGCCTGCTTGTCGATCAGCGTCTTGACGATGGCCGCGTAGTCAGGCTTTTCCCGGTCGGCCTTGATGACGGCCACGGGCTGCTTGCCTGCGGCGGCAAAGCCTTTCATGGCGCCGGCCAGGCAGTCGGCGCCAAAGCTGTCGTCCACGTGCACCACGGCCACGCGCTCCAGCGTGATCTCGTGCAGGTGGCGAATGGCGCGCTCGGTCTCGGCCTGGTAGCTGGAGCGCACGTTGAACACGTACGGGTTGACCGGTGTGTGGAACACCATGGCGCCGGTGGACGGGGCGACCAGCGCCAGCTTGTGCTGGGCCAGCAGCGGCAGGATGGCCTCGGTGTGCGGGGTGGCGCGACTCATGAACAGCGCGACCACGTTGTCCTGCTCGATCAGCTTCTTGGCGTTCTCGGCCGCGCGCGGCGGCTTGAAGTTGTCGTCCAGCGTGATCAGCTTGATCTTCTCGCCATGAATGCCGCCTTGCGCGTTGACGTGGTCCAGATAGGCGCGCACGCCCACCAGCGTTTCGCCCACGCTGGCGGCCACCGGGCCGGTGACGGAGGTGGTCTGGCCGATCAGGATGTCGGCCTGCGCGGGCAGGGCCACGGCCAGGCCGCAGGCGATCAAGGTGGGCGCCAGCCAACGGCGAGTCCAATGGCGGGGAGAGATGCGAGAGGTTTTCATCGACAGCAAAACCAGAAGCCCTGGCGTGCAACAACAGCGCAGCCGACGCAGCGCCGCGCCAGCGCTCAAGAAAAAGGAACCCCCTGAACAGGGGGTGCGGCGAGTGTGCCAACGGCGGCGGCCTGCTGCCATGCGCAATAACCCGTAGGTATTCGTCGCCCATGTCGCGCTGCGGATAATCGGGGGATGCAAGCCAAGCAACGCATCGTGGTGGGCCTCTCGGGCGGGGTCGATTCGGCCGTGACCGCCTGGCTGCTTAAAAAAGCGGGTCACGAGGTGGTCGGCATCTTCATGAAGAACTGGGAAGACGACGACGACAGCGAGTACTGCTCGTCCAACGTCGACTTCGTGGACGCTGCCGCCGTGGCCGATGTAATCGGCATCGAGATCGAGCACGTCAACTTCGCCGCCGACTACAAGGACCGCGTGTTCGCCGAATTCCTGCGCGAATACTCGGCCGGCCGCACGCCCAACCCCGACGTGCTGTGCAACGCCGAGATCAAGTTCAAGGCGTTTCTGGACCACGCCCTGCGCCTGGGCGCTGAAAAAATCGCCACGGGCCATTACGCACGGGTGCGCTTGAACGCGGCCACCGCGCGCCACGAACTGCTCAAAGGCCTGGACCCCGCCAAAGACCAGAGCTACTTCCTGCACCGGCTCACGCAGGCGCAGCTCGCCAAGACGCTGTTCCCCGTGGGCGAGCTGCACAAGACCGAGGTGCGACGCATCGCCGCCGAGATCGGCCTGCCGAACGCCAGAAAGAAGGATTCGACCGGCATCTGCTTCATCGGCGAGCGGCCGTTCCGCGAATTCCTCAACCGCTACCTGCAGACGAAGCCCGGCCCGATCAAGGACGAGCGCGGCCGCAAGATCGGCGAGCACGTCGGCCTGAGCTTCTACACGCTGGGCCAGCGCCAGGGCCTGGGCATTGGCGGCGTGCGCGAAAAAGGCGCGCAGCGCGGTGGGGGCGACCACTCGCCGTGGTTCGTGGCGCGCAAGGACATGGCGACCAACACGCTGTACGCCGTGCAAGGCCACGACCACCCCTGGCTGCTGTCGCACGAGCTGGTGTTTGACGACCTGTCCTGGACCGCAGACGCCGCGCCCGCGACCGGCGCCTACGCTGCCAAGACGCGCTACCGCCAGGCCGACGCGCCCTGCACCCTGGCAGGCGGCCCCACGCCCGCCAGCCGCGTGCTGCGCTTTGCCGAGCCGCAATGGGCCGTCACCCCGGGCCAAAGCGCCGTGCTGTACGACGGCGAGGTCTGCCTGGGCGGCGGCGTGATCGCCAGCGCCGAGACGCTGGCGGAGGACGCGGCGAGCGCGCCCGAACGCGCCGCCGCGCGCGCCTGAACCGGGCGGTGCGCGCTCAGGCAGGGCGCACCAATTTTCAAGCAAAATCGACCTTCAGCCCTACAGCCACCTGCGTAACCAGCTCCTTATTTGGTAGCAAATGGACAGATGCATCGGGAAGATACGGGTGCTCAGCCCGCTTCCGCTGTCGCACGCACTGCGTCCACCAGCGCCGTCAGCGCGGCCGACTTCATGCGCGCGCTGGGGTAGTACAGGTAGAAGTGCTCGGCCGGCGGCAGCCAGTCGGGCAGCACGGCGCGCAAGCGCCCCGCTTGCAACCCCGCGCGCGCCTGCACTTCGTACACATAGGCCAAACCCAGCCCGGCTTCGGCCAGGGCCAGCGCGGCGGCGCTGTCGTTCACGGTGACGGCGCCGTCGGTGCGCACGTCCACCGTGCGACCGGCACGGGTGAATTGCCAGCGGTACAGCGCGCCGCTGCCAAAGCGCAGCTGGATGCAGCGGTGCTGCGCCAGATCGGCCGGCACGGCGGGCGTGCCGTGCGCGGCCAGGTAGGCCGGCGTGCCGACCACCGTGAAGGCCAGCGGCGCGCCGACGGGCAGCGCCACCATG
The DNA here is from genome assembly GCF_008017535.1 of Ottowia flava. Lineage (GTDB taxonomy): Bacteria > Pseudomonadota > Gammaproteobacteria > Burkholderiales > Burkholderiaceae_C > Ottowia > Ottowia flava. Next base: position 293,687 of record NZ_VRUA01000002.1, read on the forward strand.
TCGGCCTGCAGCTGTTCACCAAAGCGCACGCCAGCGTCAAAACCGTCCTGCACGATGTCGACCAGGGTGTCGCTGCACACCAGTTCCACCGCAATGCGCGGGTGCTCGGCCTGCAACCGCGCCAGCACCGGCGCCAGCACGGAGCGCGCGGCCATGTGCGGCAGGGTCAGGCGCAGCGTGCCGCTGGGCGTGGCGGCCTGCTCGCGCACGGCGGCCAGCGCGTCGCGCACGTGGGCCAGCGCCGGCGCCAGGGTCGCCAACAGCTGCTGGCCGGCCTCGGTCGGGGCGACGCTGCGCGTGGTCCGGTGCAACAGGCGCAGGCCCAGGCGCGCTTCCAGCGCGCGCAGCCGGTGGCTGAGGGCCGACGGCGTCACGCCCAGCGTGGCGGCAGCCTGGCGGAAGCTGCGCGCGTCGGCCACAGCGGCGAAGGCGGCCAGGTCGTCCAATGAGGGCGGCAGGGTCTCATTCATGAACTTGGCTCAGTAAATCGTGAATCGATCAGGCGATTATCAAATTGACTGCGCTGCTTTACGCTTGTTGGCATGAACACACGCACCTCCTCCCCTTCTTCTTCAACCGCTGTCGCGGCGCGCGCGCTGGGCCACGTGCTGCCGCCGGTCTTTCCGATCGGCCTGGGTTGCATGGGCATGAGCGAGTTCTACGGCGACAGCGACGACGCCGAATCGCTGGCCACGCTAACGCGTGCGGTCGAGCTGGGCGTGACCCTGTTCGACACCGCCGACACCTACGGCCTGGGCGCCAACGAGGCGCTGCTGGGCCGCTTTCTGGCCGAAGGCGGCAACGCCCTGCGCGACCGGCTGGTGCTCGCGACCAAGTTCGGCATCGTGCGCGCGCCGGGCGTGTACGAGCGCCGCATCGACAACTCGCCCGCCTACATCCGCGCAGCGTGCGAGGCCTCGCTGCAGCGCCTGGGCGTGGACCACATCGACCTGTACTACTGCCACCGACGTGACACCGCGGTGCCGATCGAGGACGTGGTCGGCGCCATGGCCGAGCTGGTGCAGGCCGGCAAGGTGCGCGCCATCGGCCTGTCGGAAGTCAGCGCCGACACGCTGCGGCGCGCCCACGCCGTACACCCGATCGCCGCGGTGCAATCCGAATATTCGCTGTGGGCGCGCGAAGCCGAGCACGACATGCTGCCGCTGTGCGCCGAGCTGGGCGTGGGCTTTGTCGCCTACAGCCCGCTGGGCCGCGCCTTCCTGACCGGCGCACTGGACACCGGCGCGCTGGCCCAGAACGACTTTCGCGCCCACCACCCGCGCTTTCAGGGCGAGGCGGCCCAGGCCAACGCGGCGCTGGTCGCGCATCTGGGCGCGCTGGCGGCCAGCTGGGGCTTGTCTAACGCGCAGCTGGCCCTGGCCTGGCTGCTGGCCAAGCAGCCGCATGGGGTGCCGATCCCCGGCACGCGGCGCCAGCGCTGGCTCGAGCAGAACGTGGCTGCCGCAGGCGTGCGCCTGAGCGCCGAGCAGATGGCCGCCGTGGAAGCCGTCTTCACCCCCGACGCGGCCCAGGGCGCGCGCTACCCCGAAGCCGGCTGGGCCGGCATGGAAACCCGGACCTGATCGTCCCACGCCACCAACGCGGGCGCCGCCTGCCTGCACGAAACAGGCCAATTGCCGATAATGCTGGGTTGCCCTTTTGGGACCCCCCGCAGTGCCCCCAGACACCCTGACCACCGACGCCCGCGGTGGCGCCGAAGACGATTCCCGCCACCTGGCGCAGGTGCTGCGCGCGCAGCGCATCAGCATCCGCGGCGCGCGCACCCACAACCTGAAAAACATCGACGTGGACATCCCGCGCAACGAGCTGGTGGTGATCACCGGCTTGTCGGGCTCGGGCAAGTCGTCGCTGGCGTTCGACACGCTGTACGCCGAAGGCCAGCGCCGCTATGTTGAAAGCCTGTCGGCGTACGCGCGGCAGTTTCTGCAGCTGATGGACAAGCCCGACGTCGATCTGATCGAAGGCCTGTCGCCCGCCATCGCCATCGAGCAGAAGGCCACCAGCCACAACCCGCGCTCGACCGTGGGCACGGTGACCGAGATCCACGACTACCTGCGCCTGCTGTACGCGCGCGCGGGCACGCCCTACTGCCCCGACCACCATCTGCCGCTGACGGTACAGACGGTGAGCCAGATGGTGGACCACGTCCTCGCGCTGCCCGAAGAGACCAAGCTGATGATCCTCGCGCCCGTGGCGCGCGAGAAGAAAGGCGAATTCGTCGAGCTGTTCGATCACATGCAAGCCCAGGGCTACGTGCGTTTTCGCGTGGACGGCCAGACCGTCGACGCGACCGAGCTGCCCACGCTGAAAAAGTCCGAGAAGCACGACATCGACGTGGTGATCGACCGCCTGAAGGTGCGCCCCGACATGGCCAGCCGCCTGGCCGACAGCTTCGAAGCCGCGCTGCGCGTGGCCGATGGCCGCGTCATCGCGATGGAGATGGACAGCGGCCAGGAGACCCTGTTCAACAGCAAGTTCGCTTGCCCGGTGTGCGGCTACTCCATCCCCGAGCTGGAGCCGCGCCTGTTCTCCTTCAACGCACCTGCGGGCGCCTGCCCGACCTGCGACGGCCTGGGCACGACCGAGCACTTCGACCCCGAGCGCGTGGTCGCCTTCCCGTCGCTCAGCCTGGCCAGCGGCGCCATCAAGGGCTGGGACCGGCGCAACGGCTACTACTTCTCGCTGATCGAGGGACTGGCCAAGCACTACAAGTTCGATGTGGATACGGCGTTCGAGGACTTGCCGCAGAACGTCCAGCACGTCATCCTGCATGGCTCGGGCGACGAGGGGATCAAGTTCGCCTACACCTTTGACAGCGGCGCGCAGGCCGGCAAGCAGGTCAGCAAGAAGCACCCGTTCGAGGGCATCCTGCCGAACATGGTGCGGCGCTACCGCGAGACCGATTCCACCGTGGTGCGCGAGGAGCTGGCGCGGTACCGGGGCCACCAACCCTGCCCCGACTGCGGCGGCACGCGGCTGCGGCGCGAGGCGCGCAACGTGTTCGTGGGCGAAGGCGCACAGCGCCGTGCCATCTTCGAGATCAGCCACGTCACGCTGGGCGAGGCCAAGCAGTACTTCGATGCGCTGAAGCTGGAAGGCGCCAAGGCCGAGATCGCCGACAAGGTGGTGCGCGAGATCGGCAACCGCCTGCGCTTCCTGACCGACGTCGGCCTGAACTACCTCAGCCTCGATCGCAGCGCCGACACGCTGTCGGGCGGCGAGGCGCAACGCATTCGCCTGGCCAGCCAGATCGGCAGCGGGCTGACCGGGGTGATGTACGTGCTGGACGAACCCAGCATCGGCCTGCACCAGCGCGACAACGACCGGCTGATCGCCACGCTGCAGCACCTGCGCGACCTGGGCAACAGCGTGCTGGTGGTCGAGCACGACGAGGACATGATGCGCGCCGCCGACCACGTCATCGACATGGGGCCCGGCGCCGGCGTGCATGGCGGTGAGGTCATGGCGCAGGGCAACTTCGACGACGTGGCCGCGGCGCCGCACTCGGTCACGGGCCAGTTTCTGCGCGGCGAGCGGCACATTGCCATCCCGAAGCGCCGCGCACCCAGCTACGATGTTGATAGCTTGCCGCGCCCACCTGAAGCCAGTTCTGGCGATGATTCACCTGAAACTCCAAGCGGGCGCCTGCGCATTGTCGGCGCGCGCGGCAACAGCCTGAAGAACGTCACCGTGGACCTCCCCGTCGGCCTGTTCACCTGTGTGACGGGCGTATCGGGCTCGGGCAAATCCACCCTGGTCAACGACACGTTGTACACGGCGGCGGCGCACACCATTCACCGCGCCCACGCGGAAGCCGCGCCGCACGACGCGATCGAAGGCCTGTCGCAGTTCGACAAGGTCATCGCCGTCGACCAGAGCCCCATCGGCCGCACGCCGCGCAGCAACCCCGCCACCTACACCGGCCTGTTCACGCCCATCCGAGACCTGATGGCCGAAGTGGCCACCGCGCGCGAACGCGGCTACGGCCCCGGGCGCTTTTCGTTCAACGTGCCACAGTCCAGCGGCGGCGGCCGCTGCGAGGCTTGCCAGGGCGATGGCGTGGTCAAGGTCGAGATGCACTTCCTGCCCGACGTGTACGTGCCCTGCGATGTCTGCCACGGCCAGCGCTACAACCGCGAAACGCTGGAGGTGCAGTGGAAGGGCCGGAACATCGCTCAGATCCTGCAGATGACGGTGGAAGAGGCGCACGCCTTCTTCAAGGACCAGCCCAGCCTGGCGCGCAAGCTGCAGACGCTGATGGACGTGGGCCTGTCCTACATCCAGCTCGGCCAGAGCGCGACCACGCTGTCCGGCGGCGAAGCGCAGCGCGTCAAGCTGGCGCACGAACTGTCGCGCCGCGACACCGGCCGCACGCTCTACATCCTGGACGAACCCACCACCGGCCTGCACTTCGCCGACATCGAGCTGCTGCTGAAAGTGCTGCACCAGCTGCGCGACGCGGGCAACACCATCGTGGTGATCGAGCACAACCTCGACGTCATCAAGACCGCCGACTGGCTGATCGACATGGGCCCTGAAGGCGGCGACGGCGGCGGGACGGTGGTGGCGCAGGGCACGCCGGAGGATGTGGCCGCGAATCCGGCGAGCCACACCGGAAAGTACTTGAAGCGCCTGCTCTGACGGCTTCGGGGCCCAGTTCCGATCAGTCCGCCTACGCAGCCGCCAGTCGGCGAGACCTGTATCAGCCTGGACCGTGTCCGAGCAAACACTCTGTGAGCAAACGCGCCGCAGTGGTGAGGCGTTTGCGGGGAGGATACAGCAGGTGGAACGGCCTCGAACGCCCGCGCATTTGCGGCAACACCTCAACCAGTCGCCCCCTCGATAGGTCCTCCTTCACCGCAAAGTCATAGGTTTGGCAAATGCCAAGCCCTTGCGCGGCAAGCGAAACGGTCGCCAGGACATCCCCGGACACTGCAAAGGTGACAGGAGGTTGCCAGTCCACCGGTTCGCCTTCGACTTGCAGCAGCCAAGGCACAACACGTCCGGTGCTTGGCAGCACAAACGGCAGACATCGGTGCTGTGCGAAGTCGCTCAGGCCGCTCGGTGGCGCCCGCTCTGCCAGGTACTGAGGCGCCGCGACCAAACACAACGCCGCTTGCTCCAGCAAGCGCGCCTGGATCTCGCGCTCAGGTGGCGCGCCCAGACGGATCGCTAAGTCAAACCCTTCGGCCACCAAATCCACATTGCGATTGGTGATATCGATGTCCAACTCGATGAGGGGATAAAGGCGCGTGAACCTGGCCAAATACTCTGGCAGTCGGTGGTGTCCGTAGGTGGTGGGTGCCGTCAACCGAACCCTGCCTTGGGGCGCACCGTCGCTGTCACGCAACTCGCGCTCCACCGCTTCAATCTGGGCCAGAGCACCCTGAGCATGCTCCCAATACTGACGCCCTTTTTCCGTCAGACTGAGGCGTCGTGTGCTTCGGCGCAACAGTTGGCAGCGTAACCGCGCCTCAAGCCGCGCTACGGCGCGGCTCACGACAGAGGGCGTCGTCGCCAACGCGACCGCCGCGGCGCTCATCGAGCCCAACTCCACGACCACGACAAAGGCCTCCAGATCGGGTACATGGTCAAACCTACGACCCACTTTTGCTCCAAAGGTAAAAATAAATTGTCATTAACCTACTTTATCTCGCTCTGAGCAATTTATAAAGTTCGGCTTTTCTTTCATTCACAAGGCGCACCGCATGTCCGAGCCCACTTCACTCCCTCTGTTATTTGTGCTGACCAGCCACGGCCTTACGGGCAGGACCGGAAAGCCGACGGGTTATTACCTGCCCGAAGTCACGCATCCGCTCACCGTGTTGCAAGCAGCCGGAATCCCCGTGGAATTTGCATCGATTCAAGGCGGCGAGCCGCCGGTGGATGGCTTGGATCTGAGCGATCCAGACAACGCCCGGTACTGGAGCGATCCTGCTTTCCGCGCCGCCGTCCGCCAAACTACTGCGCTCGCCCGAGTCGACCCTGCGCGCTATGCGGGCATCTTCTTCGCGGGCGGTCACGGCGCCATGTGGGACTTCCCCTCCAACCAAGCTGTGCACCACGTTACGCGCCACATCTATGAAGCTGGCGGAATCGTGGGAGCCGTCTGCCACGGGCCTGCGGCGCTGGTGAATGTCACCTTGAGCAACGGTCGACCACTTGTGGCGGGCCGCCAATTGGCCGCCTTCACCAACGCCGAGGAGCAAGCCGTTGGTTTGAGCGAAGTGGTCCCATTTTTACTCGCTGACAGCCTGATCGCTCAGGGCGCGCAGCATCTGCCAGCAGCCAACTGGACGCCGCAGGTTGTGGTCAATGGAGCCCTTATCACCGGGCAGAACCCTCAGTCGGCGCGCGGCGTGGGTGAGGCGCTGCGCGACGCCTGGATCCAACACCTATAACTCTTTAGTCCGCTACAAAAACAGAAGCGCAACGCATGTTTACGGGGCAGGCAGGATCAGATTCGTAGCAAGATCGATCCGATCGTGAATGCGCCCTGACGTGCAGTCGACCGCATGACTTTCCCGTGCCGCCCGCGCCGCCGCAAGGCAGCCCGGGGCAAGGGGTCTTCAGTTTTTGTGAAGGCTGGCGCCGGTCCAGTGTCCAGCACGCACCAGCGCGCGTGCCACGTCGCCGAGCACCACGCGCGCGCGCGCCCCATGCTGCCGAGCTCGCAGACTTTGGCGAAGTAACGCAGCTGGCGCAGTTCCATGGGGCTAGGGCCAGCGACGCGGCGCGCCCTGCAGGGCGCACGCCGGCCGCCAGACGAGGCGCTGGTCGCGGGTTGGGGTGGCGCAGACCGTGGGCATGCACCATGCTAGCGCGTTGGCACCGACGCAGGCGCTGCCCCGCCCTTCGACTGAATAGGCATCAAATCGGCCATTGAAGCTACAACCGCCAGCGCTGACAGCTACCAAACAAATAGCAGGCGCTGGCACATAAGCTTCTGACGAAACTGTATTTGCCGGGCACCTCTGCGTGGCGACAATACAGGGTTTGCCTCGTGAAAACGGCCCCATGTCGCCCCTGATCCGATTCCTGCTCGCCCTGCCTGCGCTGCTGTGGGCTTCCATCGCCTGCGCGGCCACGCCATTGATCGGCCCGGCGGAGCTGAAGTCGTTGGCCGACCAGGGCGCGGTCCGCATCGTCGACGTGCGCGAAGCCGAGGCCTACGCCCTGCAGCATGTGCCGGGCGCGGTGTCGGCGCCCTACCTGACGCGCTGGCGCGGGCCGGCGACCAATCCTGGCCTGCCACCGTCGCAGGGTGCGTTGACCGCGCTGGTGCAATCGCTGGGCCTGACGCCCGAGACGCGCACCGTGCTGGTCTATACCGGCACCGATTCGAGCGATTTCGCCACCGCGGCGCGCGCGTACTGGACGCTCAAGAGCCTGGGCGCGCAGAACCTCTCGATCCTGAATGGCGGGCTGAACGCCTGGCGCAGTGCGGGCCTGCCGGTGAGCAACCAGGCGGCGGTGGCGCCGCGCAGCCAGTGGCAACCGACCTTCAACTCGCAGTGGTTGGCCACGCGCGAGGACGTGCGGGCGCTGCTCGGCCAGCCCGGTGCGGTGCTGGTGGATTCGCGACCGGCGCCGTTCTATCAGGGGCGTGTGCAGGTCGACCTGGCGCACGCCAAGGGCACGCTGCCGGGCGCCATCAACCAGGACAGCGATCTGTACTTTGAACTGGGCAGCGCCGTGCTGATGGACAAGGACAGCCTGCAGGCCGAGGCCGACAAGGCCCACGCCAAGCCCGAGCAGACCGTCGTGACGTTCTGCAACGCCGGGCACTGGAGCGCCACCGACTGGTTCGTCCGCTCCGAGCTGCTGGGCGAGCCCAACGTGAAGCTGTACGCCGGTTCGGTCATCGACTGGAGCCAGGCTCCGCAGGCGCTGCCGATGGTCAACGAGCCGACGCGCGCCGAAAAGCTGCGTCAAATGTTGGCGACCTGGGTGCAGCGGAATATCAAGTGAACACCACCCTGATGTGCCTGCGGCGTCTTCACTCCGCTCTCTTCGGGAGGAGGGACAACGCCGATGCCCGGCGCAGGTCCGGGCATGGCGTTTGCTGGAGGGCAGCGTCCGTCTCATTGCTTCGGGGTTGGCCGACCAGCGCGTGCTTAAGCAAGCAAGAATTCAAACGATGACAACGCTCACCTCTCCTCTTTCCGCGGCCGATGCTGCGCCGGTTGGCACAGCGCCAGCCCCCAGCCTCTGGGCCATGCGCGCCCCCCTGGCATTGACCATCGCCGCCTTGTTCGGCTGGCTGCTGTGGTCGGTGTCGGCGCGGCAGGCCTTGCTGCTGCTGGTCGGTGTCGGGCTGGGCTGGGGCCTGGCAGCGGCGCGCTTCGGCTTCACCACGGGCTGGCGCATGCTGGTCGAGCAGCGCGATCCGGCGGGCGTCTACGGGCAACTGGTTTTGCTGGCGCTGCTGGCGGCGCTCAGCATGCCGATGCTCGGTCATTTCCCCGAAACTCACGCCGCGCTGGGGCCGCTGTCGGTCAGCCTGCTGGTGGGCGCCTTCGTGTTCGGGCTGTGCATGCAGATCGCCGACGGCTGCGGCTCGGGCACGCTGTACAAGGCCGGGCTGGGTGTGCCGCTGAACATGGCGATCCTGCCGATGTTCGCCATCGGCAGCTTTCTCGGTTCGGCCCAGCTCAACGACTGGCTGGCGCTGGGCGCGCTGGAGCCGGTCGGTCTGGTCGACCGCCTGGGCGCGGGCCCGGCGCTGGGGGCCACGCTGATCGCCCTGGCCGTGGCGGCCGCGGGCGTCGCAGGGTGGACGGGCAAGGGCTTGCGCGGTATGCCGCGGCGCTGGTTCTGGGGCGCACTGGTGCTGGCGCTGTTCGCCGCGCTCAACCTCTTCGTCGCCGGCCAGCCCTGGGGCGTGGTGTACGGCTTTGGTCTGTGGGCGGCCAAGGCGGCGACCGCGCTGGGCCTGTTCGACCCGACACAGAACGCCTTCTGGAGCGACCCCGGCCACGCGCAGCGCCTGCACCAGACGCTGCTGCTCGATGTGACCAGCATCACCAACATCGGCATCTTGGCCGGCGCGCTGTGGGTGGCGCCCAAGCGCCCGCAGAACGCGCGGCCCCTCACCGGCACGCAATGGCTGGTGGGCTTGGCCGCAGGCTTGCTGATGGGCTACAGCTCGCGCTTGGCCTTTGGCTGCAACGTGGGCGCCATGGTCAGCGGCATCAGCACCGGCAGCCTGCACGGCTGGATCTGGGTGCCGATGGCCTTTCTGGGCACCTTGGTCGGGCTGCGCGTGCGCCGCCATTTCAAGTTCTGAGAGGGGCGACGCCATGACCCGCACCGCCACCCGCCGCTGGATTTTCTGGGCTGCCCTGGTCGGCTTCGTCGCGTGGGACGTCGCCGCCTCCGACCCCATCAACGTGCGGCTGGAGCCGCCGATTTTTGCCGCCGGCTCGGGCTTGCCCACCAGCAGCGGGCACTGCGCCATGCCCAAGTGACGGCTCGGGCAGGCGCGCAGACCGCCCCGCCCTTCTCGCTGCGGCGGCACATACATAGCTCTTCATTTGATAGCTGCTCGCGCAGAACCCTCCAGGGCGAACGGCCTTTTTTCTCAAGAATCCCGTCCGCAAATGCCCTGCGCGCTTGTCCGACGCGCGGCGCCCCGGTCGCCGGGTACGATCGGCCCATTCCCCCGACGACCGACTGAGGAGCCCCGCATGTCCCACCGCACACTGGCCGCCCTGGCCGCCACCGCCCTGCTTGCCGCCGGCTGCGGCACCACCACCACGGGCAGCGTGGCCTCCGGTGGCGGCAGCCGCTCTCAGCTGCTGCTGGTCTCGTCCGAAACGGTGATGCAACAGTCGCTGCAGTACTACAACGAACAGAACAACGAAGCGCGCTCCGACGGCACGCTGATCACCAGCGGCCCCGAATACAACCGCGTGCGCAACGTCATGCAGCGTCTGGTGCCGCAGGTCGGCGCCTTCCGCCCCGACGCCGCGAAGTGGCCCTGGCAGCTGGTGCTGATCAACGAAGACACCGTCAACGCCCACGTCATGGCGGGCGGCAAGATCACCTTCTACACCGGGCTGATCCGCAAGCTGAAGCTGACCGACGACGAGATCGCCGCCGTCATGGGCCACGAAATGGCGCACGCGCTGCGCGAGCACTCGCGCGAGAAGATGTCGCAGTCGGCGGCGGGCGATCTGGCGGTGTCGATCGGCGGCGCGCTGCTCGGGCTGGGCAGCGGCGCCACGCAACTGGCCAGCATGGGCAAGCAGTTGGCGCTGGATCTGCCGTTCTCGCGCAGCATGGAAAGCGAAGCCGACCTGTACGGCCTGGAGCTGGCCGCGCGTGCCGGCTACGACCCGCGCGCGGCCATCACGCTGTGGCAGAAGATGGCGCAACAAGGCGGCGGCAGCGGCCCGGGCTTCATGTCGACGCACCCTTCATCGGGCGACCGCATCGCCGCGCTGCAACAGGCCGTGCCGCGCGTCATGCCGCTGTACGAGGCGGCGCGCAGCGGCAAGCGCTGAGCGGCGAGCGCGCCCGGCGGTCCGGCGGCCTGCCGGCCGTTTTTTCATGCCATTCAGGGTCGCAGCCCTACAACCATCTGCGCGGCCAGCTATGGTTTTGATACTCAGCGCAGCGTCAAAAGGCCGCTCACTTCAGGCCAGCGCCGCCCGCCGTGCGAAGCGCACCACCGTCACACCCTCGCGCGCCTGACGCACCGACGGCATCACCAGCACGCAGTCGTCGTAAGGCGTGACCACGGCGTCGCCCTCGCCGGGGCCGTCGTGGTGGCCGATCACGGTGCCGGCTTTCTCAAACACTTCCAGCCCGGTGAAGTCGCCGACAAAGGCGAAGCGCTCGCTGCGCGCCACGGCGGCGCCGTCCACCGTCAGGGCCCATTGCCGCGGCGCATCGGGCAGGCGCCAGCCGGGCAACTTTTCGGCCAGCGTGCCCGCGCCGACGCAGCCGCTTTCCTGAAGGAAGCGCAGGCTCATGTCCTGCGCGACGGCGCGGCTGCTCAGGTCGCCATGAAAGCCGCATTCGATCAAGAGCGAGCGCACATCGCCCGCCTGCCCGTCCGGCAGCCCAAAACGGCCGAAGTCGCGCATGCGCACGCCGTCCTTGTGGCCCGCGTCGATGACGATGTGCTCGGGCGCCCGCAGCGCCCGGGCCAACTGCAGGTTGCGCGGCTGCACGCCGGTCAGCAGCAGCGGCGCGCTGGGTTCGTGCATGGAATGCAGGTCCAGCAGCCAGTCGGCGCGCTCAACAAAGGGGCGCAATTCGGCGGCGCGGCGGCGTTCCAGGCTTTCGCCGCCGGCCATGCGCTCGGCGCTCCACTGGCGGTTCAGGTCTTCTTCGACGAAGCGCGCGGCGTCGGTGTTCGGCAGGCTGAAGCGGTCGAACGCGGCCAGGTTGCAAAAGGCCAGCGTCAAGCTGCCCACGTCGGGCCGCACGCCGGCTTCCAGCAAGCCCTGGAGTGCCCAGGCGCCGCAGACTTCGTTGCCGTGGATCAGCGCGCTGAGCATCACGGCGCGGCCGGGGCGCCCGCTGTCGAAATGCCAGACGCCTTCGACACCGGTGTTGCCCGTGCGCCAGGGCGCGATGTCGGGCAGCGGCAGGTGAAATGGCAGAGGGGCGGGACGGCTCATTGCTCGATCTTGGCGAATTGCACGATCTTCTGGTACTTGGCGATCTCGCTTTGCAGGAAGGGGCCGATCGCCACGTCGGGCGCCGCCACGGTGGAGCCGGTGGCCTCCATCTTCTTGCGGAAGTCGGGCGACTTCAGCACCTCGGTCAGCGCGGTCTTGAGCTTGGCGGTAACGGCGTCGGGCAGCTTGGCCGGGCCCATCAGCACGAACCAGCTGCCGATGTCCATGCCCTTGAGCTGCTTGTGCTCGCCCAGCGCGGGAATGTCGGCCGTCAGCGGCGAGCGCTTGGCCTCGGTCGTGCCCAGCGCGACCACCTTGCCCGCCTTGATGTGCGGCAGACCGCTGGACAGCACGAACACGCCGAATTCGAGGTTGCCCCCGACCAGGTCGTTGGTCAGCGGCGCCACGCCGCGGTAGGGGATGTGCGTCATGAACAGGCCCGCGCGTTCCTTGACCATCTCGCCGGCCAGGTGCAGGGCCGTGCCCACGCCCGAGCTGCCGTAGCTGTACTTGCCGGGCGCCGCCTTCACCTTGGCGATGAATTCGTCGATGTTCTTCACGCCCGAGGCGTTGGACGCCACCAGCACCATCGGCTGCGAAGCCACCAGGCCGATCGGCGTGAAGTCTTTCAGGTCGTACTTGACGTTCTTGGTCACCAGCTTGTTGATGGCGACTTCGTTGTTGGCGCCCACGAACAGCGTGTAGCCGTCGGGCGCTGCGTTGGCCGCCTTCTGCGCGCCGATGGCACCGCCCGCGCCGCCCACGTTCTCGATCACCACCGGCACGCCCAGCTGCTTGCCGAGTGCGTCACCCACGTGGCGGCCGGTAAGGTCGGTACTGCCACCGGCCGGGTAGCCGACGATGATGGTGATGGGCTTGGCGGGGTACGCGCCCTGCGCGAAAGCTGCGGGCGCCAGCAGCGCCAGCGCACAGGCGCCCAGCAGGCGGGTACGGCGGGACAGGTGGGGAAAGGACATCGAGAAAACTCCAGAAAAAGCGCGGGCCGGTCAGGGGGCGCAGCGCAGGTCGATGGGCCGATTGTCACCAAAACGTCATGCGCTCGACCAACTGGCTGGCACTTGCGTGCCATGGATTTCCCGCAGGGGTCGACCGCTCTGCACGCATCACGCGCGCACGAATTTCAGACGAAATCGAGCTGCAGCGCTTGATGGGCTTGCGCGAACAGCTATCGAATCAATAGTTAAATCATTCGTGCGGCGTGCAGCGCCGCACGCGTGGCCTGCGCCGCGGCGCGCGCTGCGTCGCGGAAGTCCGTGCCGCTGCTCGCGTACAGGATGGCGCGCGAGCTGTTGACGATCACCGGCCCAGTGGTGGCGCCCGCCGCATCACCGCGCCAGCCTGCCTTGACCGTGGCGGCGGCATCGCCCCCTTGCGCGCCGACGCCGGGGATCAGCAATGGCAACGTGGCCGCCAGTTCGCGCACGCGTTCGATCTCCTGCGGGTAGGTGGCGCCCACCACCAGGCCGAGCTGGCCGTTGAGGTTCCACGGCCCCGCGGCCAGGCGCGCGACGTGCTCGTACAGCAGCGGCTGCCCGTCCACGCTGGCCAGGCGCTGGTTCTGCAGATCGTCACCGCCAGGGTTGGAGGTGCGGCACAGCAGGAAGGCGCCCTTGTTCTTGTACTGCAGGTAGGGCGCGACCGAGTCGAAGCCCATGAACGGCGACAAGGTGACGGCGTCGGCCTCGTAGCGCTCGAAGGCTTCCTTGGCGTACTGCTCGGCGGTGGAGCCGATGTCGCCGCGCTTGGCGTCCAGGATGATCGGCACCTTGGGCGCGATCTCGCGCATGCGGCGCATCAGGCGTTCGAGCTGCGGCTCGGCGCGGTGCGCGGCGAAGTAGGCGATCTGCGGCTTGAAGGCCATCGCCAGGTCGGCCGTGGCTTCGACGATGGCCACGCAAAAATCGAAGATGCCTTCGGCGTCGCGCGTGATGCCGGTGGGAAAGCGCGTGGGCTCCGGGTCCAGCCCGACGCACAGCATCGACTGGTTCAGGCTTTCGGCCTGGCGCAACTGCTCGAGAAAGTTCATGGCGCCGATTCTAGGCAAGCAGCCTGCGCGCTCAAACCGCCAAGTCCGCGCCGGTCAACGCGCGCGCGGGCGGGGGCGGGGGCGGCCTAGAATTCCTGGCTTCGCGCCCGAGCGGGCGCACCTCGCATCCGTGAACGCCGTTCACCCGCCGCCATGACTCAACCCGCTGTTCGCCCCGCCTGCCCCAACTTCTCGTCCGGCCCCTGCGCCAAGCGCCCGGGTTACGACGTGTCCGCGCTCGATCTGCGTGCGCTGGGGCGATCGCACCGGTCGGCGCTGGGGCGCGAGCTGCTGGAGCGCGCCTGCACGGAAAGTGCGCGCATCCTGGGCCTGCCGGCCGGCTACCGCATTGGCATCGTGCCCGCGTCCGACACCGGCGCCGTGGAGATGGCGATGTGGAGCCTGCTCGGCCCGCGCGGCGTCGACGTGCTGGCCTGGGAGACCTTCGGGCTGACCTGGGTGAACGACCTGGTCAACCAGCTCAAGCTGGGCGATCTGAACGTATACAAAGCCCCGTACGGCGCGCTGCCCGATCTGGCGCAGGCCGATTTCGGCCGTGACGTGGTCTTCACCTGGAACGGCACCACCAGCGGCGTCTGCGTGCCCAACGGCGACTGGATCGCGGCCGACCGCGAAGGCCTGACGATCTGCGACGCCACCAGCGCCGCCTTCAGCATGGACCTACCCTGGGACAAGCTCGACGTGGTCACCTTCTCATGGCAGAAGGCGCTGGGTGGCGAAGGCGCGCACGGCATGCTGGTGCTGAGCCCGCGCGCCGTGGCGCGCCTGGAAAGCCACCGCCCTGCGTGGCCCATGCCCAAGATCTTCCGCATGACCAGCACCGGCGCCGACCGCCAGCCCGCGTTGATGGAAGCCATCTTCCGCGGCGACACCATCAACACCCCGTCGATGCTGTGCGTGGCCGACTACCTGGATGCGCTGCAATGGGCGGATGCCGCTAGCGGTGTGCCCGGCTTGATGGCGCGCAGCCGCGCCAACCTGAAGGCCATCGAGGACTTCGTCGCCACGCACCCCTGGATCCACTTCCTGGCGCAGACCGAGGCCACACGCTCGTGCACCAGCGTGTGCCTGACGGTCGACCTGCCGGATGCGCAAGTCAAGCAGATGGCCAAGCTGCTTGAAGCCGAGGGCGTGGCCTACGACATCGCCGCGTACAAGGACGCGCCCGCGGGGCTGCGCATCTGGTGCGGCGCGACCGTGGAAGCCAGCGACGTGGCCGCGCTCATGCCGTGGCTGAAGTGGGCCTACGAGCAGGTCAAGTTCTAAGCCAAAACCGTTCCCCGCCTTAGTCCCACCTGCGCAAGCAGCTTCAGAAGTTGTAGCGCGCGCCGACCATGATGCTGCGCCCCATCAACGGCGCCTGGTCCTTGATGAAGGACAGGTGCGAGTAGGCCAGCTTGTTGGTCAGATTGGTGCCGCGCAGGTAAAACTGCCAACTGCTGCCGTCGGCGAATGGGCGCGTGTAGCCGATACCTAAGTTCAACATGCCGTAGCCAGCGGTGGGTGTTTCGTGCTCGGCAACCCGGCGCACGCCGGCGGTCTGCACCCATTCGACCATGCCGTCCCAACCCTGCCAATGGCCATCGAGCCGCACGCCGACGCGCGCGGGCGCGCTGCGCGGCAAGCGGCTGCCATCGGCCAGACGCGCATGCACCACGTCGCCGAAGACCGTGACACCCAGGTGGCGCGTGAGGCGCTGGCGCAGCTTGGCCTCCAGCCCGGTGAAGCGCGCACTCGCCTGCGTGTAGTGCAGCAGTTGCACGCCCTCCAGTTCGTCCAGCGTGCGGCCGTAGATGTAGCCCGAGACGCGGTTGTGGTATGCATTGACCGAGAAGGTCGTGTCGCCCACCAGTTTGCGCAAGCCGATGTCGAGGTTGCTGGAGCGCTCGGCGCGCAGCGCGCTGTTGCCGACCTCGTAGGTGCGCGTGGCCATGTGCAGGCCGCGCGCATACAGCTCCTCGGCCGTGGGCATGCGCTGGGCGTGGGTGAAGCTGGCCGACAACTGGTAGCCCGGCGTAAAGCGCCAGACCGCGCCGAGGGAGCCGGAAGTACCGTGGTGCGAACGCTCCTCACCGGATTCGCGCACGGACACGCTCTGGCGCTCTTGCCGCAGCGCGCCCTCGAAGCGCCAGTCGCGCCAGGCCAATGTCTCCAGCCAGAACAGGCTGGTGCGCCGGGTGCGCGTGGGCTGCACGTAAGCTTCCTCCCCCAACGCGCTGAAGTCGCGCTGGCTGGTGGCCAGACCGAACACGCCGCGCCAGCCGGCGATCGGTTGGTGCTGCAGCTCGACGCGCCAGTCGTGCGCCTTGTTGCGGAAGGTGGTGGCGGTGACACCCTCTCCCTTCTCGTCGTGCCGGTAGTCGGTCACGCCGCCGCGCAGGCGCAGGGTGTCGAAACCCTTGAACGGGTCGCGCAACTCGCCGCGCACGTCCCAGCGCTGACTGCGCAGATCGACGACGGGGACGCTGCCGTGGTCGTGGTCGTGGTCGTGGTCGTGGTCACCCTCGTCGGCGTGGTGCTCGTGCTCGTGCTCGTGCTCGTGCTCGTGCCCATGGTGATCGCCATGGCCGCCGCAGTGCAGATGGTCGCCGTGCGGGTGGCAGTCTTCGCCGGTGTGGTCGTGCCCCGGCAGGCCATAGCGCGCACGCTGCTGGCTGAAGGCCATGCCGAGGTAGCCGCGCGAGCCGACCCACGACAGGCCGACGCTGCCGGTGTCGGTGCGATTGAAGCTGCCCTCCACCCGCTTGCCACCTGCCCAGCCGCGACCCACGCCGTAGTCGCCATCGTCCCGGCCAGCGCCCTCGACGTGCAGCACCAGCGGGCCTTTGCCCGCCGTGACCTGCGCCGCGCCCGACGCCCCGCGCGCACCCGAATTGGCGCGCAGCTCGGCGCTGCCTTCCACGCCCTTTTCCGGTGCGGCGGTGGGCACGCGCCCGTCCAGCACGTTCACCGCGCCGCCGACGGCGCCGCCGCTGTACAGCAGTGCCGAGGGGCCGCGCAGCACCTCGACCTGGCGCGCCAGCATGGGCTCGGCCGTGACGGCGTGGTCGGGGCTGACGGATGAGGCGTCGTGCACTTCGGCGCCGTCGCTGAGGATCTGCACGCGCGGGCCGTCCATGCCGCGGATGACCGGGCGGCTGGCACCTGCACCGAAATGGCTGGCGGCGATGCCGGGCTCGCCGTCCAGCGTTTCGCCCAGTGTCGCGCCGCGGCGCTGCACCAGATCGTCGCCTTCCAGCACCGACACGGGCGTGGCCGTGTCGGCAGCGGTCCGATCGAGGCCGCTGGCGCGCACGGTGACTTCCTTCAGTGAGGGCGCGTCATCGCCTGGGGGCGCCGGCGTGTCGGGCGCGCTCCACGCCGGGGTGGACAGAAATGCGGCGAGCAAGGCCGAGCTGAGGGGCCGCACGCGCGCGCGGGGCGCAGCAACGCGGAGATGAGGCAATACACGTGGTGACATGAAGCATCCAGAGGCCCGGGCGGCACGCGCATGGCGGCAAGCCCCCCGGGCAAAAAAGGGCAGAAAACGGCCAACACCGACCTGTAGGGACAGCGCCGCCGATCTAAAAAGACAAGAAAAATCCAAGGCGCCACACCGCGGGTCAAGGCACGGCGGGCGATAACGGCCCGCGCTGGGCGCGCGAAGCCCACGCGCTGACGGCCCGGCGCACGACGCGCGAGGGCCGGGGTATCAGAAGCGTGGGGAAGTGGCGCGAGCGCCAGGCAGGCCGCTCAGGCCGCTGCAGGCGGGGCGCGGGCGCTGTAGGGTGCGCCGCTGGGCGCTCTGTGTACCGGCGCGCGCCACAAGGGCAGCGGCGTGGCCGCGGTCTGCACCACGGGCACCGCCGGCGGCGCAAAGCCCGGCGCGTCGGCGTGGGCCAGTTGGTCCAGCAGGCGGCAGTCCAGCGCGCCGTGGCCCGCGAAAAGCCGACCCAGCCAGTCGTCAGCGCCGTGGGCGTGGCCCGCGGGTGCGGCGCTGTGATCGTGCCCAACCGCAGCGCCTCCCGCCGGGACGGCAGGACCGTGCAGTGCAGCCGCGTGAAAGCCCTGGTGCCACTGCCCCAGCGTCTGGCCCAACACCAGCACGAGCGCGAACACCGCCCACCAGCGGGCGGGCAGCGATCGGCGAAGTGGGGGTTGCGGGGCCATCGGATCGGATGCGGTGTCGGCCAGTGTCGGCGTCAGCCCAGCAGGCGTTGCATCGCCTCGCGGTACTTGGCCGCGGTGTTGGCGACGACGTCGTCGGGCAGGCGCGGCGGCGGCGGGGCCTTGGCCCACGGCGCACCGTCAACGGTGACCTGCTCCAGCCAGTCGCGCAGGTACTGCTTGTCGAAGCTGGGCGGGTTGACGCCTTCGCGGTACTGGTCGGCTGGCCAGTAGCGGGACGAATCGGGTGTAAGCACCTCGTCCATCAGCACCAGTTCGCCCGCGGGGTTCAGACCAAATTCGAACTTGGTGTCGGCAATGATGATGCCCTTTTTCAGCGCGATCTCGGCCGCGCGCGTGTACAGCGCAATGGCGGTATCGCGGATCTGCGCGGCCAGCTTGTCGCCGACCATCTCCACGGTCCGCTCGTAGGTGATGTTCTCGTCGTGCTCGCCCACCTCGGCCTTGGCGGCGGGAGTGTAGATCGGCTGGGGCAATGGGCTCGCGTTGTTCAAGCCTGCAGGCAGCGGCACGCCACACACGGCGGCCTGGCCGTCCTGGTATTCCTTCCAGCCGCTGCCGGCCAAGTAGCCGCGCACCACGGCCTCGATGGGCACGGGTTTCAGGCGCTGCACGAGCATGCTGCGGCCCTTGACCTGGGCCACCTCGTCCGCCGCGACCACGCTTTCCGGCGCGTCGCCGGTCAGGTGGTTGGGAACGATGTCCTTCAACTGTTCAAACCACCACAGCGCCATCTGCGTCAGCAGCTCGCCCTTGCCGGGGATCGGGTCGTCCATGATCACGTCGAAGGCGCTGATGCGGTCGCTGGCCACCATCAGGATGCGGTCGTTGCCCACCGCGTAGTTGTCGCGCACCTTGCCGCGCGCGAGCAGGGGCAGGCTGGTGAGTTGGCTGGTGTGCAGGGCGTCGGTGGACATGGTGGAACTGAAAGGGAAAAGCTGCAGATTGTCGCGCCGTCACGCCAGCTCAGATGGACGGCTCGGCGTGCTGCGCGCGCACCGCCTGGCGCTCGTGCTCGTGCTGCAAGGTGGCAGTGGCGTAGTCGCGGGCCTGTTCAGCCTGCGCACGGGCGGCGCGCGACACCGCGCCGCTGCGCGAGGCCATGGCCAGCATGGCCAGCAGCTTCTGCATGCGGATGCCCACCTCCACATGGCCGGCGCCGTCGCGCGCGATGGGCTGAAACGCGTCCGTCACCAGCGCCGCCTCGTCCAGCGGCACCAGCGAGAGCCGTTCGTAGCGCACCTCGGCTGTCGGCGATGCTTTCTCGTCGTCGTCGGCACGCTGGCTGTCGATCAGCACCCGCACCAGCCGGTTCATGACGTCGATGGCGGTGCCGGGGTCATTGACCGCGGGTGACAGCGCGCGCTGGCCGGATTCGCTCAGCACGATGAGGCCGAAACGCGGGTCCTGATCGAAGCTGCGGGTGGCACCGATCACCATGCCGTCCCGCACCCGGCGGCTTAGCTCGTCGAGGCCCACGTCCGCGCCATCGGCCCCGTCCGCATCCTCTGTGTCGCGCGACGACCGCGGCCCGACCCGCGCCACCACGGCACCCGGCCACACCATCGCGCCGGGGCGCACGCGCACATGCACGTCGCGCCCGGCGGCCACGGCGCAGGCTTGCAGCTCGGCCATGTCCAGTGCCTTCAGGTAGCCGGTGTCGCTGGCGTAGATCGGTTCGCCGAGCGGGTCGCCTTCGTGCTCCGGCAGGCCGGGCCGGGCGCCCAGCCAGGGGTCGCGCCAGTGCGCCTCCAGTGCGTCGCGGGCAACGTCCTCGACTTTCTGCAGCGTGTTGTCCATCGACCCGAGCGACGACAGCGTGCGCACCCAGCGCACCAGCGTGATCAGCAGCCAGGCCAGCACCGCCAGCGTGCCCAGAAACAGGATGAAGCGGCCGTTGGTGCCGTAGTAGCCGATGCCCAGCGCGATCTTGGCCACCACCGCGTAGATGAACGCCGACAGGAACGCAGCGATGGCGGTGCGCGTGCCGTCGTCGGCCATCAGCAGCGGGCGCGCGCGCGGCGTGACGCTGCTGGCGGCGGCACCGAAGGCACCGACCATGGTGGACAGCGAAAAGGTGGTGACGGCCAGCATGCTGGAGGCGATCACCGTCAGCAGGCCGTCGAGCGTTTCGCGCTCGAGGTCGGGGAAGGTGCCTTCAGGAACGAAGTACGCGCCCCACGAACCCGCCAGCGCCAGCAGCACCGCGGCGATGCTGGCCACCACCTGCGTGACCCACAGGCGGTTCTCCCGCGCGAACAGTTCGCGCCACCAGCGTTTGAGCCTGATCAGCACCGCCAGGCTCGCTGCGGGTTTACTGCACCACCTGGGCGAGTTCGCCCTGGGCGTACTTCTCGGCCATGACGGACAGCGGCTTGCCCTTGATCTTGGCGCCCTGGCCTTCGCAGCCGAATTCGAGGTAACGCTGCTTGCAGATGGCCTGCGCGGCGGCGCGCGCGGGCTTCATCCATTCGCGCATGTCGAACTTGTCCGGGTTCTCGGCCAGGAACTTGCGCACCGCACCGGTCATGGCCAGACGGATGTCGGTGTCGATGTTGATCTTGCGCACGCCGTACTTGATGGCTTCCTGGATCTCGGAAACCGGCACGCCGTAGGTTTCCTTCATCTTGCCGCCGTACTGGTTGATCAGCGCCAGCAGCTCCTGCGGCACGCTGGACGAACCATGCATGACCAGGTGCGTGTTGGGAATGCGCGCGTGGATTTCCTTGACGCGGCTGATCGCCAGGATGTCGCCCGTGGGCGGGCGGCTGAACTTGTAGGCGCCATGGCTGGTGCCGATGGCGATGGCCAGCGCGTCGAGCTGGGTGGCCTTGACGAACTGGGCGGCCTCTTCCGGGTCGGTCAGCAGCTGGTCGTGGCTGAGCTTGCCTTCGGCGCCGACGCCGTCTTCTTCGCCGGCTTCACCGGTTTCAAGGTTGCCCAGGCAACCCAGCTCGCCCTCGACGGTGGCGCCGATCTTGTGCGCCATGTCCACCACTTCGCGCGTCACGCGCACGTTGTAGTCGAAGTCGGCGGGCGTCTTGCCATCTTCGCGCAGGCTGCCGTCCATCATGACGGAGCCGAAGCCGAGCTTGAGCGCCCCTTCGCAAATCGCGGGGCTGGTGCCGTGGTCCTGGTGCATGACCAACGGAATGTGCGGATAGGCTTCGCTGGCGGCGGCGATCAGGTGCTTGATGAAGTGCTCGCCCGCGTACTTGCGCGCACCGGCGCTCGCCTGCAGGATGACGGGCGCGCCCACTTCGTCGGCGGCCGACATCACGGCCTGCACCTGCTCGAGGTTGTTCACGTTGAAGGCGGGGATGCCGTAATGGTTGGCCGCTGCGTGGTCAAGCAGCTCGCGCATGGAAACGAGAGGCATGGCAACTCCGATGGAAAGTCAGGTCAAGCCGCGGCGCCGATCCTGGCAGGCGGCGGCGCGTCGGGGGGTATCAGCTCTCTATTTTAGTCGGCCTTGCCTCTGGCCACGGGCGATCGCCCTAGAGCCAGCCGGCGCGGCGGAAACTGCGGTGCAGCACCCAGCAGATCAGCGCGATCACGCCCAGCACCACGAAATAGCTGTAGCGGTAGTGCAGCTCGGGCATATGGTCGAAGTTCATGCCGTAGATGCCGGCGATCGCCGTCGGCACCGCGATGATCGCGCCCCAGGCCGCCAACTGGCGGGTGATGGCGTTCTGGCGCTGCTGCTCAAGCAGGTTGCTGACCTCGAACACCGACGTCACGACTTCCCACAGGCCGTTGACAGAGTCCTTGACCCGCTCCAGGTGGTCAGCCACGTCCCGGAAGTACGGCCGGACCTCCGCGGGAACAAACGGCGCGCCGGTGTCCAAAAGCCGCTGGGCCAAGTGGCAGGAGGGCGTGACGACCCGCAGGAACAGGATCAGTTCCCTGCGCAGCTTGAACAGGACCGCGACCTGTTCGCGGCTGAGCCCGGAGTCCAGCACCGAGCCCTCGATGGCGAGCACCGCGTCTTCCACCTTTTCGACCAGATGCACGTAAGCGTCGACGGTGGTGTCCATCAGGGTATGCAGCACGGTGCTGGCGGCCTGCGGCATGAATTCGGGCGGCAGCGCGTCCCACCGACGGCGCGCCTCCTGGAACACCTCGTCGGCGCCGCGGCGCACCGTGATCACCTGCCCTGACCGCGCAAACACCGCGATCTGGCCATAGACGATCTCCTCGCCCACCAGCCGCGCGGTGCGCAGCACCAGAAAGAGGTAGGCGCCAAAGGCCTCGACCTTGGGCGCCTGTTCGTCCGTCAGGGCATCCTCGACCGACAGGCTGTGCAGTCCCTGCACCTGTGCCAGCGCTTCCAACTCCGCCAACGTCGGGTTGGCGACGTCCAGCCATTCAACCCCTCCGCCTGACGCCGGGGCACACCAATCGTCTTTCAAAGGCTGAACGGGGGTCAAGGTCATGGTCGATCGCTCGGTTGCCAACGGTGAACGCGGGCCGAACCAGTTTAGCGCGGGGCTGTGGTTGCCCCGACCTGGACCGCACCGCCCGTCTGGGGGGCGCGGCTTAAGCCGCTGATCAGATGCGTTCGCCAGGATAGCCACCATGCCCTTGACGACTCTGGCCACCGGCTCGCCGGCCCTGCGCCCCCCTGCCGCCAGTGCGCCGCGCACCACCACCGCGCTCTGGTTGACCGTGGTCGGGCTCGGCTTGGCCCTTCTGCTGGCGTGGGACGCGACCGGCTGGGACTTGCCACTGGCGCGCCTCTTCGGCGACGCGCACGGCTTCGCCCGCCGCAACGACTGGTGGCTGACCCGGGTCCTGCACGACGGTGCGCGCAACGCGTCGTGGGTGCTGACCGCGCTGTTGGCCGTGATGGTCGTGCGACCTCTGGGGGTGATGCGTCGGCTGTCGCGGCGCGAGCGGTTTGGCCTGGTGCTGGGCGTAGTTGCCTCGGTGATCGTCATGTCGCTGATGAAGCACGCCAGCGGCACCAGTTGCCCCTGGGACCTGCAGGAATTCGGCGGCAGCGCGCGCTACGTCTCGCATTGGCGTTGGGGAGTGTTTGACGGGGGGGGTGGCCATTGCTTTCCGGCGGGGCACGCATCGGCCGGCTTCGCCTACCTGGGCGGCTGGTTCTGGCTACGCCGCGCAGCCCCCCGGGCGGCAGTGGTCTGGCTGGCCAGCGCCGTCGTCCTGGGACTGGTCCTGGGCGGGGTGCAGCAGTTGCGCGGCGCGCACTACATGAGCCACACCCTTTGGACCGCCTGGCTGTGCTGGACCGTGTCCGGCGCGGTCTGGTGGCTGTGGCAGGGCCGCCGCGAGCGCACTGCCACCGTCTGAGCGGCCGCGCCGACTTGGTCGTTCATGGTGACGTCATGATCGTGCTGCAAGCTGCCGGGATGCCCGGATGGGACCGAACCCTCTTTCTATGGATCAACCTTGACGCCCAGTCTTCGGGCGCATGGGTCGCCCTCGCCTTGTTCGCCACGTAGTGGCTGCCGTTTGTGGCCTTGGCGGTCCTGCTGCCCGTGGCGCTCAGAACAGCGCCAGGGCGACGGTCGTTGCTCGCCCTGGCGTGCGCTGTCGGCCTGGCCTGGTGGGCCGCCAGCCTGCTCAAGCACGGCGTGACCGCGCCGCGCCCCTTCATGCTCGGCCTGGGAACCGACTGGCTGAAGCACGCCCACGGCAATGGGTTTCCCAGCTCCCACGCCAGTGTGGCCGCGGCTTTCGCCGTGACCGCGCTGCTGAGCCCTTGGCCACGACCGCTGCGCTGGGCATTGGCGCTGGCAGGTGCCCTCGTCTGCTGGAGTCGAATCGCGCTCGGCGTGCACTTTCCGTCGGATGTTGCCGCGGCGGTGTTGCTGGGCAGCCTGTGCGCCCTGCTGTCGCAAATTGCCACACGCCAACTGGCCGTGGCGTGGCACCATCGCACCCTCGCCCGTTCGCTCGCCGCGCCGGTCGGCCCGCCCTCCTGATCGCATCTGATCCAACAAAAAGAAGTCATCTTCCGCACCTGTATGCAAGTTTGGGACCGCTCGCTCTTTCTCTGGCTGAACCTTGATCCGGGCGACCCCCACCTCTTCGTCGCCATGGCGATGTTCGCCAGCGAGTGGTTGCCCGATCTGGTCCTGGGCGGCTTGGTCGTCGCCCTGCTGTTGGGCGGCGCCGGCACCCGGCGCGCTCTGCTGCCCGTGGTGGGGGCCATGCTGCTGGCGTGGGCTGGGTCGCAAGCCATCAAGGACATGGTCGTTTCGCCACGCCCCTACCTCATGGGCCTGGGCACCGACTGGCTGGGGCGCGCCGGGGCCAGTGGCTTCCCCAGTACTCACGCCAGCATCGCGCTGGCGTTGGCGGCGGCATCCTGGCTCAACCCGTGGCCGCTGGCGCTGCGCCTGGGCCTGCTGGTGTTGGCCGTTCTGATCGCGTGGAGCCGCGTGGCCCTGGGCGCGCACTTCCCGTCCGATGTTGCAGGTGCGGCCGTGCTGGCCGCAGCCAGCGCCGTGATCGCCCACCAGGCCGTCGCACGGATCGCGCGCCGACGCGTGCGCGCGTGAGCGCGCCGATCAGCCCACCCGACCCATCTTGAGCATGTTGGTGCCACCCGGCGCACCCATGGGTTCGCCGCAGGTGATGGCGTAGACGTCGCCCGGCTCGACCACGCCCTGGCGCTTGAGGTGCGCTTCGGCCTGCGCCAGCGCCTCGTCGCGGTGGGCGCTGGTGTCCATCAGCATCGGGCGCACGTTGCGGTACAGCGCCATTTTGCGCTGGGTGCTGACCTTGGGCGTGAGCGCATAGATCGGGATGCGCACGCGGTGGCGGCTCATCCACAGCGCAGTCGAGCCCGAATCGGTCAGTGCCACGATGGCCTTGGCGCCCAGGTGGTACGCCGTGAACAGCGCGCCCATGGCGATCGACTGGTCGATGCGGCGGAAGGTCTTGCCGGTGAAGTCGGCGTCCAGCTCGACCGGGTCGTGCTCTTCGGCGGCGACGCAGATGGCGGCCATCTCGCGCACCGTTTCCAGCGGGTAGCGGCCGGCGGCAGTTTCGGCGCTCAGCATCACGGCGTCGGTGCCATCCAGCACGGCGTTGGCCACGTCGCTGACCTCGGCGCGGGTGGGCACCGGGTTGGTGATCATGCTTTCCATCATCTGGGTGGCGGTGATGACCAGCTTGTCTTTCTCACGCGCCATGGCGATCATCTTCTTTTGCAGTGCCGGCACGGCGGCATTGCCCACTTCCACCGCCAGGTCCCCGCGCGCCACCATGATGCCGTCGCTTGCGGCCAGGATCTCGCCCAGCCTGGGGATCGCCTCGGCGCGCTCGATCTTGGCGATCAGGTACGGTTTGTGGCCCCATTCCGAGCCCGCCACGTTCGCCAGCTGGCGCGCCATTTCCATGTCGGTCGCGCTTTTGGGGAAGCTCACCGCGAGGTAGTCGGCCTTCAGCCCCATGGCGGTCTTGATGTCCTCCATGTCCTTGCCGGTCAGCGCGGGGGCCGTGAGGCCGCCACCCTGCTTGTTGATGCCCTTGTTGTTGGACAGCTCGCCGCCCAGCTTGACGGTGGTGTGCACGGCGTCGCCGCGCACCTCGGTCACCGTCAGCACGATCAGCCCGTCGTTCAGCAGCAGCGTGTCGCCGGGCTTCACGTCGCGCGGCAGCTCCTTGTAGTCCAGGCCGACGCCGCCCAGGTCGCCCGGCTCCTTGCGCGCAGCGTCCAGCACGAACGCAGCGCCCGGCACCAGCATGACCTTGCCTTCGGCGAACTTGCCGACGCGGATCTTCGGGCCCTGCAGGTCGGCCATGATCGCCACCTCGCGGCCCGCGCGCTCACTGACTTCGCGCACCATGGCGGCCCGTTCGATGTGGTCCTGCGCGGTGCCGTGGCTGAAGTTCAGGCGCACCACGTTCACCCCCGCGCGGATCATCTCCTCCAGCAAGGCCGGGTCGCTGGAGGCGGGGCCGAGGGTGGCGACGATTTTGGTGGCGCGGTAGTTCATGGCGGGGCGAATCCTTGGCTGACTGGTCTGAAGCGGGCGGTGCCGGCGCAGCGGCGCGAATCGGCCATTCTGGCATGCCCGCGCGGCAACGCCTTGACAGCGGACCCGGCCGCAGCACCGGTACTGCGACGCACAACTCCATCGGCCTCCAGCGCTACACCCACCTGCGCAGGCAGCTTCTCTTTCAATAGCAAAAAGCGCGCCGCAGCACCCCTACAGCTGCGACTCCAGCGGCAGCCAGCTCATCAACCAGACCAGCAAGCGCAGGCCCGGGCCGCTTTCCGGCTCGTGACGCCAAGCCCGCCCGCCCTCGCCTTCCGTCCAGCGCAGGCCGCCGTCCTGCGGGTCCAGCTCGATCTTCCAGGCCGACGCGGGGCGGGCACCCTGCTCGAACATCTGCTGCACCTCGGCGGCCAGCGCCGGGTGGTCGAAGACAACGCCCATCTCCGTGTTCAGCTGGGCCGAACGCGGATCGAAATTGAATGAGCCAACAAACCCACGCTGTCCGTCCACCACGAAAGCCTTGGTGTGCAGGCTGGCCCCGCTGGAGCCGAGCAGTTCGCGGTTGGTCTTGGCCTGGCCGGGGCGCAATTCGTACAGCCCGACGCCGTTGCGCAGCAGCGTTTCGCGGTAATTGCGGTAGCCGGCGTGCACCAGCGGCACGTCGTTGGCCATCAGCGAATTGGTGAGCACGCGCACCTGCATGCCGCGCTGCGCCTGGCTGCTCAACATCATGGCGCCGCCGTCACCGGGCACGAAGTAGGGCGAGATGATCCAGCTGCCCCGCTGGGCCGAAAACAGCAGCGCCATCACGTCGTACAGCAGCCAGGACGCGGTTTCGCGCCGGCTGGCCACGGCCGAGGCCTTCTCGGGCGGGTCGGACAGCACGCGGATGCTGGGCGACCAGTGGAGCGCGAGCTGCCCGCCGGTCAGTTTTTGCTGCAGGTCATCGCGCTCGGCCAGCGCCTTCACCCACGGCGTGGACGCGGCTTCGGTCAGCCATTGCGCGCGCTGCTGGGCGAATTGCTCGGGCGTCCAGCGCGGCGGCGCGCTGTGCAGCGCCGCCAGCGGCACCACGGCGGCCGAATTCCAGAAGCGGTCGAAGATCTCGCTGGTCTGGGCCACCGCCGGGCCCAGCAGCAGCAGGTCGGCGTCCTGAAAGTTCTTGTCGTCGGCCGCGTCAAAGTACTCGTCGCCCACGTTGCGCCCGCCCACCACGGCCAGGCGGTTGTCGGCGATCCAGGCCTTGTTGTGCATGCGGCGGTTGAAGCCGACAAAGCGCAGGCCCATTTCGACCGCGCGCAGGATGCCGCCATCGCGGTTGCGCCCGGGGTTGAACAGCCGCACCTCCAGGTTCGGGTGCGCGTCCATCGCACGCAACGCGTCGTCCATGCCGTCGACGTTCATGTCGTCGATCAGCAGGCGCACGCGCACGCCCCGTTCGGCGGCGGCCATCAGCTCGTGTTCCAGGAGCTTGCCGGTGAGGTCGTGCCGCCAGATGTAGTACTGCACATCCAGGCTGCGTTCGGCCATGCGCGCGGAATGGCCGCGCGCCGCAAACGCCTGCACCGCGTCGTGCAGCAAGGCCGCGCCGCTGGCGCCAGCCGGGTGCTGGTCCAGCACCGACTGCGCCAGCCGATCCAGCAGGGTCGCTGCGGGCGCCGCCGGCAGCGCCGACGATGGCGCACCGCGCGCGCTGGCGGCAAAGCGGCCCCAGGACCACATCGCCAGCACCGACAGCAGCGCCAGCACCACCACCGCAAGAAGCACCCAGCGCCACATCGGTTTTCTCATCCCAATCAGCTTATCGCCCTACAACCACCAGCGCAAGCAGCTACCCTATTTGTAGCGTTTTCGCACTCATCCTGCGGCGCGTCTGGCGAGGATCTCGAAGGCCGGCAGGGTCTTGCCCTCCAGCACTTCCAGGAAGGCGCCGCCGCCGGTCGAGATGTAGCCCACGTCTTTCTCGATACCGTACTTCGCAATGGCCGCCAGCGTGTCGCCGCCGCCGGCGATGCTGAAGGCGGGCGACGCGGCAATGGCTTCGGCGATCGCCTTCGTGCCACCGGCAAATTGGTCGAATTCGAACACGCCGACCGGGCCATTCCAGACGATGGTGCCCGCCTTCATCAGCTGCGCGGCCAGGCGCGCGGCGGTGTCGGGGCCGATGTCCAGGATCATGTCGTCGGGCCCAACGTCGGCCGCGGCCTTCACCGTGGCCTTGGCGTCGGCCTTGAATTCGGTGGCGACCACCACGTCGGTCGGGATCGGCACATCGGCGCCGCGCGCCTTCATGGCAGCCATCACGGCCTCGGCCTGGTCGACCAGATCCGGCTCGGCCAGGCTTTTGCCGATCGGCAAACCCGCCGCCAGCATGAAGGTGTTGGCGATGCCGCCGCCCACGATGAGCTGATCGACCTTGTCGGCCAGCGACTGCAGGATGGTCAGCTTGGTGCTCACCTTGCTGCCGGCCACGATGGCGACCAGCGGGCGCTTCGGGTTGGCCAGGGCCTTGGTGATGGCGTCGATCTCGGCCGCCAGCAGCGGGCCGGCGCTGGCCACGGGGGCAAACTGGGCGATGCCGTAGGTCGTGCCCTCAGCGCGGTGGGCGGTGCCGAAGGCGTCGTTCACGTAGATGTCGCACAGCGCGGCCATCTTGCGCGCCAGCTGCTCGTCGTTCTTCTTCTCGCCCTTGTTCAGGCGGCAGTTTTCCAGCAGCACCACCTGACCGGGCGCGACCTGCACGCCGTCGACCCAGTTCTGCACCAGCGGCACTTCGCGGCCCAGCAGCTCGCCCAGGCGCTGGGCGACGGGGGCCAGCGAATCCTCGGGCTTGAACTCGCCTTCGGTCGGGCGGCCCAGGTGGCTGGTCACCATGACGGCGGCCCCGGCCTGAAGCGCCATCTGGATGGCCGGCACGCTGGCGCGGATGCGCGTGTCTTCGGTGATGCGGCCGGCGTCGTCCTGCGGCACGTTCAGATCGGCGCGGATGAACACGCGCTTGCCCTTGACGGCACCCTGTGCGCACAGGTCGGCGAATCGGATCACTTGCATGGGAGGATTTTTCCTGGAGTCGTTGAAAGACGGCGGGCCGCGCGGTGCGGCCCTGAACGGGATGATTATAAAAACCGCGCCGTCTCGCTATAAATAGCAGAGCTTGCCGCGCACCATCCACCTGGCTTTCAGGCTCTTTTCATGCCTCATCTTGACAGCCAGGCGCCGAGCCTGACGCGGCAGCTCAGTTGTCGGCCGAGAAGCCGATGCGCTGGATGATCGGCGCCCAGCGCGTGCTGGCCTGCTGCAGCGCGGCGTTCAGCTCGTCGGGGCTGCTGGGCGCGGCCACCATGCCGAACATGGTCAACGTCTCTTTCAGCTCTGGCTGCACCAGCACCTGGCGCAGCGCCGTGTTCAGCGCCTTGACCGTGGCGGGCGGTGCCTTGGCGGGCAGGTAAAAGCCGTACCACTCGGTCAGCAACACGTCCTTGTAGCCCTGTTCGGCAAACGTGGGCACGGTGGGCGTGAATTCGTTGCGCGTCAGGCCGGAGGTGCCCAGGATGCGCACTTTTCCTTCGGGCAGGTAGCGCAGGAACTCGCCCACCGGGCTGATCATGGCCGGCAGTTGCCCGGCGATCAACTCGGGCATGGCGGCGGTGGTGCCGCGGTAGCCGACGTGCGTCAGCGGCACGCCAGACGCGCGGCTGAGCTCCGCACTCAGGAAGTGCAACGTCGACCCCGTGGCTGGCGAGCCGACGTTGGCCTTGCCAGGGTTGGCCTTGGCCCAGGCCAGGAACTGCGGCACGGTCTTGACCTCGGCCGGAACGCCGGCACCCACGGCCAGTGCGGCATCAAACGTCACGCCCATCGACACCGGCACGATGTCGGTGCTGATGTTGTACGGCAGGTTCTTGTAGGTGTGCGGGTAGATGCCCAGCATCGACATGGGCGTCAGCAAGATGGTCTTGCCGTCGGCCGCGGCGCCCTTGAGCGCCGCCACCGCGAGCTGACCGCCCGCGCCGGTGCGGTTTTCGACAATGACCGACTTGGCGTACAGCGGCGCCAAACGCTCGGCCACGCGGCGCGCCAGCACGTCGGGCGTGCTGCCCGCCGGAAAGCCGACCACGATCTTGGCGTTGTCCACGGCAGCGGTTTGTGCCTGCACGGCGGTCCAGGGCGTCAGGGCGAGCGCGCACAGCGCGGCAGCACCCAGCCACCCGCGTCGGGGGATGCGGTCCATGAGAAAGTCTCCTAGGGTTGTCGAAAGAGGTGACCCGAAGGCCGTCAACCGGCGTTCAGGTCAGTCGGCGCCGCCGGCAAACTGCTTGCGCAGCTCATTTTTCTGCACCTTGCCGGTGCCGCCCACCGGCAGGCTGTCGAGGAACATCACGTCGTCGGGCACCCACCACTTGGCGACCCGCTCGACCAAGAAGTCCAGGATGTCCTGCTTTTCCACGCTCTGGCCCGGTTTGCGCACGATGAACAGCAGCGGGCGTTCGTCCCACTTCGGATGCTTGACGCCAATCACCGCCGCCATGGCAACGGCGGGGTGGCCAGCGGCGGCGTTTTCCAGATCGATCGAGCTGATCCATTCGCCGCCGCTCTTGATCACGTCCTTGGTGCGGTCGCGAATGGTCAGCACGCCGTCGGCGCTGATGGTGGCGATGTCACCCGTGGGGAACCAGCCATTGATGAGCGCGGTTTTGTCGGATTTGAAGTAGCGCTCCATGATCCAGTGGCCGCGCACCATCAGCTCGCCCTGCGCGATGTCGTCGCGTGGCAGCGTCTGCCCGTTTTCATCGACCACCTTGATCTCGATGCCCGATACCGGTTTGCCTTGACGGGCGACGATGGCTTGGCGCTCGTCGGCTGGACGCGCCAGGTCGCGTCGGCTCAAGACGCTGAGCGTGGCCACCGAGGTGGTTTCCGTCATGCCCCACCCGTGGCGCACTTCCACGCCATAGGTGTCGACGAATTTGCCGATCAGTGCCTTGGGCATGGCCGAGCCGCCCACCAGCGTGCGCTTGAGGTAATTGAAGCGTGCGCCTTGCTGGTCGACATGCTGCAGCAAACCCATCCAGATAGTCGGCACGCCAGCGGCCAGCGTGACCTGTTCGGCCTCCATCAGCTCGTACAGGCTGGCGCCGTCCAGCTTGGGCCCGGGCAGCACCAGCTTGGCGCCACCAACGAGCGCCGAGTAGGGGATGCACCAGGCGTTGATGTGGAACATCGGCACCACGGGCAGCACCGCCTCCTGCGCCGACAGGTTGAGTACGCCGCCCATACAGGAAGTGGTGGCGTTCAGGAAGATGCCACGGTGCGAATACAGCACGCCCTTGGGGTTGCCAGTGGTGCCCGAGGTGTAGCAGAGCGCCGCGCCCGAGGTCTCATCCAGATCGGGCCAGTCGAACGCTGTCGACTCCGGGGCGATCAGTGCGTCGTAGCACAGGACTTCAGGGCCGCCCTCGATCACCGGCGTGTGCTCGGCGTCGCTCAGGCACACCCAGGCCTTCACCTTCGGGCAATGCGGCGCGATGGCCTTGACCAGCGGCGCGAAGGTGCTGTCGAACAGCACCACCTCGTCCTCAGCATGGTTGATCACGTAGGCCAGTTGGTCTGGGTGTAGGCGGGGGTTGCAGGTATGGATCACCATGCCACTGCCCGAGACGGCGTAGTAGGCCTCGACGTGGCGGTGGTTGTTCCAGGCGATCGAGCCGACCATGCCGCCCGGAGTCACGCCCAGGCGCTGCAGCGCGTGCGCCAGCTGCGCGGCGCGCGCACCCATCTCGGCGAAGGTGTAACAGAACAGCGGACCATGGGTTTCGCGCGAGACGATTTCCTGGTCGCCGAAATGCGTCATGCCGTGCTTCAGGATGCTGGAGATCAGCATCGGGCGGAACATCATCAAACTGGGGGCGGCAGACATGGGCAGCAGGCTCCTTGAAATTGGTCGTTCGTCGGCGGGCGCTGAGCGCGTCGCAATTCCAGACGGCGGGGTTGGCTGAAGAACCAGGCGCCGACGCGCGAGCGCAGGTTAACGTCAACCTCACTTGACACACCGCATTCTGTCGCGGGTCGACTTCTTGTCAACACCAATTGACGTTCTGCGGCCGGGGATTTACCCTGAAAGGCGCCACGTTGGCTGTGGCTTGCACCGTTCACTCGCTCGATTCGCCCTGATGCCTCATCCACCCGCTCTTCTCCGCAACCTGCTGTTCCAGCGCTCCGCCTGGTTCGAGACACGCGTGGTCGAACGCGCGCGCATCAACGGCTACGAACACATCACCCCGGCGATGGCCCGCATGTTCGGACATATGTCGCACCGCCCGATCGGCCTGTCCGAACTGGCCCGGCGCCTGGGCATCAGCCGCCAAGCCGTGCACAAGTGCGCGTCCGACGCCGCTCGCCACGGGCTGGTGGAGTTTCTGCCCGACCCTGCCAATGGCCGCGTCGTGCGCGTGCAGTACACCGCAACCGGCCGCGACATGGAGGCGCTGGCGCTCAGCGATTTCGGAGGCATCGAGCGAGAGCTCGCTGAGCGCATTGGCAGCGAAGCGGTCGACGAACTCAAGCGCTTGCTGGCGCTGGATTGGGAAGACGGCACCGCTGGCCGGTGAATGGTCAGGCGGACCGGAACCCGTTGGCGTGGTGGATTCGCTTGATCGCCGTGCACCGCATCGCGCACCGCGGCCCTCATGAAAAAGCCCCGCTTCTGCGGGGCTTTGCGCAGGCGCGGACGCCGAATCAGTTCAGCGCCATGCTCAGCTTGCGCCGGTAGCTCGACAACAGCTCGGCCTGCGGGTCTTCCTGCTTGGCGGCTTTGCCGGTGAGCTCGATCCCGCCGGCGGTCTTGCCGTCGGCGCCCGCGCCGGCCTTGGCGGGCGGCGGAGTCAACAGTTCCAGAATGGCCACATAGGCCTTGCGCGCGGCCTCGTCGTTCCACTTTCGGTCGCGCATGATGATTTCCAGCAGCTCGTCCATGCTGGCCGTCCATTGGCCTTCGGCCATCAGCGCCTGGGCCTTGGCGAAGCGGGTGTCGAAGTCGCGCTTGTTTTCGGCAATCTTGGCGTCGAACTGCTCCACCGTCCAATTGCCGCGGTCGTCCTTTTCGACGAACTCGCGCGCGTCGAGCCAGCGGCGCAGTGCGTCAAAGCGCAGCGGACGCGGTTCGCGCCTGAGCGGCTCTTCCAGCACGGCGGCGGCCTCTTCGTACGCGCCGGTCGAAATCAGCAGGCGCACGTAGTCGGCGCGGGCGTCGTCGTTGCCCGGGTCTTGCGCGACGGCGTCGGCCAGCTTGGCGAGCGCCGCGTCGGTGTCGCCGGACTGCAGCAGGGCCTCGGCCTCATCGACCTCGGCCTCGGCCGTCAGCGCGCCTTCGCTCGGTACGTGCTTGTTGAGGAATTCGCGCACCTGCGCGGCCGGCAGCGCGCCGACGAAGCCGTCGACCGGCTGACCGCCCTTGAACAGCACGCAGAACGGGATGCTGCGCACCCCGAACATCTGCGACAGCTGGCCGGCCAATTCCTTGACCTTGTCGGCGTCGAGCTTGGCCAGCACGAAGCGCCCGGCGTACTCGACCTCCAGCTGCTCCAGCACCGGGCCAAGCTGCTTGCACGGGCCGCACCACTCGGCCCAGATGTCGACCAGCACCGGCACCTGGGTGGAGGCCAGCATGACCTCGGTTTCGAAGTTTTCTAGGGTGACGTCAATCATCGGGCGTATCTGAGGGCAAAATCTAAAGGTTCCAGCCCCCTGTGGCGCTGCGCGCCTTCCTCTGGGGACAACGCCGTTGGCCGGCGCGTGTCCGCCCAAGGCATTCGCTGGGGACGCTGGGGTTGAACATCCCGAGAATACCTAATTAAAGTGGCGCCGCCGCCTGCGGCGCTGCACGGACGCAAAGCGATGACTTCTCCCTTGATCGGCGTGGTGATGGGTTCCAGCAGCGACTGGGACACGATGCAGCATGCCGTGCAGATCCTCACCCAGTTCGGCGTTCCGCACGCCGCGCAGGTGGTGTCGGCGCACCGCATGCCGGACGACATGTTTGCGTACGCAGAAAGCGCGCAGGGGCGCGGCCTGCGCGCCATCATCGCGGGCGCGGGCGGCGCGGCGCACCTGCCGGGCATGCTGGCGGCCAAGACCGTGGTGCCAGTGCTGGGCGTGCCGGTGGCCAGCCGCCACCTGCAGGGCGTGGACTCGCTGCACTCCATCGTGCAGATGCCCAAGGGTGTGCCGGTGGCCACCTTTGCCATCGGCGCGGCCGGCGCGGCCAACGCGGCGCTGTTTGCCGTGGCGATGCTGGCCAGCGGCGACCCCGCGCTGCGCCAGAAGCTGGAAGCCTTCCGCGCCGACCAGACCGCCGCCGCGCGCGCGATGGCGCTGCCGCCGGCGGCTTGATTGGCACCTGAATTACTCCGTTTTTTATAGCTGCTCGCGCAGACTCCCGTAGCGCCAGAGCCCGATTTGACTTAAAAAAACCACCGTGTCCCAGACTCCCACCCAAACCACCTTGCCCCTGCTGCCCGGCCCCTTGAGCGATGGCAGCATGGCCACCCTGGGCGTTCTGGGCGGGGGCCAACTGGGGCGCATGTTCGTGCACGCGGCGCAGGCGCTGGGCTATGAAACCGTGGTGCTCGACCCGGACGCCGGCAGCCCCGCCGGCCACGTCAGCCAGCATTTCATCCACGCCGACTACCGCGACGCGCAGGCCCTGCGCGACCTGGCCACGCTGGCCGGCGCCGTCACCACCGAGTTTGAGAACGTGCCCGCCGAATCGCTGGCCGCGCTGGCCGCCGACCGGCCGGTCTCGCCGATGGCCGATTGCGTGGCCATCGCCCAGGACCGCATCCGCGAAAAAGCGCACTTCACCCGCTGCGCGGCGGCGGGCGGCGTGGCGCCTGCGCCCTACGCGGTGATCGAATCCGAGGCCGACCTGGCCGACGTGCCCGACGCGCTGCTGCCCGGCGTGCTGAAGACCGCGCGCCTGGGCTACGACGGCAAGGGCCAAGCCCGTGTCGCCACGCGCGACGAACTGGCCGCCGCCTGGCAGCAGATGGGCCGTGTGGCCTGCGTGCTGGAACAACTGCTGCCGCTGGCCGCCGAATGCTCGGTGATCGTCGCGCGCGGTCGTGACGGCCAGGTCGTCAGCCTGCCGGTGCAGCGCAACCTGCACCGCGACGGCATTCTGGCCGTGACCGAGGTTTTTGAAGACAATGTGCCGCCTGCCCTAGCCCAACAAGCGCGGGCAGCTACCGAACAGATAGCAACCGAGCTGGGTTATGTGGGCGTGCTGTGCGTCGAATACTTCGTGCTGCAGGACGGCCGCCTGGTCGTCAACGAAATGGCGCCGCGCCCGCACAACAGCGGCCACTACACGGTGGACGCGTGCGACGTGTCGCAGTTCGAGCTGCAGGTGCGCACCCTGGCCGGCCTGCCGCTCACGGCGCCGCGCCAGCACAGCGCGGCCGTCATGCTGAACCTGCTGGGCGACTTGTGGTTTGACGTGGTCGATGGCGAAGACGTGCCGCGCACGCCGCCCTGGCCGGCGCTGCTGGCCCTGCCCGGCGCGCACCTGCACCTGTACGGCAAGGCCGAGGCGCGGCGCGGCCGCAAGATGGGCCACCTCACGTTCACCGCCGCCGACGCGGCCAGCGTGCGCGCCACCGCGCAGCAGGCCTGCGCGCTGCTCGGGCTGGAGGCGTTTTGATCCTGCCGGGCGACGCCCCCGCCAGCATCGCCGCCGCGGTCGACGCGCTGACCGCTGGCCAGTTGGTCGGCCTGCCCACCGAAACCGTCTATGGCCTGGCCGCCGACGCCGGTAACGACACCGCCGTGCACGGCATCTACGCCGCGAAGGGCCGCCCGGCCGACCACCCGCTGATCGTGCACGTGGCCGACGCGCAGGGCGTGGCCGCCTTTGCCGCCGACGTGCCGGCGTTCGCTCAAAGGCTGATCGACGCCTTCTGGCCCGGCCCGCTGACCCTGATCCTGCCGCGCCGACCCGGTGTGGCCAACGGCGCCGCGGGCGGGCACGCCACCATCGGCCTGCGCTGCCCGGCGCACCCGGTGGCGCACGCGCTGCTGGCGGCGGGCGCCGCGCGCGGCATTGCTGGCCTGGCCGCGCCCAGCGCCAACCGCTTTGGCCGCATCAGCCCGACCACCGCCGCGCACGTGGCGCAGGAATTCGGTGACGATTTGCTGGTGCTGGACGGCGGTGCCTGCCAGGTCGGCATCGAATCGACCATCATCGACTGCACCCGCGGCGCGCCGGTGCTGCTGCGCCCTGGGCAGATCGACCGCACCCGCATCGAGCAGGTGGCGCGCGCCCGCTTGCTATCTAAAGAAGAGCTGTCAGAGCCCGACCCACAAGCGCCTGGCACGCTTCTGGCCCACTATGCGCCGCGCGCCAAGCTGCGCCTGATGAACGCGCGCGAGCTGCGCACCGGCCTGGAACTGCTGGGCGCCGACGCGAAAAACATCGCCGTGTGGGCGCGCGCACCGCTGAAGTCCGCCTCCAGCCAGCTCATCCTGCGCCGCATGCCGGACGACGCCGACACCGCCGCGCAGCAGCTGTTTGCCGTGCTGCGCGGCTTTGACGATGCTCAGGTCAAGCTGATCTGGGTCGAAACCCCACCGGGCGACGCGGCTTGGGACGGCGTGCGCGACCGCTTGGCGCGCGCCGCCGCGTCGGCCTGAAACCCGCGCCCAACCGCGGTCTGGCGCCCTCGTTAAACTACGTGCCCAGCAATTGGAGATGTCTGACATGAAAGCTTCCTGGACTCGACGCGCCACGCTGGCGCTGGCCACCGCCGGTGCCGCCACCCTGCTGGCCGCCTGCGGCGATGGCTCGGTCGTCTCGGACCTCAAGCCCACGCGCTTTATCACGGTGGGCGACAGCTTTGCCGACGTGGGCCAGACGGGCAGCAAGTTCACCGTGAACGATGGCACCAACAACTGGGTGCAAGAACTGGCGGCCCACTACAACCAGACCGTAGCCCCCGCATCGGCCGGTGGCTGGGGCTATGCGCAGGGGTACGCGCGCGTGGAAGCGCCCGACACCTCCAGCGGCACCAACACCCCGAGCGTCAGCCAGCAGATCGACACCCTGCTGGCGCGCACCCCCATGCAGGACGGTGACGTGATGATGCTCAACGGCGGCATGCACGACATCGTGGCCGCGGTCGAAGCCAACGGCATCTCCGACGCCACCACCCAAGCCGTGCAGGCCGCCGGCAAGGCCATGGCCGCCCAGGTGCGCCGCGTGGTGAATGCCGGCGCCACGCACGTGGTCGTGACCGGCGTGCAGAACATGGGCCTCACGCCCTGGGCGCTGCGCCGCGGCGAGAAAGACGCGATCGAGCGCCTGTCGTACGCCTTCAACGACCAGTTGCTGATCAACATCGCCGACATGGGCGCCACCGTGCTGTACTTCGACGCGGCGCTGTTCTTCAACCTGATCAACAACAAGCCGGACGGTTACTCCATCGACAACGAGAAGGACCCGGCCTGCACCACCCCGGACGCCAGCACCTGCACGCCGAGCACCATCGTGCCGAACGCGGACTACAACCGCTACATGTACGCGGACCTGCTGAACTTCTCGCCCAAGGTTCAGCGCAACTTCGTCAGCCGCGACTACAGCGAGAACGTGTACGACAAGTTCAAGAACCGCTGGTAAGCCCTGCCAGGCGAGGGGTTGTCTGCGACCGCCAACCGACCCTTCCGAACAAAAAAGCCGGCGCATGCGCCGGCTTTTTCATGCGTCTGGCCGGTTTACAGCCAGTCGGCGCCGTCCAGCGCCTCGATCACCTGGTCGGCCATCAGCGCGTGCCCATAGGGCGTGGGGTGGAAGCTGTCGGCAAACATGAAGCGTTCCCACCAGCTGCGGCCCGCCGGCGCGCCGGGCGGCGGCGTCGTGCCGGACAACGCATCGGCCGTGCAGTCGACGAATTCGCGCTTGGGCAGCACCGTCACGCCGTCGGCGCCACACACCGGGAGCGTCACGTTGGTCAGGCCATAGGCCGAAGGTCGGACCATGAAGTCGGTGAAGCGACCGGCCACGTCAATGACTTTCACGCGGGCGTCGCCGGCCAGGTTGGCCGACAGGCGCTGGTTGAAGGCGTCGACCCAGCCCTTGAACAGGCCTTCGGCTTGGGCCCGCGCTGCGGCGCCGGGGCCTCCGCCGCCCGCGGCCTGCGCGATCATGTCGAGCACGCCCTGGAAGCGCGGCGTGTAGGTGATGGTGGGCATGTTGGCCACAACCACATGCTGCGCGCCCTTGTCCAGCGCGCTGCTGCGGATCTCGGCGGCAAAACCGTCGGCCAGCGCCTGCATGTACATGCCGCCCGCGGTTTCCATGCCGTTGGGCTGCGCCAGCACCTGGGCCAGCGCCTGTTCGGAAACCTGGGTGCGCAGCAGCGCCAGGTACTTGACGCCCTTGTCGGCCGCCGCGCCCAGGTAGGCGCCGACCACATCGGCCGCGTCGTTGCCGCCACCATCGATCAGCAGCAGGTCGCCCTTGGCCCAGCCGCGCGCTGCACCGTCCTGCAACTGCTTCTTGATCGACAGCGGTGCCAGCGCACCACCGCTGTCCAGCGGGTTGTTGATGCGTCCGCCGCCGATGGCGTAGTTGGTGCAGCCGGCCTTGGGGTTGGCACCGAAGCTGGTGCCGTTGAACTTGTAGACCGGGCATTGCGCGCCCAGGCCATAGGCCGCGGTGACGTGTTCCACCCACAGCACCGTGGGCTCGTTGCGCGTGGCCTGCACAGTGAAGGTGCGGCTCATGCCCGGCAGGCCTGCAAAGGTGCCGCTGTCACTCAGCGAGTCGCCAAACACCTTCACAGCGGTGATGCCCAAGGGGTTGGTGTCGTTGTCGTCACTGCCGCCGCAGGCGGCCAGGGCGAGCGAGGCCGCCACGACGAGCGCAAGGGGTTGCCAGCGGCGCACGGTTGTGCGGGGCAGGGTATGCAAATCCATGAAAAAGTCTCCGGCGAAGTGAGGGGAGGGGCTTGTGACCAAGTGTCGGCAGTCTAGCGTTCGCCCTTGTGCATAGGCAACGCGTGCATACCCGTGGCCGCGCGAAATGGCGTGCCGGGTGCGATGAGCGCCAGCCGTTAAGCTCGGCCTGTTCGATCAGGAGATTTCGCCCATGCCCGCCCCCGCCCCCCGCCCCCACCGCATCGCCGTCATCCCGGGCGATGGCATCGGCAAGGAAGTCATGCCCGAGGCGCTGCGTGCGCTGGATGCGGTGCAGCGCAAGTTCGGCGTGCCACTTGAGCTGGTGCCGATCGATTGGGCGAGCTGCGACCACTACGCCAAGACGGGCGAGATGATGCCGCCCGACTGGAAGAACCAGCTGTCGGGCATGGACGCGATCCTGTTCGGCGCCGTGGGCTGGCCGGCCACCGTGCCGGACCATGTGTCGCTGTGGGGCAGCCTGCTGAAGTTCCGGCGCGAGTTCGACCAGTACATCAACCTGCGCCCGGTGCGCCTGTTCGACGGCGTGCCCTGCCCGCTGGCCGGGCGCAAGCCGGGTGACATCGACTTTCTGGTGGTGCGCGAGAACACCGAGGGCGAATACACCAACCTGGGCGGCGTGATGTACGCTGGCACCGAGCGCGAAATCGTGCTGCAGGAAACGGTGATGAGCCGCCACGGCACCGACCGCGTGCTGAAGTTCGCCTTCGAGCAGGCCGCCGCGCGCCCGCGCCAGAAGCTGGACGTGGCCACCAAGAGCAACGGCATCGCCATCAGCATGCCCTGGTGGGACGGCCGCGCCGACGCCATGCACGCCAACTACCCGCAGATCGCGGTGGAGAAGCACCACATCGACATCCTGTGCGCGCGCTTCGTGCTGCAGCCGCAGCGCTTTGACGTGGTGGTGGCCAGCAACCTGTTTGGCGACATCCTGTCCGACCTGGGCCCCGCCTGCACCGGCACCATCGGCCTGGCGCCGTCCGCCAACCTGAACCCCGAGCGCGCCTTCCCCAGCCTGTTCGAGCCGGTGCACGGCTCCGCGCCCGACATCTACGGCCAGGGCATCGCCAACCCGGTCGCCATGGTGTGGTCGGCCGCGCTGATGCTGCAGTTTTTGGGCGAACAGGCCGCGCACGACGCCATGCTGGCCGCCATCGAACAGGTGCTGGCGCAGGGCCCGCGCACGCGCGACCTGGGCGGGCAGGCCAGCACAGCGGAGATGGGCGCGGCCATTGCCGAGCGCATCTGAGCCCCATCTCCGCTGCTACCTGATGTTACATTTTTGATAGCTGCCTGCGCTGGTGGTTGTAGGGCTAGCGCCATATTTCCATGGTATTTTGAGCACCACCGCGGGCGCCCGGAGCGCTGCGCGGACTGACCCTCACCGCCGTGGCGGCGGGCGACCCGGGCGACACAAGCCTTTTGGCCCGTCACCGCTCATCCCACACCCAGCACCGCTTCTAGACGAAAGGCTCGCTGCCCATGCTGTACCGCACCACCTCCGCCGTCACATTGATGCTCGCCCTGGCCGCCGCCAACAGCGCGTCGGCCCAGACGCCCTCTCCCGCTGCAAGGAGCGCCGAGTTCGATCGCACCTTCGCTGTGATGATGCTGCCCGTGCGTCAGGCGACGCTGAACGCCTGCCTGAAGCACTTCCCGCAAAGCTCGCCGGGCATCCAGGCCGAGTGGAACGCCCAGATGGCCAACCCGGAGCTGAAGGCGCAGACGCAGACGCCGGCGTTCCAGCAGGAAGTGGCCAGCTTCGACCCGAAGATCGCCGAGCAGATGTCGACGCCCACCGGCCGCAAGGAGATGGAAAACGCCTGCCGCGGAGGGATTGGCCAGGGCAAGTGACCCTTCGCACGGCGCGGTGACCGCGCCCTTCACACGCTGACCACCGCTCACCCTCCCAACCGCGTCACCGCACATCATTGCCTACACCCAGACCGCTGAGTTCGCGGTCAAGCGCAAGCAGTACCACGAGGAGCAGCGCGCCGAGGCCGCCAAGCCGGGGCAGGCCCAGAAGCTGGAGGAGCAGTGCGGCCGTCTGCTGAAGTAAGGCTGGCGGCTGGTTTTTAGGGATCGAAAGCCGAACTGGCCCTACGGGGATATGCGCGGGCAGCTATTGAATTTGTAGTCGCTCGTTCGTTGCGCGCTTGTTGGACGTTGGTGTGTGAACGACGTTGGGAGGCCGGGTCTCGGCCCGGCGGCCGAGGCACTTTTCTTTGCTTCGCCAAAGAAAAGTCCCCAAAAGAAAGGCGACCCCACGTCTGCGACCGCGCTGCTGCGCAGCGGGGCAAACCTGCGTCGCGCTTCTGACGGGGTGGGCCGCAGAACTCACTGCGCGCTCTGCGAGCGCTCCGTTCAGACAACCGCGGCCAATCAGTTCACGAAGCGGCTGCATCCTGCGGTGCAGCCGCCACCCCGCCAGAACCACGCCGCAGGCGCAGCCTCAAGGGGTGATGAACAGCCACTCGGGCCATCGCTGCGCTCGGCCGCGAATCCAGGGCCGAGCGCAGCGATGGCCCGGATGGGCTTGCCACCCCTCTGGACGTGCCGAGAAGCGCAGAGCGGGCGGTGGGCGCGGGCACCGAAGGATGCCCGCGCTGCGTGCTCTGACTCGCTGCAGTTGTCTGAGCGAAGCGCCAATGGCGCGAAGCGAGTTCTGCAGCGCCACCGCTCGATCGAGCATCGCAGGTTGCCCCGCAGCGAAGCGCAGGGGACACGGCCAGTGGGGTCGCCTTCTTTTGCCTTCTTTTCTTGGCGAGTCAAGAAAAGAAGGTGCGCCGCCGGGCGCATGTCCCGGCCTCCCAACTTCGGTCAAGCGACAACGCCCAACGAGCGCGCAACGAACAAACCACTACAAATTCAATAGCTGTCCGCGCAGACCACCCTAGGGCCAACGCCTCAAAAGGCACAAAAACCTCTTAAGGCGCATCCCGCACCGCCCACTCCACCAACCGGTCCAACGCCGGCCGCGCTGCCGGCGCGTTGGGGTGGTTGATCAGCCCGACCACCGCGTACTTCGCGCCCGAGCGGCCGTACGCGTAGCCCGCGATCGCCGTCACGTCACGCAGGGTTCCGGTCTTCAGGGTGGCGTTGCCGATGGCGTCGGAATTCGGGTTGCGCGCGCGCAGGCGGCGGGCGGTGCCGTCGATGCCGGCGATCGACAGCGACTGCTCGTACACCGCCGCGTTCGGGCTGCCCGCGGCCTGTTGCAGCAGCGCGGTCAGCGACGCGGCCGTCACGCGCTCGCTGCGCGACAGGCCGGAACCGTTTTCCACCACCGGCGTGGCGCGCACGCCAAAGCGCTGGCGCCACCAGCGCGCCAGGGTGTTGCGCGACTCGGCGAAGCTGCCGTGGCGGTCGCCCGCGGCCGACAGGGTCAGGAACAGCTGCTGCGCCATCACGTTGTTCGAGAACTTGTTGATGTCGGCAATGATCTCGGTCAGCGGCAGTGAAAAGCCGGTGATCAGCGGCTGGCCGGTCACGGCGCGGTCGGCCCATTTGACCTGGCCGGACAGGCCACCGCCGGCGCCGCGCCACATGGCCTCGAACACGCGCGGGGCGTAGCTGGCCGGGTCGACGTAAGCGACGCCCCAGGTTTGTTCGCCGCAGCTGAGCGGGAAGCGCCCACTGAACGTGACCTGGGTGGGCTGGGTGAAGTCGGCCGCCAGGCGCGACTTCCAGTTGCCACAGGCGCCGTTGGCGGCCG
Source organism: Ottowia flava (assembly GCF_008017535.1). Lineage (GTDB taxonomy): Bacteria > Pseudomonadota > Gammaproteobacteria > Burkholderiales > Burkholderiaceae_C > Ottowia > Ottowia flava. The sequence goes on from NZ_VRUA01000002.1 coordinate 336,233, forward strand.
GCACCTCGGCCGGGATGGCCACGCCGGCCATGGGCGGCTCGGTTTCGACGCGCACGCGGCGCGTGGCGACGTCGGGGTAGAACTTGAGGATCAGCGCCTTGAAGTTGACCAGCAACCCGTCCGGCCCGACGTTGTAGGGGCGCAGTGGGTCGTCGTCAAAAGCGGCCGCGTCGTGCGGCGGCAGGCGGAACACGCTGTTGTCCAGCAGGATGTCGCCGCGGATCTCGCGCACGCCCTTGTCGCGGATGGCGGCGATCAGCTCCTGCAGGCGCTCGACCACCAATTTCGGGTCGCCGCTGCCCTGGATCAGCAAGTTGCCGTTCAGCACGCCGTTGCTGATGTAGCCCTGGGTGTAGACGCGCGTCTTCCAGAAATAGGTGGGGCCCAGCAAGTCCAGCCCGGCGTAGGTGGTGACCAGCTTCATGACCGACGCGGGGTTCATCGGCACGTCGGGCTGCCAGGCCAGGCGCGGCATCGGCAGCGCAGGGGGCGCGGCGCTGGCGCTGCGCTCGCCAGCCGGAGCGGCGCCGGCCGCTGCGTGACCGACCGCGCCGGGCGGCGGCGGCAGCGGCGCGACAACCATGGCGACGGCACTTTCGGGCACGTTGGCGCGGGTCAGGGCCTGCACCACCTCGGGCGGCAGGACGCCCTGCGCGGCGGCGTGCTGCGCCAGGGCTGCCGGCAGTGCGCCCGCCAGCAGCCAGACCGCCGCGCGCGCTGCACGGCCGCGCGCGAGGGAAACATTCGGTGACTTCATGCGCCCGCAGTCTAATCGCGCGCGGTGTCCGCGCGGCCCGCGCCGGGGGCAAGCCCTACGTCAGCGCTGGGTCGGGCGCCGGCCCGATAATCCCCGCCATGCCCCCCTCTTCGCGCACGCGCGGCATCGCCGCCGCCGTGATCACGGTCTGCATCTGGACCGGCTTCATCGTCATCGGCCGCGCCTCCGCGGGCCACACCCTGCTGCCCTTCGACATCGGCCTGCTGCGCATCCTGGGCGCCAGCGTGGTGCTGCTGCCCTGGGGCCTGTGGCTGACGCGCGCGCGCCGGGGCGACGCGGGCACCTCGCTGGGCGGGCTGTCACCGCTGCCGCTGCGCGTGACGGCGCTGTGCGGCGTCTTCGGCGGGCTGGTGTACGCCATCCTTTGCTACGCCGGGTTTTTCTACGCGCCGGCGGCGCACGCGTCGGTGCTGATGCCCGGCAGCCTGCCGCTGTGGACGGCGCTCCTGGCCGCCGTGCTGCTGCGCGACCACATCACGCCGGCGCGCGCGCTGGGCCTGCTGTGCATCGTCGCGGGCGATTTGCTGGTGGGTGGCGGCAGCCTGCTGGCGGCGCTGGGCGGCGGCGACGTGTGGAAGGGCGACGTGATCTTCATGAGCGCGGCCTTCTGCTGGTCGGTCTACAGCGTGCTGGCGCGCAAGTTCCACCTGGACCCGGTGCAGGCCACCATCGCCATCACCGCGTTCGCCTTCGTCACCTATTTGCCGCTGTTCCTGCTGCTGACGCAGACCGGCGTGCTGCCCACGCGGCTGGGGAGCGCGCCGTGGGGCGAAATCGCCTTCCAGGCGCTGTTCCAGGGCATCGGCTCGGTGGTGATTTCGGGCATTACCTTCGTGCAGATGGTGCGCGCCTTCGGGCCGGTGCGCTCGACCATGATCACCGCGCTGGTGCCCGGCCTGTCGGCGCTGGGCGCGGTGCTGCTGCTGGGTGAGCCGCTGGGCTGGAACCTGCTGGCCGGGTTGGCACTGGTCACGGCGGGCATCCTGTTTGGCGTGCGCGCGGCGCGCCCGGCGCCGTCTGGCGCTACAAATTTGGCAGCTGCCTGCGCAGACCCCTCCAGGGCTGGAGGCTGATTTGACCTCAAAGCCCACCACCCCGCTTCGCCTGCTGGCCTTCGACACCAGCACCGACCGCCTGAGCGTCGCCGTGCAGCACGGCGACCAGCGCTTCACGCAGGACGGCGAAGGCGGCGCGCAGTCGTCGGCCACGCTGATCCCGATGGTGCGCGCGTTGCTGGCGCAGGCCGACCTGTCGCTCAAAAGCCTGGGCGCCATCGTCTTCGGGCGCGGCCCGGGTTCTTTCACGGGCCTGCGCACCGCCTGCGCGGTGGCGCAGGGCTTTGCCTACGGCGCGGGCGTGCCGGTGTTGCCCGTCGACACGCTGCTGGCCGTGGCGCAGGACGCGCGCACGCGCCACGGCGCCACGCAGGTGCTGGCGCTGCTGGACGCGCGCATGAACGAGCTGTACAGCGCCGCGTACCAGGCGGACAACGCCACCGGCGCCTGGCAAACCCTGGGCGACATGCGCGTCGCCCCGCCTGAAGCCCTGCAGCCGCCCGCCGGCGCCACGGCCGCCAGCGGCTGGGTGCTGGCCGGCAACGCTTTTGCCGCCTACGGCGACCGCCTGCCCGCCGCGCTGGCCGACTGGCCGCGGCTGGACGCGCGGCCGACCGCCAGCGCGCTGCTGGACCTGGCGCCGCCGCTGCTGGCTGCCGGCGGCGCGGTGGACGCCGCGCAGGCCCTGCCGCTGTACATCCGCGATAAAGTGGCACAGACCACGGCCGAACGGCTGGCCAACGGCGGCGTGCGCTGAACGCGCCGCGCCCCATCCGCCCCGCTCGCCGCTGCCGCCCACCGATCTGCCATGAGTGCCCTGCCCGCCACCGCCGTATTGCCCAGCCTCGCCGCGCTGGAAGCGCGCTTCGAGCCGATGGCGGCCGCGCAGCTGGACGCGGTCGTCGCCATCGAGCAGCGCGCCTACAGCCACCCCTGGTCGCGCGGCAACTTTCTGGACACGCTGTCGGCCGGCCACCAGGCGCAGTGCCTGTGGGCGGGCGACACGCTGATCGGCTACTTCGTCGCCATGCCGGGCTATCAGGAGGTGCACCTGCTCAACATCACCGTGTCGCCCGAATTCCAGCGCCAGGGCTGGGCGCTGGTCATGCTGGACGCGCTGGCGCTGTGGGCGCGCGGCCACCAGGCCGAATGGGTGTGGCTGGAAGTGCGCCTCAGCAACACGCGCGCCCAGCAGGTCTACCTGCGGCGCGGCTTTGTGCGCGTCGGTCAGCGCAAGCGCTACTACCCGGCCGCGCACGGCGAGCGCGAAGACGCCGTGGTCATGAGCCTGCGGGTGGCGGCGCCATGATCGCGCCGGGCCGCCCCCAAGCGATCTGCCCGCAGTCCGCAGGACGGAGGGCTTCCGTGCACGCGCCGGGCCGCTCCCCAGCGATTTGCCCGCAGTCCGCAGGGCGGAGGGCTGTCAAATGAGCTTGCAACTGGATGCGCGCCAGCGCGCGATGCTGGCCGAAATGGGCGTCAAACTGTGGGCACGCCCGGGGGTGCCTGCGAGCGCGAACGCTATCGAATCGGAAGCTGCTCGTGCTGATCAGCGCAGCGCTGGCAGCACAAAAGATGCTGAACCGGCGAGTTCGACGGCAGCGCCCAGCGCCCGCGCTGGGGGGCCTGGGGCAGCATCGGCGCCACCGCCAACCCACGTCCCCGTAACGCAGACCGCGGACGTTGCGGCACCCGCACCCATCGTCGCCGAGCGCCCGCGCCCCCACCGCGCGCCGGCGCCAGCGCCAGCGCAGAACGCGGCCCGCGAAACGCCCATCGCCCTGGTCCCGCCGCCGCCTGGCGTCGACCAGCTGGACTGGCCCACGCTGCAGGCCACCGTCGCCGCCTGCCACGCCTGCGCGCTGTGCGGCACGCGCACGCAAACCGTGTTCGGCGTCGGTGCCACGCGCGCACGCTGGATGGTGGTGGGCGAAGCGCCGGGTGAGCAGGAAGACCGGCGCGGTGAGCCCTTCGTCGGTCAGGCCGGCCAGTTGCTGGACCAGATGCTGGCCGCGCTGGGCCTGACCCGCACATCGGAAGACGGCGCTATCGAATCAGAAGCTGACCGCGCAGGTAGCTCTAGGGCTACAGCCCAAAAACACTTGAAGAACGACGTTTACATCGCCAACGTCCTCAAGTGCCGTCCACCCGGCAACCGCAACCCGCAGCCCGACGAAATCGCGCAGTGCGAGCCCTACTTGCGCCGCCAGGTCGCGCTGGTGCAGCCGCACGTCATTCTGGCCATGGGCCGCTTCGCCGTGCAGTCGCTGCTGCAGACGACCGAGCCGATCGGCCGCCTGCGCGGGCGCGTGCACCACTACCAGGGTGTGCCCGTCATCGTCACCTACCACCCCGCCTACCTGCTGCGCGCCCTGCCCGAAAAGGCCAAGGCCTGGCAGGACCTGTGCCTGGCGCTGGAGGTGATGGGCGCCAGCGGTGAAGCCGGCGCTGCCTGACGGGATCAAGCCGCCGCGTTTGCGCTGGCGCAGCACCCGCGCTGCGCAGCGGCCGCGCCTGCCCACCGCTTGACCCAGGTCATTCAGACGCGCCTGTCGCCGCCGTAAGGTGCCGCCGGTGCGTGCGCTGCCACCGCAGCGTGCGCCGACCGAAGGAGTGCGCCCCATGGTGGAAGACCTTGCCCGAGCCCTGAGCGCCGCGGCCCAACCGCGCGCGATCGCCGATGCGCCGGACGCCGAGCCGCTGCCGCAGCGCGCGCCCGATCTGGTCTGCCCCGCCGGCAGTCTGCCGGCGCTGAAAGCGGCCGTGGACGAAGGCGCCGACTGCGTCTACCTCGGCCTGCGCGACGCGACCAACGCGCGCAACTTCGCCGGTCTGAACTTTGACGAAACAGCCATCCGCACCGGCATCGACTACGCCCACCGGCGCGGCCGCCAGATCTTGCTGGCCTTGAACACCTACCCGCAGGCGCGCGCGCCCGAAGCCTGGTTCGCCGCGTTGGACCAGGCCGCCGCCTGGGGCGTGGACGCGGTGATCCTGGCCGATCCGGGCCTGATGCAGTACGCGCAGAGCCGCCATCCTGGGCTGCGGCTGCATCTGTCGGTGCAGGGCTCGGCTACGCACCACGACGCCATCAACTTCTACCAGGCGCAGTTCGGCATCCAGCGTGCGGTGCTGCCGCGCGTGCTGTCGCTCACGCAGGTGCGGCAGGTGATCGAGCGCACCTCGGTCGAGATCGAGGTGTTCGGCTTCGGCAGCCTGTGCGTGATGGTCGAGGGGCGCTGCGCGCTGTCGTCGTACGTCACCGGCGAATCGCCCAACACGCACGGCGTGTGCTCGCCCGCCAAGGCGGTGCGCTGGCAGCAGACGCCCAAGGGGCTGGAGTCGCGCCTGAACGGCGTGCTGATCGACCGCTACGCCGACGGCGAGCACGCGGGCTACCCGACGCTGTGCAAGGGGCGCTTCGACGTGGCCGACGAGCACGACTACTACGCGCTGGAAGAGCCCACCAGCCTGAACACGCTGGAGCTGCTGCCCGAGTTGGTGAAGATCGGCGTGCGCGCCATCAAGATCGAAGGCCGCCAGCGCAGCCCGGCCTACGTGGCGCAGGTCACGCGCGTGTGGCGCGAGGCCATCGACCACTGCATGGCGCAGCCGCACCGCTATTCGCCGCGCACGCACTGGATGGCGGCGCTGAACGAGGTCGCCGAAGGCCAGCAGCACACGCTGGGCGCCTACCACCGGCCGTGGAAATGAGTGCCGCGCCCGAACCCGCCGCCCATCGAACAGAGATCCGCGCCATGCAACTCGCCCTCGGTCCCCTGCTGTACTACTGGCCGCGCGACACCGTGTTCGCGTTCTACGACGCCATGGCCACCACGGCGGTGGACGTGGTCTATCTGGGCGAAACCGTCTGCTCGCGCCGACACGAGCTGCGCCAGGCCGACTGGCTCGCGCTGGCGCACATGCTCAGGGATGCAGGCAAGCAACCCATTCTGTCCACGCAGGTCCTGCTGGAATCCACCGCCGAAGTCGCGCAGATGAACCGCATCGTGGGGCAGCGCGAGTTCATGGTCGAGGCCAACGACATGGGCGCGGTGCAGCACCTCGCGGGTCAGTGCGCTTTTGTCGCCGGGCCGCAGCTCAACCTGTTCAACGCGGCGTCGCTGGCGTGGATGGCGTCGCTGGGCGCCGCGCGCTGGGTCATGCCGCTGGAAATGCAGCGCGACGACCTGCGCGCCCTGCAGGCCACGCGGCCCGCAGGCTTGCAGACCGAGGTGTTCGCGCATGGGCGCCTGCCGCTGGCGTTCTCGGCGCGCTGCTTCAGTGCGCGCCACGCCAACCGCCCCAAGGACGACTGCGGCTTTCGCTGCCTGGACGACCCGGACGGCCTGCGCCTGCACACGCGCGAGGGCGCGCCGTTTCTGGTGCTCAACGGCACGCAGACCCAGTCGGCGCGCGTGCACCACCTGCTGGCCGAGGTGCCCGAGCTGCGCGCGCTAGGCGTCGACGTGCTGCGGCTCAGCCCGCAGTCGCAAGGCATGGCGCAGGTGATCGCCGCGTTCGACGCTGCGCGCCGTGACCTGCCCATGGCCGCGCCGCCCATGCCGGACGCGCCCTGCAACGGTTACTGGCACGGCCAGCCGGGCATGGCGCAGTGGCCGCAAGCCTCGCCCGCCTGAGCGCTGCCCTTCTTGCATTGCTTGTTGTTCCAACGGATTGCCATGTCGCCCGATTCCGCTGCTCCTTCCCACGCCCGCGGCGCAGAGTTCGCCGTGCCCGCACCGGTCGCCGCCCTGCTTGCGCGCCTGCCGGCGCTGCCCGGCTCCTTGCTGCTCGTGACGGCGCTCAATGCGGTGCTCATCCGCCACCTGCCTGGCGACGTGCGCCAGCGGCTGGCGCACAGGCGCCTGTCGATCCGCGTGCGCGACGCACGCGTGGCGTTCGACTTCGTGTGGATGGGATCGCACTTCGAGCCGCGCCCGCCGCAGGCCGAGCCAGACCTGATCGTGAGCGCCAGCGCGCACGACTTTCTGCGGCTGGCGCAGCGCAAGGTGGATGCCGACACGCTGTTCTTCAGCCGGCGCCTGGTGATGGAGGGCGATACCGAACTCGGTCTGGTCGTGAAGAACGCCATGGACGCCATCGAGCTGCCCGTGCTCGACCCGCGCCACTGGAGCCCGCGTGCGGTGCTGGCGCGCCGCACCCAAGCCGCGCGAGGCCGGGCATGACCCCCGCGCGCGACGCCGAACAGCCGCTGGTCTACGCCTGCTCGGGCTGCTCCAGCGCGGCGCAGCTGGCGAACCACGTTGCCCTGCAGCTCGACCGGCGCGGCGTGGCCGAGATGTCCTGCATTGCGGGCGTGGGCGGCGACGTTCCGCACCTGCTGAAGACCGCGCAATCGGGGCGACCGGTGGTCGTGCTGGACGGCTGCCCGCTGGAGTGCGCCCGCAGTTGCCTCGCGCGCCATGGCATCGCGCCAGACCGGCACTACCTGATGCACGAGATGGGCGTGAAAAAGCGCAACCACGAGGACTTCGATGCGCAGGAAGCCGCACGCGTGCTGACCGCGGTCGAAGCGGATCTGAAAGAACGGCCTGTGATCGCTTCCCGCGACACGGCGCCCGCGCATGGCTGAGGCCCGGCGCCGCCTCATCGTCGGCATCTCGGGCGCCAGCGGCGCGGTGTATGGCGTGCGCTTGCTGCAGGCGCTGCGCGCCGTACCGGGCGTCAGCACCCACGCCGTCGTGTCGCGCGCGGGCTGGCTCACGCTGCGCCACGAACTCGACATGGGTCAGGGCGAGGTGGCCGCACTGGCCCATACGCTGCATGCCCACGACGACGTCGGTGCCTCGATCGCCAGCGGCTCGTTCGGCGCGCAGGCCATGGTGGTCGCGCCCTGCTCCATGCGCACGCTCAGCGCCGTGGCCCATGGCCTGGGCGACAACCTGCTCACGCGCGCCGCGGACGTGATGCTGAAAGAGCGCCGCCGCCTGGTGCTGATGGTGCGCGAATCGCCGCTGCATCTGGTGCACCTGCGCAACATGGTCACGGTGACCGAGATGGGCGCGATCGTCTGCCCGCCCGTGCCCGCGTTCTACCAACGCCCGAGCAGCCTGGACGAGGTGGTCAGTCACACCGTGGCGCGCACGCTCGACCTGCTGGAGGTGCCGCATGCGCCGGTGCCGCGCTGGAGCGGTCTGCCTGAAGCCAACAACGCTACCGAATGAGTAGCTGGCTGCGCTTGAATCTATTGCCTTTCAGGGCATTTCCATCTTGAACTCACCCGACTGCGATCTGCGCGATTTCATCGCCCGGCTGGAGGCCAACGGCGAGCTGCGCCGCATCGCCCACCCCGTTTCGCCGCACCTGGAAATGACGGCGCTCTCCGCCCACGTTCTCCACAAGGGCGGCCCCGCGCTGTTGTTTGAACATCCGGTGGGGCACGGCATGCCCGTGCTCACCAACCTGTTTGGCACACCCGGGCGCGTGGTCAGTGCCCTGGGCCTGCAGGCCATGAGCGAGCTGCGCGCCACCGGCGAGCTGCTGGCCGAGTTGCGAGAACCCGCACCCCCGCAGGGCATGCGCGATCTGTGGGCGCGTCGCGGTCTGTTGCAGAAGCTGCGCCACATGGCGCCGATCACGGTGCGCAAGCCGCCCTGTCAGGCCATGGTGCGCGAAGGCGCCGAGGTCGACCTGGGCGCACTGCCCGTGCAGCACTGCTGGCCGGGTGACGCAGCGCCGCTCATCACCTGGGGCCTGACCATCACGCGCGGGCCGCGCAAGCCACGGCAGAACCTGGGCATCTACCGGCAGCAGGTGCTGTCGCGCAATGAACTCATCCTGCGTTGGCTGCCGCACCGCGGCGGCGCGCTCGACTTCGCCGAACACGCTACCGCGTTTCCGGGCACGCCCTACCCCGTGGCGGTCGCCATCGGCGCCGATCCGGCGACCTTGCTCGCCGCCGTGACGCCCGTTCCCGACAGCCTGTCCGAATACCAGTTTGCCGGCTTGCTGCGCGGCGCGCGCACCGAGGTGGCGCCCGCGATCGGTGTGCCGCTCGACGTGCCCGCGCGAGCGGAGATCGTGCTGGAAGGCCACATTCGCCCCGACCCCGGTCATCCGAGCGGCTGGCAGCATGCGATGGAAGGCCCGTACGGCGACCATACCGGCTACTACAACGAGCGCGCCGCATTCCCCGTGCTCACCGTCGAGCGCATCACCCAGCGCGCCGGTGCGATCTACCACAGCACCTACACCGGTCGGCCGCCCGATGAGCCCGCGATGCTCGGGCTGGCGCTCAACGAGATGTTCGTGCCGCTCATGCAGCGCGCCTTTCCTGAAATCGCCGACTTCTACCTGCCGCCCGAAGCGTGCAGCTACCGCATGGCCGTCGTCAGCATCCGCAAGGCCTACCCCGGCCACGCGCGCCGCGTGATGATGGGGGTATGGGGCCACCTGCGCCAGTTCCTGTACACCAAGTTCGTCGTGGTGGTGGACGCGGACGTTGATGTGCGGCACTGGCCCGACGTGGTCTGGGCGATGAGCACACGCATGGACCCGGCGCGCGATACGCTGATGGTGGAGCACACGCCCATCGACTACCTTGACTTCGCCTCGCCGGAGCCTGGCCTGGGCAGCAAGATGGGCCTGGACGCCACGCACAAATGGCCAGGGGAAACACGCCGCGAATGGGGCCGCCCCATGACCATGGATGCGCAGGTCGGCGCACGGATGCGGGCGCTGGCGGATGCGTTGGGCCTTTAGGCCGCGCCGGGCGGCGAGCCGTTGCAAGGGGCTCGCGAAGGTGACCCCATGAATGGCGAGCGATGCAGCCCACGCCGCGGACAGTGTCTGAGGTGGCGTGCTGCGAAGTCGTGTTCTGGACAGTTTTCACACGTACAGACGGCCATCTGGACACGTCAGGCCGTCCCCATCGCGCGCTGGCGCGATATACCCCTCCCTGTCACCTTTCTTCGTTCGTGATTACCCCGATGACCAGATGCGTTCCTTGATCTAGATTATTAGATATCGAAGCAAATAACGCGCCGCAGCGTACGGCGCACCGAGCGCAGGTTGCTCAGTTCGGCGCAACCGCCGGCGGCGACCTGTCTGCCGACATCAGCATATTCATCGGAGCCAACAACCACATGGACAAACGAACCTTCCTCGGGTTGCTCGCCGCGACGGCTGCTCTGCCCAGCCTGGCGCAGGATGCGGCCTGGCCGAGCCGCCCCATTCGCATCATCACCCCCGCGGGCGCCGGCGGCGCGGGCGATATCCTGGCGCGCGAATTCGCCACGCGCTTGTCGACCCGGCTGGGCCAACCCGTCATCGTGGACAACCGCCCAGGCGCGAATGGCACTATCGCCACCGTGGCCGCCGCCCGGGCGCCTGCCGACGGACACACCTTGCTGCTGACCCTGACGCAGCACGTTCAGGCGCCAGTTCAGTACAAGGACGTGGGGTATGACCCCTTCAACTTCACACCGCTGACGCGCATCGGCGCCGTGGTCACGCTGCTGGTGATTCGGCCGGAACTGGGCGTGCGCAATGCCGCCGACCTGCTGCGCCTGGCGCCGGGCAAGAACTGGAGCTTCGGCGCCACGGCCACGGGCACGCAGGTAGTCATGGAGGCCTTCAACAAGCACCGAAATCTGGGACTGCTGTCGGTGCCGTACAAGGGCGAGCCCGCTGCGCTGACCGACCTGCTGGGCGGCCAGATCGACATGGCCCTGGCCACGATGGCTGGCGCCAAGCCCTACTTGCAGACGGGCAAGCTGGTGCCCGTCGGCATCAGCGCCCCGCAGCGCGCCAAATCCATGCCGAACATCCCCACCTTTGCCGAGCAAGGCGTGGACGATTTCGGCTGGGTCGGCTGGTACGGCTTCCTGGCGCCTCCGGGCCTGCCGCCCGCCATCGCCACCCGTCTGATGGCCGAGTTCAAGGCGATCCTTGAAGAGCCCGGCATGCGCACGCGGCTGGAGGCGCTCGACATGATGAACAACTTTGCCGAAGGCCCTGCGTTCATGGCCGACATGAAACGCGACACCGCCAACTGGACAGCGCTGGTCAAGCGCTCGGGCCTGAGCTTCGACCGTTGACGCCCCCACGCGCCGCCTCCCACACCAAGATGCCGACATGAGTTCCCGCACCCTCGACAGCAAGTACTGGCGCGCCAGCTGGATCCGTTTTCGCGAACCGGTGGAACAATTCGCGCAGGCCGAATCGCTCGTGCTGCACGCGCACGATGGCGTGCAGGTGCGCGGCCTCGCCTGGGTGCCCAAGCACCATCCGAAGCCACGCGTGGCAGTGATCGCCGCGCACCAGCGGGTGGACTTCTCGCGCCACTACGCATTCCCCGCGCTGCTGCGCGCTGGCTACCTCTGCGTGGGTGCCAATTTGCGCTCGCTGCACAACGACACCAACTGTGTACACGAGCAGTTGCTGCTGGACGTGGCAGCCTACGTCAACTGGCTGAAAAACGAGCGTGGCATCGAAAAGGTGGTTTGGCTGGGCAATTCGGGCGGCGGGTCGCTGGGGACGTTCTACCAACAGCAGGCCAAAGCGGCGCCTGCCGATAGGCTGAAGCTGACCCCCGGTGGCCGCCCCATCCCACTTGCAGATGCGTCGATGCCGGCCTTTGACGGCATGATCATTAGCGCCGCCCACACCGGGCAGGGCAACATCATCAACGGCACCATCGATCCCTCCGTGGTGGATGAACACGAGCCGTTCCTGACCGACGCCTCGCTCGACATGTACGACCCTGCGAACGGATTTCAGCCCGCGCCGGAATGGAGCCGCTACAGCGCCGAGTTCGTGGCGTGCTACCAGCAGGCGCAACGGGCACGCGTGAAGCGCATCGACGACATCGCCCGCGCGATGATCGCCGAGCGCCAGTCCAACGAACAGTTATGTCGGTCTGACTGGTTCGATCGCCTTTCCTACGCTCAGCAGCGAAGCGCCTTGCAGCGCGCCAACTTCACGCCGGTGATGGTCACACACCGCACGATGGCCAACCTCCACTACGTCGACAACAGCATCGACCCGAGCGATCGCGCGTACGGCTGCCTGCTGAGCAACCGCCCGGACATCATGAACTACCAGTTGCTGGGGTTTGCCCGCCTGCAAACGCCCGATGCCTGGCTTTCCACTTGGTCCGGAATCAGCAGCAACGCCGACCTGCTCAAGACCGCGCCCGCCGTGACCGAACCCGTCATCGTTATCCACGCCGGTCGCGATCTGGATGTCTACCCTTCGCACACACAGGCCATCCTGGACGCTCTGGGCAGCACCGACAAGACCCGGCACGACTTTCCGAATCGGCTGCACTACTTTGAGCCTGGAGACGAGGCCGAAGACCCCAATGCCCCGGTGCTCGAGCAAATGGCGGCCGTCCTCCCCTGGATGGCACAGCGTTTTGCGCCCTGACGCTGAAGGCTGCCAAGTTACCGCAGCCATATGCGCAGTGACCTCGGACAGCAGCCGCACCTGCCCACGGCGCTGACTCGAAAGCGGAAAACGCTTCTAATTCGATAGCTTCCAGCGCACGTTGGGCGCGCCTTAGCGCACAAAAACATTCAAAAACCCAGGGCGCCTGAATGCCCGGATGACAGCACGCTCAGGCGTCGATGTTCACCGCGCGCAGTGCGTTGGTTTCGATGAAATCGCGGCGCGGCTCAACCTCGTCGCCCATGAGGGTGGTGAACACGCGATCGGCTTCGATGGCGTCATCGATCTGTACGCGCAGCAGGCGGCGGACTTCGGGATCCATCGTGGTTTCCCAAAGCTGCTCGGGGTTCATCTCACCCAGACCCTTGTAGCGCTGACGGCTGGTGGTGCGCTCTGCCTCAGCCAGCAGCCATTGCATGGCTTCGCGGAAGCTGCCGACGGCTTGCTCGCGCTGGCGCTCACCTTCACCGCGTGTCGCGCGCGCACCTTCGCCCAGCAGCCCTTTGAAGGTCTGAGCGGCCTCCACCAGTGCAGCGTAATCCGCACCTTGAACGAAGTCCTGCGTCACCACGCTGCTCTTGATGTTGCCGTGGTGCGGCCGGCTGATGCGCAGCACCGGCTTGTCGGTGCGCACGTCGAACTCGCTGGCGACTTCGGGCGTGGTGCCGTTCGTGTGCATGGCCGCCAGTTGCTGCTGCAATGCGATGGCGCTGGCCTCCGCGCTCTCGACCGTGTCCAGATTCAATACCACGCCGCTGGCGATGGCGCGCAACGCCTCGGCGTCCATGAAGACCGACAGGCGCTCGATCACCGACTCGGCAAGCTGGTATTTGCGCGCCAATTCGGCCAACGTGTCGCCAGACAGTTCCTGCGGCTGCGCACCACCCGTATGGATGACCGCGTCCTTCAAGGCCACGCGCATGAGGAAAGCCTCCAGCGCAGCGCCGTCCTTGAGGTAAAGCTCTTCCTTGCCCGCCTTGACCTTGTACAGCGGGGGCTGGGCGATGTAGATGTGCCCGCGCTCGACCAATTCAGACATCTGCCGGTAGAAAAAGGTGAGCAGCAGCGTGCGGATGTGGGCGCCGTCCACGTCCGCGTCGGTCATGATGATGATGCGGTGGTAGCGCAGCTTGTCGATGTTGAAATCATCGGCGCCGCTCTTTCCGGAGTCGGCCGCGGTCTTGCCGATGCCCGTGCCCAAGGCGGTGATCAGCGTGACGATTTCGTTGCTGGTGAGCAGCTTTTCATAGCGGGCACGCTCGACATTCAGGATCTTTCCGCGCAGCGGCAGGATGGCCTGAAACTTGCGATCGCGACCCTGCTTGGCGGAGCCGCCGGCAGAGTCGCCCTCGACGATGTAGATCTCGCACAGCGAGGGATCTTTCTCCTGGCAGTCGGCCAGTTTGCCGGGCAGGCCGAAGCCGTCGAGTACGCCCTTGCGGCGTGTCATCTCGCGCGCCTTGCGCGCGGCCTCGCGCGCACGCGCCGCTTCAACGATCTTGCCGCAGATGATCTTGGCGTCGTTGGGGCGCTCTTCCAGGTACTCGGCAAGCGACCGGGCCACGATGTCTTCGACCGGCGCGCGGACCTCACTGCTGACCAGCTTGTCCTTGGTCTGGCTGCTGAACTTGGGCTCGGGCACCTTCACGCTGAGCACGCAGGTCAGCCCTTCGCGCATGTCGTCGCCCGAGACGTCGACCTTGGCCTTCTTGGCCAGTTCGTTGTCGGCGATGTACTTGCTGATCACACGCGTCATGGCCGCGCGCAGGCCGGTCAGATGCGTGCCACCGTCGCGCTGCGGAATGTTGTTGGTGAAGCAGAGCACCTGCTCGTTGTAGCCGTCGTTCCACTGCATGGCGACTTCAACGCCGATCTCGGTGTCGGGAATGCCGCCGTACGAGTCGGCCGGGCGGGCGCCCGTGGCGTGGAAGGCGTTCGGGTGCAGCACGCGCTTGCCGCCGTTGATGAAATCGACAAACCCCTTGACACCGCCAGCGCCGGAAAAATCGTCTTCCTTGCCGCTGCGCTCATCGATGAGGCGAATGCGCACGCCGTTGTTGAGAAAGCTCAGTTCGCGCAGGCGCTTGCTGAGGATCTCGTAGTGAAACTCGTTGTTTTCCTTGAAGATTTCGGTGTCGGGCAGAAAGCGGACTTCGGTGCCGCGCTTTTCGGTGTCGCCCGTGATCTTCATCGGCGAGATTTCGACACCGCTCACCTGTTCAAGCACGCGGTCCTGCACGAAGCCTCGGCTGAACTCGAGTTCGTGCTTCTTGCCGTCGCGGCGCACGGTCAGGCGCAGCTTGCTGGAGAGCGCGTTGACGCAACTCACGCCCACACCGTGCAGTCCGCCCGATACCTTGTAGCTGTTCTGGTTGAACTTGCCGCCGGCGTGCAATTCGGTCAGGGCGATCTCGGCGGCCGAGCGCTTGGGCTCGTGTTTGTCGTCCATCTTGACGCCGGTGGGAATGCCGCGCCCGTTGTCGACCACGCTGATGGAGTTGTCGCTGTGGATGGTGACAACGATGTCGTCACAGAAACCGGCCAGCGCTTCGTCGATGGAGTTGTCCACGACTTCAAACACAAGGTGGTGCAGACCGGTGCCATCGCTGGTATCACCAATGTACATGCCAGGGCGCTTGCGCACCGCTTCCAGGCCTTCGAGGATCTGAATGGCACCTTCGCCGTACCCTTCGGCGCCACGCGGCGCCTGCGGTTGGCGCGGTTGGTCGGGGTGTTGGTTGGGGTCGGTCATATCGTTCTTTCGCACTTTTTAAGGTCAAAACCCGCCGGAGCCGGCGGGTTCAGAGCGCAAGCAGCTCTCAATTCAATAGCGATTTCAAATGCGCATCGGCATCACGACGTACTTGAATTGCGCGTTGTCGGGAATGGTTACCAGCGCCGAGCTGTTGGAATCCTGCAGCTCGATCTTGACCATGTCCTGGCCCATGTTGGCCAGCGCATCGATCAGGTAGGTGACGTTGAAGCCGATCTCGATGGCGTCGCCACCGTAGTCGATGTCGAGCTCGTCGACGGCCTCTTCCTGCTCGGCGTTGTTCGAGGCAATGCGCAGCAGGCCCGGCTCGACGTTCAGGCGCACGCCCTTGAACTTCTCGCTGGTCAGGATCGCGGTGCGCTGCAGGCTGGCCAGCAGCGGCGCACGCCCCAGGGTGACGGTGTTCTTGTGGCTCTTGGGAATCACGCGGTTGTAGTCAGGGAACTTGCCCTCGACCAGCTTGGTCACGAATTCCATGTGGCCGAAGCTGAACTTGGCCTGGTTGCCGGCAAACTGCATTTCGATCATCGGCGCCTCTTGCCCTTCGGGCACGCTGGCGTCGGACAGCAGGCGCTGCAGCTCGATCACGGTTTTGCGCGGCAGGATGACTTCCTGCTTGGGCACTTCGACATCCAGCGTGGCGCCCGTGTAAGCCAGGCGGTGGCCATCGGTGGCAACCAGGCTCAGCTGGCGACCTTCGGCCACGAACAGAATGCCATTCAGGTAGTAGCGGATGTCGTGCACCGCCATGGCGAAAGCCACCTGATCGAGCAGCTGCTTGAGCGTCTTTTGCGGCACCTGAAACGCGGGGCCGAAGTTGGGCGCTTCCTGCACCAGCGGGAAGTCTTCGGCCGGCAGCGTTTGCAGCGTGAAACGGCTCTTGCCGCCTTTCAGAACCAGCTTGGCCTGCTGCGATTCCAGGCTGACGGTCTGATCGGCCGGCATGGTGCGCAGAATGTCGATCAGCTTGCGCGCGCCGACGGTGGTGGCGAAGTTGCCCGCATCGCCACCCAGGTTGGCATTGGTGCGAATCTGGATTTCGAGGTCGCTGGTGGTCAGTTGGATCGTCTCGCCCGTCTTGCGCAACAGCACGTTGGCCAGCACCGGCAAGGTGTGGCGCCGCTCGACGATGCCCGACACGGACTGAAGCGCAGCCAGCAATTGGTTTTGGGTGGTCTTCAGAACAATCATGTCTTCCTCGTCAGGGCTCGTCTTGGCGGGCGGCGCAGGGGCCACCACAGGTCGATGGAAATGTTTTGTTTAACGCGCGCGCGTGCGCGAATGTCAACCCCGTATTGTCGCCGCTTTTGTGTCAGCTCTTTTCAGCCTTTCAGCGTCTGTTCCAGCACGTGGAGCTGCTGGTTCAGCTCGGTCAGCTGCTGGCGTTCGGCCGCGATCTTGCGCACGGCGTGCAGCACGGTCGTATGGTCGCGCCCGCCGAACAACTCGCCTATCTCGGGCAGGCTTTTCTGAGTCAGCTCTTTGGCCAGGTACATCGCGATCTGGCGCGGCCGCACGATCGAGGCTGGACGCTTCTTGCTGTACATGTCTGACACCTTGATCTTGTAGTAGTCGGCCACGGTTTTCTGGATGTTTTCAACGCTGATCTGGCGGTTCTGGATAGACAGCAGGTCTCGCAACGCTTCACGCGCCAACGGAATGGAGATTTCCTTCTGGTTGAAGCGTGAATACGCAAGAATCTTGCGCAGCGCCCCTTCGAGCTCACGCACGTTGGAGCGCACGTTCTTGGCGACGAAGAACGCCACCTCCTCCGGCATGTCGGCACCTTCGCTGGCGGCCTTGTTGATTAGGATCGCCACACGCATTTCCAGCTCGGGCGGCTCCAGCGCCACGGTCAAACCAGAATCGAAGCGCGACACCAAGCGCTCATGGATGTCTGCCAGGCCCTTGGGATAGGTGTCGCTGGTCATGACGATGTGGCTCTTTTTGGCCAACAGCGCCTCGAAGGCGTTGAAGAATTCCTCTTGCGTCCGGTCCTTGTTGGCGAAGAACTGCACGTCGTCGATCAGCAGCAAGTCCAGCGAGTGGTAGCGGTTCTTGAATTCGTCGAAGGCTTTGCGCTGGTAGGCCTTGACCACATCGGACACAAACTGCTCCGCATGGATGTAGAGAACTTTCGCATCCGGGCGACCGGCCAACAGATGGTTACCCACAGCGTGCATGAGGTGCGTCTTGCCCAAACCGACACCGCCATAGATGAACAGCGGGTTGTAGAGGCGTCCAGGCGCGCCAGCAACGTGAAGCGCTGCAGCCCGCGCCATCCGGTTGGCCGACCCTTCAACCAGGGTATCGAAGGTCAGGGCGCTGTTGAGCCGGTGTCGTTGCGTTTGGGCTTGTTGCGCCTCGACGACTTCATTGGAGGGAGGTCGGCTCGAAATATCCGCATCGACTATTGCAGCCCCCTGAGGCGACGCAGGTGCCGAAGAAACGCTATGTTTTGTTGGCAACACCCGCGGAGCAAGCGCCAACTCCACCTTCACTGGCTGTTCATACAGACGCTCCAGGACGTCAGCGATCCGACCTGCGTACTGAGCACGCACCCAATCCAGCTTGAACCGGTTCGCAATGAAAAGCGTGAGACGCGCATCGGCGGGCGCAAATTGCGCTGCCAAGGGCTTAATCCAAGTATTGAACTGCTGCTCAGGCAGCTCCTGAGCAAGAACATCTTGGCAAGCTGACCAAAGGGACGAGGCTGGGTCTCCGGGGCCCGCCGCAGGCGGAACATCTAGCATTGAATGCACCCCGAGACTGTGGATAAACCTAAATTTTGCAACCTTCAATTATCTCATAGAAGAGGGTTTTCCACATGACTGGGGGGCCCGCTCGGAAGCATACGGCACTCCGCTGCTGGCAATTGAGTAGAGATACGCTTGGCTCACGGCAGTTTGTCTGCGATAATGCGGGGTTCCCCTGTGTGCGTTCACGGTGGCGCCGTCGGTTCGGTCCGATGTCGCGCGCGCTAGGCAGCGTTTTCGCTCGCCACGCCAAGGGATGCCGGGCGCGCAAGTCGGCCGCCCAAACATTCAAGCCCATCGAATTCAAGGACGACTTGTCATGAAACGCACTTACCAACCTTCCAAGACTCGCCGCGCTCGCACGCACGGTTTTCTGGTCCGCATGAAGACCCGCGGTGGCCGCGCCGTCATCAACGCACGCCGCGCCAAGGGCCGCAAGCGCCTGGCCGTCTGATAGTCGAAGCTTTCGCGTTCCGCCCCCCTCGGCGCGCCACGGTTCGGATAGCCAGGCCGGAGCTGGTTCATGCGGCGTTTGCGTACCCGCGCCCAGTTTCAGGCCCTGCTGCGCACGCCGCCTGTGGCCAAAACCGCTCATTTCGCGCTGCACCGGTTGAAGGCGACCTCGCCCGATGTCGCTGAAGGCGGCCCCGTGTCCGCGCCCGCCTTTCTGCCTGCTGGTTCCGCATGGCTGGGTGCCATGACGCCCAAGCGCTGTGCGCGTCGCGCGGTCACGCGCAACGCCATTCGCCGTCAGATCTACGCTATGGGCGAGCAGCTGAATCTGCCCTTGAGCGATCAGGCCTATCTGATCCGTTTGCGGGCGGCGTATTCACCAACCCGGTTCCCGAGCGCGCGCTCTGAAGCACTGCTCCACGCGGTTCGCGCCGAATTGCTCCAGTTGTTTCAGCGGATTCAGCCGTCATGCGCGCCGTGTTGATCGCCCTCGTCAAAGGCTACCGGCTGATGCTGTCGCCGTGGCTGGGCGCTTCGTGCCGGTTTGAACCCACCTGCTCGGTGTACGCGATCAGCGCCCTCGAGCGCCACGGCAGCCTGGCCGGCAGCTACCTGACCCTGCGGCGACTGGCGCGCTGCCAGCCCTGGTGCCAGGGCGGCTGCGACCCGGTGCCCGACACACCTCCCAAGCTTTTCACCGGGCTGTTGGCCAGCCGGGAAGCGAAGCCGTCTTCTCCTCGTCAGTCCTCATGAACGACATTCGCCGCACGATCCTTTGGGTCATCTTTGCCTTTTCCCTGGTCATGCTGTGGGATCAGTGGCAGGTTCACAACGGCAAAAAGCCCACCTTCTTCCCCGGTAGCGCCACCACGGCCGCCAGTGGGGCCAGCGCCCCGGCGTCGGCCGCACAAGCCCCAGGCTCGGCACCGTCGGCGGTGCCCAGCGCACAGACCTCGGCAACAGGCGCGACGCCGCCGACCGGTGCCCCCGCCACAGCGGCCGCCGCCACGCCGCGGGAGCGCGTGGAAATCACCTCCGACGTGCTCAAACTCACCTTCGATACCGAAGGTGGCACGCTCATCAAGAGCGAATTCCTCAAATTCCCAGAGCAAGACCAGCAGGGCGCTCCCTTCGTGCTGCTCGACACCAGCGCCAACCGGGTTTACCAGGCGCAAACAGGCCTGATCGGCGGCAATTTCCCGACCCACAAGACGCCGATGACCTTCACCGGCGACCGCGCGCTGAAGGACGGCGCCAACGATCTGGTGCTGCGCTTTGCCTCCGCCGATGTGGGTGGCGTGCGCCTGACCAAGACCTACACGCTCAAGCGCGGCTCCTACGTGATCGATGTCCGCCACGAAGTGGTCAACGACAGCGGCCAGCCCGTCAACCCTCAGCTGTACCTGCAACTGGTGCGCGACGGTAACAAGGCGCCGGGCGAATCGTCGTTCTATTCCACCTTCACTGGCCCGGCGTTCTACACCGACGCCAAGAAGTTCCAGAAGGTGGCCTTTACCGATATCGAAAAAGGCAAGGCGGACTTCGTCACCCAATCGCCGGACGGCTGGGTCGCGATGGTTCAGCACTACTTTGCCAGCGCGTGGCTGCCGGCGCCGGGCAAGAACCATGAAAACTTCGCCCGCAAAGTGGGTGACAACCTCTACGCGGCCGGCCTCATCACGCCATTTGGCGCCGTCGCGCCGGGCCAGACCGGCACGACCCATAGCCGCCTGTTTGTCGGCCCCCAGGAAGAAAAGATGCTGGAGGGCATCGCCCCCGGCCTGGAGTTGGTCAAGGACTACGGTTTCTTCACAATCCTGTCCAAGCCGCTGTACTGGCTGCTCGACAAGCTGCACGGCTTCATCGGCAACTGGGGCTGGTCGATCGTGGCGCTGGTGGTGCTGCTGAAGATCGCCTTTTACTGGTTCAACGCCAAGGCCTACGCGTCGATGGCCAAGATGAAAGCCATCAACCCCAAGGTGATGGAGCTGCGTGAGCGCTACAAGGACAACCCGCAGCAGATGCAGATGGAGATGATGCGCATCTACCGCGAGGAAAAGGTCAACCCGATGGGCGGCTGCCTGCCGATCATCATCCAGATTCCCGTGTTCATTGCGCTGTACTGGGTGCTGCTGTCGTCGGTCGAAATGCGCGGCGCGCCCTGGATCCTGTGGATCAAGGATTTGTCGGTGCGGGACCCGTACTTCATCCTGCCGATCATCATGACGCTGACCACGCTGCTGCAGACGGCGCTGAACCCGGCGCCGCCCGATCCGATGCAGGCCAAGCTGATGTGGTTCATGCCGCTCATCTTCAGCGTGATGTTCTTCTTCTTCCCGGCCGGCCTGGTGGTGTACTGGATCACGAACAACGTTCTGACCATCGCGCAGCAGTGGATTATCAACACCCGCATGGGGGTGCCACCCCAGTTCAATCTGCCGAAATTCAAGTAGAAGCGTCCCTCTGCTTCCGTCTGAGCCGCGCCCTGCATGGGTCGCGGCTTTTTTTTGCGCTGTCAGCCGGGTAGAAACACTGGTCGGTATTTGCCGGTTTTTTTGTAGCATTGCCGGTTTCAACATTCCGTCCGGAAAGGCTTCCCCTATGGCACGTTCCCTGTTTGCTCGCGGCGCGGTTGCGCTGGCCGTCCTGGCCGCCACCGGGCTGGCCCACTCGGCCACCTTGCGCATCGCAGGCGCCAACGACATCCTGACGTTCGACCCGGCCGGTCAGAACCACCAGACCACGCTGGCCTACCAGCAGATGGTGTACGAGAGCCTGATCCGCTACGACGAGAAGTTCCAGATCCAGCCCGCGCTGGCCACCAAGTGGACGTTCGTCACGCCCACCCAGCTGCGCTTCGAGCTGCGCAAGGGCGTCAAATTCCACGACGGCGCCCCGTTCACCGCCGACGATGTGGTGTTCTCCATCACGCGCGTGATGACCCCGCCGTCCAACCTGACTTCCGCCGCCCAGAGCGTCAAGGAAGTCAAGAAGGTGGACGACTTCACCGTCGACGTGATCCTCAAGGGCCCCAGCCCCGTGGTGCTGCGCGAGCTGGTGGAGGCGCGCATCATGAACAAGGCCTGGGCCGAGAAGAACAACGCCACCAAAGCGCAGGACTACAAGGCCAAGGAAGAGAATTTCGCGTCCCGCAATGCCAACGGCACGGGACCGTTCCAACTGGTCGGCTGGCAGCCGGACACCAAGACCACGCTGAAGAAAAACCCGAACTGGTGGGACAAGCCCAAGGGCAACATTGACGAGGTGATCTTCACCCCGATAAAGTCCGCCGCCACGCGCTCGGCCGCGCTGATCTCCGGCCAAGTCGACATGGTGGTCGACCCACCGGTGCAAGACCTGGAGCGCACCAAGCGCGACCCCAACATCCGCGTCATCGAAGGCGCCGAGAACCGCACCATCTTCCTGGGCTTCGATCAGTTCCGCGAAGAACTGATGGGCTCCAACGTCAAGGGCAAGAACCCGCTGAAGGACAAGCGCGTGCGCCAGGCGCTCTACCAGGCGGTGGACATGGGCGCGATCGAAAAGAACGTCATGCGCGGCCTGGGCAAGCCCACCGGCACGATGATCGCCCCGATGGTCCATGGCTGGACCAAGGAACTGGGTGCGCGCGCGTCCAAGTACGACGTGAACGCCGCCAAGAAGCTGCTGGCCGATGCGGGTTACCCCAACGGCTTTGAGCTGACGCTGGACTGCCCGAACGACCGCTACGTCAACGACGAGGCGATCTGCCAGGCGATCACCGCGATGTGGACCCGCGTCGGCGTCAAGACGAAGCTGCAGACCAACCCCATGGCCATCCACAGCGCCAAGATCCAGAAGTTCGACGTCAGCGCCTACATGCTGGGCTGGGGCGTGGCCACGTTCGACGCGCTGTATTCGCTCGATTCGCTGATCAGCACCGTCGATCCGAAGGGCGGCGCGGCCGGCAACTTCAACTGCGGCCGCATGAGCAACCCGAAGGTTGATCTGCTGATTAACAACATCAAGACGGAGATGGACGCCAAGAAGCGCGACGACATGATCCACGAGGCGCTGCAGATCGTGAAGGACGACTACAACTACCTGCCGCTGCACGACCAGATCCGCCCCTGGGCCATGCGCAAGAACGTGACCACCGTGCACCGTGCGGACGATCGCCCGATGCCGACCTGGACAACTATCAAATAAATAGCTACTCGCGCAGATGGTTGTAGGGCTACCGCCCTATTCGATCTAAAACCCCGGCCAATGCGCCGGGGTTTTTCTTTGTTCAGGCTGCGAGCCGGTTGACCCGCAGCTGCCCGCCTTGCATCACCAGCGGAATGCGTTCGCCCTGCCCGGCCAGGCAGTGCAGATCGTCCAGCGGGTTGCCGTCCACCAGCAGCAGGTCGGCGCGCGCGCCGGGCACGATTTCGCCCAGTCGGCCAGCCTCGCCCAGGATTTCCGCGCCGATCAGCGTCGCGCTTTGCAGCACTTCCAGTGGCGTCTGCACCTGCGCACGGATCAGGAATTCTTCGCTCTGGAGCCCGTGCGACGCTCCCAGCAGATCGGTGCCAAAACCCAGCTTCACACCCGCTTCCCGAAAGATCTGCAGCGATTGCAGCCCGGCTTCGCGCACCTGCGCGATCTTGGCGACGCTGTCGGCGCCCAGCCCCAGCCGCTGCCCGTCGCGCGCCAGCGCTTCGTACGTAATGAGCGTGGGCACGGCATACGCGCCGCGCGCGGCCATCAGCGCAGCGGTGGGCGCATCGATCAGGTTGCCGTGCTCGATGGTGCGCACGCCGCATTCCACCGCGCGGCGGATCGCCTCGGGCGTGTAGGCGTGCGCCAGCACATAGGTGTGGCGCGCGGCGGCTTCGTCGACGATGGCGCGCGTTTCCTCCAGCGAGTACCCCAGCGCGTTGACCGGGTCGGTGGGCGAGGCCACGCCGCCCGACGACATGATCTTGATCTGGTCGGCGCCCATCTGCAGCAGCTCGCGCACGGCGCGCCGCGCCGCGTCCACGCCATCCACCACGCGCGTGCTAGCCAGCCGCTGGCAACCACAGCCCAGCGGCTGCAAGCGGTCGCTTCGTGGCCGGAAATCACCGTGTCCGCCCGTCGGGCTGAGCGCCGGGCCGCTGACGAATAGACGCGGGCCGGTCACTGTGCCGTCCATGCCGTCGTCGATGGCGGCCTTCAGCGCGTGGTCGGCACCGCCCGCATCGCGCACGGTGGTGAAGCCGCGCTGCAGCATCCCGCGCAGGATGGGCAGCGCGCGCAAGGCCAGCGTGGTGTTGGCGGTGTCGGCCAGCAGGCCCAGGTTGGTCTGCGAGAAGGTGACGTGCACGTGGCAATCGATCAGCCCCGGCATCAAGGTGCGGCCGCCGCCGTCGATGCTGCGGGCGCTGGCCGCCGCGATGGGCCGGTCGGACACCTCGCGCACGGCGTCGTCTTCGACCAGCACGCTGTGATCGGGCCGCAGCTCGCCCGATCGCACGTCGAGCAGGTGGACGTTGTGCAGCAGGATCAGGCTCATGGCGAACGGCGCGGGGCGTGCAGCGGGGTATCGGACAATCATGCCATGCAGCCGCCACGCCCCGACCCCATCGTTGCCATTGCCACAGCCCCCGGGCGCGGCGCCGTGGGCATCGTGCGCGTCTCCGGCCACGCGCTCGGGCCGCTGGCCGATGCGCTGCTCGGCCGCCTGCCAGCGCCCCGTGTGGCGGCCTACGGGCCGTTTCGCGACGCCGATGGTTCCGGCATCGACCACGGCCTGGCCCTGCACTTTCCGGCCCCGCATTCGTACACGGGCGAAGACGTGCTGGAGCTGCAGGCGCACGGCGGCCCCGTGGTGCTTCAGCTGCTGCTGGCCCGCTGCCTGACAGCGGCGGCCGAGGTCGACGCCGGCACGGGCGCGGCACGCCTGCCCCGCCTGCGGTTGGCACGGCCGGGCGAGTTCACCGAGCGCGCCTTCCTGAACGACAAGCTCGATCTGGCGCAAGCCGAGGCGGTGATGGACCTGATCGACGCCAGCACCGAGGCGGCAGCGCGCTCGGCAAGCCGATCGCTCGCGGGCGAGTTCTCGGGCGCCATCCACACGCTGCGCGACGGGCTGATCCACCTGCGCATGCTGATCGAGGCGACG
Organism: Ottowia flava; assembly: GCF_008017535.1. GTDB lineage: Bacteria > Pseudomonadota > Gammaproteobacteria > Burkholderiales > Burkholderiaceae_C > Ottowia > Ottowia flava. Next base: position 360,588 of record NZ_VRUA01000002.1, read on the forward strand.
CTGGACTTTCCTGAGGAAGAAATCGACGTTCTGAGCACGCACGACGTGCGCGGACAGCTATCAAACTTGAAGCAAACGTTGGCCGATGTGCAGGCGCGTGCGCGCCAGGGTGCGCTGCTGCGCGAAGGCATCAAGGTCGTGATCGCCGGACAGCCGAACGCGGGCAAGAGCTCGCTGCTGAACGCGTTGGCGGGGGCCGAGCTGGCCATCGTCACGCCCATCGCCGGCACCACGCGCGACGTGGTGCAGCAGACCATCCAGATCGAGGGCGTGCCGCTGCACGTGCTGGACACCGCGGGGCTGCGCCAGAGCGAGGACGAGGTTGAGCGCATCGGCATCGAGCGTGCCTGGGCACACATCGCCTCGGCCGATGCGGTGTTGCTGCTGCACGATCTGACGCGGCTGCAAGACCCGACCTACCAGGTCGAGGACCGCCACATCGCCGCCGAGATGGCGGCGCAGCTGCCGCGCAGCGTGCCGGTGCTGCACGTCTGGAACAAGCACGATGCGGTGCCTGGCGCGCTGCCCGCAGGGGACGGGATCGGCCTGTCGGCCAAGACGGGCGACGGCTTGGAGGCGCTGCGCCAGCGGCTGCTGGCGCTGGCCGGCTGGCAGGCGGGCGCGGAAGGTGGTGTGTTCATCGCCCGCCAGCGGCACCTGCAGGCGCTGGCGCGCGCGAACGACCATCTGGCGGCCGCCGAAGCCCACCTCGGGCCGCCGGCAGCCGCGCTGGACCTGCTGGCGGAAGAGCTGCGGCTGGCGCAAGTGGCGCTGGGCGAGATCACGGGCGAGTTCTCGGCCGACGACCTGCTGGGCGTGATCTTCTCGCGCTTTTGCATCGGCAAGTAGCGCGCATGGCCGGAAGCCACGCGTCTGAAGAGTGTCAGATGAAAATGGCCTGTAAGGCAGACAGGGCCTGCGCGGCCAGCTATCGAATCAGAAGTTAGTCTACTGTGGCAGGGGTGCGGTCGGCTGCCCGCGCTGGACTCAGTGCCCTTCGAAATCGACCAGCGTGAACAGCGACAGCCCGGATTCCTTCAGCCGGGCCGAGCCGCCCAGCTCCGGCAAGTCAACGATGGCAGCGCCTTCGGTGACGACGGCGCCCTGCTTTTCGAGCAGTCGGCGGCCCGCCATCATGGTGCCGCCCGTGGCGATCAAGTCGTCGATCAGCAGCACACGCTGGCCGGGCTGCACGGCGTCGGTGTGCAGCTCGACAGTGGCGCTGCCGTACTCCAGCTCATAGGTCTCTTCGACCGTGGTGAACGGCAGCTTGCCCTTCTTGCGGATCGGCACGAAACCGACGTTCAACTCGTACGCCACGACCGAGCCGACGATGAAGCCGCGCGCATCGAGCCCTGCAACCACGTCGGGACGCAGGGCCGGGTCCATGTAGCGGTGAACGAAAGCGTCGATCAGCACGCGGAACACGCGCGGGTTCTGCAGCAGCGGCGTGATGTCGCGAAACTGCACGCCCGGCGCGGGCCAGTCGGGCACGGTGCGGATGTGCTGGCGCAGGTAATCGCTGACGGACAAGGGTGTAGTCATGGGCCGATTGTGCCGCGCGGCCGCGGGAGAGCTCAAGCGGCCAGCGCCAGCTCGGCGCGGGCCAGTGCGTCCGCCCTGCCAGACAGCACGACGGTGTCGCCGCCATTCACCTGCGGATCGTCGTCTGTGGGTGCGGGGCGGCCGTTGCGGCGGCGCAGGCTGATGGCGCGCAGCTCGCCTCCGCTCTCGCTCAGCACCTGCGCGAGGTGGCGCCCGGCGAACCGTTCGGGGATCGTGAAGGTGGCCAGACGCTCTTGCGCCATCTCGTCGTCGCTCACATCGTCAGCGCCGTGGAAGAAGCCGCGCAATAGGCCGTAGCGGGCCTCGCGCTGCTCCTGCACGATGCGGATCACGCGGCGCATGGGCACGCCCATGAGCGCGAGGGCGTGGCTGGCCAGCATGAGCGAGCCTTCCAGCGATTCGGGTACCACCTCGGTGGCGCCAGCTGTGCGCAGGATTTCAAGGTCGCGGTCGGTCTGGGTGCGAACGATCACGGGAACCTGCGGCGCGTGGTGGCGCACCGTGTCCAGAACCTTCATCACGCTGTGCTGGTCCAGGTAGGTGATGGCCACCGCACTGGCGCGCCCCAGCCCCGCTGCAATCAGCGCCTGCGCCTTGGCGGCATCGCCAAACGCCACCGCATGGCCCGCCGCGCGCGCCTGGCGCACACGGTCGGGGTCCAGGTCCAGCGCGACATAGGGAATGCCTTCGCGCTCCAGAAGGCGCGCCATCGCCTGACCACTGCGCCCATAGCCGCAGATCAGCACGTGGGCACGGGTATTGATCGATTCTTGAGCGATCGAAGTCATCTGCAGCGACTGCTGCATCCATTCGCTGGCCACCAGCCGCATCACGATGCGGTTGCTGGCCATGATGATGAAGGGCGTGGCCAGCATCGACAGCACCATGGCGGCAAGTACGGGCGTAAACAGTTCCGGCGGCACCAGCCCACCGCGCCGCCCGATAGACAGCAGCACAAAACCGAATTCACCGGCCTGGGCAAGGTAGAGACCGGTGCGCAGGGCCACACCGCCGCTGGCACCCAACCAGCGCGCCAGCGCGGTCACGAGCACCAGCTTGAAGGTCACGGGGATGAGCAGCAGCACCAGAACCAGGTACCACTGCATGACCACCTGACGCCAGTCGAGCAGCATACCGATGGTGATGAAGAACAGACCGAGCAGCACGTCGTGGAAAGGGCGGATCTCGGACTCGACCTGCACCTTGAACTCCGTCTCCGATATCAGCACGCCGCAGATGAAGGCCCCCAGCGCCAGGCTCAGCCCGGCCTGCTCTGTCAACCAGGCCAGACCGAGCGTCATCAGCAGCAAGTTGAGTACAAACAGCTCTTCGCTCTTGACCCGCGCCACCAGCGTCAGCCACCACCGCATCACGCGCTGGCCGCCCCACAACAGCAACGTGATCAGCAGGGCCGCCTTGAAACCCGCCGCCAGCAGCGCGCCGGCCAGCGCCTCTGGCGCGGCGCCCAATGCCGGCACGAGCACCAGCAGCCAGACCACGGCCAAGTCCTGGAACAGCAGCACGCCCATGACGCGCTGGCCGTAGGGCGAATCCAGTTCAAGGCGATCAGCCATCATCTTGACGACGATAGCGGTGCTGCTCATGGCCAACGCCCCCGACAGGGTTAGCGAGGTCTGCCAGCCCAGCGGCCACACCTGCGGGAGCCAAGCCTGCAGCGCCACGCCAGCCAGCGTGACGACCAGCATCGTCAGGCCCACTTGCGCAAGGCCCAGGCCAAACACATGGCGCCGCATGGCACGCAGCTTGGGCAGGTTGAATTCGAGCCCGATCACGAACATCAGAAACACGACGCCATACTCGGCCAGGTGCCGTATGCTTTCAGCGTCCTGCCCGTAGGCAAGTCCAAGCGTGTGGGGCTCCATCATGACCCCCGCCACCAGGTAGCCCAGGATGGCGGGGAGCTTGAGCCAGCGACAGGCTGTCACTGCCAGCACGGCGGCCAGCAAGTACAGCAGCGTGAGCTCAAGCGCATTCATCCACGAATGCTACTGGAACGCACTCTATAAAATCCCAAGGATGAGTTTCGACCCTGCCCAGGCACTGCGCTTGGCCCATGAGACGCTGGCCATCGAGGCTGCCGCCGTGCTCGGCCTGCAACGCAGGCTGAACAGCGACTTTTCGCGCGCCGTAGCCATGGTGCTGGGTGTGACCGGTCGCGTGGTCGTCATGGGCATGGGCAAGAGCGGCCACATCGGCCGCAAGATCGCCGCCACTCTGGCCTCCACCGGCACGCCCGCGATGTTCGTTCACCCTGCCGAAGCGAGCCACGGCGACCTAGGCATGGTGATGCCGGTCGATGTGGTGCTGGCGATCTCCAACAGCGGTGAAGCCGACGAACTCACCACGCTGCTCCCGCTGATCCGCCGCATGGGCGCACCTCTGGTCGCGATGACGGGCAACCCGCAATCGACACTCGGCCGCAACGCCGACCTGGTGCTGGACAGCAGCGTCGAGCGGGAGGCCTGTCCCCTAAACCTTGCCCCGACGGCGAGCACCACCGCCCAAATGGCCTTGGGCGATGCGCTTGCCATGGCGCTGCTGGATGCGCGCGGTTTCAAGACCGAGGACTTTGCGCGTTCGCACCCCGGTGGCGCCTTGGGGCGCCGCCTGCTGACCCGCGTAATGGACATCATGCGCAGTGGCGAGGCCGTGCCACGCGTGGGGCCGGAGGCGGACTTCAGTGTGCTGATGCGGGAGATGACGCGCAAGGGCCTGGGCGCGTCGGCCGTCGTCGACGACGATGGCCGAGCCCTGGGCATCTTCACCGACGGCGATCTGCGTCGCTTGGTGGAAACCGGGCGCGATCTGCGTGCTCTGACGGCCCGTGAAGTCATGCACGGCACCCCACGGCATGTCCGTTCCGACGCTCTGGCCGCGGAGGCAGCCAAGCTGATGGAGCAGCACCGCGTCACCGTGCTGCTGGTCCACGATGCCGACGGCAGGTTGGTCGGGGCCATCAACAGCAACGACCTCATGCGTGCGAAAGTGATCTGATGAGGCCAAGCATGCATTGGCCACCCGATACGCTGCTGGCGGCGCAAGGCATTCGCGTCGTCTTCTTTGACGTCGATGGCGTATTGACCGACGGGGGTCTGTATTTTTCCGCTGAGGGTGAAACGCTGAAGCGTTTTCATACCCTTGACGGCCATGGGATCAAATTGCTGGCACAGGCTGGCATTGTGCCGGCAGTCATCTCCGGCCGTGACTCCGCCGCGCTGCGCAAACGGCTTGGCGCGCTGGGGGTATCCCATGCCCGACTGGGCACTGAGGACAAGTTGCCGGCTGCCGAAGCGCTGCTGGCCGAATTGGGCCTCACGTGGCAGGAGGCGGCAGCGATGGGCGATGACTGGCCAGATTTGCCCGTGATGGCGCGTGCTGCCTTTTCCTGCGCGCCGCCGGGTGCTCACGCCGAGGCATTGGCGGTAGCGACCTACGTAACCCGGGCCCGTGCCGGCGAGGGGGCTGCGCGCGAGCTGTGCGACCTGTTGCTGGTGGCGAGTGGACAGTACGACCGCCTGCTGAACACCCATCTTCAGATCGGCCTGGCTGACACGGAAAGCTCGACATGACCGAATCGCGCCTGATGCGCATTGGCCGCGACCAGCTTTCGACTTGGTTGCCTGCCCTGTTGATGATGCTGTTCGCCCTTGGGACTTGGTGGCTCGTGCGCAGCGCGCCCAAGTTCGCAACCGATGCGCAGCCTCGCGCCGTGTCCAAGGAGCCGGATTACTTTATGCAGCAGTTCCGGGTGCGCAGCTTCGACGCCAACGGTCGCATGACGTCCGATCTCACGGGCGTGGAGGGTCACCATTTCCCTGTCACCGATACGCTGGAGGTCAAGGATCCGCATATGCGCTCGATCGACGCACGGGGGCGCGTCACGGTCGGCACCGCATTGCGCGGCGTTTCGAACAGCGATGGTTCGGAAATTCAGCTCTACGGCAACGCGGTGGTGGTGCGCGAGCCGATCACCCGCCCGGATGGCACCGTCGTGCCGCGCTTGGAGTTCCGCGGCGACTATCTGCATGCGTTTGTCGACGAAGACAGGGTGAGCTCCGACAAACCCGTCGAATTGCTGCGCGGCACCGACCGCTTCGTGGGCGACCAGTTCGAGTACAACGACAAGACCGGCGTTGCCCAGCTGAAGGGGCGGGTACGCGGCGTGCTGCAGCCCAAGCCTTCGGCCAAACCCTAGCCTGAATGCGCTCGGGCCAGCCCCCACCCCCGTTGGCGTTCATCACCGGCGCATCGAGCGGCATCGGACAGGCATTGGCGCTGCGCTACCGACAGGCGGGCTGGCGCGTCGCCCTGATTGCGCGCCGCAAAGAGGCCATGCAGGCCTGGACGCTGGCCCAGGGTTGGTCACCTGACTGCTTCAGGATCTATGCTGCAGACGTGTCGGCGCCGGATGAGGTCATCGCCGCTGCGCAGGCGTGTCTGGCCGAGCAAGGGTTGCCCGACGTTGTAATCGCCAACGCGGGCATCAGCATTGGCATGGACACCGCCGAACACAGCGACCTTGACGTCATGTCACGCACGCTGGCGACCAACAACATCGGCATGGCAGCGACATTCCACCCATTCGTGGCGCCCATGCGTCAGCGTGGCAGTGGACGACTTGTAGGCATCGCCAGCGTCGCAGCCGTTCGTGGCCTACCCGGTCACGGGGCGTACTGCGCCAGCAAAGCCGGCGTCGTCAGCTACTGCGAGAGCCTGCGCGGCGAACTGCGCGGTTCGGGTGTCAAGGTGTTGACGATCGCCCCTGGCTTCATAGACACGCCGCTCACTCGGGGCAACCGCTATCCGATGCCTTTCCTGATGTCTGCACCTGCATTTGCCAACCAGGCCTTTCGCGCCATCCAGGCTGGCCGGAGCTACTGCGTCATTCCCTGGCAGATGGGCGTGGTCGCCAAGTTGATGCGCGCACTGCCCAATGCCATGTTCGATCGGCTGATGCACGGTCGAGGGCGCAAAGCGCGCGAGGGCGAGGTTTGACTTCCATGCGCAAGCATGCAGCGCACTGGACACACCCTTTGGACGGATTAAGCGTCACCCACGAAAAAGGCCCCTAAGGGGCCTTTCAGTGCGCGTATCGCAGACGTGAGATTCGACGAACGATCAATAGTCGTCGCCACCGTCGCGGCCGCCACCGTCGTAACGGTCGTCGCGGCGACCGCCGCCACCACCGTAACCGCCTTCGCGACGACCACCGCCAGCGCCACCGCCACGCGGACCTGCGCCATAGGGGCTGCGGAAGCTGCCATCGCCGCCACCGCCATCACGGCTGCCACCGTAGCCACCGCCGCCTTCGCGACGACCGCCACCGTAACCGCCGCCGCCGCCTTCGCGACGACCACCGCCGTAGCCGCCACCGCCACCGCCACCGTAACCACCACCGCCACCACCGTAGCCGCCACCGCCACCGCCGTACCCACCGGAGCGGGGAGGACGTGCTTCCATCGGGCGTGCTTCGTTCACGACCACGTTGCGGCCGCCCAGCGACTGACCGTTCATGCCGTTGATGGCGGCTTGCGCCTCATCATCGCTGCCCATTTCGACGAAACCAAAGCCCTTGGAGCGACCGGTATCGCGCTCCATCATCACCTTGGCGCTCGTGACCGAGCCAAACTCGGCAAAGGCTTGCTCCAGATCGGCGTCGCGCACCGAATACGGCAAGTTGCCGACGTACAGTTTGTTGCCCATTAAACAGGGACTCCTCAAAGACAAAAGAAAAGCGATGGAGTCCGCAAACCGCCTTCGACGAAGCTGCGCTGGGCCGGCAAGGAAGGGAGACTGACTGAGTTCACCGCAAAGACCACAAGATGTGCCAAGTGCACATGGCCAGAATTATGCGGCAGAACGCCCAAAGTCAAGCATCCGGATAATCCCCGACCAAAATAAATGGCTATTCGGCGCTGGGGCCTGTTGTACGCGCGACACGCCAGGCGCCTAGAATGCGCCTCCCGCGCCCGCCTTGCCCGGCCCCGAACTGCCAAAAAAGCGTTTCTGCCCCTGGCTCCGCCGCCCGCTTCGACTCACCCTCTTCCCAGAAATCAAGCACCGGATGGAAGCCTTTCTGATATCCACAGGCATCGTCGCCCTCGCCGAAATGGGCGACAAGACCCAGTTGCTGTCCCTGATCCTCGCCGCACGCTTTCGCAAGCCTTGGCCGATCGTCCTCGGCATCCTGGTCGCCACGCTGGTCAACCACGCGCTGGCTGGGGCGGTGGGCAGTTGGGTAACCACCTTTCTTGGGCCCGACGTGCTGCGCTGGGTGTTGGGGTTGTCGTTCATCGCCATGGCGATCTGGATGTTGATTCCCGACAAGTTGGACGACAGCGACACCCCCTCCAGCACCGGCAGCCTGGGCGTCTTTGGGACCACGGTGGTCGCGTTCTTCCTTGCCGAGATGGGCGACAAGACCCAGATCGCCACCGTGGCCCTCGCCGCGCAGTACAAGGCCTGGTTCGCCGTGGTGGCGGGCACCACCCTGGGCATGATGCTGGCCAATGCGCCCGTCGTCTGGTTTGGCGACAAACTGGTCAAGAAGGTGCCCATCCGCGTGGTGCACACGGTGTCGGCGGCCATTTTTGCAGCACTGGGTGTAGTAGCACTGATCGGCTGGGGGCAGTAAGGCGCCGCCTGGCGCGCTATACTGACCCTTCAGCGCCGATTTGCCTCAGCTTGCGGGCGCTCAATAAATTCCGCTAAAACCGAGCGCATGAAAGACCCGGCGCCGTTTTGGCGAACCGGGTTTTTTGTTGCCACCATGTCGTTCATCGTTTCGCCGCAAACCCTGCAGTTCGACGCACCGCTGCCCTTGCAGAGTGGCGCGTCGATCCGCGGCTATTCGCTCACCTACGAAACCTACGGGCAGCTCAACGCCGCGCGCGACAACGCGGTGCTGGTCTGCCACGCGCTCAATGCGTCGCACCACGTCGCCGGCACGCACGAGGGCCAGCCGCGCAGCGAAGGCTGGTGGGACAACATGATCGGCCCGGGCAAGCCGGTCGATACCAACCGCTTCTTCGTCATCGGCGTCAACAACCTGGGCTCATGCTTCGGCAGCACCGGGCCGATGCACACGAACCCCGACACCGGCCGCGTCTACGGCGCCGACTTTCCGGTGGTCACGGTCGAGGACTGGGTCAACGCGCAAGCCCGCCTGCTCGATGCGCTCGGCATCCAGCAGTTGGCGGCCGTCATGGGCGGCAGCCTCGGCGGCATGCAGGCGCTGTCGTGGGCGCTTCAGTACCCCGACCGCATGCGCCACGCTGTGGTGGTGGCCAGCGCGCCCAATCTGTCGGCCGAAAACATCGCGTTCAACGAGGTGGCGCGCCGCGCCATCGTCACTGACCCCGATTTCCACGGCGGCAACTTCTACGACCACGGCGTCGTGCCCAAGCGCGGACTGCGCATTGCGCGCATGGTCGGGCACATCACCTACCTCTCGGACGATGTGATGAACGAGAAATTCGGCCGCCAGCTGCGCGACGCGGTGGCCGAGAACGTCAACGGCTACCGCTTCAGCACGCAGGACGTCGAGTTCCAGATCGAAAGCTACCTGCGCCACCAGGGCGACAAGTTCAGCGACTATTTCGACGCCAATACCTACCTGCTGATCACGCGCGCACTCGACTATTTCGACCCGGCGCGCGCCTTTGGCGGGGACCTCACGCAGGCGCTGGCGCGTGCAACGGCCAAGTTCCTGCTGGTCAGCTTCACCACCGACTGGCGCTTTTCGCCAGCGCGCAGCCGCGAGATCGTCAAGGCGCTGCTGGAGAACGACCGCGACGTCAGTTACGCCGAGATCGACGCGCCCCACGGGCACGACGCCTTCCTGCTGGAGGATTCGCGTTATCTGAACCTTGTCAGATCCTATTTTGATAGCATGCTGCGCGCACCTGATAAGGGCCAGACGCCAAAAACGCATGAAACTCAGGCAACGGGAGTGCACTCATGAGCGACACCGCTGTGCTCCGCTCGATCGCCCGGCTGGTGCCTGAAGGCTCGCGCGTGCTCGACCTGGGCTGTGGCGACGGCGCCCTGCTCGACCTGCTCACGCGGGAAAAGGGCTGCACTGGCTACGGCATCGAGATCGACGACGACAACGTACTCGCCTGCGTGCAGCGCGGCATCAACGTGCTGCAGCTCAACCTGCACCAGGGGCTGAAAGCGTTCCAGGACCAGAGCTTTGACGTCGTCCTGCAGATCGACACCTTGCAGCACCTGCGCAACGCCGAAGTCATGCTGCGCGAAACCGCCCGCGTCGGCCGCATGGGCATCGTCGCCTTCCCCAACTTCGCCCACTGGCCCAATCGCCTGTCGGTGTTGCGCGGGCGCATGCCGGTCACGCGTCGCCTGCCCTACCAGTGGTACGACACGCCGAACATCCGCGTCGGTACCTATCGCGACTTTGACGCGCTGGCGCGCAAGAACGGCTTGCGCGTGCTCGACAGCTTTGGCCTGCAGGACGGCCACGAGGTGCGCACACTTCCCAACCTGCGTGCGGCCACGGCGGTGTTCAAGCTCAGCGGAAGTTGAATGCCATCTGGCTGAAGCGCTTGTGCAGCGAGCGCAAGCAGCTACTGTTTCCATAGTGACGACGATGCGACTCCCCACCCTTCAATCGCTCAGCGCGGATCTGTCCGCCGGCCGCACCACCGCCCAGCAGTTGACCGCCGCCGCCCTCGCGCGCGCGCAAGACCCTGCCGGCGAAGGCGCCCGCGTGTTCACGCGGCTGGACGCGGAGCGCGCCCGTGCGGCCGCGCAGGCGTCCGACACGCTGCGCGCGGCAGGCATCGTGCGTTCGCCGCTGGAAGGCGTTCCGGTGTCCATCAAGGATCTGTTCGACGTAACGGGTCAAGTCACGACCGCGGGCTCCGTCGTGCTGAAAGGCGCGGCGCCCGCCACGCGCAACGCACCGGTCATCGACCGCCTGATCGCCGCCGGCGCCGTCATCGTCGGCCGCACCAACATGACCGAGTTCGCGTTCTCCGGCCTCGGCCTCAACCCGCACTACGGCACGCCCAAGAACCCCTGGGACCGCGCCACCGGGCGCATCCCGGGCGGCTCGTCGTCCGGCGCGGCGGTGTCGGTGACCGACGGCATGGCCGCGGTCGGCATTGGCAGCGACACCGGCGGCTCGGTGCGCATTCCGTCGGCGCTGTGCGGGCTGACCGGCTTCAAGCCGACGCAGCGCCGCGTACCCATCGCAGGCACCGTGCCGCTGTCGACATCGCTCGATTCGATCGGTCCGCTGGCCGCCAGCGTGCGCGACTGCGCCATCGTCGACGCGATTCTGGCGGGCGAACCGGTGCCGTCTGAGGCCGCACTGCCGCTGCGCGGCGCTCGCCTGGCCATACCGCAAACGCTGGCGCTGGACGGCATGGACGCGCAGGTCGCCACGGCCTTTAAGCGCGCCTGTGCCCGCCTGGCTGAAGCCGGTGCGCTGCTGGCGCCGCTGGCCATCCCCGAGTTCGCCGAGCTGGGCGCCCTGCACGCGCGCGGCACCCTGGCCGCCGCTGAAGCCTGGGCTTGGCACCGAGGCCTGCTGGCTAAGCACGAAACCGACTACGACCGGCGCGTGGCCAGCCGCATCCGCGGCGCGCAGGCCATGGGCGCGGCCGACTACATCGACCTGCAGCAGGCGCGCCGCCGCTGGATCGCCCAGGTCGAAGCGCGCATCGCGTCGTACGACGCCTTGCTCATGCCCACGGTGCCGGTGGTCGCGCCAGCGATTGCCGACCTGCAAGCCAGCGACGACGCCTACACCGCCGCCAACGGCCTGATCCTGCGCAACAGCACCTTCATCAACTTCCTGGACGGCTGCGCGCTGTCGTTGCCCTGCCATCGCGCGGGCGAAGCGCCGGTCGGCCTCACGCTGGCCGGTCCGGCCATGGCCGACGCGCGCATCCTGGCGCTGGGCGCCGCCGTGGAGGCGCTGCTGGCCGCCTAAAGCAGCGCGTAGGTGGTGCTAGCGCGGCAAACGCTCTTGCCGTCGTCCGCGCCGCGCAAGTCGATCTCACCGAACGCCATGGTCTTGCCAGCGCGCAGCACGCGCGCTTCAATCAGCGCGTCCTGGTTCGACAGCGGCTTCAGGAAGCTGGTGCTGAGCTGTACCGTGGTGCATGGCCGAAATTCGCCAAAGTGCCGGATCAGCGCCAGCACCATCGCGGTGTCGGCCGCCGCCATCATGGCCTGCCCGCACAGCATGCCGCCGCTGCGCGCCAATTGCTCGCTGTGCGGCAAGCGCAGCAACACGGCGCCTTCAGGCTGCGTCGGCTCCACACGCAGGCCCAGCGCTTGAACCCAGGGCGCGAAGTAATCGGTCAGGGCGGCTTGAAGGGTGGTGATGTCGGTCATGCGGCGATCGTAGCGGCCAGCGCGTTGGGGGCGAGGTGAACACGGGTGGCTCATCCGCCTCGGTGTTGTGCGCATATTTCACACAGTCGTATCAAAAAATGTAGCTGCCTGCGCTTGCTCCACGCCTGCCAAAGCCTTTTTTGTCGAGATATTGAGTCCACCGCAGCTCTTGCTCGGGCGACCGCCACACTCCTTCAGATGACGGATGTTTTTAGCGCGGCCGATTTCCACAATCGCCGGCATCGCATCGCCCGCCAAGGAAATCGCCGTGTCCGCTCAACTTCCTCAACGTCTCCTGCGCCGCTGGCGCGCCCTCTTCGCGCTGGTTGCCCTGGCGCTCGGTGCCGTCGCCCCCGTTTCCGCCGCCTGGGTCACCACGCCGTGGGCGCCCGAGGCGGGTGAGGTGTTCGATATCGTGCCGCACGCTAACGCCCCGACGCAGGGCATCTTGGTAGGCGGCGCCGAGTTTTTCGGCAGTGGCACCCTTGGCAAAGGCATCGTGCGGCTGAACGCGGCTACCTTGGCGCAGGACACCGGCTTCACGGCCAGCGTGACCCAGGGTGCCAACGCGGGCGAGGTGCACGCCATCGCCGTGCAGTCGGACGGAAAGATCGTCATCGGCGGACGGTTTGACGCAGTCAACGGCGTGGCGCGCAGCAACATCGCCCGCCTGAACGTCGACGGCACGCTGGATGCCACCTACACCGCCAGCGTCACTGCCGGGAGCGAAGGAATCCTGACCATGGTGATGCAGCCCGACAACAGCGTGCTCATCGGCGGCGGCTTCACGCAGGTCAACAGCACGGCACGCGACTACCTCGCCCGCCTGACCCCTGCGGGCGCGCTGGACGCAGGTTTCAGCAACCCCGCCCTGGACAACCAGGTGCGCACCCTGGCGCTGCAGCCCGACGGCGCCGTGCTGGCGGGCGGCTTCTTCAACGTGGCGCATGGGCAACCGCGTGACGCGCTGGTCCGGCTGACTGCCAACGGCTCGCTAGACACCACGTTCGCCAACCCCGCCATCACAGGTTGGGTGAACGCGCTATACCTTCAGCCCAACGGGCAGTTGCTCGTGGGCGGTTCACTGGGCACGATTGTCGGCGCGGCGCGCGAGGGGCTGGCTCGGCTGAACGCCAATGGCACGCTGGACGCCGGCTTCACGGTCGACGCGGACGGATCGGTGCATGACATCGTCAGCGCCGACGCCAGCCGGGTCGTCATTGTCGGGGGCTTTGAAAACGTCGCGGGCACGCCGCTGCGGCGCGTGGCGCGCATCAACTACAGCACCGGCGCGCTCGACCCCACGCTGACCGACGTCGGCGTGCTGAACGCCGGCTTCATCACGTACACCGCCTTCTCGCGCAGCCCGACCGATGTGTTGATCGGCGGCTGGTTCGCCCTGGTGGACGGGCAGTCGCGCAGCAACCTCGCGCAGATCGTTGAGCAGGCCGGCGCGCCGCTGGCGCCCAGCATCACGCAGACGCAGGGCCTCAACAGCGGGGCAATGGTCACCGTGGCAGCGCCCGCCGACACTGGCAGCGGCCCGGTGACCGGCTACAACGTGACCTGCACGCCGATGGGGCCTGGCGCACCGGTCACTGCCAGTGGCCTCAGCCCGGTGGCGCTGACCGGCATGGTCAACGGCACGCCGTACCAATGCGTGGCACGCGCGGTCAATGCCGCCGGTGCGGGTCCGGCCTCGGCGCCGGCAATGGTCACACCCACCGCCGATGGCGGCGTGGTGCCGGTGCCCACGCTGTCGATTGGCGCGCTGGTAGGGCTCGCGCTGGGCTGCGGTGCGCTTATGGGGTGGCGGCGGGGGCGCGCCATCCGCTCTTGATTTGGTAGCTGCTTGCGCTTGCTCTGCCTAGGCTTTCGCCATTTTTTCTGACAAGATTTTCCTGAACCCGAGGGGCACCACCATGAAGCTGACCCGCTCCTTGTTCATTGCCACGACCGTGCTGGCCGCCAGTGGCGCGCTGCAGGCGCAGACCTTCGTCACCACCACGGCGCTACCAGCCGCCGTGCCCGATCCGGCCAACGGTTGTAACACCCCGGCCGACCCGCTGAACCTGACCATTCCGGTGAGCGGCATCACCGGCCCGCTGAGCAGCCTGTCGGTGCAGATCGGGCTGTCGGTGGCCAGCGCCGGGGACGTGATCATCGACCTGGTTGCGCCCGGTGGCGCGCCCAGCCTGCCGCTGGTCGGCCGCATCGGCGCGAATGGTGCGCTCAGCCCGGGCGACTTCTCCGTTCTTTCCGGCACCTACCGCTTCGTCGATCCCAGTGCGCCCGGAGCGGCCAGCATCTGGGCCGCTGCTGCGGCGGCGGCCGACGACGCGGTGATTTCGCCGGGCACCTACTACACCTCCGAAGTCGGGGGCGCGGTCAGCTCCAGTGGGGTCGGCACGCCGCTGAACGCCACCTTCGCCGGCCTGACCCCGACGCAGATCAACGGCAACTGGACGCTGCGCATCGTCGACTATTGCCACCGCGACGCCACCGCCGTCCAGGGCCCCGTCGCGCTGACCTTGAACGCGGCAGCCCCCGTGGCGGTCTCCACGCTCCGCGAATGGAGCCTGGCGCTGCTGGCACTCATCTGCGCGGCAGCTGCAACGCGCCGCTTCTCAACTGCGCGCCGGCCGATCCGCTGAGGCCTGGGGGCGTGGCCGCCCGACGACATCTTCCGGGCTCGCTTCTTGCTCCTGTTTCAGGAGCTGTTTACGCCCGCTGTTACTGCATTTTCTGGGTCTTCAACCCAATCTCCAGGGAGTACACATCCTTCACATGAAGGATGCCCGGCGTTGACCCTGCCTCAACAATTCTCTTGCGGACTGCGCCCGGGTGTGCCAAAACATCACTCCCCAAGCGCAGTGCCGAGGAAGGGAAACCCACACCATGCCGACCGGCGCCCCCGAACCCGAGGTGCTGAGCACCGCTGCGGGCGCTGAGCCTGTGCCCGCAACCGCAGCCGAAGACGAGGTCTCACTGGCCGCCTTCGATCGCGTTCAGACGGCCCTGTACCGCGCCGTGGGCGCGGACGCGGCCTGGTCCGATGCTCTGCAGGTGATCGCACAGGAATTCGACGCCAGCTTCTCGATGCTCGTGGCCGCCGGCCAGGGCCAGCGCGACCAGAGCTTTTACGCCGCCTGGAACCACCCCGAAGCCGCGGCGCGCGCCTATTCGGACCACTGGTGGCAGCACGACCTGTGGCTGCAGCAGGGCGTGGCGCGCGGCCTGATGCGGCAGGGCAACATCATGCGCGGCAGCGACCTGGTGCCCCCTGCCGTACTGCGCGCCAGTCCGTTCTACCGCGACTACCTTGCCACGCTGCCGGCCGAACATCTGCTGGTGTGCCTGGTCTCCGACGGGCGCACGCCCGGCATGGCGCCGCCGTCCCACCTGAGCTTCTTTCGGCGGCCGACGCAGCCCGATTTCAGCACCGGCGATGTCGCCCGGCTGCGGCGCCTGTACCCGCACGTGCTGCGCGCGTTCGATCTGCACTGGAGCACGCGGCGGCTGGAAGACCAGGTCACGCTGCTGCACCGCTTTCTCGACGCGTTCGATTTCGGCCTGCTGATGCTGGACCCAGCCGCTGCCGTCACTTACGCCAACCAGACCGCACGCGAGCTCAGCACCCAGCCCACCCTGGCACGCTGGCTGGGCAGCCTGCCGCAGCGCGTGCAGACGCACGAGCCGCTGGGCAAGCTGGTACGAAGCTGCGCGCGCGGCCAGGGTGGCGGGCGCGTGCTGGGCGAGCGCACGCCCGAGCTGATCGCGCTGGCGCTGCCCGTGGGCGGGCCGACCGATCAACCCGGTGCGTGCATGCTGCTGCTGACCACCTACGCCCAGATGCCTTCGTCGGCACTGGACTTCGTGATACGCACCTTCGGCCTGAGCCAGGCCGAGGCGCGCCTGCTGCCGCTGCTGTTGCACGGTCACTCGCCCGCGGACATCGCTGCCGATCTGGGCGTCAAGCTGAGCACCGTGCGCACCCAACTGTCGGCCATCTTCGCCAAGACCGGTGCGATGCGCCAGCAGGACCTGATCCGCCTGCTGGGCAGCGTGCCCCCGGTGCGCCTGCTGGAGAAAAGCGTATGAGCGTGCCAGCCGGTGGCACTGCGCCGCTTTCCCTCACCGAGTTCGATCAATTCCTGCACACCTTGTACGGGGCCGTGGGCCACGACGAAGCGTGGACGGAAGTGGTGCGCGCGCTGGCCGCGGCCCTGCGGGCCGACGTGGCCTGCTGGTGCACGACCGACGGCGAAGGGCCGCAAGCGCCGAGCTTCTACGCCGCCTGGAACCTGCCAGAGGAGCTCAACCGTGCCTACGCGGAACGCTGGCTGCCCGACAACCCCTGGCTGCAGGCCGGCCTGGTGCGCAATGCGTTCATGCAGGGCAGCATCCTGCGCGGCACGGATCTGGTGCCTGCGCCGGTGCTGCGCCAGACCCGCTTTTACCGCGAGTACATGCTGCGCTACCCGGTCGAGCACATGCTGACGGCGGTGATGTCCGACGGCAGCGTGCCAGGCCTGGCGCCACCGATGCTGCTGAACCTGTTCCGCCACCCGCAGCAGCCCGATTTCGACGCCGCCGACGTCGCACGGCTTCACCTGCTCTACCCGCACCTGCTGCGCGCGTTCGACCTTCACTGGCTGCAGCGCCGGCGACAGGAGCAGGTCGGCCTGCTGCACCAGTTCCTCGACGCACTGGACTTCGGCATGGTGATGCTCGACCCCGCGGCGCAGGCGCTCTACGCCAACTACGCCGCGCGCGCCCTCGCCGCCACGCCATCGCTGGCGCCTTGGCTGGGTCAGTTGCCAGTGCGGGTAACGGCGCACGATGCCCTCGCCCGGCTGGTGCACGCGGCGGCGCGAGGGCGCGGCGGCGGACTGGTGCTGGGGGACGAGCAGCGCCGCCTGATGGCGCTGGCGCTGCCGATCGACGAGCATCGTCGTCTTACCGCTGACGGTGCCCCGAATCCGGCGCCACCGCCTGGCGCCTGCATGCTGCTGCTGGCCCAGCAAGGGCATGCGCCGACGGGCGTGCCCGATTTCGTCACCCGGCTCTTCGGCCTGTCGGCGGCCGAGGCGCGCGTGCTGCCGCTGCTGCTGCGCGGTCAACCCCCGGCCGACATCGCCACCGAATTGGGCGTCAAGCTGAGCACCGTGCGCACGCAACTGTCGGCCATCTTCGCCAAGACCGGCGCAATGCGCCAGCAGGATTTGATCCGCCTGCTGGGCAGCGTGCCACCGGTGCGGCTGTGATCCGAGATGTATGCAGAATAGGCTTTTCCGCCTACAACCACCTGCGCGAGCAGCTATTACTTTGGCAGCATTTTGAAAGTCATGAGCGATGGGCACCCACTTCGCGCGCCACGTCGGCCTCGAAGTTGTCGGCCAGCAGCGCGCTCTGCACGTCCGAGCCTGCCAGCCAGCCCGGGTACTCGCGGCGAAAGTCGCTGACGATCTGGTCCAGCGGCAAATCGTCGAAGCTGCCGCGCTCGTTCACATACTCCATGTGCCGGTTGCCGGCCTTGTCGAACGCGTGGTAGATCGAGTCGTGTTCGCCATCGAAGTCCAGCGGGTGCAGCCCGAACTTCTCGCACAGGCTCAGGTTGAACGCGGGCGTCGCCTTGCGCCAGGCGCCGTTGAGCCAGATCTCGGTGTAGCCGTGCCAGATGAACATGTCGGTCTTCATGGTCTCGCGCATGCGCTCGGTCGACAGGTGGTTGCGAACGTCGGCAAAGCCCAGGCGCGCCGGCAGGCCGGCGGCACGGCATACGGCCGCCAGCAGCGTGGCCTTGGGCACGCACCAGCCGTAGCCTTGTGCCAGCACGGTGCTGGCGCGCATGCCGTCGGGCGACAGGTCGATGCGGTAGGGGTCGTAGCGGAAGGCGTCGCGCACGGCATGCACCAGCGCCACGGCGCGTTGGCGCTCATCGGCGCCGCGGTCGTGTTCACGCACGAAGGCCAGCACAGCCGGATGGGTGCTGTCGATCGCTTCGGTGGGCGCCAGATGCGCCGGGGTGGGTTGAGGGCTCATGGCCCAACGGTAGCAAAAAACGAGGCGCCGGGCTTTGATCGGAACGAAGGAGTCCGCCGCTCAGGCGCGCAGCAGGCTCGCCAAGTCGTCCATCCGCGCGAACAGCTTCCGCGCGCCGGCCGCTCGCAGCGTCTCGGCCGGGCCGCCCGGCGGACAGTAGCCCCACACCGTGGCGCCTGCGGCCACGCCGGCCTGCACGCCGGTGGGCGTGTCCTCCACCACCAGGCAGCGCGCAGGAGCTGCGGCCAGGTGCGCGGCGGCGGCCAGATAAACGTCGGGCGCGGGCTTGGTGCGCGGCATGTCATGCCCGCTGAACACCGCGCCGCCGAACCAGGGCGTCAGGCCGACCTGCGCCAGTTGCATCTCCACCTTGAAGCGGTCGGCGCCCGAGGCACAGGCGATGCGCCCACCGGTGGCCGCGTGCGCAGCTTCCACGGCGGCATGGGCGCCCGGGATGGCCTGCAGGCTGACCGTGAGGGCGGCGTTGCGCTCGGCATAGAAGCGCGCCATCCAGGCGTCGGTCAGCGGCTTGCCGGTGCGCGCCTCGATCAGCGCGGTCTTGCTGCGCACCGTGACGCCGACAAACTCGGCCATGCACGCGGCCAGGGGCATGTCCCAACCGGCCTCGGCCAGCAGGTCGCGCAGCACGGCCATGGTGATCGGCTCGCTGTCGACCAGCACGCCATCGCAGTCGAAAAGCACGGCTTCAAACGGCATCACCGCCTCCAGAACTGGGGAGTGAACAGCACCATGACCGACAGCAATTCCAGCCGCCCGAGCAGCATGGCGATGGTGCAGATCCAGATCTGGAAGTCGGTCAGCGCGCCGTAGTTGCCTGCCGGCCCCACCTTGCCCATGCCTGGGCCGATGTTGTTGAGGTTGCCGACCACGGCGGTGAAGGCGGTCACCACGTCCAGGCCCGAAGCCAGCATCAGCATGGTCAGCCCGACCATCACGCCGCCGTAGATCAGCATGTAGGCCATCACGGCCCAGATCACGTCGGTCGGCACGGTCACGTTGCCCAGCGCAATCGGGCGCACGATGCGCGGGTGCAGGATGCGCACCAGCTCGCGCTGCGCGAGCTTGATCAACACCAGCATGCGCACCATCTTGATGCCGCCGCCCGTGGAGCCCGCGCACGACGCAAAACAGCCCAGAAACAGCAGCAGCACCGGCACGAAGGACGGCCACAGCAGGTAATCGGTGGTGGCGTAGCCGGTGGTGGTGGCGACCGACACCACCTGGAAGGCTGCCTGCCGGATCGCGGTGGCGAAGTCGGGGTACTCCTGGTGGATTAGCAGCATCAGCGTGACCACGACGGACGACAGCAGCAGCACCATCACATAGGCACGCACTTCGGCATCGCGCGTCACCGGGTGCAGCGAGCGCTGGCGCCACACCAGGAAGTAGCGCGCAAAGCTGATGCCGGCCAGCGTCATGAACACCACGGCCATCCACTCCAGCGTGGGCGAATTCCAGTAGCCGAAGCTGTCGTCGTGCGATGACAGGCCGCCCAGCCCCACGGTCGTGCACATGTGCATGAAGGCATCGGGCCAGCTCATGCCGCCCCAGCGGTAGGCCAGCATGCAGCTGAGCGACAGCACGAAGTACACGCCCCACAGGCCGCGCGCGGTCTCGGCGATGCGCGGCGTCAGGCGCTGCTCCTTCATCGGGCCGGGCATCTCGGCCTTGTAGAGCTGGGTGCCCCCCAGGCCCAGCAGCGGCAGCACGGCCACCGCCAGCAGCATCACGCCCAGGCCACCGATCAGCTGCAGAAAGCAGCGCCAGATGTTGACCGACGGCGCCAGCAGATCCAGCCCCGCGAGCGAGGTGGCGCCGGTGGCGGTCAGGCCGCTCATGGCTTCGAAATACGCGTCGGTGAAGCCGATGCCGTGCACCACGAACAGCAGCGGCAGCGCCGCGTAGGCCGGCAGCACCACCCACACCAGCGTGACCAGCAGGAAGCCGTCGCGCACCGACAGCTCACGCGACGCGTGCCGTGTGCGCCACCACAGCCAGGTGCCGGTGGCCAGCGTGAACAGAAAGCACCAGGCCCACACGCGCGTGTTCTGGCCGCCCTCGCCCACCCAGTCCCACGCCATCGGCACGAAGAAGGCGAACGAGAACCCCATGATCACCCATGAGAGCACGAGAAAGGTGGCGGCAAAGCGCTTCATGTGACGGGGCGCTTGCGCTCAGAAGAAGGTGGCGCGCACCTGGAACAGCTTCTCCACCTCGCGCACCATGCGCTTGTGCGGCAGGAAGATGATGACGTGGTCGTCGGTCTCGATCTCGACGTCGTGTGTCGGGATGACCACCCGCGCTTGGTTGCCGGCACCGCGCACGATGCCGCCGATGCGCGCGCCCGGCGGCAGCGGAATCTGCTCGATGCGCCGCCCCACCAGGTGCGAGGTGCGCGCATCGCCGTGCGCCACCCCCTCCAGCGCCTCGGCCGTGCCGCGGCGCAGGCTGTGCACTGCGGCCACCGCGCCGCGCCGCACGTGCATCAGCAGCTCGCCGATCACGGCGTGCGAGGGCGAAATCGCGATGTCGATGGTGCTGCCCTGCATCATGTCGGCGTAGGCGCGGCGGTTGATCAGCGCCATCACGCGGCGCGCACCCATGCGCTTGGCCAGCATGGCCGACATGATGTTGTCCTCGTCGTCGCTGGTCAGGGCGATGAACAGGTCCATGTCGCTGACGTTCTCGTCCAGCAGCAGCTCCTCGTCGGCACCGTCGCCTTCGAGCACCAGCATGTCGGGCGGCAGCTCGGACGCCAGGTATTCGCAGCGCTTGCGGTCGCGCTCGATCAGCTTGACCTCGCACTTGCCGATCAGGCTGCGCGCCAGCCGCAGGCCGACGCGGCCGCCGCCCGCAATCATCACGCGGCGCACCGGCCGGTCCGGGTTGCCGATGGCGTGCAGCGCGGCGCGCACGCCTTCGCGGGGCACCAGGATGAAGATCTCGTCGCCGGGAAAGACCTTGGTGTCGCCATCGATCAGCTGGTCTTGCTCGCCGCGGTACAGCGCGACGATGCGCACCGGCAGGTCGGGGTGCAGCGCGCGGAATTCGGCGATGGTGTGGTTGGCCAGCAGGCTGTCGTAGGCCACCCGCAGCGCGACCAGGTGCGCCTGCCCCTGCGAGAACTGCACCACCTGCAGCGCCTCGGGGTATTCGATGAGCAGGTGGATGTAGCGCGTGACCGAATTTTCGGGGCAGATCACGTGGTCGACCGCGAAACCGTCCTTTTCCAGCAGCTTGTCGCCGGTGGCGAACTCGGGCGAGCGCAGGCGCGCGATGGTGGTCGGGATACCAAACACGTCGTGCGCAATCTTGCAGGCCACCAGGTTGGTCTCGTCCAGCGAGGTGGCGGCGATGAACAGGTCGCAGTCGTCCGCACCGGCGCCGCGCAGCACCGACGGCTGAATGCCGTTGCCGGCCACGCCGCGCAGTTCAACCCGCTCTTCCAGCGCGTGCAGGCGCTCCGGGTCGGGGTCGACCACGGTGATGTCGTTGGCCTCGGACGCCAGCGTCTCGGCCACGCTTTCGCCGACGCGCCCGGCGCCCAGAATGATGATTCTCATCGCGCCACCCGCACCGCTTCAGGGGCGTTGTTAACTTCTTTTTTCATAGCTGTCTGCGCACGTCGCTCTAGGGCTGGAGCCCAAAAACACCTAATACTGATCTCCGTCCACATACCACCAGCGCAGCACGCCAGCGGCGTCGGCGCGGCGCACGAAACGGCTGCGCTCGTGCAGCCGCACCGCCCGTCCCGCGACGCGCCAGCGCGCGACGAATTCCACTTCGGCCTGCTCCGCACCGGTCGCCTGGTGCGAACGCACCTCCAGCCCCAGCCACCTTGCGCCGGGGTCGAAGTCCAGCGCGGCCGGGCGCTGAGGCTCGGCCCAGGTCGCCAGCAGGTAGTCTGCCCGCTCAGCCACGAAGGCACTGTAGCGCGAGCGCATCAGGCTCTCCGCGTCCGGTGCGGGCAGCGTCCAGTCGTCCACATAGCGCCCGCAGCACGCCGCCCACGTCAGCGGCTGGCGCCGGGCGTTGTGGCGGCCACAGGGGCAGGAATCGGCGGCGCGCAGCGGCATGGCTTGGGGCAAGATGGGGTATTCGCAAGCTATTGTCGGAGATTGGCCATGTTCCAGATGAGTGTGCCGTGGTGGGAGTTCGTGGTGCGGGGCATCATCGTCTACGCCTTCCTGCTGGTGTTCCTGCGCCTGACCGGGCGGCGCCAGATCGGGCAGTACGACCCCTTCGATCTGGTGCTGCTGCTGATCTTGTCCAACGCCGTGCAGAACAGCATGAACGGCGGCGACAACTCGCTGGTGGGCGGCATGATTTCGGCGCTGACGCTGATCGCCTGCCACGTCGTGATGGCGCGCCTGTGCTGGCGCAACCGGCGCATCGCGCGCTGGATTGACGGCGCGCCGCAGACGCTGATTCAGAAGGGCGAGCTGCGTGAGGACGTGATGCGGTCGGAACGGCTGACCGTCGACGACGTGCACGCCGCCCTGCGCGCCGCCGGTTGCCTGCACACGCACGAGGTGCAATTGGCCACCATCGAAACCAACGGCCAGATCACCGTGGTGCTGCGCAACCGCGACTCGCAGCGGGCGATGGACGCGGAAAGCTGACGTTTGCTACCCATTTGGTAGCTGCCTGCGCAGGTGGTTGTAGCGCCAAAGGCAGATTTCACCCATATTTCGCTTGACCCTGCGTGGCGACGCGCGCCCCAACCGGCACGCGCCCAGCGAAATGTGAATGTTGTCCGCGCAGCCGCAATGCTCCGGCACAATCGGCGAATGCTGAAAACAAAAATACACAGTCCTGACGCGACGCTTCGACCCGCTTCCGGCCGCCGCGCCTGCCTGACCGCGCTGGGTGGCGCCCTGATGGCGGCCGGCTGCACCAGCCTGGGCATCAGCCCGCGGCCAACGGCGGCGCTGATCCGGCTGGGCTTCGACCATGGCGGCGAAGCCATGGCGAAGGCCCTGGCCAAGCACGTGCCGGCGGGCGTGCACGAGGTGCTCGACGAGTCCTACGACGCCAGCGATGCCGACGCGCGGCTCGACGTGTTCACGCCCGCCGACGCGGCGCGCAGCGGACGCGCGCTGCCGACCATCGTCTGGGTCCACGGCGGCGCCTGGGTGTCGGGCGACAAGGGGCAGGTGGCCAACTACCTGCGCATCCTGGCCAGCCACGGCTACACGGTGGTGGGTGTCAACTATTCCATCGCACCGCGCAAGATCTACCCCGAGCCGCTGCGCCAGATCGGCGCCGCGCTGCGCCACCTGCAGGCGCACGCCCAGCGTCTGCACGTGGACCCGCAGCGCATCGTGCTGGCGGGCGACTCGGCCGGCGCGCAGCTGGCCGCGCAGGTCGCCAACCTGATCAGCGTGCCGACGTACGCGCGCGAGGTCGGTGTGGCGCCCACGCTGCAGCGCGCCCAGCTGCGCGGCGTGCTGTTGTATTGCGGTGCCTACGACATCGCCACCGTGGATTTCAAGGGGCCGTTCGGCCCCTTCCTGCAGACCGTGCTGTGGGCCTACGCGGGCGAGCGCGACTTCCTGAATGCGCCCAAGTTCCGCCCCGCGTCGGTGCTGCACTACGTCACGCGCGACTTCCCGCCGGCGTTCGTGTCGGCCGGCAACCACGACCCGCTGGAAAGCCAGTCGCGCGACTTGGTGGCCGCCCTCACCCGCCACGGCGTGCGCGTGGACAGCCAGTTCTACGCCAAGGACCACCAGCCCGCGCTGGGCCACGAGTACCAGTTCAACCTGGACCAGGACGACGGCCAGCGCGTGCTGCAGCGCTCGCTGCGTTTCCTGGCGGCCATCGTTTAAGCGCACACGCTCTTCAATTAGCTACATTTAAGGTAGCTTCCTGCGCAATCTGGAAGCGGGCTACAGGCACTTTTTCCTGAAATTTCGAACACGGCAAGGGCGCACCGAACACCGGTCACACCAGACCCAGATCGCGCGGCGTGACGCCCTCGAACACCTTGGCCAGTTGCGCCGGGCGCAGACCGAACTGGCGCGCAAACAGCCCGCCCAGCACCGCGCGGTATTCGTTCAGCACCGGGTAGTCGCGGTTCTGGAACAGGTGGGCAGCGTCGACCGGCACCTGCTCGCCCACCACACGGCCACCGCGCACGCCGCCGCCCAACACCCAGTACACGGTGCCATGGCCGTGGTCGGTGCCGCGGTTGCCGTTCTGGCGGAAGGTGCGGCCAAACTCGCTGAGCACCACCACGGTGGTGTCGCGCCAGGCCGGGCCCATGGCTTCGGCCAGTTGGGCCAAGCCTTGCCCCAGATCGCCCAGGCGCGTGGCCAGGTTGCCCTGGGCGCCCCCTTGGTTGACGTGCGTGTCCCAGCCGCCCACGTCGACGAAGCCGAGGTTGTAGCCGCTGGCCATCAAGCGGCCAATGCGCCGCGCCTCGGCGCCAAAGCCGCGCGCAGTGAGCGCGTTGCGGCCAGCCGCGTCCATCTCGTCCGCCAACTGACGCGCCACATTGGCACGCACCGCAAAGCCCTCCTGCACCGGGGCCGCCAGCGGCGTATCGTCGTACATGTCGGCGATCAGCTGGCGCTGGCGTGCGTCCAAAGCAGGCTTGCCGATTGCGCGCAGCGCCATGTTGGGCACCTGCAGACGCCCTTGCAGCGACAGCGGCAGCTGGTCGGTGAAAGCCATGGGCGCGGCTCCGTTGACCACCTCGGCCAAACGGCTGAGAAAGCCTGAGCGGTAGTTGCGCCGCCCGTCCAGCGGCTGGCCGAGCTCGATGCCGTCCTGGGTCTCGAAGTGGCTGCGCGAGGTGTCATCCGTGCCCGCAAAGGCGACAAAGGCCAGCTCGCGCTTCTGGAACATCGGCCAAAGGCTGTTCTTGAGGGCCGGATGCAGTCCCCACTGCGCATCGAGCGGCAGCGCGGCCAGCGGATCGGCCTCACCACCTGCGCCAGGCTTGGCGATCGCGATGTCAGGGCGGCTCTCGTAGTAGAAGCTGCTGCCCGTGGGCACCAGCAGGTTGCAGCCATCGTACGCACCGCGCAGAAAGACGATCAGCAGGCGTGCGCTGGCGGCCGGCGCCGCCAGCAGGGCGCCAGCGCCCGCGGCGAGAGGCAGCGTGCCCAGGGTGTGGAGCAGTTGGCGGCGTTGCATGGCAAGTCCTTGAAGAATGCGGCGACTGGTCTGGCGCTTCAGCGGCGCATGAATTCCGGTGACGAGAGCAGCAAGGTGTTCCACTCGCCTGGCGTGCGGGCCTGCGCCAGCGCCTGACGGGTGCGCGCGCTCAGCGTGGCGGCGCCGGGTGCCTGCGCATACACCGCGCGTGCACCGGACGGCGCGGCGGGTGCGCCAGCAGGCGCTTCCTCGCCCGGCGAACGTGCCAAGTCGGGCCGGCCAACGCCAAGGGACCGCGCGACCTCGAAACGCGTGGCCATCTGCCCCGGGCTGGACCAGGCACCCTCTGAGAGCGGGTAGCCGTCGGGCGTCTGCCGGCCATACAGCGGCTCGCCCAGACGGTTGAGCCAGTTGAGCACGGGTGCGGTGTTCATCAAGGGCGTATCGCCGTAGCTCAGCCGCAGCGCCGAGACGACGTAGCGCATCGGGTCCTTGAACTTGCGACCCGCCCCTTGCGCGAACTCGCTGGACGTGAACAGCGTGCGCAAGGTGGCGGCGATGTCGCCGTCGCTGCGCTGGAAGGTCTGCGCCATGCGCTCGATCAGCGCCGCCGGGGCGTCGTCGGCCAGCCAGTAGTGCGCGAGCTTGGTGCTGAGGTAGCGCGCCGTGGCAGGCGCGCGCACCAGACGATCCAGCGCCTCGTCCACCTCAGCCATGCCCTGGCCACGGATCGGCTGGCCAAGAAAGGTCTTCGGCTCCATGTCGTGGCGACGCGGGTTGAACTCGAACACGCCCTCGCGCACGTAGAGCGGCTGCAACCGGGGCGGCAGGCGCGGCGGCTTGCGCGAAGCGTCGGTCTGCACGCCGACACCCGTGAGCACGCGCGCCAGCTCCTGTACATCGTGCTGGGTGTAGCCCGCGTCCACGCCCAGCGTGTGAAGCTCCATCAGCTCGCGTGCGTAGTTCTCGTTCAAGCGGCCAGCGGCGTTCTGCGCGTTGTCCAGAAACTGCAGCATCGCCGGGTGGCGCACCACGGCGCCCAGCAAATCGCGGAACCTGCCCAGCGCGTGCGCTCGGATGGCGCTGTCTTCGTAGTCGCCGACCATCGCGCGCACCAGGCCCTTGCCCTGGTAGACGCTGAAATGGTTGAGCCAGAACCAGGTCATCTGCTCCTGCACCTGGCGCGGCGAATAGACGGCGCGCAGCAGGTGGCGCTCGGCCGCTTCGCGCGCCAGTCGCGTCATCTCCTGCTGCCAGCGGCGGCGCTCGGCCGCCTTGGCTTCGTCGTCGGTCAGCGCGTTGGCCGCCTTGCGCTGCGCGGCCATGTCGGCCACCAGGGCCGGCATGGGGCGCTGGCTGATGGTCATGGCCTCAATGCGCGCCTGCACCTGTGTGGGCAAGACCAGCGGCGCGCTATCGGCCCGAAGCTGCGCATCGAGCCAAGCGGTCGTCGCACCGCGCGACAGCGCTGCTGGCAGGGAGGCTTCAACGCCCCAGGTGAGACGATCCGCGGCCTGAAGCGCGGCCGCTGGGCTGGCAGGCGCGGCAAGGGATGCGCACCCGCCGAGCAGTGCGGCAGCCAGCAGCAAGGGGGCGAACGGCGCACGTGGCGCAACGGACAGACGAGGCATGGACGTTTCCGACGTAGTAGCGGCTGTGGGCGCTGCCACGGCAACGCATTCAAGCCTAGTCGGATAACGTCTGGCCGCAAGCGGTCGGGGGCCGCTCCTTACACTTTCAAGCCAACTTCACGCGCGCTTCACCGGCAGCGTGCGGCCATTCACAGCGCGCGCTGGATAATGATCTTCTGCACGTCGCTCGTGCCTTCGTAGATCTGGCAGACGCGCACGTCGCGGTAGATGCGCTCGACCGGAAAGTCGTTGACGTAACCGTAGCCGCCCAGCGTCTGAATGGCCGCGCTGCAGACCTGCTCGGCCGTCTCGCTGGCGAACAGCTTGGCCATGGCCGCCTCCTTCAGACAGGGCAAGCCCGCATCGCGCAGCGCAGCGGCGTGCCAGATCAGCTGGCGCGCCGCTTCGAGGCGCGTGGCGCAGTCGGCGAGCCGAAAGCCCACCGCCTGGTGGTTAAAGATGGCGGTGCCAAAGCTCTCGCGCTCCTTGGCGTACTGGATGGCCACTTCGAGCGCGCTGCGCGCCATGCCGACGCTTTGCGCGGCGATGCCGATGCGGCCACCCTCCAGCGCGCTGAGTGCGATACGGTAGCCCTCGCCTTCCTGGCCGATCAGGTTCTCGGCGGGCACGCGGCAGTTCTCGAGGTTGATCTGCGCTGTGTCGCTGCTGTGCTGGCCCAGCTTGTCTTCGAGGCGGGCGACGACCCAGCCGGTGTTGCCTAGGTTGTGGGTCGGCACGATGAAGGCGCTCATGCCCTTCTTGCCCGCCGACTTGTCGGTGACGGCGATGACCACCGCCACGTGCCCGTTTTGCCCGCTGGTGATGAACTGCTTGACGCCATTGAGCACGTACTCATCGCCGTCACGAACCGCGGTGGTGCGCAGGCTGGACGCATCGCTGCCGACGTGCGGCTCGGTCAGCGCAAAGGCGCCCAGCATTTCGCCACGCGCGGCCGGCGCCAGCCATTGCTGTTTCTGTGCCTCGCTGCCATAGCGCATCAGGATGGCGTTGAACGGGCAGTTGGTCACGCTGATCGGCGTGCTGGTGCCCCCGTCCCCGGCGGCCACTTCCTCGAGCACCAGCGCGAGGGTCACGTAGTCAAGCCCCGCACCGCCATACTCTTCCGGTACGCAGATGCCGTAGCAGCCCAGTTCGGCCAGGCCCTGATGGGCGGCCTTGGGGAAGCTGTGCTCACGGTCCCATTGCGCGGCGTTCGGCCACAGCTGTTCCTGCGCGAAGGTGCGCACGGCATCGCGCACCATTTCCTGGTCGGTGGTCAACAACATGGCTTAAGGTTTCCTTTGTGACAATTCCATGATCATGCGCGCGGTCAGGTACAGGCGCCGCGGAATCGCGTCGATCAGTGCGTACTCGGCCTCGTCGCTGTGAAAGCCGTACCCCGGCAAGCCCATGCTTTCGACCACGGGCTTGCCCGACAGCGCGGCGTAGCCCGCATCGGTGCCGGCTCCCACGCGGTCGATCACCGCCAGCGTCTGGCCAAGTTCCGCGTAGATGGCTTGCGCCTGCGCGCCCATCGCCCGCCCACTGGCGTTGGCGGTGAAGCCAGGGCGACCGCGTTCGGCACGGATGGTGATTTCCGACTTGGCCAGGCGCTTCTGGTTCTGGATGCGGTCTTCCAGCGTGCGCAGCAAGCCTGTCAGGTCTTCCTCGCGCGCGAATCGGATATCGGCCTCCAGCTGCGCGCGATCGGGCACCACGTTGGGCACCGTCCCCGCGCTCATGACGGTCCAGTTGAAGCGCAATTCGCGCGCCGGGTTGTCGAGCTCGCGCGTGCGACCGATGATGTCCGCCGCCTCGACCAGCGCGTTGACGCCCAGTTCCGGGTTGGCCCCGGCATGCGCCGACGCTCCCTGCACCGCCACCTTGTAGTAGGCAATGCTGGAAGTGCCCAGGATCAGTGGCTCTTCGTGCTGGGAGGTCGGCTCGAACGACAGCACGGCATCGGCCTCGGCGGCCAGCCGCTGGATCAGCGCGCGCGAGCCGAACGAGCCGCGCTCTTCGTCGCTGTTGAGCATCACCGTGATCGGCCCGTGTTCCGCCCCGCGCGCCTTCAGCAGCCGCAGCGTGTGCAGGATCTGCGCGATGCCGCCCTTGTTGTCTGCCACGCCAGGGCCGTAGGCACGATCGCCTTCCACACGAAACGGGTGCTTGGCCAGCGTGCCTTTCGGGTACACGGTGTCCATGTGGGCGATCAGCAGCAACCGGGTCGCGCCCTTGCCGGGTATCCGCCCGACCAGGTTGTCGCCGACCACGTCGCCGTCAGGCTTGTGCCGCGTCACCGTCGCACCAACCGCACGCAACTCGCGCTCCAGCACCTGCGCGAGCTGGGCCAGGCCCTCTGCGTTGCCGGTGCCGGTTTCGATGTTGACCAGGCGCTCAAGCGTGCGCATCAGCGCGGGTTGCTCCGCGCGCGCGGCCTGCAGCAGGCCGGCGTCAAGGCGGCCGGGCTGTGCGGTGGCGGCGGTCACCGTGGATGGGGATGGGTGACCCGTTGTTCCGCCCGTTTCGGCGCATCCCATCAGGCCGAAGACGATCGCCGTCAATCCAGCGGCCAGAGGCAAATTCCAGCGGTTCAACGTCGGCGCCCCTGTGGGTGCATTCTTTTCATGCGCAGCATGTCTCCTATCGGCCAATCGTAGCCGAGCACCAGGCGGCAGGAGACAGGACCTCACCAGCCGGACGCAGGCCTGCCATCGTGGTGCACAAAGCGCACCCCCGCGTCCGGCGGAAGCGCGGCCACCACGCGCCGCATGCCGCTAACGCTGTCGGCCACCGTCACGGGCGCGCTGTCGCCGCCCATGGAGGTCTGCACCCAACCCGGATGCAGGCAGACAAAGGTGCTGCCCGGGTACGCGGTGTGCGCCGACGCCACCGCCATGTTCAGCGCCGCCTTACTCACGCGGTACAGCCACGCGCCGGAGCCCGACACGCCGCCGATCAGCCCCATCGCACTCGACACGAAGGCGTAGCGCCCGCCCGCCGCCTGCACCAGCGGCGCGACCTGTGGAATGGCCTGCATGGCGCCCAGCACGTTGGTGTGCATGACGCGGTCGAACTGCTCGCGCGAGGGTGGCTGGGTGGCGCTGGCGCGCGAGCACATGACGCCCGCAACGTGCCAGGCGGTATCGATCTTCTCGCCGTCGAGCTGCCAGGAGAGGCCGCTGACGCTCGCCGGATCGGACAAGTCCACCCGCAAGGCCGTGGCGCCCGCCGCGCGCAGACGCGCCAGGGCGTCGTCACCGCGCGCGGTTGCGATCACGCGCTCACCGTCCGCCAGCGCCTGCTGCACCAGTTCCCAGCCGATGCCGCGCGACGCCCCCAATACGAAGGTGGTGCTGGCCATGGCTCAGTCCTTCTCCGCCACCGTCAGGCCTTCGTCGGCCAGCTGGGCCGCGTAGCGCGACCACGCCTGCGCGTCGGTCTCGGTCACGATGTCGGCACCTAGCTGGGCCTTTAGCATCGCATTCATCGACGGGAAGGTGCCCGCCGCCGCACGCTCGTCCGCTTCCCACAAGCGCGATCTCATCAAGGCCTTGGGGCAATGCAGGTAGGCCTCCTGCACCGCCACCTCGATGACCAGCGCTGGCAATTTGCGCGCCTCGGGCTGAGCGAAGCGCCGGGCGAAAGCGGCCTCGTCGCGCAAGGCGGCACGGCCGTTCACACGCAGCACTTCGTTCACGCCGGGGATCAAAAAAAGCACACCGATGCGCGGGTCGGCGATCAGGTTTTCCAGCGTGTCCAGACGGTTGTTGCCGGTGGCATCAGGGATCAGCAGCGTGCGCGCGTCGGCCACCTGCACGAAGCCCGGCCGGCCACCGCGCGGCGACGCATCCACCAGCGCGTCCTGCGCTGTCGCGCCCGCGCTGGCCAGCACGCACAGCGGCGCATGCGCGATGAAGCGCCGCATCGTCTCGTCCAGGTGGTCCAGCTCCTTGGCGCGCGAACGCGGCGACGCCTGGGGGTACAGACGCCGCAGATCGGCGATGCTCGTGATCATGAGGTGCTTTCTCCGATTTTCATAAGAAATAGGCCTCCGACCTTACAACCACCTGCGCAGACAGCTCCTCATTTCAGAGCATCTCGACCGCCATCGCGGTCGCCTCGCCACCGCCGATGCACAGCGTGGCCAGGCCTTTCTTCAGCCCACGTTGCTTCAGCGCGTACAGCAGCGTGACCAGAATGCGCGCGCCGCTGGCGCCAATCGGGTGGCCCAAGGCGCAGGCGCCGCCGTTCACGTTGACCTTGTCGTGCGGCACTTTCAAATCGTGCATCAACGCCATCGGCACGACGGCAAAGGCTTCGTTGATTTCCCACAGGTCGACGTCGTCCACGGCCCAGCAGGCCTTCTTCAGCGCCTTTTGGGTCGCGCCGATCGGGGCGGTGCTGAACCACTCGGGCTCTTGCGCATGCGTGGCGTGGCTGGCGATGCGCGCCAACGGTTTCAGGCCCATCTGCTTGGCGGTCGATTCGCGCATCAGCACCAGCGCGGCTGCGCCGTCGTTGATACTGGAGCTGGCCGCGGCCGTCACCGTGCCGTCCTTCTTGAACGCGGGCTTGAGCGTGGGGATCTTGTCGATGTTGATCTTGCCCGGGCCTTCGTCGGTGTCGACCACGCGCTCGCCCTTGCGGTCCTTCAGCGTCACGGGCGTGATCTCGTCCTTGAACGCTCCGCTCTTGATAGCTTCCTGCGCACGCTGGACGCTGGCCATGGCGAATTTGTCTTGATGGTCGCGGGTGAAGTTGTATTTGGCCGCGCAGTCTTCGCCAAAGGTGCCCATGCTGCGGCCGGGCTCGTAGGCGTCTTCTAGACCGTCCAGCATCATGTGGTCAAAGATGCGGTCGTGGCCCATGCGGTAGCCGCCGCGGCCCTTTTGCAGCAGGTAGGGCGCGTTGGTCATGCTTTCCATGCCGCCGGCCACCAGCACGTCGTGCGTGCCTGCCACCAGCATGTCGTGCGCGAACATGGCCGCGCGCATGCCGGAGCCGCACATCTTGGACAGCGTCACCGCGCCGGCCGACTTGGGCAGCCCGCCCTTGAACGCGGCCTGGCGCGCCGGCGCCTGGCCCTGGCCCGCCAGCAGGCAGTTGCCGAACAGCACTTCGGTGACCAGCTCAGGGTCGATGCCGGCGCGCTCCACCGCCGCCTTGATGGCCGCGCCACCCAGGTCGTGTGCGGCCAGGCCAGAGAAGTCGCCCTGGAAACTGCCCATAGGGGTGCGGGCGGCGGAAACGATGACGATATCTTCTTTAGACATTTTTGCTCTCCTTCTGAATTGACTGAATAGAAATAATTCTATCTTCGAGGTTAAAAATCTTGTTCGAACTATCAATCATCAAATTAATTCCCGAGTTTATGGTTTTAGCTACGCGCTTCATTTTTCTGGTCATTGCACCCGTCCCTTGAAAGGACTCTCCGAATTTTTTTGTGCTATCTAACGCTTCTCGAGTAGAAACCAGGAAACCCAACGCGCTTTCCAAAAATCCCGCGGCATCATTTACAAGCAAGGGCTCCGCCTCAATCTGATCCATTAATGAAATCATCCCTGGCAATACACGATCTAGGTGCCGCGCGTACTCTGCGGAACCAATTCCAAATCGAGTAGCTGGCCCCTCCAATTCGCCTGCCAGCTGATCGGCGAGCGCGAGTCTGTCGACGGCACCACCGGCTCGGCTTTCGATCAATCGCACCTGAGCAGTCCCCTTGGTAAAGATCACGCCGATCTCCTCGGTAATAGTCGACAAAACCTCCAACGATTGCGTCAACTCGACTATGGCGATCTCGCTCTCCGCTTGAATTTCCAGGAATCCTGGTTCATCAGTCTCTTCATCGTCAATGCGTGCTGTCTCACCCTCTTCCGGCACAAGCTCACCCCGCGATTCAAACCATATTCGAGTCGCCGCGACGGGGTCACCTCCACTTGACAAGGCGGTTGAAATACTAGACCCAAGCTGTCTTCTGGCTTCTACGATACCGTTAGGCGTACGCTTAAAACGGATAGTTCGAATTGCCGATATATCAAATGGCAAATGATCACGCTCGCCAATCTGAACAGTCAGTTTTCCCGTCGAATGCCTCAGACCAAGTTCATACATTACATTCGGGTTCGCCCCACTTACATCGGCTATGACAAGATAGGCGTCTCTAAGTCGCCTAAAGATTTGGTCATTTATTTCTCCAGTTCTCGATATCTGATCAGCTCGTACTGATTGCAAGCCGCAAAATTTGCACGCAGGTTCAATGATCTCTTCGAGAACCTCTATCGCTCGTTCGTACGCTATGCGCGCGGGACTCCCAGACTCAGCGTCCTTATCGCCGATGGGTCCGATGACAAACGCTTCGAGTTCTCTTCCATCCATTTTTTTCCGCTCCGTTCATAGCACTCACTACTCCGACGGCTCCGCCGTTGTCGGGGTACTTGTATCTGCCCGATCCGCCGGTGTCTCCGCCTGAGCCGCCGCCGGGTCGACCAACTCGCCTGCGCCCTTTACCCCGCCATTGAACTCAAACCGCCGGTGCGCCCCGTAGGGGAAGAAGTCCAGCACTTCGCCGCGCTGAATGCGCTCCTTGGTGCTTTGCCAGAAGCCGGGCTCGAGCAGGTCGGCGTGGTGGCGCATGAAGGCCTCGCGCACGCGCGGGTTGCCAAGCAGGAAGGGGCCGAAGGTTTCGGGAAAGACGTCGTTCTTGGCGACGCTGTACCAGACCTCGCCACTCATCTCGTCTTCTTCGTTGCGCGGCGCAGGAACCTGCCGGAAGTTGCAGTCGGTGAGGTATTCGATCTCGTCGTAGTCGTAGAAAACGACCTTGCCGTGGCGGGTGACGCCAAAGTTCTTCCACAGCATGTCGCCCGGGAAAATGTTGGCGGCGACCAGGTCCTTGATGGCGTTGCCGTATTCGATGACGACGTGTTCCAGCTGCGCATTGGCGGCGGCGTCATCGGGGCCGGCGTCGAAGGCTTCCTGCAGGTAGAGGTTGAGCGGGACCATGCGCCGCTCGATGTAGGCGTGGCCAAGGATGACTTCGGTCTGGCCGTCGCCGTCGCGGTCGGACACTTCCAGCTGGCTGGCGGCGTGCTGCTCCAGCTCAGCGATCAGCGCGTCGTCGAAGCGGCTGCGCGGAAAGGCGAGCAGCGAGAACTCCATGGTGTCAGCCATGCGGCCGACGCGGTCGTGGCGCTTGACCAGCTGGTACTTCGCGCGCACCTGTTCGCGCGTGGTGTCCTTTGGGGGCGGAAACCAGTCCTTGATGACCTTGAAGACGTAGGGAAAGCTGGGAAGGTCGAACACCAGCATGACCATGCCCTTGATGCCCGGCGCGATGCGGAAGGCGTCGGTGGAATGGCGCAGGTGCCACAGCAGGTCGCGGTAGAACAGGTTCTTGCCCTGCTTGGCCAAGCCGAGTGCGTTGTAGATCTCGGCGCGCGGCTTGCGCGGCATCAGGCTGCGCAGGAACTGCACGTAGCCTGACGGAATTTCCATGTCCACCATGAAGTAGGCACGCGAGAAGCTGAACAGCAGCAGCATGTCCTCTTCGCCAAACAAGGCCGCGTCGACATAGACCACACCCGGATCGCGGTGCAGCAGCGGCAGGGCGAACGGCACTTCGCGAAAGCCGTTGATCAGCTTGCCGACCAGGTACGCGCCCTTGTTGCGGTAGAACAGGTTGGAGAGCACCTGCACCTGGAAGTTGGGGCGCTGGCGGTCGGTGCCCAGCTCGCTGCGCAGCGCATCGGCCACGCGCTGGGCGTCGCGTTCGATGTCGTCAAAGCGGCAGCGCAGGTCGTAAGACTTCAGCACCTCCGCCATGGTGGCGTGCAGGGCGTCGATGCTCGGATAGAACGACCGGAAGGTGGGCTTGGCACCGGGGTCGTCCGTTTCCAGGTACTCCGTGCTGATGGCCGGGCGCACGAAGATGAAGTCGTTGTGGAAATAGCTGCGGTGCAGGATCTTGGTGGTGACCGAATTGAAAAAGGTCTCGGCCAGCTCGGGCTGCTTGTGCTGCACCAGCAGCCCGATGTAATTGAGCTTGGCCTGTTGCCACACGGCCATGGGCTGGTCGCCGGCCTTGAATTCCCGCTCCAGCCGGCGCTGACATTCGCGCACGCGCAGGTCGTAGAACTCGATGCGCTCACGTTGGGCACGCTGCTGACCGCGCCAGTCGCAGGTTTCGAAACGGTGTTTGGCACGCGCCGACTCCGTGCGGAACAAGCGGTAATGGCGGTTGAAACCGTCGATCATGGCGTGGGCCATGTCGCGTGCCAGGGCGGCATCGACGGCGTTCAGCAGCATGTCAGACCTCGTCGGCCTGCGGGTCGGTGTCGTCCAGCTCGGGCACGAAGGTGGCGGCGCGCGGATAGCGTTTGATCGCAGCGCGGTACACGTCCACCACGTGATCGGGCCGCGACATGGTGACCTGCAGGTCCTTGACCTTGCCGTCCTTCAGGCCGTAGCACCAGCCATGGATCGACAGCTGCTGGCCGCGCGCCCAGGCGTCCTGCACGATGGTCGACTGCGCGACGTGGCCGACCTGCTCGATCGCGTTCATCTCGCACAGCGCGTCTTCCTGCTCGCCGCCGCACAGGTGCATCAGACGGCCGCGGTGGCGCATCTTCACGTCGTTGACGTGGCGCAGCCAGTTGTCGGCCAGGCCCACGCGCTGGTCGTGCAGCACCGCGAGCACGCCGCCGCAGCCGTAATGGCCGACGACCATGATGTGCTTGACCTTCAGCACGTCGACGGCGAACTGGATCACCGACAGCGCGTTCAGGTCGGACGGCACCACCACGTTGGCCACGTTGCGGTGCACGAACACTTCGCCCGGCGCCAGGCCAATGACCTGGTTGGCCGGCACGCGGCTGTCGGAGCAGCCGATCCACAGGTATTCCGGTGTTTGCTGGGCCGCCAGGGTCTTGAAGAAGCCCGGCTGCTCGCGCTCCACCCGTTCGGCCCAGGCGTGGTTGGCATTGATGAGGTGTTGAAGCGAAGAAGCGGGCATGGTGTTTTGGGGGGAATCTTCAGGGCAGCGATCCGGTCGTTGCGCGGGCCGCGACCAGAGTCGGAGGGCAACGCGTCGACCGACTCAGCGGGCCTGGAACGATTTCAACTGGTTGGCGTAAGCCTCGGCGATGGGGTGGTGAGAAACAATCGTCTCTCCTGAAAACGGACGGTCGTGGGTCACCAGCATGTAGATGAGCGTGCCGTAGCCCATGACAAAGAGGCCCACACTCACGAAGTAGTTCTTGCGTTGACCATAGACCACCTCGACCAGCACCGCGAGCCCGGTCAGCAGCAGGACGCACAACACAGCCC
This sequence comes from Ottowia flava, assembly GCF_008017535.1. Taxonomy (GTDB): domain Bacteria; phylum Pseudomonadota; class Gammaproteobacteria; order Burkholderiales; family Burkholderiaceae_C; genus Ottowia; species Ottowia flava. The sequence continues at coordinate 396,668 of NZ_VRUA01000002.1, forward strand.
AACGCGAATTGTCCAGCCTACCCGCAGAAAGCTGCGTTCGCTTCTTGCGCAACTTGTCCAGGTCGGTCAGGTCGCTGGCGAGCACGGCCAACGTGGCGCGCGCCGGCAGGTCGATCTGCGGACTTTGCAGAAGTCGAGCGACGCGAAATTCCATCTCGTTCAGCGCGCTGCGGGTCTCAATCGGCGTTCGCCGCGTCTGGTAGGTGCGCCAGTCCTGCGGTACGTCGCCATGGACGTAGGCGTACATCAAGCCATTGAGTTCGGCAGACGAATCCGCAGGCAGCCTGTGAATCGCGCGGACGGCATCGGCCACGGTCGACGCCTCGGCCACCACGGTGTCCTGCGCGTCGCTGTATTTGCGCCAGATATCGTTGACCAGCAGGCTGATCACCAGCGAGATCGGCAACACCACCGCGGTGACAAACCCCGGTGGAAGGGTCGAGGGAATGGCACGGTTGGCGCGTCCGCGGTACGCGGCGACCCCCAGGGTGGTCAACACGACCAAGAACGCCATGGCCAGGACACAGACCAAGTACAAGCCGATTTCGCTTATACCGTAGGCCCAGTCGTACCAAGCAGGCATCTCGGCGTAGTTGTTCATAGGGTCTGACTGACAACGGATATAGCGCCGAAGTGTAGTGGCCGCCGTTGACGCAGGACAACCTGGCTTCGCAAGGCCCCTGCGCTGTGCTTACATGGTCTCGGCGAACAGTTCGCGTCCGATCAGCATGCGGCGGATTTCGCTGGTGCCAGCGCCGATCTCGTACAGCTTGGCGTCACGCCACAGGCGGCCCAGCGGGTATTCGTTGATGTAGCCGTTGCCACCGAACAGCTGGATGCCGTCGCCGGCCATCTTGGTGGCCATTTCGGCCGTCCACAGGATGACGCTGGCGCAGTCCTTGCGGACCTGGCGCACGTGCTGCGCGCCCAGCGCGTCCAGGTTCTTGCCGATGGTGTAGAGGAACGCGCGACCAGCCTGCAACACGGTGTACATGTCGGCGACCTTGCCCTGCACCAACTGGAATTCGCCGATGCTCTGGCCGAACTGCTTGCGGTCGTGGATATAGGGCACGACGTTGTCCATCACGGCCTGCATGATGCCGATGGGGCCACCGGCCAGCACGGCGCGCTCGTAGTCCAGGCCGCTCATCAGCACCTTGGCGCCTTGGTTCAGGCCGCCCAGGATGTTGGCTTCGGGCACTTCGACGTTGTTGAACACCATCTCGCCGGTGTGGCTGCCGCGCATGCCCAGCTTGTCCAGCTTTTGCGCGGTGGAAAAACCCTTCATGCCCTTTTCGACGATGAAGGCGGTGACACCGCGCGCGCCCAACTCGGGCTCGGTCTTGGCGTAGACCACCATGGTGTCGGCGTCGGGGCCGTTGGTGATCCACATCTTGGTGCCGTTAAGCAGGTAGTAGCCGCCCTTGTCCTCGGCCTTCAGCTTCATGCTGATGACGTCGGAGCCGGCGCCCGGCTCGCTCATGGCCAGCGCGCCCACGTGTTCGCCGCTGATCAGTTTGGGCAGGTATTTTTTCTTCTGCGCGTCGTTGCCGTTGCGCTTGAGCTGGTTGACGCACAGGTTGGAGTGCGCGCCGTAGCTCAGGCCCACCGAGGCGCTGGCACGGCTGATTTCTTCCATGGCGATCATGTGCGCCAAATAGCCCATGTCGGCGCCGCCGTATTCCTCAGGCACGGTAATCCCCAGCACGCCCAGCTCGCCCATCTTGGGCCACAGGTCCATGGGGAACTGGTCGTTCCGGTCGATCTCGGTCGCGCGCGGGGCAATCTCCGCCTGCGCGAAGTCGTGTACCGCATCGCGCAGCGCCTCGATGTCTTCACCAAGATCGAAATTCAGGCCAGGCAGGTTGCTCATGGGGTCTCCTCGCTTAGGTAGTTGGGTGGTCAGTAGGTTTTGGGCACGGGCACCAGGGTCTGCTGCATCAGCGCGCAAGGGGACGCTTTGCCCGCTGCGTCGACGTGGTCGACCTCGGCCGTGGTGATGATCAGGCGCTTTCCCGGGCGCACCACGCGCCCCACGGCGCGCAGCGTGCCACCCTGGAAGCTGGCCAGAAAGTTGATCTTGTATTCGACGGTGACGACTTCCATGCCTTCTGGCGCCACGGTCAGCCCAGCGTAGCCGCCGGCCACATCGGCCAGCATGCCCATGGCACCGCCGTGAAAGCCGCCCTGCTGCTGCGTGACACGGTCAGCGTAGGGCAGCCAGATCTCAACCACACTGGGCGCAACCGAACGCAATTCGGCACCCAGTACCGTCAGCATGCCCTGACGAGCGAAGCTCTGGGCGATGCGGTCGTGCAGCGGATCGGTGGCGTGCGTCATGGGAAGGTGCGGGTGAAAGTTGGATTCTGATTGACGTTTACGTAAACGTCAATCAGTTTGACGCGGCGGCGCCGCGCTTGGCCGCCGCACGCTCCAGCCGCGCCAGCAGGGTGCGCGCTTCTTTCTCGTGTTCACTCACCTCGCTCAGCGTGGCTTCCAGCTCAGCCAACTGCGCTTCCAGCTGGGCGCGGTGGCCGGTCAGCACTTCCAGGAACTTGCGCAGCTGCGGCTGGGTGTCGCGCGGGCTGTCGTACATGTCGATCAGCTCGCGCGCCTCGGTCAGCGACAGCCCCAGTCGCTTGGCGCGCAGGGTGAGCTTGAGGCGCGTGCGGTCGCGGTTGGAGTACACGCGGCTGCGCCCGCCCGGGCCGCTGCGTTCGGGCTGCAGCAGCCCCATGTCTTCGTAGAAGCGCATGGCACGCGGAGTCAGGTCGAACTCGTGTGCCAGGTCGCTGATGCTGTAGGTGGTCGCCATGACGGGGGCTGGGTGTCTCCGAGGTTCTGTGCAACGCGGGCCACGCGTCCCTAGAATGTGCTTTCAAGTTGACGTGTACGTCAACTCTTTTATCCTACAACAGCCCACCGCCCATGTCCGTCTCCGCCGAACTCGAACGCGCCCTGCACTACCCTCTGGCCGACCAGTTGCCGCCGCCGGGCGAAACGATCGAGCTGGCGCCGGGCGTGCGCTGGGTGCGCATGGCACTGCCCTTCGCGCTGGACCACATCAACCTCTGGCTGCTGCGCGACAAGGTGGAAGGCCGCGAAGGCTGGACCATCGTCGACACCTGCATCGACCACCCGGCGTCGCGCGCGCTGTGGGAACAGGTGTTCGCCACCCAGCTGGAAGGCCTGCCGGTGTTGCGCGTCATCGTCACCCACATGCACCCCGACCACATCGGCCTGGCGCATTGGATCTGCGACCGCTGGACCACGCCCGAACACGAATGCCGCCTTTGGATCAGCGCCACCGATTACATGAACGCGCGCTACGCCAGTCAGGTGATCAACAGCTTTGGCGGCGAACGCCTGGCCGCGTACTTTCGCAGCCATGGCATGACCGACGAGGCCGATCTGGACCAGATCCTCAACCGCAAGAGCTATTACAAGAACCTGGTGCCCGCCGTGCCGCTGTCCTACGCGCGCCTGATGGACGGCCAGCTGGTGCGCATCGGTGGGCGCAGCTGGCGCTGCATTGCCGGTTACGGCCACGCGCCGGAGCACATGGCGCTGTATTGCGACGAGCTGGGCGTGCTGATCAGCGGCGACATGGTGCTGCCGCGCATCTCCACCAACGTCAGCGTGTATGAAATGGAGCCCGAAGGCGACGCCCTGTCGTTGTTCCTGAACTCGCTCGACCGTTACAAGGACCTGCCGGCCGACACGCTGGTGCTGCCGTCGCATGGCAAGCCGTTCAAGGGCATGCACACGCGCGTGCAGCAGCTGCAGGACCACCACCGCGAGCGTCTGGCCGAAGTCATGGAGGCCGCGCGCGACAAAGCGGTGTCCGCCTACGACGTGCTGCCCGTGCTGTTCAAGCGCCCGCTGGATCTGCACCAGACCACGTTTGCGCTGGGCGAGGCCGTGGCCCACCTGCACCGCCTGTGGCACAGCGGCCAGCTGGAGCGCACGCGCGACGCCAACGGCATCTGGCGTTTTGCGCCCGCCGCCTAAGTTCGTTTTTGACACCTCCCACGTTGACGCCGCCGCATGCGTGAGCTGCGCCTGAACGGCCAAGGCCTGCGCGCCCTGCCCGCTGCTGCCTACGAGCACGCGGACACGCTGGAACTGCTGGATCTGTCCGGCAACGCCTTCGACGCGCTGCCGGACGACCTGCACCGCTTTAGCCGCCTGCGCATCCTGTTCGCATCCAACAACCGCTTGACCGACCTGCCGGCCAGCCTAGGCGCCTGCCCGGCGCTGGAGATGATCGGCTTCAAGAGCAACGCCATCGCGCACGTGCCCGCCGATGCGCTGCCTGCGCGCCTGCGCTGGCTGATCCTGACCGACAACGCCCTTACGACCCTGCCGGCTTCGCTGGGTGAGCGCCCGCGTCTGCAAAAGCTGATGCTCGCCGGCAACCGGCTGAGCACCCTGCCCGACGCGCTGCGCGGCGCACCCGCGCTGGAGCTGCTGCGCATCGCCGCCAACTGTTTCGAGCAGTTGCCCGCCTGGCTCTCCGCGCTGCCGCGTTTGAAGTGGCTGGCCTGGGCCGGCAACCCGATGACGGCGACACTGGAAGCCGAGGCTCTCGCCACCGCGCACGCGTGCGCTGTGCCCGCCGCCGCGCTGACGCCGGGCGCGCGCCTGGGCGAAGGCGCTTCGGGCGTGATCGACGCGGCGACCTGGTCGCATGACGGCGCCAAGCTGCCCGTCGCCGTCAAGCGCTTCAAGGGCACCGTCACCAGCGATGGCTGGCCCGACAGCGAAATGGCCGCCTGCCTGGCCGCGGGCGTGCACGACGCGCTGGTGCCGGTGCACGGCCCATTGGCAGACGCAGCCGAGGGCGCGCACGCGCTGGTCCTCGGCCGGTTGCCCGACGGCGTCCGTGCTCTGGCCGCGCCGCCCAGTTTTGACAGCTGCACGCGCGACGTTTACGCCGCCGACACGCATTTCAGCGCCTCCATCGTGCGCCACTTCGCGCGCCAGGTCGCGGGCGCCATGGCCCAGCTGCACGCGCGCGGCCTGGTGCACGGTGACCTGTACGCACACAACCTGCTGCGCGCGGGCGAGCGCGTCTGGCTCAGCGACTTTGGCGCGGCCGCCTTTCTGCCACCGTCTCAGCCGGCGCTGCACGCGGGCCTGCGCGCGCTCGACGTGCGGGCGTTTGGCGTACTGCTAGGCGAGTGGCTGGCGCGCGTGCCGGCGGACGGTGCGCAAGCGCTGGATGCACTGTGGGCCCTGCAGACACGCTGCCAGGAGGCGACGGCGGACAGTGGCCCCGGCTTTGACGCCATCACCGATTTGCTATCAACACCGTAGCTGCCCGCGCAGATGGGTGTAGCGCTAGAAGGTTATTTTGCTCATATCTCGATCAGGAGACTTCGCATGAACGTGCAGGACATGTTTTCGCTCGCAGGGCGCACGGCGCTCATCACCGGCGGCTCGCGCGGCATTGGCCGCATGATCGCCGAAGGCTTTTTGCGCGCCGGTGCGCGCGTCTACATCTCGGCGCGCAAGGCCGATGCCTGCCACGACGCGGCGCGCGCGCTGTCGGCCTTCGGGCCCTGCACGGCGCTGCCAGCGGACGTGTCCACGCTCGAAGGCATACAGCAACTCGCGGCCGACTACCGCGCGCACGAGCAGTCGCTGGACATTCTGGTCAACAACGCCGGTGCCGCCTGGGGCGCGCCGTACGCCGACTTCCCCGAAAGCGGGTGGAACAAGGTGGTCGACCTGAACATGAAGACGCCGTTCTTCCTGACGCGCGAATTGACGCCGCTGCTCAAGGCCGCAGCAACCGACCACCTGGCCAAGGTGATCCACATCGCGTCGATCGACGGCGTGTCAAACAACCCACAGGAAACGTACTCGTACCAGGCCAGCAAGGCCGGCCTGATCCACCTGACGCGGCGCATGGCCCTACAGCTGGCACCAGAGCGCATCGCCGTCAGCGCCATTGCCCCCGGTGCTTTCGCATCCAACATGAACAAGGACGCGCGCGACCACGCTGATGAAGTCGCCGCCCGCATCCCAGCCGGCCGCATCGGCACACCCGAAGACATAGCCGGCGCCGCCATCTACCTGGCGTCGCGCGCCGGTGATTACGTGGTGGGCAGCACCTTGATCGTGGACGGCGGCGTCACTTGGGCGCGCGGCTGAGCCCCCACAGGACCGTGGCCGCGCCGTTCACCAGCGCGGCACCAGCTCGCCCTTGAGCTGCTCGCGCCGTTCGGCGTAGTCCGGCAGGATGTCTTCGACGTGCTGCCAGAAGCGCGGGCTGTGGTTCATCTCGCGCAGGTGGGCGAGTTCGTGCACGACCACGTAGTCGATCACCGGCTGGCGGAAGTGGATCAGGCGCCAGTTCAGGCGGATCGAGCCGTCCGCGCTGGCGCTCCCCCAGCGCGTGTCGGCGGATGACAGGCTGAGCTTTTGCCAGCGCACGCCCAGCTGCGGCGCGAAATGGTCCAGCCTTTCGGTGAACAGCCGGCGCGCCTGGCGCATCAGCCAGGCCTGCGCGGTGTCGCGCAGCTGCTCGGCGCTGGCGGTCTGGGGCAGGCCGATGTGCAGCGCCATGGTCGGCACGCCCGGCAAGGCAGCGTCGCCCGGCACCAGCACGGCGCCGCCGCGACCATGGCGCTGGCGCGGGTCGATCACCAGCACCACGGGCTCACCCAGGAAAGGAATCTCGGCCCCTTCGCGCCATTCAATGCGGGCCGCTTCCAGGCGCGCGTGCCGCTCGCGCGCCTCACGCAGCTTGGTGACGATCCAGCGTTCTTTCTCGCGCAGCGCCGCGTCGACCTCGCCCAGCGGGGTCCAGCGCGGTGCACTGACGGTGAGGCCGTCCGCACCGACCTGAAAGCCGATGGTGCGGCGCTTGCCGCGCTTGAACTCGTAGGCGACATGCGCATGCGAGAAACGGATCGTCCGGTTGGCGCGGGGGTGTTCGAACTGCGCGGGAAGCAGCGCGTCATTCAGGTCAATCGCTGGGCCATCCGCTATCTTTAGCGTAGCTGCCTGCGCTGAAGATTCCGGCTGCCCGGATGCATTGGACACAGCAGCCGTCTCACGCTCCGGCGACACCGGCAGCATCGGCGCCACGGGCGCGCGCGCATCCGCCGCGTCGGCGAAGAGGTCCAGCAACAGTTGCAGCATGGGCGGTCCGTCGCGTGCCCTACTCCGCGGCGTCTTTCACAAACAGCTTGGCTTCGCCTTCGGGATAGGCCTCAGGGTCCAGGCGGACCATCTCCGCCTCGATCCAGGCTTCGGCCTCGCGCATGAGCTCGGTCGGCCTGCGGCCCTGGCTCGGGATGGCAGGACCGATCGAAATGTCGACGATGCCCGGGGTCTTGACGAAGGCCTTGCGCGGCCAGCACTTGGCCGAGGTGACGGCGACCGGGATCACCGGCGCGCCGGTTTCAATCGCCAAGCGCGCGCCACCGCTCTGGTAGCGGCCCTTGTAGCCGCGCGGAATGCGCGTTCCCTCCGGGAACATGATCACCCACACGCCCTTGGCCAGCAGGCGCTCGCCCTGCTGCACGACCTTGTTGAAGGCTTCAGTGCGACGGCTGCGGTCGATGTGAATCATGTCCAGCCGGCCCATGGCCCAGCCGAAGAACGGGATGTAGAGCAGCTCTTTCTTGAACACGAAGGCCAGGGGATGCGGGCTGATCGCGACCATGGCGAAGGTTTCCCAGGTGGACTGGTGCTTGACGAGCAGCACGGCCGGGTCGAGTTCGCCCTTGGGCAGGTTGTCAAAGCCGGTCACGCGGTTGCGGATGCCGAGAATCCAGCGGCCTGAATCCACCGCGTGCGTCAGCCAGCCGGCGCACAGCTTGTAGACCGTCTTCTGGCTGGCGAAGGGCGCGACGATGACCACGAGCAGCGCCCACGGAATGACCGTGATGATCATCCACAGCATGTGCAGGACGGAGCGAATGAAATTCATAGAAAAAATGGGCCCAAGGCAGTCTGGATCTGCGCAATCAGCTATTGATTAATGAGCATTCAAAGCATCGACGCAACACCCGCCACCGCTTGGCCGGGGGTGCCGGCAGCCATCAGTGCGGCCGCGGCCTCGTGCGCCGCAATGAAATGGGTGGCGAACTCGGCCAGGTCGGCGTGCACGCGGGTCGTTGTCGGGTAACCGGGTGGCAGCGCCTCGCCCGCAGCTGGCGCATGTCGGCCCGTCAGCACCAGGTGCGGCACACAGCCCGCTGCCTGCGCGGCAAGCACGTCGTTCAGGCTGTTGCCCACGGCATGCACCTGCTTCAGGTCGACCTTGTAGCGCTCACCGATCTTGTGAAACAGCCCCGGCGCCGGCTTGCGGCATTCGCAGGCGTCGTCCGGAGCGTGTGGGCAGAAGAACACGGCTTCGATGCGCGCACCGATGGCCGCCAGTTGCTTGGCCATCTTGGTGTGAATGGCGTTGAGCGCCGCCATGTCGAACAGCCCGCGGCCCAGCCCGGGCATGTTCGCCGCGATGACGACGTGAAAGCCCGCGTGGTTCAGCCGCGCGATGGCGTCCAGGGCGCCGGGCAGCGGCTCCCATTCGTCGGGCGTCTGGATGTAGCCCTCGCGCTCGACGCAAACGGTGCCGTCGCGGTCAACGATGACCAGTTTCATGCGCCGATTATCCGTTGCTGGCCGCGGGCGGTGTCGCTGACGCTGGCAAGGCGGGCAGCGCCAGCGGCGCGACCGAGCCCCAGCGGCCCCACCAGCGTCCGCGCTCGGTTTGCAGGCGGACCGTGCTCTTCGGCGGGAAACGCGTGGCGGGCTGGCCCTCGGCCAAGAGGTGCACCGGCGCGGCTTCGCCGGGCAGCTGCAGGTAGACCTCGGCGCCGCCCACGCTGCGTTCGGTCGGCCGCACTTCGCGCACCAACAGCACTTCGCCCTGGCGCGCGGCCTCGGCCTGGCGGCCGCTGCGGTTGAGGTGCTGAACCATCAGTGCACCGGCGGCGATCAAGCACAACACCACCCAGGCGCCGACCACGCGCGGGCGCATGCGCGGCCAGCCGTGGTGGCGCACGCCACGGCGGATCCAGACCACGGCCGCGCCGATCACAACCAGCGCCGTCACGAGCGTCAGGACAAAGGGCCGCGCCGCAGCCCACATCGCCTCGCCCGGCGTGGTCACCAAGGTCGCCGCGTGCACGGCGTTCAGGCTGGCGGTGGCTTCGTCGGTCTGTGCCTGCAACGCGGCGCGCAGCAGCAGCACGGCGATTGGCGGCAGCAGCGCCCAGGCCAAGCCGCGCCAGTTCGGCCGGGGCGCGGCGTCGGCCCCGTCGTCCGTCATGCGGCCAGACGCGACAGGTCGGCCACGCGGTTCATGGCCTGGTGCAATTGCTGCAGCAGCGCCAGGCGATTGGCCTTGAGCGCGGCGTCGTCGGCGTTGACCATGACGCCGTCAAAGAAGGCGTCCACCGGGCCCTTCAGCGCCGCCAGCGCGCGCAGGCTGGCGGTGTAGTCGCCCTGCTCGAACGCGGCGTTGGCTTGCGGCGCGACGCTTTGCAGCGCGGCGTACAAGGCTTTCTCGGCGTCTTCCTTCAACAGCGCGGTATCGACGGCGCCGGACACCTCGCCCTCGGCCTTCTTGAGGATGTTGCCCACGCGCTTGTTGGCGGCGGCCAGCGCGGGCGCTTCAGGCAGTTGGGCAAACTGGCGCACCGCGTCCAGGCACTTGGGCAAGTCGCCCCACGCCGGCCCGGCGCTGGTCACGGCATCGACCTCCGCCGCGCTGTGGCCTAGGTCGCGCAGGTAACCCGACACGCGTTCGTACATGAACGGCAGCAGCTTGCCGTTGCTTTCCTCCGCGTTGGGCAAAAGCGCGCCAAAAGCCTTGGCGGCCGAAGCCACCACCTCAGGCAGTTGCAAGGGCAGCTTTTTCTCGACCAGCATGCGCGTCACCCCCAGCGCATGCCGCCGCAGCGCAAACGGGTCGCGGTCGCCGGTGGGCAGGTTGCCGATGCCGAACATGCCGACCAGCGTCTCCAGTTTGTCGGCCAGGGCCACCACCACGCCGACGTCGCCGCGAGGTAGCTCGTCGCCGGCGAAGCGCGGCTTGTAATGGTCTTCGATGGCGTCGGCCACGGATTCGGGCAGGCCGTCGTTGATCGCGTAGTAGCGGCCCATCGTGCCCTGCAGCTCAGGGAACTCGCCGACCATGTCGGTCACCAGGTCGGTTTTGGCGAGGTGCGCGGCCTGATCGACCTGCTGCTGTTGCTCCGCCGACATGCCCAATTGCGCGGCAATGGCTTTGGCGATGGCACGCACGCGCTCGACACGCTCACCCTGCGTGCCAAGCTTGTTGTGGTACACGACCTTGCCAAGCTGCTCGACCCGGCTTTCCAGCGACTTCTTGCGGTCCTGGTCGAAGAAGAACTTGGCGTCGGCCAAGCGCGGGCGCACCACCCGCTCGTTGCCTTCGATCACGGCGCTGGCGTCATCGGGGCGGATGTTGCTGACCACCAGGAACTGGTGGGTCAGCTTGCCTGCGCCGTCCAGCAGCGGGAAGTACTTCTGGTTGGCCTTCATGGTCAGGATCAGGCATTCCTGCGGCACCGCCAGAAACTCGGGCTCGAACTGGCAGACCAGCACGTTGGGGCGCTCGACCAGCGCCGTCACCTCATCCAGGAGCGCTTCGTCTTCGATAGCTGCCAGCGCTGTCCCCGCCTTGGCCGCAGCCGTTTTGAGCTGCGAAACGATATCGGCGCGGCGTTCGTCGAAGCTGGCGATGACGGCGCCCTTGTCGCTCAGCGTCTCGGCGTAGCGGTCGGCATCCACGAGGGTGATGGGGTCCATCTTGGCCTCGAACCGGTGGCCATGCGTGGCGCGGCCGGCCGTGAGACCCAGCGCGGTGACGGGCACCACACGGCTGCCGTGCAGGGCGACCAGGCCGTGCGCCGGGCGGACGAACTGCACGCTGCTCCAGCCAGGCAGCTCGCAGCCTTCTTCGAGCTGGTAGGTCATGACCTTGGGAATGGGCAGCTTGGTGATGGCCTCGTGCAGCGCCTTCTGCAGGCCCACTTCGAGCGTCACGCCGCTCACCACGCTGTCGTAGAACAGCGCTTCGGCCTTGCCGTCGGGCGCGCGTTTCAGCTGGGACACGGCGGACGCATCGGCGCCCAATGCGGCCAGTTTCTTAAGCAGCGCGGGCGTGGCGTTGCCGCTGGCATCCAGACCGACGGTGACCGGCATCAGCTTTTGCTGCACGGCCTTGTCGGCGGCCTTGTCGGCCACTTGCGTGATGTGCGCGGCCAGTCGGCGCGGGCTGGCGTAAGGCGTGACGACCGCGTCGGCCGAGGTCAGGCCCTGCGCGTGAAGCTGCTCGGCCAGTTGCTGGGCGAAGGCGTCGCCCAGCTTCTTGAGCGCCTTGGGCGGCAGCTCTTCCACAAAGAGTTCGACCAGGAGGTTCTGCGGGGTCATGTCAGGGGTGTCTTCCATCGGGGCGGCGCCGTCGGGCGCCGCATGGGGCAAGTTCAGGGCGGCAGGCGAAGGCGGCGCTCAGGCGGCCTTTTTGGCGCGCGGCTCGAGTTGATCGACCCACTCGCGCGGCGCCAGCGGGAAGCCCAGGCGCTCGCGGCTTTCGTAGTAGCTCTGCGCCACCGCGCGCGCGAGGTTGCGGATACGGCCGATGTAGGCGGCGCGCTCGGTCACGCTGATGGCGCCGCGCGCGTCCAGCAGGTTGAAGGTGTGCGCCGCTTTCAGCACCTGCTCGTACGCGGGCAGCGCGAGTTGCTGCTCGATCAGGTGCTTGGCCTGCTTTTCGTGCGCGGTGAAGGCGGTGAAGAGGAAGTCGGCGTCGGAGTGCTCGAAGTTGTACGCGGACTGCTCGACCTCGTTCTGGTGGAACACGTCGCCGTAGGTCAGCTTCCGGCCGTCACCGTCCACGGTCCACACCAGGTCGTACATGTTCTCCACGCCCTGCAGGTACATGGCCAGGCGCTCGAGGCCGTAGGTGATTTCGCCCGTGGCAGGCTTGCAGTCGATGCCGCCTACCTGCTGGAAATAGGTGAACTGCGTCACCTCCATGCCGTTCAGCCAGACCTCCCAGCCCAGGCCCCAGGCGCCCAGCGTGGGGTTCTCCCAGTCGTCTTCGACGAAGCGGATGTCGTTCTTCTTCAGATCGAACCCCAGCGCTTCGAGCGAGCCCAGGTACAGGTCAAGAATATTGGCCGGCGCGGGCTTCAGCACCACCTGGTACTGGTAGTAGTGCTGGCCCCGGTTGGGGTTTTCGCCGTAGCGGCCGTCTTTCGGGCGGCGGCTGGGTTGCACATAGGCCGCCTTCCACGGCTCAGGCCCGATGGCTCTCAGGAAAGTCGCTGTATGCGATGTGCCCGCGCCCACTTCCATGTCGTAGGGCTGCAAGAGCGCGCAGCCCTGGTCGGCCCAGTAGCTTTGAAGCTTGAGGATGATTTGTTGGAAGGTCAGCATGTCGGACGTCAGAGAACACTGGCAACTCAGGCCATAGACCGTTTCTGCCCAACAGAAAAGGCCGGAACTGGCCACGGATGGCCAACCCACCATTTTACCGACCGCGTCAGGCATGCTCCCCTGGCGATCAAGGCAACAACAGCCCTCGGGTCTGCTTGAGAATGCTCCCCCAGGAGCGGGGAAAAGAGCCAAGAAAAAGGCTGCCACGGCAGCCTTTTGTGAGGTCGCGTCAGCGCTTCACGCGCGGCGACGGCGCCGCAAAGCTGCTGCCAGCACCATCAAACTACCCAGTCCACCCAATGCCCACGGCGCATTGACGGGCACGGGCGCCGGCGGCACCACCGCGCGGCAATCGAATGTCAGGGTGACGTTGGCGGCGATACCAACAGGTCCTTCGGAGTTGTAGGCCACAAAGGTCAGGAAGTTGTTGGCATCCGGCGTCAAGGTTGCGGTCTGATTGGTGGCGCTGCCCGGCTGACCAACGAAACCCACCGGCGTCACCGGCAGCGCCGCACCAAGAGCGGCCGACTCCATGCGGTTGTCGGCCAGATAGGAATAAGTAACACGGAGGGAGGCCAGATCCACGTTGGGATCGCTTGCATCAATCTGACGCCGGAACGTGTAATTGCCATTGACCCCGCTCGCGCCATTGCCAATCCACGTGGCACCAGCCACCGTGTCCCACGCTGGATTGCCCGTCGCGGCAGCAGAGGACCATGCACCGCCAGGTGGCTGGATCTCCCAGACACCGCCAGCCGTGCTGAGGTCAGCCGTTACCCCCGTACTGGTCGGCGTGGGGCACGCCAGCGTCACAGGCGCTACTTGAGCCATCGCGATCGAATGGACCAGCGCCATGGCGGCGAGGACACCCGTACGGCGCCAAGCGCTCCAGCGCGAATGACAGATTGAAAACCGGTATGTCATGGGCAATTCCTCCTTGTGCTGAACCCCCAGGCACTCCCTTATGCCTGTTTAGGTTTGCCTCATTCCGGTAGAGGTATAGCGCAAAGGACGATCGCCCGCACCCCCCAAAATAAGGGGAAATGGGAGATGAATCCGAGAATTCAGCAAAAATACACAGGGCCGCCCACGCTGGGCCCCGGGGCGCTGGAACGTGTCAGGCGCCGTCCCAGCGGCGCAGCACCAGGCTGGCGTTGGTGCCACCAAAGCCGAAGCTGTTGGACAGCACCTGGCGCAGATCGGCGTCGCGCGTGGCCGTGACCAATGGCAGGTCGCCCACGGCCGCGTCGGGCGAGTCGACGTTGGCCGAACCGGCGATGAAACCCTTTTGCAGCATCAGCAGACAGTAGATCGCCTCTTGCACGCCAGTGGCGCCCAGCGAATGGCCGGTGAGCGACTTGGTGGACGAGAACGGCGGCACCTTGCCGTCGCCAAACACGGTACGCATCGCCTTCAGCTCGGGCACGTCGCCCACGGGCGTGGAGGTGCCGTGGGTGTTGATGTAGTCGATGGGCCCTTCCAAGCCTTCGATGGCTTGGCGCATGCAGGCCACGGCGCCGTCGCCCGAGGGCGCGACCATGTCCGCGCCGTCGCTGGTGGCGCCAAAGCCGACCACTTCGCCCAGGATGCTGGCGCCGCGCGCCTGCGCGTGTTCCAACGACTCCAGCACCACGGCCCCGCCACCGCCGGCGATGACGAAGCCGTCGCGGTCGGCGTCATACGCCCGCGAAGCGCGGGTCGGGTCGTCGTTGCGCTTGCTCGACATGGCGCCCATGCCGTCGAACAGCAGCGCCATGCCCCAGGACAGCTCTTCACCACCACCGGCGAACATCACGTCCTGCATGCCCCAGGCGATTTGCTGTGCGGCCGACCCGATGCAATGCGCCGAGGTGCTGCACGCCGAGGTGATGGAGTAGTTGATGCCCTTGATGGCGAAGTGCGTGGACAGGCAGGCCGAGACGGTGCTGCTCATGCAGCGCGTGACCTGGTAGGGGCCGACGCGGCGGATGCCCTTGCTGCGCAGCGTGTCGGCGGCTTCGATCTGGTTGGCGGGCGAACCACCGCCCGAGCCCATGATCAGCCCGGTGCGCGGGTGCGACACCTGCTCGGGCGTCAGTCCCGCCTGGGCGATGGCGTCCGCCAGGGCAACGTGGGCATATGCCGCGGCATCCCCCATGAAGCGCAGTTGCTTGCGGTCAAGGCGCGCCTCCAGATCGATCTGCGGACGGCCGGCTACCTGGCTGCGCAGGCCCATCTCAGCGAAATCGGGCGCCGCACTGATGCCCGACCTGCCTTCGCGCAGCGCGCTTTCAACGGTCTGCAGGTCGTTGCCGATGCATGACACGATGCCCGCACCGGTGACCACCACGCGGCGTTTCATGATGTGCCGCCCTCCGGCGCCTGCACTGCCGCCGCGTCCTTGCCGAAAAGGCCCACCCGCAAATCGCTCGCCACGTAGATCTCCTTGCCGTCGGCCAACAGGCGGGCATCGCCGATGGCCATGGTCAGCTTGCGTTTGATCACCCGCTTGATATCAATCTCGTATGTCACCCGTTTGACGTCTGGCCCGACTTCGCCGGTGAACTTCACCTCGCCCGCGCCCAAGGCGCGGCCGCGACCGGGCAGACGCAACCAGGTCAGGTAGAAGCCAATCAGTTGCCACATGGCATCCAGGCCCAGGCAGCCGGGCATGACCGGGTCACCCTGGAAGTGGCAGTCGAAGAACCAGAGATCAGGCTTGATGTCCAGCTCGGCCACCACGCGCCCAAGACCATGCGCGCCGCCGTCCTCGTCAATGTGCGTGATGCGATCGAACATCAGCATGGGCGGCAGCGGCAGCCGCCCGCTGTCGGGCCCGAACAACCGGCCTTCGCCGGACGCGATCAATTCTTCGTAGGAAAAGGATTCAGCCATGGGCTCAATTGTGCCTTGCCGGGCGCGGCGGGCGGCGCCGCCCGGTTGCCGCCTTCAGACACGGGCGCGGCGCAGCATCAGCGCAGACACAACCACCGCCAGGGCACAGCCGATCCACAACGGCCAGAGCCCAGCCACGGCGGCCCAGCGAGCGAACGGGGTGATGGTCGTGCGGCCTTCGAATTGCCCCTGCAACACCCCGCGCGTGAGCCGCGGCAGACTGTAGGTGACCGCGCCATGGTGGTCGATGATCGCGGTGGCGCCGGTGTTGGTGGCGCGCAGCATCGGGCGCTCGAACTCCAGCGAACGCATTCGGCTGATGGACAAGTGCTGGTCGATCGCGACGGAATCACCGAACCAGCCAATGTTGCTGACGTTGACGAACGCCGTGGGTGCGCGTGCCGGCTCGACAAAGCGCGCGGCCAGCTCCTCGCCGAACAAGTCTTCATAGCAGACGTTGGGCGCCAGCCGCTGGCCTTGCCAGGCAAAGGAAGGCTGTCCGACGGCACCGCGCGCGAAATCGCCCAGCGGGATGTTCATCATTTCAGTGAACCAGCGAAACAGCGGCGGAATGAATTCCCCAAAAGGCACCAGATGGTGCTTGTCGTACCGGTACGCTGCCGACTGGCCCGGCGCCAACCCCACCACAGAATTGGTGTAGCCGACTTCCATGTCCCCCAGCGGAATGCCCACGAGCGCCGCCTGCCCCGGACGCTGGTAGCGCGCCACCAGACTGTCCCAGTAGCCATCGGGCAACTGGCGCGGCAACAAGGGCACCGCGGTTTCCGGCCCGACGATGAGCGGCG
This sequence comes from Ottowia flava, assembly GCF_008017535.1. Taxonomy (GTDB): domain Bacteria; phylum Pseudomonadota; class Gammaproteobacteria; order Burkholderiales; family Burkholderiaceae_C; genus Ottowia; species Ottowia flava. The sequence goes on from NZ_VRUA01000002.1 coordinate 412,777, forward strand.
CCTGGTTGGCCTGCAGTTGCTCGCCGTACCAGCGCAGCGAATCGGCAATGCCACGGCCCGGCACGAATTTCTCGTCCTGCGGGATATTGCCCTGCATCAGCGCCACGTCCGAGCGCAAATCCGACTCGAGGGCGTCCAAATCGTGCGTGCGCCAAGTCGACAAGCCGACCCCCAACAACAACACCAGGGCCACGCCGATCAGCGTGGGTGCGCGCCGCCAAGGTATGCGTCCGGCCAGCGCGAGCATGGCGGCCAGCGCAGCGGCCACAAAGCCCAGACCATAGACGCCGATATAGCGCGGCAGGAACGCCAGCAACCCGTCGACGTGCGCATAGCCGCCGGCACCCCAGGGAAAGCCGGTCAACCAGGTCCCCCTGGCCAGCTCGGCCAGCGTCCACAAGGCGGCGAACAGCAGTACTGCAGCCAGCGGCCGCCGAGACAGGCCGCGCGCCGAAACCAAGGCGGCGAAAGCGCCGCAGGCAGCTCCGTAGTAAAGGGCCAGAAAACCCGCCAGCGCCAACACCGCCAGAACCGCCAGAACCGGGTTGAGCCCACCGTAGGTGTGCATCGAGATGAACAGCCACCAGAACGTGCCCGTCAACCAGCCCAGGCCAAACAGCCAACCCGTCAGCAGCGCACGTAGCCAGAGGCGCCGCCGTCGGACCTCCTTCGCTGCGTCGGCCACGCCTTCAACCAACAGCGCCACCAGCGCCGCCAGACTGAGAATCTGCAGCCAGCCATGCGTCTGGCCTGTCCAGATATCGCCAATGGATTGAGACTGTGCCCAGCCCGCGACCAGCGCGGACAGGGCGGCGGCCCATCCCCGGGCAAAGCGCATGTCGCGGCGGCGCTCAGTCCTGCCCGTGCGACGGCAGGCGCGACACCTTGAACCAGCGCACGGCGCCGCCCTTGGTGTGCAGGGTCAGGAATTCCAGCCCGCCAAAGCTGTGGCGCTCCCCGCGCTTGGGCACGTGGCCCATACGGTGCGCAATCAGGCCGCCGATGGTGTCGAAATCGACATCCAGGTCGCCGTCCGGCTCCGGGTCCAGCTCGACGCCGAATTGCTCTTCCACCCGCTCCAGCGGTGTATCGCCGGCCACGCGCCAGGTGTTGTCGGCCAGCGCGAAGATGTCGCCGTCGTCGCCATCAATATCGAACTCGTCCTCGATCTCACCGACGATCTGCTCCAGCACGTCCTCGATGGTGATCAGCCCCGCCGTGCGGCCGAATTCGTCGACCACGATGGCCAGGTGGTTGCGGTTGACCCGAAACGCGCGCAGCAGATCGTTCAGGCCCTTGCTTTCCGGCACGAAGTAGGCCGGGCGGACCAGCGTGCGCACGTTGAGTTCGGGTGCGCGCTGCAGCTTGAGCAGGTCCTTGGCCAGCAGGATGCCGATGATGTTTTCGCGCTCGCCCTGGTACACCGGAAAGCGCGAGTGCGCGGTGTTGATCACGTAGTGCAGCAACGCTTCATACGGCGCGTCGATGTCCAGCAGATCCATGCGGGGCGCGGCGACCATCGCGTCGCCGGCGCTCATGTCGGCCAGGCGAATCACGCCCTCCAGCATGATGCGGCTTTCCGCGTCGATGAGCTCCTTGTCCTCGGCCTCGGCCAGGGTCTCGATCAGCTCATCGGTCGAGTCGGGGCCCGGCTTGATGAATTCGACCAGTTTTTGAAACAGGCTGCGCTTGTCTTCGCGCTCGAAGGCGCGTTCAGAAGAGCGCGCAGGGTGGGGGTCAGCCACGGTCGTTTTGCAGGATTGCGGTAGTTGGCAAGGGATCAAGGATAGCGGAACTGGATGTCATTCATCCATTGCCGCCATCCCTGATACATGCGCGGCCGGGCCGGCGCCGTCAGCACGGCAGCCTCAGGTGCCCGTGCGGTGGGCGTTGTCGCGCACGGCTTCGCGCACTTCCTGGGCGGTCGCGACCAGCTCGCGCAGGTGACGCCCTTCGGCCTTCAGCCAGTAGTCGACCTGACCGACTTGCCCGGCCAGCAGCTCGCTCACGCGCGACTTGAACGTGGCTTCGGGCAGCTTCAGGTGGGCTTCGCTTTCGCTGCCCGAACGCTCCACCACCGCACCGGCCTTGCGGGCAATTTTCAGCATGGCCGTGTTTTCGCTCAGCGCGTGGATGTACAGCGTCTTCACGCCGTCGTTCACGGCGTGGATGGCTGCGCGGTCGAACAGGCGCGAGCCGTAGCCGCGCCCGCGGGCGTGCGGCGCCACCGACACGCCAAACTCGGCGAAGCCGGCCGTGGCGAAGTCCTGCGGGTAGGCCAGGTGCGCCATGGCGATCAGTTCGAGCTTGCGGTTGAAGATGCCGAACACCTGGTCGCGCTCGAAGTTCAGCTTGTCGACGTAGTTCTGGATCTGCCGGTCGTTGGCGGCATAGCCGAAACGCAGGTAGCGGTCGCGCTCGCCCAGGCCCAGCAGGTGCTGGGCGACCTGGTCGCGGTAGCGCGCGCCGATCTCGCGGATCGGCACGATGGCCGACGACTTCGCAGTCGAAGCCGTGGGGCTGGGGGCCGCCGGGCTGTCCGACGGACGTGGGTCAATACGAGGTTCCATGGCGTCAGATGTTAGGGCGCAGTTGTAGAGTTGCTACTCCAAAGTGCTACTTTTGCTGCATTGCACCATGATAGGCGTGCTTTTGCCACAGCGCCAGCCTCATGTACGCCGCCCCGGTGCCCCACACACAACAGATGCAACGCTGGAACTTACTCACTTATTCATAGCTGCTTGCGCAATACAGTAGCCGGCTAGGTGCTAATTTCACCCGGAAATTGGCAGTGCGGTCGTGGCCTTGACGCGGTCCATCACGAAGCTGGTCTTGCAGTCCTGGACCGCCGGGTGGCGCAACAAGGTATCCATCATGAAACGTGAGTACGCACTCATGTCCTGCAGCACCAGGCGCAACAAGAAATCCATTTCCCCCGTCAGGGCCGTGCATTCCACCACCTCCGGCCACGCCTGCACGCTGGCGCGGAATTCGTCCATGGGATTGCGCTTGTTGCCGTCGGACCGCTTCTCAAGCCGGACATTGACATACGCCATAAGGCCTAGCCCCAGCGCTTCGGGCCTCAGCAGGGCCACGTAACGGTCAACGATGCCCGCGTCCTCCAGTTTTTTGATGCGGCGCAGCACAGCGCTGGCGGACAGCCCAATCGCCTCGCCCATGGACTCGCAGGTTTCCCGGCCGTTGACCTGCAAACGGCGCAGGATGGCCCGGTCAAGCCGGTCCAGTGCGTCAGCGTCTTCCATCACGCAATTTTATGCTGCTATTGCGCTGATTGGCGCTGTTTACGTCATGAACTTGTCTTCTGACGCATTTTTCGTGCGCTCAATCAGCGCAAGCCGCACGATCTCTGTCCGACCCGCCCACCGGAAGCCGCCAAACGCTGGAAAGCGTCAACCCCTTCGGCCTACAGTGACGGGCTTGATGTCGATCAACGCCGACCACGGAGACAAGGCATGACCACCAACGCATCCCCCACGACCCTGACCGCCCAAGCCGGCACCACTTGGGACAACCCCATGGGCACGGACGGTTTTGAATTCATCGAATACGCGGCACCCGACCCCAAGGCGATGGGCGAGCTGTTCGAACGCATGGGCTTTACCGCCGTGGCCAAGCACCGCCACAAGGACGTGACGCTGTACCGTCAGGGCGAGGTCAACTTCATCGTCAATGCGGAGCCCGACAGCTTTGCTCAGCGCTTTGCGCGCCTGCACGGCCCCAGCATCTGCGCCATCGCCTTCCGCGTGCAGGACGCCAAGGCTGCGTACGAACGCGCCATTCAATTGGGCGCCTGGGGCTACGCTGAAACGGCCGGCCCGGGCGAGCTGAACATCCCGGCCATCAAGGGCATCGGCGATTCGATCATCTACCTGATCGACCGCTGGCGCGGCAAGAACGGGGCGCAGGAAGGCGACATCGGCAACATCGGCTTCTACGACGTCGACTTCGAGCCTCTGCCCGGCGTGAGCGGCAGCGCCGCCGTCAGCCCCGAGGGTTTTGGCATGACGGTGATCGACCACCTGACGCACAACGTGCACAAGGGCCGCATGGACGAATGGGCCAGCTTCTACGAGCGCCTGTTCAACTTCCGCGAAGTGCGCTACTTCGACATCGAAGGCCAGGCCACGGGCGTGAAGAGCAAGGCGATGACCAGCCCGTGCGGCAAGATCCGCATCCCGATCAACGAAGAGGGCAACGACCAGAAGGGCCAGATCCAGGAGTACCTGGACAGCTACCGCGGCGAAGGCGTGCAGCACATCGCCATGGCGACCAAGAATCTGTACGAAACGGTAGACGCGCTGCAGATGGCCGGCGTGCGCCTGCTGAACACCAGCGAAACGTACTACGAGCTGCTGCCGGGGCGCATCCCCAACCTGCAGGAGCCGATCGGCGAGCTGCAGTCGCGCAACATCCTGGTCGACGGTGCCGAGGGTGAACTGCTGCTGCAGATCTTCAGCGAAAACCAGCTCGGCCCGGTCTTCTTCGAGTTCATCCAGCGCAAGGGCAACGAAGGCTTTGGCGAAGGCAACTTCAAGGCCTTGTTCGAGACCATGGAGCTGGACCAGATGCGCCGCGGCGTGCTGGCGGCCCCGGCCGAAGCCAAGGACTGAAAGGGACAAACCCTCCGTCGCGCGATCCGTACGCTCGACCGACCGGCCGGCCTCGGGGATTGATAAGAAATCAGGCTCCAGCCCTACAACCACCTGCGCAAACAGCTATTGTTTTTATAGTGAGCAGCGGCTGCGTTGCGCCCCGCGCCGAGTGCGCTAAAGCAGCGTGTCAGCCCGGCCAGGCTGCGCGCAGGCGGGCGGCGTAGTCGTTCAGCACCGCCGGCCCGGGCTCCTGCCGCGGCCAAGTGAAGGTGATGCCGTCGCCCTCGTGCCGCGGCACCACGTGCAGGTGGAAATGCCCCACCGTCTGCCCGCCCAACGCGCCGTTGGCCTGCAGCAGCGTCAACCCCGGGGGATCGAACGCGGCCTGCACGGCCAGCGCCACCTTATGTGCAGTTTGCATGGCGGCGCCGGCCTCTTGCGCCGTCAGCTCGAACACCGTGGCCGCGTGCCGCTTGCTGGCCACCAGCACGTGGCCCGGCGTGACCTGGCCCAGGTCCATGAAGGCGATGGTCAAATCGTCCTCAAAGACCTTGGCCGCAGGTATTTCGCCCGAGATCAACCGGCAGAAGATGCACTGGCCAGGCGGGGAGGTATCGACGAAGACGGGCATGGGTGGCGTAGAGGGGGTTTGGTGCGGCTAAGGCGATGACCGCGAGGCTACCAAAACCCGCCTTCGGTCCGCGCTCCGCCTGGCGCCTACAGCCCGTAAGCGCTGCGTGGGGCAGCGGCCATCGAGCGAGCGCTTCCCATCAGCCGCGGCGGCGCGCACTCCACCGGGCGCCCAGCACCATAGCGGCAAACAACAGCGCCAGCATGCCCCCGCCCAGGGTCGGCACCGGCGTGGGCGGCGCGGCGGGGCGCGGTACCAGAATGGCCGAGCCCGAGAAATCGGCGGCAGGCGCTGGCGCCGTGTACACAAAATCCACACCCGATGCAGACAGACGGTTGGATGTGATGGTGAAGTTGCTGATGCCCGCTGGGTTGGTGATGCGCACCAGCGCCTTCGCGGAATTGTTGTCCGCACGGAAGGTTTTCCACGACATGGTGCCGGTGCCGGAGCCCGTCACCGTGACCGTGCTGGTCTGGTTGATCACCTCGAACACCGTGCCCGGTTGCGACGAGGTCCACGCCCAGCGGGCGTACTTCATGCCGCTGTTCTCGTCCAGAATTTCGGCACCGGCGTAGTAAATCAGCTCGGTCGGCAGGGTCGTTGCTGTGACGGTGTAGGTCACCACCGTGTCGGCGCCGCCCGTATAGATCTGACCTTGGTTCAAGTTGAGCGATGGCGTGCCCGTGATGCCATAGCCGGGCGTCGCATAGACAGCGCCATTGAAGAAGTCGTTGACGACGGTCGGATCCGACACCAGTCCGCCGTTGGCCGTGACGGCGAAGGTGGCGGCCCCGAATGCGGCGGAACCTGTATCGCTGGACAAGCTGTTGGTTCCGAAGGCGGCCGCTGGCCAGTTCACCAGTTCGTAGTCCACGCCCGACAGCGTGAACTGCGTCTGGGCGTGGGCGCCAGCAGCAGCCACCAAAAGCAGGAGACCACCCAGCAGGGTGGTCTTGGTGTTTCGGGCAAGGTGAGAACGTCGCATACCTATCAAGCTCCTTGGTTCAGATGTCATCGTTGAATGCGCGCTAGAACGCACGGCATAGTCGATGCTCCATCCTAGTATTTGGGGCTGATATGTATGCTTTTATGCTTAATTTGATGCTGCCAGGTTCGTTAAGAAATTCACGCAGTCGTCAATATTTCCCGGCAAAGCATTGCCCGATTGTGCGTGACATGCAGTAGCCAGCACAGTGTTTTCGGCTATTCGCCTACTCTGCTGCAGGCTCTCGGTCACGCTTCACGCGCCTTGCATTGCTTCTGATCGGCGGAGGGCGGATGCACATCTCGCCGCGCCAACGGCTATTCGCGAGACATTCGACCTGGCAACCCAAACGCCAGCGCCCCCAAAGCGCCCTGCACCAACTGGTACAGCCCATAGATGACCCCCGTGCCCACGGCCGCGGCGGCCGGCACGCCGAAAGGCGCCAGGGCGGCAACGGCGGCGGCTTCGCGCGTGCCCCAGCCACCGACGCTGGCGGGCAGCGCGGCCATCAGAAAGACCGGGGCGATGGCAAAAGCCCAGGCGGCCGGCGGAATGTGCACGCCCAGCGCCAGCCCGCCGGCGGCCAGCGCGGCGGCGGACAGCACCTGCACGGCGGCCGAGGCCAGGGCTTGCCAGCCGAGTTGGCTCAAAAAGTTGGGCCGTTCGATCGCGGCCTTCAACGGCGCCAGCCAGCGGATGCTGCCGCGGCGCAGCAGCCATGGCAGCGCCAGCGGCAAGGCCAGCCACAACGCGGTGCCGACCAGCATCAGCGCAATGAAGGCACTTGGCGGCAAGCGCAACACTGGCGCCAGTTGCGGCGCGCAGGCGGCGGCGCCCAGACCGCCGATGGCGCACAGCATCCACAGGCCGCTGACGCGGTCGAGCACGACCGACCAGGTGGACGCCAGCGTGTCCTGCCCCGCGCGTTTCAGCACGACGGCGCGGTACACGTCACCGCCGACCACGGCGCCGGGCAACAAGGCGTTGAGGCCAATCGCCTGAAAGTACCAGCGCCCCGCGTCGCGCGCCGCCATGTCGGCACCCAGCCAGCGCGCCAGCGCCCGCCAGCGCAGCGCCGACACGATGTTGGAGGCGATGGCCGCCAGCAGGCCAGCGACCAGCCACACTGGGTCGGCCTGGCGCAGCTGCGCCCACACGCGCGCGGGGTTGGCCAGCGCGAGCACGGCACCCAGCAGCGCCAGCCCGATCAGGCCGCGCAGCAGCGCCTTGTGCGAGCGCTTCACGCTACATTTTCAGTAGCTGCTTGCGCAGATGGTTGTAGGGCTGAAGGGCGATTTTGCTCCAAAATCACCTCTTCATCCACGCGATACTCCTGCGCATGGAACTGCGGCGCGCCGCCGGCTTCGTAGTACACGCGGGTGAGCAATTCGCCGATCAGCCCGGCCACGATCATCTGCACGCCCATCAGCACCAGCATGACGCCCACCAGCAGCAGCGGCCGCCCGCCGATGTCGTGGCCAAACAGCTTGACGCCCAGCAGGTACAGCAGGATCAGCATGCCGGGCGTCATCAGCCACAGGCCCAAGCCACCGAATGCGTGCAGCGGGCGCTGGCGGTAGCGCATCAAAAACACCATCAGGATCAAGTCCAGGATGACGCGGAACGTGCGGTCGATGCCGTACTTGGACACGCCAGCGGTGCGCGCGTGGTGGCGCACCGGCACTTCCGTGATGCGCGCGCCGGCGTCCTTGGCCAGCGAGGGGATGAAGCGGTGCAGTTCGCCGTACAGGCGGATGCGGTCGATGATGGGGCGGCGGTAGGCCTTGAGCGCGCAGCCGTAGTCGTGCAGGTGCACGCCAGTGGCGCTGGAGATCAGCCGGTTGGCGATGCGCGAGGGCAGCTTGCGCGACAGCTCGGCGTCCTGGCGGTCCTTGCGCCAACCGCTGACCATGTCGACGTCGGGGTCGGTCTCCAGCCGGTTCAGCAGCAGCGGGATGTCGTCCGGCTCGTTCTGGAGGTCTGCGTCCAGTGTCACCACGTAGCGGCCGCGCACGCGGTCAAAACCGGCCTGCAGCGCGCTGGACTGGCCGTAGTTGCGCGCCAGAAACATCGGGCGCAGCCAGGGCGTGGCGGCGGCCAGCTCGCGCAGCTTGGCGCGGCTGCCGTCGGTGGAGCCGTCGTCGACCGCGAGCAGCTCGAAGCTCAGGGGCTGCTGCGCCATGGCTGCGCCGATGCGCCGCACCAGCTCGGGCAGGTTGTCGACCTCGTTGTAGATGGGAACCACGATGGAGACATCGGGCACCGCGGTGCGTTCAGCGGTCATGAAGGGGGTGACAGGCACAGGCGGGATAATGGTCCGATTGTGCCTTGCACGGTTTTTCCGCCTCCCGCGCGGGCTAACCGGCGTCGGCCGTTCGCTTTCACCGCATGAATTCCGCCGACGCGCTGTCCGCGCCCACGCTGCGCGCCCCCGTGGCCCACCCGCTGTTCTGGCTGCTCGCCCTGTGCGCAGCGCACGTGGCCGTGCGCGTGGCGATTTCGCCCGCCCTGAAGTGGGACGAGGCCGAGCAAATCCTCTGGACCCAGCAGCTGGCCTGGGGTTACGGGGCGCAGCCGCCGCTGTACACCTGGCTGCAGTGGGGCATGAACCAGCTCTTCGGCCCCAGCGTGCTGTCGCTGTCGCTGCTCAAGCACGGGCTGCTGGCATTGACCTACGCCATGATGTACTTGGCGGGGCGTGAATTGCTGGGCCCGCGTGGCGCCTGGTGGGCGTCGGCCAGCATGCTGCTGCTGCCGCCGTTGGGATGGTTCTCGGTGCGCGACCAGACGCACACGATCCTGGTCACGGCCATGACCTGCGCGGCATGGTGGCTGCTGTTTCGCCTGATCAAGCGGCCTCGCCCGCAGGACTTCGCCTGGCTGGGCCTGGTCTGCGCAGCAGGCGTGCTGGCCAAGTACAGCTACGTGCTGGTGATCGCCGTCATGCTGGTGGCGGCGCTGTCGCTGCCGGAAGGGCGCCGCGCCCTGTTGTCGCGCGGCTGGTGGCTGGCGCCGCTGGTGGGAGTGCTGGTGGTGGCGCCGCATGCGGTGTGGCTGCTGTCGCACCTGCACGAAGCGACGGCGGGCACGCTGCACAAGATGCAGATCCAGCCCGAGCGCGGTTTGTTCAAGGGTTTGCTCAGCCTGATCGACGGCGTGGCCGGCATGCTGGCGCTGTTCGCGCTGCTGGCGCTGTGGGCCTTTCGCAGCGCCTGGTGGAGAAAGCCAGTCTTGCCTGCCGTGCCGTGGGCGCAGCGCCTAATGTGGCGCTACCTGGCGCTGATGCTGCTAGCGCTGCTGGGTATGGTCCTGGTGGCCAGTGTGTCCAACTTCAAGGGGCGCTGGGTGCTGCCGCTGCTGTGCGCCGTGCCGCTGGCCGCTTTTGCGGCCCGGCCGGAGTTGCAGCAGCACCCGCGCGGCGGCCGCTACACCGGCGCCGTGGTCACCGTCGCCCTCATCCTGCTGGTGGCCGCCGGCCTGCGCCCCTGGTTCAGCGGCGCACGCGGTGACACGGACGAGCTGAACCACCCTGCCCGCGCGCTGGGCAAACAGCTGCAAGCCCAGGGCTACGACGGCCGTAGCCCCATCATCGCGGCCGACCACATGATCGGAGGCCTCTTGCGCACCCGCTTCCCGCAAGCGCGCGTGGCCGCCTGCAACGCCGACGAGGCCGACGTCGCCCGCTGTGTGGCCGACCAGGTGGCGCGCGCCCAGTCCGCGGGCCAGGGCTGGCTGCTGGTGTCCCGCGCCGACCGGGTGGAGCCCGACTGGTGGGCCAAGGCGCAAGCCCACATCGGCCCGCAGACGCGCCAAAGCATCGTCTTGCCCTTCCGCATGGTGCGCGACGGCACGCCGCCTGCGCACTACGACTTCGTCTGGCACCCCTCAGGAGGCACCGCCCCATGAGCACCGCGTCACCACAGGACCGCCCGGGGGTGGAAAGCCACCCATCAGGAGGCAGCGAACCTCGCGCGACGGGGGGGGCAGGGGCTACACCCGAGCCGCCGCTCGGCCGCCCGAAGGCGGCGAGCGCCCCCTCGGGGGGCAGCGAACCTCGCGCAGCGGGGAGCGTGGGGGCAATTCTTGTCACTGGCGCAGCGGGTTTTATTGGAATGCACTGCGCGGAGCGCTTGTTGTCGCGCGGCGACACCGTGGTCGGCATCGACAGCCTGAACGCGTACTACGACCCGGCGCTGAAAGAAGCGCGCCTCGCCCGGTTGTCTTCGCACCCGAATTTCAGCTTTGAGCGCCTGGACGTGGCCGACCGCGCCGGCATGGCCGCCCTGTTCGCGCGCGTGCGGCCCACGCGTGTGCTGCACCTGGCCGCGCAGGCCGGCGTGCGCTATTCCATCGACCAGCCCGACGATTACAGCGACAGCAACCTGCTCGGCTTCGGCAACGTGCTGCAAGGCTGCCGCGCGGCGCAGGTGCAGCACCTGGTCTACGCCAGCAGCTCCAGCGTGTACGGCGGCAACGCCAAGCTGCCCTACAGCGAACGCGACGCGGTCGACCACCCGGTCAGCTACTACGCCGCCACCAAGAAGGCCAACGAGGTGATGGCGCACAGCTACGCCCACCTGTACGGCATGCCGACCACCGGGCTGCGCTTTTTCACCGTGTACGGGCCCTGGGGCCGACCGGACATGGCGTTGTTCAAATTCACCCGCGCCATGCTGGCCGGCGAGCCGATCGACGTTTACGGCAACGGCCAGTTGGTGCGCGACTTCACCTACATCGACGACATCGTGGAAGGGGTTCTGCGCGTGCTGGACAAGCCCGCCACGCCCGACCCCGCCTACGACCCGCTGGCGCCCAACCCCGGCATCAGCACCGCGCCCTACCGCATCTTCAACATCGGCAACAGCACACCCACCGTGCTGATGGACTACATCGCCGCGCTCGAAGCGGCGCTGGGCACCACCGCCGACAAGCGCATGCTGCCGATCCAGCCCGGCGACATGCACAGTACCGCGGCAGACGTGTCGGCGCTGGCGGCGTGGGTCGGCTTCAAGCCGGCCACGCCGGTCGGTGAAGGCGTGGCGCGCTTTGCGCGCTGGTACAGGGACTTTTACGGGAGCTGAACTGTGGACGTGGCAGCGCTACGCATACTGCTGGACGAGCTAATTGCAGCTTGGGAAAGTGAGATCGTGGAATTCAAGGAAGCTTCGAATGACTACGATACAGACAAGCTCGGCAAGTATTTTTCCGCACTATGCAACGAAGCCAATCTGCGCAATTGCGAGCGCGCATGGCTGGTCTTCGGTGTGAACGAGCGCCATCGTCGCGTCGTCGGCACAGGCTATCGGTCGCAGCAGGATCGGCTGAATAGCCTGAAGGATCAAATTGCTCGGGGCACCAGCCCCAGTGTCAGTTTGCGCAACATTCATGTATTGCAAACGGTCGAAGGCCGCGTGGTGCTGTTTGAAATACCTGCAGCCCCTCGCGGGATACCGATCGCTTGGCAAGGACACTACTATGCCCGCGCAGGTGACAGTTTGGCACCTCTCAGCCTGGAGAAGCAGGACACCATCCGCGCGCAAACTGCTCGCCAAGACTGGTCTGCTCAGGTTGTGCCCGGCGCCACGCTGGAGGATCTGGATCCTGACGCACTTCACGCGGCGCGCGCATCGTTTGTCGCTAAGCACGCCAACCGTCTGGATGCCAATGAGATGCTGGCCTGGCCTCTATCGATCTTTCTGGATCGATCATTGGTCACCCAGGATGGGCAGATCACCCGAACAGCTCTTTTACTGCTGGGCAAGCCAGAATCCTCTTGGCGCCTATCGCCGCATCCTGCGCAAATGACCTGGAGCCTGGAAGGCCCGGAACGCGCATATGAGCACTTCGGACCGCCTTTTTTGCTCGCGACAACCGCGCTGTACCGACGCATACGCAACGTCCAGATGCGCTTGCTGCCGCACGACGAGTTGCTCCCCATAGAGGTGGCCAAGTACGACCAAAAGGCCGTGCTGGAAGCCTTGCACAACTGCATCGCCCACCAAGACTATTCGCGTGACGGCCGCATAGTCGTAACAGAATGGCCGGACCGGTTGGTGTTGGACAGTGAAGGCACGTTCTTCGAAGGTCAGCCTCTGGACTATGTCCCTGGCCATCAGCGCCCGCGGCGTTATCGCAACACCTTTTTGGCACACGCGATGGCCGGGCTAAACATGATCGACACGATGGGCTACGGCATCCATGAGATGTACCAAGCTCAAGCGCGGCGCTACTTCCCGTTGCCCGACTATGACCTTTCGGAATCTGCGTCAGTACGCTTGACACTGTACGGCGGCGTGGTCGATCCGGCGTATACGCGCTTATTGATGCAGCAAACCAGGCTGTCGTGGGAGGACGTGCTGGCCCTTGACCGCGTGCAGAAAAAATTACCTTTGCCTGATGAGGTGATCAGCGGCCTGAGGCGAAAAAAATTGATCGAAGGTCGGAAGCCACACTTTCACGTCGCGGCCAGTGTGGCCGCCGCGACAGCTCAACGCGCTGACTACATTCGCACTCGTGCGCAAGACGACGCCTTTTACGCCAAGCTTGTGACGGACTACCTGCATGAGTTCGGCCAGGCCAATCGCAAGGACATCAATGCCTTACTACTGGGCAAGCTGAGCGAGGCACTCAGCTTGCAGCAACGCCATACCAAGATCGGCAGCCTTTTGACCAAGATGCGAAGGCAAGGTCTGATCACCAACGGCGGATCAGATGCCGTGCCACGCTGGCAGTTGACAGAGAGATCAGAGAGCAATTCGCATTCTTCAAAGAGATCAAATCCAAATAGTTCATGAAAATCAATAACTTGGCCTCTGTTTCGTCGTTTGATTTCAGAGAGATTTCAGAGTCAACCGCCGATATGTGCCTATGAAAGTCACCGTTTTCGGCACCGGCTACGTTGGCCTGGTGCAAGGCGCCGTGCTGGCGGACGTCGGTCACGACGTCATGTGCGTGGACATTGACGCGGCCAAGGTCGCGGCGCTGCAGGCCGGGCAGATCCCGATCCACGAACCCGGCCTGGCGCCGCTGGTGCAGGCCAACCACGCGGCGGGGCGCCTGCACTTCACCACCGACGCGGCCGAAGGCGTGGCGCATGGCGAATTGATCTTCCTGGCGGTCGGCACGCCGCCCGACGAAGACGGCAGCGCCGACCTGCAGCACGTGCTGGCGGTGGCGCGCACCATCGCCACGCACATGGACCGGCCCAAGACCATCGTCAACAAGTCGACGGTGCCCGTGGGCACGGCCGACAAGGTCGCGGCCGAGGTGCGCCAGACCCTGGCCGCGCGCGGTGCCGACATCGCGTTTGAAGTGGTGTCCAACCCCGAATTCCTGAAGGAAGGCGCAGCCGTGGCCGACTGCATGCGGCCCGACCGCATCGTCATCGGCACCAGCAGCGCCGCAGCCGAGCGCCAGCTGCGCGAGCTGTACGCGCCCTTCAACCGCAACCACGACCGCATCGTGCTGATGGACGTGAAGAGCGCCGAGCTGACCAAGTACGCCGCCAACGCCATGCTGGCCACCAAGATCAGCTTCATCAACGAAATCGCCGGTCTGGCCGAACGCCTGGGCGCCGACATCGAAGCCGTGCGCCGCGGCATCGGCAGCGACCCGCGCATCGGGTACCACTTCATCTACCCCGGCGCGGGGTATGGCGGCAGCTGCTTCCCCAAGGACGTCAAGGCGCTGATCCACACCGCGCAGTCGATCGACTACCGCCCCGAAGTATTGCTGGCCGTCGAGCGCCGCAACGACGCGCAGCGCGAGGTGCTGGCCGAGCGCATCCTCGCGCATTACGGCCCCAACCTGCGCGGCAAAACCATCGCCGTCTGGGGCCTGGCCTTCAAGCCCGAGACCGATGACATGCGCGAAGCGCCCAGCCGCAACCTGCTGCAGGCGCTGTGGGCCGCTGGCGCGCAGGTGCGCGCGCACGACCCGGTGGCCATGCGCGAGGCGCGCCGCATCTTCGGCGACCGGCCCGACCTGGTCTTCTGCGATTCGCCCATGGCCGCGCTGGACGGCGCCGACGCGCTGGCCATCGTCACCGAATGGAAGCAGTTCCGCGTGCCCGACTTCGACCGCGTCGCCCGCGCCCTGCGCGACCGCATCGTCTTCGACGGCCGCAACCTGTACGACCCGGCCGTGGTCGCGCGACACGGACTGACGTACGAGTCGATTGGGCGGCCGGCAGCAGCACCGAAGTCGACTGACGCAAGCACGTAACGATTTTTGTTGCCCCATTAAATCCAACTCAGCGCAGGAGCTCCCCTTTTTTCATGGCAACAGGTCGCAGCATCCGTCTTTTCCTCGTAGATGGCACACCCAACGGGTTGCTGACTGCCGAGATCATGAACTGGACCGGTCACGTCCTCACGGCGCCACGTAGCAAACTGGTCGAATTGATTAAGCGTCCCGAAGTGGCTCGCACCGGAATCTACTTTTTGGGAGGCCCCGATCCCGAAAATCAGTTGCTGACTCGGGTCTACATCGGTGAATCGGATGATATTTCCAGAAGACTCCAGCAGCACAATCGGCCAGAAGCTCAAGGCGGTAAGGACTTCTGGGAGCGAGTATGTCTCGTCACCAGCAAGGATATGAACCTAACCAAGGCCCACGCCAAGTACCTTGAGAGTCGGCTCATCAGTTTGGCATCCGGCACCGGTCGGTGTGTCGTGGGAAATGGTACCTCGCACGACTATCGAGCGTTGCCTGAATCGGACCTCGCAGACATGGCGTTTTTCCTCGAACAGATTCGAACCGTCTTGCCAGTGCTGGGCTTCAATTTTTTGCACGACGCGCCCAAGGCGATTGAGGATCAGGACAAGACCCCACAGGTTTCGCCTGTTTTTGAGATGCTATTGCCACGCTCGGGCATCGAAGCTACCGCGCGAGAAATCGATGGCGAGTTTGTTGTTTCGAAAGGCGCAAACGCACGCGAATTTTGGGTGGGAACGCCTAGGGAAGGTCTGCACGAATTACTTGGAAGTGAGCTACGCCCGTCCGTGAGATAAAGCCTGCCCCAGCAAGGC
>NZ_VRUA01000020.1 GCF_008017535.1 Ottowia flava
CAGGCAGGTGAAAAACCGGGCGCACAAGTTTCCAACAAAAAAATGCCAGTCAGCGGTTAACTGACTGGCATTGGCCCCACGGGGCGCTTTTTTTGCGTTGCAGGCAGGGCGCGTGCCAAGCAAAGAAAAAGCCCGCAAGTCTTGTGAACGTGCGGGCTTTTGGAGTGGTGCCGACTGCCGGGATCGAACTGGCGACCTACGCGTTACGAGTGCGTTGCTCTACCAACTGAGCTAAGTCGGCGAAAACCAGAACCCAAAATTATATACGAATCGAAAACCGCTTAGTGCAAGTTAAAGGGCTTTGCCTTGGCGCCCGCCAATGCCGTCTAGACTGCCCGTTTACAACCAACCAAAGGAGAACCCGCATGCTCAAGAACGACCACGTCCTGGACACCGCCGCCTTGCTCGACGCGCGCGACGACCGCGCCGGCGGTGTGCCATCGCGCCGCCGGGCGATTCAGTTCGGCTTGGGTGTGGGGTATGCGGCGGCCACGCTACCGGTCATGGCGCAGACTGCGATCAAGACATCGGCCGATGGATTGACCACGGGCGAGGTGACGATTGACGTGGCGGGCTTCAAGATGCCCGCCTACCGCGCACAGCCCGCGGGCAAGACGGGCCTGCCGGTGGTGCTGGTGCTGTCCGAAATCTTCGGCGTGCACGAATACATCGCCGACACGGCGCGCCGCTTCGCCAAGGCGGGCTACCTGGCCATCGCGCCGGAGCTGTTCGTGCGCCAGGGCGACGCGCAAAGCTATGGCGAGATGGCCAAGCTGATGAGCGAGGTCATCTCCAAGGTGCCCGACGCGCAGGTGCTGGCTGACCTGGACGCTACCGTGGCCTGGGCCGGTGCCAACGGCGGCGATGTCAACAAAGTGGGCGTCACCGGCTTCTGCTGGGGCGGCCGCCAGACCTGGCTGTTTGCCGAGCACAGCCCCAAGGTGAAGGCGGGCGTGGCCTGGTACGGTCGCCTGGTGGGCGAGCAGAGCGCGCTGACACCCAAGAACCCGATCGACGGTGTGGCCAACCTGAAGGCGCCCGTGCTGGGGCTGTACGGCGGTGCCGACACCGGCATTCCGCTGGACACGGTCGACAAGATGAAGGCCGCGCTGAAAGCCGCCGCCGACAAGGGCAACGCCGCGGCCAAGGCGTCGGAATTCGTGGTCTACCCCGACGCGCCGCACGCTTTCCATGCCGACTACCGGCCCAGCTACCGCAAGGCCGATGCCGAAGACGGCTGGAAGCGCGCGCTCGCGTGGTTCAAGGCGCACGGCGTGGCCTGAAGCTGACCCGGTGCGACCTGCGTCAGAGCGCACCCGGGTCCCTTGTCCAGAATCTTGAAGAAACAGGCCGCTGGCCCTACAGGGAGTTGCGCAGGCAGCTACTCAAAATATAGCTGATGCCCGTGTGCGATGAGGCCGCCTTGACCGGCTGCGCTGACACACATGGTGCCAAACGCGGCGGTCGCCGCACACTGCTGGGTTAAGCATGGCCTGCAAAACGCGTGGCCCCGCGCGACAATACTCGCATGGCAGCCACCGTGACCCTCGACGACTTTTTGCTGCGCATGCCCAAGGTGGAACTGCATTGCCACCTGCTGGGCAGCGTGCGGCAACAGACCTTCACCGACCTTGTGTACCGCGCCAAGGCGCCGATCAGCGACGAGGAAATCACCGCCTTCTACACCCGCGGCGAAAAGCCGGTGGGCGTGCTGCGCGTGCTGCGTGCGCTGGACGCCTGGCTGCTGCGCACGCCGGACGACTTTCACCGGCTGGTGTACGAATACCTGAGCGATGCCGCGGCCGAGCAGGTGTGCTACGCCGAGTTCTTCTGGAACCCCACCGGCACCGCGCGCGAAGGCGGCCTGCCGTACGAGCGCGCGCTGCAAGGCATCCGCCGCGCGATCGCCGACGCCGAGCGCGACCACGGCATCGTTGGCCGACTGGTGCCGGCGATCGACCGCGAAGCCTCGCCCGAAGACGCGCTGGAGATGGTGCGCTGGGTGGTCGAACACCGTTGCGACGAAGCCATCGGCATCGGCATCGACTACCGCGAGAACGACCGCCCGCCCGAGCTGTTTGAGGCCGCGTACCGACTGGCCCGCACATCGGGCCTGAAGACCACCGCGCACGCCGGCGAATTCGGCATGCCCTGGACCAACGTGCAGACCGCGGTCGACGTGCTGAAGGTGGACCGCATCGACCACGGCTACACCGTGGTGGACGCGCCGGACTTCGCCGCGCGCTGCGCCGACCAGGGCATCCTGTTCACCGTGGTGCCGACCAATTCGTACTACCTGCGCACCCTGGCGCCCGAGCGCTGGGCGCTGGACCACCCGATCCGCCAAATGCCCGGCCTGGGCCTGCGCGTACACCCGAACACCGACGACCCAACGCTGCACCACGTCACCCCGGCCAAGGCCTGGGGGATGATGGTGCGCGACTTCGGCTTCAGCGTGGCGGACCTGCGCGGCTTCATGCTGAACGGCCTGGACGGCGCGTGGATCGACGACAGCACGCGCCGCGACTGGCGCGCGCAGTTCACTGCCGAGTTCGACGATTTGGCCAAAAACATCGCCTAGCCGTTGCCCAGTCTGCGCAGACAGCTCCTTTTTTTATAGTCAATACACCATGCAACGACGACTTCTTCTGACCGCCATTGGCGCCGCGACCCTGCTGGCCACGACCGCCCACGCGCAACCCGCGTGGCCCTCGGCCAAGCCCATCACCATCATCGTGCCGTTCACCGCTGGCGGCAGCGTGGACACGACGGCGCGCCTGCTGGCCGAGCAGCTGACGCAGCGGCTGAAGCAGTCGGTCGTGGTGGACAACGTGGGCGGCGCGGGCGGCACCATCGGCGTGAACAAGCTCGTGCAGTCGGCGCCGGACGGTTACACGCTGGTGATGGGCGCGGACAGCCCCATCGCCATCGCCAAATTCGTCAACCCGGCCGGCGTGCGCTACGACCCGGCCAAGGACCTGGCGCCGGTGGCCATGGTCAACACCGCGCCCATGGTGCTGGTGGCGCGCCCGGGCCTGCCGGTCAAGACGCTGGCCGACGTGGTCGCGCTGGCCAAGAAGGAGCCTGGCAAACTGAGCTACGCCACGTCCGGCATCGGCACCGTGCTGCACCTGGGCATGGAGATGATGAAGCGCCAGGGCGGCTTTGACGTGACGCACGTGCCTTACCGCGGCGGCGCGCAGATCGCCACCGACGTGATCGGCAACCAGGTCGATCTGGCGATGCTGATCAGCGTCAGCGCAGCGCCGCACATCCAGTCGGGCAAGCTCAAGGGCATCGCCGTGACCAGCGCCAAGCGCCTGCCGATGCTGCCCGACGTGCCCACGGTGGCCGAAACGCCGGGCTTCAAGGGCTACGACGTGGTGTCATGGACCGGCCTGTTCGCGCCCGCGCGCACGCCCAAGGCGGTGGTCGACGCGATCAACCAGGCGGTCAACGCGGTGCTGGCGCAGCCCGAGATCCGCACCAAGCTGCAGGAGCAGGGCGCCGTGCCCGGCAATGGCAGCGCAGCCGAGTTCGGCCAGTTCGTCGCACGCGAGCAGCAGCGCTACGCGCAGGTCGTCAAGGCGGCGAACATCCGCGAATGAGCTGGCGCGGCGGGTGCGCAGATGCCCTGGTCGAATCGTCGATTTTTGAATGAAATACAGCGCTCGCCCTACGTGGGTCAGCGCTGGCAGCTACTCATAATATAGCGATGCTGCGCGCGCGCTGGGCGCTCAGCCGCGCGCCACGGGCAACTCGGGCCGACGGCTCCACTCGCTCCAGCTGCCGGCGTACAGCCCGGCGGGCGCGTAGCCGGCCAACTCCATCGCCAGCACGTTGGGCACGGCGCTGACGCCACTGCCGCAGTGGTGCACCGCGCCCGCCGCGTCGCGCCCGGCCAGCAGCGCGTCGAATTCCTGCTTGAGCTGCGCTGCCGGTTTGAAGAAGCCGTCGGCGCCCAGGTTGTCGCCAAACGGGCGGTTCAGCGCGCCGGGGATATGTCCGGCAACGGGGTCCAGCGGCTCGGTCTCGCCGCGGTAGCGCGGGCCGCCGCGGGCGTCGATCAAGGTCTGCGTCGGCCGACCGAGCGCGGCCACGATGTCGTCGGTATGCACCAGGCGGCGCAGCGGCTCGCCTAGCTGGAAGTTGCCTGGGGCGCGCGGCGCCGCGGGGCCGGATTCGGTCGCGCCACCCGCAGCAACCCAGGCCTGCAGGCCACCGTTCAGGACCGCCACGGCGTCGTGGCCGGCCCATTTGAGCATCCACCACAGGCGGCCGCAGTAGTTGGCGCCGTTGCGGTCGTAGGCCACCACCTGTGTGTCCTGATTCACGCCCAGCCGTTGCAGGGTCTGCGCGAACAGCTCCCGTTTCGGTAGCGGGTGGCGGCCGCCGTTGACCGCGTCGGCCGGATCCTTGGCGCTCAGGTCGCGGTCCAGGTGGGCTTGCACGGCGCCGGCGATGTGCTGTTCGGCAAACATCGCATCGGCCTTGGTCGCATCGGCCAGGTCAAAGCTGCAGTCCACCACCAGCAGCGGTGCGCTGCTGGCTTGCAGGGCTTTCAACTCGTCAACGGAAATCAGGTGGGTGTAGGGCATGTCGGCTTCCTTGGGTACGTGAACTGCGGTTGCCCCGAGCATAAAAGAAGGCCGCATGGCGTGCGGTCGCGCAGGTGCGGGACGGGATGTCTGGGCGAAGCCCAGGTTGACGTTGGCCCAGACATACCTGGAGCACACGAAAGCGACAGAAAGCCCCACACAGCCCAACGGTGAGTGCAAAACCTGCACGCTATTGCGCTATTGCGGTTGTGGCCGGCGCGATTGAACGCCCGCTTCGGCTGAACTAGCTCCTTCTCAGCAAACGCCACAGCCGGACCTGCGCCGGCTGTCGGCCTTGTCCCCCTCCCGCAGGAGAGGGGAAGGCGCCGGAGGCGCCTCAGGGGTGAACCCTTCAATGATTTTCGGCTGGCGGGTTGGGCAGCGCCCGCGCACGCAGGAAGGTGGCCAGCATGCCGCTCAGGATGATGGTGGCCATGCCCACCCAGCCCAGCAGCGGGATCTGGTCGCCAAACAGGAACAGCCCGAACAGTGCCGCAAACACGATGCCCGAGTACTGCAGGTTGGCCACGACCATGGTCGATCCGCGTGTGTAGGCGCGCGTCATGCACAACTGCCCCAGCGCGGCCAGCACGCCGATGGGTATAAGCCACAGCGCCTGACGGGTGTTGAGCGGGTGCACGTCGAAGAACAGCATGGCAACGCCGCCCACCAGCGCGGCGCCGACCGAGAAATAGAACACGGTGCGCGCTTCGGGTTCGCCCATGCGGCCAAGCGCGGCCACCTGGATGTAAGCCAGCGCGGACATCAGGCCAGACATCAGCCCGATCAGGCCGGCGAAGAGCTGGTTCTGGTCCAGCGTGGGGCGCAGCATCATGACCACGCCGGCAAAGCTGGCCATCACCGCGAAGATCAGCGGGCCCTGGCGCCGGATCTCCGACAGCTTGCCCATCAGCAGCGTGCCGCCGACCAGAAAGGCGGCGACCCACACGCCGCTCATGTAGTTCAGCGTCATCGCCGTGGCCAGGGGTAGCCGGGCGATGGCGTAGAACCAGGCCGTGAGCGCCGCCACGCCGACGATGTTGCGCCACACATGCATCATCGGCACGCTGGTGCGCAGCGACACCTTGCGCGAACGCGCCAGCATCCACATGAAGACGATGCCGATCGCGCCGCGGTAGCAGACGATCTCCATCGGCCCGAAGTGGTCCGACGCGAACTTGATGCACACGCTCATCAGGGCAAAGAAGAGCGAGGCGGCGATCATCCAGGCGGCTTGCATGGGGCGCGATTATCAGGCAAAAAAATGCCTGCGCCGCCCCATGGACCAGCGCAGGCTGCTATGAATTGAATAGTAAATTCAGGTCGTCAGCGTCATGCCCATGGCGCGGCGGTACCACTCGTGGAAGTGCTGCATGCCGTCTTCCATGGGGCTTTGGTAGGGGCCGACTTCGTTGTCGCCGCGCAGCATCAGGGCCTTGCGGCCGGCATCCATGCGCTCGGCGATCTCGTCGTCCTCGACGCAGGTTTCCATGTAGGCGGCGCGCTGCGCTTCGACGAATTCGCGCTCGAAGGCAACGATTTCCTCGGGGTAGTAGAACTCCACCATGTTCATGGTCTTGTCCACACCCATCGGGTACAGCGTGGACACCGTCAGCACGTGCGGGTACCACTCGACCATGATGTGCGGGTAGTAGGTCAGCCAGATCGCGCCGCGCGAGGGCAGGGCGCCGTTCTGGTAGTTCAGCAGCACTTCGTGCCACTTCTTGTAGATGTCCGAGCCGGGCTGGGCGAAGGTGGGCGCCACGCCGACGGTCTGCACCGAGTATTCGCGGCCGAACTGCCAGTTCAGGTCGTCACAGGTGACGAAGTTGCCCAGGCCAGGGTGGAACGGACCGACGTGGTAGTCCTCGAGGTAGACCTCGATGAAGGTCTTCCAGTTGTAGTTGCACTCGTGCAGCTCGACGTGGTCCAGCGCGAAGCCGTCGAACGACAGGTCGTGCGCGACGCCCATGCCGGCCAGGTCAGCGGCGATGTCACGGCCGTTGTCCTCGAACAGCAGACCGTTCCACTCGCGCAGGCGGTAGTTGTTCAGGTTCAGGCAGGGGTCGTGCTGGAAGTGCGGTGCGCCCAGCAATTCGCCCTGGGGCGAGTAGGTCCAGCGGTGCAGCGGGCACACGATGTTGCCGCCGGCATGGCCCTTGCCCTGGCCTTGCAGCGAACCGCGGCCCTTGAGCATGACCGCCTGTCGGTGGCGGCAGACGTTGGAGATCAGCTCCAGCCCGCCCTGGGCGTTGCGCACCAGCGCGCGACCCTCCGCCTCTTGCGGGAGGGCGAAGTAGTCACCTGCGTTCGGCACGGACAGCGCATGGCCGACGTAGCGCGGACCGGACTCGAAGATGAGCCTCTGCTCGCGCTCGAGCAGCGCAGGGTCGAAATAGGATGGGACGGAAAGTTGACTTGCCGCCTGCTGTAACTGAAGACTTAAATCAGACATGGTGTTCCGATGTTTAAGACTCCCCCTATGAAGGGGCAGGAAGTAAGCGCTTGGAATCCGAGGATATTGGGCGCGCGAAACCCCTGCTTTTGGGCAAGGGAACTTTTGATTTTAACCGAACAGCCGCATCCGATGCTGTGCCCAGTCAGCACATGAGAGCCGGATTTCGAGACGTTGTTCCGTGCCACTCGACGCGTGCCACCTAAAATAAGCCCTTTTGCGCAGATTGCATGGCCAGAAAGACCGCCACCAGCGACACGCAGCCAGCCAGTTACGGCGATGCGGTCCAGCAGCTTGAACAGATCGTGTCGGGGCTCGAATCCGGACAGATGCCGCTGGAGGATCTGCTCACCCAGTACCAGCGCGGCACCGAATTGCTGACCTATTGCCGCGACCGACTCCGGGCCATCGAAGATCAGGTCAAGGTGCTGGACGAGTCGGGCGCGCTCAAGCCGTGGACGCTGGAATGACGACATCGGATTTTGCGACCTGGTCGGACCAGGCATTGACGCGGGTCGAGCAGGCGCTGACCGATTGGGTGCCTGTGGACGCGCCGGCCGGCCTTGGCGAAGCCATGCGGTACGCGGTGCTGGACGGTGGCAAGCGGGTCCGCCCGTTGCTGGTGCTGGCGGCGGCCGATGCCGTTGAGGGTCATCCGGACGCTGCACTGCGCGCCGCCTGCGCGGTCGAGTTGATCCATGCCTATTCGCTGGTGCACGACGACATGCCGTGCATGGACAACGATGTGCTGCGCCGTGGGAAACCCACCGTGCACGTGCAGTTCGGCGAAGCCCAGGCGCTGCTGGCGGGTGACGCGCTGCAGGCGCTGGCGTTCGAGCTGCTCACGCCCGAACCGAGCGAGGTGCCGGCCTCCATGCAGGCGGAGCTGTGTCGCGCCCTGGCGCGCGCCGCCGGCGGTGCCGGCATGGCGGGCGGCCAGGCGATTGACTTGGCCAGCGTCGGTCAGCCGCTGACCGAGGAAGCTCTGCGCCACATGCACATGCTCAAGACCGGCGCTCTGCTGGAGGGCAGCGTTCGGATGGGGGCTGCGTGCGCGCAGCAAGCCTTGAGCGCCGCGGCCCACGCCGGACTGGTGCGCTACGGCGCGGCGATGGGGCTGGCCTTCCAGGTAGTCGATGACATTCTGGACGTGACAGCCGATTCGATCGTGCTGGGCAAGACGGCCGGCAAGGACGCCGCTGCGGACAAGCCGACCTATGTATCCGTGCTTGGCCTCGACGCCTCACGAGCGCTCGCAGCGAGGCTGGGCGACGAGGCGCAAAGCGCATTGGACGACAGCGATCTGGCGAATGTCGCCTACTTGAGGGCGCTGGCCGACCGCGTCGTGAACCGCAACAATTGACCATGGCGACGAATTACCTCGAATCCATCCGCACGCCGGCCGATCTGCGTCGGCTCTCGCGCGACCAACTGAAAGCCCTGGCCGACGAATTGCGCGAATGCGTGCTGAGCAACGTGGCGCGCACGGGCGGCCACCTCAGTTCGAACCTGGGCACGGTGGAATTGACCATTGCGCTGCACTACGTTTTCGACACGCCGCACGATCGCTTGGTGTGGGACGTGGGGCACCAGACGTATCCGCACAAGATCCTGACCGGCCGGCGTGAGCGCATGCCCACGCTGCGCCAGCTCGGCGGCATGTCGGGTTTTCCGCGCCGCGACGAGAGCGAGTACGACACCTTCGGCACCGCCCATTCGTCGACCAGCATCTCGGCCGCACTGGGCATGGCACTGGCCGCGCGCCAGAAAGGCGAAGACCGCGACGCGGTGGCCATCATCGGTGATGGCGCGATGACGGCGGGCATGGCGTTTGAGGCGCTGAACAATGCCGGCGTCGAGCGCGATGCGCGCCTGCTGGTCGTGCTGAACGACAACGACATGAGCATCAGCCCGCCGGTCGGCGCGCTGAACCGCTACCTGGCGCAGCTGATGAGTGGCAATTTCTACGCCACCGCCAAGAACGTCGGCAAGACCGTGCTGGGCCCGGTGCCGCCGCTGTTCGAGTTGGCCAAGCGCCTCGAACAGCAGGCCAAGGGCATGGTGGTGCCGGCCACGCTGTTCGAGAAGTTCGGCTTCAACTACATCGGGCCGATCGATGGGCACGACCTGGATTCGCTGATTCCCACGCTCGAGAACATCCGTGAGCTGATGGCCCGCAAGACCGGGCCGCAGTTCCTGCATGTCGTCACCAGGAAGGGCCAGGGCTACAAATTGGCCGAGGCCGACCCTGTGGCCTACCACGGCCCTGGAAAATTCGACCCGGCGATCGGCCTGGTGCCGCCCAGCACGCCGCCCAAGCAAACCTTCACCCAGGTGTTCGGCCAGTGGCTGTGCGACATGGCCACGCAGGACCCGCGGCTGGTGGGCATCACGCCCGCGATGCGCGAGGGTTCGGGCATGGTCGAGTTCCACAAGCGCTTTCCCGACCGCTATTACGACGTGGGCATTGCCGAACAGCACGCGGTGACTTTCGCGGCCGGCATTGCCTGCGAGGGCCTGAAGCCGGTGGTGGCGATCTACTCCACCTTCCTGCAGCGCGCCTACGACCAACTGATCCACGACGTCGCGATTCAGAACCTGCCTGTCGTGTTCGCACTGGACCGCGCGGGGCTCGTCGGCGCCGATGGGGCGACGCACGCGGGCAATTACGACATCGCCTATCTGCGCTGCGTCCCGAACGTGAGCATCGCGTGTCCGGCGGACGAGCGCGAATGCCGCCAGTTGCTGTCGACTGCGTTTGCGCAGGAACACCCGGTGGCGGTGCGCTATCCGCGTGGGGCGGGCGTGGGTGTATCGGCGCTGCCAGATCTGTCGGCGCTGCCGTTCGGCAAAGGCGAAGTGCGGCGCGAAGGCTGCGGTGTGGCGTTGCTGGTGTTCGGCACCTTGCTGTACCCGGCGTTGCAAGCAGCGGAGCGCCTGGGCGCCACCGTCGTCAACATGCGCTGGGCCAAGCCGCTCGATACAGACCTTTTGACCCACGTGGCGAAGTCCCATGAGGCCCTGGTGACCCTGGAGGAGGGCAGCGTGATGGGCGGGGCAGGCAGCGCCGTGCTCGAGGCGCTGGCAGCGGCCGGCGCCGCGATGCCGGTGCTGCAACTTGGCTTGCCGGACGCGTTCATCGAACACGGCGACCCGGCGCGTTTGCTGGCGGCCCAGGGGCTGGATGCGGATGGCATCGAGGCATCGGTCCGGCGCCGTTTCGGCGATTTGCTGGCAGCTTCGTTGCCCTCTGGCACACCGGAATTGCGCGTGGTCGGTCGCAACGCGGGCTAGCTCGTGCTGAAACCGCGCGGAGCGCGGCCGGTTAGGCCCGCCAGCGCTCAAAAAAGCGAAAAAATCCCCGTCTTGCTGCTCAGGTGACAGGTGAATCCCTAATCGGGGCGGGCTACCCACGTCGCTACACTTAGCGTTTCTGTAGGTTTTCGTTACCATCAAACGAGGAGTATGTTGCTCATGGATCGTCGTTCCCTCATCAAGCGCTCCGGCATCGCCGGCGTTCTGGCCGCTGGCATTGCTCCCGCGGTTCACGCGCAGGCCGCCGTCCGCTGGCGCCTGGCTGCCAGCTTCCCGAAGTCGCTTGACACGATCTTCGGCAGTGCCGAGAAGTTCTCGCAAACCGTCAAGGCGCTGTCGGGCGGCAAGTTCGAAGTGTCCGTTCACCCTGCTGGCGAGCTGATGCCCGCCTTTGGCGTGGTGGACGCGCTCGAGAAGGACACCCTCGAGATGGCCCTGACGGCCGCGTACTACTTCACCGGCAAGGACCCGATCTTCGCCTTCAGCTGCGCCGTGCCCTTCGGCCTGACCACCGTCCAGAACATGGGCTGGAAGAACCACGGCAACGGCCGCAAGCTGCTGGACGCTTTCTTCGCCAAGTACAACTTCCGCACACTGAGCGCCGGCAACACCACCACCCAGATGGGCGGTTGGTACCGCAAGGAAATCAAGTCGCCCGCCGACCTGAAGGGCCTGAAGATGCGCCTGGGCGGCGGTGTGTTCGGCGAAACCATGGCCAAGCTGGGCGTGGTGGCGCAGAACATGCCTGCTGGCGACGTGTACCAGGCGCTGGAAAAAGGCACGCTGGACGCTTCCGAGTTCGTTGGCCCGTACGACGACGAGAAGCTGGGCTTCAACAAGGTGGCCCCGTACTACTACTACCCCGGCTGGTGGGAAGGCGGCGCCGACCTCGAGTTCTTCATCAACAACAAGGCCTTCGAAAAGCTGTCCGCCGAGAACAAGGCGATCGTCAACGCCGCTGCCGCCGTGGCCGCCGCCGACATGATCTCCAAGTACCAGGCCGTCAACCCGCAGTCGCTCAAGCGCCTGGTGGCCAACAAGACGCAGCTCAAGCTGTTCCCCAAGTCGATCATGGACGCCGGCTTCAAGGCCTCGCAAGAGGTGTACGCCGAGCACAGCGCCAAGTCCCCCGAGTTCAAGAAAATCTTCGAGGACATGCGCACGTTCCAGCGCGACCAGGTGCTCTGGAACCGCTTCTCGGAGTTCCCGTACAACCAGTACGTGAACGGCCTGAAACTCTGATATTGCACCGGGCAGGTGGCCGCAAGGCCGCCGCTTCTGGGTCGCAAAAAAAAGCCGCACTGTGTGCGGCTTTTTATATGTGTCTACGTTGCGCATGAGCGATAGGGTGGATCGCTCGAGATCACATGTCGCTATAAATTAAGTAGCTGCTTGCGCAAGCTGGGAAAGCGCTGGAGCGTTATTTTGTTTGAAGCCGAAAGGCGCCGCCGCCGAGAGCCGAGGGCGCCTTTCCTGACGACTCAAGGCTTGCCGTCCTGCTTCAAGGAATCGGTCAAGGCCTTCATCGGGTCGTCCGACCCGTAACCTTCGGCCGCCGGTGCCGCAGACGCTTCTGGCGCAGATGCAGCGGGCGCAGCAGGCGCATCCGAGGCGCCTGGCATGGCCGGGCTGGATTCGTCGCCCCAGGCGCTTTCGTTGGTCCAGTTCTCGTCGGAACCCGCCGCGCTGGCCGGCGCATTCGGGTCGGTCGCCTGGTCGCTGCCGTAGCCCTGGCTGTTGCCTAGGCTTTCGAGCATCTGTGCGCCAACGGCGTCCATGTCCACGTCGACTTTCTTGTCCAGGCTGCCAGTGACCAGACTGGGGAAGGCGATCAGGATGCCGACCATGGTGAGCTGGATGATCAGGAAGGGAATTGCGCCCTTGTAGATCTGCATCGTGGTCACCGGCTCCATGACCTTTTTGGTGATCTTGTCGACGTAGGGCTTTTCAGGTGCGACCGAACGCAGGAAGAACAGCGCGAAGCCGAACGGCGGGTGCATGAACGAAGTCTGCATGTTCACGGCCAGCAGCACACCGAACCAGATCAGGTCGATACCGAGCTTGTCGGCCACCGGGGCGAGCAGTGGCACGACGATGAACGATAGTTCGAAGTAGTCTAGGAAGAAGGCCAGGAAGAAGATCAGCAGGTTGACCACGACCAGAAAGCCCACCTGGCCGCCAGGCAGGTTGGCCAACAGGTGTTCAACCCACTTGGGGCCGTCGGCCGCCTGGAACACCATGCTGAACACGGTGGCGCCGATCAGAATGAACATCACGAACGAGGCCAGCTTGGTCGTCGAGGCCATCGCCTGCTTGAGCAGGTTGTAGTTCATGCGGCCGCGCAGCGCCGCCATGAGCAGTGCGCCCATGGCACCCATGGCGCCGCCCTCGGTCGGGGTGGCGACCCCCAGGAAGATGGTGCCCAGCACCAGGAAGATCAGCAGCAGGGGTGGGATCAGCACGAAGGTCACCCGCTCCGCCAGCTTGGACAGCAGGCCCAGGCGCAGGAGCTTATTGCCCATGGCAATCACCCAGGCCACGAACACGCCGCCGCACATGGCGACCACGATTTTCTCGTCGGTCGGCACGGACTCGACCAAGTGGCCCTCCCACCAGGTGTGCA
Organism: Ottowia flava; assembly: GCF_008017535.1. Classification (GTDB taxonomy): domain Bacteria; phylum Pseudomonadota; class Gammaproteobacteria; order Burkholderiales; family Burkholderiaceae_C; genus Ottowia; species Ottowia flava. Next base: position 12,992 of record NZ_VRUA01000020.1, read on the forward strand.
CGTCCGCCATGTGGCGCGCCAGAAAGATAGACACCAGGGCAGAGATGACCATCAACACCGTCAGCGAGGTGTAGCCGCTGTGGCCATTGGGTTCGCGATAGGTGCGCGCTTCGGGCGGCAGCGCCGGTACCGCCTGGGGCCGGAAAATGGCCAGCAGCACGATGTAGAGGACGTAGAGGCCGACAAGAATGAAGGCGGGCACGAACGCGCCCTTGTACATGTCGCCGACGCTGCGGCCCAACTGGTCGGCCATGATGATCAGCACCAGCGAGGGTGGGATGATCTGGGCCAGCGTGCCGGAGGCCGCAATCACGCCGCTGGTCAGCTTGCGGTCGTAGCCGTAGCGCAGCATGATCGGCAGCGAAATCAGGCCCATGGAGATGACCGACGCGGCCACGACGCCGGTGGTGGCTGCCAGCAGCGCGCCAACGAAGACCACCGCCAGCGCCAGGCCGCCGCGCATGGGCCCGAAGACCTGTCCGACTGTGTCGAGCAGGTCCTCGGCCATGCCGCTTCGTTCCAGCACGAGCCCCATGAAGGTGAAGAACGGCACCGCGAGCAGGGTGTCGTTGGCCATGATGCCAATCAGGCGCTGCGGCAGCCACTCCATGACCGACGCGGGGAAGATGCCCAGCTCGATCCCGAGGAAGCCGAAGAACATGCCGCAGGCGCCCAGGCTGAACGCCACGGGGAAGCCAAGCAGCAGGAAGCAGATCAGCCCCGCGAACATGATCGGGGCGTAGTTGGTGGTCAGGAATTCCATGTGCAGCAGCTCCTGACTCAGTTGGCAGTGGGTGTCGCGGCCTTGACCTCGGCCTCGCGGCGCAGGGCTTCAGCCAACTCTTCTTCGGCGCTCTGGTCGGACAGGCGACCCATGGGGTCGGGACCGACGCCGCGCAGGAAGGCGATGCGCTTGATCAACTCGGACCAGCCCTGCAGCATCAGCAGGAAGAAACCGATGGGCAGCGCCAGCCACACCGGCCAGCGGATCAGGCCGCCCGGGTTGCCGGACATCTCGCCGGACTGGTATTTCTCGATCACCATGGGCACGCCCATGTACAGCACCATGAGGCACAGCGGTGTCAGAAAGAAGGCGAAGCCGATGATGTCGATCCACACCTGTGCCTTCTTTGGCAGGCGGCTGTTCAGCACGTCGATGCGAACGTGCTCACGCTGCAGGAGCGTGTAGCCCGCCGCCACCAGGAACGACCAGGCGAACAGGTACCACTGCACTTCCAGGAAGCCGTTGGAGCTGTAATTGAAAGCCTTGCGGACGATGGCGTTCAAAGCGCTGATGACGGTGGCGGCAAAGATCAGCCAGATGACGTATTTGCCCACCTGGGCATTGAGCCAGTCGATGGCTCGCGAGAGTTTGAGCAGCGCCTGCATCGGGGTCTCCGGGGAAGGTCGTACGAGCGCGCGGTAGCGCGGCATTGACAGGCTTGCACGCACGCGGTGGGCGTGTCTGGGCGCAAGCTGAGTACCGATTCTAATGAGGCAAATTGATACACATGGCGGGGCATTCCCGCATAGCGCCAGGGGTGCGCTCAGGCACGGTGCGGCTTGGCCCGGGGGAAGCGCCACCAAGGCAGTACCTTCGACATGGCGCGTACCTCGCCACTGAACGATGGCCTGTACCCCGGCAATTGCTGCACGGCCGTTTGCCAGTCCGGTTTTTGCAGGATCTGCCGCAATGCCACGACGGGCGACTCGTCAAGCGCGGACTTCAGGCACACAAGGTGGTATTCCTCTTCGGCCACGGGCACGAAATCGAGACCGCGCGCGCGCGCGGCTGCCTCGATGCCGATCCCGACGTCCGCCTGACCGGCCAGAATGGCCTGCGCCACCGCGGCGTGCGAGGGTTCGCTGTGCTCGTAACCGCGCAGGCTATCGGGCGCCATCCCGGCACGTTCCAGCAGGTCATCCAGCAAAACCCGGGTGCCTGTACCGCGCGCGCGGTTGACGAAACGCACGCCTGGGTGCGTCAGATCATGCAGAGCATTCAGGCCAAGCGGATTGCCCGGCGCGACCATCAGGCCCTGGCTGCGCCGCGCAAAGCCGATCAGTTTGTGAAGGCCAGGTTTCAGCAAAGGCTTGTAGGTGCGCTCGGTGAGCGTGCCCGCTGGTGCGTCGCACAGTGTGTGAAAGCCGGCCATGATGCAGCGCCCTTCGTTCAAGGCCTGGATGGCGTCGACGCTGCCCATGAAGCGGATGTCCAAGTGCAACTGCGGGCGCTCGCCGCGCGCCAAGGCGTGCATGCGCAGCGCCGTCAGCGCGTCGTCGTGGCTGGCGTGGAAGGTCAGCACGTGCGCTTCGTCGTCGAAAGCCACGGCGAAGGTACGTTCCAGTTCAGCACGAAGGGCATCGATCTGCTGGGCCAGACGTGCCTGGGCCTGACGCTCCGACCACAGAAGCTTGTCACCAAAGCCGGACAGGCGCGCGCGTTTGCCTTTTTCCCAAGCCACCAGCGGGTGACCCAGGACCTCTTCCCAGCGCTTGAGCTCGCCCCAGACATGCCGATAGGACAGGCCCAGGGCAGCGGCTGCGGCTGAAATCGACCCGCTCGTCTGGACCGCGTGGAGCAGATCCATCAGAGGGTTGCGAATCAGCGGCCCTGCAGCGTCCGCGTCGAGCGAGTAGGAAAGACCAATCTTGTGCACAGGCTCGAGTGTGCCGCAGTCCTCCCCCGGTGGCTCCGTGTCACGCAGATGACTTCGCCAACCTGTCCCATCCTTAGGATGTGGAAGGGGCCATGCCCCTCCGCGCAAGGGTATTCAGATCAGTCCTTCTGACTGACGCTCGCGGACCATTCATAGAACAGGAGACTTACAACATGGATCGTCGTTCACTTGTACGAAGTGCCGGATTGGCCAGCGTGCTTGCAGCGGGCGTGGCACCCGCCGTACATGCGCAGGCCACGATTCGCTGGCGACTCGCTTCCAGCTTTCCCAAATCGCTCGACACGTTGTGGGGTGTCTCGGAAACGCTGTCCAAGAAGCTGTCCGAGATGTCCGGTGGCAAGTTTCAGCTTTCGGTGCACCCGGCGGGCGAGCTGGTGCCCGCGTTTGGCGTCATCGACGTGGTGCAGAAGGGCTCGATCGAAGTCACGCACACGGCGCCCTACTACTTCACCGGCAAGGACACGACGTTCGCCCTGGCTTCGGGCATTCCGTTTGGCTTCAACGCGCGCCAGATGTCGGCCTGGATGATCCAGGGCAACGGCCGCAAGCTGATGAACGAGTTCTTTGCCACCTACGACATGGTCAGCTTCGACGGCGGCCACACCGGCACGCAGATGGGCGGCTGGTACCGCAAGCCGATCAAGTCGCTGGCCGATTTGAAGGGCCTCAAGATTCGCCTAGGCGGTGGTCTGGTCGGTGAGATCATGAGCAAGCTGGGCGCCGTGCCGCAGAGCATTCCGGGTGGCGAGATCTACGTCGCCTTGGAGAAGGGCACGCTCGACGCCGTCGAGTGGATTGGCCCGCACGACGACCTGAAGCTGGGCTTCTACAAGGTCGCGCCGCACTACTACTACCCCGGTTGGTGGGAAGGCGACGCGCACGGCAACATCCTGGTCAATACCAAGGCGTGGGGCTCGCTGCCGGCCGAGTACAAGGCGATGTTCGAATCGGCCTGCGCCTACGCGTCCAAGGAGGCTTTGGCCAAGTACGACGCATTGAACCCGGTGGCCCTCAAGCAACTGGCGGCCAACAGGGCGCAAATCCAGGCCTTCCCGCAGTCGGTCATGGACGCAGCCTTCAAGGCGACGATGGAGGTCTACGCCGACCTGGACGCCAAGAATCCGGCCTGGCGCAAGATTTACGCCGACATGCGCGCCTTCCAGCGCGACCAACTGCTGTGGTTCCGCTTCGCGGAGTCGCGCTACGACCAGTACATGGCGACGCGCAAGCTGTAAATAGTGCAGGCACGCCGTGCGCCGTCACTGGCGCGCGGCGTGCTGAGCGGGACTGCGCCGCGTGCTTTGGCTCCGGCTGTGGATGATGACGTGAATGGGTTGCTGATTCGACCTTTCCAACGTTTCCGAGGGAGTGACACATAGCGATAGGGGTTTAAACCCTCCACCTATGCAATCAAATGCATAGCTGTTTGCGCTGATACGGCGGGTGTGGGCAACGGTTTAGCATCGTCGCTGTCGTGAATACCTTTGCTGACAGCGCGCGCACTGCGCTCCATCTCATTTCCAGCTTCGACCCCGCGCTGTGGACCATCGTGGGTCGCTCGCTCGGGGTGAGTGCGACGGCCTGCGCGATCGGATTCGGCATTGGGCTGATCGTCGGGGCCTGGCTGGGCGTGGCACGGTTTCGTGGGCGTCAGGCCGCGCTGGCCGTGCTCAACACGTTGTTGGCCTTGCCCTCCGTCGTGGTTGGTCTCATGGTGTACCTGCTGCTGTCGCGCACGGGGCCGTTGGGTTTTCTGGGCTGGATGTTCAGCTTCAAAGCCATGGTGGTGGCGCAGGTCGTGCTGGTCATTCCGGTCGTCACAGCGCTCACGCGGCAGACCGTCGAGGACGCCGACCTGCAGCATGGCGAGCAGCTCACCTCGCTCGGCGCGGCGTCCATGCTGCGCGGGCTGCTGCTGGCCTGGGATGAACGCTACGCGTTGCTCACGGTGATGATGGCGGCGTTCGGCCGCGCGGTGTCGGAGGTTGGCGCCGTGATGATCGTCGGCGGCAACATCGATGGGTTCACGCGCGTCATGACGACCGCCATCGCACTGGAGACGAGCAAGGGCGATCTGCCCTTGGCGCTGGCGCTGGGCATCGTGCTCCTGGCCGTGGTGCTGCTGCTCAACGCGCTGATCGGCTGGCTGCGCGCGTGGCGCGAGCGCATCGATGGCTCAACTGCATCGCCGGCCACCGGATGGGTGGCCTCATGAACGAGCGCTCGCCGCACGAACCCATGGCCGTGGCCTCCGATCGGCCCGCCGCGCCGCGCGCCGGGTCGGCCGCTTCGGTGGTCCTGCAGCGCGTGAACGTGCACTTTGGCGCCGTGCGCGCGCTGGCCGACGTGGACCTGCGCATCGCCGCCGGGGAGAGCGTGGCCCTGGTCGGTGGCAATGGCAGCGGCAAAAGCACGCTGCTGCGCGTCGTGCACGGCTTGATCCGCCCGCAGACAGGCCATGTGCACGCGCCTGCCCGGCGACAGCAGGCCATGCTGTTTCAGCGCCCGTGGATGCTGCGCGCGTCGGTGCGGGCGAATGTGCAGGCCGGGCTCTGGCTGCGCGGCACACCCTGGCGCGCCGGCCGCGCGCAGGCGCTGGCCGCGCTGGAGCGCGTGCAGCTGGCGCATCTTGCCGAGCGCAACGCGCGCGGATTGTCGGGTGGCCAGCAGCAGCGCCTTGCGCTGGCGCGCGCCTGGGCCCAGTCGCCCGAGTTGCTGTTGCTCGACGAGCCCACGGCCAGCCTCGATCCCTACGCCAAGCACGAGGTCGAGACACTGATGCACGCCTTCGCCAACCCGGCAGACGCGTCCGACGCACCCCTGACGATGGTGTTTGCGAGCCACAACCTGGGCCAGGTCAAGCGGCTTGCGCGCCGCGTGATCTACCTTGACCAGGGCCGCCTGATGGCCGATTTGCCTGTCGAACAGTTTTTTGACCGAACCGTGCTGCGCGCGGTATCCCCCGAAGCCGATGCGTTTCTGAAAGGAGAACTTCTATGACTTCCAAATTGACGAGAAAAATGCTTGGTTCTGGTGCCAGACAAGCGGTGGCAGCTATGGCGTTGATAGTGTCCATGGCGGCTTCTGCGCAAAACATCGTCATGTCCTCGACCACCTCGACCGAGCAGTCCGGGCTGTTCGCGCACCTGTTGCCCGAGTTCAAGAAGGCCAGCGGCATCGACATCAAGGTCGTCGCGCTGGGCACGGGCCAGGCGCTCGACATGGCGCGGCGCGGCGATGCCGACGTCGTGTTCGTGCACGACCAGAAGGCCGAAGAGAAGTTCATTGCCGAGGGCTTCGGCCTCAAGCGCTATCCGGTCATGTACAACGACTTCATCCTGGTGGGCCCCAAGAGCGACCCCGCGGGGGTGAAGGGCAAGGACATCGTCGAGGCGCTGAAGAAGCTGGCGGCGGCCAACGGCACCTTCGTCTCGCGCGGCGATAAGAGCGGCACGCACGCGGCCGAGCTGCGCTACTGGGCCGACGCGGGCCTGAAGGACGCCAAGGGCAGCGGCTACAAGGAATGCGGCTGCGGCATGGGCCCGGCACTCAACATGGCCGCGTCGATGAACGGCTACGTGCTGGCTGATCGCGGCACCTGGCTTAACTTCAAGAACCGCGCCGATCTGGCCATCCTGGTCGAGGGCGACAAGCGCCTGTTCAACCAGTATGGCGTGATGGTGGTCAATCCGGCCAAGCACCCGCAGGTCAAGCAGGCCGAGGCGCAGAAGTTCGTCGACTGGGTGACTTCACCCACGGGTCAGAACGCCATCGCCGCCTACAAGATCGGCGGCGAGCAGTTGTTCTTTCCCAACGCCGAGAAGTAAATCGGCCGCCAAGCGCGCCGAGCGGCCAGCGCGGCGCGCTTGCTTCAGTAGTTCAGGAGGTTGCGGCGGATGCCGAGCAGGTGTTCGGTGGCCGTGGCGCGTGCGCGGCCCGGGTCGCGCTCACGCAGGGCGTTGAGCAGCTCGCGGTGTTCGCGCTGGTAGGCCAGGCGCCGCTCCGGCGTCAGGCTTTTCTTCTTCAGCGCGCCCCATTCGCCCTGCGCGCGCGCGTCGTTCATCATCTGGAAGATGTTGGTGACCAGGCTGTTGTGCGCCGCGCGCGCGATGGCCTCGTGGAACTGGGCGTCCCAGTGCTCGAACTCTTCGTGCGTGGTCGCCGCTTCGGCGCGGTCGCAGCACAGCCGCATGTGGTCGAAGTCGCCCACCGTGCCGTTGCCAATCACGAGATCGACGATGGCGGGCTCGATGGCCAGGCGCGCCTGCATCAGCTCGGCGGGGCTGACGCCTTGGCGCAGGCCGCTTGAGCCGTTCGCCGGGGCGGCCAGCGGCGCCCGCTCGCTGACGTAGGTGCCGCTGCCCACGGTTTGCTTCAGCCACCCTGCGGATTTGAGCTCGCCCAGCACCTTGCGCACGGTGGTGCGGCTGATCTGAAACTGCTCGCAAAACTCGCGCTCGGTCGGCAGCCGGGCGCCAGCCTGCCACTGGCCCGACTGCAACTGGCCGAGGATCGTTTGCCGCAAAGCGTAGGTCGCGTCCAAGGGTTCCTCACTGAAGATATCAAATCATACCAATTGTGCAAACCTGGGCAGTCGGCTGGACGCCAGGGAAAACCCTTTCCGTCATTTTGGCTGCACGGATTGACGCACGCGGCGGCATGCTTATGATTCACCAATTCGTACCATGCAGACCAATTGGTACCTAATGGTTTTAGCGGCCGAGCGCGACCGCACGTTCTAGAGGAGCATGAATTGAGAATTGCAGCGTATACCCACCAAGGCGTTCCCCATGTCGGCCAGGTGTCGGCCGACGGCGCCAGCGTCACGGCCTTCGATGTGCCGCGCGAGGTGGCTGAGCGCGGTGCGCAGGCCCTGATCGAGGCCGCCGTGGCTGGTGCCGCCTTGCCCGCGCTGACGAATGCCGCGGTGGCGGTGGCCGACGTGCAATTGCGTGCGCCCCTGCCGCGTCCGCGCCGCAACGTGTGGTGTGTGGGGCGCAACTACCACGCCCATGCCAAGGAACTGCAGGAGTCGGTGTTCAAGGCGAGCAACGCCAACGTGGCGGCCTGGCCCATCGTTTTCACCAAGGTGCCGGAGTGCGTGGTGGGGCCGTTCGACTCGGTGCACCTTCCAGGCGCGGCCGTGTCCGAACAGATCGACTACGAAGCCGAACTCGGCGTGGTGATCGGCCAGGGCGGCAAGAACATCGCCAAGGCCGACGCCATGAAGCACGTATATGGCTACACCGTGATCAACGACGTGACCGCGCGCGACGTGCAGATGCGCCACCAGCAGTGGGACATGGGCAAGTCGTTCGACACCTTCTGCCCCATGGGCCCGTGGATCGTGACCGCCGACGAGATGGACGGCCGCCAGACGCGCGTGCGCTGCTGGGTCAACGGCGAGCAGCGTCAGGACGGCGAAACCGCGCTGATGATCTTCGACATCTCCACGCTGATCGAAACCGTATCGCGCGGCATCACGCTCTACCCGGGCGATGTGATCGCCACCGGCACGCCGGCCGGAGTGGGCATGGGGCTGAACCCGCCGCGCTACCTGAAATCGGGCGACACGGTGCGCGTCGAGATCGACGGCATCGGCACCATCGAAAACCGGTTTGTCTGACGCGTTCGCGCCGGCAGCCCCCTTGAGGAGACACACGATGACGACACGACGCGAAGCCCTGGCGATGATGGGCGCCGCCGCCGCTGCGGGCGGATTCAGCCGGGCGGCCTTGGCCCAGGACGCCTATCCCAATCACCCCATCAGCATGCTGGTCCCTTTCCCGCCCGGTGGCGTGGCCGATACCGTGGGTCGCCCGGTGGCCGAGGCGATGGGGCGCTTCTTGAAGCAGAGCATCGTGGTCGAGAACAAGGGGGGCGCCGGTGGAGGCATCGGGATCGCCCAGGTGGCCAAGGCCAAGCCGGACGGCTACAGCACGCTCATGGCGCTGTCATCCATCGTGGTGCTGCCCGAGGCCGACAAGGTGCTGGCGCGCGCGCCCATGTACCAGCTCAACCAGTTCAAACCCATCGCGCGCTTCACGGCCGATCCCACCGTGCTGGTGGTGCGTGCCGACAGCCCATGGAAGTCTTTCCAGGAGTTCATCGCGCACGCGCGTCAGAACCCTGGACAGCTCACGTTCGGCTCATCGGGCAACTACGGCACCATGCACGTGCCCATGGAGCAACTGAAGATCGCCACCAAGACCTTCATGGTGCACGTGCCCTACACCGGCGCCGGCCCGGCCATCCTGGCGCTGCTGTCGGGACAGGTGGATGCCCTGTCCACCGGGCCAGCCAGCGTGGCGCAGCACATCAAATCGGGCAAGGTGCGCGCGCTCGCGCACTGGGGCGAGGGCAGGCTGGCCGCGCTGCCCGACGTGCCGAGCCTGACCGAACTCGGTGTGCCCGTGACCTACTCGCAATGGTCGGGCCTGTTCGTGCCTGCGGGTACGCCCGCGCCAGTGGTGGAGCAACTGCGTCAGGCGGCGCGCGAGACAGTGAACGACCCCCGTGCCAAACAGGCCATGGTGAGCGCAGGAACGTCCTTCCTCTACCAGGACACGCCCGAGTTCGAGCGCTTCGTTCAGGCCGATGCCAAGGCGATGGCCGAGGTCGTCAAGGCCATCGGCAAGGTGAACTGAGCGCGGCGCCTGCGGGCGTCAGCCGAGCAGGGCGTTCAGCGCCGTGAGGCTCGGCACCTCGGCGTGGGGCAGATCCGGCAGTTCGGGCGGCCAGCGCTCATCCGTTCGATTGACCCACACGGTCTGCATGCCTGCCGCCAGTGCACCGGCGCCGTCGAGTTGGGCATCGTCACCGATGTGCAACACGGCTTCAGGCGCCACGCCCGCGGCGGCGGCACCGGCCTGGAAAAAGCGCACGTCGGGCTTGCTCACGCCGACCTTGGCCGGGTTGAGGGCGTCGTGAAAGTACCCGCCAATGCCGATGTGGTGCACGTCGGCGTTGCCGTTGGTCAGTGCGACCACCGGGAACCGAGCACTCAACAGTTGCAAGGTGGCCAGCGCGTCTGGGAACAGGTCTACGCGTTGGCGCGCCGCATAGAACACCTCGTACGCCGGTTCGGCCAGCGTGACATCTTCCTGCGCCAGGCGCAGCAGATGCCGAATGGCCTCGCGCCGCAGTCGGCCCAGGTCGTGCGCGATCTCGGGTTGTGCCTGCAGGACGGCCTCGCGTGCACGGCGCTGGTGGTGGCTGTCGGCGGCCAGGCGCGCGGTGGCTGGTGCGCGGTCGGTCAGCCAGGCACGCAGCGTGGTCTCGGCCCGCTCTATCGTCGGCCAGACGGGCCACAGCGTGTCGTCCAGGTCCAGGGTGACGGCGCGCACGCGCGAAAGATCGAGGCGAGAGAGGGTCATGCAGGGCGTCGCCGGGTCGGCCACAGGCATCAATCCGGCATGCCCGAGAATAGCGCATGCGTTTTAGACCCGAACCGCAGGTGCCACCCGATCAGGCCGGACGCACCGGCATCCTGCTTTGCAATCTGGGCACGCCCGATGCGGCCACGCCCGCCGCCACGCGGCGCTATCTGGCCGAATTCCTGAGCGACCCGCGCGTGGTGGAAATTCCTCCTCTGGCCTGGAAGCCGCTGCTGCACGGCGTGATCCTGCGCACCCGGCCCAAGCAGTCGGCCGCCAAGTACCAGAGCGTGTGGTTGCCCGAAGGCTCGCCGTTGATGGTGTGGAGCCGCAAGCAGGCGACCATGCTGCGCGGCTACCTGGGTGAGCGCGGTCACGCCGTCAGCGTGCGCTTGGCCATGCGGTATGGCAACCCGTCGATCGCGTCGCAGCTGGACGAGCTGAAGGCGCGCGGTTGCACTCGCGTGCTGGTGGTGCCGCTGTACCCGCAGTATTCCGGCACGACCACGGCCAGCGTGGTGGACGCCGTGGCCGACTGGGCGCGCGGCGCGCGCCACGTGCCGGCGTTGCGCTTCATCGACCGCTTCTACGACGACCCGGGCTACATCCGGGCCCTGACGCGGGTCATCCACCAGCATTGGCAGTCGCACGGCCGACCGAACAAGCTGGTGATGAGCTTCCACGGCGTGCCTGAGCGCACGGTGAAGTTGGGCGACCCGTACTATGCCGAATGCGTCGAGACCGCGCGCCTGCTGGCCGAGCGCCTGGCGCTGAAGGACAGCGAATGGGTGCTGAGCTTCCAGTCGCGCTTTGGCAAGGCGAAATGGGTGGGGCCATCGACGCACGACACCTTGGTCGAACTGGGCGCGGCCGGGGCCGAGCGCGTGGACGTCGTCTGCCCCGGCTTCGTCGCCGACTGTCTGGAGACGCTGGAAGAGATCGCCATGGAAGGCCGCGACACCTTTGTGTGTGCAGGCGGCAAGCAGTTGCAGTACATCCCGGCGCTGAACGACAACCCGGTCTGGCTCGCCGCGCTGGCCGAACTGGTGCAGGAACACCTGCAGGGCTGGCCAACGCGCGGGCATGCGAGGGGCGCCGGAGGATGACGAGGCGGCTCCGTTGGCGATTATTCGCTATTAATAGAGTAGCTGCCCGCGCTGATGGTTGTAGGGCTGCAGGCTGATTCGATAGAAAATGGGATGTCCTGGTCGCTCGGCCTGCAGTTCAGTTCAACCATTCGCCAGGGGCCCGGCTCAGGCCAGCGCGTCGTGCCTGGCCTTGGCCAGAAAGCCATCGATCAGCGCAAGTTGGCCCGGAACGTTCAGCGCCGGTGCGTGGCCGCAGCCGGCGATCTCTTCCCATTGCAGCAGGCCGCGCGCGCCCGGGCCGCGGTGCGTCATTTCTTCGGCCGTGTCTTTCAGCACCAGGTCGGATTCGACGCCGCGCAGCAGCAGCACCGGGATCTGCAGTACGTCATAGTGGTGCCACAGCAGGTAGTCATCGGGGTAGTGGATGAACTGGCCGACGATGGCCGGGTCGTAATGCGTGGTGACGCGGCCGTCCGGCAGGCGGCGCGTGCTGGTTTCGGCCATGCGGCGCCACTGCGCGTCCGTCAACACGCCGTAGGGCTTGTAGGCGGTGCGCAGAAAGCCTTCGAGTTCGGTCACTGTGGCGAAGGCGGGCGGCTGACCGGCGTAGGCCTTGATCCGCTCCAGCGCCGGCGCGGCGAGCTGCGGCGCGTTGTCGTTGAGCGTCAGGCTTTGGATGCGGGCCTTCATCGTCGGCTCGAAATAGCCGCTGGCACACACGGTGCCGATGGCGCCGCCCATCGACGTGCCAATCCAGTGGCAGCGCTCGACGCCCAGCTGGTCCAGCAGCTCGCGCGCCAGCCGGGCGTAAAAGGCCAGGCAGTACTCGTCCTTGGCATTGGCCGCCCACTGGCTGAGGCCGCGCCCAATGGTGTCCGGACAGACCACGCGCCAACCCTGCGCCGACAGGTGCGCGGCCAGCTCATCCATGTCGCGCCCCGTGCGCGCCAGGCCGTGCCAGGCGATGATCACCGGCGCATCGCGCTCGCCCCAATCCATGGTGTGGATTTCTCGGCCAGCGCAGGTGAGGTAGTGTGACGAGGGGGACATGATCAGAGAGCGAAATAGGATGGACGAACGGCTACTTCAGGAGTTTTCCGTCCCGGCTGAGAACCGTGACCTCGACCAGGCGCGAGCCGACACGCTGGGTGGGTGAATAGCTGAACGTGACGCCGCCCAGGTCCAGGTTCTGCAGCGATTCCAGGGCCTGAATCACTTTGGCCCGCGTCGGCGCGGGGCCGGCACGCTGCAGTGCCTCGACCAGCACCTTGGCGCCGAGAAACTCCTCGAAGCTGGTGTAGTTGATCTCGGCGCCGGGACTGTGTTTGCGCAGCAGCGTCTGGTATTCGCGCACGACGGGCAGCTGCTGGCTGTAGGGGTAGGGCACAACTTGGCTGATGCCCAAGCCATGGACCGCCTGCTGCCCCGCCAGTTGCACCAGCTCTGCGGGATTGACTACCGAGATGTTGAACAGTTGGGCCCCTCCGCCTGCGGCGCGGTAGCCCTTGGCGAAGCTGGCAGCAGGCTTGTTGACCGCGACCATGATGATCGCGCGCACGTCGGCCGACCGCATCGTGCGAACGGCCTGGTCAACCTGATCGGTGTTGCGCTCGTAGCTGGCTGAGGAGACCAGCGACAGTTTGCGCTTGGCCAGCGCCGCTTTGACGCCCGCCAGCCCGGATTCGCCGAAGCCGTCGTTCTGGTAGACGACGCCAATGCGGTCCATGCCCAGGGTGAGCAGGTGCTCAACCATGTGCTCGGTCTCGTCGGCGTAGCTGGCGCGGATATGGAAGATCCACGGGTTGAAGGGCTGCCGCAGTGGCTCGCCACCGGTGTAGGGTGCGATCAAGGCGACGCCCGCTTGCTGGAGCACGTTCTGGTTCAGCAATTCAGCGATGTTGGCGGTGCCGGCAAAACCGATCAATGCCAGCAAGTCCGGACGTTGGACCAGCTCGCGCGTGCGCTGCACGGTGTCGAGCACCTTGTAGCCATCGTCAAGCACCACGTGGCGGATTTTTGCCCCATGCACGCCGCCGCGGGCGTTGACCTCGTCGAACCAGATCTTGGGGCCGAGCGCCATCTGCGCGCCGGTGCTGGCGAGGACGCCTGTGAGGGGGCGACCTGACCCACCACCAGCTCGGCCGCCAGCGCAGGCGGGCGGAGCGCCGCAGCGGCGGACAGCGAGGCCGCGAACACCGCGTGGCGCCAGCTTTTCATCCAGAAACGCATGAGATTCCTTGAACGGACCACCCGGGCGTGGATGTGGGCCACGCCCGGGCTGGGCCTCAGTCGGGGATGAAGACCGTGTTGGCGTTCAACATGTTGATGGCGTCGGCGGCAGCGGGGCGTGCGGCGATCGCGGGCACCTGGGCGGCCGTGATCGGGTCGGCCTTGCCGGGCGTGCCGCTGCGCGGCGTGGTGCGCACGACCTGGCTGGGCGGCAGGGCCTTGCCGGTCTTGAGCTTGTCGTACACCGCGTCCAACGCCCGGTTCAGGTACAGGTGCAGCGGGACGAAGCGGGTGTCGTAGCCGGGCAGCACGGCGGGCAGGCCGATGAAGCCGTCAAAATGCTGAGCGTTGGTCACTTCGATGTAGCTCAGCTGGCTGGCCTGGCCTTCGACGCGCTGGTTGAGCGCGTAATACGGGCGCGAGGTGTGGTTGACCGGCAGCAGCGCGTCGCTGCGGCCATGCACGATCAGGGTCGGCTTGCCGCGCAGGTTGCCGTTGCGCTGGGTTTCCGCCATGCCGGTTTGCAGGCGCGCGGCCCAGGCATCGCCGCCCGTGACCAGTTCGCGCAGGCACAGCGCGCCGTCCAGGTTCCAGTCGAATTTACCGGTCTGGGTCAGGCTGAAAAAATCGCGCGCCGGCCCTTGCGCGGCGCGGTTGTTGACCAGGTTCACACCGGCCGATGGTGGCACGCCATTGCCGACCGCGGCCATGCTGGCCAGCGCGGCGGGGGCCAACTGGGTCACGCCACCGGTGGCGACCGTGGCGGCATAGCTGAAGCCGCACAGGTTGTCGCTGACGCGGGCGCGTGCCAGGGCGTTGGCGAAGGTCGTGGCGACGGCGGGGGCGATCTCGAAGGCGGCGTGCGACGGCGACAGCTCCAGCGACTCGGGCTCCCAGCCGTAGTTCATCAGCAGCTGCAGCGCCTCCTCGGCTTGCGTGGCGGTGGTGCTGCTTTGCAGCAGCCCTTCGTCGTGCAGGGCGGCGCAGCGCCCGCTGGCGATGGGCGCTGCCTTGGCGTCAAAGGACGCTGCAAATGCGGCGCCGAAAGGCGCAGCGGCGACCGATGGCGCCAGCGAGGCACAGGCCTGGAAGAGATTGGCGTAGGTGGTGAAATCGATCAGGTTGCGACCCACGGTGGGCACGAGGCGGTTGCCGCGCCGCACGTTGACGCGTGCATCGCTGGGCACCTCAATCGCCGGCTCTGACACCGCCACGCCGTCGATCAGGCCTTCGGTGTCGAGCTCGGCGGCGGCGATGGCGGCGCCGCCGCCGTTGGACACGCTGGAGGCGATCACCAGCGTGTTGCGAGGCCCGAAGCTGGCCAGACGCCGGCCTTCCTTGTCGACTTCGCCGAAGCGGTCGTTGATCGCATACAGCGCCAGCCGAACCGCGTCGAGCGTGTGGTGGCCCCAATCCTTCTCGGGGTTTTGGCCCGAATGCGCGTGCTTGAAGGCGTAGCGGTCTGGCGTCGCCGCGTTGAACGCAGCGCGCTCCGCCGCGGAAAGCCCGGCGTTGAACTGCGCCTGGTTGCCGGCCGCTGCCGCGCTGGTGCGGGTACCGTCAACCAGGGGCACGGTGTCGTTCATCAGGTCGTGCGGCGCGCCGCCCGTGCCCTTGTCGGTGTAGGCCACGGCGCAGCCGCGCTTGAGGCCCCATTCGCCCGTCGAGATGGCCCCGTACACGCCGCGCGAGCCCGATGAGGTGGCGGTGACGATGCAGGGGTTCTTGGGGTCGAAGCTGTCCGGCACCTGCGCCATCAGCGTCACGTTCTGGCGGCCGCTGCCATCGTCGCGCAGGGCGATGTATTCGGCGCCCGGGACCTTGCCGCTGCCGCTGGTCACGGCGCCGGTGGCCGACACGCTGGGGCCGTAGAGCGAGCCGTAGCCGCCACCGGTGGTGGTGTCGACGATGCCGCGGTAGCTCAGGTAGATAGCCATGCGGCGCAACTCGGCCGCCGTGGGCTGCAGCGCGTTGGCGATGGCCGGTGCCGTGTCTGACTGCAGGCCGCTGGCGCCGAGGCCAGCGGTTAGCAGGTCGTCGCTGGCGCCATCGTAGTGCTTCACGCTCGTGCTGCCGACGCCGGCCGGCAGGCGGTTGAGGGCTTCCTGCGGGCCGTTGTCGTCACCGCCGCCGCAAGCGCTCAGGGCGCAAACGCTGACGACGGCCAGGGCGAAGGGGTTGAGTCTCAAACGCATGGCATGTCTCCTAGGGGGTCTGGGGGGCCGGGGTTGAAACCTTGCGCGTCAGGTTGCGCGCCTCGGTGCGGGCGCGCAGCTTACCGACCACGCCGGTGGGGAAGTAGTAGACCGAGAGGACGAACAGCAGGCCCATCCACAGCAGCCAGCGGTCGGGTGAGAGCAGGGCGGACACCACCGGCACGCCGGCTGTGGCCTCGCTGCCCAGACGCAGCAGATCCTGCAAATAGCTCTGCGCCACCACGAACAGCACCGAGCCGATGAGCGCGCCGTACATCGTGCCCATGCCGCCGATCACCACGATCAGCAGCACGTCCATCATGATCTCGAACGACAGCGAAGTGTCCGGCCCGTTGTAGCGCAGCCAGATCGCCAGCATGCAACCGGCCAGCGTGGCGAACAGCGCCGAGATCACGCTGGACAGCGTGCGGTACACCACCACGCGGTAGCCGATGGCCTCGGCCCGGAACTCGTTCTCGCGGATCGCCTGCAGCACGCGGCCGAAGGGCGAGTTGACGATGCGCAGCAGCGCCAGAAACAGCACGACCGCGACCACGAACAACCCGTAGTACGTGATGATCTTGCCGTCGATCAGCACGCCGAAGACCTCGGTCTCGAACGGCTCGAAGCTGGGCATCAGCACCTCGGGCAGCTTGAAAGTGAGGCCGTCCTCACCGCCCGTCCAGTCCGACAGCTGCGACGCCAGCGTCTGGAACGCCGCCGCCACCGCCAGCGTGATCATCGCGAAGAAGATCGCCCGCACCCTCAGTGAAAACAAGCCCACCGCCAGCGAGAGCAGCAGCGACAGCACCAGCGCGCCCAGCACCCCCACCGCGATGGCGCCCCAGGTCGGCCCCATGCGCGTGGTGGCGATCGCGATGCCGTACGCCCCGATGCCAAAGAACATCGTGTGCGCAAAACTGACGATGCCCGTGTAGCCCAGCAGCAGATCAAACGCCGCCACCAGCACGATGAAGATCAGGATCTTGGCCGCCACGTTCAGCGCCTTCACCCCCGGAAACAAAAACGGCGCCAGCGCCAGCCCGATCACGATGGCCAGCAGGATCACCGTCAGCAGCCGGTTGCGCGGCAAGTCGTTGGAAAAGAGGCGGCTCAGCATGTTCAAGACGAAATCAAGCGCTAGCCCGCACTGAATCTGCGCGGCCAGCTATCAAATAAGAAGTCAACGTGCAATGCGAAGCAAGCGCCGGTATTGCACCAAGACACAGCGCCACGGCCAAGCGCAACGTCCGCGCAAGCCCAGCCACCGCCCGCACACCCCGGAGCGAACGGCCGCGGAGCAGGCCAATCCAGCGAACGCGGTTGCCGGACCTGCGCCGGCAACTCGCGTTGTCCCCCCTCCCGAAGCGCGCAGCGCGCAGAGAGAGGGGGGAAGGCGCGAAGCGACTCAGGGGGGAGTTCATCATCCCGGGGGAGTTCATCGATTCGCGACCGGATACACACCCTGCGGCCGCCACAGCAGCACCGCCACCATCAGCGCGATGTTTGAAAACAGCGCCACCTTCGGCGCCAGAAAGCCGGTGTAGTTGGCCATCAGCCCTACCAGCAGCGCGCCGATCAGCGCGCCCGTGGTGCTGCCCAGGCCGCCGATGATGATGACGATGAAGATCAGGATGTTGACCTGCGCGCCCATCTGCGGCACCACGTTCTGCTGGTACAGGCCCCACATCACGCCGCCCAGACCCGCCAGCGCGCTGCCGACCACGAACACGCCCACGAACAGGCGGCGGATGCGGTAGCCGAGCGACTCGACCATCTCGCGGTCCTGCACACCGGCGCGGATCAAGAGACCCACCTTGGTGCGCGACAGCGTCCAGGCCAGCGCGCCGAACACGATGGCGCCCACCACCACGGCGACCACGCGGTACTTTTCCACCGCCGCATCGCCGATCAGCCACGAGCCCTGCATGCCCGTGGGCAGCGGCAGCGGGATCTGCTGCGGCCCCCAGATCACCTTGATCAGCTCTTCGCCGATGATCATGCCGCCCATGGTGATCAGGATCTGCTTCAGATGCTGGCCGTACACCGGGCGCACGATGAAGCGCTCGAACGCCAGGCCCACCGCACCTGCGACCGCCATGGCGATCACCATGGCCGGCAGCACGGCCATTAGGTTGCGCCACAGGTTGGCGCTTTGGGTGTAGTCGCCCATCGCGCCCAGCACGCTGGTGGCGACAAATGCGCCCAACGCGATGAACACGCCATGGCCGAAGTTCAGCACGTCCATCAGTCCGAACACCAGCGTCAGGCCCGAGGCGATGATGAAGATGATCATGCCCATGGCCAGGCCCGCCACGGTGAGCGTCAGCCAGGTGGAGGGAGAGCCGATCAGCGGCAGCGCCACCAGCGCCAGCACGGGCACCAGCAGCAGCGGTGGGTAGTCGATGTCCAGTTTCATGAAGATGTTCAACGTGCTATCGGTGTGATAGCTGCCTGCGCAGGTGGTTGTAGCGCCAACGCATGATTGGGCTTGGAATTCATCACAGCGACAACCCCAGCAGGCGCTGCTGCAGCGCCGTGTCTTCGGCCAGCGCCTGCATGCTACCGGCGTGCACCACGCGACCATCGTCCATCACGGCCACGCGGTCGCCCAGGCGTTTGGCAAAGTGGATGTTCTGCTCCACCAGCAGGATCGTCACCCCGCTGGCCTTGAGCTGCTGAAACGCCGCGATCATGTTGTTGATGATGGCGGGCGCCAGGCCCTTGCTGGGCTCGTCCACGATCAGCAGGTCGCGCGGCTCGACGATGGCGCGGCTGACGGCCAGCATCTGCTTTTGCCCGCCCGACAGCTTGCCGGCCGGATGGTTCCAGAACTTCTCGACCGCTGGGAACAACTGGAAGATCCATTGCAGGCGGGTTTGGTCGATCTGTGCCGCCGTGCGTGCCTGCCGCGCCGCCAGCACCATGTTCTCCTTCACCGTCAGGTCGGCAAAGATGCCCATGTTCTCGGGCACGTAGGCGATGTTCAGCTGCGCGATCTGCGGCGTGTGCTTCTTCGTGATGTCCTGGCCGTTGAAGCTGATGCGCCCCTGGCTGGCCTGCCACAGGCCCATGATGGTGCGCAGCGTGGTGGTCTTGCCCGCGCCGTTGCGGCCCAGCAGCATGGTGAGCTGCCCGCGCGGCACCTGCAGGTCCACGCCATGCAGGATGTGGTACGCGCCGATGTGGGTGTGCACGCCTTCCAGGCTGAGCAGAACATCACTCATGCGGGTTCCTTGTCTTCGCTCCTTCCCCCGGATGGGGGAAGGTCGGGATGGGGGAGAGCGTCAGTGCCGCCTAAAGCGTCCTCGGGCGTTAGCCCGAGGTACGCTTCCTGGACGACCGGCGAGGCGATGACTTCCGCCGGGTCGCCATCCGCCACCAGCGTGCCGTTGGTCAGCACGATGATGCGGTCGGCCAGTTCGCGCACCACGTCCATCTTGTGTTCGACCAGCAGGATGGTCTTGGTCTTGTCTTTCTTCAATTCACGGATCAGGTTCAGGATGACCGGCGCCTCGTCGTGGCTCATGCCGGCGGTCGGCTCGTCGAACATGTAAACCTGCGGATCGAGCGCCATCAGCAGCGCCACTTCAAGCTTGCGCTGGTCGCCGTGCGGCAAGCTGGCCACGGGCATGTGCTGCTTGTCGGCCATCGACACGGAGTCCAGGATCTCAAGCGCGCGCTGCGTCAGGCGGCGGTGGTCGCTCCAGATGCTGGTCAGGTTGAGCCCACGGCGGTGCGGGCCGTCCAGCGTGGCCTGCACGGCCAGGCGCACGTTCTCGAGCACCGGCAGGTTGGGAAACAGGTTGGTCAGCTGAAACGCCCGGCCCAGGCCAGCGCGCGTGCGGGCCGATGGCGACAGGCCCGACAGGTCCTGATCGCCCAGCCGCACGCTGCCCGCACTGGCCTTGAGCTGGCCCGAAATCAGGTTGAAGTACGTGGTCTTGCCCGCGCCGTTGGGGCCCACGATGGCCGTCAGCGTGCCCGGCTGAAACGCGCAAGTCACCGCGTTGACGGCCACATGGCCGCCAAAGCGAATCGTCAGGTCTTGGGTGGCCAGCATGTCGCCAAGGACTCCAATTTCAAACAAAAACCGCTGTCAGCACTAGAGCCATCTGCGCAAGCAGCTATCAAAAACATAGAAAACCACTGCGCTAACCCATGAGCGACAACTCCGCCCGATGAGCGCGCCTCACCCCAGCAGCCACCGGGCAAGGGCCGCCCCGCCGCGCCGGTGGCGTCCCCCTTCCCGATTCGCCGCGCGAATCGAGAGAAGGGGGAAGCGGCGTCAGCCGCTCAGGGGGGATGTTCAACGCTTATTCCGGATGGGCACCTGCATCTCTTCGGGCTTGATCTCGCGCACCAGCTCCGGCACGCCCCAGGCGAAGGCTGGGTCGTTCTTGATCTTGAAGTGGTACATGCTCTGCATGGCCTGATGGTCTTCCTTGCGGAAAGTCATCTTGCCCTTGGGCGTGTCAAAGCTCATGCCTTCCATGGTCTTGATGAGCTTGTTGGTGTTGGTGTCGCCGCCCGTCGCTTTCAGCGCGGTGACGATCGCCATGGCGGCCGAGAAACCGCCGGCGGTGAAGAAGTCCGGCGGCGCCTTGCTCTGCTTGTAGTTCATGGCGACCATGGCGTCGTTCACCGGGTTCTTCGGGATGCCGAAGTAGTAGTACGTCGCGCCTTCCATGCCGGGGAAGTTCTTGTACGCGGCCATGGCCGGCAGGATGTTGCCGCCGGTGAACACCTCGATGTTGTAGCGCTTCTTCAGGTCCGCCGCGGCCAGCGCGTTGAACGGCGGCACGCCGCCGGCCCAGATCACTTCCACCGCCTTGCGGCCGGGCTTGTCTTTCAGCGCATCGACCACGCGCTGGATGCCGGCGGTGAAGTCGGTGGTGTTCTGCGGCAAGTACTCCTCGTGCACGATCTTGGCGTGCTTGAGTGCGTCCTTGAACGCCTTCACGCCGTCGCGGCCAAAGGCGTAGTCCTGGGCCAGCGTGACGATGGAGACGCCGTCCTTGTCCATCGCGGCGGCGTTGCTAATGGCGTCCTGGCTGCTGTTGCGACCGGTGCGGAAGATGTACTTGTTCCACTTGTCGCCGGTGATCGAATCGGCCACGGCCGGCTCCACCAGCAGGATCTTCTTGTATTCCTCGGCCACCGGCAGCATGGCCAGCGCCACGCCCGACGAGGTGGGCCCCACGGCCAGATCGACCTTGTCATCGGCGTACGACGCGGCCAGCAGGCTCTTGCCCAAGTCGGGCTTGCCCTGGTCGTCTTTCTCGATCACGCGAATCTTCTTGCCGTTCACCGCCATCGTGCCGCCAGTGGCGTACTCCAGGCCCATCATCAGGCCGGCGGCCGTCTGCTTGCCGTAGGCCTCCAGCGGGCCGGTCTTGCTGTAGATGTGCGCGATCTTGATTTCCGACTGGGCCAGCGCGGGCGAGCCGATGACGGCGGCCAGGGTGGCCAGGGCGATAAGGTGGCGGCGTTGCATGGGCGATCTCCTCGGGGCGTGATCAAAGTGGACTTGCTTCAAGGGAGTGCATATCCCGTGCCAGCTGCTAAGTGCTTGAAATCACTGGGGTTGCCCAGTTGGCAACGTAGGAATGTCTAAAAAACAGTCAATTTATATGTGCAAAAAACATTCAAATGATTGAAATACAGGCAGGGTTTACACCGAGGATGGCTGTTCGTCTACCGGGCGTCGCGATGACTTTCCAGCCCGTCTTGATCGACCCATCGTGCACGTTTTCCCGCGCGCCGGGCGCAGCCGAGCTGCATGGGGAGCCTTACGCCCCGCCTTCCAGGGCCTTCGGCGCGCCATTGCCAATGCGCTCATACAGCGTCGCGCGCGAGATGCCCAAGAGGCGCGAAGTCGCCAGCTTGTTGCCACCCGTTGACGCCATCGCCGCGGCGATGGCGCGCTGCTCCAGCTCGGCCACCTGTTCGGCCAGCGGGCGCAGCAGCGCGCCGGCGTCCGGGGGCGGCGCTTCGGGCGGCAGCGCGGGCTGCACATGGCTCAGGCCCGACTGGCGCAGCAGGGCTTCCATCTCCTCGGCGTCGATGCGGTCGGCGTCGGCGCGCAGCGCGGCCTGTTCCAGCACGTTGCGCAGCTCGCGGATGTTGCCGCGCCAGCGCTGGGCCGTCAGCAGGGCCAGCGCGCCTTCGCTCAGCTCGGGTGGCGGGCTGCCGCGCAGCGCCATGTCCTCGCCCAGCACCTCCACCAGTGCGGGGATGTCGCTGCGCCGTTCGCGCAGCGGCGGCACGCGCACCGGCAGCACGTTCAGGCGGTAGTACAGGTCTTCGCGGAACTGGCCGCTTTGCACCAGCGCCTGCAGATCGCGGCTAGTGGCGGCGATTACGCGCGCGTCAAAGCGCACCAGTTCGTTGCTGCCCAGCGGCTCGGCCTCGCCGTCCTGCAGCGCGCGCAGCAGCTTGGCCTGCAGGCCGGGCGGCATGTCGCCGATCTCGTCCAGAAACAGCGTGCCGCCGTCGGCCAGCTTGAACTTGCCGACGCGGCCCTTGCGCTCGGCGCCGGTGTAGGCACCGGGGGCGACGCCGAAGAACTCGGCCTCCAGCAGCGTGTCGGGCACGGCCGCGATGTTGACGCTGACCAGCGGCCCACTGGCGCGCGCCGACGCGCCGTGAATGGCGTGCGCCAGCAGCTCCTTGCCTGTGCCGGTTTCGCCCAGCAGCAGCACCGGGCTGCTCGACTGCGCGGCCCGGCGCGCCTGGCGCTTGACCTCGGCCGCGGCCGGACTGGTGCCGATGAAGCTCGCAAAACTGTAGCGGGCCGCGCGCGTCCCATGGGCGCTGGGGGGCGATTTCTTGGCCAATTCGCGGCGCGCGTCGTCCAGCTCCTGCTGCAACTGGGCGAACTTGGCGATCAGCGGCTGCAGGTTGGTCGTGGGCTGGTCGAACAGCACGATGCCCAGCACGCCGATCACCTCGCCCGCGTCGTCGCGCAGCGGGATGCGGCTGACCACAAAGGTGCCCGCGCGGTTGTGCAGCAGGTCGATCAGGATCGGCTTGCCGCTTTCCAGCACCTGGTGCATCTGCGTGTTCTGCACCACCGACGACACCGGGTGGCCGACAAAGTCTTCCTCGCGCGGGAAGCCCAGCGCAGGCAGAAAGCGCCGGTACTGGTCGTTGATCCAGACCACGCGCGCGTCGCGGTCGACCAGCAGCATGCCCTCGCTGGCGCTGGCGAACAGGTCGAACATGGAGCGCGCGGCTAGCTCCAGAATGCTGGCGGCGTCGCGCGGCAGGGACGAAGCGGCGGACGGGGCAGGCGAGGAGGGCGCAGGCATGGCCGCATGGTAGCGCCGCGTGACGCTCGACCGACCGGCGCGCCCCGGCCAGGCCAGATCAAATTAAATCCGGGTAAATTAATAAACCCGGGTAAAATATTCTGCATGCCCACATCCGCTTCCTCTTCCTACACCGCGTTCGCCGGCGACCGCCGGGTCGCGCGCGGCAGCTACGCCGAGATCGCCTTGGCGCTTGCCGCGCAAGCCCCGCACGGCGGGCCGGTGCTGGTCTTTGACGACGCGACCGGCGCCCCGGTCGATGCCCCCCACGCGCCCGAACAGGCCGCGCGCCTGGCCGCCATGCGCGCAGCGCAGCCCAGCAACGCGACCGCGGGGCGCAGCGCTGCTCCCGATGCCGCACTGCCGCGCCCCGGCGCCGGGCGCCCGCGTTTGGGCGTGGTCGCGCGCGAAGTCACGCTGCTGCCGCGCCACTGGGACTGGCTGGCCAGCCAGCGCGGCGGAGCGTCCGCGGCTTTGCGGCGTCTGGTCGACCAAGCACGGCGCCAAAGCGAATCGGCCGATCAGCGACGCGCTGCGGGCGAGCGCAGCTACAAGTTCATGAGCGCCATCGCCGGCCACCTGCCCGGGTTTGAAGAGGCCGCGCGCGCCCTGTTCGCCGCCGACGGGCCCGCCTTCGGGCGGTGCATCGCGAACTGGCCGCGCGATGTGCGGGCGCATTTGCACGAGCTGACCGAGGGCGCGCTGGACACGCCGCCCGAGCCACCAGCGGCCACGCCGCGCCGCGCCAGCTCGGCGACCTCACCCAAGAAATCCCCCCAGTTGGCCAAGGCGCCCCAGCCCTCGCCCACACGCAAAGGGGCCTCCGCATGAGCGCCCGTCCCGCCATGGGCGCTGCCGGCGCCGCGGGGCGCCCGCTGTGGCGCACCTACCTGGCCTTTCTCGGCCCGATGGTGCTGGCCAACATCCTGCAGTCGCTGTCGGGCAGCGTGAACGCGGTCTACATCGGCCAGATGCTGGGCACGCCCGCGCTGGCCGCGGTGGCCGGCATGTTCCCGGTGGTGTTCTTCTTCATCGCGCTGATCATCGGTGTGGGCGCTGGCGCGTCGGTGCTGATCGGTCAGGCCTGGGGCGCGCGCGAGCCGCACAAGGTCAAGGCCATCGCCGGCACCGCGCTCGGTTTGGGCGCGGCCATCGGCCTGTTGGCCGCTGTGCTGGGTGAGCTGTTTGCCGCGCCCGCGCTCGCCGCGCTGGGCACCGCGCCGGAGCTGCTGCCCAACGCCGTGGCCTACGCCCGCGTGATGATGCTCAGCATGCCGCTGTTGCTGGTCTTCATCCTCAGCACGCAGCTGTTGCGCGGCGTGGGCGACACGGTCACGCCGCTGTTCGCGCTGTGCCTGTCCACCAGTGTTGGCCTGCTGCTGACGCCGGCGCTGATCCGCGGCTGGGGCGGCTTGCCCAAGCTGGGCGTGGTCAGTGCCGCCGTCGCAGGCTGGGTGTCGTTTGCGGTGGCGCTGGGCTTCTTGTGGGTCTACCTGCGGCGCAAAAAACACCCGCTGGCGCCCGATGCCGAACTCGGCCGCGCGCTGCGCCCCAACCCGGCGCTGCTGAAAGCCGTGCTGCGCATCGGCGTGCCCACGGGCGTGCAGATGGTGACGATTGCGATGGCCGAACTCGCCATCCTGGGCCTGGTCAACCATTACGGCGCCGACGCCACGGCCGCCTACGGCGCGGTCAACCAGATCGTCAACTACGTGCAGTTCCCGGCGCTGTCGATCGCCATCACCGCGTCCATCCTCGGCGCGCAGGCGATCGGCGCGGGCCGGGCGGAACGCCTGGGCGCCATCGTGCGCACCGGCCTGCTGCTCAACCTCGTGCTCACCGGCGCGCTGGTGCTGATCGGCTACGTGCTGGCGAATTGGCTGCTGGGTTTCTTCTTGACCGAGCCGCGCGTGCTGCACATGGCGGCTTCGCTGCTGCACGTGATGCTGTGGGCCAGCGTGGTGTTTGGCATGCAGGCGGTGGTGGCGGGCGTCATGCGCGCCAGCGGCACTGTGTGGGTGCCCACGGCGATCAGCGTGGGCTGTATCTTGCTGGTGCAGCTGCCGGCGGCCAACCTGCTGTCAGAACGCTTTGGGCTGTCCGGCGTGTGGATGTCCTACCCGGTGGTGTTCTGCACCATGCTGGTGTTGCAAAGTGCGTTCTACCTGCTGGTGTGGCGCTACCGGAAGATCGAGCGGCTGGTGTGATGCCGGTGGCCCTCGGCGAAGGCATTTGCATGAAATGGGCCCCTGGCCCTACAGCGACTTGCGCGGGCAGCTAGGTTATCCATAGCATAAAGGGGCCGTGGTCGGCCCTTTTTTTAAACAGCGCCCGCCGCCCGCTGTTTACGCAGCGCGCTTCTTCAGCACCCGCGGCAGCACCAGCACGGCGGCGATGACGATCAGCAGCACGATCGACACCGGGCGGTCGATGAACACCGTCCATTTGTTTTCGCCAATGGACATGGCGTTGCGCAGCTGCGCTTCGGCCAGCGGGCCCAGGATCATGCCGACCACGACCGGTGCGGTGGGGAAGTCGAAGCGCCGCATCACCACGCCGATGGCGCCGATGACGTAGAGCAGGAACAGGTCGAACGTGCTCTGGCGCATGCCGTAGGCGCCGACGGTGGCGAAGATCAGGATGCCGGCGTACAGCTGCGGCTTGGGGATCTTCAGCAGCTTGACCCACATGCCGACCAGCGGCAGGTTCAGCACCAGCAGCATCAGGTTGCCGATGTAGAGCGACGCGATCAGCGCCCACACCAGCGCAGCACTCGTGGCAAACAGCTGCGGCCCGGGCTGGATGCCGTAGTTCTGGAACGCGCCCAGCAGGATGGCGGTGGTGTTGCTGGTGGGGATGCCCAGCGTCAGCAGCGGGATGAGGGCGGTGGTCACGGTGGCGTTGTTGGCCGCTTCGGGGCCGGCCACGCCTTCGATGGCGCCGGTGGTGCCGAATTCGGCCTGGTCTTCGCCCTTGGCCAGCTTTTTCTCGGTCGCGTAGCTGAGGAAGGTGGGGATTTCCGTGCCACCCGCGGGGATGCAACCAAACGGCGCGCCAATCGCTGTGCCGCGCAGCCAGGCCGGGATGCTGCGGCGCCAGTCGCGGCGGTCCATGTGCACGCGGCTGAGCTTGTTCTGCGTCTCCTTGACCTTGCCTTCGAACAGCACGGCGTGCAGCACCTCGGCCACGGCGAACAGGCCGACCGCGACCAGCACGATCTCGATGCCGTCCAGAAACTCGGGCTTGCCGCCGGTGTAGCGCGGCTGGCCGCTGATCTGGTCCATGCCGATCAGGCCGACGGCGAGGCCGATGAACAGGGCGGTGAGCCCGCGCACCGTGCTCTTGCCCAGCACCGCGCTGACGGTGGTGAAGGCCAGCACCATCAGCAGGAAGTATTCCGGCGGGCCGAGCTTGACGGCGTAGTCCGCCACCACGGGCGCGAACAGCGTGACGACCACCGTGGCGATGGAGCCGGCCACGAACGAGCCGATCGCCGCCGTGGCCAGCGCCTGGCCGGCGCGCCCGCTCTTGGCCATCTTGTTGCCTTCCATGGCCGTGACCATGCTGGCGGTTTCGCCCGGCGTGTTCAGCAGGATGGAGGTGGTCGAGCCGCCGTACATCGCGCCGTAGTAGATGCCGGCAAAGAAGATCATCGACGCGGTGATGTCCACCTTGGCCGTGATCGGCAGCAGCATGGCCACCGTGGTCGCGGGGCCGATGCCCGGCAGCACGCCCACGGCGGTGCCCAGCGCGCAGCCGAACAGCGCCCACAGCAGGTTGGCCAGCGTGAAGGCTGTGCCAAAGCCTTGCAGCAAAAGGTTAAAGGTGTCCATCACAGCCACCCCGTGTTGGTCAGGCCCGGCAGGTTGATGGCCAGGAACTGGCCGAACAGCCAGTACACCGGCGCGGCGATGGCGATGCCGGTCAGCGCGTCGACGACCCAGGTGTTGTGCGGCTTGCCGAAGGCGCGCTTGAGGCCCTGCACCGCCAGCACGTAGCTCAGCGCGCAGCCGAGGATGAAGCCCAGCCAGGGCAGCAGCGCCGCGTTCAGCAGCAGCCCGGCCGACACCCAGACGAAGCCGATCCAGTCGGGCCGCTCGTCGCCGGGCACTTCCTCCATCTCGCGGTAGCCGCCGGTGCGCGCATGCCACAGCAGCACACCCCCGCAGACCATCAGCGCGACGGCCACCACCCAGGGCAGAAAGTTGGCGCCGACGCCGCCGTAGCCGGCTTCGGACGGAATGCCGACCGCGCCCCAGGCCATGGCCGCGCCGACGGCGATGATGGCGGCGCTGACCAGCGTCTCCCACATCAGCGTCTGGCGCGACGGGTGCGCAGGCGGCGGGTGGTCGGGCCGCATGTCCAGCGGCAGGTTGGGTTGCGGGCTGCTCATGGGCTTGTCTCCTGCAGGCGAAGGCGGGCCGGGTGCCGCGCCATCCTTCGCTGATGACTCATGTTTTTATAGCTGGCCGCGCAGGTGGCTGTAGGGCCAGAGCCGGAAAAGGCTTGAATCAGCTGATCATGCCCGACTTGGCCATGATGGCGCGCAGGCTGGCGAATTCGCTGTCGACGAACTTGCTGAACTCGTCGCCGGTCATCACGGCGGGCGTCCAGTCGTTCTTCTTGAGCGCTTCCTGCCACGACGCGGACTTGGTGGTGGCGACCAGCGCGTCGATCAGGCCCTTGCGCTGCGCCGGGGTGATACCGGGGCCGCCGAACACGCCGCGCCAGTTGCCGATCTCGACGTTGATGCCTTGCTCCTTCAGCGTCGGGATGTCCTTCTCGCTGGCCAGGCGTTGGCCGCTGGTGACGGCGACGGCCTTCATCTTGCCGCTCTTGATGTATTCGGCGAACTCGCTCATGCCCGAGCCACCCACGGTGACGTTGCCACCCAGGATGGCCGCCGTCGCCTCGCCGCCGCCACGGAAGGCGACGTAGTTGATCTTCGCCGGGTCCACGCCGGCTTCACGCGCGATCATGGCCGCGGCGATGTGTTCGGTCGCGCCGCGCGACCCGCCGCCCCACTTCACGCTGCCCGGGTCTTTCTTGAGCTGGGCGACCACGTCGGCCATGGTCTTGAAGGGCGAATTGGCGGGCAGGACGAACACGTTGTATTCGGTCGTCAGGCGCGCCAGCGGCGTGGCCTGCATCAGGTTCAACGGCGACTTGGATGTGATCAGCCCGCCCAACATCACCGCGCCCATCACCATCAGCTGGTTGGGGTCACCCTTGGCACCGGCCAGGAACGGCGCCAGGCCCAGCGCGCCGGCGGCGCCGCCCTTGTTGTCGTAGGTGACGGTGCCGGCCTGCTTGGCGTCCAGCATGGCCTTGCCCAAGGCGCGGCCAGTGGTGTCCCAGCCGCCACCCGGGTTGGCGGGGATCAGCATCTTGAGGTTGGCACCGGCCTGCGCCCAGGCGGCAGGCAGGGCGCCGGTGGCGGCCAGGGCGGCCAGGGATTTGAGGAAGGTGTCTCGACGCATGGCAATCTGTCCTTGGTGAAGATGACGCCATGATGAAAGTGCGGGCTGTCATTTGGCTGTCCGGCGCCTCGGGACTTACCCCTAGGCGGCGCTGGGTTATCGTTTGACGCATGAAGCTCCTGGTGGTGGAAGACGACCCCGCGCTGCAAGCCACGCTGGAGCGCACGCTGACGCGCCGGGGCTTTGCTGTTGCGGTCGCAGACGACGGCGTGATCGCGCTGCAACGCTGGGCCGCCGCCACGCCCGACGCCGTGGTGCTGGACTTGTCGCTGCCGCGCCTGGATGGCCTGCAAGTGCTGGCGCAGGCGCGCGCCCAGGGATTGGGCACGCCGGTGCTGATCCTGACCGCACGCGGCTCGGTCGGCGACCGGGTGCTGGGCCTGAACGCGGGCGCCGACGACTACCTGGCCAAGCCTTTTGATCTGGACGAGCTGGAAGCGCGCCTGCGCGCCCTGGTGCGGCGATCCGCACCCGCGCTGCAAGGCGGCGACGTGCGCTTTGGCCGCCTGCGGCACGACCGCGCCGGCGGCGCCATCTACATGGACGACGCGCCGCTGGAGCTGACGCCGCGCGAGCTGGCGCTGGTCTGCGCGCTGCTGGCACGCCCCGGCCACGCCGTGACCAAGGAGCGGCTGTTCGAGCAGGTGTTTCCCGGCGAAGCCGAGGTGCGCTACGAAGCCATCGAGGTCTTGGCGTACCGCCTGCGCCGCAAATTGGTCGACACCGGCGTCGAGCTGATCACGCTGCGCGGCCTGGGCTACCTGCTGCGGGCGACGGCATGAAAGGGGCGCGCACGCGTTCCCTGCGGCGCCAGCTGTTGGCGGGCATTCTGATTCCGCTGGTGCTGATCGTCGGTTTCAACACCTGGAGCCTGTACCGCCAGGCGCTGGGCGCCCTGCACACCGCGTACGACCGCACGCTGTTGGCGTCGGCCAAGAGCCTGGGCGACTGGATCGACGTGCAGGGCGAGGGGGACGCGGCGCGTCTGCAGGCGGCGGTGCCGTCGGCGGTGCTGGAGGCCTTCGAAGCCGATCTGCACAGCCGCATGGCCTACCGCATATCCACCCGCCAGGGCGTGCTGCTGTCGGGCTACGACGACCTGCCGATGTGGCGCGGAGAGATTCCCATGCAGCCGCCCTACGCCGCACTGGTGGACTTCTACGACAGCAGTTTCCGGGGCGAACCGGTGCGCATGGCGGTGCTGCTGCAGCCGGTGGCCAGCACACGCGGGCGCGCGGTGGCGGTGGTGCAAGTGGCGGAGACACTGGAAATCCGCCACGCGCTGGCGCGCAGCATCTTGTGGAACACCCTGGCGCGGCAGGCGGCGCTGATCGCGCTGATCGCCGGCACCGTGATCTGGGTGGTGCAACGTGCCACGCGGCCGGTGCGCCAGCTCAGCCACGAACTGCGGGACCGCCCCGAGGACGACCTGCGCCCCATTGCCGCGCCAGCCGCGCCGCGCGAGCTGCAGCCGCTGATCGCCGCCACCAACCAGCACATGCGCCGCCACGGCGAAATGCTGGCCAGCCAGCAGCGCTTCGTGCGCGACGCCTCGCACCAGCTGCGCACCCCGCTGGCGGTGCTCAAGGCGCAGGTCCAGTCGGCACGGCGCGGCGACGTGCCGCCCGCCCAGGCGCTGGCCGAGATCGAGGACACGGTCGACCGCGCCACGCGCCTGGCCAACCAGATGCTGGCGCTGGCCAAGGTGGCGCAGGTGCGCCAACAGGCCGAACCGGTGACCGCGGACTTCGACGCCGTGGTGCGCGACGTGGCCCTGGACCTGGCGCCGCTGATCGCCGAGCGCGGGCTGGACTTCGAGCTGCAGGCCGAGCCGGTCGTGCTGCGGGCGCACGAATGGATGCTGCGCGAGCTGACGCGCAACCTGCTGCACAACGCGGTGCGCCATTCGCCGCGCGGCGGTCTGCTGGCCATTCGGCTGGCGCAGGCCGACGGGCAGGCCTGCCTGACGGTGAGCGACAGCGGACCCGGGATCGAGCCCGCGCTGGCAGCGCGCCTGTTCCAGCCCTTCAGCGCCGGTGAAGGCGGCTCCGGCACGGGCCTGGGGCTGGCGATCTGTCAGGAGATCGTGCAAAGCCTGGGCGGGCGTGTGGAGTTGCGCATGCGCAGGCAAAATGGGCGCGTGACGGGGCTGGATGCCATCGCCACGCTGCCGCTGTGAGTTGTTGTTGCCTGAATGCGTTCTGAATCTGCCGCTGCTGCCGACATGCGCGCCATGCGCCTGGACAAATGGCTGTGGGCTGCCCGCTTCTACAAGACGCGCGCGCTCGCTGTGCAGGAGATTGACCGCGGCCGCGTGCAGGTCGGCGGCGCCGACGTCAAGCCGTCGCGCGAGGTGAAGCCCGGCGACACCGTCACGCTGCGCCAGGGCCTGGTGGTGCGCGAGGTCGTGGTGCGCGCCTTGAGCCTGCAGCGTGGCCCGGCGCCCGTCGCGCAGCAGCTCTACGAAGAAACCCCCGACAGCGTGGCCGCGCGCGAAGCCGCGGCCGCCACGCGCCGCATCGCGCCCGAGCCGGCCCACGCCATTGCCCTGGGCCGCCCGACCAAGCGCGACCGCCGTGCGCTGGACGCCCAGCGCCAGGGCGACTGGAACGAGCGCTGGAGCGCCGCGCTGGACGACCGAGAGAACCCGCCCCGATGACCGACATCGCGCCCGAATTGCCCTCGTTGCTGCCATTGACGCAGCGCACCCGGTTGGCCCAGGGCCAGCGCCGCACCACGCCGATCGGCGATGCCAGCAGCGGCCGCCACATCGTCTGGCACCACTGGGCGCCGGACGTGCCTGCGGCGGGCGAGCCGCCGGTCGTGCTGTTTCACGGCGGCAGCGGCAGCTGGACGCACTGGGTCAAGAACATCGTGCCGCTGCTGGACGCGGGCCGGCGCGTGCTGGCGGTCGACCTGCCGGGCTTTGGCGATTCGGACCCACCCGAAGACGGCACCGACGCCGACGCCATGGTGGCCCCATTGGCAGCCAGCCTGCGCCTGCTGACGGGCGATCAGCCGGTCGACCTGGTGGGCTTCTCCTTCGGCGGGCTGACCGCGGGCCTGCTGCTGGCCGAGCACCCGGCGTTGGCGCGCCGCCTGGTGCTGGTCGGCGCGCCCGCCATGGGCGTGGTGAAAGAGCGGCAGTTCGAGCTGAAGGCCTGGCGCCACCTGAAAGCCGCGCAGGAGCAGGCCGACGTCCACCGCCACAACCTGGGCGTGCTGATGCTGCACGACCACGACCTGATCGACGGGCTGGCGCTGGAAGTGCACATCGCCAATGTGGTGCGCGACCGCCTGCCGCGCCGCCGACTCGCGCACACCGACGCGCTGGCGCGCGCCCTGCCGCAGGTGACTTGCCCCGTGCACGCCATCTACAGCGCGCACGACGTGCTGTACCGCGGCCACCACGCGCAACTGCGCGACGCGCTGGCCCAGGCCGCCCCCGAATTTCGTGGCCTGCAACTGATCGAGGGGGCAGGCCACTGGGTGCAGTTCGAGGCGCCGGAGGCGTTTGACGCTGCGTTGCATGCCGTGCTGGAAATTTGAATTCGATCGGCTTGTGCCCCTACAGCTGATTGCACGAGCAGCTATCAAAACCGTATCAACACTCGCTTGTCAGGAGATGCCATGCCCACCCCACTCAAGATCGATTTCGTCTCCGACGTTGCCTGCCCCTGGTGCGCGGTCGGCCTGGCGTCGCTGCAACAGGCGTTGGCCAACAGCGCCGACGCGGTGCAGGCCACGCTGCATTTCCAGCCCTTCGAGCTGAACCCCGACATGGCGCCCGGCGGGGAGGACATCGACGAACACCTGCAGCGCAAGTACGGCGGCACGCCTGAGCAGTTCGCCAAGAACCGCGCGGCCATCACCGAACGC
The DNA here is from genome assembly GCF_008017535.1 of Ottowia flava. GTDB lineage: Bacteria > Pseudomonadota > Gammaproteobacteria > Burkholderiales > Burkholderiaceae_C > Ottowia > Ottowia flava. The sequence continues at coordinate 45,233 of NZ_VRUA01000020.1, forward strand.
GGTGCCGCCGTGGGGTTTGCCTTCAACCCGGCTGGGCGAGGGCGCATCTACAACACCTTCAATGCGCACCACCTGCTGCATTGGGCGGGGCTGCAGGGCGAGGCGCAGCAACTGGCGCTCAAGCGTGCGCTGCTGGAGGCCTACCACGGCCGCGGTGAGGCGGTGGAGCAGGACGATGTGCTGCTGGATGCCGTGGCGCGGGCGGGGCTGGATGTCGCGCAGGCGCGCGAAGTGCTGGCCAGCAACGCCTACGCTGACGACGTGCGTCAGGCCGAAGCTTTCTGGCAGCAAGCCGGCATCCAGTCGGTGCCGGCGGTGGTGATCAACGACCGCCATCTGATCTCCGGCGGTCAGCCGCCCGAGGTGTTCGAGCAGGCGCTGCGACAGATTGCGGCGGGCGTTTGATCTGGCGCAACAAGCGGGTGTTTCAAGGAAATCAGGCCTGAAACCGGCGGTAGACAAGCGCAGACAGCTACGCTTTGTATAGCAATTGATCTGAAAACTTAAGCGCTACTTCAGGCGCGATTTCGACGATCTCCTTGTCGGCACATGGCCGATGCACACAAGGAGTCGAGATGTCGTTTTCAGTGGGGAAAGTCAGCGTCGGCCTGTGGCTGGCCGCTGCCTTCGCGCCGTGGCAGGCCGCCTGGGCGCAGGCGACCAGCGCTGCCGCCGAACAGCTGCGCTGGGAAGCCGTGGCCGGTGCGCCTGGCGACGTGGCGCGCGGCCAGAAGCTGTTCATCACCGAAGCTGGGCGCGATTTGAGCTGCGCGTCCTGCCACGGGCGCCCGCCCACCAGCGCGTCGCGCCACGCCAGCACGGGCAAGCGCATCGACGCACTGGCGCCCGCCTTCAACAGCGCGCGTTTCACCGATGTGGCGAAGGTGGACAAATGGTTTCGCCGCAACTGCAAGGACGTCTTTGCCCGCGAATGCACGGCGCCGGAAAAGGCGGACCTGCTGGCCTACCTGCGGAGCCTGAAGCCATGAGCGCCACCCGTTTCCCTGCCGCTCGCCGTGGCAAGTTGGGGGTCGCCACCTGGCTCGCGATGGCGCTGATGGGCGCCGCCCTGTGGCCCGCAGCGGCCCACGCCGACGATCACCGCCGCCTGGCCGTGCCGCTGCCGCGCGCCTACGTGCAGGAATGTGCCGGCTGCCACATGGCCTACCCGCCGGGCCTGCTGCCGGCCGCGTCGTGGCGGCGAATGATGGGGCGGCTGGACGAGCATTACGGCAGCGACGCGTCTATCGACGAGGCCACGGTGCGTCAACTGAGCGAGTGGCTGCAGACGCACGCCGGCACCAGCAAGCGCGTGCGCGCCGAGCCGCCACCGCCCGACGACCGCATCACGCGCAGCGAGTGGTTTGCGCGCAAGCACGACGAGATTGCCCCGGCCACGTGGCGGCGCGCCAGCATCCGCAGCGCGGCGAACTGCATGGCCTGCCACCCGGGCGCGGAGCGCAGCGACTTCGACGACGACGCCGTGCGCGTGCCGAAATGACGATGGCACCGAGGACACACACATGAACATGAATGCTTCCAAAGCAATAGCTGCTGGCGCACAACCAGAAAGCGCTGCAGCCTCAAAACGCGCCTATCGAAGGGTGGTCGATGCGCCCACGCGCGCGCTGCACTGGCTGATGGCGCTGTGCTTCATCGGCGCCTACCTGACCGGCGACGGCGAGCGTTGGCGGCTGGTGCACGTGACGCTTGGCTACACGCTGGTCGGTCTGGGTGCGGCGCGCCTGGCGTGGGGCCTCTGGGGACCGACGCCCGCACGGCTGAAGCCGCTGTGGCGCCGCGCGGCCGGGTTGCGCGAATGGGTGCGCGCGGCGGTGCGCGGTCACGTCAACTGGCGGCTGGGGCAGAACCTGCTGCTGGCCGGCTCGATCGCCGCGCTGCTGGCCCTGATGTTGCCGCTGGGGCTGAGCGGGTACGCCAGTTACAACGAATGGGGCGGTGACCGGCTGGCCGACGCGCTGGAAGGGCTGCACGAGTTGCTGGCCAACCTGATGCTGGCGGCGTTGCTCGCGCACCTGGTGCTGGTCGGCGTCGTCAGCCTGCAGCGCCGCCGCAATCTGGTGGCGCCCATGGTCACCGGCCGCCTGCCGGGCGCCGGGCCGGACCTGGTGCGCCAGCCCCACCGCGCGGTGGCGGGGGCAGTGCTGGCCTCGGTGCTCGCGTTTTGGGGCTGGCAGTGGCACACCGCGCCGGACGCGGCGCTGCCCGGCGCGCACACCGCCCAGCCGGCGTACGATGCGGCGCATGACGACGATGACGAGGACTGAACCACCCGATGCGCATCCTGCTGGCTGAAGACGACGACCTGCTGGGCTCCGGGCTGCGCGCCGGGCTGGCGCAGCACGGCTTTGCCGTTGATTGGGTGCGCGATGGCGTGGCGGCCGAGCGCGAGCTGCTCACCGCCAGCCACCAGGCGGCGGTGCTGGACCTTGGCCTGCCGCGCCAGGACGGCATGGACACGCTGCGCGCGGTGCGCGCCCAGGGCGTGCACACGCCGGTGCTGGTGCTGACCGCCCGCGACGCCATCGACGCGCGCATCCAGGGCCTGGACACCGGGGCGGACGACTACCTGGTCAAGCCGGTCGATCTGGGCGAGCTGGCGGCGCGCCTGCGCGCGCTGGTGCGGCGCGCCCATGGCCAGCCGACCACGCAGCTGACGCTGGGCGCGCTGCGGCTGGACCCGGCCGCGCGGCAGGTCTGGGTGGGCGACGAGCGCATCGAGCTGTCGGGCCGCGAGTTCGACCTGCTGCAGGTCTTCATGCTCAACCCCGACCGGGTGCTGACGCGCGAGCAGCTGGAGCAGCACATCTACAAGTGGGGCAGCGAAGTCAGCAGCAATGCGGTGGAAGTGCACGTGCACAACCTGCGCCGCAAACTGGGTGCGGGCGTGATCGAGACCGTGCGTGGCGTCGGCTACGTGGCGCGACGGGGCACCGCCTAAGCAATGCCGCGCCGCCCGCTGACCCTGACCCAGCGCCTGGTCGCCATGGTGCTGGGCTTCGTGCTGGCGGTCTGGCTGGTCACGGCCGGTGTGGCGTGGTTCGTCACCCAGCATGAGCTGTACGAGCTGCTGGACGCGCACCTGGCCCAGACCGCGGCGCTGCTGGCTACGGGTGAACTGGAAGACGACAAGACCGATGTGCAGGTGCAGGCGCCGGTCCTGCTGCACAAGTACCAGTCGCGCGTGGCCTTCCAGATCTGGCACAAGGGCCGCCTGCGCGCGCGCTCGGCCGACGCGCCGGACACGCCGCTGGCGCCTGGCGCTCAGCCCGGCCTGTCGGACCAGGTGCTCGATGGGCTGCGTTGGCGGGTCTTCACCGCTGAGCGCAGCGAGGGCGGGCGCGTCAAGGACGTGATCTACGTCGGTGAGCACCAGTCGGCGCGCCGCCATGTGCTGCTGGGCAGCCTGCGCGGCACGCTGGTGCCCTTGCTGCTGGCGCTGCCGCTGCTGGCGGCCGGGGTGATCTGGAGCGTGCGCCAGGCGCTGCGCCCCTTGCGCGAGCTGAGCACCAGCGTCGCCACCCGGCGCCCGCAGGCGCTGGCCGCGCTGCCGGAAGCCCAGGCGCCGCCGGAAGTGCGGCCGCTGGTGCGGGCGCTCAATGGCCTGTTCGGCCGCATGACCGAGGTGCTGGCGAGCGAACGGCGCTTCACATCCGACGCCGCGCACGAACTGCGCACACCGATCGCCGCGATTCGCATGCAGGCCCAGGTGGCACGAGGTGCCACCGACGACGCGGAACGCCGTGTGGCACTGGACGCCACCGTGGCCGGTTGCGACCGTGCGACGCGGGTGGTCGAACAGCTGCTGCAACTGGCGCGCCTCGAGAGCGACAGCGCCGACCCCGGGGCCCGCGCCGCACCTGTCGCCGAGGCCGACTTGGGCGCAGTGGCCGCCGAGCAGGTCGCAGAGTGCGAGCCACAGACCCGTGCGCGTGTCCAGCACGTGACACTGGAGCGGCCAAACGCGCGCGTGCCGGTGACGATCAACGCCACGCTGCTGACCGTGCTGCTGCGCAACCTGCTCGACAACGCCTCGCGCTACAGCCCGGAGGGCGCGCAAGTGGCGGTGCAGGTGGCGGCCGCGACGGCCATGAGCGGCGCTGTGTTGACGGTGGAAGACAGCGGCCCGGGACTGTCCGACGCCGACCTGCAGCGCCTGGGCGATCGCTTCTTTCGGGTGCTCGGCACGGGGCAGGCCGGCAGCGGGTTGGGCTGGTCGATCGTGCGGCGGCTGGCGCGCCTGTACGAGCTGGATGTGCAGGTCGACCGCAGCCCGGCGCTGGGTGGCCTGCGCGTGCAGGTGCGCTGGCCGGCGCTGCGCGGTTGACGCGCGGAGTGAGCGGTTTCTGAGCGCACAACGCGCTCAGCCTGCCCGTCAAATTACTATTAAAACAGTAGCTGCTTGCGCTTATGCAGAAAGCGCTGGCGCCTGATTCTGTTTAAAAAATGCGCGCAGGGCAGCGCTCAGCGCAGGAAACTCGTAGGCGAAACGCTCGGGCTCCACGAAGTGCGCTTCGCAGGCCACGGCGAAGAATTCGGCTGGCGCACTGGCGCCGTAGGCGTCCAGCCAGGGCGCGGGCGCACCGAAGCGCTCGGCCATGATCACCTCTTCGCGAAAGCGCTCGTAGGCGGGTGCCCAGGTATCGGCCCAGTGGCGTGCGGCCTCGCGGGCGCTGCGTGCGCCCATGAAGCCGCGCGGCAGCGGCGGCGCACCGTCCGCGCCACCCCCTTGCATGTCCATCTTGTGCACGAATTCGTGGATCACCACGCTGTAGCCGCCGTGCTGCCCCGCCTGGCCGGCGCCTTGCACCGCGGGCCAACTCAGCATCACCGGGCCGCGGTGCATGGCTTCGCCCGACAGCACTTCATCGTAGTGGTGCATCACGCCGGCGCCGTCCATGGTCTGGCGACGCGCCACGGCGGCGTCGGGGTGCATGACGATGCCGACAAAGTCGTCGTACCAGCGCAGGGCGTCTTCCGGCGCGTCGGGCTGGCCCAGGTGCAGCAGCGGCAGGCAGGCCTGCGCGGCCACGTCCAGCGCCATGGCATCGGTCACTTCCAGGCCATGCGCGCCGGTGAATTCCTTGCGGTCGAGAAAATGCCCGGTGATGACGCGCAGGCGCGCCTGTTCAGCGGCGGTCAGGCGTGCCAGAAACGCGTAGCGCGCCAGCGTGGACTGCCACAGCGCATCGGGGATCGGGAGGGCTTGGCCACTGGCGCGGCGCAGCCAGCGGTTGAGGGTTTGCAGGACCATGGCCGTCACATGGGGCCAAGGTCGATCCGCTCAAGTTGGCCGTCCGACGAAAGGCGCAGCACCTGCGCCCGGTGGTCGCTGCCGGCGATGTGCCAGTCGCTCAACACCACCTGGGTCAGCGGCTGGCCGTCGGCGCCGTGGCCCAGCACATGGTCGCCGGGGCGGTGAATGTGGCCGTGGATCAGGGTGCGGGCGTCTGCGGCCGCGAGCCATGCGCGCGCGAGCGGCGCGTCGATGTCGGTGTAGACCACACCCTGGGCTTGCGCGGCCATGCTTTGCGCGCGCATCTGCTGCGCCATCACCTGGCGCTCGGCCAGGGGGCGCGCCAGCACGGCGCGCTGCCAGGCGTCGCTGCGCACTTCGCGCCGGAACTGCTGGTAGGCCACGTCCTCGGTGCACAGCAGGTCGCCATGGGTCAGCAGCGTGCGTCGGCCGGCCCAGTCCAGCACCGTCGGGTCGGACAGCAGCTGCACGCCCAACTCGGCCAAAAAGGGCGCGCCGACCAGGAAGTCGCGGTTGCCGTGCATGAAGTAGACCGGCACGCGCGCGGCCGTGCGGTCCAGCACCTGGGCGCATTCGCCATCAAAGCTGCCGGGCAGGGCGGCGTCGTCGCCGATCCAGGCTTCGAACAAGTCGCCGAGGATGAAGATGGCGTCGGCCGGCGATTCGGCCATGAAGAGCGACCACGCGGCGAAGGTGGCCGGCTCCTCGGGCATGAGGTGCAGGTCGGAAATGAAATCGACCGTGCGCCAGTCCGGGGGCGCGGTCAGCACGCCGAACGGGGGCACGGTCGTCATGGGTGCGACTGCGGCGACGGTAGCGGTCAGACCACCACGGCCTTTTCGATCACCACGTCTTCTTTCGGCACGTCGTCGTGAAAGCCCTTGCGGCCAGTGGCCACGGTCTTGATGGCGTCGACCACGTCCTGGCCCTTCACGACCTTGCCGAACACGGCGTAGCCCCAGCCTTGGGCCGTGGGGGCCTTGAAGTTCAGGAAGTCGTTGTTGGCCACGTTGATGAAGAACTGCGCAGAGGCCGAGTGCGGGTCGCTGGTGCGCGCCATCGCCACGGTGTAGTTGTCGTTCTTCAGGCCGTTGTCGGCTTCGTTGGTGATCGGCGCCTGGGTAGGCTTCTGGTCCATGCCGGGCTTGAAGCCGCCGCCCTGGACCATGAAGCCAGGGATAACGCGGTGGAACACGGTGTTGTCGTAGTGGCCGCTTTTCACGTAGTTCAGGAAGTTGGCCACCGACTTGGGCGCTTTGGCCTCGTCCAGCTCCAGCGTGATGACGCCGCGACCGGCGATGTGCAGTTCTACTTGGGGATTGGCCATGGGCTTAAAGCTTTCTACAGGTTCAGGACAAAAAATGAGTGCCCGCACTGTAGCGCGCGGGCCTTGGGCACAAACGCCCGCAGGTTTATTTGACCAGCGTGGCGGACTGGATCACCACCATCTTCTGGGGCGCATCGGTCGGGAAAGGGCCGCCTGGACCGGTGGGCGCGTTGCGGATCTTCTCGACGGTGTCCATGCCGCTCACCACCTTGCCGAACACGGTGTAGCCAAACAGCTGCGGGTGATTCTCGAGGTTGGCGCGCGGCACCTTCTCGTAGGTCTGGCCCATGTATTCGAACTTGGGCACCGGGTCGCCCGGCGGGATGATGACCGGGTCCAGCCGCGCGTTGTCCACCACGTTGATGAAGAACTGCGAGGTGGCCGAATTGGGGTCGCCGGTGCGGGCCATGGCCACGCTGCCCGTCACGTTCTTGAGGCCCTTGGCCACGGCTTCACGGCCTTCGTGCTGCACCGGCGCGCGCGTCGGCTTTTGCTTGTAGTCCTTGTCGAAGCCGCCGCCCTGCACCATGAAGCTCTTGATCACGCGGTGGAAGATCGTGCCGTCGTAGTGCTTGTCCTTGACGTACTGCAGGAAGTTGGCGACCGTCTTGGGCGCCTTGTCCGGGTACACCTCGATCACGAAATCGCCTTCGCTGGTGACAAATTTCACACGAGGGTCGGCGGCGAAGGCGGGCAGCGCGGTGCCCAGCGCAGCCACGGCGCCCAAGGCAACGGCGGTGCGGGCCAGTGTTCTTCTAGACAGAAACATCGATGCAAACTCCTGAGTCAGGAACGAAAAGGATTTGGTGCGCCACGGGCCGACGCAAGTTCCCGCACGCCCGCGCGTTCAAATTTCGTTACTTGGCGCTGTCCGCCAGCACGCGCTGCAGACCGTCGATCTTGGGCGCCAGCCGGGCATTGCGCGCATCGACCACCCGCGCGCGGCGGTAGGCGTCGGCGGCTTGGCGCACGCGCACGTCGCCCAGGTTTTCCAGCGCGGTGGCGTAGGCGGGGTTGATGCGCAGGGACGATTCCAGGGCCTGCTCGGCCTTGTCCAGCTGCCCTTGGCTGGCGTACAGCACGGCCAGGTTGTTCCAGGGCTCAGGCAATTCGGGGTAGTCGCGCGTGAGGTTGACCAGCAGTTCTTCGGCCTCGGCCGACTTGCCCTGCGCGGACAGCAGCCCCGACTTGATGAAGCGCATCTGCGGGTCGCGCGGGTTGGCGGCAATGTACTTGTCGGCGCGTTCCATGGCGGCGGCGGTCTGGCCGCTCTGCTGGAGCTTCTGCACTTCGGCGTACTCGTCCGCCAGCGCGGCCGTGCCCGCCAGCGCCAGTCCGGCGCCAAGCAGAAAGCCGAGGGCCACGCGGCGGCAACGCTGGAAAATGGGGGGGCGCAATGTCATGGGCGAGGGTGGCAGTCGCGCGCCGACACCGATTTGAGGGGGTGCGGGCGCTGGACGAATCCGGGGGCGCGTCTATACTGCGGGCCATTGTAGCCACGCGGCGTTGGGGTGCTGTCCCGCAGCCGCATCGCCTCCGGCAACTTGGGTTTGGCGGCTGCTACCGCGACTGGACCGCCACCTCCGAGGGCCCGTACGCTCCCGCCGACCGACGCCTCGCCGCCCCCTCGATTTCCTGAACCGCCTCGATGAGCTTGCGCATCTACAACACGCTGTCGCGTGCGCTGGAAGACTTTTCTCCAATCGAACCCGGCCATGTCCGCATGTACGTGTGCGGCATGACGGTCTACGACCTGTGCCATATCGGCCATGCGCGCTCGGCGGTGGCTTTCGACGTGGCGCAGCGCTGGCTCAAGGCCAGCGGCTTGCGTGTGACCTTTGTGCGCAACATCACCGACATTGAAGACAAGATCATCCGGCGCGCGCAGGAAAACGGCGAAACCATCCGCCAGTTGACCGACCGCATGATCGCGGCGATGTACCGCGACTTCGACGCCTTGGGCGTCGAGCGCCCCACGCACGATCCGCGCGCCACCGACTACGTGCCGCAGATGCTGGCTATCACGCGCCAGCTGCGGGACAAGGGTCTGGCCTACCAGGCGCCCAACGGCGACGTGAACTATTCGGTGCGCAAGTTCCCGGGCTACGGCAAGCTGTCCGGCAAGTCGCTGGACGAGTTGCAGGCAGGCGAGCGTGTGGCGGTGAACGACGGCAAGTCCGACCCGCTCGATTTCGTGCTGTGGAAGTCCGCCAAGCCGACCGAGCCCGAAGGCGCGCGCTGGGACAGCGAGTACGGCTGGGGCCGCCCCGGCTGGCACATCGAATGCTCGGCCATGAGCTGCGCGCTGCTGGGCGAAACCTTCGACATCCACGGCGGCGGGGCCGACCTGCAGTTTCCGCACCACGAAAACGAGATCGCGCAAAGCGAGGGCGCGCACGGCGTGCCGCTGGCCAAGGTCTGGATGCACAACGGCTTCGTCAACATCGACAACGAGAAGATGTCGAAGTCGCTGGGCAACTTCTTCACCATCCGCGAGGTGTTGCAGCAGTTCGACGCCGAAACGCTGCGCTTTTTCATCCTGCGCGCGCACTACCGCAGCCCGCTGAACTACAGCGACGTGCATCTACAGGACGCGCGCAGCGCGCTCAAGCGCCTGTACACCGCGCTGGACGCGGTACCCGTTACCGACGTGGCCATCGACTGGGCGAACCCCTACGCCGCCCGCTTCAAGGCCGCGATGGATGAGGACTTCGGCACACCCGAAGCGGTGGCCGTGCTGTTCGACCTGGCAGCCGAAGTCAATCGCCAGCGCGATCCGCGGACGGCAGGCCTGCTGAAGGCGCTGGGCGGCACGCTGGGGCTGCTGCAAGGTGATCCACAGGTGTTCCTGCGCGCCGGCAGCCGGATGGACGATGGCGCCATCCAGGCCCAGATCGAAGCCCGCGCCACCGCCAAGGCGACCAAGAATTTCGCCGAAGCCGACCGCATCCGCGCCGAGCTGCTGGCCGCTGGCATCGTGCTCAAGGATTCGCCCACGGGCACGACGTGGGAGGCGGCGCAGTGAATCCATTCCAAGCCCAATTGGCCAGTGGATTAGGCGGATAAAGCGGTGGCAGCTATCAAAAAGGAAGCGATTGCGATCGCTACGCCAGCTTATTGGTCTGACGCCTGCACCCACCTCGCCAAGCGCGACCGGGTGATGAAGCGTCTCATCCCGCGCTTTGGCGACGCCTGTCTCGAATCGCGCGGCGACGCCTTTGTCACGCTGGCGCGCTCCATTGTCGGGCAGCAGATTTCAGTGAAGGCCGCGCAGTCGGTGTGGAGTAAGTTCGAGCTGCTGCCGCGCCGCATGACGCCGGCCAACGTGCTCAAGCTGAAGGTGGACGACATGCGCGCGGCCGGGCTGTCGGCGCGCAAGGTCGAATACCTGGTTGACCTGGCGCTGCACTTCGACAGCAAGCGCATCCACGTCAAGCAGTGGCAGGCCATGGACGACGAGGCCATCATTGCCGAGCTGGTGGCGATTCGCGGCATCGGCCGCTGGACGGCCGAGATGTTCCTGATGTTCCACCTGATGCGGCCCGACGTGCTGCCGCTGGACGACGTGGGCCTGATCAACGGCATCAGCCAGAACTATTTCTCGGGCGAGCCCGTCAGCCGCAGTGAAGCGCGCGAAGTGGCCGACGCCTGGGCGCCCTGGCGCAGCGTGGCCACGTGGTACATGTGGCGCTCGCTGGAGCCGACACCGGTCGCGTACTGAGCGCGGTAGCGTGCGCGTTGGCGCATCCGGTAACATTGAACGACGTTTCGTACCCAAGGAGCCACGTTTGGCCAAACGAACATTCCTGGATTTCGAGCAGCCCATCGCGGAGCTGGAAAACCGGATCGAAGAATTGCGCTATGTGCAGACCGAAAGCGCGGTCGACATCTCCGAAGAGATTGACCAGCTGGACAAGAAAAGCCTGCAGCTCACCAAGGACATCTACTCGGATCTGACGCCCTGGCAGATCACCAAGATCGCGCGCCACCCGGAGCGGCCCTACACGCTCGACTACGTGCGCGACTGCTTCACGGATTTCCAGGAGTTGCACGGCGACCGCCATTTCGGTGACGACAAGAGCATCGTGGGCGGTCTGGCGCGCTTCAACGGCCACGCCTGCATGGTGCTGGGCCAGCAGAAAGGGCGTGACACGAAGGAGCGCACGCTGCGCAACTTCGGCATGACGCGGCCCGAGGGCTACCGCAAGGCGTTGCGGCTGATGAAGACGGCCGAGAAGTTCAAGCTGCCGGTGTTCACCTTTGTCGACACGCCGGGGGCTTTCCCAGGCATTGACGCCGAGGAGCGCGGCCAGTCGGAAGCCATAGGCCGTAACATCTACGAGATGGCGCAGCTTGAGGTGCCGATCATCACCACCATCATCGGCGAAGGCGGCTCGGGCGGCGCGCTGGCGATTGCGGTGGCGGACCAGGTGCTGATGCTGCAGTACTCGATTTATTCGGTGATCAGCCCGGAAGGGTGCGCTTCCATCCTCTGGAAGACCAGCGACAAGGCGCAGGAAGCGGCCGAGGCCCTGGGCATCACCGCGCACCGCCTAAAGGCGCTGGGCCTGGTCGACAAGATCGTGAGCGAACCGGTCGGCGGCGCGCACCGCGATGCTCGCCAGATGGCCGGCTTTCTGAAGCGCGCACTGGGCGATGCCTGGCGCCAGGTCAGCGACCTGAAGCCCAAGGAATTGCTGGACCGCCGCTACGAGCGGCTGCTGAGCTACGGCCGCTTCAACGATACCAAGGCCGAACACTGACGCTGGGCGTTCGGTCAAAAAAAGCAAAAGGGACCCACGGGTCCCTTCTTTGTTGGATTGGGTCGCCTCGCCGGCAGGCGATGGCCGTGGTTCGCTTTATTGCGCGACCGGCCGCACCCGGGTTTCCACCTTGGCGCGCAGCGCGGCCAAGAGGTCGGCCGGCAGGAACTTGAAGGCCACCTGCAGCAGCAGGTAAGCGATCAGGCCATCGTCCAGCCAGCCCAGGATCGGAATGAAGTCCGACACCAGATCGATCGGGCTGACCACGTACAGCACGGCCAGCACCGTCGCCAGCTTTGCGGCGCGCGGTGCGCGCGGGTCGCGCAGCACGGCCCACGCCATCAGCAGTTCCTTGCGAAACATGGCCCACAGGCGACCCAGCTTCCACATGTGCGTGACCTCCGTCGACAGATTTCAGGGGCGCCCCCGCTTGGGGCGCACGAGCATTCAACGTGGGGACGCCAGACTGGATGACAAGGCCGCGGTGCACGGCTTTACATTTGTCGCCATGAGGACGTTTTGCCTTGGCTGATCCCCTGAACGCCGACGCCAGCGACGACGCTGGTGAGGCCCGCGCCGCGCAGCAAGTGGACGCGGCCATGGACGCCTTCGCCGCCAGCGCCCCTGGGCTGCCGCTGGCGGTGGGCTTCAGCGGCGGCGCCGATTCGACGGCCTTGCTGCTGGCCTGCGCAGCGCGCTGGCCGGGGCGGGTGCGCGCCTGGCACGTGCACCACGGCCTGCAGGCGGCCGCCGACGGGTTTGAGACGCAGGCCCGCGCCGTGTGCGACCGCTTGGGCGTGCCGCTCCAGGTCGCGCACGTCGACGCTCGCGCCCAACCGGGTGAGAGCCCTGAGGCCGCGGCACGCCACCACCGTTACAAGGCTTTTGAGGCGCTGGCCCTACAGCAGTCTGCGCAAGCAGCTATCAAAACCATAGTATTGGGGCAGCACGCGGACGACCAGGTGGAGACGGTACTGATCGCCTTGTCGCGCGGCAGCGGTCTGCCCGGGCTGGCCGGCATGCCGGCGCGCTGGCAGCGCGGCGGGCTGACGTTTTGCCGGCCCTTGCTGGCGGTGCCTGGCAGCGCCTTGCGCGCCTGGCTGCGCCTGCACGGCGCCGACTGGGTCGAAGACCCGAGCAACGCCGACACCGCCTACACGCGCAACCGCGTGCGCCACCGCCTGCTGCCGGCGCTGGCTGCCGTGTTTCCGGAATTTCGCACCACCTTCGCGCGCAGTGCCCAGCATGCGGCGCAAGCCCAGGCCCTGCTGGACGAGGTCGCCGCGGCCGATCTGGCCGCGTGCGGGGTGCCGCCCCGCATCGCCGCGCTGCAGGCGCTGTCGCCCGCTCGCCAGGGCAACGCGCTGCGCCACTGGCTGACCCACGCGCACCACAGCGTGCCCAGTGCGGCGCAGCTGGCGGCGCTGCAGGTGCAGATCGCGGCCTGCCGCACGCGCGGCCACCGGATCGAGCTGAAGGTCGGCAGCGGCCAGGTGCGACGCCAGGGAGAGTGTCTCGCCTGGCAGGCCGGTCGCTCGGGCGCCGCGGGCTAAAATGGTCGGTTTCCTGGCGCCCGAAGGATGGGCGCCGCAACCCGTTTTTCTCCTGTCATGGCATTGATCGTTCAAAAATTCGGCGGCACGTCAATGGGCTCGACCGAGCGCATCCAGCAGGTCGCCAAGCGCGTCGCCAAATGGGCGCGCGCCGGGCACCAGATGGTGGTCGTGCCCAGCGCGATGAGCGGCGAAACCAACCGCCTCCTCGGCCTAGCCAAAGAGCTGGCGCCCGCCAAGCAAAGCGCCGAGTATCTGCGCGAGCTGGACATGATCGCGTCCACCGGCGAACAGGTGTCGGTCGGTCTGCTGGCCATCGCGTTGCAGGCCGAAGGCGTGCCCGCCGTCAGCTACGCCGGCTGGCAGGTGCCGGTGCGCACCAGCGCGACCTACACCAAGGCGCGCATCGACAGCATCGACGACCAGAAGGTGCGCGGTGACCTGAACGCCGGCAAGGTCGTGATCATCACGGGCTTCCAGGGCGTGGACGAGACCGGCAACATCACCACGCTGGGTCGTGGCGGCTCAGACACCTCGGCCGTGGCCGTGGCGGCGGCGCTGAAGGCCGACGAGGCCATGATCTTCACCGACGTAGACGGCGTCTACACCACCGACCCGCGCGTCGTGCCCGAGGCACGCCGCCTGGCCTCCATCAGCTTCGAAGAGATGCTGGAGATGGCCAGCCTGGGCAGCAAGGTGCTGCAGATCCGCTCGGTCGAATTCGCCGGCAAATACCAGGTGCCCATGCGCGTGCTGTCTAGCTTCACGCCCTGGGACATCGACATCACCGAAGAGGCCCAATCCGGGACGCTGATCACTTTCGAGGAAGACGAACAAATGGAAAAAGCTGTGGTTTCCGGCATTGCCTTCAGCCGCGATGAAGCCAAGATTGCCATCCTGGGCGTGCCGGACAAGCCCGGCATCGCCTTCCAGATCCTGGGCACGGTGGCCGACGCCAACATCGAAGTCGACGTCATCATCCAGAACATCGGCAAGGACGGCCACACCGACTTCTCCTTCACGGTCAACCGCAACGACTACGCGCGCACGGTCGACCTGCTGAAAGAGAAAGTCCTGCCCGGCTTGGGCGTGGCCGACATCGTGGGCGACACCAAGATCTGCAAGGTCTCGATCGTCGGAATCGGCATGCGCAGCCACGTTGGCGTAGCCAGCAAGATGTTCCGCGTGCTGAGCGAAGAAGGCATCAACATCCAGATGATCTCCACCAGCGAGATCAAGACCTCCGTCGTCATCGACGAGAAGTACATGGAGCTGGCCGTGCGCGCACTGCACCGCGCTTTCGATCTGGATGAGCCTAAATCGGTCTGAGTTGATGGCATAATGCCGACTCTTTGCTGGAAGCGTGACCGAGTGGCCGAAGGTGCTCCCCTGCTAAGGGAGTATGGGGTGTAGAGCCTCATCGAGGGTTCGAATCCCTCCGCTTCCGCCAGCAAGCAGTCTCAGACTGTCGCATATTGAAGCCAAGTAGTTGATCTACTTGGCTTTTTTCTTGCTTACCTGTCGCGGCATATCGCACCGAGGCGCATGTAGTTGCCCGAGAGCTGACCGCCGTAGCCGTAGCGAAGCTGCGTGACCCCGGACGCTACGCCGTGGGAGGGGCCGAAGGGCTGCACCTGCGCATCACTCCAGCCGGTACACGCCTGTGGGTGTGCCGCCTGATAGTGGGTGAGCGGCGTGGACATCGGCATGGGCGACTATCCGGCCGTGAGGCTGTCGGATGCCCGCGACAAGGCCCGTGACGCCCGACGGGCGGTGCGCGCCGGGCAGAACCCCGTGCAGCCCAGGCCGAAGCCCGAAGTGCCGCCAGCGGCCAACGGACAAGGTAAGCCGGCCGCCGTAGGCGGATCGGCTTGACCGACGGGTTAGACCCGATGGGTTGGGAGAGGCGCGCCAGAACAGACCAGGCGCTACCAAAAGAGGAGCTGCCCGCGCTGGTGGGAGTAGCGCCAGAAGCCGAAAACACTCCATACCCACGCAACGCCCGCAGGCGAAGCCCAGCGCAACGCCAAACACCCAGCGGAAAACCGCTTGCGAAGGTGAATGGCGATTGAAATGGCATGGGCTTAAACGGGCGGAATATCAGCGGGCCTAACAGGCCGTTGAAATACCTATCGACCTTGGTCTGGCCGTCACCGATCATCGATGCGTCGTCAAACAGGGATTGATCACAGCATGCGAGGAGCAGACGGGTACAACGAGTCGCTGTTCACCACGGTCAGGCTGGAGAGCTTTGTGCCGGCCGACCGCCCGCTGCGGCCGATCCGCCAATGGGTCAACGATGCTCTGGCCCAGATGGACGCCAGGTTCTCTGCCATGTAC
>NZ_VRUA01000021.1 GCF_008017535.1 Ottowia flava
GATGCTGCCCGATGAGTCCGCCAGGAGTGCATGCGCGCACCTGCTGGCGGCGCTGCGCTACTACAAAGGCCTGCGCGTGAAGATCGAGCAGGTGATGACCGACAACGGCGCGGCCTACAAGTCCAGACGCTTTGCCAGGCTGCTGCGCCGACTGAAGATCAGGCACATCCGCACAAGGCCGTACACACCCAGAACCAACGGCAAGGCCGAGCGCTTCATCCAGACGCTGCTCAAAGAGTGGGCCTATGCGTATTGCTATCCGAGTTCACAGCACCGTGCAGACGAACTGCTGGCGTGGATGCATCATTACAACTTCCATCGGCCTCACTCAGCCACCGAACACCTGCCTCCCATCACGCGACTCGCATTCGACGGGAACAACGTGTTGAGAAACTACACCTAGGGCTGTCGGCTGATTCCATTCAAAAAACCGGCCGCGCGCGCCTGCAGTGCAGTGTCTTACATCAGCAGGTGTTCACCCGCGTTGTCGCCGCCCAGGATGACGTAGTTCACCTTGCGGATGTCCAGCAGCTTCTTGCCGCCGGCGTAGCTGATGGAGCTTTGCACGTCCTGCTCCATCTCGGTCAGCGTGTCGGCCAGCTTGCCGCGCACCGGCTCCAGGATGCGCTTGCCTTCCACGTGGCGGTACTCGCCCTTGTTGAAGTCGCTGGCCGAGCCGTAGTACTCCTTGAACAGCTCACCGTCGACCTCGACGGTCTTACCCGGCGACTCTTCGTGGCCAGCGAACAGCGAGCCGATCATGATCATCGTCGCGCCAAAGCGGATGCTCTTGGCGATGTCGCCATGGCTGCGGATGCCGCCGTCGGCAATGATCGGCTTGGTGGCCACGCGCGCGCACCATTTCAGCGCCGACAGCTGCCAGCCCCCTGTGCCAAAGCCAGTTTTCAGCTTGGTGATGCACACCTTGCCCGGGCCTACGCCGACCTTGGTGGCGTCGGCGCCCCAGTTTTCCAGGTCGATCACCGCTTCAGGGGTGGCCACGTTGCCAGCGATGATGAAGGTGTCAGGCAGCTTCTTGCGGATGTGCCAGATCATGTCGCGCACCGTGTCGGCGTGGCCGTGCGCGATGTCGATGGTGATGTACTCGGGCGTCAGGCCTTGCTCGGCCAGCGTGTCGACCGTCGCGTAGTCGGGCGCCTTCACGCCCAGCGAGATCGACGCGAACAGTCCGCGCCCTTGCATGTCGCGCACGAAGGCCACGTTGTCGATGTCGAAGCGGTGCATGACATAGAAGTAGCCGTTGGCCGCCAACTGCTGGCAGACCTTTTCGTCCACCACCGTCTTCATGTTGGACGGCACGACCGGCAATTTGAAGCGGCGCCCGCCAAAGTCGATGCCGGCATCGCACTCGCTGCGGCTTTCCACGCGGCACTTGCGCGGCAGCAGCAGCACCTGGTCGTAGTCGAAGATTTCCATAAGATTCCAAGCTCCATAGATACAGACAATCTGGGCGCTTGGTCTGACCGCGGCTTGCTGCGCCGCGCAGCGAGCGGGCACAAAAAACCGGGCCAAGAAAACTTGGGCCCGGTGATTGATTTTACGGCTTTGCGGCGCAGCGTGCTTGCGCCAGGACGACCAGCCGCCCGTGGGCGTCGGTCACCCAACCGACCACCCCCAGACGTTCAGCTCGCGCGCCTTCCGGGATGTTCATCGGCCGCCACAGCTGGTAGGGCCAGTCGGCCGAGGGTTGCGGTGCGATGGGCTCGGTCAGCAGGTTGCGCACCAACTGGCGCGGCACGGGCGAGCCCTCTGTCCCCTTCGGCAGCCATTCAACCAGCGCCAGCCACCCGATGAAAGGGCCTTTCGCGCCTGGTTTCGCGTTGAACCTGAGCGACGCGCCGACGTAACCGCCCAACGCCAAGCCGTGCTGCACGCGCAGGCGGTGCCGGCCAATGGGCTCGCTCTCGCTCTGGCTTTGCGATTGGGTGAAATGACCGCTTTCGGGCATCGGCAGGCTTTGGGCATCCAGGCGCTGTCGGGCTTCGCGGCGCGCGACGGCGGACATGGGGGCATCGTCACCACTGTCCGCCGGGACCACCCAGTCCAGCACGATGGCGCCACGCGGCGGCGCCGCGGGCGGGGCCGCGGTCCAGCACTCGGGGCAATCGGCGCTGATGAAGCGCTCTGCCAGCCATCGACGCGCGGCCTGTCCATCGCTGCTGCACGAGGAGGGTGGCTCCGCAGCGGCCGCAGCCTGCGCTGTCAGTGCGAACACGGCGGTTGCCGCGCGCAGTGCCCGCTGCGCGCGGGCCGAGCGGCGTGTGCGTGCGGGGTCAGAGCGAGGGGTTGGAGTGGGCATAGGCGACGGGAGGCTGCGCGCCGGCAACGGCTTTCTACAATCGGGTCATGTTCCCACAATCGGATGCCGCCGCCCAGGCGGAGATGCCCCTGCTGGCGGGGCTCAACCCCGAACAACGCGCCGCCGTCACCCTGCCGCCCGAACCCGCGCTGATCCTGGCGGGCGCCGGATCGGGCAAGACGCGCGTGCTGACCACTCGCATCGCCTGGCTGCTGCAAACCGGTCAGGTGTCGCCCGGCGGCGTGCTGGCCGTGACCTTCACCAACAAGGCCGCCAAGGAGATGTTGACGCGCTTGACGGCCATGTTGCCGCTGAATGCGCGCGGCATGTGGATCGGCACCTTCCACGGTCTGTGCAACCGCCTGCTGCGCGCGCACCACAAGCTGGCCAACTTGCCGCAGACCTTCCAGATCCTGGACACGCAGGATCAGCTCTCGGCCATCAAGCGCCTGTACAAGCAGCACAACGTGGACGAAGAGCGCTTTCCGCCCAAGCAGATGCAGTGGTTCATCGCCGGCTGCAAGGAAGACGGCGAGCGGCCCCGCGACGTCGCGGTGCACGACGGCGACGCGCGTCGCAAGGTCGAAATCTACCAGCTGTACGAAGAGCAATGCCAGCGCGAAGGCGTGGTCGACTTTGGTGAGCTGATGCTGCGGAGCTACGAGCTGCTGCGCGACAACGACGCCGTGCGAGAGCACTATCGGCGGCGCTTTCGCCACATCCTGATCGACGAGTTTCAGGACACCAACCGCCTGCAGTACGCCTGGATCAAGATCATCGCGGGGTTGCCGGCTGAAGGCGGTGGCGGCGCCATCATGGCGGTGGGTGACGACGACCAGAGCATCTACGCTTTTCGCGGCGCGCGCGTCGGCAACATGGCCGACTTCGTGCGCGAATTCCATGTGCAGCACCAGATCAAGCTGGAGCAGAACTACCGCAGCCACAGCCACATCCTGGACTCGGCCAACCAGCTGATCAGCCACAACAAGAAGCGCCTCGGCAAGGAGCTGCGCACCGACCAGGGCACCGGCGAGCAGGTGCGCGTCTACGAAGCACCCAGCGATTTCGCCGAAGCCGAATGGGTGGTCGACGAGATGCGCCAGCTCGTCAAGGGCGAAGGCCACGAGCGCAAGGAAATCGCCGTGCTGTACCGCAGCAACGCGCAAAGCCGCGTGCTGGAAACGCAGCTGTTCAACGCCGGCGTGCCTTACCGTGTGTACGGCGGCCTGCGCTTCTTCGAGCGCGCCGAGGTCAAGCACGCGCTCGCTTACCTGCGCCTGCTGGAGAATCCGCGCGACGACACCAGCTTTCTGCGTGTGGTCAACTTTCCACCGCGCGGCATTGGCGCGCGCAGCATCGAGCAGCTGCAGGACGCCGCACGCGACGCCGGCACCGCGTTGGTCGACGCCGTCGGCAACGTGCCGGGCAAGGCGGGCGGGAATCTGGCCGCCTTCGTCGCCAGGATCGACGTGCTGCGCGAACAGACCGAAGGCCAGACGCTGCGCGAGATCATCGAACGCACGCTGGACGACAGCAGCCTGCTGGAGCATTACCGCGCCGAGCGCGACGGCGCCGACCGGGTCGAAAACCTGGAAGAACTGGTCAACGCGGCCGAGAGTTTCGTCACCCAGGAAGGCTTTGGCCGCGACGCCGTGGCGCTACCCGTGGACGAGACGGCCGGCCTGACCCAAAGCCCAGCCAGCCAGGGCCTGGACCCCAACGCGCCGCTGCTGGACGAGCGCCTGCCCGAGCCGCCGCCCCCGGTCGACACCGATACCGGCGAAACGCGCAGCCCGCTGGCCGCGTTCTTAACGCACGCCGCGCTGGAGGCGGGCGACAACCAAGCCCAGGCCGGCCAGGACGCGGTGCAGTTGATGACCGTGCACGCCAGCAAGGGGCTGGAGTTTGATGCGGTCTTCATCACCGGCTTGGAAGAGGGCCTGTTCCCCAACGAAAAGGCGATGAGCGACTTTGAAGGGCTGGAGGAAGAGCGCCGCCTAATGTATGTCGCCATCACCCGCGCGCGCAAGCGCCTGTACCTAAGCCACGCGCAGACGCGGCTGCTGCACGGCCAGACGCGCTACAACATCAAGAGTCGCTTTCTGGAAGAGTTACCCGAAGGGTCGCTCAAGTGGCTCACGCCGCGCCACGGCGGATTTGCGTCGATGATGCCTGGTGCGCATTCAGGAGCAAACCACGCGCGCCCCGCCTGGGGGAACAGCGCTATTTACCCTGACATGGTGGCCAGCGCCGCACCGCTGCCGCCGCGCAAGGCCGAGCCGGCGCATGGCATTCGCGCGGGCATCAAGGTGTTCCACACCAAATTCGGTGAAGGCCAGGTGATGGCGGTGGAAGGCGCGGGCGACGACGCGCGCGCGCAGGTCGACTTCCCGCGCCATGGCCTGAAGTGGCTGGCGCTGGCGGTGGCGAAGTTGACCGTGGTGGAGTAGCCGGAAGGTTCTGGGGTACTCCCAAAACCATAGCTGGCAGCGCCCGCCAGTCAGCCGCTAGAGCCGGATTCGCCTGTATTTTCCGTTTCCGGCCCGCGTCTGACGGTCGCCTTCGGTTCAGGCGTAGGTCGTCGCCCCGGTGTCCTGCATGAACTGCTGGCGCAGCCCGGCCTTCAGGATCTTGCCGCTGTCCGTGCGCGGAAACTCCGTGCAGAAGCGGATCAGCTTGGGCGTCTTGATCGCACCGCCTTCGGCCTTGCAATACGCCTGAAGCGCCTGGGCGGCAGCGGCATCGCCCGCCGCGCCATGGGCCAGCTGCACCACAGCGGCGAGCTTTTCTCCGAGATCTTCATCCGGCACGCCGAACACGGCCGCATCCTGCACGTCGGGATGCGACAGGAGCGTGTTTTCGACCTCCTGGGGGTAGACGTTGACGCCCCCGGAAATGACGGTGAAGCTGCGCCGATCGGTGAGGTACAGGTAGCCGTCGGCATCCAGGTAGCCAATGTCGCCATAGGTTTTCCAGCCTTGTGGACTGATGGCGGCGCGGGTCTTTTCAGGGTCGCCCCAATAGGCGAACGACGTGGGCGCCTCAAAGTAGATGTTGCCCACCACGCCTGCGGGCTGGGGCCGGTGATCGTCATCCAGCACATGCACTGCGAGCTGGCGGGGCTTGCCCACCGAGCCCGGATGAGCGAGCCATTCATGCGAGTCGATGGCGGTGCTGCCCAGGCCTTCCGAGCCGGAGTAGTACTCGTACAGGATCGGTCCCCACCAATCGATCATCGCGCGTTTGAGCGGCACGGGGCAGGGCGCCGCACCGTGGATGGCGTGGTGATGGTGTTCCCCGCGGTAGCGCGCGCGAACGTTCGGCTCGAGCTTCAGCATGCGGTGGAACATCGTGGGCACCCACAGCGAATGCGTGCAGGCGTACCGGTTCAGACATTCGAGAGCCAGTTCGGCGTCGAAGTGCGAAAGCACGACCACCGTCGCACCGACGCTCAGGCTGGCGCTCAGGTAGCGGTGCGGCGCGCTGTGGTAGAGCGGTGAGGTGGAGAGGTACACGCTCTTCGCCGAGAGTCTGTTGGCCTGCGCCGTCGCCACGTTGCGCGGATCGGGGGCATCCCAGGTGGGCGCGGTGATGGGTTTGCGCACGCCCTTGGGGCGCCCCGTCGAGCCGGACGAAAACACCATCTCGATGCCAGGTTGCGGATTCTCCGGCAGGCTGACGGGTTGCCTGGCAAGCAGCGCTTGCCAGGGGCCGGGCGACTCGGGCTCGTCGCTGCTGAACATGACCGTGCGATCCGGTGCGAGCCGGACTGCCAGCTCGCTGCCCACGGGCGATGCGCTGTCGAGAAGGAGAAGCTTGGCGCCGGCGTTCGCGCAGATGTACGCGATGTCGGACGCCGAGGCCTTGGTGGGCAACGGTGTGTAGTACAGGCCCGCACGAGCCGCCGCGAGCATCGCGATCGCGAACGCCTCCCCGTTGGGCAGGCTGAACGCGATGCCGTCGCCGGGCTGCAGGCCCAGCCCCCGCAGCGCATGAACGCCGCGGTTGGCCTCGCGCTCGAGATCCGCATAGGTCAGCCGGCGGCCGCTGGGCACACAGACGAGGGCGTCCTTGTCGGGGTGGCGCGCGGCTGCCTGTGTGACATGCTGAATAGGCAGGTCGGAGATCATGAAACCTCGGTCAGCTCGGAAGAAAGAGGTCACTCTTTGTAGAGGTTGTAGGTCTTGATGGCATGCGCGAACACAGGCATCTGCTCGATGAGTATCTTGCGCATGGCGTCGGGCGAACTGGCTTCCAGAACGGAGCCGCGCGCTTTGAAGTACTCCTGGAGCTTCGCCTCAGAAAACACGGCGGCACACGCGGCCGAGAGTTGCTCGACGATGGGCATCGGTGTCTTGCCCGGCGCGAACAAGGCCGTCCAGGCGCGGGTCGTCACGGGGGCCAGCTTCGATTCCGCCAGCGTCGGCACCTCAGGCAACAGGGCGCTGCGCTTGGACAACAGGGTGGCGACCGGCCGTGCCTTGCCCTTGCTCTGTTCGACCAGCTCGAATCCGCCGATCATGATCTGGATGCGATTGCCGATGAAGTCGACGTAGGCGTTGGAGCTGCCCTTGTACGGCACGTGGATCATGTCCAGGTTGGCCTGCGACCTGAGTTGGGCCATCGAGACCAGCTGCGTCGAATCGCCCGTGCCGTAGGCCAGTTTGCCGGGGTTCTTGTGCACGTAGTCCACCAGTTCGGCCATCGTCTTGACCGGCACCTGGTCGTTGACATAGATGAAGTAGGCGAGCGAGCTGAAATGGCTGATCGGCGTCAGATCCTTCAACGGGTCGTACGGCGGACGCTTGGGCGTGAGCTGCGGGGTGTAGAGCAGCGCGCTGGGCGTGCCGAACATGATCGTGTGGCCATCGGCCGGCGCGCGCAGCAGTTCCTGCACCGCGATGACGCCGTCCCCGCCCGGCCGGTTGTCAACGATGACTGGCACGTTCAGGTAGGCGGCGAGAGGTTCCGCCATCACGCGGGTGGACGAGTCGCCACCGCCGCCGCCCGGGAAAGGAACGATGATCCGCACGGGCCGCGTGCCGAGCTTCTCGCTGGCGGCGAGTGCCGGGGTGGCATGGGTCAGCCAAGGTGCGACCAGAGTGCTGGCGGCACCGGCGAGCACCTGCCGGCGCCGAATCGACATGGGTTTCATGGTTTGTCTCCTCAAGGCGATTTGTGTTTATGTGAAGGTCAGGCTGCGCGCAGGTTCAAACGTGCCCGCGCCGCTTCGTACTCGTTGGCGAAGCGGTCGACCAGCTCGCCTGCGGTCGGGATGTCGTGCAGAACGCCGATGCCCTGGCCGCAACCCCAGACGTCTTTCCAGGCCTTGGCTTTGAAGCCGCCTTCGGGGCCGTTGAATTTCATCCGGGAGGGGTCTGCGCCGGGCATGTTCTGAGGGTCAAGCCCCGCTGCCACGATCGACGGCCCGAGGTAATTGCCCCACACGCCCGTGAAGAAGTTCGTGTAGACGATGTCGTCCGCAGTGCCTTCCAGAATGGCCTGCTGGTATTCGGGCCGCGCGTTGGCTTCCTGCGTGGCGATGAATGCGGAGCCCACGTAGGCGAAGTCCGCGCCGAGCGTCTGCGCCGCCAGGATCGACGCACCATTAGCGATCGAGCCCGAGAGGGCGATGGGGCCATCGAACCAGGCGCGTGTTTCCTGCATCAACGCGAACGGAGACTGACGGCCCGCATGCCCGCCAGCGCCCGCGGCCACCACGATGAGGCCGTCGGCACCTTTTTCGATCGCCTTGTGGGCAAACTTCTGGTTGATGACGTCGTGCATCACCAGACCGCCATACGAATGGATCGCGTCGTTCACCTCCGACTGGGCGCCCAGTGAGGTGATGATCAACGGCACCTTGTACTTGACACACAGCTCCAGGTCGTGCTGAAGCCGATCGTTGGTCTTGTGCACGATCTGGTTGACGGCAAATGGCGCGGAAGGACGGTCCGGGTGATCGCGGTCGTGCTGTGCCAACTCCGCCGTGATGCGCTGCAGCCATTCCTCAAAGACATGGGCGGGCCGCGCGTTCAACGAAGGAAATGAGCCGATGATGCCGGCCTTGCACTGGGCGATCACCAGTTCGGGATACGACACGATGAACATCGGGGAGGCGATCACCGGGATGCGCACGCGCGATTTGAGTTCCTGGAGGGTCATGCTGAATCTGTCGATGGAAGAAGTGAAGGTCAACGGCCGCTGAATTTGGCGGGGCGCTTCTCGCGGAAGGACGCGATGCCTTCCTTGCCGTCATCGCTGGACGCGATTCGGGCGAGAAGGCGGTTGGTTCGGTAGTTCGCTTCCATCGGCCCTTTGGGCACGGTGCTCAGCGCAAAAGCCTTCATCGCCTGCACCACCAGCGGCGCGTTGCGGTTGATGAGTTCTGCCAGGTGCAAGGCGCGCGCAGTGGCTTCGCCGTCCTCGACCACTTCGTTCACCAGGCCAATCTCTCGGGCCCGGTGGGCGACCATGGGCTCGCCAGTCATCAGCCACTGGAGGCCCGCCTTGTACTGCAGTCGACCGGGAAAGCCGCCCATCATTCCCTGGAAGAGGCCGAGCTTGGCCTCGGGGTACAGGAAATACGCACTTTCGCCGGAGACGACCATGTCGGCGAGCAGGCAGAACACAGCCGCATAGCCGATGGCGCCGCCTTCCACCGCACAGATGATGGGTTTGTCGCACGGCACCGATAGGTTGGGCATGGCCAGCGTACCCAAATCCATGGGCGGATGCTTCAGATCCATGCCCGACGAGAAGAAGCCGCCGTTGCCGGTGACGACGCAGCACCAGAGCTCAGGGTCGGCTTCCAGTCGTCGCCAGGCATCGTGCAGGCCCTGGGCCACTTCGGGGTTCCAGGCGTTGCGCACGGCAGGCCTGTCAAGGGTCACGACCAGCGTGTGGTCGCGGACTTCGAGTTGAATCATTGAGTGTGTCTCCATCTGGCCTGACGGCGATGTCACCGACGACCGCTGTGGACTCTAGGGCTTCATTGATTGGCTGGGTCTATTTGGATATAGACTTTTCCAATGAATATCACCTTGGTGCAAATGCGATCGTTCCTGGCTCTGGCCGAGTCTTTGAGCTTCAGTCGCGCCGCAGACCGGTTGGGCGTCACGCAGCCCACGCTCAGCGCCTCCATCCGCAACATGGAGGAGTCGATCGGAGGCAAGCTCTTTGACCGCGACACGCGCAAGGTGGCGCTCACGGCGCTGGGTATCGATTGCAAGCGGTTGGCGACCCAGTTGCTCGAAGAGGCAGAACGCGTCGAGAGCCAGTTGCGAAGCCATGTGCTGGGGCGGCGCGGTGCGGTGCGGATTGCGGCGCCCGCCAACCTGTTTCCCGGCTTGCTGGCGCCAGGCCTCGTGGCATTTCGCGCCGCGCATCCCGATGTGAGGCTGGAGTTCGCGGATGTCACCACCGACGAGGCCGTGCGGCGCCTGCACCTGCACCAGGTGGACCTGGCGATCGGCTTGCGCATGGACAGTGACCCCGATCTGCGCGCCCGTCCGCTGAGCCATGTGCCCTATGTGGGCATCCTGCCGGAGTCTCACCCGCTCGCCAGTCGGCGCACGCTGCGGTGGCAGGACATTCGATCCGAGGAGGTGATCGTGCTGCAGGCGAGGGACTCCGTCACGACGCGGGTCACCCAGGCACTGGGCGAGGCGGGTGTCACGCCCAGGGCGGCCTACCGCGTCAACGAGCTTTCGACCGCTGCGGCCCTGGTCAACGGGGGCTTCGGCATCGGTTTGATGGGGTACTGGTCGGCGCTGCACATGCACCGGCCGGGACTCGTGATCAGGGAGCTTTCTGCGCCGGCGTTCAGTGGCGTGGTCAGCATGATGACCCTGGCGCGGGTGGATGTGTCGCCGCAGGTGCGCGAGTTGCAGACGGCCCTGCGACGCAACGCGCCATCGCTCCCCTGAATCCCGTTCGTTCTTGGCCGGCTGCGCTCGCTTGCGTGGGCGCGTCGCTTTCGCCGACTCATAGACCAAGACAATGAACTTATAGACCTAAGTCGCAGATCGCGCCGATATCTTCGGTCGCTCTTGAAACGGACTTGAACTTTGGTTCAAGAAAAAAGAGTGAATCCGAACGAGGAGACGATGGTGACAAAGGTGATTTGGAAAGCTGTGGCGGTGGCCATGATCGGGACCGGTGGCGCGATGGCGCAGGGCTCGAATGTGACGATGTACGGGATCGTGGACGCGGCCGTGGAGCATCAGGGCGGCGTGGCCAGTGGCGATGCCACCCGGATGCGCTCAGGTGGTCTGTCGGGCGGACGTTTCGGTCTGCGAGGCAACGAAGATCTGGGTGGTGGGATGCGCGCGGTCTTCACGCTCGAATCGGGCGTCGAGGTGGACAAGGGTGCCGCATCAGATCCAGCGCGGTTCTGGAACCGGCAGGCCTATGTTGGCATCGGGGGGCGCTGGGGTGAACTGACATTGGGACGCCAGTACACGGGCAGCTTCCTGGTGCTGACGGGCTACATGCCCAAGCACTTCGCGCTGTTGTATGAACCGGTGGGAACGGTGACGACCTCTCGCGTGAACTCTTCCTTCGTCTACGACGGAAAGTTTGACGCCTTTCGCGTGCGCGCGCACGCCAGCATGAAGAGCAGCCTGCCCGGTGGCGCAGGTGCGACGCACGGCGTTGGCGTGTCGTACGCACTGGGCAACGGAAGCATTGCGGCGTACTACGACAGCGTGGACGGCGACCTGACCGACAACGGCCGCTCGCGGCGGCGGTTGTTCGGCGTGGCAGCCAAGTACAAGTGGGAAGATTTAACGTTTGTGGGTGGTTGGCGCAAGACCAAGGCGGACACAGACTTGGGCCGGATTGCCCTGCGCGATCGCTTCTGGTGGCTCGGTGTGGCGTACCGCGTCACGCCTGCGACAGAGCTGTCCGTGGCGTACTACCGCAACGACATTCGCCAGCGCGGGCCTGCCACCGATATCCGTGCGCCGCAACAGCTGTCGCTTTGGCTCATGCACAACCTGTCCAAGCGAACAACGCTGTACGCAGCAGCAGCGCACTCGCGGCATGCACCGCTCAACTTCGGGTTTGGTGGCTACACGCTGGCCGACAGCAAACGGTCTCAGACCGGGGTCGCGATGGGCATCAGACACACGTTCTGAGGGGCGTCAAGCGAGTGGTGCGAGAGGCGACCGATCGCTGGTTACGCGGTGGTGCTCAAAGGCGCGCGACGTGGTCGTTGTCTGTGGGGTCTGCTTCAAAGCTGTCGCGGAAGGTTGGCCACAGGGAGGCCATCACCATGGTGGCAATCGCCAGGCTGACGGGCAGCATGCCGGCAGCGGCGATGCGCACATTGCCCAGCACGCCGGCGACCATCAGCAACGCCAGCCACGCCACCATGGTGACCATCATCCAGCCCATGAAATAGACGAGGTAGGCGCGCAGGTTGCGCAGCACGCCAACGGCGCTGAAAAAAAGGCTCTTGACCACTGGCACATCGTGCCAGTGCACCAGCGCCGGGGCGTGCCAGAACAACACTGAAATCGGGAGGTACAGCACCGATGCCAGCATCCATTGCCGCATGGAGGCGCGCATGGCTTCCTGAACCGCCGGGTCACGCATGGTCTCCGGCGTGACCTGGCCGCCCTGGGCAGCGAGCAACTCGTTCAGCTTGCCGTCGCTCGCGAGCGAGGTAAACACCACAATCAGCATCACTGCGGCCGCATACGCAGCGCCCAGGAGCAGCATGGCGCGGGTCTTGGCGGGCGATGCGCGAAAGGCTGAAATGAGCAGGGAAGGCATCGGGAACTGACCTGCCTCCACAGCGCGCGATGCCGCCATCATGCCGACGGTGAACGCAGGCACCAGCGCAAGGCCGATGAAATCGCCAACCAGGGGCAGCCAGCCAACAACCTGGCTGAAGGCCATGAACACGAAGAAGAGCCCGGCAAATGCCAGCGGCTGCTTGAAGAACATGCGCAGGCCTTCGCGCACCCATTGCGCGCCGGTGCGGGCAGGGACGACGCGCAGCTTCATGGCAACAACGGGTCGGCCACGCGCGCGCGCAGCACGCGTTCGAAATGCGTGGGGTCGTGCGGTTTGAGCATGCTGGCTTCGCGCGGCAGGTGGAAGTCCCACAGCCGCGAGATCCAGAAGCGCAGGGCGCCTGCGCGCAGCATGGCGGGCAGCAGGCGCCGTTCGGCATCGGTCAGCGGGCGCACGGCGGTGTAGGCGGCCAGCATGGCTCGGGTGCGCGCGGTGTCGGCGCGCCCGCTGGGCAGGTCGACGGCCCAGTCGTTCAGCGCGACGGCCAGATCGAACAGCCAGGTGTCGACGCCCGCGAAATAGAAGTCGAAGAAGCCGGACAGCACGGGCTGCTCGCGCGTGCCTTCAAACATCACGTTGTCGCGGAACAGGTCGGCATGGATGGCGCCGCGCGGCAAGGCGGCGTAGGCCGAGCCGGCGGCGATGTGGTTCTGGTAGGCCAGCTCGGTGCGGATCAGGGCGGACTGGGCATCGTCCAGGTGCGGCAGGACCACGGGCACGGTCTCATTCCACCAGGTCAGCCCGCGCAGGTTGGGCTGGCGCAGCGGGTAGTCGCGCGCGGCCAGATGCGCCCGCGCCAGCATGTCGCCCACGGCAGCGCAGTGGGCAGCGCCGGGCTGCAACTCGCTTTTGCCGCGCAGGCGGTTGACCACCGCCGCCGGTTTGCCACACACAGTGTGCAGGATGTCGTCCTCGCCCGCGGCGACGGGCGCGCCGTCGGCCTTGGCTTGGGGTTCGGGCACCGGCACGCCGTGCTGCGCCAGGTGCTTCATCAGGTGCAGATAGAACGGCAGTTGCGCGTGGTTGAGGCGCTCGAACAGCGTCAGCACCCATTCGCCCTGGTCGGTCGTGGCGAAGTAATTGGTGTTCTCGATGCCGCCTTCAATGCCGCGCAGCGCCGTCAACTCCCCCAGGCCCAGGGCGCGCATCAGCGCACCGGCCTCGGCGTCGGAGACGTCGGTGTAAACCGCCATGGGTCAGATCAGGTAGAAAACGGCGCGGTCAGAACTGGATCTTCCAGACCCGGCGGCCGGGGGCACCAGGACCGGCTTCACCTGAGCCCATGTTGGTCGGGTCGGCTGGCTGCACGCTGTACGGCGGCACATTGGTCTTTGGCTGCACCGTGATGCTCTTGGTTTCACCACCGCTGCGCACCTCGTCCACGCGGCTGCCCGCGTCTTCGGTGCGGATGTGCTCCACGCGCTGGGTGCGGCGATCCAGCCGCAGTTCATCGCGTGAGACTTCCGCACCAGCCGCCCCGGCAGAGGCGGGCGCGGCAGGCGCCGGCGCCTGAGCATTGACGCCAATGGCACCTAAAAGCGCCAGAGTGGCTAGTGAGGCCCGGAAATGAACAGTTGCACGCATGCTCTGATTCTAGTGGGGGGCGCCTGCACCCCTGTAGGACGGCGTGCACAATCCGCCCATGAACGACGTGCCTTCTTCCGCCGAGACCCAAGCCCCCCCGAATGCTGCGCCCGCGACGGGCGCTGCGCGCCCCGTGATGCTGCTGGTGGACGGCTCCAGCTACCTGTACCGCGCCTACCACGCCATGCCCGACTTGCGGGCCGACCCGGCCGACCGCGCCAGCCAGCCCACCGGCGCGATCCGCGGCATGATCAACATGCTGAATAGCCTGCGCAAGGACTACGCGGAGGCGCCCTATGTGGCCTGCGTGTTTGACGCGTCCGGCCCGACGTTTCGCGACGACATCTATCCCGACTACAAGGCGCAACGCGCGCCCATGCCGGACGATTTGCGCAGCCAGATCGCTCCCATTCACGAGGTCGTTCGCCTGATGGGCTGGCCGGTGCTGGCCGTGCCTGGTGTGGAGGCCGACGATGTCATTGGCACGCTGGCCAGGGCGGGCGAGGCGCAGGGCCTGGACGTGGTCATCTCCAGCGGGGACAAGGACCTGGCGCAACTCGTGACGCCCGCCATCAGCATCATCGACACCATGAACGGCAAGCGTCGCGACGAGGCCGGCGTGCTCGCCGAATTCGGCGTGCCGGCTACGCAGATGCTGGACTACCAGACGCTGGTGGGCGACAGCGTGGACAACGTCCCCGGCGTTGACAAGGTCGGCCCCAAGACCGCGGCGAAGTGGTTGAACGAATACGGCTCGCTCGACGCCCTGGTCGCGCAGGCCGACAAGGTCAAGGGCGCGGCGGGTGAGAACCTGCGCAAGGCGCTGGACTGGCTGCCGACCGGTCGCCAGCTGCTGCAGATCCGCACCGACTGCGATCTGGCCGGTCATGTCGACGGCCTGCCTGCTCTTGATTCAATAGCTGCTCGCGCAGGTGACAGTAGCGCGTTGGCCGATTTTTATGAGAAATACGGGTTTCGCAGCCTGGCCAAGGGACTGCAGGCCGGCAGTGCCGCGGGCACGTCTGCCCAGCGCGTGGCAGCAAACGCGGGTGCGGCGGCGGCAGAGGCCCCGCAGACCGATCTGTTTGGCGGCGAGCCGGTGGCGTCCAAAGCCGGAGAAGCGTTGGCGTACGACACGGTGCTGGACTGGGCCAGTTTTGACGCCTGGCTGACCCGCATCGAGCAGGCCGAACTGACCGCCATCGACACCGAAACCACGTCGCTGGACGAGATGCAGGCGCGCATCGTCGGCATTTCGCTCAGCGTCGCACCGGGGCAGGCCGCCTACATCCCGCTGGCGCACAGCGGCCCGGACGCGCCCGAGCAACTGCCGATCGACGAGGTGCTGGCGCGGCTGAAACCCTGGCTGGAAAACCCGGCCAAGAAAAAGCTGGGTCAGCATTTCAAGTACGACCGCCACGTCTTTGCCAACCACGGCATCCAGGTGGCCGGCTATGCGCACGACACCATGCTGCAAAGCTACGTGCTGGAGGTGCACCGCCCGCACGGCCTGGCCAGCCTGGCGCAGCGCCACCTGGGGCGTGCCGGCATCAACTACGAAGACCTGTGCGGCAAGGGCGCGCACCAGATCCCGTTTGCGCAGGTGCCGGTGGACAAGGCCGCGCACTACGCCTGCGAAGACGCGGACCAGACGCTGGACGTGCACCTGGCGTTGTGGCCGCAACTCGAAAAAGAAGAGCGGCTGCGCGCCATCTACGAGCTGGAAATCGCCACCAGCGAAGTGCTGTTCACCATGGAGCGCACGGGGGTGCGCATCGACGCCGACCAGCTGCGCCAGCAAAGCCACGACCTGGGCCAGCGCATCCTGGCGCTCGAAAAAGAGGCGCACGATCTGGCCGGGCAGCCCTTCAACCTGGGAAGCCCCAAGCAGATCGGCGAAATCTTCTTCGTCAAGCTCGGCCTGCCCGTGGTCAAGAAAACCGCGACCGGCGCGCCCAGCACCGACGAAGAAGTGCTGGAAAAGCTGGCCGAGGACTACCCGCTGCCCGCGCGCATCCTGGAGCACCGCGGCCTGTCCAAGCTCAAGGGCACCTACACAGACAAACTGCCGCAGATGGTCGATGTGGCCACCAGCCGCGTGCACACGCACTATGCGCAGGCCGTGGCGGTGACGGGGCGCCTGTCCAGCAACGATCCCAACCTGCAGAACATCCCGGTGCGCACGGCCGAAGGCCGCCGCATCCGCGAGGCGTTTGTGGCCGCGCCGGGCCACGTCATCGTCAGCGCCGACTACAGCCAGATCGAGCTGCGCATCATGGCGCACCTGTCGGGCGACGAGGCGCTGCTGAAGGCCTTCACCGAAGGGCTGGACGTGCACCGCGCCACGGCGGCCGAAGTCTTCGGCGTGACCACCGAACAGGTCAGCAGCGAACAGCGCCGTTACGCCAAGGTCATCAACTTCGGCCTGATCTACGGCATGAGCAGCTTCGGCCTGGCGCGCAACCTGGGGATAGACAACACGGCAGCCAAGAACTACATCGACCGCTACTTCGAGCGCTACCCCGGCGTGCGCCGCTACATGGACGACACCGTCGCCTTCGCGCGCGCCAACGGCTATGTCGAAACCGTGTTCGGCCGCCGCCTCTACCTGCCCGAGATCAACGGTGGCAACGGCCCGCGCAAGAAAGCGGCCGAACGTCAGGCGATCAACGCACCGATGCAGGGCACGGCGGCCGATCTGATCAAGAAGTCCATGGTGGTCGTGCAGGACGCGCTGCAAAAAGAAAAGCGTGCCACGCGCATGGTGATGCAGGTGCACGACGAACTGGTGTTCGAGGTGCCCGAAGCCGAGCTCGATTGGGTGCGTTCCGAAGCCCCGCACCTGATGGCCGGCGTGGCCGATCTGAAGGTGCCGCTGCTGGCCGAAGTGGGCGTGGGGCCGAACTGGGAGCAGGCGCATTGAGGACCTGGACCACGGACTTGCACTCGTACGTCCCGAGGCCGCGTTAGGATGATTGGCTTGATGCCCAAAGAACTTCCCGTTGTTTACACCAAGCTCCGCATCGCCGAAATCCAAATGGATCGAGCGATAGCAGTTCTTCTGGACGACAACGATCTTGTGTGCGCTATTACCCTCGCAGGTGCGGCAGAAGAAATTTTCGGCAACCTACTGGCAGCGAATGGCGAAAGCGGTTGGATGACGGATGTCATCACTGACACCGTAAACATGGGCAAGAGTCTCGGCCACCAATGGAAGTTTGGCGACATCAAATGGGAAGCAAATTGGTTTCGGAACGAACTGAAACACATGACCTTCCTGGAGCATTGGACGAACTACCAATACCCGT
The DNA here is from genome assembly GCF_008017535.1 of Ottowia flava. Classification (GTDB taxonomy): domain Bacteria; phylum Pseudomonadota; class Gammaproteobacteria; order Burkholderiales; family Burkholderiaceae_C; genus Ottowia; species Ottowia flava. The sequence continues at coordinate 17,017 of NZ_VRUA01000021.1, forward strand.
TGAAGCTGCGCTGGAGATCGTTGGCCGCGCGGTCGAAAACCATCGCCGATTGACCGGCAACCACTCCGCCGAAGCCCTTAGATATTTGTCGCGGGTCGGCTAACAGAAGACATTACGTAGAGGTGCCTTCTAGGTGGTACTGCGTCACCCGCTCCACCTCGTTCTTGCTGCCCAGCACCACGCTGACGCGCTCGTGCAGTTGCGTGGGCTGCACGTCGAGGATGCGCTCGCGGCCGTTGGTGGCGGCGCCGCCGGCCTGTTCGATCAGCCAGCCCATGGGGTTGGCTTCGTACAGCAGGCGCAGCTTGCCGGGCTTGTTGGGCTCGCGCTTGTCCCAGGGGTACATGAAGATGCCGCCGCGCGTCATGATGCGGTGCACGTCGGCCACCATGCTGGCGATCCAGCGCATGTTGAAGTCCTTGCCGCGCGGGCCTTCCTTGCCGGCCAGGCATTCGTCGATGTAGCGCTTCACCGGCGTGTCCCAGTGGCGCATGTTGCTCATGTTGATCGCGAATTCCTTGGTGTCGGCAGGGATCTTCACGTTTTCTTGCGTCAGCACGAAGCTGCCCTGTTCGCGGTCGAGTGTGAACATGGCGACGCCGTCACCCACAGTCAGCACCAGGGTGGTCTGTGGGCCGTACACGCAGTAGCCGGCGGCGACCTGCTGGCTGCCGGGCTGCAGAAAGTCCTGCTCGGTCACGCCGGGGTGGCCATCGGGCTTTTTCAGCACGCTGAAGATGGTGCCGATGGAGACGTTGACATCGATGTTGGACGAGCCGTCCAGCGGGTCGAACATCAGCAGGTATTCACCCTGCGGGTAGCGGTTGGGCACCAGGTAGATGCTGTCCATCTCCTCGCTGGCCATGGCGGCCAGGTGTCCACCCCATTCGTTGGCTTCGATCAGCACTTCGTTGGCGATGATGTCCAGCTTCTTCTGGACTTCGCCCTGCACGTTTTCGCTGCCGGCGCTGCCCATCACGTCGCCCAGCTCGCCCTTGTTGACGCTGTGGCTGATGCGCTTGCAGGCGCGCGCGACCACCTCGATCAGCAGGCGAAGCTGCGCGGGGATCAGGCCGTCGACGCGCTGCTGCTCGACCAGGTAGCGGGACAGGGAAACTTGCTTGCTCATGACGCGGTCTTGGGTTCGGTGTCGGGGGTGGGGGCGGAGCGGGCTTCGGCAGCGTTGTCCAGTGCGGGGGCGGTGGCCTCGGCGTGTGCAACCTCGGCGGGGGCATGTTCGGCCAGCGCGCGCGTGACGACTTCGCGCACGTCGTTGCTCAGACTGGGCTTGGCGGCCACGCGGGCCAGCGCTTCGCGCGCCGCGCTGCGGTAGGGCTCGACCAGGCGCGCCCAGGCGTCCATGGCGCGCGCCAGGCGCGCAGCGACCTGCGGGTTGATCGTGTCCAGCTCCAGCACGCGGTCGGCCCAAAAAGCGTAGCCGGCCGCGTCGGTCCGGTGGAAGGCCGCCGGGTTGCCGTTGCAGTAGCTGAACACCAAGCTGCGCGCGCGGTTGGGCGTGCGCAGGTTGAAGTCCGGGTGCTTCATCAGCGTGCGCACCTGCGGCAGCACGCTGCCGTTGTGGTCGGGCGCGTGGGCCTGCAGGGCAAACCATTTGTCGAGCGCCAGCGGCTCGTGGCGGAACAGCTCGTAATAGCGCTGCAGCGCGCGGCCGGCCAGGTCGTGGCCGCTGTAGACCAGCGCTTCCAGCGCGTTCAGGCGGTCGGTCATGTTGCCGGCGTCCTTGAAGCGCTGGTAGGCCTTGCCGGGCCAGACCAGCTCACCGCCGTGCGTGGCGGCCAGGCACAGCATGTGCAGCGCCAGGCCTGCCAGTTCGCGTCGGCCGGCGGAGACCGGGTCGGGCGAATAGGCGCCGGTGTTTTCGTGCGCGTCGTAGGCCCAGGCCCAGTCAGTCTGCAAGGCCTTGGCCAGTTGCAGCTCCATCGCGTCGCAGACGGCGTGGATGCGCTGGGGGTCGACCTCGTCCAACTGGTCGGCGATGTAGTCCTCGTCGGGCAGGGTCAGCACCAGGGCCTTGAAGGCCGGGTCCAGATCGGGCTCGCGCAGCAGCGCACGCAGCGCCGCAAGATAGGCATCATTCAGCGGCTCAGCCCTAGAACCATCAGCGGGGCCAGCTATCTGTTCGATAGCTATGGACAGCGCCAGGCGCTGCCCGGCTTCCCAGCGCGTGAACGGGTCGCTGTCGTGCGCCAGCAGGTGCAGCAGCTGCTCCGGCGTGGCGTCCCAGTCCAGCTCAACCGGGGCCGAGAAGCCGCGCAGCAGCGAGGGCACGGGTTCGCTGTCGACGCCGACGAAGGTGAAGCGCGTCTCAGGTTCGGTCAGCACCAGCGTGTGGTTGCCATCGACCGGGCGCTGCCAGTGGTCCAGCTGCAGCGGCAAATCGCGCCCATCGGCGCCGACCAGACCCAGGCGCACGGGGATGACGAAGGGCTCCTTGTGCGGCTGACCGGGCGTGGGCGGGCAGGTCTGCGACAGCGTCAGCGTGTAGCTGCGCGCGGCGGCGTCGTAGCGGCCTTCGGCTTTCAGCACCGGCGTGCCGGCCTGGCTGTACCAGCGCTTGAACTGGGGCAGCAGGCGTGCCAGGTCGCTGTCGGGGTTGGCGTCGGCCATGGCCTGGGCGAAATCGTCGCAGGTAACGGCCTGGCCGTCGTGGCGCTGGAAGTAGAGGTCCACGCCCTTGCGGAAGCCATCGCGGCCCACCAGCGTCTGGTACATGCGCACCACCTCGGCACCTTTTTCATAGATGGTGGTGGTGTAGAAGTTGCTGATTTCCAGGTATTCGTCGGGCCGCACCGGGTGCGCCATCGGGCCCGCGTCTTCGGGGAACTGCGCGGCGCGCAGGTTGATGACGTCCTGAATGCGCTTGACGGCGCGGGCGCTGTCGGTGCCGGCCAGGTCCTGGCTGAATTCCTGGTCGCGGAAGACGGTCAGGCCTTCCTTCAGCGACAGCTGGAACCAGTCGCGACAGGTGACGCGGTCGCCGGTCCAGTTGTGGAAGTACTCGTGGCCGATCACGCTTTCGATCGCGTCGAAGTCGCTATCGGTCGCGGTGGAGGGCTTGGCCAGCACGTACTTCGTGTTGAAGATGTTCAGGCCCTTGTTCTCCATCGCGCCGGCGTTGAAGTCGGACGTGGCCACGACCATGAAACGGTCCAGGTCCAGCGCCAGGCCAAAGCGCGCCTCGTCCCACAGCACCGAATGGATCAGCGAGTTCATCGCGTGCTCGGTCTGGTCGAGATCGCCCGGGCGCACGTACACCTGCAGCAGGTGTTCGCGCCCCGAGCGGGTGACGATGCGCTGCTCGCGCGCTACCAACTGGCCGGCGACCACGGCGAACAGGTAGCTCGGCTTCTTGAACGGGTCGTGCCAGGTGGCAAAGTGGCGGCCCCCGTCCAGATCACCCGATTCGACCAGGTTGCCGTTGGACAGCAGCACCGGGTAGCGCTTCCTGTCGGCGCGCAGCGTGACCGTGTAGGTCGCCATCACGTCGGGGCGGTCCAGGAAGTAGGTGATGCGGCGAAAGCCCTCGGCCTCGCACTGGGTGAAGAAATCGCCCCCGCTCATGAACAGGCCCATCAGCTTGCTGTTCTTTTCGGGGTTGCAGGTGGTGAAGACCTCCAGCTCGAACGGCGCCGTGCCTTCGGGCAGGTTCTCCAGCACCAGGGTCTGGCCGTCCATGCGGAAGCTGCAGCCCTGGCCGGCCAGCACGACGCGCGCCAGGTTCAGCTCGTCGCCGTCGAGCCGCAGCGGCTGCGCGGGCACATCGGGGTTGCGGCGCAACACCATCTTGTTGAGCACGCGGGTCTTGGTCGGCTCCAGATCGAACGTCAGGTCGACGCTGTCGATCCAGAAAGCCGGCGGGGCGTAGTCTTGACGTCGGGTGACGGTGCTGTGTCCTTCGCGCATCCGAACTCCTGTTTACTGCAAATTCAATAGCTGCCCGCGCAGGTGGTTGTAGCGCGGGAGGCCAAAAACACTTAAAAAAGGCGAGGTCAGACGCCTTGCTTCAACGACGCTTCAATGAACGCATCCAGGTCGCCGTCCAGCACCTTCTGGGTGGCGCTGATTTCGACATTGGTGCGCAAGTCCTTGATGCGGCTGTTGTCAAGCACGTAGCTGCGGATCTGGTGGCCCCAGCCCACGTCGGTCTTGCTGTCTTCCAGCTTCTGCTGTTCTTCCTGGCGCTTGCGCATCTCGTGGTCGTACAGGCGGCTGCGCAGGCGGCGCCAGGCGACGTCGCGGTTGCTGTGCTGGCTGCGGCCGTCCTGGCATTGCACCACGATGCCGGTCGGGATGTGCGTCAGGCGCACGGCCGAATCGGTCTTGTTGATGTGCTGGCCGCCGGCGCCGCTGGCGCGGTAGGTGTCGGTGCGCACGTCGGACGGGTTGATCTCGATCTCGATCGAGTCGTCGATTTCCGGGTACACGAACACGCTGGCAAAGCTGGTGTGGCGGCCGCCCGACGAATCGAACGGCGACTTGCGCACCAGGCGGTGCACGCCGGTTTCGGTGCGCAGCAGGCCGTAGGCGTATTCGCCTTCGATCTTGATCGTCGCGCTCTTGATGCCAGCCGTGTCGCCGGGGGTTTCTTCTTCGACCTCGGTCTTGAAGTCCTTGCGCTCGGCGTACTTCAGGTACTGGCGCAGCAGCATGCTGGCCCAGTCGCAGGCCTCGGTGCCGCCGGCGCCGGCCTGGATGTCCAAAAAGCAGTTCAGCGGGTCGGCCGGCTGGTTGAACATGCGGCGGAATTCCAGCTCTTCGATGGCGGTGGCCGATCCGGCGACGTCTTCGCCGATGGCCAGCAGCGCGGCTTCGTCATCGTCTTCGCGGCTCATCTCGAACAGCTCGGCGTTGTCCGACAGGTTCTGCGTCAGCTCGTCCAGCGCAACGACCACGCCGTCCAGCGCCTTCTTTTCCTTGCCCAGCTCCTGGGCCTTCTTGGGGTCGTTCCAGACCGCCGGGTCTTCTAGCGCCGCGTTGACGGTGCGCAGGCGTTCGGCCTTGGCAGGGTAGTCAAAGATACCCCCGAAGCGCGTCGGTGCGCGCGCGCAGGTCGTCGATGCGGGAGCCAATCTGGTTGATGTGTTCTGCGTCCATGGTGCCAATCTCTTGTGGTGGGCGCGCAAGCGGCGTCGCGCGCGCGAAACCTTGAATTTTCTCATGTCTGCGCGCCGCCGGCCGGCCATGAAAAAAGACCGCCGAAGCGGTCTTGAATTGGCCCGGCCCCAGCGGGGCCAGTCGGTTGAATTTACTTGACCACCATCAGCGTGAACGGCCAGACGTAGGCCTGCATCGTCACGTACAGGCCAACCAGGCAGGCCAGCGCGATCGAATGGAAGAACACGTAGCGCAGGATCTCGCCTTCCTTGTTGAACCAGCGCGTGGCGGTGGAGGCCACCACGATCGACTGCGCGTCGATCATCTTGCCCATCACGCCGCCCGAGCTGTTGGCGGCGCCCATCAGGTTGGGCGACAGGCCCAGCTGTTCGGCCGCGACCTTCTGCATGCCGCCAAACAGCACGTTCGACGCCGTGTCGGAACCCGTCAGCGCCACGCCCAGCCAGCCCATCAAGGTGCCGAAGAAGGGGTAGAGGATGCCGGTGTTGGCAAAGGCCAGGCCCAGCGTGGTGTCGGTGCCCGAGTAGCGCGTCAGCGTGCCCAGCGCCAGCATCAGCACGATGGTCAGCAGCGAATACTTCACCAGCCACAGCGTCTTGAAGAAGGTCCGCACGATGGTGATGGGGTTGTACTTCATGACCAGCGCGCTGACGATGGCCGACACCAGGATGCCGGTGCCGGTCGCGGACAGCAGGTTCAGCGTGTAGACCGCGCCTTCCTTGGTCGGTTGCGGTACGACGGGTGGCACCTTCTCGATCAGGTTGTGCAGGCCGCCCATGGGGAAGGACGGTGCAAACAGCCCGTTGAGCCAGGCCTTCACCGAAGGCAGCCCCCAGAGAAACACGAACACCGACAGGATGACCCAAGGCGTCCAAGCCGCCACCAGGGCTTCGGTGCTGTGCTTCTTGATGGGCTGCGGTGGCTTGGCCTCGGCGGCGCTGGGGTCGTGGCCGCGCAACGAAGGCGAGGTCCAGACCTTCTTGGGCTGCCAGACGCGCAGGAAGCCGACCAGGCAGGCCATCGATGCCAGCGCGGCGATGATGTCCACCAGCTCCGGTCCGATGAAATTCGACACCAGGAACTGCGGGATGGCGAAGCTGACCCCGGTCACCAGAATGGCGGGCCAGATTTCCATCATGCCCTTGCGCCCCGCAAACGCCCAGATCAGCCAGAAGGGCACGATCAGGGAGAAGAAGGGCAACTGTCGCCCCACCATGGCGGTCACTTCCATGACGTCGTAGCCGTGTACCTTGGCCAGCGTGATGATGGGCGTGCCCAGCGCGCCGAAGGCCACCGGCGCCGTGTTGGCGATGAGGCTCAGCCCCGACGCGGCCAGCGGCGAGAAGCCCAGGCCGATCAGGATCGCTGCCGTGACGGCCACGGGTGTGCCGAAGCCCGCAGCGCCTTCAAAAAAGGCGCCAAAGCAGAACGCGATCAGCAGCAGCTGGATGCGCCGGTCTTCGGTGATGCCGGAGAGCGAATCCTGCAGCACGGCAAAACTGCCGTTCTGTTCCGTCAGCTGGTGCAGAAAGATGATGTTGAGCACGATCCAGCCGATCGGCAGCAGGCCGGTGAAACCACCGAAGAGTGCGGCGCGCCCGGCCATGTCGGCCGGCATGCCGTAGGCGAAGATGGCCACCAACAGCGCGGCAATGAGGCCCATGCCGGCGGCGATGTGCGCCTTGATGTGGAAGAACCCCAGGGCCGCCAGCATCACCACCACCGGAATGGCGGCGAGGAAGGTGGACAACACCATGTTGCCCATCGGGTCATAGATCTGTTGCCAAGGCATCGGATTGGTCTCCTGTTCTTAGGATGGTTTTACGAGCAACCCGTGTCCTCCGATCCGAAACCGATACCGGCAAGGGCAGCGTGCTGTCGGCGCCCGTTTGTGCGGCGCGACTTCGGTTATAGCGGGCTGTTTGCGCGCGCGCCAGCCCCTTGGCGACCACTGTGCCGCGCAACGCACACTGGGCCTGGCAGCGCCGGCTTTCAGTCCAGTGCCGTCGGGTCGCTGGAAAGCATCAGCCGCGCCAGTTCGGCGGCGCTGCCGATCTCCGCCTTTTCCATGACGTGCTGCCGATGGATATGCACGGTTTTCTCGCTGATCCCGAGTTCGCGCGCTACCAGCTTGTTAGGCAGACCGCGCGCGACGAGCCGAGCCACCTCTGCCTCGCGCGGGGACAGGCGCGCAAGACGGTCGCTGGCCTGCCGCGACCGGGCGTGGACGGCGCGCTCGGCTTCGCGTTGCCGGAGGGCGGCAGAGACGATGTCCAGTAGACGCTGGTCCTTGAATGGTTTCTCCAGGAAGTCGAAGGCGCCGTTCTTCATCGCCTGCACCGCGAGCTCCACGTCGCCGTGACCGGTGAGAAAAACGATCGGCAGCTGGATCTCGCGTGCAAGCAGGGTCTGCTGCAGTTCCAGGCCACTCATGCCGGGCATGCGGACGTCGAGTAAAAGGCAGCCGGTGTGTTCGACGTGGATCAGCCCGTCCCCCAGGTAGTCGTTCGCGCAGGCATGGCCCACCGCATCCCAGCCCATCGATTCGAGCAGGAACACCAGCGAACGGCGAAACGCCGCATCGTCATCGACCAGATGAATCTGCCAGGGGTGCGGGTCGGCTGAGAGGCGCTCTGACGTCATGGGGCAAGGTGATACTGAAAACCAGACCGGGTGGGTTGGCCGCTGGCGCAGCGTCCAGCCGGCCGCCATGCGCCTCGGCGATCGTGCGACAGATCGCCAGACCCAGGCCCATGCCGTCTGGCTTGGTGGTGAAGAAGGGCTCAAACAGCTGCGATTGTTGCGCGTCGGCAAGCGGATCGCCGAGGTCGCGCACCTCGATCCGCAGTTGGCCCGAGACCAGGGACAGGCGCACGCTGAGCCGCTGCCGCTCGGGCGGCAGCTCGCGCGTGGCGTCCCAGCCGTTTTTGAGAAGGTTGAGCAGCACCTGCTGAATCTGCAGCCCGTCCATGCTGACGGTGGTGCCGGGTGGCAGTTCGTCGACGACGTCTACGGGCGGCGCGCCCGCCTGCATGCCGCGAAACAGCGCAACGGCGTCGCGCACGACGGCATCTGGTGATACATGGGTGCGCTGGGCCACGCGCTTCTTGGCAAACGAGCGGATGCGCCCCAGAACACCCGCCGCCCGCTCGGCCTGCCCAGCCATTTCACCCGCTGCCTCCCGCACCGTCTCAGGCGTCAGGCGCTGGTTGTCTGCGCGACGGATCAGGCTTTGCGCGTAGTTGCCGATGGCCGCCAGCGGCTGGTTCAGCTCATGGGCCAGCGTGCCCGACAGTTCGCCCAGCACCGACAGCCTGGCCAGATGCTCTGCCTGCTCGCGGCTTTGCTGGAGATGGGCTTCCAGTGCCTGCCTTTCGCGCGCGGCGGCGCGCAAATCGGCCGTGCGCGCGTCAACCTGGCGCTCCACGTGGAAGGTGTACAGGCCGCCCAGGCCAATCAGGGCAAACAACCCGACGATCCACGGCCAGTAGCGCCGAACGATGGCCGTCATCGTGGGCGTGCGCAGACCCGCATAGCTGCCGATCTGCAGTTCACGCTGCAAGTCGTGCACCGCCTGGTAGTCGGCGGGTACGGTCCAGACGATCGGGCTGTCTTCACGCCGCATTTCCAGCAGCGCGATGGTCACGGCGCGGGCCAGTTCAGGATCGGTGTGGCGCAGCGTGGCGATCGGCCAGTTGGGGTAGAGGCGCGTGCTGCTGGCACAGGCGAAGCCGGTCTCGTGGCGAGGGGCCACGACCCGGAACCGAGCGCGCCACTCTGGTTTGGCTTCGATCATGCAGGCGCGCACAAAGCCTGCGTCGGCCTGGCCGCTGGAAACCGCGGTCAACACGCGGTCCATCGGCAAGCCGACGGTGCGCAGATCCAGATCGCGTGTGGGCTCAATGCCTTCGGCCGCCAGCTCGCGCCAGGCCACCTGAAAGCCTGCAAATCCTTCTTCTCCCACGATCGCAACGCGCTGACTGCGCAGGTCGGCCAGGCGCTGAATGCGCTGATCGTCCGATCGCGTGACGACGGCGGTGCCGATGGCTTGATCGGCTGAGCCAGGTGCGTCCCCGGTCTGCAGCGTCAGGATGCGCGAGGCGCCCACACGCGATTCCAGCTCGACGTAGTGCCCGGGGTTGGTGATGACGAAGTCGATGTCGCGCCCCTTGGCGGCAGCGACCAGCCCCTCGTGCGCCAGCAGACGAAGTTCGACCGATCTTCCGGGCAGCGCTTTGCTCAGCTGGGTGACAACGGGCGACCACTCTTCCACCGCGGCCTCGTTGCCCAGGTAGGCCAGCACCCCGATGCGGACCGGGGCTGCGCTTTGAGCGAGAGCCGGCCGCCAGGCCACCAACGCCAGCAGCGCAACGACGACGAGCGACAGGCGCCATGGCAGCGCCCATTGGATCAGCGGAAAGCGGGAGCACATGCGCACAGGAAACATGGCAAATCCGAGTAACCCGGTCGGCAATAGGGAAAAGTGTCTATCGGACCGAACTATTAACCGGATGGTCAATGGGGATATTGTTTCCTACAGTGAATCGTCGGCAAGAAAAAGTGGTTGGAAGCCGTTACGGAACACGAAATGAATCACCTACCTGAATCTCTTTCCAAACCCGGCCCAAGCGCCAATGAGGCAGCGCCGTCGGGCAGCAAGCGCGGACTGCTCCGTGCACTGTTCGGCCTTGGCGTGACGGCCACCGGCATGGTGGTTACCGCCGATCCGGCGGCGGCGGCCATCAACGCCCAGCCGCCGCGCCGTGGCGAGGCCAATGGCAAGCGCTACGGCATGCTGGTGGACATTCGCCGTTGCATCGGCTGCCAAGCCTGCACGGTGAGCTGCTCCCTCGAAAACCTGCCGCCGATCGGCCAGTTTCGCACAACCGTGCTCCAGTACGAGGTGGACAGCAAGGTCAACGGTGTGCCGCCCGCCATGGTCAGCCTGCCGCGGCTGTGCAACCACTGCGACGAGCCACCCTGCGTGCCGGTCTGCCCGGTTCAGGCCACCTTCCAGCGCACCGACGGCGTGGTGCTGGTGGACAACGAGCGCTGTGTCGGTTGCGGTTACTGCGTTCAGGCCTGCCCGTACGACGCCCGCTTCATCAACCACGAAACGCAAACGGCCGACAAGTGCACGTTCTGCGAGCACCGCCTGGAGGTCGGCCTGCTGCCGGCCTGCGTCGAAAGCTGCGTGGGCGGCGCCCGCAAGATCGGCGACCTGAACGATCCCAAGAGTGAGATTTCGACCCTGCTCAAGGAGAACAAGGACGAGATCAAGGTGCTCAAGCCCGACATGGGCACGCGCCCGCACGTGTTCTACATCGGTCTGCCGGACGAGTTCGTCAACGGCATCGATGGCCAGGCCGGCGTGCGCGTGCTGCCCGAGCACTGAGCCGCAAGGAGAGAACGCCATGAACATCATCGAACTGCTCACCCCTGCGTACGAGGCCGCCTGGCTGCCCTGGGCTGTCCAGTACTTCTTCTTGATCGGCATTGCGGCCACCGCCGGGCTGTTGGCGGGTTGGCTGGCCTTTGGCTCGCCGGGTTCCGATCGCGCGCGCCTGCTGCCCGCCACCGTCGTCGTGCTGCTGGTCACCGGCATCGCGGCGCCCGTGTCGCTGTTGGCCGACCTGCACCAGCCCGGCCGCTTCTGGCACTTCTACGCCTACCCGACACCCTGGTCGTGGATGTCGATCGGCGCGTTCCTGCTGCCGGTCTACGTCACGCTCGTGATGCTGTTCAGCGCCAGCTGGTGGTTGCGCAAGCTGAGCTGGATGCGCGCGATCGGCGTCCTCATGATCTTGAGCGCGCTCACCATCCTGACCTACACCGGCGGCGAAATGATGGTGGTGCGCTCGCGCCCGCTGTGGGCCACGCCGTTCCTGCCGGTCAACCTGGCGCTGACCGGAGCGCTGGGCACGTTGGGTGCCGTGCTGCTGGTGGCGCGCTGGCTGCCCGGCGGGCTCAAGGGCTTCCCCATCGGCCTGCTGCGGCGCCTGGCCCAGCTCGTGTCGCTCGCGCTGGCCGCTGCTGCGCTGGCCTGGGCCCTCCTGGGCGTGCTGGGCCACTCGCCATCGTTCACTGAGGCCATGAAGCTGTTCACCGAGTTCGGCGCCTGGAAGCTGGCGCTGATCGGCTCGCTGATCGTGGGGCTGGCGGTGATGGCGCTGATCTGGCGTCCGCTGGGCAGCCACCCCTCCAACGCCTACGGGCTGGTGGTGGCGCTGGCCCTGCTGGGTGCCGCCTGGGTTTTCCGCTGGATCGTCTTCATGGCGGTGCAGACGGTGCCCAAGTTCGGTGCGGGCCTGTACCTGCAAAGCCTGCCCTGGGGCAGCGACGGTGTGCTGGGCATGGTCGGCGTCTTTGGCCTGGTGGCTGCGCTGATCGCCATCGTCAGCACCGCGCTGTACCACTTCCCGCCCCGTGTCACGCTCGCCGCCGCCTGAGGCGCGCCAGCCAAGGAGTCATGCCATGAATGATGCAGTGAAATCCAATCGCCCCGACGGCAACCCGCCGCCGGACATGAGCAAGCGCCAGTTGATCACGCGCGGCGGCATCGCCGGCGGTGGTCTGGCCGCTTTCGCCGCCGGATACGGTGAAACTCTGTTCAAGGCCGGCAAGGGTCTGGTAACCGGCAGCGCCGGCACCGCACCGCCCAGCGCCTTGCGCGGCAACTCGCTGACACCCGAATTCCGCATCGACCCGGCCACGGGCGTGCTGACCACCCAGCCCGGCCAGACCGTGGCGATGTCCAGCTGCCTGGGCTGCTGGACCCAGTGCGGCGTGCGCGTGCGGGTTGACAACGAAAGCAACCGCATCCTGCGCGTGGCGGGCAACCCCTACCACCCGCTGGCCACCGGCAACCCGGCGCCCATGGAAATGCCGGTGCGCGAGGTGTACGCGCGCCTGGGCGGCGACACCGGGCTTGAAGGTCGCGCCACGTCCTGCGCGCGCGGTTCGTCCATGCTCGAGCAGCAGTTCAACCCCCATCGCGTGCTGCAGCCGCTCAAGCGTGTGGGCCCACGTGGCGCAGGCCAGTGGAAGACGATTTCCTTCGAGGACCTGGTCAAGGAAGTCTGTGAAGGCGGCGACCTGTTTGGCGAAGGGCATGTCGACGGCATGCGCGCCGTGTTCGACACACAGACGCTGATCGACGTCGACAACCCCGACTACGGCCCGCGCAGCAACCAGTTCTTCTTCACCGACGCGTCCAATGAAGGCCGCACCGCGCTGATCCGCCGCTTTACCGAGCAGTCGTTCGGCAGCATCAACTTTGCCAACCACGGCTCGTACTGCGGCCAGAGCTTCCGCGTCGGCGCCGGCGCCGCGCTGGGCGACATCAAGGGCATGCCGCACGGCAAGCCCGACTGGACCAGCGCCGAATTCGGTCTGTTCATCGGCACCGCGCCCGCGCAAGCCGGCAACCCGTTCCAGCGCCAGGGGCGTGAGCTGGCCGAGGCGCGTTCGCGCAAGGTCAACCCGTTCCGCTACGTTGTGGTGTCGCCGATCCTGCCGACCTCGTCCAGCCTGGCGGCCGGCAGCGGCAATCGCTGGCAGCCCATCAAGCCCGCCACCGACCTGGCGCTGGCCATGGGCATGATCCGCTGGATCATCGAGAACGAGCGCTACAACGCCGCCGCGCTTACGCAGCCCGGCCCCGCCGCGGTCGAAGCCGCGGGCGAGGGCGCCTGGACCAACGCCACGCACCTGATGGTGGCCGACCCGAAGCACCCGCGCTTTGGCACCTTCCTGCGCGGCGAAGACCTGGGCTGGCCCAAGCCCGAGGCGCCGGCCAAGCCAGCAGCAGCGGCCCCTGCAGCGCCCGCAGCGGCCAAGCCTGCTGTGGCTGCCGCGGCCGCGGCCGATCCAGGCAAGCCCGCTGCCGCCGCGGCAGCCCCGGCGCCCGCCCCGGCACCCGAAGTGCCCGACGTGTACGTGGTGCAGACCGCCAACGGGTCGCTCGTCGCCCACACGCAGCCGCAACCCGCGCAACTCAAGGTCGACACCACCCTCGACATCCCCGCCTGGGGCGAAAACGGCCAGGCCGTGCCCGTGGTCAGCGCCTTCGTGATGCTGTCGCGCGAGGCCGCCCGCCAGTCGCTGGACGAGTACGCTGCACTGTGCGGCGTGCCGCGCGCCGACATCGAGGCACTGGCGCGCGAGTTCACCAGCCATGGCAAGCGCGCCGTGGCCGATGCGCACGGCGGCACCATGAGCGGCGCAGGCTTTCAGACCGCCTATGCGATCAGCATGCTCAACACGCTGATCGGCAACCTCAATCACAAGGGCGGTCTGGTGCTGGACGCCGGTCCGTTCGGCCCCTTCGGCCCTGGCCCGCGCTACAACTTTGCCGAATTCCCCGGCAAGGCCAAGCCCAGCGGCCTGTCGCTCTCGCGCAACCGCACGCCGTACGAGAAGTCGAGCGAGTTCAAGCGCAAGAAGGCCAGCGGCGCCAATCCGTACCCCGCGCAGGCGCCGTGGTATCCGGCCACCGGCAACCTCAGCAGCGAAATGGTCGCCTCCGCGCTGAACGGCTACCCGTACAAGGCCAAGGTGTGGTTCAACCACATGGCCAACCCGGTGTACGCGATCTCGGGCTTCCGCAACGCGTTGATCGACAAGCTGAAAGACCCGCAGCACCTGCCGCTGATCGTCTCGATCAACCCCTTCATCAACGAGACCAACGCCTACGCCGACTACATCGTGCCGGACACGGTCACGTACGAAAGCTGGGGCATCTCCGTGCCCTGGGCGGACGTGGTGGCCAAGTCGTCGACGGTGCGCTGCCCGGTGGTCGAGCCACGCGTGGCGAAGAACGCGCGCGGCGAGCCGATCAACCTCGAAGCGTTCCTGTTCGCCGTCGCCCGCACGCTGAAGATGCCCGGTTTCGGCGCCGGCGCCGTCAAGGACAAGGAGGGCAACGCCTTCGATCTGGACAGCGCGACCGACTTCTACCTGTGCGGCGTCGCCAACATCGCCTTCTCGGCCGGCAAGCCGGTGGGCGAAGCCAGTGACGACGATCTTCAAGTGACCGGCCTTAAACGCCTGCAACCGCTGCTCGAAGCCAAGCTCAAACCCGCCGAATGGCGCCAGGTCGCCATGGTGCTGACGCGCGGCGGCCGCTTCGACAAGCTGGAACAGGCCTGGGAAGGCGACCACCTCAAGGTGCGCCACAGCAAGATGCTGCCGCTGTGGGACGAAGGCATCTCCAAGATGCGCCATTCCATGACCGGCGAGCGCTTCAGCGGCTGCCCCACCTGGCAGCCCACGCGCCTGGCCGACGGCACGCCCATGCGCGACAAGTACGGCGAGAAGGACTGGCCGATGCTCATGATCTCGTACAAATCGAACCTGATGAGCTCCATGTCCATCGGCGCCAGCCGTCTGCGCCAGGTGCACCCGCACAACCCGGTGTCCATCCACCGCGACGACGCCAAGCGCTTAGGGATAGCCAACGGCCAGGCCATCCGCATCGTCGGCCCGGGCGGCGCGGTGAAGGGCGTGGCCATCGTGCGCGAAGGCATCATGCCCGGCGCCATTGCCGTCGAATACGGCTACGGCCACCACGAGCTTGGCACACGCGAGCACCTGGTCGACGGCCACCCCATGCCGTCCAACGAAGCGCTGGGCGCCGGTACCAACATGAACGACATGGGCCTGGTCGACGAAACCCGCAAAGGCCACGCCAACGCCTGGATCGACACCATCTCCGGCGCCGCCGTGCGCCAGGGCGTGCCGGTACGGGTGGAAGCCGCCTGACCGGCGCTTGACCTGGTGAAAGCCCCGGGTGCCGCCACGGCTCCGGGGCTATTTTGTGCAGACCGTCGGCGGGCGCGTGAATCGGTTTTGCTATCGATGCAGGAGCTGGCTGCGCAGGTGGTTGTAGCGCTGCAGGGCGAAAAGGCTTAAAAGTTGTAGTCCTGCGCCCTGGGAGGGCCCAGCGCTTTGTCGCGTTCACACAGGGCACAACACGGCCTGTCACTGGTGCGGTGACTGCTATCTTTGCGATAGCTGCCCACGCAAGCGGTTGTAAGGCTAATGCCTGAATTTGGCCTAAAAAGCATGGCCCGAACTCGTGCGGGCGCGTGGGCCCAAGCAAGCCGTCAGATGCCGCCCGTCGCTGGCGGCCGAGCAGCCTCACCCACGCGTTGGCGCCAGCACGCCACCGCGCCCGGGCACGCATGAAAATACCAAAAAAGTACCATATTGAAACAATGGTACTTATTCGCTAGAGTGCTCACCGCGCGGCGCTTTTCTTTGCTGTCTGGGGGACAAGGGTCCACGCGCTTACCGACAACGCCCAGGAGCACCGATGTCATCCCATCCATTCCCTCAGCAGCGGCGCATCGCAGCGGCTGCGCGCCCTCCCATGCGCAAGCCAGGTGGCCACGCGGCCGGTCTGCCCATCCGTTGGGCGGTCTTGACCTTGTGCGGGGCGGCGTTGGCGCTGCCGGCGGTGGCAGGTGGTAATGGCGGCAACGGCGGCGGCGTCGGTGGCGGAGGTAATCCTGGCACTGCGGGTGACATGGCCACGGGCAGGGGTGGCGCGGGCGGCTTGGGCAGAAGCGGCGCCTTGGGTGGCAGCGGCGGTAACCCTGGTCTGGTGGTGAGTTCGGCCTACGAGAACGCGGCCGGCGCCGCTGTCGCTGGGCAAACCGGGGGCATCGGAGTCGGCGGCCCGGTAGCCTCTGGCGTGACGGGCAGCGGTGGTGGCGGTGGTGGTGGTGACGGGTTGGTCCTCAACGCCGGCGCGAGCCTTGTCAACCGTGGCGCACTGAGGGGCGGCGACGGTGGGCTCGGGGGGGACGTCGGGGGCTTTTTCGGAGGAGGAGGGGGCGGCGGTGCAGGCCTGGTGGCTTCGGGCGCGGTCACCAATTCCGGCACGATCACCGGCGGCGTCGGTGCCTCATATCGACCGCTTACTCTCCCCGGGATTGGTGGGAGTGGCGCCGGCGTGGTGGCCAGCGGCGCCACCATCGTCAATCAAGCCGGCGCCAGCATTTTGGGTGGCAGGGCCCCAGCGGTTGCGTTGACCTTTGTCAACGGCGCGGGTGCAGGCGGCAACGGCGCGGGCGGAGCCACAGGCAGCACTTTGAACGATCCCGGCGGCGGCCAATCCGGTGCGGGCATCACGGGCGACAACCTGAATATCGTCAACAAGGGCCAGATAGCGCGGGGCGATGGGGGGTTCGTTCCTGGGGTGGGGTCGTTTGGCCCCGCCAATCCGTACGCCATCTGGTTCGGCCAGGGTACCAACCGCCTGGAATTGCACCCCGGCTTCAGCTTCACCGGCATCGTGCGCGGCGACGGCGACGACGTGCTGGCCCTGGGCAGCGCGGCGGGCGATGACGGCAACATGGCCCTGCCCACGCTGACGGCGCCCGCCTATGAGGGCTTTGACGCGTACGAGAAAACCGGCCCGGGCCGCTGGACCGTGACCGGCGCGCAGGCGGACGCGGCCACGGCGGGCTGGAAGCTGGTGGAAGGCCGGCTGAACCTGAACGGCGCCCAACTGGGCGCGCTGACCCTGGCGGGCGGCGCGCTGACCGGCAACGGCCAAGTGGCCGCGCTGGTCGGCGGCCCCGGCACGGTGGCACCGGGCAATTCGGTTGGCACGCTCACGGTCACCGGCGCCACCACGCTGGCTGGCGCCACCTACGCGGCCGAGATCGACCCCGGCCCGGGCACGGCTGACCTGCTGGCGGTGAACGGCGCCAACCTGGCCGGTGGCAACCTGACGGTGACCAGCCTGGGCGGTGCGCCCGGGGTGGGGCAGACCTTCACCGTGGTCAGCGGGACGGGCATCATCGGCCAGTTTGCGACGGTCACGTTCACGGACAATTTCCCCACCGTCACGCCCGAAGTGCAGTACAGCGCGTCCCGTGTGCAGATCGTCTACAAGGCCGCGGCCCCCGCCGCGACCGTCTTGCGACTGAACCCCATCGCCAACGTCGCCCAAGGCGTGGCGCCGCAACTGTCGGGCACCAGCGTGCCGCCGGTGTCGGGCCCGGTGCAGGTCGTGCTGACGGCCGGCGCGCAGGTGGTGACCCTGCAAGCACAAATGGTCAACGGCGTGTGGACACTGACCGGCCCGGCCAACTTGCCGGTAGGCCCTGTAACGGTGCAGGCCAGCATGCCCGGCAGCAACCCGCCCGTGGCGCCGATCACCGGCCAGTTTGCCGTCACCGCCGGGCCGCCGGTCGTTGCGGTGCCGGTCAACAGCGGCTGGATGCTGGTCGCGCTTGCGGCGCTGTTGGGTGGGCTGGGCATGCGCCGGCGCCGCGCGCGCTGAAACGCGCGAAGCGCAGGCGGGTAAGGCGCGCGTGAAGCACCCCAGCCCTGCGGCGGGGTGCTTTTTTGCTTCTATTTATGTAGCTGGTCGCGTAGGTGGTTGTAGGGCAAGAGGCCGAAAAGGCTTGAAATTTCCAGATCAGCTGCCTCAACCCTGCCGCGCCGAGCCCGCTTCATGCGGCGCGTCCGGCGCGGTCAGAAAGCCCTCAATCAACGCCGCCAGCGCCTGCGGCTGGTCGTGGTGCAGCATGTGGCCAGTGTCGGCCAGCACCTCGCGGCGCAGGCTGCGCACGGCGCGCAGGCGTTCGTGGAATTCGGGCAGGGTGAAGCGATCGCCCCACCAGCCGGCCAGGCTGTCGTCGCTGGCTTCAACCATCAGCACCGGCGCGGTGATGGCGGCGTACAGCGCCTCGATTTCGTCCACGCGAAACAGCTGCGCGTTGATGACGCGGTGCGCGGCCTCGCCCAGGATTTCCCAGCGCTGGCTGCCGTCGGCCTGCAGGCGCTCGGCCGCCCACTGGCTGGCCAGCCACTGCGCCTTGTCCGCGGGCAGGCGGCGGTTGGTCTTCATCAGGCGCGCGGCCACGCCGTCCAGGCTGTCGTAGGTTTTCAGCGCGCTGTCGCCGCGGTGCAGCGCCTGCAATTCGTCCAGCCATTTGGCGTAGCGCTTGGGCGCCTGGTCGGGCCGCGTGGCGGGCATGCCAAAGCCTTCCAGGTTGACCAGGCGGCGGATGCGTTCGGGCCGGGCGCCGGCGTACATCATCACGATGTTGCCACCCATGCTGTGGC
This sequence comes from Ottowia flava, assembly GCF_008017535.1. Lineage (GTDB taxonomy): Bacteria > Pseudomonadota > Gammaproteobacteria > Burkholderiales > Burkholderiaceae_C > Ottowia > Ottowia flava. The sequence goes on from NZ_VRUA01000021.1 coordinate 35,236, forward strand.
CGATCAGGTCGACCAGGCGGCCGGGCGCGTAATGGTCCAGCAGCCATTCCAGATCGCCCAGGTAGTCGGGGAACATGAAGTGGTCGACCGGCGCGCCGGTGGTTTCGCCAAAGCCGCGCCAGTCCGGCGCAATGACCAGGCGGCCGTCAAAGAAGCCGGGCGACAGCGCGTCGACGGTGAACTGGTAGGACGCGGCCACGTCCATCCAGCCGTGCACCATCACCAGCGGCGGCAGCGTGGACGCGGCGTCGCCCCACAGGCGCACGTGGTAGCGCTGGTGGCGGATGGGCAGAAACTCGCTGCGCGAGGCGCGGCGGGGCTGGTAAGGTGCGGCAGAAGAAGCATTCATCGCGCCGATTATTCAGGAGACCCCCATGCCCCAGCGACCCGCCGGCGACAGCGCCGCCGCGCTGCCCGACGACCACTACGCCGCCATGCACGCGGCCTTCCGCTGGCAGGTGCCGGCGCGCTTCAACATCGCCCAGGCCTGCTGCCGGCGCTGGGCCGCGTCGCCAGACACGGCCGCGCGCACCGCCATCGTCACGCACCGCGCGGACAGGCCGCCCGAGGCCTTCAGCTACGCCGATCTGGCGGCGCAGGCCGACCGCCTGTCGCACGCGCTGAGCCAATTGGGCGTGCAGCGCGGCGACCGCGTGGCCATCGTCATGCCGCAGCGAACAGAGACGGCGGTGGCCTACATGGCGGTATTCCAGCTGGGCGCGGTCGCGATGCCACTGTCGCAGCTGTTCGGGCCGGAGGCGCTGGCGTTCCGCCTGCAGGATTCGGGCGCTTGCCTGGCGCTGTGCGACGCGGCCTCGCTGGCCGACCTGCAATCGGTGCGCGCCGATTGCCCGGCGCTGCGCTACGTCGTTGCGCTGGGCGCGGGCAGCGCCGACCACGCCTGGGACGCGCTGCTGGCCGCCGCGCCGGCCACGCCCTTCGCCTGCGTGGACACGGCGGCCGACGACCCAGCCGTGCTGATCTACACCAGCGGCACCACCGGCCAGCCCAAGGGCGCGCTGGTGCCGCACCGTGCGCTGATTGGCAACCTGCCGGGCTTCTTGTGCAGCCAGAATGGTTTTGGTTTTGATATCGCTGACGTCAACGCGCTGGCCAGCGGCGCTTGGAACGGGCGGCAACCGGCGGCGCGCGTGCCCAGCGTGTTCTGGAGCCCGGCCGACTGGGCCTGGACCGGCGGCCTGTGGGACGCGCTGATGCCCACGCTGTACTTCGGCCAGACCATCGTCGCCTTCAACGGCCGCTTCAGCCCCGACACCGCTTTCGACATCCTGCAGGCGCACCGCGTTACGCACAGCTTTCTGTTCCCCACCGCGCTCAAGGCCATGATGAAAGCCGTGCCGCACCCGCGCGAGCGCTACACGCTGCACCTGGACACGCTGATGAGCGCGGGCGAGGCGGTGGGCGATGCCGTGTTCGCCTACGCGCGGGACGAGCTGGGCGTGGTGGTCAACGAAATGTTTGGCCAGACCGAGGTGAACTACATCGTCGGCAACTGTGCACTGAATGTGGCCCCCACGCTCCGCACTGACGTGTCTGCGCTGCCCCCCGAGGGGGCCCAAGCCGCCTTGGGGCGGCCCGGCGGCGGCTTGCCCGCGCGGGGCAGGGCACTCGGCTGGCCCGCCAAGCCCGGCAGCATGGGCCGCGGCTACCTCGGCCATCTTATTGAAGTGATCGACGACGAAGGCCAACCCTGCGCCATCGGCGTGCCCGGCGATGTGGCGGTGCGACGCACCGACGTGCATGGCGACGCCGACCCGATCTTCTTTTTGGGGTACTGGCAGAACGACGCCGCGACGCGCGCCAAGTACCTGGGCGACTGGTGGCGCACCGGCGACATGGCGCTGCGCGACGCCGACGGCTACCTCTGGTACCAGGGCAGGGCGGACGACGTCTTCAAGGCCGCGGGCTACCGCATCGGCCCCGGCGAGATCGAAAACTGCCTGGTCAAACACCCGGCGGTGGCCAACTGCGCCGTGGTGCCCAAACCCGACGCCGAGCGCGGCGCGCTGGTCAAGGCCTACGTCGTGCTGACTCCCGAATTCATAGCTGCCCGCGCAGATTTTTCTAAGGCCAGAGCCGAATTTGACCAAGAATTGGTGGCCGAGCTGCAAGCCCACGTCAAAGGCCAGTTGGCGCCCTACGAATACCCCAAAGAAATCGAATTCATCGACCAGCTGCCGATGACGACGACGGGCAAGGTGCAGCGGCGTGTGCTGCGGATTCAGGAAGAGGAACGTGCTGCCACACTCAAGGCATGAGCTCGGCTAGGCCGTTCGAAACCCAGCAGGAACGGATTGCAGGAACGCTTCCATGAACACATTGACATTGGGCCCAGTCGGCAACGTCTTTTTCTTTGTGCCCGATCTGGACGCGGCCGTCGCGTGGTACGAGGCGCTGTTGGGCCTGCCGGCCGAGCGGGCGATGCCGCAGTTGGCCGTTTGGCAGCTGGCCGCGACGCGCCTGACCCTGCATGCCGAGGACGAGTACGACGCCCGCGGGGCTCCCGCGACCGGGACGGTGCCGTATTTCGACGTGGCCGACGTGGATGCAGCCACCGCGCTTTGCGTGGCGCGCGGCGCCGTGGCGCACCGGGGGCCGAAGACCGTGTTCTCGGGCGAGCGGCTGGTGCAGATACTCGACCCGTTCGGCAACCTGCTGGGCTTGCGCCAGCCTGGGGCGGGCTCAGGCGCATAGCGCCGTCGTCGGCGGGGCCGGCGCGTACACTGCCGGGTTTACCTGCTCGCCCTCGGGCGGCGCATTTCCGGTTGTCTGATCCGATGCAAACGATTCCTCTGGGGCAGAGTGACCTGCGTGTCACGCCCATCTGCCTGGGCACCATGACCTTTGGCGAACAGGTGGCGCAGGCCGATGCCCACGCCATCCTGGACCGCGCCGTCGAGCGCGGCGTGACCTTCATCGACACGGCCGAGATGTACCCCGTGCCGCCCAGCGCCCGCACGTACGGCGCGACCGAAACCATCATCGGCCACTGGCTGGCCGCGCGGCCCGGCATGCGCCAGCGCATCGTGCTGGCCACCAAGGTCGCCGGCCCCTCGCGTGGCATGCCCTGGGTGCGCGACGGGCAGGGCATGACGGCGGCGGATATCCGCGCGTCGTGCGACGCCAGCTTGAAGCGCCTGCAGACCGACGTGATCGACCTCTACCAGATCCACTGGCCCGAGCGCCACGTGCCGTCCTTCGGCAGCATCTACTACGACCCGGCGCAGGAAAAATCGGCCACGCCGATCCGCGAGCAGCTGGAGGCACTGGCTGCGCTGGTGCAGGCTGGCAAGGTGCGCCACATTGGCCTGTCCAACGAAACGCCGTACGGCGTGCACGAATTCGTGCGCCTGGCCGAAGAGCACGGCCTGCCGCGCATCGTCAGCACGCAGAACCCGTACTGCCTGACCAGCCGCGCGTACGACAACGGGCTGGACGAAACCTGCCACCGCCTGAACGTCGGTCTGCTGGCGTATTCACCGCTGGCCTTTGGCACGCTGACCGGCAAGTACGACGCCACCGGCATCCACGCCGACAACGCGCCGCGCGGCCGCATGAGCCTGTTCGACCGCATGAAAAGCCAGCGTTGGGGCCGCGAAGCCGCGCTGGTCGCGGCGCGCCGCTACAACGAACTCGCGCGGGCGCACGGCCTGACGCCCACACAGCTGGCGCTGGCCTTCTGTTACCGCAGTTGGCGGGTGGCCAGCACCATCATCGGCGTGACCACGCTGGCGCAGCTGGACGAGGATCTGGACGCCTGGAGCGTGGACTGGTCGCCCGAGCTGCTCGCTGCCTGTGACGCAATTCGCCAAGAAATGCGCGATCCGGCCGCCTGAACTCGCTTGGCACGGCTGCACTGGGCCGGCGCGCGTGAAACAATTTCGGTTGAGGTCTATCGGGGCGGCGGTGCGATACTGCCGCCCGCCTTTCATCCTTCGCCGCCCGCCATGCCCGCCCGCCATACCGAACTCCCCCTGAACGCCGCCTCGCTCAACGCCGTGGTGGACGCCATGACCGTCGTCACGCTGTGCTTGACCCAGATCCTGACGCAGGAGCAGCGTGAGCGCTTCGGCCGCGATTTGGTCACCATGGCCGAGATCGCGGGTCGCAAGGGCAACTTGGAGCTGACCTCGATCCTGCTGGACGTGCGCGCCTCTGTGAAGACGCGCGACGAGGAACTGGACGCCGCCAACGCGGCCGGCGACGCCGCGGCCTGAGGCGCGGTCGTCCGGCGGACCATGGCCAAGTCCAAAAGCGCCCACGTCAGCGAAACGCCGGCCACGGCGCTGCTGCGCGCGCGCGGCGTGGCCTTCACCGAACACCCGTACGAATACCTGGAACACGGCGGCGCCGAGCACAGCGCCGAGGTGCTGGGCTTTGACCCGTTCACCGTGGTCAAGACCCTGGTCATGCAGGACCAGGACGCCAAGCCGCTGATCGTGCTGATGCATGGCAACCGCAAGGTCAGCACCAAGAACCTGGCGCGCCAGATCGGCGCCAAATCGGTCGAACCTTGCCAACCCGAGGTTGCCAACCGCCACAGCGGCTTTCTGGTGGGCGGCACGTCGCCCTTCGGCACGCGGCGCGACATGCAGGTCTACATCGAGCAGACCATCTTGGAGCTGCCCCGCATCGCCATCAACGGCGGCCGCCGCGGCTACCTGATCGGCATCGACCCGCAGGTGTGTGTGGACGTGCTCGGGGCCAAGCCGGTGCAGTGCGCAATCGAGCTTTGAGCGCCCTCTACGTCGTTCAGATGGTCCAATTCGGGTTTGGAGCAATCCAGGAAAGCGGAGATAGCTCCTGATATAGGAGCAACCCGCTTTGGGCGCACGAACGGTTTTTGGCTGCGCGCGACACGATCGGGGTTATCGACGTCACAGAGCGGTGCTACCGCAACTGCCACGCAGCGGATTTCTGGACCGTGCTGGCAGAATCGGCCAGTCTCGAGTGCGCGGTCGTTTCCCGCGCGCTCGGGCCGCCGATTGTCTGGAGACTGCGTGACCTTTTCCCTCTATTCCGCTCTGGCCACCGTGGCGGCCTACCTGCTGGGCTCGCTCAGCTTTGCCGTCATCGTCAGCCGCGCCATGGGCTTGTCGGACCCGCGCAGCTACGGCAGCGGCAACCCCGGCGCGACCAACGTGCTGCGTTCTGGGTCAAAGAAGGCGGCCATCGCCACCCTGGTGCTGGACGCCTTCAAGGGCTGGCTGCCTGTCATGCTGGTCAAGTGGTTGGGCGAGCCGTATGGCTTGGGCGAAGGCACGCAGGCGCTGGCGGGCTTTGCGGCGTTCCTGGGCCACCTGTACCCGGTGTTCTTCCGCTTCCAGGGCGGCAAGGGCGTGGCCACAGCCGTTGGGGTGTTGCTGGCCTTCCAGCCGTGGCTGGCCTTGGCCACGGTGGCGACCTTTGCGATCATCGTCGTCTTCTTCCGCTACGTGTCGCTCGCCTCGATCATCGCGGCGCTGTTCGCCCCCGCCTACTACCTGCTGGGCAACGGTGTGGCCTGGCCCGCGTCGGGCGCCATCGCCTTGGCGATCGCGGCCATGAGCGTGCTGCTGATCTGGCGCCACCGCGAAAACATCCGCCGGCTGCTCGCGGGTACCGAATCCAAACTGGGAAGCAAGAAAAAGCCATGACTGACCGCAACATTCAGCGCTTTCACGTCGGCGCCCGCCTGTCCGAAACGGCTGTGTTTAACGGCGTGGTCTACCTGGCCGGCATGGTGCCCGAATCGGGCGCCAGCGACATTCGCGCGCAGACCGCCGACGTGCTGGCACAAGTTGACCGCCTGCTGGCCGAAGCCGGGTCGGACAAAAGCCGCATCCTGCGCACCCAGATCTACCTGGCCGACATCGCCGACATCGGCGTGATGAACGAGGTGTGGGACGCCTGGGTCGCCCCCGGCAACGCCCCGCCGCGCGCGACCGTGGAAGCCGCGCTGGCTAACCCGGACTGGAAGATCGAAATCGTGGTGACGGCGGCGCAGCGCTGAGCGCGCGACAGGCAATATTTTGCTATTGATAAGATAGCTGCCTGCGCATACTGGGTGCGGGCCAGAGTCCGATTTTTATAGAAACTTGTCCTCAGCGCTTGACCAGCATCATCTGGTCGCCGTCGCGCCGCATGTTGAAGCGGTTGAGGACGCTGTTGCCCAGCAAGACAGCGGGCATGGCGGCGGGCGTGATGACGGCGTCCACGTCGTACACGGTCACGTCACCGATGCGCAGGTCGCGCAGCTTGACCATCCAGCCCTGCGTGCTGCCGTTGGCCGTGGCCATGCGCACCGGACGGCCATTCTTGTAGTCCAGCCGCATGCGGTCGGCCTCGCCCTGGCCGATGGCGACCACGGTGGCGCCGGTGTCCACCATGAACTGCACCGGCTTGCCTTCGATGGTGCCGGCGGTCACGAAGTGCCCGCGCGCGTCGGCGGTCAGCGCCACCCGGTCACCGCCGGTGCGCATGGCACCGCCCACGCTGGCGGGCGATTCGCCCACCCGCAGCGTGACGCGCTGCCCGTCTACCTGGACGACGGCCTGGTCGCCCGATGTGGACAGCACCTTCACGCCCTGGTGCGTCTCGCCCGGCGCCACCGCGCGCGGCGCGCCGCCGCCAACGATCAGCAAGGCCTTGTTGCCAAGCATGCCTTGCAGGGCGACGGTTTGGGCTGTTGCAGCGAGGGTGGCCAGCAGGCCAACGGCGGCGAAAAGCGCTGTTCGCTTCGGAAGAGAAGGGCGCATGGTCCGTGCAAAAGCTGATCTGTGCGGGGGTGCCGAGCAGCCGAGGCGCCCGTGCCCGGGGTCCCCCCGGGCCACCAGGCGCGTCCCCCTTAGGGGGATGGCGCGCGCAGCGCGACTCAGGGGGATTCTTCTAGTCCCTGAAGTTATCAAACGACAGCGGCAGCTCCGTCATGTCCTTGCGCAGCAGCGCCATGGCGGCCTGCAGGTCGTCGCGCTTGGCGCCGGTGACGCGCACGGCGTCGCCCTGGATCGAGGCCTGCACCTTCAGCTTGCTGTCCTTGATCAGCTTCTGGATCTTCTTGCTGTCTTCGGTGGCGATGCCGCTCTTGACCTTGATGACCTGCTTGACCTTGTCGCCGCCGATCTTCTGCACCGTGCCCTTGTCCAGAAAGCGCACGTCGACGTTGCGCTTGGTCAGCTTGCCCCGCAGGATGTCCTCGACCTGCTGCAGCTGAAAGTCGGCGTCACCCAGCAGGGTGATTTCCTTGTCTTTCAGCTCGATCGCCGCGCTCGTGCCTTTGAAGTCAAAGCGCGTGCCGATCTCCTTGGCCGAGTTTTCCACGGCGTTCTTCACTTCCACCATGTCGGGGTCGCAAACTGTGTCGAAAGAAGGCATGTGTCCTCTCCTTGTGGCTGCCAGGGCGTGTGTTCGCCGGGTGGTGCGCTCAGCGGCGCGGCCGATCGAATTTACGCCAGTATTGAAAAGCGTCTTCGTGGACTTCCAGGTCCACTTCCTGCACCCGCGCCAACAGGCGCTCCTGCACGTCGGCCACCGCCTGGTTGTAGATCAGCGGGCCGATCTCTTCCAGAAAGAAGCCGAGCAGGGCGCCCGCGGCTACGTTGCCCAGGCGCTCGTCCAAGTGTTCGGCGGTGTAGCGCATCAGCGATTCGATGGCTTGCTGGCGGTCTGGCTTGGAAATCTCGATGGCCATGGGCGGGTTGCTTGCGGTGCGCTGCTGGGCGCGCGATGGTGCGGTGCGACAATTCTCCCATGATCGTGGAACGCAACGTGCCCCTGCAGCCGCTCAACAGCTTTGGCATCGCCGCGCGCGCCGCCTCGCTGGTGCGGGTGCGCGGCGAAGACGACGTGCGCGCCGTGCTGGCCGACGCCGAACTGGCGCTGCAGCCGCGCTTCGTGCTGGGTGGCGGCAGCAACATCGTGCTGACCGGCGACGTCAAGGCCACCGTGCTGAAGGTGGAGGTGACTGGCCGCCGCGTGGTGGGTGAAGATGCCCGCCACACGCTCGTCGAATCGGGCGCGGGCGAGGTCTGGCACGACTTCGTCGCCTGGACGCTGGCGCAAGGCCTGCCGGGACTGGAGAACCTGGCATTGATTCCCGGCACCGTGGGCGCCGGGCCGGTGCAGAACATCGGCGCGTACGGGGTTGAGCTGCAGGACCGCTTTCATGAGCTGGACGCGGTCGACTTGCACACCGGCGAGCTGTTCACGCTGAACGCCGCGCAGTGCGGCTTTGGCTACCGCGATTCGGTGTTCAAGCACATCGCCGCGACCGACGACGACTTTGGCCTGGCTGGGCGTGCGCTTATCCTGCGCGTGCGCTTTGCGTTGCCCAAGGCGTGGCAGCCGGTGCTGGGCTACCTGGACCTGGAGCGCAAGATGGCCGAGACCGGCATCCACACGCCCAGCGCTCAGCAGATCTTCGACTGGATCGTCGAGATCCGTCGCGCCAAGCTGCCCGACCCGGCCGTCATCGGCAACGCCGGCAGCTTCTTCAAGAACCCCACCGTCACGCCCGAGCAGTGCCAGGACATCATCGGGCGCGACCCGAAGGTGGTGCACTACCCCATGCCCGACGGCAGCGTGAAGTTGGCGGCCGGCTGGCTGATCGACGCCTGCGGCTGGAAGGGCAAGAGCGTGGGCAATGCGGCTGTGTACGACAAGCAGGCGCTGGTGCTGGTCAACCGCGGCGGCCTGGACAACCCGGCGACCGGCGGTGAAGTGATGACCCTGGCCAAGGCCATCCAGACCAGCGTGTACGAGCGCTTTGGCATCCGTCTGGAGCCTGAGCCTGTGGTCGTTTAAGGCCGCTGGCGCTAGTGCTACTTGCGTGGCCAGCTATTGAAGATGTAGCAAAGCACGCCTGTGCGTCACATTGAGATATTTCGGCTGCGCCGCGTGCGCGACAAACCGCGCGCCTTGGCGGTGATGGAGGCCGCTGCCGCGGTGAGCGAAGACGCTGCCTGGGCGGCGCTGCACGAAGCGCTGGCCGGCGGTCGGCCCACCCTGGCCTTGCCCGACGACCAGACCGCGCGAGACTGCGTCGTGGCCTTGTCCCGGTGCGGCTTCGTGGCGCGCTTCAAGCCTGGTGACGAAGACGACCCGGGCCGGCAGGCGGAGGCGGTGATGCTGCCGCTGATCAAGCGGATGCCCACGGGGCTGGCCGATGCGGCGGGCGCTGACCTGCTGGCCGGGCGCTGGTCCGACGCGCTGCAGCTGTGCCTTCAGTACTGGCGAACGCACGCTGCGCCGGGCGCGGCAGAGCGCGCGGCGCTGGAGCGCGTGCGGATCGAGTTGGGTGTGGACGTCGGGGGCACGGGCCGCCAGTGATCGGGGCCGTGGCAGCGCCAAACGCCGAGGGCTGGCGGGCGCCAGCCGACGACGCTACGACCGGCCCAGGACGGGGCGAGCCGTGAGAAGCATCGGGGCCGGATCAGCCCCGACCAGGATCAGCGGCGGCCGCCGCCGTAGCCGCCCGAGCGCGGCTCCATCGGGCGCGCCACGTTCACGGTCAGCGCGCGGCCGTCCAGGTCGCGGCCATTCAGGCCGTCGATGGCGGCCTGGGCTTCTGCGTCAGAACCCATCTCGACGAAGCCGAAGCCCTTCGAGCGGCCCGAATCGCGGTCCATCAGCACTTTGGCCGAGTTGACTTGGCCAAACGCGGAGAAGGCGTCCTGCAGTTGTTCGTCGCGCACCGAATAGGACAGGTTGCCGACGTAGAGTTTGTTGTTCATGCTTTTCTTTCTAGGGAGACGATGCCGTGCACCTGCACGGCTTCAGGGGTGCGCAAGCTGCGCGGGTTTAGCGGGCACGGGGGCCACCGGGGCCAGGGCCGCGGGTGGCCAAGTGGCGGAAGGTGATCCGCCCCTTGTTGAGATCGTACGGCGACATTTCCAGCGACACGCGGTCGCCGGCCAGCACGCGGATGCGGTGCTTGCGCATCTTGCCGCCCGAATAGCAGATCAGGCTGTGACCGTTGTCCAGCACGACGCGAAAACGCGAATCGGGCAGGACTTCTTCAACCTGGCCCTGCATTTCAATCAATTCTTCTTTGCCCATCTGAAATCAACTCCTTGAGTGTCGTGGGTGGTCGTTCATGCCCGAGTGGCCATGGCGTCTGTGCGGCAGGCCCGTCGCTCGGCAGTTGGCCCGCGACCGCAGCAGGTATCGCCTGCGGCGTGCGGCTTGGGCGGCGCTGCTGACCGGCCGGCCGCCATGGCACATGCGGCGGCGAGCGAACGAGGGGCTGAACGGGAAAACCGGTTGCCGGACGTTGTGAGGCGGCGCAAAGCGGTTGCGGCAGCGCCACAGCGGTGAACGAAAACCGGGCGGGGATGGCCCGCGAGAAAAGAGGTAGCGCGGGTGGGGCGGGACTCGTCGAGGAAGACCAATGCGACCGATTGGCCGATGTCGAAGCCCGGGCGCCGATGCGATCTGGCCAACCCGTCCTACACCACGCATGGCAACGAGCAAGCCACGGTGGACCCAAAATTATACCGTGAAAGGCCTTGGCATGCAGATGCTGACCGAGCCGTCACGGGGCGCGGCGCGCGACCTGGGAAGCCGTCTGCGGCCGCGCAGCGTCCCGAAAACTGACACGCGTCAAGGCACTGCGGTGCGCGTCGCCCTAGCATAGCCACATGTCATCGAGCCAAAGCAGGTAGCGCGCCGTGCGCTTTTCCACCGTTATCGCGGTGCTGCTGGTCGGCGCCATTCTGGTCTTCGTCATGGCCGTGATTCGCGCGGTGGTGGTCGGCCGGATGGAAGGCATGGAGGCCGAGGCCTTTCAGTACCGCCAGAAAGCCGTGCGCGCGGCGTGGTGTGTCGGCGCGCTGGTGGTGCTTGCGCTGGTCACGGGCTGGCTCTAGAGGCAACCCACCGTACTTCAACCACGCCGACACGCCACCTCCTCAACGCCGAGCCGATGCCGCCAACGCGCGGCACTCGGGCGTGTCGTTCGCGCGCTGGAGGTAGTCGATCAGGGCTTGGCGTTCCTTCGGGTCGGCGACCCCGTCGTAAGTCATCGAGGTGCCTGGCACGACCTGGGTGGGGTGGCTGAGAAAGCGGTCGAGCGTCTTGACGTCCCAGGTCAGACCGGACGCTTTCATGGCCGTGGTGTAGGAGAACCCGGGCACACTGCCTGCGCGGCGCCCCATCAGACCGCAATGGTGAGGGCCGACCCGGTCCTGCGCGAGCGCGTGGCAGGCGACGCAGCGCTCATAGATCTGCGCGCCAAGCAGGGTGGCGGGGGCAGCGCAGGCGAACGCGCTCACACCCATCAGGCCGCCCAACACAGCCCAGTCGGCGGTGCTCATGACACGAACGCCGATGGCACGGGAACGTCGCCCACGGCCTGGCGCAGCACGGCCCAGTGCATGGCTTCGTCGCCCAGAATGCTGGCGGCGGCCTTGGCCAGTTCACGCTGACCGAACAGTGGCACGGCGCCAAGGTACGCGCTGACGGCGCCTTGCTCAAGTCGCGCTGCAAAACGCAGCACGTCTTCCTGCGACTTCAGTTGGTCGACCGGAAAGCTGTATTTGGCTTTGGCCGCCACGGGGTGACCGCCCAGCTTCTCGATGGTGCGCGCCAGAAGGTCGGCATGGGCCTTGTGGTGGGACTGAAATTCGGTGGCAAGCGCCAGCACGGGCTTTTGCAGCAGCTTGCTTTCGGCACCCAACTGGTAGGCCGCCACAGCTTCAAGCTCGGCGCCGAGTGCGGTGTTGAGGATTTGGGCATCGGCCGCATCGTGCTCACCCGAGCGCGCTGCCAGAGCCGGGCGTCCGGCCAACAGCGCGACGGCCGCGCCAGACAACACCAGGCCCGACTGGCCGAGAAACAGGCGACGTGCCGACAGGGGGTCAGGGCTCAAGAGGAATGACATGAAAAACTCCTTCGCAACGGTAGTAGGAGGCCAGGGCCCGCGGCGCCGCGGATCGACGCGCGAGGTGGTCTCCTGCATTTGGATGGAGGCGGCCGTTCGCCCGTTCCGGCCCTTCGCGTACAAGGGTCAAGCAGGCAGGGGCTGCGAAAGCGCGACGGATCGCGCGACCATCGACGCAACAGAGGAGTTCGCAATGTCCCATGCACTGGCTCAGACCATCGATCATCCGCTTGGTGAAATCAGCGATGCCGAACTCGCGCAGCGTGCTGTTGAAGGGGATGAGGGCGCTTTCGTAGCGATCATGCGGCGCCACAACCGCTTGCTTTTTCGCACGGCGCGTGCCGTGCTCAGAAACGATGCCGATGCCGAGGACGCGCTCCAGCAAGCTTACCTGCGCGCGTGGCGCGCCATCGGCAGCTTTCGCGCGGAGGCACGGCTGTCGACCTGGCTGGTGCGCATCGTGGCCAATGAAGCGCTGGCGCGTGCGCGGCGCCCTGCGTTGAAAGTGATACCGCTGGACACCGTCATGTCATCCACAGAGACGGACCCCCTGAATTGGCTGCAGGACGATGCCGACAAGCAGCCTGATCGCATCACCATGCGCACCGAGCTTCGACGCTTGATGGAAGCGCGCATCGACCAGCTGCCCGACGACTTCCGGTGGGTGTTTGTGCTGCGCGGCGTGCAGGAGCTGAGTGTGGAAGAGGTCGCGTCGGCGCTGGCGATTCCCGAAGCCACGGTGCGCAGCCGCTTTTTTCGCGCACGCGACCTCCTGCGCAAGGGGCTGTCGCAGGACTTCGACATGGCGCTGGGCGACGCCTTCGCCTTCGATGGCGAGCGCTGCGCCCGGCTGGTGGCAGCGGTGATCCCCCGGTTGACGCCGCGCCCTGGGCGAGCGGTGGCCTGAGGTTCCGCGCGCAGGCAGGGTCGAGGGGCGGTGGCAGCCTCAGCGATGCACGTTCGCTGGATCAACCGGCATGCGCCCGCAGCACGCTGCGCCCGCGCGTGCGCAGGTACAGCCAACCCACGATGCCCAGGTTCAGCAAGTTCCAGCCGATGCCGTTCAGGAAGGCCGCGCGGTAGCTGCCTGTGACGTCGAACACCCAGCCCGACATCCAGCCGCCCAGCGCCATGCCGATCAGCGTGGCCATGATCAGCGCGCCGGTGCGCGCGCCGGCTTCACGGGCGGGGAAGTGTTCGCGCACGATGATCGCGTAGGACGGCACGATGCCGCCCTGAAACAACCCGAACATCGCCGACACCGCGTAGAGCGACATCATCCCGCTCGCTGGCAGGAACATCAGCAGCGCCAGCCCCTGCAGGGCCGAGCCCAGCAGCAACGTGCGGATGCCGCCAATGTGGTCGCAGATCCAGCCCGACACCAGGCGGCTGATGATGCCGCTGAACAGCATCAGCGACAGCATTTCTGCCCCCCGCGCGGCGCCAAAACCCAGGTCGGTGCAGTAGGCGACGATGTGCACCTGCGGCATCGACATCGCCACGCAGCAGGCCACGCCGGCCACGCACAGCAGGGCTTGCGCGGTGCCGGGCGTGAGGCCAAACGGACGATCCGGCGGCCAGGGCGTGGGACGTGGCGCGGCCGGGGCGCCGGGTGCGCCGCCAATCTGAAGTTCCGGTGGCGGGCGGCGCATGGCAAAGGCCAGCAGCGCCATGCCGATGCCGCACACCAAGCCCAGTGCGACGTAGGTCGGGCGCCAGCCGTAGTGGGTGATGCCCCATTGCGCCAGGGGCGGCCAGATGGTGCCGGCGATGTAGTTGCCGCTGGCGCACACCGCCATGGCGATGCCGCGGCGCTTTTGCCACCACAGGCCGGTGTCGGCCATCAGCGGTGCGAAGGTGGCGGCGCCGCCCAGCAGGCCCAGCAGGCCGTGCGCCAGGCCAAACAGCCACACGTTGCCGCTGGCCGCGGCCAGGATGTACCCCGCGGCCACCGCGGCCGAGCCCAGCCACAGCACGCGCGCAATGCCCCAGCGGTCGGCCCACTTGCCGGTCCACAAGCCGCCCAGGCCCAGACACACCATCATGGCGGTGTAGGGCAACGATGCGTAGGCGCGGCTGATGCCGAATTCGGTCTGCACCGCCGGCAGCACCACCGACACCACGTACATCGCGCTGTTGCCCAGCGTGACCAGCAGCACGGTGACGAACAGCCGCCAGGCTGCTGTGCGCGAATCGATCAGGCTGGCGTCTGAGGGGGTGGGTGCGGACATTTGGCCAGCGTATCACCGGCGGTCGGCGTTCGTGTCGCGCCAGGTTGCGCCGCACCAAAGGCTTTGGCGCGAATACGGCGACTGCGGTCCCAGTCGGGCTGACTGAGATGGTTCATATATGGGCTGCCAACCCTTGACAATATTGCGATGACAGCTATCAATTAGGGAGCAAAGGTAGGATGTCGCCCGGTGTCAACCTGCTGAGTTTTCAAGCCGTTTCGGCCAATAGACTTGGCCATCAAGCACGCGCAGCTATCTTTGGGATAGCGTTCGACGAACACCGCGTAGCCATCCGCAGCCCAGCCACGAGCAGGCCTGCAAGCAGGAGTCGGCATGCTGCCGGTAGGCGGCGATCGATTGCCGCAAGCCATGAATGGGTGGCGAAAGCAATCGATCAAGATCGTGCGAGGCCCGTTCACGATCAATTGGCGCTGCGCGTTTCTGGCCCGTGCGTTGCTTCAGGCGCTCACCCGGTGCCTCAGACCAAGGATGGCTGGGCTATCGAAAAGGGCAGGCGATATCGGCAGGAAACCCAATGGCGGAGTGCGCAGCAAGCTATCAATTTGAAAGCTTCTTCGGCTTTTCTGATAGCTCAGGCGTAGCTGCAGATGTAGTGGTACGGCGCGTCCGTCACGCGGATGTCGAACGACGAATTGCCCGGCACGCTGAACTTCTCGCCCGTGCCCGACTTCAGCCACTGGTCGCTGCCAGCCAGCTTGTATTCGCAACTGCCGCCCACGCCTTCCATGACCTCGGCCGCGCCCGTGGTGAACGTCAGCGTCGCCGGCAGGATCACCCCCACGCTCTGCTTGCTGCCATCGGCCAGGGTATAGCCGTGCGACACGCATTTGCCGTCGAAGTACACGTTGGCCTGGGTGGTAAGGGTCACGTTGGGAATGGTCGCGGTGGTCATGGCAAAACGGGCCGAGAAGTGAACAGAACCGCGCATGTTAGCCGCGCGGCGACAATCGTCTGATGCCGTCTGCCCCCTTGCTGCAACCCCGCACCCGCTTTGTTTTGATCGAAACCAGCCACGCCGGCAACGTGGGCGCCGTCGCCCGCGCCATGAAGGTGATGGGCTTCGACGATCTGGTGCTGGTGCGCCCACGTTGGCCCGATGTGCTGACGCGCGACGAAGCGGTGGAGCGCGCCAGCGGCGCCACCGACATCCTGCAACGCGCGCGCAGCGTCGCCACACTCGACGAGGCGCTCGACGGCATGACCCATTTGTGCGCCACTGCCATGACCCCGCGCGATTTCGGGCCGCCCACGCGCGCACCGCGCGAACACTTCGGTATGCTATTAAAAAAGAAGCTGTCCGCGCAGGTGGCTGTAGGGCCAGAGGCTGATTTTTCTCATAACGATGGGCTGGACCTGACCCAGCCGCAAGGCGTGGCCTTCCTGTTCGGGCCCGAGCGTTACGGCATGGCCAACGACGACGTCTACCGCTGCCACGTCGCGCTGAGCATCCCCACCGACCCGGCCTACGGCTCGCTCAACCTCGCCGCCGCCGTGCAACTGATCGCCTACGACTGGCGCCAGGCGCTGGGCGCGCGCGGCTGGGGTTTTGGCGTGCAGCCCGCCGCCAGCCCTCCCGCGCTGGCCGACGCCGCCCAGCAAGCCGGCATGCTGGCGCACTGGCAGCAGGCGCTGGTCGACATCGGCTTTCTGGACCCGGCCGCGCCCAAAAAACTCATGCCGCGCCTGACGCAGCTGTTCAACCGCGCCCAGCCCACGGTGGAAGAGATTCACATCCTGCGCGGGATCGCGAAGGCGATGCAGCAGGCGGCAGCGACGGAAGCCGAAGCGCCTGCGCGCGGACAGGTGCCTCGCTGAGGCTGTGCGGGGACGGGCGATCAGGCCGCCCTGCGTCTCGTGCGCGCCGCCTGCCCTTGGCCGTCTGGGCCGACCCCGCTCGGTATGTGGCCCTTGCGGCAAGTCGCTGCGCCTGCCGCCTTGCGGCGGTAGACTCGCTGCCCACCATGTTCCAGCGCATCCGCTCCTACACCCACGCCATTCTCGAGCGGGACCCCGCCGCGCGCAGCGTCTGGGACGTCGTCTTTTCCTACCCCGGCTTTCACGCGCTGGTGCTGCACCGCATCGCCCATCCGCTGTGGAACGCCGGCTGGTTCTGGCTGGCGCGCTGGATCTCGCACTGGGGCCGGTTCTTTACCGGCATCGAGATCCACCCCGGCGCCAAAATCGGTGAGCGCGTCTTCATCGACCACGGGATGGGCGTCGTGATCGGCGAAACGGCCGAGATCGGCGACGACTGCACCATCTACCAGGGCGTCACGCTGGGCGGCACCTCGCTCACCAAGGGCAGCAAGCGCCACCCGACGCTGGGCAAGGGTGTCGTCGTTGGTGCCAGCAGCCAGGTGCTGGGCGGCTTCACCGTGGGCGACGGCGCCAAGATCGGCTCCTCCGCCGTGGTCACCAAGCCCGTTCCGCCGGGCGCCACCGCCGTCGGCAACCCGGCCCGCATCATCGCCGCGGACGACGCCGCCAAGCGCGAGGAAACCGCGGCCAAGCTGGGCTTTTCCGCCTACGGCGTCACCCAAAGCGACGACCCCGTCAGCCAGGCCCTGCGCGGCCTGATCGACGGCACCGCCACGCACGACCACCAGATCGCCATGCTGTGGCACGCGGTCGAACGCCTGGCCTGCCAGATGGACCCGGACTGCGTACCCAAGGAAGCGGCCAAGGCCGAGAGTTTCGAGGCCGACAAACTGAACGAGCTGGTGGGCAAGTAGGCGCACATCAGGTATGCGGAATTCGGTTGGCATTGGATCGGAGACATTGCGCATGAGATCTGCATTCAGCTTGCGCCGCCCTGCGTTCGTCATGGCGGCGGCGCTGGGGCTCGTCGGTTGCACGGCGTTGCGCAACGACTGGGTTGAGCCTACGTCCGGCCCGACCGCTCAACTGGCCGTTGCGGGCTTGCCAAACGGCACCGTGGGTTTGCATCTGTACGACGACTACCGCACCTGCAGCGGTCGGCGTCTGGTGGTCTCGTCCAACAACGACAACCGCATCCTCCCGCGCCCTGTCAAGGTGGTCGCGGGCCAGCCGCTGGCATTCACCGCGTGGGCGATCAAGCGGGGCAACCTGGGCTGCAATCAGACGGGCACTTTTACGCCGCAGGCCAACCAGCGCTATGTGGCGCAGATGATCGTCTCAGAGGCGGACTTCAGCTGTCGGCTGGTGGTCCGCACCGAAAACGGACGTCCGGTGCCCGTCAAGCCGCGCGTTATCGGTAAGCAACTCACAGTCACCGAGCAGTCCAGCTTTTGCTTAGCGGACTGAGTTTTTCAAGGCCGCAACGCGGCGCGCGGTAACGCAGTGAGCGCGGCAGCGACTGGCCTGAGTAGGCTGCGCAGTGCGGGGCCGCTACAACGCCTTACTCATGCTGCGGCGAAGCTGCGACGCGCCCCTTTAAAGCGCGGCCCGGAGTGACCGCGTCCTCCGAAACGAAGCCCCACGCGTTGCAGCGGTAAAGAGGCATACGCTATCTAAGCGGTAGCTGCCCGCGCAATCTGCCGTAGGGCGAGCACCTGTTTTAATTTGTAATTCGACTGGACTATTGTGCCAGCCCAGCAAGTGCTGTCGCCCTGGTCGTCGGCCAATCAGCCGCGCGCCGTCCGCACCGCGTTCTTCGGCCGAAACGCCTTGACCACCGCTTCGTGCGTCTCGATGTAAGGCCCACCAATCAGATCGACGCAGTAAGGCACGGCGGCGAAGATGCCGTGGACCTTGGGCGTGCCGTCTTCGGCCTTCAGGCCTTCCAGCGTTTCGGCGATGGCCTTGGGTTGGCCGGGCAGGTTGATGATCAGCGTCTGGCCGCGCACGACGGCGACCTGGCGGCTGAGGATGGCGGTGGGTACGAAGGCCAGGCTGATCTGGCGCATCTGTTCGCCAAAGCCGGGCATCTCCTTGTCGGCAACGGCCAGCGTGGCTTCGGGCGTGACGTCGCGCGGCGCGGGGCCAGTGCCACCGGTGGTCAGCACCAGGGCGCAACCGGCGTCCACCAGCTCGATCAGCGTGCGGCTGATGGTGGCCTCATCGTCGGGGATCAGGCGCGGTTCGAAGGTGACGGGGTTCTTCAGCGCGCGGCCTAGCCAGTCCTGCAGTGCGGGCAGGCCCTTGTCTTCGTAGGTGCCGCTGGAGGCGCGGTCGCTGACGGAAACGATGCCGATGGTGATGGGGTCGAAGGTGTCGCTCATGCTGGGAAAACTATGGATTCGGTCGCTGGCCGCGCTTATCCGGCGCGGCTGTCGTCGGTGTAGCCAGCCTCATCGGCGTCGATGGGCTGCACGGGCTGCGTCTCGGCCGCAGACTCGGCGCGCTCCAGCGCGTCGCGCACCAGCTGGAACAGCTCGCGGTAGGCGCGGCTTTGGCGCGGCGCCTGACCTTGCGATTCGGCCACGCGCGCGTCGCCCGGCGCGGGCGCGTCCTTGCGCGCCTGGCGCACCAGGGCGCGCAGCTGTTGTACGTCGGTGTCAGGGAATTGGCTGACCCAGGCGTTCACCGCCGCGTCTTCACCGATCAGGCGTTCGCGCCAGTTCTCGGCCGCGTGCAGGCGCAGCGTGTCCTTGGCCGAGCCCTTGCGTTGCTCGTCCAGCGCGGTGCGGATGGCGTCGACCTGCTCCTCGGTCAGCTGGCGCATCAGCTTGCCAACGTACTGGCTTTGCCGGCGCTTGCCTTCAAAGTTGGTGATGCGGTTGAGTTCCTGCAGACCGTCGATCAGCTTGCTGGGCAGATCGAGTGGGGCGAGCAAATCACTGCGCAGCGTGAGCAGCTTTTCGCCCAGCGCCTGCAGCTCGGTGCTCTGCGCCTTGAGGTCGGTCTTGCTGGGGCCATCGCCGTGCATCTCGCGTTTGAGTTCTTCGTCCAGTTCGCTGCCTTCGGCGACAAACTGGCCGCGCACGAAATAGCCTTTTTTGGGTTTGCGGGACATGGTGTGGGCGGTCGCGCGCCAGGGCGCGCGTCAATGCTTTGGATTTGATAGCTGGCCGCGCCGGATGGGAGCGCGCTGGAGGGTGATTTTGCCTTGAATTGCGAGGAGAGGTGGCGTTGGACGCCACCGCCGGGCCGAAGGCTCACGCTGCCGGCGTGCGCGGTGGGTTGTGCGAGCGGATGTGGGGTGGCGATGGCCCATGCCGCAATGTGCTCTCGGTGTGCGTTGGTGGTCCGTTCGTGCGATGCTGATGCTTCTGAATTGGGAGCTGGTTGCACTTGCGGTTGTAGGGCTGGAGGTCGATTTGTTTTGGAATCGCTTGTGGAGACAGTGAGGTGTGAGGCCGGGATTCGCCCCGGCGGGCGAGGTACTTTCTTGCTGCGCGGCAAGAAAGTACCCAAAGAAGCGCGCCCCACTGGCCGTGTCCCCATCGCGTCGCGATGGGGCAACCTGCGATGCTAGATCGGGCGGTGGCGCTGCAGAACTCGCTGCGCGCCGTTGGCGCTCCGCTCAAACAACTGCAGCGAGTCAGAGCACGCAGCGCGGGCATCCTTCGGTGCCCGCGCCCACCGCCCGCTCTGCGCTTCTCGGCACGTCCACAGGGGTGGGGAAACCATTCAGGCCATCGCTGCGCTCGGCCCTGGGTCCCCGGAGCCGAGCGCAGCGATGGCCCGAGTGGCTGTTCAACGCCCCTTGAGGCTGCGCCTGCGGCGCGGTTCTGGCGGGGTGGCGGCTGCAGCGCAGCATGCAGCCGCTTCGTGAACTGACTGGCCGCGGCTGTTTGAACGGAGCGCAGCAAGCGCGAAGTGAGTTCTGCGGCCCAGCCCGACAGGAGCGCGACGCAGGTTTGCCCCTGCGCGTAGCGCAGGGGTCGCAGACGTGGGGTCGCCTTCTTTTGCCTTCTTTTCTTGGCGAGACAAGAAAAGAAGGTGCGCCGCCGGGCGCACATCCCGGCCTCTCACCTCAAACGAGCAACTGCATTAAACCCGCGCACAGCGAAAGCAATTACAACTTCCATAGCTGCCCGCGCAAGCAGCACCAGTGCCAGCGCACAAAAAGATGGTTGCTATCCCAAAGGGCGCAGCGGCGCAAACGGTGTCGGCGGACGACACCTCAGCCCCTCAAGCGGTGTGCAAAAATCCACCCCATGCAAGACACCTCCAAGCCCCTGGCGGGCTTTTCTTATTCCCGCGGCTTTTTTGAAGACTTGGTCGATACCGCGCTGGCCCATGCCAAGAAGCTGGGCGCGACCGACGCCGGCGCCGAGGCGTCGGAGGGCTCGGGCCTGAGCGTCAGCGTGCGCAAGGGCGATCTGGAAACGGTGGAGCGCAACCGCGACAAGTCGCTGGGCGTCACGGTGTACCTGGGCCAACGGCGCGGCAACGCCAGCACGTCGGATTTCTCGCGCGCGGCGATCGAACGCACGGTGCAGGCGGCCTACGACATCGCGCGCTTCACCGCCGAAGACCCGGTGGCTGGCCTGCCGGATATGGGCGACATCGCCACTGCGGCCGAGCAGCCGGACCTCGACCTGTTTCACCCCTGGCCGATCACCAGCGAGCAGGCAGCCGAGATGGCGCTGGCCTGTGAGGCCGCAGCCTTTGGCGTGAACAAGCGCATCACCAACAGCGAAGGCGCGGGTGTGTCGGCGCAGCAAAGCCATTTCTTCAGCGCGCACACGCACGGTTTTCGCGGCGGCTACGCGAGCTCGCGCCACAGCCTGTCGGTGGCGCCGATCGCGGGCAAGGGGCGGGATATGCAGCGCGACTACTGGTACAGCTCGGAGCGCAACGCGTGCGACCTGGCCAGCCCGGAAGCGGTGGGCCGCTACGCCGCCGAGCGGGCTCTGAGCCGCCTGCAAAGCCGCAAGATCAGCACGCGCGAATGCCCCGTGCTGTTTGAATCGCCGCTGGCCGCCGGGCTGCTGGGCGGTTTCGTGCAGGCGGTGAGCGGCGGGGCGCTGTACCGCAAGACGACCTTTCTGGCCGATTCGCTGGGCAAGACGGTGTTTCCCAAGCACATCAGCGTCGACGAGGACCCCTTCGTGCGCGGCGGCAAAGGCTCGTCGCCGTTCGACGAAGAGGGCGTGCGTGTGCAGCGCCGCAAGGTGGTCGACCGGGGGCGCGTGGAAGGCTACTTTCTCAGCACCTATTCGGCGCGCAAGCTGGGCATGAAGACGACCGGCAACGCCGGCGGATCGCACAACCTGGTGCTGCGTTCGCGCCAGACGCAGGAGGGCGACAACCTCGACGCCATGCTGCAAAAGCTGGGCACCGGCCTGTTCGTGATCGAGCTGATGGGCCAGGGCGTGAACTACGTGACCGGGGACTATTCGCGCGGCGCGAGCGGCTTCTGGGTTGAAAACGGGCGCATCGCCTTCCCCGTGCAGGAAATCACCATCGCCGGCAACCTGCGCGACATGTTCCAGGGCATCGCTGCCGTGGGCGCCGACGCGTACACCTATGGCGGCAAGACCACGGGGTCGGTGTTGGTCAACCGGATGACGGTGGCGGGCAACTGAGCGCGTTCGGCGCAGAAAAACGGCAGCCCTGGCTGCCGTTTTTTTGTTGCGTGCAAGCGGACCTGAGTAGCGCACCGCGGTCGTCTGCTGGCCGCTTGCGTCAGCCGGCCAACGCCGCCTTGACCGCGGCGCTCACGGCGCCCATGTCGGCCTTGCCAGCCAGGCGCGCCTTGGCGGCGCCCATCACCTTGCCCATGTCGCCGGGGCCGGCAGCGCCCAGTTCGGCCACCAGCGCCTTGACTTCGGCAGCGACTTCGTCGGCCGACAGGCGCGCGGGCAGGTAGGCTTCGAGCACCGTGATTTCGGCCGCTTCCTTATCGGCCAGGTCCTGGCGATTGGCCTGGGTGAAGGCGGCGATGCTGTCCTTGCGTTGCTTGATCAGCTTGTCGAGGATCGTGACAACAGCCACGTCGTCCAGCACGATGCGCTCGTCGACTTCCTTTTGCTTCATGGCCGCCTGCAGCAGACGGATGGTGCCCAGGCGCTCGGAATCCTTGGCGCGCATGGCGGTCTTCATGTCTTCGGTGATCTGGTCTTTCAGGCTCATGGCAGGTCCTTCAGGGGAAAAAGCGAGGGTCGCAGAAACAAGAAAGGCCCGCAGAGCGTCCCCGGCGAGCCTTTGGTGCGAGCCGCCCCACGCATGGAAGGGCGTCTGCGGCGAGAAAACTCAGTAGAGCTTCTTGGGCAGTTGCATGCTGCGCACGCGCTTGTGGTGGCGCTTGACGGCGGCGGCCTTCTTGCGCTTGCGCTCGGCGGTGGGCTTCTCGTAGAACTCGCGGGCACGCAGTTCGGTCAGCAGGCCCAGCTTCTCGATGGTGCGCTTGAAGCGGCGCAGCGCCACGTCAAACGGCTCGTTCTCTTTTACACGGATGGTGGTCATTCGGTTTCAATGGTGTGCGGCCAGCGGGGGTGAAGTAGATCAGGCTCCACGCCGTGCGCCGCTAAGGTTGCCCCGCCTCTTAACTAGTATGTGGCCGGCAGGGCGTTTGCCAGCAAAGCCCTCAATTATAGGCCTAAATGTCGTTTCCCAAGAGGTTGTTCACCCGAGGTGAAGCAAGATG
Source organism: Ottowia flava (assembly GCF_008017535.1). GTDB lineage: Bacteria > Pseudomonadota > Gammaproteobacteria > Burkholderiales > Burkholderiaceae_C > Ottowia > Ottowia flava. The sequence continues at coordinate 57,884 of NZ_VRUA01000021.1, forward strand.
GAGTTCTCAAGCCAAACCAGCTGCTTCAGC
>NZ_VRUA01000022.1 GCF_008017535.1 Ottowia flava
GCTTCGGCACGTCGTCGATGCTTGAACGCCAAGGCCGACAGGTGTCAATAACGGCCTTCGACGGACTATTACCATGCTCGACGCGATGACATTGATCAATGTCTCTACAACGTCGGGGGATACGGATGGCACCAGCGCGGGGTCAACGACGCGATTGGCCAGCGTCGCGACCATGGCCAACGCTGTCGCGAGGACGCCAGCGACGGCTGATGAGAACCACAGTTGCGAACGCTGGTCCCGGAGCCAAAGGAGCCATCGGAACATCGCACAATCATCGCATGGCTGAGCCATTGCGCTGAGTCTGCTCTGAGTGCGGAGATGCCTGGCGCCGCTAAAGCCGACACCTGGACTCGGCCCCGAGTGAGCGGCTGCCCTGATGGGCCCAGCCTTGCGACAATCGCGATCAGGCGTCCATCAGCCGGTAGTCGTAACAGACGAAATCGATGGGGCCGCGGCCACCAAGCTGACAGCGCAACCAGCACGAATTTTCGCATTCCAAGTCCATCTGGATCTTGGGACCGCTGGCGACAGACTTTATCACGACGCAGCCTAGACCCGATGTGTCAGGACGGCGGCGGCTTCCTTCAATCGGACGAGCCTTCCTTCAGAGTTTCCATGGCGCCTACGCTGCGCTCGGCTTGGCTAGGGAAGAGTAGTTGGTACGTCGGGAAAGGGAGGTCGACGCCTGCGCGGACCAAATCATCCTTGATCGCGATAAATGCTTCGTCCTTGGCTGCTACTACGTCTCCGCGCGTGGGGGGACCGACCCAGAACCGGACCTGGAGGTTGACGGAGAAGTCCCCGAGGCCGGTGACGACTGCAGACGGCGCCGGATCGCGCTCAATCGAGGGCAACCGGTCCAGCGCGTCAAGTGCCGCACGCTTGGCTAGTGCCACGTCGTCGCCATAGCCGATGCCCACATCGACGCTAGCGCGTCGCTTGTCCCGCGCCGTGTTGACGATGACACGGTTCGTGTAGAGCTCGCTGTTGGGAATCACGACAAGGCGGTTGTCGTAAGTACGCATCAGCGTTGCGCGCACCTGTATGTCCTCGATTGTTCCCTCGTGGTCCCCGGTGACGATCTGGTCGCCGATGACGAACGGGCGAGTGATCAAGATCAGCAATCCAGCCATCAGGTTCTGGAAGATGTCCTTAAACGCGAAACCGATCGCGACCCCGCCAATACCAAGCGCGCCGAACAGGGCTGCGGCATCGAGGGAAGGCACGACAATTATGAGGGAGACGAACAGTCCCAGCGCCAGTAGTGCCCACTGCGTCAAGCGTGACAGCACGAAGCCAACATTGGCGGGCCGGTTTGTGCGCCGCACCAGGGCCGTGACACCGCGCGCCGCCCAGCGCGACACGAACCAGAACAGTACGAATGAGAACAGAGCCAAGCCGATGCTCGGAATAAGCGCGATCGCGGCCTGCGTCATCGTGCGCAGTGAGGTGAGCGCAGCTTCCATGTTGAGGTTCACTGTTACAGCCTTTCGGAAACGGTTAGGGCAGTACCGACGAAGTCGCCGGGCGAACTAGGAGTGTTTACGGTTCGTGGCACCGATTCTTACGCTCACGCGCTTCCTATCAAATTTTGTGCGGTGGGTACTCGCTCGTTCGAGGTGATGGTTGGCTGATTCCTTACAAGCGCGAACTCGTGCTCAGGGAAATGGTGCGGAAACGCATGTTTGATGTCCACAAGGATGAGCGTGGCATCGCACAGGTGCGGTGCATCGTGGAGCATCCAGGCGGCGGCTTGACCCCTTCCATCGCCGCAGTGAGCGCCGTCTTGAGCTATGACCCTGGCGAAAAGAACCTGCACTTGTGTTCGATCGACCAGCTGCGCCCGCTGTGATCCCCCGAACCCCAAGCCACCCCTGCATCCGCAGGCGGTGGCTTTTTTCATGGCCGCGATCTCCAGGGATGTTCAACCAGGACGCAAGTCCTTCCCAAGGAGCCGCTATGGCCAAAAAACCCAAGACCGCCCGGCGCGTCAAATTTCACCTGTTGGTGCCCGTGATCTCCACGGCGCATGCGCCGTCCGCAGAAGACTTCGACGAGCTGTCGAAGTTGAACATGGTCGCCAAGTATGAGCATGGCGGGTTCGTGTTCATCGGGACCGAAAAGCCACAAAGCATCGTATGGCCTGAATGGATGGATCCGATCGTGGAGTGGTTCCAGTCCGCCTACCCAGGTGAAAACTGGCTTCGTTTCGACTCGGCAGGTGACGAGATCGACGGCTTGTACCTCTACGACTGGTAGTCGCACTTTCTCAACGCCGCTATTTCCAGCGATGTTCAACCCACATGGAGTGATCCCATGGCTTTCGACAAATTGAATCCGAATCAGCGCTCACGCTTTCACGCGATGTTCGAACGCTGGCTGTGCAATGCAACAGATCAGGAGTACCAGGAGTTCGCCAACCTGCGCGAGTTGATCGCGCCTGGCCAAGTGTGCTCTGTGGTCCGAATCGCGCTCACCTGTGTCAGCGACCCGGTCATGATCAATCGTCTGCCGGCGTCGTTGCGTGAAGCACTGCTAGCGGAGAATTGGCCGGTCGGCTACGCTGCCGCTTGAGGTTGCGGAAGTACTCCAACGCTTCTGTGACATCGACTTCTTCGAGAAGCCGCGTCAGCTCTGTTGAAGACAAGAAGTCGTTCCTTCCACCTCGAATGACCGTCAGCGCTGGTCGTGCTCTGCTTTCCATCCTCGGATCGTAGTCTGCGCACGGCCAGCTGTCCACGAACCCCAAACCGCCTGCATCACGCCGGCGGTTTTTTTTTCGCCCTGAGGCAAGGTTTCGGCGTCCTGCCATCTCCCTTCATGTTCAACCGGCGCCACCGCGCCCAACTGGAGATCAGACCATGTACCGTTCCTGGATCATCGACGCCATCTACCTCTACGTTACCGACCAAGCAGGTGCTGGCAATACCTTCACCAAACAGCGCTACTACGTCTACTTTCGCCTCATCGACGTGTGCACCAGCACCTATCGGGTCGTCACGAACCATGGAGTGGGATCGTTCAATGGGCTTGGGACCTGGAGCTTGCCGGAACACCCCGAAGGAGATCAAGAAACCAAGGACTTCATCCTCAGAAAAGCCAACCGACTGCTCGCGACGGGGTACCGCGCGGTGACCTTTCGCCTGAAGGGTTCTAAGCTCGCTGTGAAGGACCCCGAATCAACCGCCAGACGTGAGTGGGTCGTGGCCCCTTTCAGCTTGGCGCTGGGCGGCCCCGGACCTTCAACCGCGCCGTTGGACGCTGAGACAGCCATGCCTGAACCTACGCTCCCACCGCTGGTCAAAACCGTGTGGCTTCGCACCTTTCAGTTAAAGCTCGGGATCATGCACTTCCACACGGTCAGCGGCGACGGCTGGTTGATCCCGTTCAGGGATGATTTTGTAGGTTCTCGGGTGACTAGCCAGATCTTGGTGCCGCGGCCGCCCGCGTTTGAGAAGGGCCTGGCGCTGGCCCGGTGTGAGATCACCCCGGCGGCCGAGGGTAGCTTCGAAGTCGCCGTCCAGGAGCTGCTGGAGTACCACCCGAACGTCTTCGAGCCGGAGCGCTGCAGCGTCAGCCAGTTCCTGACGCCTTGATTCCCCAAGCCACCAGTGCGCAAGCATTGGTGGCTTTTCCCTTTTGTGCGATCTCCTCTCATGTTCAACCGGGCCAGCAATGGCCCTTCAAGAGGAGTGCACACATGCACAACACCATCAAACCTGCGACCACCTTTCATCGGGATACCCCTTTGCGTGTTCGCAAGATCCTGGAGCAAGCGAGGGTCCAAGGCACCGTGCTCCGCCTGTTCTACGGCGATCAGAACGGCAGGGACTGGGGCGAAGAAAACGATGTCTGCGGCTACGTCGGGCGGAGTACTGGAAGCATCCGAGTCCCGCTGCTGCTGGAGCCGTTGCGAGATGACGATGTGCTGATCTCGGCACCCGGCGGCGCCCCAATCCTGGATCACTGCATCGTGCGCATCGTCCACGCGCTGACCGGCCATGAGTTGTGGCGCCGCAGAAACTACCGTGTGCCCATCCTTTACATCAAGTCGGGCAAAGACACCTTCGACGTGGAGCGCCAGGAGCAGGACAAGCCTTGCGAGGCGATTGCCAGGTTTCCGACCTACGAAGCAGCTGCGGGCTACCAGGCCTTCATCCAGGGTTTTACGGCCAGGCCGGACCAGTGGCGCACGCTACGCGAGTACCGGCGCGAGATCGAGCTTGAGCAAGAAGCCGAGGAGGCCTGACATGACCACCGTTCGAGAAAAACCCGTTTGCGCCAGCTGCGGCAGTGACGACGTTGTCTTCGATGGGCCTGTCGCGTGGAGCGTCGAGCTCAACGCCTGGGAATCGTGCGGCCACAGTTACGACAAGTCGATGCACTGCAACGGCTGTGATGAAGACGGCGGACGGCCCAACTGGATTCCAGTGCCCACCTCGCCCGAGACCGCATCGCCGGCAAGTAGCTGAACCAACAGGGAGCCATCTTCGGATGGCTCTCTTTTTTTGCCCAAAAAGCGTGCAACGCTACAATGTTTGCAATTACAACGGCAGAAACCAATGGACTCTGAAAAATGGACACTCGCATTGATTCTGGTGGTGGGGGCGATATTTCTGGTGCTGGCAATCCCTCTGTTGCGGTCGACGATTGGGACGATCCTTGGGCCAGCAGTGAAAGAGTTCTCCAGGATGCTGGTCTTTTCCCTGGTCTGGTGCATAAAGACACTCTTGATGAGTCACTTGATATTGTTTCGCGCTTTGCTAACGCCCAAAGATCTGCTCTTCCCGTCACTGAGCAACCAGCTAAAAAAAGAGGAAAACCAAAAGCGGGAGAGGTGAGGGCGCCGACCGCCAAGGCACCGAAGGCGGGCCCGCGCGCCTATGAGCTGTTCGACGAGGGTCCCGAGCGCGACGCATTCCTGCTGGTCTACGGGCACGCGTACAACCTGCTGCAGCACGATGATGTCGATGCGCGCCACGCGGCTATGCACTTCTTCTACGATGCGGCCGACGAAGACCGCCTGACGTTCCAAGACGCCATCGAGGTAATCGGCGGCGGCACCACGGTGCGCGGCGACGTGATCCGCCTGCGTTTCATGTACGAGTTCTGGTTGCGCTGGTACAAGCCGCCGGTGATGGGGTTTGAAGCCAGCCCGGTTCCTGACTTCATCGAGGCCAAGGCCTGCATGGTGGGCGGCATCGAAGCAGGCATCCTCGCCGGCGAGATCTGGTACCAGCCAGGCATCAGCTTGACCGAGGCGATGGCCAAGACCGCCGACATTTGCGACCGCACCTCCGGCGACGTGCCCTCGGCCGCGAGGATGAAAGAGGCGATCGATGCGCTCATCGCCGACAGCTACATGGTCAGCACACGCCCATCGAGCGACGGCTCTCCCTCCAGCGACCTCTGGTTGACCGGGACCAATCCCCTTCTGCTGACCGAGCAGGGCAGGTTGGCCAGCCGCGGCACCCATGTTTGGACCAGCTTCTTCGGCAATTCAACGTCTCGGTGAAGGGTCCAGCATGAGCGAGAAGAGCGTGATTGAGCGGTACTTGAACCGCACACCGGATCGCAAGAGGCTGCTCAAATCGGTGTACGAGATGAAGATCGGCGGCCCGATGGAAACAGGCGCGCTGCTGGCTCTCGGTACTGGCGCGCTGTCGCTCGCGCCTCCCATCGTGCAGTACACCGGCATCCTTCCGGCCGCCATCTTGAGCGGCCTGGGCGCCACGGTGATCGGGCGCCAGTTCACGCGCTTGCTGAACAAGGACTTCTTGCTGAACAGCCGCGCCACGGTCGAGTCGTCAAAGCCACCGATCGCACCTGGCTCAGACGCACCCGGACTGCTCATTGGCTACACCTCAGACAAGGGTCTGCCGGTGATGATCCCCGACCCTAACCTGTTTCGGCACATGTGGATCATGGGCCAGTCGGGTATGGGTAAAACCGTCGCCGGTTCGCAGATGATGTTCCAGCAGATCCAGCGCGGTGGCGGCGTGCTGTTCGTCGACGGCAAGCTCGACATCGACAACATCGAATCGCTCTACCAGTTCGCGAAGTGGGCCGGCCGCGGCCACGAGTTCTGGGTCATCAACCCCGGCCAGGCCGAGTTCAGCAACACCTACAACCCGATCCTGTACGGTGACCCTGACGAGGTGGCAGCGCGCATCCTGTCGATGATCCCGTCCACCGAAGGATCCGCCGGCTCGGACTTCTACAAACAGTCCTCCAACGAAGCGCTGGTCATTTTCCTGAGCGCGCTCAAGCGCGCGCGCCTGGCCTACAACTTCAGCGACCTGGCCGTGCTGATGACCAATGCGCTCAGCATGGAGGAGCTGGTTCAAAAGGTGGAGGCGGCCGCGCCGGACTGCGCCGAGCTTCGCAACCTCAACCTCTTCCTCGATCGCTACCGCGTGCCTCTGAACGACACGCGCAACCCTCTCGCTGGTCAGATCAACATGACCAAGATGAAGGATGTCCTGGGCGGCCTGGCAGGGCGGATGTTCACGTTCGGGAACGGCAGCTTCGGCACCGTGCTCAACGACTACGATCCAGAGGTCAAGATCTACGACGCCATTCGCGGCAACCAGATCATCTACGTGGCGCTGCCGACGCTGGGCAAAGACGTTGCGGCCAACAACTTCGGCAAGATCCTGATGGGCGACGTGCGCACCAGCTTGAGCTGGCTGCAGCGCAACAAGCAAGACCGCCCGACGATCCCATCCATGATGTTCCTGGACGAGGCGGCGAGCTACGTCACCGAATCATGGGCCGTCGTGTTCGAGCAGGCGCGCTCCGCCGGCGTGTTCCTGCTGCCCGCGATCCAGACCGACTCAGGGTTCTCCGCCGTCAGCGACGATTTCGCGGAGCGGGTGATCGGCAACACGACCACCAAGATGTACTTCCGGGTCGGCACCACACAGGCGGCTGAGAAGGCCTCCGAGCTCATCGGCAAGACCCGCCGGGTCGCACGCACCCAAACCACCAACACCAGCTCTTCGACTTCGAGTCAGTACGTGCAGATCAGCCCGCAGCGAATGGGCGGAGAAGGCATCTCCGGCGGCATCAGCGAGCGCGAGGAAGAAGTGCCGCTAGTGGAGCCGGACGTGCTCACCAGCCTGGCAATCGGCGAGGCCATCCTGCAGTACGAGGGCAACAAGATCTACGACATCGTCGTGCCCATCGTCGGCCTTTCGAAGGAGTGCCGCGCCAAGCTGGGTCCGCTGCAGCTCAACCACAAGCGCAAGGTCAAAACGCCTGGCTTGAACCTGGTCGGCCGGTGGCAGGACTTCGTGTCGACGCCCGTGAAGACGCGCGTTGGCAAGCGCAAAGACAAAGAAAAGAACGTCGACGAGTTCGGCTACGAAAACACGCCATAAGGTCGGCGCGCATACATGATGAGCATGTTGGTTCCCTGCCCCGCATCGTCCATGAGAGCTCCCGTTCGGTTTATTGCCCAACCGACAGGGTCTGAAACAGGTTTTGCTCGGCTTTGCAACCATGCTCCCGTTCGGTTTATTGCCCAACCGACAGGGTCCTAAAACAAGATCAGCTTGAAAACTGGTTTGATTCGGTTTATTGCCCAACCGACAGGGACCTAAAACCGATCGAAACGGGGGCTCAGCGAGCTGAAGGTTCGGTTTACCGCCCAACCGACAGGGACCTAAAACAGGAGTTTTCTAAGCATTTGATTCTAGGGCTCTTTTCAGGCAAATGAGGGCGGAGTTTTCGTCTTGGTCGTGGACGGTATGGCATGAGTAGCACACAAACATCAGGTCGGCGATCGGCCCACCTTGCCGATGGCCGCATTGGGAACACTCCAGTGTCGTGTCTTTCGGATCCACCAGCACAAGTTCGCGTTGCTCGCGCTTCGCAGCCTGGACGATGGCCGCGCGCAGCAGGGCAGGCGATGCGATGACGCGGTTCGCTCGTGCCGCGGCGTGAAGCGGGCTTTCAGTGCTTCCGTCTTCCGACACAAGGCGAGCCAACTCGGCAAACGCTGTGTTCTTTAGCGCAAGAAAACCGCATTCGGCAACCAGCCTGGCGGCCGCGTTGCGGAACAGGTGATTGCGGCGCTCGACGGCCCTGCGGCGCGTGCCGTAGGTGGCCACCGTCAATCGTCGGGCGCGGCGTCCCCACGCTGCCATTGCGTTGTTGACGGCTTCGCCCAGCACTGGCTGCTCAGCATGTGCTCTAACGATCGAGAGCATCAGGCTCGCGTAGGGCTGCCGAGCTCGCTTGGCCTTCTGGACGAGCACCCGCAGCCACTCGTCCTTAGACATCGCGCCCAGCACATCCTCAGTGAAGAGCGGGCCATGGGCCAGCCAAAAGTCGTTCGCAATACGGTCCAGTTCGCCTCGAAGCTCTGCGGCGTGATGAAACTTGCCTACTAGATCGGAGGGTAGGGTGATGTGCTCCTTGGCGCCGTCACCACCAACGACGGTGGCCACCCGCAGCAGTTGGCTGCGGGCATCGTCGCCGACTGAGTGCACGTCTGGGGATCGCACCATTCGGAACCCAAAGTCCACGCCAACGGCGCGCGCGGGAAGAGGCTTGTCGATAGGATCCGCATCGGCATCCACAAACATGAAGAGCATGAACCACTTCCCGCGCCCCGCGTGGTTCTCACGCTTGACGACGACCGTCTTGAGCGGGGTATTGAGCAGTAGCTCGGCTCCGGCATGGATGGTCACCAAAAATGTCGCGATCGGCGCTGTCCTGTCCTCACCAGCCTTGCCCACCCGCATGTCCACAGCCACGATGCGCTTCTTGCTGCGCGTTGCCTGCAGACCACCAAGCTCATCCAAGGTCGGTTCGCGAACTTTGAGCATGCTGGTAGGCGGGGGAGCCGACAGCAGAATTCCATTGTTGAAACGCACCCCAATCCGGCCTTCCCCTTCAAAGCGTTTGAAGCGCAGTGTGCCGTTGGTCTTGAGCGCACGCACGCGGGCCACGTCGTAAGCGGCTAGGACAAGCTCAGAGTGAGCCCACCAAAGTTCCGCCTCTTTCGCCGCCGCCTTCACGGCCGCGCGCCGGCCTTCTTCAAGTTGTTGAAGGCCTGGCGCCGCTGCTTCTTTGGCGCGGGCGCGGCATGCCTTCATGCCCACGCGCAATTCCTTGAGCCTGGCGGCCAGTGTCTTGATCGCGGCCGCGAAATCGGGGGCGTTGTCGAGTGCCTTCGTCCGCTTGGCTGCGCGGGCGCGGTTTCGAGCGATTCGGACTTCTTCCAGCTGCTCTTCGACGGTTTGGTGCTCTTTGGTGATAGCTGCCAATTCAGCATCGCTGCCCGCGACGATCTGGCGATAGGCTTCTGTGTTGGCTCGCTCGATTTCAACCAGCTTGTTCCACAGCCGATTCTGTTGCCGCATCGACTGCAAGATGGTCGATTCAGAGTCGCCGAGAAGGCGAGCGCCGAGTTTGCGGATGGTGATCTGTTTCATGGCTCTGGGCCCGAGTCAGCCCTTCCGTGCGCCAGGTATTTTTCTTTCCGGCTTGTGCCCTTTGCGCTCATTCAGCAGCCACGCACAGGCCAATTCGATCCCGGCGCTCAGCCGTCCACCACCCAGCTCTAGCAAGGCCTCGTACAGCGGTGTGGTTAAAGAAACGGACTTCTTCACCACGGGTCGATCGCCGTCCTTGAAGGGGCGGCCGGTACGGTCGTGCTGCTTCAATGGGGGGCGGTCAGTGTCCGGCGTCGTCATAGCTTGCCAATCCTAGCGCGTCGTCGGCTATGTACCTGCCGGCCATCCTGTTGCCGACCCTCATTGAGGGTGTGAAACCACCTCAGCCAAAAAGCAGTCCGCGGGTGCATCTGGCCACTCTCGGCGAATGAGGTCGAAGTCCCCATGAGCCCAGCACCGCAGAAACTCCATCGGCTCCTGCCTCCTGCCGTCGTTCAACATGTACGTGATCACAGCCATGAAAGAGGCATCTCCGCCGCTCATGCCGTAGCCTCGCGCCGAATCCACAATGGCGGAAATCCGTGCCAAGGCATCGCCCGGCTTCGATTCGCAGATCTGTCGAATCTCATTCAGTGCATCCATCTCAATCTCCTGTTTTCATCTTGATGATGATCGACTGGCTATGCGCATCCGGCACTTGCTGGAAAGCTGCATCAGTTTGCACCGTTTGCCGACTGGCGCTTCGTGCTGGTTTTCGCGATTGACCAGCTCAGCTCGCCCCAGGTGTGCATGCAGTACTGGCAGTCCCTAAAGATGCCGCGTGGCGTCACATACCACTGCTTGACCCCTTTCTTGCCGCACTCTGGACAGGTGAGTCGCTTAGGCTTTGGAACCCCATAGCCTTGGCCTTTACGGACGCCCATGGAACCCCCTCATGCAGCGACGCGTTCGCGCTGCTGATAGTCGCTGTAGTTGGCTTCGATGATCTGGCGCAACGGCACTGGCGAAACGCTGTTGCCACACATGCGGATCTGGGCCGTCTTTGTCAGCAGCCGGCCGGTTGACGTTCGGTCGATGACATAGCTCGCCGGGAAGTCTTGGGCGTTGTAGAGCTCTCGCGGGAGCAGCATGCGCAGCCAGATGTCGACGATCACCCAAGGTTCGCCGCGCAGCCACACGGTCACCAGGGCCAGTCGGTCTCGGGTGGTGATGGTTGTGGCCGGATCGTTGAGATCTGACCACTGACCGCCGCTGCCGTGATAGCGCATAAGGAATGCAGCGCACCGCAAAGCATCGCGCTCATCCTCTTCGCTCAAGTCGCCGTAGTCGATCGCCGACTGTGGACTTTCATCGTTGGCCACGGCTTGCAGATGGGCTTCGATCAGCTGCTGCTGACTGCCTGACGTGGTGACCACGGACATGCTCTCGAAGAGGTCGCGCGCCGGCGTGGCGTTGAAGCCGCCATTGGCTTGCACCATGAAGGCAGTGGCGACGCGGTGGCCGCCGCTGCCCGTGGCAGTGACGGTCCCGATCGGGCCCGCCACATCATTGGCGCCATAGCTGCGCCGCTCTTTGCCTGATGCTCCCTCGCCGTGCCCGGCCTGAACCAGGCAGGCGGTGGCCAGGCCGTGCTTGCGGCCGCCGGCGACGACAGTTCCAAGCGGCCGGTCGATGTCCAGAGCCCGCGGTGCCTGGCCATGTCGCTCGCCATAGCCCAGCTGGACCAGGGTAGCGGCCGAGACGGCCACTTCACCGCCTTTGGCCGTGGTGATGGTTCGCAACGGCTCCTGAGGGTCCCATGCCGTGTCACGAGAGTGGGTGACCGGGATCAGCGCGGGGGTGACCAGCATCAGTTCGCCCCGGTTGGCGCCCGTGACGGTGGCCAGCGGCTCGGTGACCGGACGGGTGCGGTGGCTTGAGCATTGGTGCGTTGCGGGAACGATAAACGGGTTGGGGTTGCGCAAGACTTATTTGTCTATTCCGTAGGCAATGCGTCTCAAAGACGCATCGGCCAACGGCTTGGGGCGGTCAAAAATGCTCCGGCCTGGCACGGACCAGTCGATGCAATCGGAGGCAGGGCGGTGTCGTTGAAGGCCCTTGGTGGGCTTCTTAGCGTGCGTGGGCGCCGGCCAGACGATCGGCTGGCCATCACAGCGCGCCAGCACATACAGGCGGGTGCGCGTGCTGTGCGCGCCCAGGTCCGCGTTGCAGATGGTTCGCCACTCGACCACGTAGCCCATGTCCTCCAGGCCTTTGACGAACCGGCGCCACTGCGAGCCGCTGTCACGCGGATCGGGCACCAGGTATTGGCGGTGGCGCGGGACGTATTCGCCAGGGTCGGCCACCCGAAAACTGCGTCGGCGCGTCACCGGATCAACGATCTCATCCAGCGTCACGACGCGGCCGGTCGCCTTGTCGCGCTTGGCGACGAGCCTGGCCCAGCTGGTCTGGCGCGGGACGTTCTCGACGCTGATGAGCGTGGGCCGTGTCTTTCCCGCCCAGCGATGCACCACCCATGCCAGGGAACGAATGGCCTGTTTGCGCGGCTGACCCCCCTTCGCCTGACTGTGGTCGGTGCAGTCCGGAGAAGCGTGCAGCAGGCCTACCGGGCGGCCGCCCGTGGCCTCCAGGGGACACACGTCCCAAACGTCCGTGCACAGATGGCGCGTTTGAGGGTGGTTGACCTCGTGCATGGCGATGGCGTCCGCATCGTGGTTGATCGCGATGTCGACATGGCGGCCCAGCGCTTGCTCGATGCCCGTGCTGGCGCCGCCGCCGCCGGCGAACAAGTCAACGATGAGGGTTGCCCCGAGGGAGAGGATGAGTTGAGGTGTCAGCATGTGTTTAGTCGTACCAAAGTCATCGGGACTTTAGTAGCACCAAACTAACAAGGCAAGCACTTTTTGAAGGATTTACACCACCACCGCCATTTCGCGCGCGCGAACACCTGATTTGCGGGGAATAACCCAGTTCTCGTGAATGGAGCGCAACCTATAATTGCAAAACCTAGACGATAATTGCAAACATTAGAGCGCGCAAAGCGCTTCACGCCCGCAGATAAATGTTGCAGAACGCTCCAGACCGCCAATCAACGCTGCCAGGCCTGCAGGCCTCGGCCGCTGCCGTCTCCGTTGCGGCCGAATTGCTGTCGTTGAACGTGCTGTCCTCAGGTTGGGGGCGCGCCACGGTGGCGCCGATAGACGGATCTGCACAGCTGTCGTTGATCGGCAACGCCCTCGCGGACCTCACCGTAGGACATACCTACGAATTCGTTGGCGTCCTGAAGAACCACGCCACATACGGACCGCAGCTCGACGTGCAGTCCGCACTCAACTTTGTGCCGAGTGACCCGATTGAGATTCGCAAGCTGCTCATAAGGTGTTTCAAAAACGTGGGCGATGCGAATGCGCGCAAGCTGGTGGCCCTGCACCAAGAACGCAAGACCCTTGCCACGCTGCGCGATCAGCTGATTCGCAACCCCTATCAGATCGATTTCACGGAGGTCACCTCGCTCCTTGTGGAGTTCACGGCCGTCAACGATGTTCCTGCGATGGTCGAACGCCTCTTCGCGCTGCATCTTCTTGGCATCGAACGGATGAGTCCCCGTGTCGTCAAGAGTTTGGCGACACGGTACACGTCGGTTCCGCAGCCTGAGCACGGCTCGCTGCTCGACCCGATTCAGCAGGCCTGGGACCACTTCGCTGCCAATCCCTATGCGCCGGTGCGGGACACCGAGGGCTACGGCTTCCCCACTGCGGATGCGATCGCACGCACCCTCAAGATCGCAAGTGACAGCGCCTACCGCCTGGCAGCGCTGACCACTTACGCGCTCGACGAAGGCTGCGCGCGAGAGGGCAACACCTATCTGCGCAAGCGCGAGCTCGCACAGGCTATTTCACTGGTCGACCCCCGTGTAACCGTCGACCAAGCCGTGGCCGCGGCTTTGGCGTCCGGCGAACCCATTCACTTGGAGACTTCGAGCGCCGGCGAGCAGCGCTACTACCCTACCCCGCTGTTTCTCGCCGAGAAAAGAGTTGCCGCGTCCCTGGCAGCTCGCATGCGCGTCTGCCCGCCCATGCTGGATTTGTCCAGAGATGAGCTCGGAAGGCTGATCCGCGACGCAGAAAAAGGCATGGGGTTCAGCCTGGACCCCAGTCAGCAGCAAGCTGTTCTGGCCATCCTGTCCAGCACACGCACCGTGCACACGGTGACGGCCGGGCCAGGCTGCGGCAAGACAGCGATCATGGAAGTGGTGGTGCAGGTGCTGGCCGCGCGCAATACGCGCTCAACCGACTATGGGTTCGCCGCGCCCACGGGCAAAGCGGCCAAGGTACTGGGCGCGCGGATCGCGCGAATCAACGCCACGGCGCGCACCATCCACGCCACGCTGGGAGTCAACGAGGACGGGTTCGAGCACAACGCGAACAATCTGCTGGGCTTCAAGGTGCTGGTCATCGACGAGTCCTCGATGCTGGATCTGCTGCTGCTGGATGCGTTGCTGCAAGCAACGCCAATGGACACTCACCTGGTGCTGCTGGGTGATACGCAGCAGCTGCCGTCTGTGAGTCCTGGCAACTGCTTGGCCGACCTCCTCAGCCTCCCCTTCGACCATCACCGCCTGTCGAAGGTGCATCGCAACCAAGGCGGCATCCTGGAGGTCGTCAACCGCGCCGCTGTCGGCGAGTCGGACACCGCCAACCGCGAGGACGTTCGATTCATCCCGGAGCTGCCGGAGGCAACCGAACAAACAGTCGATGCGGTCATTACCTACTACGCCAAAGCAGCCGAAGGACTGGAGGGCGGCCTGGCCAGCGTGTGCCTGTTGGTTGCTCGCCGCAAGGGCAAATCGGACACGCCGGGTTGGAACACCACTTACCTCAATCAGCGGCTGCGCGAGCGCTTCAATCCAGACGGCTTGAAGGTGCCAGGTGCGCCGCTTCGTGTAGGCGATCGGATCATCATCCGCAAGAACATCTTGATCCGCATTCCCGAGGAGAAGGGGGACAAGTTTCGCCAGGTTGTCAACGGTGACACCGGCAGCATCGAACGCGTGGCCACGCGCTCTGACACGGGGCGCCTTGAGCACCTGGTCCTCGCTCTCGACGACGGGACCCGCGTCCCTTTTCCAGCAGAGCACCTGGCCAATTTGGATCTGGCCTACGCCATGACCGTGCACTCCGCGCAGGGCAGTGAGTACAGGCGCGTCGTCTTCCTGTGCATCAACGGCTCGCCGAGCTTCGTGCACCGCGGCATCGTTTTCACAGCGTACTCAAGGGCCCGTGCTCACCTCACCGTGATCGGTAACCCCTCGGTGCTGGCCAACATCCTCCGCCGTCCGCAACCCGCTCGACTGAGTGGGTTGGTGGAGCGCGTCACGGCACTCCAACTCATTTCGAATTGACCATGGCCCACACAAAGATCGCGTCCAAGTTCTGGCCCAGTCTGGGCGCCCGACTGGCGGCCGGTGGGCTCTGCCTGGCCGCGGCCGCCGGCGCCATTGCGCAAGTGTTGTCGAACGAATCGCAGTACGTGAACAAGAACCGCAACACAGGCTGGTTCTTCTACCGCGACCAGAACCCGCCGCCACCGCCCAAGCCTGCGCAGGTGGCTTCGCAGCCAACGTCCGTGGTCTTCGCGCCCAACCCGGCACCAGCGGCTTCTTCGATCCTCGTGCCCGCCAAGCTGGCCAACCCATTCAGCGTGTCATGGCTGAAGGAGAAGCTGCCCATCCTGCACGAGAACGCCATCAACAACCCCAGCGATGAGAACGTGCGCGCCTACAAGTACGCCGAACGGTTGATGCTGGACATGGCCACGAACTATGGCAACGCCGTCGAACGCGTTGTGGCAGCTGACCCGATGCTCAACGAAGAGGCGCGCTTCCCAATCGCTGCGGCCGCACGCGCGTCGGCACTGTTCCAGGTGGATGCTGCGCGCAAGGAGATCCTGAAGACCATCGCGCCCAAGACGGGCATCTGGTTCGTGTTCGATTCGACGTGCAGCTTCTGCCACACGCAGTACGACACCCTGCAGGACATGGTCAAGGAATACAACTGGCCCATCCGCTACATCTCGGTTGACGGCAAGCCGCTCAAAGGGATGACCACTTTCTGGCCGGATCCGCGCGGTGAGCGCTCCAAGACTCTCGGTGTGCAGATCACACCCGCGATTTTGCTGGTCAGTCCGCCGCGCAACGTGACGATCGTCGCGCACGGCGCGCTCGCACGCGCAGCCCTGGAAAAGAAGATCGTCACCGCGGCCATCTCCATGAACATCGCACCGCCCGAGTTGGTCGATGTGGCCCGCATGCAGGAGCGCGGGATTCTCACCCCCGCCGACATCACCAAGCTGCAAACACAGAAGGCCGACACAAGCGACCCACGTCAGCTTGTGGAGATCATGAATTCGGCCATCTACGGTACCTACGACACCGCCACAAAACGCTGAACAAAGGAAGGCCCGCACCATGAAAACGCTGTCACACACATCCCGCCGCCTGCGCAAGGCCATCACCCCATTGGCGCTTGCTGCAGCTTGCGTCACCGCACCTGTCTGGTCGGCCACGGACTCGATGGATGCGATGTGGAACTACACCCGACCGGCCATGGGGGGGCCTAGCGGCTCGATTGGTGGCTACCTCGGCGGTCTGCAGGTGCGCGTGCCGGTGCGCAACTTCAACCTGCTGAGCGTCGATGCACCGCGTTTCCATGCTGGCTGCTCCGGCATCGACTTGTACCTGGGATCCTTCAGCATGATGTCTGCGGAGGCCTTGTCCGGGGTGCTGCGCTCGATCATCGCGAGTGCTGGGGGGTATGCCGTGCAGATGGCGATCGAAGCGATCTGCCCGCCTTGCGCGAACTACGTCTCGAAGTTCCAGACGCTCATGAGTCAGCTCAACAGCGGCGCAATGAACACCTGCCAGATCGGCAAGACCATCGCCCTGGGTGCCGCAGCGAACCTCTTCAACGATGAAGAGAAGGCACAGAAGTACGAGCAGGAGGCAGCGGTCACTACCAACTCGGTGAACGACATCTACGAGGCCATGACCCGCGTCTTCACCAGTCCGAACGCCAACCGTGGTGCCGCACAAGACAAATCCACCGCCTACGGCAACAGTCTGGTCAACTCACTGGCCACCAGCGGCGCAGCCGAAGGCCTGGATGAGGCCCTGCTGGGCGGACAGCAGAACGCGATCGAGCTGATGATGAACCTGTTCGGCTTCGCAGTGACGCCCACCACCGATCAAGGTGGCTCTGGATCGAACCCGCGCGAGGACAAGGTCTACCAGCCGCTTCTCAGCTACAACGACCTGAAGAACGGTCGCTCGGGCGACGAAGGTGCGCAAAAGATCAACGCCTGCGCGAGCTCGCTGCTCAGCTTCGGCTCGAACGACTGCCAGCACATCGAGCCCAAGTCGTTCACCTTCAACGGCATCAAGCGCGGCATCGTGCGCCAGCTCGCGGGCGAGCAAGCGGGCGATGGTCTGACCATCAATGAGATCAAAGGCGGCTCGATCCTGGCCATTACCGGCACGCAGAACAAGACGGGCGACGTAGCCCTCAACGACGTGCAGCAACGCCTGATGGCGGTGGTCCCCAGCGCCCTGCGGCCGCTCTGGAACATCGCTGGCTCCGACACCGTGACCGGCATGGACGCCGCGAACAAGATCGCTGACGTGCTGGCCGATGTCGTTGCGTCGCAGCAGCTTGAAGCGCTGGTCCGCACCATGCGGATGGCACACCGGCCCGGTAGCGTGGGAGACAAAAAGATGGCGCCCTTGTCGGAGGCCCAGGAGCGGGCAATTCTGGAGCGCCAGAACGAGATGCGTGCCGCCGGCGCCACGGGCGCGGCCCTGGATGCGCGGATCGCCAACCTGGTGTCCGCTTTCATCCTGGCTCAGCGCAACGACCAGCCGACCTGATCTAGCCCTATAGGACAACCCTCATGGCCTACAAACACCGCCTATTGCTCGGCGCAGCAGCTGCGCTCGGTGCAGGATCGGCACTCGCCGCTGGCCCAGTACCCACCACGATTCATGGTGACTCGCACCTCACCACCATCTACACCTTGGGCGACTACAAGGTGTTGGCTTCAGCTTTCAACGCTGTGGCCAGCTTCTTCAATGGAGGCGGTGCCATAGGGGACTCCTTCATGGGCCAGCTGCTGCTGCTGGCCTCCATGGTCAGTCTGTTCTTCTTCATCGCCATGGGGGTCGGGCGCATGAAGATGGGCTTCTCTGCCTGGTTCCTCACCCTGGTGTTCGGCATGGTCCTGTTCATGCCAAGAACCACCGTGTACACCGCCTCCTACTTCGACGTGAACGGCGGCAGCGCCGGCGGCGCAACGCCCTTCGAAGCGGTTGACAACGTACCTGTTGGCATCGCCTACCCGCTCGGCATCACCTCCTTCGTTTTCAAGGAGCTGACCATGCGCTACGACACCTGGTCAACCACGCCAGGTGGCTCGGCCGACGACGGCGGCTTCGCGGAAAAAGGACTGGAGGGCTACTTCTCGCCGCTCAAGACCATGCTGCGGGTGCAGAAGCTCGCACTTCCCCCAGTCATCCTCCAGAACATCCGCACGATCTCCACATGCGATGGCATTGAGGGACGCATGGCCATGGTGAACGAAGGTGGTCTCAACGGCGCGCTGAACATGCTCGACCAAGGACCAGGCGTCTCTGGCAGTGTACGGATCAAGGTCAAGACGGCCGATGGCTACAAGAACTTTGATGTGCCCTGCGCGACCGCGCTGCGCACGGTCTTTGCTCAGATGCAGGCATTCGTCGTCAACGAAGCTGCCACGATGTCTTCTCCGATGGCCAGATCCATTGTCACGAGCAGTGGCATGGGCGAAGCAATGGGCATCAACAAAGGTGCCACTGAGCGGGCCAAGCAGATTCAGAAAGAGCTGGACGGGGTCGTGAGCCAGTTGCTGGAGTTGACTGGAGCAAGCTCGTCAACGAGCACAGCGAAAACCGAGCAAGATCTCGAAACCATCATGACCGGCGCAAACGGGAACCCTGCCCAGATGGCCCGCGCGTTCGAAAACCAAACAGCTGTTACGGCCGCCAACACCATGGCGAACGCCGTGTTTTCGCGGGTCATGGCCGCCTGTGGCACACGAAATTCATCGGAGTGCAACCAAGCCACCTACAGCTCTTCCGAAGCGATTGCTCGGGGCGCCGTGAACGCGGCCGGGGAAGCCAGCGTGTTCAGCGCCTTCATGTCGCACGCCATGAACGCCCTGCTCTACATCTACGTCATCCTGTCGCCGATCATCCTGATGGTGGGTGTGATCATGGGTGTCGCCGGCCTCAAGATCTGGGGCGCGTACCTGCTTTTCGCAGCGTGGATCAACAGCTGGCTCCCCACTGCGGGTGCCATCAGCGCGTACATGCTGCACAACTACACCAACCAGGTCGAACGCATCGCAGCTGCTGCGCAGTCGGATGCACTGACATCCGGTGGAGCCTTCAAGATCCCGTCCCTACTGTTGCCGGGTGGGCTCAACGACTTCATCTTCTCCACCACGAACATGCTGGCGTCGGCCAGCACGCTGCTCTCGATGGTGCCGATGATCACGCTCGCCATCATCAGCGGATCAATCTACGGCCTGGTGGGTGTCGCACAGCGCATGAACATGCCTGACAACTTCAACGAGGACCGGCTGGCGCCCAAGTTGGACAGTTCCGATGCCATCGGATCGTCCAATGACATTAAGACAACTGGGCGCATTGCCGCCGCAGGCGAGGACGCTGTCGCCGCGACTCAGGGCGCAGCAGCTGCTGCGGACAACTCGATCGACTTTAAATACAGCTCGGCTGAGCAGCAGCAGCAAGCCACGCAGCTGGCACAGCAGGTGTCGGCTGCCAAAGAGCACGCTGAAGCCGAGGTCAATGCGTTCGCCAAAGCCACCGGATCCCAGTTCCAAAGCATGAGCGGAAAAATGGTCACGCTCAGGCACGACGACGGGACTACGAGAACGTATGATTTTTCGAAGGCCGATCAGGTTGTTGATGCAGCTCAGAACGGCCATTCGAAGACCGCGAACGCACAACTTGGTGCCCAGGTTGGAGGGGAAATTGGTGCCGGCGGCAAGCTAGGACCTCTGGGCGCTAAGGGGAGCATGGGCGCCTCTGGGGGCAATAGTTTGGGCGAAGGAAGAGCTAACACAGCAACTCGAACCACCACTGGATCGAGCGGCAGCTCGAACTCAGACGGCGGAAGTACGGGCACCACAGTCACGACAGCTGACACTTCCGGCTACTCCAGTGCGTCGATCAGCAGTGCAATTCGCACGCTTACCTCGTCTACGTCGGACACCAGCAAGTACATGACGGCTCTGCAGAAGCAGGAAGCATTCACTCACCAGATTTCTTCCTCATTCGGGATGGACGCCAGGACAAGCCTCAGTGGCGCTGACGCACAACGCGCAGTTGCCTATGGCGCGGCACATGGTGAGTTGGGAGCGGCCATCAATGCCGCATCCAGCATCAGCCCAGAGCTGGGCGCGTCGCTTCGTGAGTCGCAGAACAATCCCAGTTCTTTCACGCAAAAACTGTTTGGTGCATACCAAACAGGCGCGGATGGATCCGCCAACCGCGCTGCGGCCTCAGCCGCCATTTCCGAGGTTGCAAAGATCGGCGGGAGTCATGAGTCTTCTGTCGCTGGAAAGTGGGAGACAGTCCAGAAGGCGGCATCGCAGAACGCGGGCCTCTATGGCGCGCATTCTGCGATGGACAAGATGGCGGGCCAAACGCCGTTCGAGAGCTCGGCGGCCGCCGTTGCGCCCGCGGCAGACCTCAAGGCTCAGCACGTCAACACCAACCAACCGGGCGGCAGCGCGGCTAACAATCCCGCGCCAAGGGGCGGCGGCGGCGGGCGTTCACCTGCTGCTGCAGGCACCCATTGGGCGCCCACTGGCGGCAACCAGAGCATGCAGTCACTACTGGATCGCGGCAATGCTGCGGTTTCCCAAGAACGAGGTGCCCAGGCCATGCGAGCCGCGAGCACAGCAAGTCAGCAGTTTTCCAACCCGGTTCCTGTACCAGATGCTCCGCAAGCGGTCCAAGTCTTTGACAAAGGCGGCGTTGCCGGTCGTGCGGCAGACGGCGCCGTTCGCCAGGTTCAAGGTGCGTTCAACGGAGCAGCCGAATCGATCCGTCAATTCACGAAGCCCAAAAAGTAATAGCCAGCGAAGCTGGCTATTGAGTGAGGCTAGCGAAGGCTAGCTTCACATCTGGGTGGGATAACCGAGATTGAGGTCCACAGGACTGTGTCGAGGCATTTCACCCAGCACTGCTAAGCGCTGATGATCAGGCACAGCATCGTTGGAGATGTGGCGATACTGGTATTCATCCCCGTGCCGATATGCGATCGGCTTATCAAACAGCTCATCCAGGTCGTTGCACGCCCTCTGGCCACGAGCGCGCCGGCCCACAACGCCCGCATCCTGGATCACGTTCATACGCACCAGGCGGTCATAGGTTCCGTTTCCGATCAAAAACCGGAGAAGCATTCTTTTGGCGTTCATGGCAGACCTCACTCAAGATCCAGGACAGCTAGGACGCGCTCTCCTGGTTTTTCTACTGGCACTCGTCATTGTCCTCGCGGTTCTTCGACTCGTCGCCTCGTTCCTCATGAATCTCTACCTCGACCTGAGGGAGAGACGCTGGCAGCTCCGATCAAAGCGTTCGGGTGCGTCCTCGCAGGAGCTGCAGCTTGGCACCGACATCTTCCGAGCCCTCGGCCGCTTGAGGCCGGATGAACTCGAAGAATGCAAAGGCATGTCGAAGGATGAACTTATCGCATACCTGGACGGGAAGTTCAAGAATGCGAAGCGCCCGAGTCGTGTAATCAAGTCAGATTAATAGATCAAGCGTCGCTCATATCATACAATCTTTGCAATCACGCAATTGCAAGTATGTTGACTACCGTGCGCCGCCTGGCTTTGCTGCCCGTTGCTTTTTTGGTCCATCAAGCTGCCTCCGCAGATGTGACCTACGTTGACCGTTGTCTTTCCGGCAAAGTCGATCGCCCCGCGTGCAAGTCCATGATCGAGAACTTCTGGCGGTACAACGAACACCTGGAGAACGCGGCCAGAGCCAAGGGATTGGATCCTTCGCTCATCAAGGCAATGGCAGCTGTGGAGTCCAGATTCAAAGCCAATGCAGTCTCGCCAAAGGGCGCGACCGGCTTGCTCCAGATCATGCCCGCCACCGGCACCCAGTTGGGGGTACATCCATCCAACCTCGCCGTGCCTGGTGCCAACGCCATGGCCGGCGCTCAGTACGTGCGGGACATGTACTTCCGCTTCCGAGACTGGAAGCTGACGATCGCGGCATACAACGCGGGTCCTGGCGCGGTTGCGAAGTACGGGAATCAAATCCCGCCGTACCCCGAGACCCAGTCCTATGTGACCCAGGTCCTCACGCTCTACGCCCGGTTCAAGCATTCGGAGCAGCTGCATTCAAAAGCGTCCGTGCCCGTGGCATTGCCGCCAGCGCCCGCGGGTGCACCTCTACCTCAACTGGTGAACACGTCGGTCCACCTGGTCAAGGCTGTGACCACCGCGCCGACGGCTGCTCCTCAGATGCCGACAGCGCAGCTTTCCGCGCCGCATCAGCGCGCCGTCGCACCGCATCAGACGGCCGTGAAGGCGCCCGGATCCCACCCAATAAAGGTCAATCGATTTCAGCAGTCTGTCACCCACGTCGGTCGGTTTCAGTACCTGCAGTAGCCAAAGGACATGGCATGAACGCTATTCAAGGATTCTTCGCCGCACTGCTCGTGATCTGGGCCTTCCTGATCGTGGCGCCGCAGGAGAACGAAATTCGCGCCCGCAACATGTGCGCGCCGTTCGAGGTCATCGTGCGTGTGTTCGGTGCATCGACCAAAGCCATCGACGAGTCCACGGGCGAGTCCATCAGCAAGCACACCTCCACCAATGTGGGGTCCAGCTGCCGTTCGCGCATCGCGCCTTCCATTTTGGCTTCGGTAGGTCTGTGGCAGGGCGATACCAGTGTCGGAGCGGCGCCGGCACAGGGAGCGCCGATGCCGGCCGGATCGGCGGCCGCATCCGGTGCTCCGGGTGCGTCCGCACCTGCCGCGCCTCCTAAACCCGCCAGGCCCATCGTGCCGCCCGGCATGAGTCAACCCGACGCGCTTTAAGGAGCCTCGACCGATGAACGCACCCGACTTGCAGGCGATCGATCTGACGCCTATCAATCGCTTTGAAGAGTTTGAACCGCTGTACCAGCGTGGAGACAAGCTATTTGATCTGGGGGAGTTGGACAAATTCATCAACACCGACCGTGGTGATGAGGAGGTGGTGAAGTTCCTCAACTGGGTGTTTCCATACGCTGCCCACGTCAAGGCATCCGATATTCACCTTGCCAACACCGAGCGCGGGTGCGCGGTCCGGCTTCGTGGCCAAGGCACGGAGTTGCAGCAAGAGTTCCTGCTATCACGAGACGCGGGGATGGAGATCGATAGGAAGATCCGCGCGCGGTGCCGGCTCAACATCAACGACCGCGAGAAGCCGCTGGACGGCTCTTTTTTCTTTCAAGCGGAGGTCGGGGGTCAGGCGCCTCGCCTGATCGACGTTCGGGTCTCGATCATGCCGACCAAGATGGGCCAATCGATCGTGCTTCGGATACTGGACTCATCGAACGCTGGTAAGCAGCTCAACGACATCCTCATGACCGACAGCATGAGGGAAGTCCTGCTCAGGCTGTTGGAGTCTCCCGAGGGAATGCTGTTGGTGTGTGGACCGACGGGCTCCGGCAAGACTACGACGCTGTACGCCTGTCTGAACCACCTCAACCTGCCTTCGCGTCACATCGTCACAGCCGAGGATCCAGTCGAGTACCGCCTGCCAGGCGCGAACCAGGTCGAAGTGAACTTCCATCGGCCGTTCCCGAGGGTGCTGAGGTCTTTCCTGCGCCAGGATCCCGACATCATCCTGGTCGGTGAAATTCGCGACGATGAAACCGCCAGTGTCGCGGTCAACGCGGCCAACACCGGGCACCTTCTCCTGAGCACGTTGCACGCGAACTCGGCCGCCGTCGCGATCACCCGATTGGTTGGCCTGGGCGTCGAGCGCTACACCATGGCTGAAGCTCTGCGCGGCTTTTTCTCACAACGGCTCGCACGCCGTCTCTGCACATGTGCACTGCCCTACACGCCGACCGAGGAAGAGCTGCGGCGCGTTGTTGAGCACGAATTTCCCATAGAGCACATGGGAACCAGTCGCTTCCACGTCGTCAACCACGATGGATGCGAGTTGTGCCAGGGCGGGAGTACTGGCAGAGGGTACGCGGGTCGCGTGCCTGTGTTCGAGTTTGCCGAGAACACGCCCGATGTGGCCAGGGCAATCATCACCAACGATCCCGAGCTGATGGCTTCGGCATTGAGCGCTCAACCCCAGTACGAGACGCTGACGCAAGCGGCGCTTGGACTGTCCGCCAATGCACGACTGGACTTTCACGAAGCCCTTTATCTCGTCCAACGCTACTGAGGCTTTTCCAGCATGAATCCACTTCAATCCCGCCGCACCCTGCTCGCCGCCGTGGCCGCGATGGGCACCTTCCCGCATGCCTTGGTCCGTGCACAAACCCCGGTGCCAAACGCCGGCGCCGACCAAGGCGGGCAGGGTCCGAGAACCGCAGTCCCAACGATCAAGCCGTTCATCGAGATCGGCCGATTCGAAGAGGACAAAGATCGCCTGTTCATGTTCATGCAGTACACCTGTCCGTTCTGCGCGAGCTTGCATGGGCCGATCGTGACGTGGGCGCAGACGCTTCCTTCGCCCATGAAGCTGGTGACGATCCCCCTGGGCGAAGACAACGACGCGACCCGAGCATCCATCTTTGCGCACTACGCCGTGCGCGAGATCGCCCCCAAGCAGCTCGAAGCCTATTCGCAGTCCGCATACCAGGTAGGTCAGAGCGCCAATCCAACGGCCGCTGGCTACCTCAGCATCCTGCCCAAGCTGGGCCTCAAGCGCGAGGCCGTGGTGTCCGCCATCAACTCCCCTCGAACCCGCGACCGGGTCATGCGCGGTCTGCGTCTGGCAAGCCGGTACCGCGTCACCGTCACCCCCACCTTCGGTGTGGCCGGGCGATGGACCACCAATCCAGGTTTCACCAGCGGAAAGAGCCAGGACCTGGTTGCGCTGCTCAACGTGCTCGTCACGACCGCTATCCAGGGCGGCGATCTGACGATCTGAGTGCCTTCAATGTCGGCGAGGTTCTATCGGCCGTTTGCATCCGTCGTCGGGATCCTGATCGCGACGGCGATTTGCATCGCGGCCTTCGTTCTTCAGCCGAAGCCCTCGTGCTCCGATGGCGGTGATCCGGCGGCCGCCGACAACAACCTGATCAGCTTCGATGTTCGGCACCCCGTCTGGGCGTCCATTCGCGACACGTTCACCTTCAACAAGGCTGGTGACAGCTGTTTCGGTAAGGCTTCGGCCGTGGCCTACCTCGGCTGGTCCGACGCCGCCTTCCAAACGCTTCGGGCAAAGAGCCACAGCATCTACGTGACCACAAGGCATTTACTCGCCGGGTGTCTAATACTTGCAATCCTGGGTGCGGTTATCCGTATAATGATTGCAATCGTAACCCGTAGGAATGGTAGATGCCGACACGCCGCAACCTGGGATTTTCAAGTGCCGCCTTGATCGCGTTGGCCTTGGCTGGATGCAACACGACACCGCCTCCAGCCAGAGAACTGGGCATCGAGCGAGCAGAGCTGGTAACGCTCGTCAGCTACACCCAAGATCAGATGGCGGTGTACGCCGAAGGGGAAGGCACTTACTACTGGCGTGGCCGCTCCGACATGCTCCCCCCGGACGCCGTTTTCATCTGGCAAGACGACGAAATCTCCACCACGCCAGCAGTCGGCACGCAAGTACTTCCCCGCCCTCGCACCGAAGCCGTGCTGTTGGGCACCGTCTACTTCGGGACGAACTCCGCAGTCCTGACCCCCAAGGCGCGCAAAGCGCTCGACGAGTTGCCCGAGTCTCATCGGCTCTCGATCGTGTCGGGCCATGCCGATGTGCGCGGCCCTGATCGCATCAACGACCCACTGAGTGAGCGCCGCGCCAAGGCGGTTGCCGACTACCTGCGCGCGCGCGGCACCTCGGTGGGCAATGTGACCTGGCACGGGTCACACCAACCCGAACCGACTCTGCAGCAATCTCGCCGCGCTGAGATGTGGAAGGAAACCGAATGAAATCCGAACAGATCCCCCAGAAGCTCGACAACCCTGCCCAGGTGTTCTGGCTTGAGGTCGACGAGATCATGCCGTTCTTCATCTGCTGGGCTGCAGGGCTCTTCCTGCGCAAGCTCACAGGATCGACCTGGATGGTCACCGGCGGCATCGCCGTCGGCATCTTCTTCTCATGGGTCTACATGAAGCACAAGCGAGGCAGCTTGCCTGGCGCGCTGCAGCACATCTTCTACAACGCCGGCGTCATTGGTTTGAACAAGCGCTTCTCCAACGGCCTGCTGCGGAGCTTCACCAAATGAAACTCAATATCTTCGCTGGCAAGCTGAAGCAATCGCTTAGCCAAAACCAAATCTTGGCTGTCGGCCTGGTGGCCGTGGTCATTCTGGCCACCTTGCAGCAACTCAAGATCAACCAGATGCGCGAGCGCGTGGTGATCCTGCCGGCCGGCATGACCGAAAAGACCGAGATCGCAACCCGGAGTGCGAACGAGGCCTATTACAAGAGCTGGGGGGTATTCGTTTCGAGCCAAGTCGGATCGGTCACACCTGGCGAAGCGGAATCAACCGCTACCGTGCTGGAGCCCTATTTCACGCGCGAAGCCTGGCTTCCGGTCAAGAGCCATCTGAACTCGATCCGCCTGGATCCGAACTACCAGCAGTACGCGGCCGTCAACCAGTTCTCCCCCAAGTTGGCCATCTACGAGCCCAGCACTAACAAGACCTTCGTTCAGGGCACACAGAAAACCTCCGTCTACCGGGACAACAAGGCCCTGCCTTTGTCCCAGATGGAAGTCACCTACGAGATGGACATCAAGATCCAGTCCGGCGTGCCGAAGGTGACGAACATCACCAGCTACCGAGGTCCTGCCCACACCATTGCCTGGGCGCAGCGCTTCCCCAGCGCCGCGGCCGCATTCAAGGCGCAGCAAGCCAATCGACCTGACCAGCTCACGCCTCAGCTGAGTGGCAGCGACGACGCGGCGGCCGACGCGCCCGCCGGGAGTGCATCGGCTCCCGCAGGGAACGCGGCTACGCCCGCTCTCGTGGCACCTCCATCACCAACTGACGCCGCCGTCGATGGCGCACCTTCTGACGGCGCGAGCCGCCCGCCTGCTGCTGCCGCGCGTAACGGCAATCAGCCTGATTCCACCCTTTCATCGGCTGATCGCCTCTAAAACCACGGGAGTCATTTTCATGCGACGAAGCGTTATTCAACCGACATCGCTTGCGCTGCTGCTGGCCACAGCCATGGCCGGCGCATCCGCACAACCTAGCTCGACAGGCCTTGGGCGTCTCAACGTCAACAAGAGCATCGAGGTCCAGGCAGAGTCTGGCCTGCAGAACGTCGTCACGCGATACGGTGAGAACCGCTCGGTCCCGGTGTCCGCAGATCAGCCCAACATGATCCTGACGCCGTTTGCTGACCCTAACGTAGTCGGCGATGGGGTGGGCTATGACTTGGGTCGCAACGGCAATGTGATCATCGTCTCGGCAACGAAGAAGCGCCCATTCTGGATCTCGATCGTCGACAAATCGAACCCAACTGCCACGCCGGTATCGCTGACGCTCCAACCCCGGTCCGGGATGCAGTCCCAGACCATCGTCATGCAGGTGGCCGGCAAGGGCGCTGTGGACAGCGACAGCGATGGCCACGGGTCAGGCTTCGTGAACCGTATGCGCGATGTGCTGCGCGACATTGTTCAGGGTCGCAATCCTCGCGGGTTCACGGTGCGACCGCTGGCCAGCAAGATGGCCTTGACCAACGGCCTTACCGCGAAGCCGGTGGAGCTGTACGCCAGCTCTTCGCACGACATCTATCGGTTCCGCATCACCAACGGCAGCTCCACGACGCAGACCTTGACCGAAGAGTTCTTCGGCGACAAGGACGTTGCTGCAGTGACCATCTACCCGAATCTGTCGCTGCAGCCGAACCAGTCCACTGACGTGCTCATCATGACCAAGCGTGGAGGCAACTGAACATGGCCGCCCTCACGAATATCAAGCGCAACTGGGCGCACATGGACTCGAAGAAGAAGCGCAACACGGCGATCCTTCTCGTGATCGTGGCCGCCCTTGGATTCATGGTGCTCACCGGCAACAGGCCCCTGATGACGAAGCCCGACACGTCGAACAACCAGACCACCCTGGTGACGCCGCAAACGCGCTCCCTCACGTCGCAGGACGTGATGGATGCGTTGCAGGCCCAGAACAGGTCTCTCGCCGACATGAAGAGTCGCCTCGAACAGATGAAACTGACGCAACCCGCACCGGGCGAAGGCGGGGATTTCAACGCTGAGAAGGTTCGGTCGCTCATCGCGGAGGAGATCGCCAAGGCCAACCAGCACCTGCCGCCTCCGCCGACCAATGCGTCGACGCCAGGCGACACTGCGCCCCTGCCCACAACGGCACCGCTCGACGGTTCCGGCGCCGGCGCTGGCGTACCCGAAGTGCAAGAGCCTAAGGGCCCACGTTTCCGCAGTTTGACCGACAGCCTTCCAGGTGCCACGCCGCCTGAAGCGCCTGCGTCCATGGCCGCGGGCACCAGGGTCACACCGACGGGCGCTGGCAAGTCGCGCAGCAAGATCGGCCAGGCCGGCATGTACCTGCCACCAGGCACGCTGCTGCCCTACGTCATGTTGTCCGGCATGAACGCGCCGACCAACCAGAGCGGCACCAAGGATCCGATGCCTGCGCTGCTGCGAGTCCGTGGCGATGTCATTCTGCCCAACGGCTACACGGCCGACCTCACCGACTGCTTTGTGACCGTTTCAGGCTACGGGCAGATGGCCGACGAGCGCGCGATCCTCCGCACCGAAAAGATCAGCTGCGTTCGCACGGATGGCATGGCCATGGAAGCCGACATGAAGGGCTACATCACCGGCGAAGACGGCAAGCCCGGTGTTCGCGGTCGCCTGGTGAGCAAGACCGGGGAGGTCATTGCCCAGCTGCTCAAGACCGGGGCCATCAGCACCCTCGGCAACGTCGTTGCAGCCACAGCTCCGGTCTACGCCTCGCGCATGAATCAGGGCAGCAACAACGTCGTGGTCAACACCGGCAGCAGCCAGAACCCGGAAACCATCGCCGCGGCCCAAGCGAGCAGCGGCTTCAACAACGTGATGGACAAGATCTCGAACATCTATGCGGAGTACGCCAAAGAGACGTTCCCGGTCATTGAGATCTCCCCCGGCCGTGAAGGAAACATCCAGCTCGTGAATGGCCTGGAACTCCCGCACTGAACCGCTTCAAGGAACCGACCATGAACTTTCAACGCCCTTTCTTCGCACTGGCCGCGACGGCCGTCATCACCCTCACGGGCTGTGCCAGCTCCATGAACATCGGCGAGTCCGGACTCACCTGCCCAGCCGGCGAGGGAATGCCTTGCACGGACTCGCGCACCGTGTTCGAACGCACCAACAATTTCCAGCCTGGTGACTCGATGTATGGCGCGCGGGTCCGCGGCGAAGGCGGCGCCGGCGGCGCTGCCGTGGGCAGCTCGCCACAGCCATTCGACAACTTCGATGTGGACATGCGCGGTGGCGTCATCAACCACCCCTTGCCTGTGCGCACCGGCGCCAAAGTCATGCGTATCTGGGTGAATTCGTGGGTCGACGAGCGCGGCGACCTGAATTACCCGTCCCTGCTTTTCACTGAAATCACGCCGCGTCAGTGGAATGTCAACGAGTCGGCATCCAAAACCATGTCCCCACGTCGTATGACGCCTCTGCGCGTCAAGGAAGGAGCCTCAGCATCGCCCCAAACCACCCCGCTGCAAGCTAAGCCGTCGCAGGCCACAGCGCCTGTCGTCACGCCAACCGCGGTCCCCGCCGCACCGGCCAAACCGGCGCCTCTGCTGCCGGCGCCCCTGGCCAATTGATTTGCTTTTTTTTAACCCCCCAAGGAGTTTCCATGACAGCACTCACCCTCAACCCCAGGGGCCAACTCTCGGCCGAGAAGAAAGACCTGGACCCCGCAATCCGCAAAGAACAGTTGCGCCGCTGGGGCGCACGCGCCGCTATCGGTCTGATGCTGATCGTCGCACTAGCCATGCTGCTGATCCCTGAAGCGGCTCACGCTGGCAGCGACAGCACGTTCCGCGCGATCGTGGACTGGCTTGTGGGGATCTTGAAGGGCTCGGGCGGTTTGATGATCGCCGTGATCGCCTTGATCGTTGCGGTCATCTCGCTGCTCAGTGGGCGCTTCATGGCGGTCGGCATCGCCTTCGCCGTGGCCATCGTGGCCATCTACGGCCCTGACGTGCTGGAAAGCTGGTTCACCGCGATCTTCTAAGCACCCTCCCCCCTCGGGCGTGCCCGCGGGGGACCCAACACCACTGCACCCGCACGCCCATGAACATACTTGGAACAATCGGCGAGCTGATCCGCAAGGATGAGATCAGCGAATACCTCACCGTCTCGGCGAGCGACGGCAAGGATGTCCTCTTCTTCGAGGAAGAGCTGGCGATCGGGTCACTGCTTCGCTTCAACGCTCTCTCTGGGGCTTCCGATCAAACCCAGATCGCGCTCAACACGGTTTGCAATGAAAAGTACCCCGCCGGGACCATCATGCAGATCATCCAGTTTGGTTCACCGAATTTGGAGCAGACCGTCCACCAATACACCAAGCTGCGCGACATAGCCGAGCAGCAGCCCAATACCGACAGCGACAACTCGCGGGACTTTTGCATCGACTCGACACGCTCCCGCGCTCAAGCATTCCTGGATTTCACCCGCGATCGCGTTGTCCCGAGCTCCGACGTTCGCCTCACTGAGACCAACAGCTACTGGACCCTCAAGATTCCTCTGACCATCAAGGAATTCCTGGGCACGCAGAAAGAGCTCGACCAGATCCAGCGCGAGATTGAAGACTTCAAAATCATGCGCGCGCGACTCATGTCGCAGCTTCAAACGGCTGGCATTCAGTCCTACCCGGTGGAGACAGCAGAGTACCTGGCCATCATGCGCCGGTACTTCGACGTGTACGGCGACTGGGACTGGCGCTGGGATCCGCAAGCGCAGCTGTGCGACCAGATCATGCCGCCTGGCTCCCACATCAAGTGGACCGACAAGACCAACCGCTACCTGCATCTGAGCGGCTTCGCCGACAACGAGAAGCACCAGCGGCTCTGGTGCGGCATGCTGGCGATCGACTCCTACCCCAAGTCGGCGTCTCTGATCGAGATGTTCGAGATGACCGGCGACCCAAGTGGTACCGGCCCTCAGATCGGCATGCCCTACGCACTGTGCACGACGGTCCATTACCCGGACGCGATGATCAAGGAACAGAAGATCCGCAAGGGCCAGGTGATCACGGATCGGCAGGCCTTCGGCCCGATGCTGCGATGGAGCGAAAGCCTGCGGCACAAGTACGAAGGCTTCGCCCTCATGGGCCGATCCATTGCGGATGGCGACGCGCCCGTTGAAGTCGGCACCACGCTGACGCTGTTCAACCGATCGCGCAACGAGATCCATGGCGCGTTGGCACGGATCATCCCCTACTACAACTCGCTCGGGTGGCGCATGCGTCAGGAACGCTACCTGGTGGGCGTCAGCTTCTTCAACCAATTGCCGCTGTCGCCGTCGCCGACCAGCATCCTGCAAACCCACCGCTACAAAACCATGAGCGGCACGCACGCTGCCCAGTTCCTCCCTGTCCTGGACGAGTGGCAGGGCAGCGGCGCAGCGGTGCTGCTGTCGACTCGGCGCGGCCGCGCCTTCGGCTTGGACTTCTACGCGCCCGAGAACCCCAACTTCAACTGGGCGGTGATCGCTGAGGCCGGCTCAGGCAAATCGTTTTTGCTGCAGCGCCTGCAGATGGACTACGTTAGCCTGGGCTGCAAAGTCTGGAACATCGACAGCGGTGGCTCCAGCGCGCGGGCCTGCATGATCTCCGGCGGCGAAGTGCTGAGCCTGCACCGCGAGAGCAAGACTAGCCTCAATCCCTTCACAAAGGTGCAAGACATCGACGACGAGATGTCGATGATCATCTCGCTGCTTGGCAAGATGGTGGAGCCAGACGAAAAGATCAAGGCGATGGATGCCGCCATCTTCATGGAGGCGATCAAGTCCTGCTGGAGCCACAAAGGCCCGGACATGGAGATCGGCGATCTGATTCAGTATCTGAACAACCAGACGCCAGAGAAGGACCGCAGCGGCCGAGCCCTCGAACTTGCAAAACTGCTGATGCCGTTTGGGCCAATCGGCTCTTATGGCAGCTGGTTCAAAGGGCCCAACAACTTCCGGGCTGACGCATCCTGGACCGTGCTTGAACTGTCCGATCTGAAGACGAACCCGCACCTTCAGGCCGTTGTGCTCATGCAGCTGGTCAACGCGATCAAACAGGAGATGTACCTGGCGCGAGACGGCCGCAAGCGCATGCTGATCGTGGAAGAAGCTGGCGAGCGGTTGCGCACCGATCCAGGCTTCGCGGGGTTC
This sequence comes from Ottowia flava, assembly GCF_008017535.1. Taxonomy (GTDB): domain Bacteria; phylum Pseudomonadota; class Gammaproteobacteria; order Burkholderiales; family Burkholderiaceae_C; genus Ottowia; species Ottowia flava. The sequence continues at coordinate 32,070 of NZ_VRUA01000022.1, forward strand.
ATGAGCGAAGCGTACTCACAGGTGCGTAAAGAGGCTGGCTCGATCGGTCTCGTTCTGCAAAGCCTGTCACAGCTCTACAACCACACCAAGGATGGCGAAACCATCATGGCGAACTGCCCGAGCAAGCTGCTCTTGCACCAGACGCCGGAGACCTTGAATGCTGCGGAGCGCAATGAATGGCTGAACATGAATGCCTACCAGCGCTCCATCGCGCGTCAGGTCCACACCGTCAAGGGGCAGTACTCGGAAATTGCCGTCTTCACACCTGGTGGTTCGGGGATCGCGCGCCTGGTTGAAGGCGCCTACAACCAAGCGCTCTTCACCACCGAAGGCCCAGCGTTCCACGAGGTGATGAAAGCACTCCGCAAAGGTGCCACGCCTCACGAGCTGCACGAACTCATCGAGCGCTATTCGCTGGCCACCGACGAGGCCTGATCGCACATCCACCAGCCACAGGGAGAACCTATGTCCGACGAAACCACCCAAACCGACGCAGCGCAACCCGTGGTTGCGGCTCCCACGGCCACCCCTTTGCTGCCTGAACCGCCTGCCAGTGAGAAGTCATCCCTCAACACGATCCTGGTCGTCATCATCGTGATCTTGGGCGGCCTGATTGTTGCCAACGGCGTCACAAAGTACTTTCCCGGCTTCGGGGCAAGCGCGCCAGTCGCTGTGCTGGACTCCGACCTCGTCAGCGCAGCCGGGATACATGACTTGCTGCAGCGTGCGCCCAGCATGACGCCAGAGGCCGTTGAGGCGGAGTCGAAGAAGCGCGCCGAAGCCCTCCAGCACACGCTTGCGGATCTTCGCCAGCGCGGCTACATCGTGATCGACCGCACTGCGGCGCTTTCGTGGCCAGCTGCTGCGGACATCACCGAGCAGACCGCGACGAACCTCGCGATCCCGCCGGCCGCATTGCAGGCAGTTCGTGATCGCCGAGCTGAGCAGCAGCGCCTGGCCAGGACGGGCAACGCCGCTTGGCCGCCGACCTCATCGGCTCCAGCTGAAAAGACGATCAGTGGCTCAAACCTCGATTGATCGCGCTCGCCTGTGGCACTGGATCCTGCACCCGGATCCTCAGCTGCTGCGTCGCCGTCTCATCGGCCTGATCATCGTCATGACCATGGTCAATCTGACGATGTTCGGCACCAACTGGCTCGATCGCAACTACAGGCTGTTCTACGAGAAGTACACCGAGGGGTGCCTGCCCTATTCGTTCTACGCGGTTGAGCGCAGACCGGCCATCGTGATCCAGCACGGTGACGTGGTGATGTTCACTGCGCACCGAATGGAGCCGGTGCTTCCAGACGGTTCACGCATCGGCAAGCTCGTAATCGGCGTGCCTGGCGACCAGGTGAATGTGACTCATGGCCGCTTGTACGTGAACGGCCGGTACTGGGGTTCCACCAAGCTGGGCGCCCAGAAGTTCGCCAAGCTGCCGAGCAGCTGGGACAAGAGCTACGTCTTGAAGCAGGACGAGTTTTTCGTGTTTGGGAGTGAGCCACGTAGCTGGGACTCTCGCTTTTGGGGACCTGTGAAACGCGATGAAATCATTGCCCTTGCCCATCCTCTGTTCTAGCCTGATCCTGCTCCTCTCTGCATCGGCGACCACGGCTCAGACCCACCTTGCTCAACTGGACGCGGCGACGACTGAACGCCTTCGCCAACAGTCGGAGGCGCTGAAGCGCGACCAGCCGGACAAGCGCGTCGACGACACGACCAGGCGCCGGCTCGAATACCAGGCGCAAAACCCAACCAACCCGGCCGGGACCGCCAGGACGCCGCTCCAGAACAAGGATCTGCAGGCCGCGCAGCGCGATCCGATGACGGCGGTCACCGCCGGCGAGAACCCGATCGCGCAAGAGCTGGCCGGGGTGACCACCGTCGTCTTTATTTCCGACTCGATGCCGGCGCACACGCTCGCGCCGATCATGCAGGCCGGCGTCGGCCGGCCGGAAGTGCTATACCTCCTGAGGGGGTGGAAGGGCGACGGCCAGCAGCTGGCCCCTCTCGTCAAGAGCATTCGGCAAAAAGCCGGCTTGAGCGATACCGCGCAGATCAATCTGTACGTGCTGCCCAAGGCCTTCCGCCAGTACCAAATCGAGCGCGTGCCTGCCTACGTCATCAAGTCCAAGTCCAACGGCTGGCGCGGGCTGATGGGCAACGTCTCGCTCAAGGTGGCCGCAGATGAGATCGAAGCCGGCCGCTGGGGTCACACCATGGGCAATACCTGGGCCGTGGCCGAGCCTGACAAAGCGCTGGAGTACGAGCAGAAGCTGCGCAGCATCACACCCGAGATGGTTGCGAAGCAGCGCAAGAGCATGGCTGAGAGCGCAGAAAAGACCCTCACCAAGGGCTCACCCCTGCCGATGGTCAAAACGGCCGCCAGCCGCCTTTTTGACCCGGCAGTGCCCCTCGAAAAGGACATCGTCATCGACGGCCAGGTGCGGGCCAAGAAGGGCCAGATGATGAACGCGCTGGCGATCGACCCGACCGGCCAGCGCTACTACGCCGCCATCGACGCCACCGACCCATGGCAACTCACGCTGGCCAAGAAGTGGTCGGCGCAGTACCCCGGCTTGATGCTGTTCTTCACCAACCGGGACGGCCGAATCAATGAGATTGGGGTTCCCGCGTACCCCGCGGCAAAGAACGTACTGGCCCGCATCGGCATTACCGAGGTGCCTTCGCTGGCCAGCCAGGAAGGCCTGAAGCTGCGGATCCAAACCTTCACCAAGCAGTAGGAGATCGACGTGCTTACCCTGATCAAACGCGCATTGAAGACGGCAGCGCTCACGGCGTGCATGCTGGGCGCTGCAGTGTCCGTCGCACAGGTGCCGGAGTCGTCGCTCCTCAACCCGAACGCATCCGAAACGATGAGCGCCAAGCTGTGCTCCAACGCCACGGACGTGATGGCCAATCCACTGAACTACATCTGCGTCGACTCGATGTTTCCGATCCGGATCGCATCGGTCGACGCCGGCGAGGCCACCGACAAGATCGGCTCGCCCTGGAACGCGCACAAGAACCCGATGTGTCAGTGCGGCATGTTTCCAAGCTACCCCATCGGCATGTGGGTGCCCGATCGCATGATCGAAGCTGTGGAGCAACCTGGTTGCTCGCCACTCACTGGGTTGAACCTGGCCAGCGCGCTGACGGTAGCGCTGAGCAAGACCCTGCCGAAGGGCCGAGAAAGCACGACGGCCGACGCCGGCGGCGGATCTGAAGCCGGCTTCCGCCACGTCAACACCTGGCAGTCGATGCTCCCGCAAATCCTTGGTTTGCCGGTCGCGAAGTGCCAGCCCACCATGCCGTTCGAGACCACGTTGATCTCGCCGATGTGGAACGCCAACGACCCGGTCACACCGAACCTGCTCTTCCCCGAGTGGAACCTCATCTACACACAGGTCATTGGCTTCGTGAAGTCCACCTTGTCGTGCGTCAACGCCACCTTGAACACCAAGGCTCAGCAGCCTATTGAAGATGCCATGTACTGGCAGCTCGGCTGCTGGGGCAAATCCCTGCCAGCCAACGGCCGCTATGCAGACAACGACCCCGTGCGCGGGAGCTCACTGGTCGCAGCGCGCTCGCTCTTTCACTCGGCCCGCACGGGCGGCAACGGCCTCTTCCTAACGGTTGGTGATGCAGCTGTCTGCGGACCCGTGCCCGCGCCCTTCCCCCAGAAGAGCGGCTTCAAGCATTCGATGATGTTCCCGTTCACGGAAAAAGGTCCGCTGGACACGAGCGGCCGAGCACAGTTCGACATCAAGTCGCCGCTGAGTCAGATCCAAGAGCTCAACCCCCTTGCTGCGGTCTTCAGTTCTTGCGCCCACAGCATTGGATCCAGCCACTGGCGCTGGGGCATGGGCAAGCACAAAGCCGTGACGCCGCGCGACTACGTCTACATGCAATGGCGCTGGATCGACTGCTGCCAATAAGGAGTCACCAAGTGAGCACGATCAACCGCAGACAAGCGCTCGCGCTTGCACTCACCACCGCCATGCCGACGGCGGTCTTCAGCCAGCCAGGCGGCGCAGGTTTCGGCAAGCAGGAGCGCGACGCGCTGAATCTGGCGCGTGCGGCCGCCAGCGGCTCACCTGGTGCGGCCGACAAGCTCAAGCGCCAGGCCAATACCGGCGACCGATGGGCGGCCATGCAGTACGGCTGGCTGGCCCACACCGGCCAGATGCCCAACCGCCTCGGCCGCGACATGGAGTTGGCCATGCGGGCCTACAACCTGTCCTGCAAGGTTGTCGGGGAAAACCAAGAGTTGATCTCGCTGTCGGGCAACCAGATCGCCGCGTACAACGCCGGCTTGGCCTACTACGCCGGCCAGGTCGAGGGCAAGCGAGATCCGTTTGCGGCGATCAAGTGGTTCCGCGCGGCCAGCGGCGAAGAAGGCGGGAAGCTGCCCTTCTACCCGGCCTACGTGTACCTGGCCAAGATCTACGAAAACGGTGAAGGTGTTCCCGTCAACCTGCCCGAGGCCGCTCGGTACTGGACAGCAGCAGCTGCGCAACGCGAGCCGACCGCGCTCTACACGAAGGGCAAGATGCTGATCGAGGGCGTGGGCGTCGGCAAGAACTACTTCGAGGGCTTCACCTTGCTGTTGCGCGCGGCCGACCAGTGGCAGATCGATGCCATCTACATGCTCGCCCAGATCTACGCAAACGGCAATTTCGCGCACGACCGCAATGACCTGGAGGCCACCAAGTGGATCCAGATCGCGGCCAGCAAAGACGAGCGTTACCGCAAGCTCGCCGATCAGATGAATGCCAAGTTGTCGCCGGCGGATCAGAAGAAGGCCCGCGCCGCATCGGTGAACTGGATGCGGTCGCACATGAAGGCGCCGGATCCGTTCGACTACAACTTGCCCATCAATGCGCCGCCACCGCGACGTGGCATCTAGGTCAGGTCTTCGACACTCTCTTGGCTGCAGCCTGCTGCAGCGCCTTCTCGATGTCTTGGCTTGAGCTCGCGCCCACGCGGCGCGTGCCATCTTCGAAGATCATCACCGGCGTGGACTTCACGCCAAGACGCTCCGCGGCCGCCATGGCGCCGCCCAGGCGCTCGACACCTCGCTCGCAAAGATCAGCTGCCGGGCGCACGCCCTTGCCCATCCATTCGGACCAGGCTTTCGCCGGATCCTCACTGCACAGGATGCGAGCAGCTTGTTGCTGAGATTGCGGGCCCAGGATGGCCACCACCAGGCTGTAGACCGTCACGTCGGGCACGGTCGCGAGGGTTTCGTGCAGCTGTCGGCAGTAGCCGCAGCTCGGATCCTCAACCACCAGAATCTTGCGCGATCCGTTTCCACGTTTGAGTGCCAGGCGAGTCGGAAGGTGCTCCCAGGACACTTTCTGCATCTCCACGATGCGGTCCTCAGTGAGGTTTCGGCCGTTGGCCACGCTGAGCACATTGCCCACGATGACGTGCTTGTAGTCGCGGGTGACGTAGGCCACGCCGTCGCTCGTCGACATCTCGATCAGGTGCGGAGACAAGGCCTTCAACGACTGAATCTTCGCCATGTCATCCACAGCGCGCAGCGCTAGCTCCACCTGCTTGGCCTCGGTGTCGCTGACAGCATCGGCAACAGCGTCCCCAATCTGTTCTTTAGCCGTCGGTGGTGCTGAGTGGTCAGAATTTATGCAACCTTGGACCAGGAAAAGAGTCCCAAGGAACAACGGTGCGAAGCGCAGATTCGAGAACAGTCTCACATTCATAGTCGGCCTAAGTGTGCGGAAAATTGCGAAAGTTGTACGATTATCCGTTACTGCTCTCGAATCCAGCAACCGCAATCGGCCTGGCTGTAATACGCGGTTACACTACGGGTAGGTTACAGAATCTTCCATCTCACATGTCGGAGGCTCATGGACATGGACCAGATCACTCAAGTCGTCTCTTGGACTGACACTTTGAAGGACACCGCGGTTGGCGAGCAACGCCGTCCGTGGGGCGGCGAGCGCATCGACGACGGTCTCATTGACATTTCGGGTACGCCCAAGGCCAAAAAGGCCCCGAAGGCCGACCCTGCCCGAGCGGCACGCAGAAAATCCCCTCTCACCGAAGACGAGAAGGATCAGGCCAAGCGCAAGACCGAGCTCGAACGCCGGCGCCTCATCGCGGTCTACGAGGATTTGCGCGATGAGCTGAACATGAACAACCGCGAGATCGTGGATGCGCTCAGAAAACGGCGCTATGAGATCTCCTACGCCAATTTCCAGCGCCATGTTCAGGGCAATGCATCGGTGCATGCCATTGCCAGAACCGTCAGCAAGACCCAGGCCTTCTACGACGAGATGATGAACAACCCGTACATGAATATGACCACCGAACAGGTCATTCATGCGTGGTTCACCGACGTTGGCTTGCCGTACCACGAGTTCGGCGTGCGCTCCGCTGCGCTGAAGGAGTTCGCAGCGATCGTGGATGAGACCTACTCCACGCTGTGGCGCTGGCGCCTGGCAGAAAAGATCCCCACCTACGCGGTGAACCGGATCGCCAAGAAGGTCGAGAAGATCAAGGCCGGGCTTCAGCGTGCTAAGGCGCGGGAAGAAGCCAAGAAGGCTCAGGCGGCGCGCACCCAGGCCCGCGCGTCAACCTGAGCTTGCGGTCAGCAGCGACACGGCTTGCTTGAACTTCAAGCCGGTCAGGTGCATCACCAGGTCAATCGCACCACCGCCGCCGGCGCGTAAGCGGCCGTCGTGCCACTTGAGGTCCGCTCCAGGACGTTGAGTAATCAGGATCTCGGCCACGAAACCCGTCATCAGCCCAACGTAGACGCGCCGGGTCGACGGGTCTTTCGTGGGCCGGAACTCAGCGTCGACCTTCCAGCTGGCGATTGCCTGGCTCTCTTGGAGTCGGCTGAGGACCTTCTTCGCTGGAAGCAGCCGAACCGATTCCAGCAGCTCGGCACCGTAAGCCGTCACTCGCTTGCGCGTGTTCGCGCGCGCGAAACGGACCGCATAGGCGGCGCTGCACTCCGTCGAAGTGGCGCCGGCCTGCGTGTGCATGCGTGCGACCAGCAGCGGCAGCAAGGCCACGCTCGCAGTCTCGAAGCACCATTCCGGTGTCGCTTTGGCTTTGGGCGACGCTTCCACCAGGTTTACGACTGCTGACTCGGTCATGCGACGAATGTATCATTTTCCATATAAACTCTGAAATTATTAATCGCAACAGTCATCGGGTCGCGATTGCAAGAGCGCCCAATGGCACTGGACACCGTCATGCCAAATTTGCACCTCGAATGCCCCCACTGCGATCACTCGCACGGGGATCCCCTGGAGGTCCTGCAGCACACCCAGGAAGACGACATGCGCTGCGAAAGTTGCGGCCGCACCTTCACTTTCGCGATCGTCGAGTGCCCGCAGTGCGAGACGGACAACATCCGAACGTGGGCTCAGGGAAGCCCTCGGCCCGAGGACATGCGGTGCTGCGAGTGTCACCATGCCTTGGAGGCGTGCGAAGAGGAGTAGCCATGCAATCCAGTCCGTATGAACCGCTCAAGATTGGCAGCAAGGATGGCGCCCTGACCTACATCCTTGAGGCCACGCGCAGCGGGCTGTGCGTGGAGCGCCGCTACACGGCGGATGTCGAAGCCTGCACAGGGTATTCCTCGATCGGGACGATATTCGAGGACTTAAAATCGTTTCAAGAATTTTGTAATTCTGACAGATTGCGTTTCACCTACCCAATGGTTTTCAAGGAGTTAAAAGACCGTGCCTCAAACTTCTTTCACTCCTGAGCCTGTTCCCAGAGAAGAGACTCTGGAGGCAGTCGTTTCAAATCCTAGTTTCGCCAAAGATGCTTTGGCTTTAATTCACGGCATCGCCGAAACTAAGGAGCAAAACGAAGTTCTTGAGCTTTTTCACACCTCCCGTGCCGCACTCGGCGCGGATCAAGCTATTTTCGTCAGCTTTGTCCGCGACGACGAATCGAGAGAATCTATTCGATTCTTGCTTGCGGCTTCGGCGCGGTGGTGTCTGGAATATGAACAAATGGCCTGGTTCGGAGATGACGCGTGGCTGATGCACGCCATCACTGACCCAAACCCCATTTGCGACAGCGCTATTTCCTACCGCACCAATGTGCAAAGGAATATCCGCGAGCTCGCCCGTAAATTCGGGGTCGAATCCGCCTACATCGTCCCCGCGCCAACCAGCGGCGGCGTGTCGCGCATCGGAGCCTTGATCCTCACGTCCCAGCGCGCGGGGTTCTTCGAGTGCCCTACCAGCCGGCACCTGAAACCGATGGCGCGAGCCTTGTCGATGGAGCTGCACGAGTGGTGGACCAGGCGGATCCGCGAGGACATCATCGTGGACCACCGCATCGACGACACAGATCTTGAGTTGCTGAGGCTGGAGAAGCGCGGGCTCAAGACGAAGCAAATCGCGGCCGAGACCCAGACCAGCGAAGCGAGCGTGAACAGTCGCTTTCAGCGGCTGAACGCCAAGTTCGGCCAGCACAACCGCAAAGCCTCGGCCCGCTTCGCAACGGAATACGGTTTGATCTCATGAGCACCGCGGACTCACCCACCAGCGCCGACCGAGCTCTTTCGGGAACTCGCGAGTGGGTGAGCGCCGCAGGCTACCTGTTCGTTTTGGCGCCAAGCCTGCTCTTGGCCGCCTCCGCGTGGAGCGATAGCTCCCCTGCTCTCGCGTTCATCGGCTTGATCCTCGTCGCGCCGCTGCTCCGCGCGTTTTTCGGAGATGTCGGCGACGAGGCGCCTGAATGGTCCGAAGCAGTTTCCAATGCGCTCGCACAATTGCCCATCCTCGCGGGCCTGGCCTACCTCACCGCCGTCGCCTCGCTCGCGACCGCGATCGCAGTCAAAGGCTGGAATGGGCAGGATCTCCTGTGGCTGGGCGCTGGACTATGGACCACGTCGAGCCTCGCCACCTGCATTGGCCACGAGCTGCTGCATGACCGCAATCGACCGTTCGCGCTGTTCGTCGGCAAATTGGTGATGGGCGTTGCAGGCTATCCATTGCACGAGCAGGAGCACATCATCCATCACCGCCGTGTGGGTCGGGTGGATGAGGCGGAGTGTCCCGCGGCCGATGAAAGCCTTTGGCGCTTCACCTCCCGCCGAACTGCCAAGGTCATCCGCCAGGTCTTTGAGCTGCGCCAGCTGCGCGCCGCCAAGGGCACCACGGTGCAGACAACGGTCTTGAGTACGCTCGTAGTGACGCTCGGCACAGCGGCTTTGTTCTACTGGGCCGGTGGCTGGCCAGCGGCCGCCATGTACGCGCTCGCGGCGCTGTCCGTGGCCTGGTCCATGCAGGCCATCACCTACCTGCAGCACTGGGGCCTCGATCGAGACACGTCCCTGGCCACGCCAAAGGGCGGTTGCTACGGATGGGAAGATCGCTGCCGGCTGCAAGGCTGGTTGACGCTGAACATCACCGCGCACACCGCACATCACCTGAGATCCACGGTCCCGTTTTACAGACAGGTACCTGAAGCGGACTCACCCAAACAGCCCGCCGGCTACATCATCCTGCTCTTCGCTGCCATGGTGCCGCCACTGTGGTTCTGGCTCATGGCGCCGTCGCTGCGCCGCTGGAAGGAAAGCCGACCAGACCAGCCGACGGCTGGCCACGCGCTAATTTGCCTCCGACGCTAACTTCGCAGCGACGGCGTCCAGTGCGGCCGCTGACAGATCGGAGAGCTCCAACGGCGGGTTTGTAGGAAGGCCTGGCAACGACCGCCTGTCCGACCTGGCGTAGCACGGGTCATAGTGCGCAACCATCACGCGCTCGAACAGGGTGTCAACTTCACCCTCAGCGGCCAGGTCCTTCCAAAGTTGCAGCTCTTCACCGCCGATCAGGGGTTTCAACGGTGTCAATCGCTCCACCATGGCGACTGGGTCTGTCACGAAGTGCGGATAGTCCTCGCGCCACAGCTTTATGCGCTCCGTCATCGGCGCTTCCAGTCTCAACGGCGTTGCCCGCCCAATCGCATCATGCAGGCACGTAGGCAGTTGGATATTGCCGATTTTTTTCGATTCGGCCTCTACCCAGACAGGCTTCTCCGTATCAAATGAGCGGAGCTTGCTGAGCAGTAATGTGTCGAACCACTTCTGAGTGGGTTGCTTCTCACCAGGTACTGCACCAATCAACGATCCTCGGTGATTGGCCAAGCCCTCTAAATCGAGTACCTGGCATCCCGCCCGCTCCAGCGCTTGCAACAGGCGTGTTTTGCCGCAGCCAGTACTTCCCGCCAATACGCGAAACGTGAACTGCTTGGGAAACTGCTCAAGGGACGCCCTCACCCACCGACGGTAAGCCTTCCAGCCACCGAGCAGAACATCGACCCGATAGCCGATCGTTCGAAGGTTCTCCGCCCACAGTTTGGAACGCTTCCCACCTCTGAAACAATAAACCAATATCCGCCCCCGCGGATCAACTCTTGAGATAACCTCTTCAATATGCCTGGAGATATTCGCAAGCGAATACTGAACACCAATCAAATATGCCGCATGCGTGTCGTTTCTATGAAGTGTACCGACCTCCGCATACTCCTCATTATTAACAACCGGGAGATTTAGAGCGCACGGAATGTGGTCTTCAGCGTATTCCCTTGGCGATCGGGCATCGATCACCAGGTCATAGGAGCTGAACTCCCAAATCTCAAGTTCAATGGGGTGTGGCGTTCTCAAGGTATATCTATCTTACTAAATTTCATATAGCCCGTTCGCGATGAAATTTAGCGAAAATTCATCGGGCGAAAGTCACACTTCTGCCGATAAAGTAGGTTCACCGGATAGACCGGAGCGCGGATCCGTGGTTGTTTCTGACAGTAACGGGAGAGCCAATGAAAGATCGTAAGTGTGCACCTAACACCAATCGACAGGCAACGAGCGAAACAGACACCTGGATGGTGAGCTTCATGGAGAGCCTGCGACGCATCGAGCACTGGGTACTTGTGACCGCAGCCGATTGCCCGAGCGCCATCCAGTCTGCTCGCCTGAAGTTGCGCGCGCAGCTGAAGAATCCCCTCGGTGGCTTGGACTTCCGAAAGTGCGTTCGTACAACCCACGAAGGTAGCGCCAGCAATCCCTTTCGGCCGTCGTCGTACCTTGATCTCGACGAGCGATCTGGCAACCCGCGCCCTGTTCTCTTGAGCAAAGAGGCCTACGAAGGCTTCCTCCTAAGCGATGACGTGCCGGCGGACATGCCCATGACGGCACCAGCCCAAGTCGCTCCGCGTTGGCGCTCAGCGCGCTCCTTCGATCAAGCCTCATTCGACGAGTACGACCCGGTTCGCGCGATGCCGACGGTTCACTAACCGCGTACCGCAGCCCTAAACCCAACGTCAGACGCCGATCACCCTAAGTGGTGGTCGGCGTTTTTCGTTCTGGCAAAGGTCCACGTTACGGACCACGAACTGCGCGCCGCCGGCGGCCGCAGCTCGACAATCCGCGCGCCGGAAGACCCTCCGGTCGCTGCGCGCCCTGCGCGAGAGCCATGGATAAGTCCTGCGGACTTACCCACCGCCCTCTTGCCGCTACTCGTCTCTACGAGACTTTCTCTCAACTTGTATCAAATGCAACGGGGCCATCCCCGGCACCCTTACTTTTTGTTCCCGTACCCTCGCTTTTTCTGCCGCTACCGCGGGGGGTGGTTATCTGATGTGCACCATTTGGCACCCACTTGGCCAGAATATGAGCGCTCCTGGGTGCGATGGTCTTTAGCGCTTCAAGGAGCGCCTGGAGGGTCAGCAGCGGGCCGCGGTGGCCCTCAGGCACGGTCGGCTCTATCAGGCCGACCAAACGCCCCGCAGAGGCCGCCAGCGCCTCTTCCAGGCGTGCTCTGTACCTGGCCACGGTGCGCCGATCGACGCCCGCCGTCCGAGCAATGCCGGCGTCCGTGGGAATCAGCTCCCCGCCGCTTTGCAGGCTGGCCAGCGCCGCCATGAGCTTGGCCAACGTGGACTGGTTGCGAAGGGAGTGCGTTCGCGCGGCCGCGGCTTGTTGCCGCTCCTTCGTCGTCAGGGCCGGATCGAAATGCATGGTGCCGCGCATGCGGGCGGAGCCGCGGTACTTGTCCCACGTCCACCGCGCAACGGACTTGGCGATCGCGCGCAGATCGCTGTGCCTCAGGTCGCCCTTGGCATGGCCAGCTCGCCCGAAATCGTTGTGGGCCTCATTGAAGGCCAGCAGGCGGTCATAGAACGGCTCGAAGGAGCCGTCACGCGCCTTGCCGACGATGCTGTACGCGAAGAAGCGGCAGGCGTCGAACAACGCGCAGTTGCGAGACTCAGCTGCCTGCTCAGATACGTTGCCGCGCCGGCGTTGGGGCAGATCGATGTATTCCGCCAGCTCGCCCAGCGTGTACTCGTGGGAGTGGATCTCCCAGGTCCGCCAGAGAGGATGACCTGGTGTTTTGGCGACGGGGCCGCCGTGATAGGCCAGATCTGCCCGAAGAGACGCCGCCATGGACGCGTACACGGCGCGCTGATACTGAATGGGCTCGCTGCGGCCGCGGGGACTGGTGCACACCGGCGCGATCGCGTAGTAAAGGTGCGCACCCCGTACTCGCTCGCCATCCACGGTTTGGACGATCAGATTGGGAGGAGGAAGTCCAGCCGCCTCCCAGCGCTGGCCATCACCTTCCTCGATGTCAAAAATAAGCCAGGAGACCCGGTCCCGCCTATTGATTTGCATGTACGGCCACCTCAGCGCGTAGCTGAGGGGCCGGCTGAACACGGCAGTTTTATTGTCTGAGCAGCGGGGGAAGAATGGCGCTTCCCGCCATATTCTTCCGAGTGGGCCAGTGCCAGATTGAAACCTGTCGCGTAATCCGTTCTCTAGGACTACCGATTCCACGCGAGCGCTCCGGTGTGCGTGTCAAACCACACAAAAATTCATGTGGTTGACCACTTGCGCGCGCAGAATCAGAACATGTATACTCTCTCCGACTTGTGAGGCGGTGAGAGTGTTGATTACTTGTTCTGATTCCAGACGCAACGATCAGCGCTTTGACAGCAAACCCTGAAAAGGCCGGTATTCCACTACCGGCCTTTTCTTTTGTGGGGCGCCGTTCAAGAGGCACTGCACGAATAGATGACACAAGGCTCCTGTTGGTTGGGTTGAGCGGGGGCAGCGGACTTGTCCGCCGCGATTGCAAAGTGCACACGACGCGCGCAGCGCGCGACCGTACAACTTTGGCAATCGTTCCGGATTGTGACACAGGTTCTACACTTTCGATAGCGCGAAATTAGGGGCGCAGCGTAACGACAAGTCCGACGCGTCCCAGCGCCTTGATCAACTTGTGCTCGATCGCGACGATCTGGGCGGCCCGTCGCCACTCCTCGTCCGTCTTGATCACGTCTTCCACCCGCAGCCCTAGGGTGTCCAGCCAGCTCTCCAAGCCGAAGAGCGACGCCAGTTCTTCCCCTTGATCCTTTCGCTGCACTTCCTTACTGGCCGCGGCCGCCAGCAAGCGCATCCGAAACAGGCCAGGCGCGATCATCTCGTCGGGCTCAGGCTCCGTAGCCGTCGCCGTCGCCGGCGGCGGCGGCTCTGGTTCTGGCAGTACCTGATCGTCGGCCGCGCTCACCAGGTCGACCTGGTCCTGAGCCAGGTCGTGAACTTGGTCATCGACTGGCCCTGCGACCTGGTCCTGCGTCTGATCAAGCACCTGGTCATCGCCTTCGCCGGCGGCCTGGACCTGCGGCGGGTCATCCCCGTTCGCCTCGTCCGCGCGCTCCGACACTTCATCGAAGGCCGTCGTGCTACCCAGCATGTCCAGAAACGCGTTGTTGGCCGTGCCCTGCTCCAGCTGCTCTTGCGTCGACTTCTTGCGGAAGGCGCCTTGGCCCCCGGTCCTGGCCACGCTGAAGTGCGGCACCAGCCAGTAGTCCTTGACGTTCGTAACAGGCGCTAGCTCCGGCATGGGCTCCGGCGCGAGCAATATGCAAGAACCCCAACTGAACACTGGCTTCACCCGCGCCAGATCCTCCGCATCTTTCGGCGCGGCGAACGTGTCGTCTGTGAAGTAGTCCTTCGGCTTGTAGAACGACACCTTGTAGAGGGACGATTCGGGTGCCCTGCCCATGGGCTCGTGATCGGTGAAGAGCAAGCCGTTCTCGCCCATCCAGATCAGCACCTGGCGCGTCAAAGCGTTCACGGGATTCACGCCGCTGACGGGCAGAGCATGAAGATCCTGCAGCCCTGCCACCTCGGCAATCTGTTGAATGAACGCGTCCTCCTTCAGCGCTACCACCGTCTTGCGGAAGTGCGGCAGGTGGAACTTGACGCCCACGTTGGTTCTCTGTTCCTGGCTGTTGACCCGGCCGACTCGCGTCAGCACCTCGACCAGTGCGTTGTGCAGCTGCGATCGATCATTGCTCTCAACGAACGCCTCATCGGCGCGCGCATCCTCGCGAAGTGCCGCACGCGTGCGGCCGTTCTCCATCGCACCGGCCATGCGATCGCACTTGATCAGCAGCTCCAGCAGCGCATGTAGCCGATCGCTGAGCACTCCGCCATCCGCCGCCATAGGGACGGCTGAGGGGTGGTGATAGTGAGCCAGCACGGCCTGCATCACGTCGATGTCTGCTGCCGAGATGTCGTCGTGCCAGTACCCCTCCATGCGGGCCATGATGCGGGCGCCGACGAGGTCGTGATCCTTCGTGCAGTCGACCAGCGCGTCACCCACCCACACATAGCACTCGATCTTCCCGAGATCGTGGCCGAGTCCCAGCACAGCGATGAGTGGATCCGCACGATCGAAGCTGTAGTTGGCGTCGCGCAGATAGATCATCTGGTAGCCCGACGGCGCGCGCGCCGGCACGTAGCTGTACGCAACACACTCCCGGAGCATGAGCCAACAAACCAGCAGCGAGTGAGTCAGGAGCGTGCGCCCGCCGTGGTTGTGCAGGGGGTCATCGGCATGCGTTGCAGGCCATGCCCGAACGCGTTCGTGCCAAAGCGTTCTGACGATCTCCTCCAGCAAAGCGGCATGGCCAGGGGATCGGGTGCGCGTGTTCTGGATCCACTCATGCAGGAACCCAGTGTCCCCGGCCGCCACCACTTCAGGCGGCATGTGAGGCGCAAGCTCCTCGACCGTGGGCATGGCTTCGGCCGCGGCAAGCCGCGCACGGTGAATTGGGACTTTGCCTATCGTCGCCGCCGCCCCGTTCCACGAGTCCGGTACCAGTGCCTCGATCTGCTCCTGCCGGTCCAGCCAGTGCCAAAACAAGGCGACTACGCAGCCAATAGCGATTCCAAAGGCCCAGGCACCGACGCCGTGCAAGATGCCAGCCAGGCTAGCGTATCGCTGGCCTCCCGCAATCAGTAGGACGATCCACCAAAACCCGAAAACGATGACGGCTGCGCGGGCAACCTCTTTGGGGCGCAGCATCCTCAATCACCAGTCGATCAAACGTCAGCGCTGAAGGCCTCCGCGGGAGCATCGGGCGCTGCCTCCGGCTCGACCTTGGCCGCGCGCTTTGCCGCTGAACGACTGTTCTTCGCGGCCCGCAGGGCGGCGAGCTGCTTGGCGTAGTCCTTGACCCACTGCGGCGTCAGATGCGGCTTGGCCGGATCCAGAAAGAGGATGCTCTTGCTGTCAGCCATCTCGGGGAGGCGCGTCAGCCGGATATAGCTGTGGAAGCGCTGCACCGGATTGCCTTTCGCGTCCGGCACGTACATGGTCAGGCCCACGTCTGTCGATTCGGACTTGGTCTGTTCAGCTGGCGTAGCCGCTTCTACCGCGGCATCGCCCTCTTGCTCCGGTTTAACGGCCGCAGGCGGCACCACGCCCATTGGATTGGTCTTCACCAGGTGGCGGCCCTCGCAGTAAAGCATGGCCCCGATGCGCGACATCTCGATAGCACGCTCGGCCTGGTTGCCGAAGTAGCGGACCGTGATGAAACTGTCTTCGTTGCCTTCCTGGCGCAGGTGAATCTCGGCGTGGCCAGGCGTTCGCTCGTTGGGCTGGACATAGCGCGACCCGACACAGATGCCGGCGAGCTGGACGTGGTTGTTGGCGCCGCTGTTGATCAGGTCGCTATCCTCGAAGACACGGCGCTTGTCGTTTTCTTCTTCCCGCGCAATCAAATCCATCACATTCCGCGGATGAGCTTCGAAAATGTTCGGTCGCTCAATCGAGCGCACCATGAAGGTCGTGTAGCTCTCGCCCGTGCTCTTGTCGACGCCGCCGACCACGGTGCACAGCACCTTGATCAAATCGCCGTTGGCATGGCGGGACGCCAGGCCTTTCGGCATGACCAGGGGAACCAGAATCGGTCGACGGTTTGGTGTCTGGAGCTCCAGAAGCACCTCGTTCCCCGACGGCGAAGTTCCCCGGATCACGCCATAGTGAAACGCGGAGTTGCGGAAGTTCGAAACGTAGGCGGCCTTCGATGGATCCGCGCGCGCATCCAACGACAGCTGCTTCATCACCGGACGGCGCTGAGATCCCGCCTCAACCCCGAAGGTCTTGACCTTGCCTTCCCCAGCTTCTGCCCCTGTACTTCCTGAACTTGCATCACCCTGAGCAGCACTCGCGACGGGTTCATCAACCATGATTGGCTCCTTTGTGTAGCAGTTAATCGCAATTCGTAATTGCAAAGTTTATATTATTTCTACACCAGAGCCTAATCGCACGCCGACTGGTATTTGTCAGTCCTGATCGGAGAGATCCGCCTTTCTGGGCCGTCCCAGCTGCTGATAGGACTCCGCGGTGCGCGGAATCTGGTCCGACCAGCCCAGCTTGCTGAGCTTGCGCTGGAATCGCTCCTCAGCGCCCTTCGCACTGGCTTGCCGCTCGATGGCCTCGTCCGAGGTCAGCAGCGCGTCCTCCGATGCCGGCTCAGCATCGGCCAGCGCGCCCAGATGGTCGTAGTTCCAGCCATCGTCATCTTCCGCAAGCGCATCGATGGAGCCGGCCAGGTGCACCCCCTCTCGCGCCGCATCCCGCAACGACCCTGAGATGCAGATGTCAGCGATCCGGTACACGAAGGAATAGATGCCCTCCAGCGCGGTGATTCTTTCGAAAAGCCGCTCTTCAATCATTCGTCCATAGACGAGCAGCTTGTAGTTCAACAACTCGGCGCCTGCTATGGCGTTTCTCTTCTTCAGGATGTCCAGAATCGACTTGCGCACACGGTCGTCACGCAGAAAGGCGGCGGCTACTTCCTGGCTCTGCGCCCACTTGTCTTTGCTGATCGCTCGCATGGTTTCCAGCAGCAGGTTCCCGCTGGCTTCTTGGATGGCCATCATCGCTACTCCGGTTGGTCGATTGCAAAGAGTGTACGCAGACCGATCCTCACGCACATAAAAAAAGCCACATCGAGTGTGGCTTGTGGATCATTGGTCAGCGACGACGACGCTTGGTTGCGACGCGCCAGCTTTCAGAGTGGACCTTGCCATACATACGACGGTAGCGACGACGCTCGAAGTACGAGCTGGCGAGGTTGTAGACACCTTTGATGATGGCCAAGATTGCCATGGCGATCACGATCGAGATCAGGAACGGCAACGGTTCACCAACGAAGTCTGAAAAGGACGAAATCATGAGATCTCCAGGAAGGGGGAACCCCCAAAAGCCCGCGGCGACTTGATGGGCTTGGCCCTGCGCTTTGGACGGTTGAACATCCCTGGAGATGGCGAGTCCTGAAAACTGGTGTGCCCTCGGACCGACTCGCCCAAAAAGAAAGGCCATCTTCAAAGAAGATGGCCTTGGGACTCACATGAGCGTGGAACACGCTCCACCCATCAATCCTTAGAAGATGGGTTCATCACTCGCTGCGTCAAATTCGGCAATGGCTGCAGCAGCCGGTTCCGAGTGCGGTTCAGCGGCGATGTCGTCACTGGGAGCATCGGCCGAGTCGTTGTCAGCAGCACGTTTGTCGCTGATAGCAACCGACAGGTACGAGACGCCCGAAGTCGACTTCTTGTACCAGCCAGCCAAGCGCTTTTCGCTCTTGTCAGGCATCGTCAAAACACCCGTCATGTCAGGCGCCTTCGCGTTCTCGCCCTTGCGGTCGTTGCGAAACAATGCGCCGTCAGCGTACTGACGAGCACCCTGCGCGCCCATGGCAATGGTGAGTTTCAGGTAGTCCCCGCCCAGTGCCTTTTCGGACGGAGCCTTGATGCCGCTCACCGAAAGCTCACGCTTGGGCTCGTAGCAGGAATAGTCAGCTTTGACCTGGATGTCCTTCGATTTGAAGAAACGCACGTTGTCGTTGTTGTTGGTGAACAGGGAAAAGTTCTTCAGGTTTGCAATGTTGCTCATGGTGATCTCCTTGAGATTGACGATGGTGTCGAGCAGACAGCCATCCGGTTGAACATGGCTGGAGATGGCATCTAAAAATAAAGGCGTCGAACCCCTTGAACCTGGTCTCCAACCCCGGCCGGCTTGGTGATTCTTGTACTCTAACCATACAATGATTGCAATTTTCAATGGTGGATCGATATGCCTCAAACTCTTGTAATCGCCGAGAAGCCTGCCATGGGCAGGGACATCGCCAACGCCATCAGCCAGTCCACAGGCAACCCTGTCCAGCCGGCGGGCCTTGGACAACGGGTGGGTGATGTCGTTGTCGTGGGCGCTCTGGGGCACCTGCTGGAACTTGCCGAGCCAGAGCACTACGACCAGCAGTTCGAGTTCCCTTGGCGCCTGGAGGTCCTACCCTGCCTGCCTGATCGGCTGGAGTGGGCACCACGGGCCAACAAAGGCAAGGGCAAGGGCCGCGCAACGCCCGACAGCGGTGTGATCGACCGCCTCAAATACATCTCGGAAGCGCTCAAGCGCGCCGACCTGGTCGTGCACGCCGGCGACCCCGACCGGGAAGGTCAGCTGATCGTCGACAACATCCTCAGGCGCTTCTCGTGGAAGGGTCCCACCAAGCGACTTTGGTTGCACGCACAGACCGACCAGGGAATTCGGGACGCATGGCGAAAGATGCAGTCCAACGAGGACTATCGGCTGCTCGGCCTGGCCGCCCTCTGCAGGGCCGAAGCCGACTGGGGAGTCGGCATCAACGGCACGCGGGCCTATTCGACGCTGTGGTGGAAGCGCGGCCACAAGGGAATCCTGGCCCTTGGACGTGTGATGACCCCAGTCATTGGCCTCATCGTTCAACGCGAGAACGAGATCCGCAACTTCGCACCTATCGACCACTTCGGCATCGTCGCCACCATCAACGTGCAGGGCAAGGGCGCCTTTCAGGCGACCTGGCAGCGCCCGAAGGACGCAGAGGGAAGACCTGAGTTCGACCCATCCGGACAGCTGCTCCTCTCCCGCGAATACGCGCAAGCCGTGGCCAGGTCCTGCAGTGGCAAGACATCGACTTTGCAGGTGACCAGGCAGCGCAAGGCAGATGGGCCCCCTTTGCTGTTCAGCCTGACCGAGCTGCAGAAGGCGGCCGCGCGCATGGGTTACTCGCCGGACGCCGTGTTGCAGGCCGCCCAGGCGCTCTACGAGACCCACAAGCTCACGTCCTACCCCCGCACCGATTGCCAGTACGCTCCCACCGACCAGTGGCCGAAAGCCGCCAAGACCATCGAAGCGGTTTGCGCCAATCTGGGCGCAGGCCAGCCGTTCAAATTCAACGCCCCCTTGGATCCCAGTCAGAAGTCCGCAGCGTGGAACGACGCCAAGCTGAAGGAACACTTCGCCATCATTCCGTTGCCGGCACACAAGTCGATCCGTGAGCTGCCCAAGCGCGACGCGGACATCTACGCGCTCATCGTCCGCCAGTACGTGGCGCAGTTCGCCCCCAACCATGAGTACTGGAGCACGTCGATCGTGGCGCCGATCGGGGAGCACAGTTTCAAGGCCACGGGCAAAGCGGTGATCAATGAGGGGTGGCGCTCACTGTTCGGCAGCAATGACGAAGAGAAGGAGGTCAAGCTGCCCCAGATCGAAGACGGGGAGGCCGGCCTGGCCAGCCCGGTCGAAGTCAAAGCCAAAAAGACCGAACCACCCAAGCGCTTCACGCCAGTGACGCTGCTGGACGCCATGGAGAAGGCCTGGCAGTTCGTCACCGACCCCAACATCAAGAAGCACCTCAAGGAGGTGGAGGGCCTGGGCACCTCTGCGACGCGCGCTCCGCTCATCGCGAAGATCATCCAGAACGAGTTCGTGATCGAGAGCAAGAGCGGCAAGATGACCAGCTATGTACCAACGCCCAAGGCGGAGGTCTACATCAAATGCGTTCCGCCCAAGCTGGCTGTACCGGATCTCACCAGCTACTTCGAAGGCCTGCTCGACAGCATCAAGGATGGGCAACTCAGCTACAGCGACTTCAGGGCAAAGCTGCAGCTGCTGGTGCAAAAGACCGTGCTCGAAGCCGCCAGGGATGGCAGTGCCTTTGCTGCGATGCCCTCACCCGAGCAGATGCCAGAACAGGCTAAGCTGTCCAGGCGCCCGGCACGCGCGGGTAAAGCCCGCCGCCCCTCCAGCAAGGGTGTCCGGGCATAGGGCAAAAAAAAACCGCTCCGGGGAGGAGCGGTTTGGGATCACTGGCGAGCTGAATCAGCTCAGTACAACGCCGTCGCGCTGCGCCATCTCATTCACCACGTTCTCGATGGCGGTTTGGTCTTCGACTGAAACGCGAAAGAGCATGGTCGACTTGAGCATCGGGAGCAACACCATGGGCTGCTTTTCCTCCGGGCAGGTGGACAGTTTGGCGCAAACGGAGATCAACACGCGAGTGCTCATCGTGCAGCGGATGTCGCCGTTGGCAAACGAGTTGCGCACGCCGTTAGCCACCTCCACCATCAACTTGATGAGGTCCTGGCGGACTTGCGGCGAGCGGCGATGGAGCATCGTCACTTCCTGTTCGGCCGGTAGGTAGTCCACCGCGATGCCCAGCGTGAATCGATCGAGGAGCGCCAAGTTCATGGGCTTGATTCCTCGGTAGTTCGACTTGCCAGCGCCGTCGATCGCGTTGCCAGTCATCGCCACCCGAAAGTCCGGATGGGCTTTGACGGTCTCATTGGTCTCCGGGATGTAGTAGCTGGCACCGCCGGCGTTGCGGAGGGTGTCCAGCACGCGATTCAAACCGCCGACCGCACCAGGCTCCAGAAAGTTGCCCTCATCGAGCAACAGAATCGCGCCGCGCCGCATTGCGTCGATGGCGGGTCCGTCCTGCCACCCCGTGGAACCGGCTTCGGTGATGGTGACTCTGCCAATCAGCTCCTGGAGTTCCAGTCTTTCATGGCATCCCACGGTCACGACCGGCCAGTTGGTACGAGCAGCTGTTTGCTCCACCAGGCTGGTCTTGCCTGGCCCAGTCTCGCCGGTCAGAAGGAGCGCCTTCTCGTCACCGCGGTAGAAGAACCGCAACAGGGCGAGTTGATCCGGCCGGAACACGTAGCCCATATCGATCTCAGGGACGCCGTCCAGCGCGCCCGTCCTCACCGGAAACATGGTGTTGGCTCGCTGGCTCTCCGGCACCTGGATCCCGAACAGCTCATCCGCGCCAACCTGCGCGTGGGTAATCTGAAAAGTAGTTGTCTCGTCAAACATTGAAGTACTCCTGATGCCCCAGCTTGGCTGGGGGGGTTGAACATGCGTGGAGATGGCATTCCCCCGAAATGCATCAGGCGTGTTCGCGCGCGCGAACACAGCAAAGCCGGTTTTTCCTGTCCAGCTATCTCCAGCCATGTTCAACCCCTCTCTCCTTCAGGAGTGACCATGGCAAAAACCTCATCCCAATCGACCGACGCCCGCCGCGAAGCGGCTACCCGTCTCTGCGACATGGCCCGGCTCTGGGTCATCCAGAAAATCACCGCCACGCACCCGTGGCAAGGTGTCGACTTCATGCCCGTAAAGGCCAATGGCCTGCCCTACGTCGGCGTGAACATCCCAGTGCTGCTGGCCCAAATGGAAGAAGCAAAGGCCACGTACAGCGGCTGCTTTGGCTCCCACAGCCAGCACGCAAGTGCCGGCAACAGCGTGCGCAAAGGCGAGAAAGCCTGGCACGCAATCTATGCGGGTCGGGTCGCCAAGAAGCGCGACAAAAAGGACGATGAATCCAAGTCGACAGAGTCGTCCGCACCGCGGCCGCTCGACGACGACGATGAAGACGCTTGGACCATCCAGGTGTTCAACTCGATCCCGATCTTTCACATCAGTCAGACAGAAAAAGCTCCCAACGATCCCGCAGCCCTTTCCACCGCCAATCGAGAGATTCGCGTGAAGGAAGCGAAGGTCGATGTCGACGCCATGCTGCTCTTCGCCAAGAAGGCAAAGGCAATGGCGGCTGAGCACATCGCCGAGTTCAACGCGAAGCAGAAGAAAGAAGGTGCCAAGCTCACCGGCGTCATGGCCACCTTCATCGAACGGCTGGCGGCCGACCTGGTTGTTGCCTACCACTCCGGCCTCGGCTTACGCTACGCTGGTAAGGTCAACGGCATCTACCCTCAAGAGTGCTTGTCCGTGCTGCAAGGCCTGTCTGGTGGCAAGATCATGCGTCCATGGGGTATCGCTTCCGCAGTCATGCGTGAATGTGCTCCCGAACTGGACGAGCAGATGAAAGCTGCGACTGAGGAGGCCATCGCTAAGCGCGAAGCCTACAAACAGAAGCAAGCCAAGGAACAAGAAAACCTCTGGTTCTGACCTGACCCCAAAGCCACCTTCATCGGTGGCTTTTTTTGGGAATTATATACTTGACAAACCCTAACCTGTAGGGCACACTACAGCCATTCGGAGCAAACGACATGGCTGAC
>NZ_VRUA01000023.1 GCF_008017535.1 Ottowia flava
GCTTCGGCACGTCGTCGATGCTTGAACGCCAAGGCCGACAGGTGTCAATAACGGCCTTCGACGGACTATTACCCTCTTTCCCCGGTGGAGAGAATGTAATCCGGTTCATTCTTCTTTTGGTCCGATGCCCCGGCCAGGTGGATGTAGCCAGTGATGCGAATCCCCAGCTGGTAGGAATCGCGCGACACGGTCATGAAATGCTGTTTAGCTTCGCCGATGCTTCTGCACTCCATTGAAGTATCGGGCACATGATCAGGGATCTTGATGGTGCAATGTGTCATGTGAATGTGCTCCTTGGTTGGTTAATGAAGTCGTGCGTTTCCCTCCATCGCGCAGGCGTAGAAAGGCCTGCGACCGTGGATCGCAATTTGGTTTTGGCGTGGTGCCGGGTGAGATCTGCGCGGGGCAGAAAGGCTGTTGGGCGAGTGGTCGCCCGATGAGAAAAAGAGAAGCTGAGACAGGTGGATCGGCCGCTGACTGATCCGGAACATGCTTGGATATAGCGGTCGAAAAAAAAGGTCGCACGAAGGCGACCTTTCTGGAATCAGCGGCTGTTAGGCCGGGGTTGCGGACAACTCCTCCAATTGCTTCAAACGAGCGTCGATTGCATCGAGCACCTGCTGCTTCTGCTTCAGATCTGGAAACAAGGCATGAGCCTTGGTCCGAGCTTTGCGCAGGCGATCGCCATCGGTCAGTCGGTTGATCTCGACGATGGCCACGTCAACGGTCGGACGCGCTGCAACTGCTTCAGGTGCCGGCTGTGCTGGCCCTTCATCGACCACGGGATCGGGCGCCTTTGGCGCCTCTTCTGCCGGTTGCGTCGCCTCGCTCGCTTGCGCGGGTGCGGGGGTGTCAATCGGTGCCAGCGGCGCCGTGTCTTCGACAGGCGTGGCTGGAACAGGATCCGCCTTCACCATCTCGGGCGTGGCCTGCTCTCTCGGCGGCTTGTCCTTTACTGGTCGCAGGAACCAGATCTGGTTCAGGCAGTCATCGACAGCAGCAGCCGGCGACGGGCCGACGCCGTAGGCCTGCCTGGTCTGCCGCAGCTCGCCATGGCCAACCCAGAGGTCCATGGCCACCATGACGGCGCGCCCATCGGGTGAGAACGATGCCTGGTGGGTATACCCCCACTCGCCATCGAACGCTCCGTACTTTCGCGTGAAGTTGCTGTGGTTAGATTCGCTTGGGGTGATCATTTGACTCTCCAAAAATTGTTGTAGATGCCGAGGGAGCTGCTGACGCCAAAACCGAGGTTGAGCAGCAGCAGGCCGAAGTAAGAATGAATCGCCGCAAAAGCAGCGAGGGACACGTTCGAGACCGCGAACAGCAACCACGCGTAGCGTGAATGCCTGGTCGTAGAGGCCAACAAGAAGGATCCGCTCAGGCCGAAAGCGGCGCCGAGCCATTCGAGATGCACAGGGTTCATGGCAGATCGCTCCGGCGCCAAGTAAGGGAAGGGGAAAAGCCGCACGAAGGCGGCTTGTGATTCAAGTGGTCAGTCCGGCAAGCGGGACCATCCAGCAGCAGCGGGAACCGGCGCTGAAATCGTGCGAGCAACGAAGCCGTAGGGTTTGGAAGCCCTGCGGATCAGATCGAGCTCTTCGGTAGCGGACACGAGGCGCGGGTTAATTGCGACCGGCGTGTTTTGGACAATTTGCATGCCTTGAACCAGTTTCGAGAACAGGTTTTGTGCGAACGCGATGATCATGGTTGACTCCGAGCCCAGTGGGCGAATGACCGGCAAGCCGATCGGTTGAACATGCTCGGAGATGGCAACCGCGAAAAAGTCCGTGGCTCGGGCCCGTTGCCGGCCGGTGCCAGGGCAAATCGTGGAGATATTGCGAGATCGTGGGGATATTGCGAGATCGGGCGATGGGCCGGGTCGGCTAAAGTAGGAATGCAATCAATCGTTCAACTTCGGCAATTTGGAGACCCCCCAGTGCAAGCTCAACGTCACGCTCACACACCCTCCCTGTCTCGATTGATGGCTCTGGCGGCCCTTTGCGCGCCGTTGGGCAGCGCCTACGCTTAGAAGGCAGGTGACTTCGTCGTTGGCGCTGGGGTGCTGCACTACGCGCCGCAGGACAAGAGCTCCACGCTGCGCTTCACTTCGCCGGTGGAGCGGGAGATTCCTGGCTCGGGTTCGAGTCTGCGCAGCTCAACCACGCTGGGCTTCAGTGGCCACTACTTCATCACCGACCAGGTCGCGATCGAGGGCGTGCTTGGCGTGCCGCCGCGTTTGAAGCTGTACGGCTCGGGCACGCTTGCTCCCCTTGGGCAGCTGGGCTCCGCGCGCCTGTACGGGCCAACGGTGCTGGCCAAGTACTTCTTTGGCGAGCCAGAGGACAAGCTGCGGTTCTCCGCCGGCGTAGGCCTGACCTACGCATACTTTGGCAACACTCGATTGAACGGTGGCTTGCAGCAGGCGCTGGGCGGTGCAATTGGGTTGCCACCAGGCGCGTCGACCACGTCGGCCAAGATCAACAACAAGTTCGGCCCGGTGTTGAACGTGGGCGTGAACTACGCGTTTACCAAGAACCTGGGAATGACGTTCTCGGTGTCGTACATCCCCATGAAGACGACGGCGACGATGACCACGCGCGTCAATGGCAATGCGGTTGCCGTCTCCAAGGCCAAGCTGACGCTCGACCCCATCGTGCCGTTCCTCTACCTGACCTACAAGTTCTGAACGCCCGCCGGCGCGGCCGCGGGCGGTGCTGCCCTAGTCCAGAACGGTGAGCTCGATGCTCTTTCCGGCGCGCCAGCAGTACTTCACAAGCGAATCGATCGAGAACAGCTCCAGCCTGTCGTTCAGGAGGTTGGAGACGCGAGGACGGCTGGTTTGCAGCTTTGCTGCAACCTCCTCGGTGGTGAGCCCGCTATCGCGGATCCAGGTGCACAGCTCTTTGGCGAGTGCGTCACGCACCGAGTCGACGGATGTGTAGGTGGCCATGGCTCAAATAAGAAAACCCCCTTACGCAAGAAGCGCAAGGGGGTTGTGATCAGTGCAGGGCGATAGCGAAGCGCTTGCCCGTTCTGAAAGCCATCGAGAACAGGTCACCGATGGAGAACTCGTTGAGGTGCTGACGCACCACTTTCGAAATCACCGAGAGATCGACACCGAGTTGGCTTGCGGCCGACTCATGCGTCAATTGGCGCTCGGTCATCCAGCTGGTGACAGCACCGGCGAGCTTTTCCTTTAAGGCGATCTCCTCACCGATGCGGCGATCAGCCTCCGCCAGCAGCTCTTCTGCTTCGTCCGGCGGAAAGCCGAATGTGGCGAAGATGTTGTCGGTCGGCAGCATGGCCTCCTGGCTGCTTGCTTTCGTCATTTGCGTCCTTTCGTTCGTTCGGCGTTGAGATCCGACAGTCTCTTGCGAGCGATGTCGATGTTGCGCTGAGGCGTCTGATTCGTCTTCTTTTGGAAGAAGTGCAGCGCGTAGATGGCCTCCGGATAGCTCTGGATATACATGGCGCGATACCAAGAATGGGCGTCTCGGACGCCCATCTGCAGGACCTTGGGCCCTACGGTCTCAAACCACTCGACGCGATCGGGGAGTTGACCCCACTGCACGCGTCGGAACTGCTCGCCGAAAGCCTTGCGGATGTCCACGGGCAAACTCATCAGCTCATCCCGTGCAGCGTCGCAGCAGAACTTCAACTCCTTCTTGGGTTTGACTGTATCAGTACTGGTACGCATAAGCAACGATGCCTCCATAGAAAAGGCCACTCAAAGAGTGGCCTGTGGGTTGAGCGAGCCAGTTCAGAAGAACGCGGTTTCGCTTGTCGACTGGGGTTTGGCGTCCATCTTGAAGCGCTGAACGATGCCGTCCAGCAGCTGGCGATGAAAGTCCAACTTCGATTGCGCCTTGGTGAGGTTGATCAGCTTGGCTTCCTTGATGCCCATGTCCATGAGCTTCTTCGCTGCCTCATCAGCACCGGCCTGGGCCTGCTTCCACAGACCCGGTATGGGACTAAGCAGCTGGTCTTGGTCGTCTTTGACGATGCAGTTGTGGTTCGCGAACATGCGGCCGTTGCGCTCGACAGGCGAGATCGTTGGTCGGATGATGAGCCACTGGCCAGGCTGCACGCTTGTGATGCGCTGGATCAGCTGCAGCGTCATCTCATGCGCCAGTTCGAGACTGATGACATGAGGATCTGAGCTGTTTTCCGAAAAGGCCAGCCGCATCTTGGGATACACGTTGCCACGCGCATCCTTCGTTTCGGCGTAAAAGACACCCGTCAAGCGCCCGGAGAACACTTCGACGATGCCATCGATGGCTTCCAGTGCTTCGCGTGCCAGGACCGTGGGCCCTTGCGGCTCGTCGAAGCTGTGGCCAGCCTTCCAGCGCTCATCCGTGGTCATTTTGCGAGCCGAGTTGAGTGCTTCGTTCGTGGCCCTGGCCATCGGGTCATTGCCCGTGTGTACCAAGCAGCCAGCGACGGGGTTGTAGGTTAAAAACATGTGAATCTCCTGCGAATGGATCGCACAGCGGCCGTGAGGCCAGGTTGAACATGCGTGGAAATGGCGGGCGTGGGAAATGCGCCGCCGGCGTGGCTCCGGTGTTCGCGCGCGCGAAACGGCCGCGCACCCCTACGGCCGACCTGGCCGAAAAAAATGGAGCCCTGCGTGAACAGGGCTCCATTGGGATCAGTCGCTGATGGCAGCTTCAACGGCCTTGACCGTGTAATCGACCAGGCTTGAGGTGGTCAAACAGCGCTCGGCCTTACCCTCGTAGTACAGCGAGTGGGCATCACCTAGTAGCAAGGTCACCACGTCGATGCCGAGTTCCGCCGCATCTTGATAGGCAGCGTCCAAAACGCCCGTGTCGTTGGTGTCACCGTCGGTGATGAGAACGACAAGGCGTCGCTGCTGCGTTAGCTGCGACGCTTCTGCAACCGCCTGGTACAGCGCTGCGCCGGCACTCGTCCCACCGCACGGGTATGGCACTAGCAGCTTTCGCCGATTCGTGCTCCAGTCCTCATCGGTCAGTTTGATCGACTTCGGGCTGTTGTTGAAAGCGAAAGCAGAGAACGGCACGCCGTACTCGTCCAGCAGATCAGCCAATCCGACGTAGAGTCCATTCGCCGCAGTTGCCCGCGAGGTTGGATCCTGGCGTGAGATCGGATCATTCATGGACGTGGAGAAGTCGCACATCAGCACCACGCCGGTGTCGATGCCTCGCGCATGCGACTTGTTGGTGAACACCCGCAAGTCGCAAGTGGGAACGCGATTCAAGTGCCGACTGCTCAGTCGCTTGCCCACCAGTCCAACATGGCGACCAGCGTGGGTCATGGTTTTGAGCACGTCGATGATGTCTTCCGAACGACTTGCGATTCGATTCGCAAGAGCCAAGGTTGCTGGCTGGGGAGGCAGCAACGTCGGCCATTCACCGCAAGTCGGATCGCTGACAGCCTTGCGGGTGTGCTTGGAATCGTTCATCTCTTGCGAGGCCGCCTCCGTGATTTCCACCACTGGCATTTCATCGTTCGACTGCTCCAGGAGCTTTCGAGCGGCTGACTGGATCTGCTCTCCGTCAGCGCATCCAGCGCCGGCGCCGCGGCCTTTGCTGGGTTTGCTGCCCTTGCCTTTGCCTTTGCCTTTGCCTTGGTCTTCGGGCTGACCATCGCCGGCGCCATCCCCATCACCACCCTGCTCTTCGGCAGATTCGGCCTCGCCTTTGCCCTTCGCTTTGGCTTTACCTTTGGCTTTGCCTTTGCCCTTCCCCGTCCCTTGGCTTTCGCTTTGGGCAGAGTCGGGCTCACCAGCTTCCCCGTTGGGTTCGCCGTCCGACGGTTGCGGTAGCTTGCCGACGGCCGCGGCTTCGACGAGCCGCTTGATCTGCAGGGTCAGCTCCAGCGTGTCCTGTGTGGACTGCGCCGAGGCGGACTTGGCTGCAATCGCGTAGATCTGCGTCCACAGCGGGCCAAAGGCCTGCTGGCAGAGCTTTTCATAGGCAGCTGCGCGCGAGCCCAGGTATTGAGCCTGGCCTGGCAGCAAGTTCGACCGACAGACGATGAGCAGTGCGTTGACGAGCATGGTTGCTCCGTCTTCAGGCTGGAGGTGTTGTGGCTCGGGCCCGAAGAAGTCTTCCGTGTCGACCAACACCCGAACAAGCTCGCTGAGGTTGTTTTTCGTGCCCGGCTTGCTGGCCATCGCCATCGTCTCGATGAAGATGTCCTCCAGGATGTTGTGAATGGCTGCGTCGAGGTTGGTGATCTTGTGATCGGCGAACTTCTGCACCCAAACCTTGAAGTCGGTGAACCGACCGTGGCCGAGAGCTTCATGGTCCATCATTCCGCGAACGATGATCTCGTCTTTGGGATCATTGGACAGTCCCCAGTGCTGGGGTATGCGAATGCACTTGCCATCGCAGCTTGCTGTGGAGACGGCCTCGAAGGCCACGTCCATGTGCACGCTGTTGGCGAGGATCTTCGCCAGGATTTTGAGGTTGCGCATTTTTTTCTCCAGTGTTCCGATCGGTGATCGGGGTTGAACATGGCTGGAGATGGCGCGGCGGAGAAACGCTTGCGCTGAGGGAGCGCATCCCTATAATCGAAAGCGGAGAGTTGAGGAGACTGTGCGAGGCCACTCCGCCTCGGTTGAACAGCCAGTCGCCGTCAATGATCTGAAGGGCCGCTCCATGAGCGGCCCTTTTTATTGGCCGAACCAAAAAGAAAACCACCGCCCGCGGATGCGGGAACGGTGGTGTGGATCAGAACCAGCCCTGCTCTTTGCCCGCAGCCAGGAACCGATCTCGCCAGTTCGGAGATCTGAGGTTGAACACGGGTACCTGGTGATGGGACGCGATCGAGATGGCCTGGCCAGTGCCGCCGGTCGCCCTTGTACGGGTCGCGTGTGACTCGCATCCGTCCTGTGTCCAGCACAACACGAACAGCGACGGCGTGGCCATCTCGTGGCCCAGGATCTGCATGGCGTTTCGCGCCATCAGGGCGCGTGCGCCGCGGCTCAATGACTGCGGTGCTGGGTGAAACTGATCGACGCTTGCCAGCGCGGCCGGCGGCGTCTTGAAGACCTGTGGACGGCCTTGGAAGCCATCCCAGGGCACGAAGATAACCTTGGCGTCAGCTCGGTCGACGCCGCTTTCAAAAGCGGTGTCAGCGCCAGGTGCTGCGCCGCTGCGCAGGACCAGGCCGCGATCGGCCAGCCAAGTCATCCCACGGCCAGCGCTTGCGGACCAGAACCGGAATGCAAATCAGCTTGCCTGTGGAAGGCAATGTAAAACAGACTCTCATGGCGTTCCTCGCAGGGATTGGGTTGTCGGCCCGCGCGCCGCGCGGGGTGGCTCGCAGGCAAATTGCTGGAGCAGGGATACGGTATATTTTTTTTGGAGCGATTCGCGCATCCATCCTGCGAAGGAAGGGCCGTCAGCAAAAGAAGGCACCCGCCATCGGTAGGGTTTCCTGGAGCGCCTACATAGTCTAAAGTTCTAATGGGCGCGCAAGCGCCCCGCGCCTCTCCTCCCTGAGCGCGGTTGGCTCGGCAACTTGGGCTCCCGAGTGGAGCCCTTTTTTTGGTGCGAGGTTCACGACAGGCTTGCCGCTCCCTTGCGCGCTTGAGCGACGGGTTGTAGCGGCATGTATTTGCCAGCAGAATAAGGGAATGCAGGAAGATCAAAAACAGGCTTGGCCGCCCGACAATTGCACCAGAGTAGACGACGGAAAAGTCAAATGCTCTAACTGCGGCCATGAATACCCGGAAGAACCGCCACACTGTGTGACCAATCACGTCCCCAAAGGAAGTGGCGCGGTCAATTGCCTATGCACTTGTCCGGAATGCGGCGTAAAGTGCGAGTGTGGACACGACACGCCAAAACCCCAACTTGTACCGCCGAGGGGCCGTGGGCCGGGCATGTAAACGATCAGCACCCGTACTGCTTGCGCCCATCGGGTAGCAAGCGATAGCGCCCCCCCTTCGGGCCGGTGATGCAGCCGCTGGCATCGGCCAGCAGCGGCTGCGGCGTGTGCCGGAAGTGCCACGGCGAGGTCTGCGCCGCCGGTGTGCTATCGGCCCACATGCCGACGCCGGCCTGGCGCGCCGCCAGCTCGGCGCGGGGAAACGCGGGGTCGGTCTGGTACTTGGTATAGGCCCAGGCCAGGCCGACCTTCACCATTTCCATGTTGGCGTCCATACCCCGGCACTCGACCTTGGCCACCATGCGGCCGTAGCGGTCGCTGGCGGTCTGCCGGATCGTGGCCTGCGCCTCATAGCAAAGCGCGGAAAGGTGTTCCTTGGCGCGGCGCCCGTAGGGCTGGCCGGACTCCGGCGCGTCGATCTCGGCCAGGCGCACCTTGACCTGGCTGAACGGGTGCGCCACGTCGTCCGTCGGGCAGCGCGCGGTCAAGGTATCTCCATCGGAGATCCCGACCACGAGACAAACCAGCACAACAGCAATCATCCAGTGATATTACGAGAGCATCATCGGAACCAGGGCAGGTTCCGCTAGGTTGACCTGGAAAAAAACCCGCACATGGCGGGTTAAGTCCTGTTGGCAGGCAGGATGCTGTTCACTTGCTCAGACACTCTTTCATGAACGCCTTGCGGTGGTCACCCTTTTTACCGGCTGCATCCGCATTGCAAGTCTTCATCTTTTCCCGCTGCGCCATGCGGCCATCGGATAGACAACCCTTCATGAAGTCTTTCCGCTCCTGTCCCTTCTTCCCGTCAGCAGCCACATTGCAAGACTTCATCACCTCCTGTTGCGTGTTCTTCGCTAAAGCAGGCACAGAGACGATCGCCGCAAGGCTCACCAGCAAGATTGATTGACGCATGAAGCTCTCCAAAAAAGTCCATTGGTGATGCGAAGCATCACCTCTATCCCACACGACACATCAATCGCCATGAGCATGGGCCCTGAGTAGCGCGCTAGGCTTGCGTGACATTACCTCAACCTATGCGCAGCTTCCATCACAAACCGCGGCAGCACTCGCGATGCTCTCAACGAAGCTGCGGAGATCGATATCAGCTTGGCTCCCTGCAGATTCTCAAGCCGAGCATCGAGTTGGGGGTCGGCTACGCCGTCTTCAGCGTCAGTCGCATTGCGGACGACAGCCATCAGCCAAGGCCCGACGGACATGGGAATATTCACCTGAAACGGAACAACCTGGGCGAAGACTTTGTTCAACGTTCGAAGGTACTGAACGCAAGTGGACAGTTGTGCCCACGGTGCCGCAAGGTGCAAACTCAACGCCGCGTGTGGCGCCATGACCGAAGAACACAGGTCATAAAACTGCTGCGTGTAGAGCGTTGCCGACGGCCCCCCCGAATCC
The DNA here is from genome assembly GCF_008017535.1 of Ottowia flava. Classification (GTDB taxonomy): domain Bacteria; phylum Pseudomonadota; class Gammaproteobacteria; order Burkholderiales; family Burkholderiaceae_C; genus Ottowia; species Ottowia flava. The sequence continues at coordinate 9,292 of NZ_VRUA01000023.1, forward strand.
GTCAAGTCCAGGATCACGACGTCGTACAGCGGCGATTCTTTGGGACGTTGTCGCAGCCAATTGACTGCATCATCGATGTACAGGCGCCACCGCGGGTCCTGGCCGTTCAGGACCCCTCCGTGCACATTAGGCAGGTGGCGGCGCGAGAGTTCGATAACGCCAGCGTCTATCTCGACGTGATCCAACGCCTCCACACTCGGCCACTTCAGCACTTCCTCGGCAGCACCTCCGTCGCCGCCTCCGATGAGCAGTACCCGCCGTGGGCAGGGGACGCTGGCCATGGCCATGTGCACCAACGGCTCATGATAGAGATGTTCATCCCTTTCACTGCACTGCATCGCGCCGTCGATGCGCAAGACTTTGCCGAACGATTCGGTTTGAATGATCTCGACCAGCTGGTAAGGGGTTTGCTGCCATTCGATGAGCGAGCCGAGCACCCCATACTGAAAATCTTCAGCCAGAGATTCCCTCCACCATGAGCGATCCTGAAACTGCGCGGGATTCCCTACCCGGTTCTGTCGAGAAACCTGCTTGCGATCTGACGCGCGTGGCCGGAACGAAGCGGTGAGCACTTGTACAAGTCGCGCTCCGCGGTCTGTGTTGTCTCGATCATGATTGCAAACATAGACGTCGACCGCCGCGAATCGCTCTGTTGGCCAGGTGTGCACGGATACATGCGACTCCGAAAGTGCAATGATCCCCGTCACACCGCCACCGTCAAACTGGTGGAAAACGGAGCCCAGTCTGGTCATACCCGCGTTGTCGCAGGCGGACTCGCACAAAGCCTTGAGATGTTCGGAGTCAAACAGAAGTTCAGAAGGGCACTGGCACTCGGCAAAGTCTAGGAGCCAATGCTGACCTTCTACAAGATCAAGGTGCGCCGTACCGCTCATACAGTGCCCGCAGAGCCAGACTGCGCATGCTCACGAATGAGCCTGGCGGTCGAATGCAAGGGTAACCTGAGGGCCGTCGAGCCCGGCAGCACGCCCAAGCACCGAAGGTGACGGTTGCAAATAAACCAAATCTCGTCGCGATCATTGGCAAAAATAAAGTAAGCATCCGACGTTTCAGACGGATTAAACATGCCCAAAGCTCGATAGGCAGTTTCGGTGTTAAAACCGCTCTGTAGAGGCAACGGTGTAGGCGCACCGCTCGGCAGCTGCTCCACTCGCATATAGATTCCGGTTTCCAGCGTTAGCAAGTTGTCAACCTTTCTGATCGCAATGTGCTCGGCAATGGGTGAACGGTAGCCGCGCTGTTAACGCGGCTTCAAGTCAGAAGCTTGACGCTCGGCGTCATCCGCGGCGGAGCAGAGCCGCTCTCCGGTGAGGCGAGCGACCTCTGGCGTCATCGTTAAAGATGTGCTGGCAGGCCCGTCCATCACCACCATACCTTCTTCAGCGCTGACCTCGCCAGCCTCGTTGTCGACGGAGGTCCCAGGCGCCGAGCCTCTCTCGAGCGAATTCGGTTCCTGCTCCATTTCGCATCCTCCATGAAAAGAGCTCCAACCAGGTGAGCTAGACGCTCGCCGGTAATGGAACGATGAAACCATTGTGCGGCGATTACCCTCCCAACACACCAACGTAGGTTAGTCTGCGAGATTATGGATAAGATCACAATACAGAAGCCCCAACTCGCCGATGTTCGACGTTCCCCCCACCGTGTCGAGGGTTGATCGTTCTTGGCACCGTTCGCTCTCAACCTCAACAACAGTTTCGAAGGATTCAAGAAATGGCTACATCCTCTGCGAATCGCGGCAAAACGAAGGCCGTACCGTCCAACGAAGCAGATGTTCTGCGCGGCTTAGGCAACGAACTTCAGCAGCAGGCAGATGGCAGCCACCCAGTTCTCACCACGCAGCAAGGCATCCCTGTTCCAGACAATCAGAATTCTCTGCGCGCTACGCCGCGCGGGCCCACGCTGCTGGAAGACTTCATTCTGCGCGAGAAGATCACGCACTTCGATCACGAGCGCATTCCCGAGCGCATCGTGCACGCGCGCGGCTCGGCCGCGCACGGCACCTTCGAGCTGACCGAGTCGCTGGCCGAATTCACCACCGCGCGCATCCTGACAGAAGTGGGCGTCAAGACGCCGGTGTTCACGCGCTTTTCCACAGTGGCCGGGGGCGCCGGCAGCGTCGACACACCGCGCGACGTGCGTGGCTTTGCCGTCAAGTTCTACACCCAGGAAGGCAACTGGGACCTGGTAGGCAACAACATCCCTGTGTTCTTCATCCAGGATGCGATGAAGTTCCCCGACCTGATCCACGCGGTGAAGATGGAGCCGGACCGCGGCTTTCCGCAGGCCGCTAGCGCGCACGCCACGTTCTGGGACTTCATCTCGCTGATGCCGGAGACGATGCACACATTGATATGGGCCATGAGCGACCGCGCCATCCCGCGCAGCCTGCGCATGATGGAAGGCTTCGGCATCCACAGTTTCCGGCTGATCAATGAGGCCGGCGAATCCACCTTCGTCAAGTTCCACTGGCGCCCGCGTCTGGGCGTGCAGTCCACGGTTTGGGATGAGGCCGCCAAGCTGCAAGGCGCCGACAACGACTTCCACCGGCGCGACCTGTTCGAGGCCATCGAGGCCGGCGCGTATCCCGAGTGGGATTTCGCCGTGCAGCTGTTCACCGAGGAGGAAGCGGCCGAATTCCCGTTCGACCATCTCGACCCGACCAAGCTGATCCCCGAAGAGCTGGTGCCGCTGCGCGTGATCGGCAAGATGACGCTCGACCGCTGGCCCGACAACCTGTTCGCCGAAACCGAGCAGGTCGCCTACTGCCCGGCCAACATCGTGCCCGGCATCGACTTCTCCAACGACCCGCTGCTGCAGGGCCGTCTGTTCAGCTACCTCGACACCCAATTGTCGCGCCTGGGCAGCCCCAACTTTACGCAGTTGCCGATCAACGCGCCGAAGTGTCCGTTTGCCCACAACCAGCGCGACGGCCATATGCAAATGCAGGTGCCACGGGGTCGCGTGGCGTATGAGCCGCAAAGCCTGACGCCCGAGGCGCCACGCGCATCGCTGGCGCTAGGCTATCGCAGCTTCGCCGCACAAGACGATGATGGCGCCAAGGGCCGCATCCGTGCCGAAAGCTTTGCCGATCACTACAGCCAGCCCCGCCAGTTCTGGATCAGCCAGAACGAAACCGAGCAGGCGCACATTGCCTCGTCCTACGTTTTCGAGTTGTCGAAAGTGGAGGTGGCGCACGTGCGCGAGGCCGTGGTGGGCCACCTGCGCCACATCGACGAAAACCTTGCCGAGCGCGTCGCCGATGGCTTGGGTATGCCTAAACTGCCGCCTGCCCCACCGAAAGCTGTGCAAACCCAGGAATTTCCGCCTTCCCCTGCGGTGGGCTTAATCCCCAAAATGAAGGACACGCTCGAAGGCCGTTGCATTGCAATTCTCGTCTCCGATGGCAGCGATGGCTCCACACTTGATCGTCTGCGCAACGCGGCTGAGAAGGAGGGGGCGATGGTCAAGGTGGTGGCGCCCAAGCTCTCGATCAGGCTCAAGGGTGGTCAGCGGCTGGACGTGGATGGTCAGCTGGCCGGCATGCCTTCTGTCCTTTTTGACGCCGTGGCCTCGATTCTGATGCCCGAGGAAGCCGACAAGCTGAAGCAGGACGCCGGCGCGGTTGGCTGGTTCTCTGACGCCTACGCGCACTTGAAGGCGATCGCAGCCTGCGGCGGCACGCGGCCAATCCTGGAGAAGGCGAACGTGGAGCCTGACGACGGCGTGGTGCCCATCGAAGACGTCGCTGGCTTCCTACGCGCAGCGAAGACGCGGCAATGGGGGCGCGAGCCTGGCGTACGCACGTTGGCTTGACCGGCACTGGAAAGCGAGATTACCGGCCCCATCTTCCAGAAGTCCTATCAGCTGATCTAAGGAGCGGGACGCACGCATTTCAGGGACGAAAGTTTTAAGGATTTCTCAAGCAGAGCCAATTTCCATGCATGGCATCCTCGTAGTGGCGCACGGTGCGCAAGATCCGAACTGGCACAAGCCAATCGAATTCATCGTTGACCGTATTCGCGAGTTGCGACCCGACTCCGTGGTTCGTGCCTGCTATATCGAGCACACCCATCCGAGTTTTCGCGAAGCCGTTCGCGACATGAGCGCCTGCACGTACATCAAGGTTTGCCCCCTTTTTTTTGGCGATGGCTCGCACATGAAACGGGATGTGGAAGCGATGCGATCGATTGCTCAGCGCGAGTTTGTCGAGATTGAATTTCAATTCGTCGAGTCGTTGGCCCGAGACGATAGGGTGGTTGACGCGCTGGCGGCCACCGCGGCGGATCAGTAAGGCATATGGACCTCAAGCAGAAGCTCTACATCCTCGCCGATGCGGCGAAGTACGACGCTTCTTGCGCCTCCAGTGCGGCGCCCAAACGGAACTCCAAGGATTCGGGCGGACTGGGCTCAATCGAGGGCAGTGGAATTTGCCACAGCTATGCACCTGACGGTCGTTGCATCTCCTTGCTGAAAATATTGCTGACGAACTGGTGCACTTACGATTGTCTGTATTGTGTCAATAGGGTCTCCAGCAACGTGGAGCGCGCGCGGTTCCGGGTCGAGGAGGTGGTCCAGTTAACACTGGATTTTTACCGCCGCAATGTGATCGAAGGTCTCTTTCTGAGCTCAGGGATCATTCAAAGTCCCGACTACACGATGGAGCAGGTGATCGAGGTAGCCCGTCAATTGCGGGAAGTTCATGGCTTCAAAGGCTATATCCACCTGAAAACGATCCCTGATGCCAGTGACGATCTAATCGAGCGGGCCGGCCGGTATGCAGATCGACTTAGCATCAACATTGAACTGCCGACGCCGGCGGCGATGTCGCAGCTAGCGCCGGAGAAAGACAGCGTCGGGATCAAGCGTTCCATGGCTCGCATCCGACTCAAGCTGGAGGACGCGAAGGAGCAACGTCAACAAGCGTCGAAGGTGGTGTCGATGCCGGACCGGCCTGCAGCGCGCGCCAAGCCGCCGCGCTTTGCGCCGGCGGGCCAGAGCACGCAGATGATCGTCGGCGCAGACAGCTCGGACGACCGATCAATTTTGACTACCAGCGTCGCGCTGTACCGCTCGTTCGGGCTCAAACGAGTGTATTACTCCGCCTTCAGTCCGATTCCGCACGCTAGCAGCCGTCTGCCGGCGCAGGCTGCCCCCTTGCTGCGGGAACACCGTCTGTACCAAGCGGACTGGCTGATGCGGTTCTATGGCTTCCAGGAAAGCGAAATAGTCACCGAAGGCGGAATGCTGAGCCTCGACCATGATCCCAAAATGGCCTGGGCGATTGCGCATCCGGAGCGCTTCCCGGTGGACCTCAATCGCGCGCCGCGCGATGAACTGCTGCGCGTGCCCGGTCTCGGTATCAAGACCGTGGGCAAGATTCTGGCGGCCCGCAGGGTCCGGCAACTCCGTCTGGACGATATGGCCTTTCTTCACGTGCCCCTGAAGAAGGTGCTGGGCTTCATCGTGCTCCCCGACTATCGACCGGCGCGTGTGGGCTACCGGTCGGCAGCAAGGCCTAGCCCATCCCTGGCCGCCAACAGCCAATCCTTCGCCAGCGCAGTGTCGCAACAGAGTTTTAATTTCGGTTGATGATTCCCGCAGAACTGCCGCATCCAGCAGCGCGGCATGACGCGCTGCGGCTCATGCAGACGTTCGCCCAACAATCCATTCCGTGGGACGCAGTAGATTGGTTCTGCGGCGACGACTATGCCGGTGCCGGGCTCGATGACGATCGATTGATCGCGCTCGAAGGCGTCTCAACGCGCTTTATCGAAACAGCCTCGCTTGCCTTGCTGCATTCGGACGAGGACCGGTTCATGCGCGTCCATGCGATGCTCGAACGTATCCGCAAAGACGGCCGTCACTGGAACGACGTGCTCCACCCCGAGCACGTGCATCTGCAAGCGCTGGCTCGCCAGGTTCGTCGCGACATGCATAAGATGAAGGCTTTCGTGCGTTTTACGCGCGTGGCGCGAAGCGGACACGAGGAGTACGTCGCCTGGTTCGAGCCGCGCCATTTCGTGACGCAGGCGACGGCAGGGTTCTTCCAGCGGCGATTCGCCACCATGAGATGGACCATCCTGACGCCCGTTGGCAGTGTCCGCTGGAACGGCGAAGAATTGATCGCGGGTCCGGCCGCCAACCGTGCTGACGCGCCGGCGACGGACTCTGGCGAAGCGCTCTGGTTGACTTATTACGAACGCATCTTCAACCCCGCACGCATTAAGCTCAATGCCATGCGCAAGGAGATGCCCGTGCACTATTGGAAGAATCTTCCGGAGGCCAGTCGTATTGGCCCCATGCTGGCCGCAGCGCCACGCCGCGTGCAAGAAATGGTGTCTCATCACGCCGACACCGAGCGAGCGAGCGCGGTCCGATCGGCGTCGAAACCCGCGGACAAGCTGGCCAGCCTTAATGTTCGTATCGGCCGATGCGACCGCTGTGATCTCGCACTCTACGCGACGCAGGCGGTTCCAGGCCAAGGCCCGTCCGGCGCAAAGATCATGCTGGTGGGTGAGCAGCCCGGCGACAAAGAGGATTTGACGGGGCAACCATTCATAGGACCTGCAGGACAACTACTCAGGGTGGCCCTCGATCAAATCGGGATTTCCATGGCCGACGTGTTTGTGACCAATGCGGTTAAGCATTTCAAGTACGAAATGCGGGGCAAGCGCCGTATCCACAAAACGCCGGGGCAACGTGAAGTCACGGAGTGCGCACAGTGGCTGAACGATGAGATTTCGATCGTGCGTCCTGAGGTCGTTATCGCGCTCGGTCGCACAGCGCAATCCGCCCTTGAACTGGTCCATCCCGTTAGGTCAACGCCTTGGCAGACTGAGGCAGGGGCACCGATCCACGTGGTCGCGCATCCCGCAGCGCTCCTACGCTCAGGTGAGGAGGTCGGCACAGCAGGCTTTTGTCGTTGGCGCGATCAACTGCGGCAGTGCATTGAGACAGGGCAAGCCAAGCCCGGATAGGCTTAACTAGTGCGCTCTACCTTGTCGTCGTTGGTACTGGATCGCGTGCCCTTGAGGTGCATCTCCACGTCACCAGCCTGATCGCCGACTTCAGCCACAGCGTCACGAAGCTGCATCTCCGTGACATTCAGGCGCTTGCACCAGTTGTCGAGGTTGGCTTGGTCGGCTAGGTTAATCCGATCCGACGCCGGCGGGGAGGACTCTTTGTGGACAGTCATTGCGATACCTTTCAAAGCAGGGGTGAGGGGAGTTGTAGTGCGGGGCAATCAAGACTCGAACAGAAGTGCGGTCACGTAGTAACTGCGCCAGATTCCAGCAGCAAGTCGCCCAATGATCCCCAGGTCTGAATGCGCTGGGCCGATACTTTGATCAGGCTGACCTCGGGATCCTCCGGTCCGTTGGGAAACCACTGTTCCAACTCACGGTGCCACATGGCCTTCTTTTGATCATCATCGGTCAGGATAGAGCCGGTCCCCCACACTGTGATATAGGCTTGGGACTTCATGTCCACGAAATCGAGAATCACGCGAGGGTCGGATTCGATATCGGAAATTTTGGTAGACGATGTCCTAGAGAAAAACCAGTTGTCGCCTTCGTATTCCACCTGACCGTTGTTGGACATCGGTCGAACGTGGGTGAGCTTTCCGCTGAATGTGTGCATCATGCAAAAGTCGATCTGGCTCATGGCCTTGGCCACCGACTTGAAACCCTTCATTTTCTTCATGTTTTTCTCCTGTGATGGAACTCGATAGACTGATTGCACGGGAGCTGGTGGCTCAGCTGCACTCGCGTTCGGAGGGCAGTAGCATCTGCCCTTCGGAGGTCGCTCGCGCCCTGTTTGACGAATGGCGCGATCTGATGCCAAAGATCAGGAAGGTCTCCGATCAGCTCGCGCACCAGGGCGTCCTCACTATCCAGGCCGCTGGAACGCCGGTCGCCTCAGCAGAGGCGCATCGCGGCCCTATACGCATCGCAAGAGGTGCGCAGTTTCCCCACAGCGACAGTTAGGCGTCAGTCTTGTCGGTCCTCTTCTTGGATCCGGATGTGCGAACCTGCTTGCGCGCAGCGCTCTTCGAGCGGCGAGCCGGGCTTCCTTCTTTCTTGCTCTGGGATGCAGGTGACTTAGGCTGCTGAACGGCGCTTTGCTTGGCGTCAATCATCTGCCTCAGGACGGTCTGCATGTTGGGCTGGGCGTGACGAAGCTCTTCGAACATCTCGTTTTCTTCTTCACACACGTGATGGGCGACGTATTCCTGGAGCACATGCACCATTGCGTCGTAGTGCTCGTCGTCCGGATGCCCGGCTTCGATGTCCGCGATCAGTCGCTTCAATGACTGATGTTCCACGTCGGCATGGTCCATGCACTCTTCAGCGTCCTCGGCGATCGCCTTGCGAGCAACCGGATAAAAATATTGTTCTTCGATGGAGGCGTGAACGGTGAGTTCGTGGCAGATCTGAGCGGCGATGGCGCCACGCGTGTCTGCATCGGCATCGAGGTCCATGAGCTTCTTGTATTCGCGAAACAACAGGCGAACCTTGTCGTGGTCCGCTGTCAGCATTTCGATCACCTGCTCAAGGGAATTGTTTTTCGGGGCGTCAGCCATGGTGGTCTTTCAGATTGTGGGTCGGCCAGAATGGGCCTTCGCGACTATCTCTGAAAACGGGGACAGCGGGCGTAGGAAGACACGGACGCTCGGCGTAGTGCAGCTGGCCTATCGGGGAATGTCGAGCTACATAGCCGTTGGCAACTGGTGCGCATGGAGACCTGATGTCCTCAGCGCACCAGCGGCTACCCTTCTCGTGCATTCGCTCCGATCGCGCCGATCAGGCCGCGGCGAACCATCGACGGCTGATGCGGTGTTCTCATCTGCCGGGTGGGATTCAACCGTCCCAGCAGCGGACTTAGATCGCCCGCGCGCCGCCCGATGAGGTTTCGGCTGGGCCCCTCGTGCTGCCACCGCCCCTCTACAGCCATGAACCGCGACTTCAAGATGGGATCCCGGAATTGATCGCGAACCTGACGAGACAGGATGACCTGGACGGTCCCGAATTCATCTTCCAACGAAACAAACATCGTTCCTTTGGCGGTTTCGGGTGCCTGCCTCAGCGTCACCAGCCCGGCAAAGCGTACCCATGCGCCATCGGGGCGTGACGACAGGTCGTTTGAGGACAGTAGCTGTCGGCGCGCCAGCAGCGGCCTGAGCAAAGCCAGAGGGTGACGTCGCAGCGTGAGTCCCTGAGTGGCATAGTCCCAGACGATTTCTTCACCCTCTGCAGCGGGCTGCAATTCGATCAGCGGCTCGTCGAACGCGGCATCGCGCATCAGCGGCGACGGCCTCTGGTAGGCACTGGCGTCCCAGACCTGTACACGGCGATGTCCGCTGAGGCTTCGGAGCGCATCCGCAGCGGCAAGTGTGCGCACGTCGACCGGATCAAGATCGGCACGGCGGGCAAGGTCCTCGACATCTCCGAACGGGGCCTGTCGCCGAGCTTCGGCAATGGCAGCCATGGCACGCGCTTTCAGCCCGCGGATCATTCGTAGCCCGAGGCGAACGGTCTGTCCGGCGTTGGCCGGATCATCCATCGTGCAGTCTGGTGCGCTGTGCATGACGTCGGGCGGCAACACCACGACGTTGTGGCGCTGGGCATCCTGAACCAGCTGGCTGGGAGTGTAGAAGCCCAGCGGCTGGCTGTTGAGCATGGCACATAAGAACTCGCCGGGGTAGTGACACTTGATCCAGCAACTCACATAGACCAGCAGTGCGAAGCTGGCCGCATGACTTTCTGGAAAACCGTACTCCGAGAAGCCCTTGATCTGGTCGAAGATTGAGTCTGCAAATTCACGGCTGTACCCGCGATTGACCATGCCGTAGACGATCTTGTCGTAGTAATGCTGGAGCCCGCCCTTGCGCTTCCATGCAGCCATTGATCGCCTCAGCTGATCGGCCTCGCCAGGCGTGAATCCTGCGGCCAGAATAGCGACCTGCATGACTTGCTCCTGGAACACCGGAACGCCAAGCGTCCTGCCCAAGGCCTCCCGCAGCGCTTCGCTTGGGAACATGACCGGCTCGCGGCCCATTCGCCGGTTCAGATACGGATGCACCATCCGGCCCTGGATCGGCCCCGGTCGAACGATCGCCACCTCGATCACGAGGTCGTAGAAGCACCGTGGCTTCAGCCGCGGCAGCATTTGCTGCTGTGCGCGGCTCTCGACCTGAAACACCCCGATCGTGTCCGCAGCGCACACCATGTCATAGGTCGTTTCGTCTTCTGCAGGGACATCCTGCATCGAGAAGGCATACCCCAAGCGTTCCCCGATCAGCGCGAGGGACTTGCGAATCGCGGTGAGCATGCCGAGCGCCAGCACGTCCACCTTCAACAGGCCCAAGGCGTCGATATCGTCCTTGTCCCACTGGATCACGGTTCGATCCGGCATTGATGCGTTTTCAATGGGCACGAGCTGCTCCAGTGGCCCTTTGGTCAGCACGAAGCCACCGGTGTGCTGAGACAGGTGCCTTGGAAACCCCAACAATGCATCCGTCAGCTCCATGAGCTGGTGGGTGCGCGGATCATCGAGGTCAAGGCCGGCGCCTGCGATCCGTTCGGGAATGATGCTGACGCCGTCCCACCAGCTGTGGTTGGCACACAGACGGTCGATCAGCTCCCCAGGATAGCCCAGCGCCTTGCCCACATCGCGAAGCGCGGACTTCGGTCGGTAGGTCACCACCGTGGCCGTGAGTGCGGCGCGGTGTCGGCCGTATTTCTGGTAGAGGTACTGAATCACCTCTTCCCGCCGTTCATGCTCGAAGTCGATATCGATATCGGGTGGCTCGTTCCTTTCCTTGCTGATGAACCGCTCAAACAACACACTCATCCGTGAGGGGTCGACCTCCGTGACATGCAGGCAATAGCACACGACGCTGTTGGCCGCGCTCCCACGACCTTGGCACAGGATTCCGTTCGAGCGGGCGAAGGCGACGATGTCGTGAACCGTCAGGAAGTAGTGCTCGTATCTCAACTCCTCAATCAAGCACAACTCGTGCTCGATCTGCTGGCTGATTCGAGCTGGGACACCATGTGGCCATCGCCGTCCGCAACCCTCGTAGGTCAGTTGTCGCAGGAAGGCCGAGGCTGTCATGCCATGCGGCACTACTTCAGCGGGGTATTCATAGCGGATTTCATCCAGGCTGTAAGTGCAGCGGCGCGCAACCTCCACCGATTCCTTCAGCAGATCTTCCGGGAAAATGCGCGCCAGGTGCACACGCGTGCGCAGGTGCGCTTCGGCATTGCCCAGCAAGCGGCTGCCGCACGACGCCAACGTGCAATTCAGTCGGACGGCGGTCAGTACGTCGTGCAATGGTTTGCGTGAGCGCACGTGGAATTGCACGTTGCCCACCGCCACTAACGCGACCCCCGTGCGCGCGGACAATCCCCTCAACGCGTGCAGCCAGGCCTGATCGTCGATTTCAGACAGCGCCTCCACGCCGATCCAGCAGCGCTTCGGGAAATGGGCGGCCAGCCACGCCACAAAGGACAGCGGCGGCGCCTGGCACATTTCGCGATCGGGACAGGCGATGGCAAGCAGGCCGGTCAGGACCGAGCCATTAATCGCGTCACGGCGGAGGGTGTAGGTGCCTTTCGGGCTTGAGCGCCTCAGCTTCGTGATGAACGTGCACAGGTTTGCGTAGCCCGCGCGATTCGTGGCCAAGAGCACCAGAGTCCACGGCAGTTCGTCATCTACGAGGAACTGCGCCCCGATGATGAGGTGAAGGCCACGGGCCTTGGCCTCCTGATGGGCACGCACTGCGCCGGCGACCGAGCACTCGTCCGTCAACGCCAGGGCTCTATAGCCAAGCGCATGCGCGCGCTCAACCAGCTCTTCCGGCCGACTTGCGCCCGTCAGGAAGCTGAAGTTGCTTCTGCAGCGCAATTCAGCGTAATCGGTGAGCGCTTCAGGCTTCACGAAAACACCCCGTGCAGGAACCAGTCCCCCTCCGCTGGACTTCTCAGCTCCCGATAGATCCAGAGATTCCCCGCGGATGGGCTGCGCGCCAGCCAATAGTCGCGGCGCTGCCACCCATCGCCACCCTGCCGATGGCAGTCCCACCAGCCGTTGTTCACCCTATGCGGACCCGCAAGGAGTTCGAGTGGACCTTGATACAGCGGGCGGTTGCCGCGAACCAGCAAGCGAAGGGGTTCGCGGAACATCCAGGTCGGCTGCGGCCACCGCGGCGGGATGTCGAGCGCCATCCGCGTCGTGCCTGAGTCCTCATCCCATCGCTGGAGGTGTCCCACCCGGGCATCGTCCTGGAGGGCGCTCACCAGGATCGACGAGGCACCCAGTCGGGCACGAATGACCTCGATGCATTGTTCGAACGCTTCGCCCTCCTTCACCTTGTCGGGGAAAAGGACGCCATCGGGGTGTGGAATAGCGTCGAGTTGCGCCGCGCCCAGCTTAACGGTATTGACCGGGCCTTTCAGCACCGTTCGATCCAGGTGTTCGCCCAGTAGCCGCATCAAGTACGCCGGGTCACGGGTCGCCGTCGCTGTGCGCACCACCAGTTCGCCTTCCGCTTCAACATCGCGCGCGCGCATCGTGTCGTACAGCCAGCCGAACGTGATAGCAGTCACGCCTGCCTGGCGCGCCGCCAGCCACCCACACAAGGCCAGGACCAAGCGCTTTGCAGCAAATAGCAGCGCGCCGGCGTTGTCGACGCGCTGCGGAAGCTCCAGCGACGTGGTGAAGCTGTCTGGAGGCAAGACCCATGAATGGGCCGCCTTCAATGTGCCATATGCGCGATCAAGGGCATCAAGAACCGTGCGACCAAACCGGCGTGAGAGTCCTGCTCGGGGGAGGGCCCTGAGGTGGCCGAGCGTGTAGCAACCCAACTGATTCAGGGTGGGAAGGACGGCATTTGTGTCGACCAAGCACTCGACCGGCAGGCCATCCAGCACCGATGCCAATGTCGCGGTGCGCGCTCCCCTCACATCTGCATGACTCAGGCAGAGTCCGGCAAATGGGTTGGGCCCCCAGCTGGCTTGCGCCAGATCGAAGGTGCAGGCTTCTTCGTCAAGCCGCTTTGAGAGCTTCCGGAACCCTCCCCACAGCCTCAGGCAGGACGATACTTCAGCGAACAGCGCATCGTTCGCCGAAAGCACGACCTTCGGCGTGTACTGCAGGGCCCACATCGCAGCCTGAGTCGCATGTTCACTCGCTGACCAGCTCGAAATGGGCTTCATTGGACGCCATACGCCCCACCACATCGCTTGTTACCTCCGTGGCGTGCATGGGCTCAACGGGTACCGCAGGCTTTATGCGCGCCACCAGATGATCAATCCCCCCTGAGACCGACTGCAACACCAGCGGCTCAGGTACGGGAGCGCCCCGTCTCTTATGAATGGAAACCTCGATCTGGTTGACTGCCTTCGGGCGCAGGACCAATCGAAGCGGACTGGCCGACGACTCGCGTGCGGCGAGCTCCGGCCTGAATACGAAAATCAGGCTACTGCTGGACTGTGCGCACACCTGGAGCCTGCGAATCTGATCGGCGCGGGCATGACTCATCCAGACCATCAGCAGCATCGCTGACGAGCACTTGACCAGTTGCTCCGCCACCCAGGCACGCTCGGCCGGCTTATTCGCAACGACCCAGTGCACCCGATCAACGGGCAGATCCATCCGCCTGAGGCCGGGCAAATAGGGCTCGTTCGGCGGACCGATCATCACGACACGCGGCGCATGGTCGGTAGAAAACGCCTTTGCCGCAGGCGACAACACGCTCCAATCCACCACCCCAAACTGCGGGGTCAGCAGCTCGATCACGTCCCCCACGGGCCAGCCACCGCCCGGCAACACCGCATCCAACGCTGCGAAGCCGCTCGAGACGACGTTGCTGCTCCGGGTGGCAACAGCATCCGCTGGCCACACAGCCGGCACCCGCTGCAGCAAATCCTGCAAAGGCCGATGGCTGGCTGGCGATGAGCTGTACATGCATACAGTATAGGTAACATCGGCGGGGGGTTCAACCGATGTAACACAGTCCTGCTGCTTAAGTCTGGCGGACCGTGCTCGAGTGCGAAACACTCCTACGAGCGCAGTGCTCGCACCGGGGTGTAATGCTTGTTTTGGAAGGAGAACACCATGGCCGACGCTGACAACCAACCGCGCAATGATCTTTCCGGCAGCAATGCTGGCAAGAAAATTCGTGAAATTGCGAAGGACACTCGCACCTGCATGTTCCATACAGACGTGACCAACTTTCCTGGCGACAGTAGACCGATGTCGCTGCAGGAAGCCGATGAAGACGGCACGTGCTGGTTCATCAGTTCTACGGACAGCGAAAAAAACAGGGATATCGCCAAGGACGATCGAGTTGTCTTGACCTTTCAGAACGAAGGCAAGATGTCTTACCTCTCTCTGTCGGGCACGGCAACCATCCACAAGGACAAAGGCACAATTGATAAGTACTGGACCGACTTCGCCAATGCGTGGTTCGACGGTAAGGACGATCCACGAGTATCCATTCTGAAAGTGGTGCCCAGGGCTGGCCACTACTGGGAGACAAAGAATGGAAAGATCGTCGCCTTTGCCAAAATGAGCTTTGCCGCCCTGACTGGCAGTGACGTGGATGACGGCGGCATCGACGGTGCATTGAAACCTCAATGACCGGAAGTCGACGGGTCACCACATTGGTGACCCGAGAAGCCAACCCGGATGCACGCTTCGTTCTGGCATGGGTTCAGCAAACCCTCAGGGCCGACAACAACCCTCTTATAGAGGCAGCGCTAGCGCATGCCAATCGGCGTGGGCTCCCGTTGCTCATCTATCACGGCCTTCGACAGGATTACCCACACGCGTCAGCCAGACTGCATCGGTACATCCTGGGCCTTTCTGCGGAAATGAGCAGGGCGCTGAACCAACGCGGTATACGCTGCATTCACTACGTAGAGCGGCCTGGACACCAGGTGCGTGGACTGGTCTACCGGCTGGCCCAGCATGCAGAGGCAGTTTTTACCGACGAGCATTTCGCCTTTGTACCGAGAGACCAGCTCGCCGCATTTGCACAACACTCGCCTTGCAGTGTGCATGCGGTCGACACCTCGAGACTTGTACCCACTCGCTACATCCCTGAAGGAATCAAGAGTACGCGCGGATTTAGAGCGGCCCACCAGGCGCTGCGCGCTGACTGGTTAGCAGAAACGATGACGGTTTGTACCCCGGTACGTGTAGGGGAGTCGCCTTATCACGGGGCGCTGCCTTTTACACCTGATGCACTTGAGTGCGCCACCGAATCCGAGTTAGACCAGCTAACTGCTTGCTGCCCGATCGACCAAACAGTACGCCCGACTCCTACCCACCCGCCTTCGAGAGCCATTGCATTAGATCGTTTGAACTATCTTGCACAACACGTGCACAAGTATCCTAGCACCCGGAACAACCCCGCAATTTCGCTTGGCACCTCCGAGCTTTCTCCCTACCTCCATTTCGGCGCAGTCGGCCCGAGCGAAGTGGTGAAAGCTATCCAAGACGGTCCCTCAAGCACATCGGAACAGTGGAAATTTCTTGACGAGATGCTCACTTGGCGGGAATGGGCACACTACTTGTGCAAGGAGAGGCCGCTGCTTTCGCATTTCTCAAGCATCGCTAGAGCCACCTTGGACACCCTGGATCGGCATCGAGAAGATGTCCGCACTGAAAGGCAGCCGCTTGATGCGTTGGTTCATGGCTGTACCCCTGATCCTGTGTGGAATGCAGCACAACGACAGTGGCTCGAAACAGGGTGGATGCACAACAACCTTCGCATGTACTGGGGGACTCAGCTGCTGCGCTTCACCGAATCACCCGAGCACGCCTGGGCCTTGGGGTGCTATCTGAACGATCGCTTTTCCTTAGACGGTCGCGACCCCGCTACGTACATGAATCTGCACTGGTGCATGCAATATGCGAAGTGGCCACGCGAGCAGCCCATCTACGGGTTCGTTCAACGAAGGTCTTCTTCCTCACTCCTAAAGCGTCCAGGCTTTCGTGAGTGGGTAGCCCAAGCCAATGCGTTGAACATTTCGCGAGTGAGGGTGCCCGAGTGGGATGAGATCTTGACCCTATATGCCTCTGAAACCCGCTAGCGCGGAGGTATTGGAGGATGCTATTGGGTGTGCATATGGCCTCATGCGACCGCACCATAGTTGGCTACTGTCGTTTGTGAAGGCGTTCATGCACAGGCCGCGGCAGGTGGGCTGTCCCGCAATATGCCTGTGACCACGTGCAGCTGCTTGATGCTGAACCTCAACATTGAGGCGACCCCAACGACACCCAATTCCTCAGAGCCGTCCTGGTAAGTAGTCACAAAATCAAGTCGTGAAAATTTCAGTGAAAGCGCTCTGCGCCTTTGGAGCGCGTAGCGGTGATTTGGACCATCGCTTCACACCTGCGCCAACTGCGCTCGATGGTGTGCGGGGCCACCAAATCATCGCTGCCAGGCGCGATGCAGACCACGCGTCAGAGGTCGCTTTGACCGGCCACTACGGCGACCTAATAATACGGGGTCGAGCAGACGGTGTGGGTCTCAGCCCACCTTGCGTTGAAGAAGTCAAGACGCACCGTGGCCCGATTCAACAGATCCCTCCGAACCAGACTTCTATGCATTGGGCACAGGCCAAGGTCTACGCCCACTTGCTGTGTAGTCAACACGTGCTATCTGCAGCCGACGTCCGGTTGCTGTACTTCGATCCATTCCGCGATCGGGAGACCCCTCTCACTCAGCACTGCAGTGCCGACAACCTTCGCAGGGAGTTCGAAGCTCTATGCGCGCGGTTCATGAATTGGGCAAAACAGGAAGCAGCACACCGTACTGCTTTGCTGCAGGCTTTGCATGAGCTCTCTTTTCCCTATGCGATGCGCGCTGGCCAACGAGAGCTTGCCAGGCAAGTGTTTATGGCCGCACGTAGGCGCATGGTATTGCTGGCGCAGGCCCCTACTGGAATTGGCAAGACTCTGGGCACGCTATTTCCGATGCTGAAAGCAATGGCCGAGGAGCATGTCGACAGAATTTTTTACCTTACCCAAAAAACCACCGGTAGAGCCCTGGCGCTAGATGCGCTGGACCGACTCAAGTCGAATCAGCCAGGCCTGCCACTCCGGGTTGTCGAACTGGTTGCCCGAGAAACGGCTTGTGTTCACCCTGAGTCCGCCTGTCACGGTGAGTCTTGTCCACGGGCAAAAGGCTTTTACGATCGTTTGCCTGCGGCGCGGCAGCAGGCGGTCCAGCAGGCTAGGACGGTTACCTTGCGTGGGTCCGCTGTGGCCCACATTGCCGAAATCCACAACATATGCCCGTACTACTTGACCCAAGAGCTTGTGCGATGGGCCGATGTGGTGGTGGCGGACGTTAACCACTGGTTCGACAGCAGTGCTGTGCTATACGCACTAACGCAAAGCGAAGACTGGCGTGTCGGGCTTCTGGTGGACGAGGCGCACAACCTGGTCGATCGGGCGCGTGGGATGTACTCAGCGTCACTGTCCAGCCGAGATCTTCAAGCCTTCCGCGGTCAGGTACCGCCGCCGCTCAAAGCGGCCGTGACGCGACTGCGCCAGCGGTGGAACGTACTGCAAGAGCGCCACTCGATCGGTTTCACCGAAATTGAGCCTGACGCTTGTTTCTCGGAAGCCCTGCAGCAATTTACCTCCCGTGTGACGGACTACTTGGCTGAGCATGCCGATCAAGTGTCCCAGGCTGTGTTTGACCTGTACTTTCCGGCTCTGCAGTTGACACGACTGGCGGAAACATTTGGCGACCACTCACTGTGCTACATCAACCGGCAGGGCGGTGCGTTGACCAAGGTAGCGACGGGGGAACTGGCCATCCGCAACGTAGTCCCCGCGCCATACACAACGCCGAGGCTGGCAGCGGCCGCAACGGTGGTTCTGTTCTCGGCCACCTTGCAGCCGCAGGCTTACTATGCTGACCTGCTGGGATTACCGAGCAATCATGTCTGGCTGGATGTGCCGTCGCCGTTCGACCCTCAACAGCTTCACATTCGGCTGGTGTCAGTTTCGACCCGATGGGGAGATCGTGCGAATTCAGTGGAGCCTATCACTGAGGTAATTGCTCGACAGTACGACGAGCGACAAGGCAACTATCTCGCGTTCTTCTCGAGCTTCCATTACCTAGGACAGGTTGTTGAGCATCTACGGCGGATGCGGCCCGACTTGCCCATTTGGGTGCAGGAGCCTGGGATGACAGAAGCAGCTCGCCGAGCCTTCATCGACCGATTCGAGCCTCAGGGAAGAGGAGTAGGGTTCGGTGTGCTCGGTGGAGCATTCGCTGAGGCCATGGACCTCCCGGGCTCGAGGTTGATCGGAGCGTTCATTGCGACCTTGGGTCTTCCGCCGGCGGAGCCGTTACAGCAGGCTATGCAGGGTCGCATCGATGCGCGCTGGCCTGGCAGAGGTTATGACTACATGAGTTTGGTGCCAGGCGTGCGCAAGGTGGTGCAAGCGGCAGGTCGCGTCATTCGAGGAGAGTTCGATGAGGGGGTGCTTTACCTCATCGATGATAGGTTCAAGAGCGTTGCTGCGAGGGGATTGCTGCCCGCGTGGTGGCGAACATCGGGTTCCAACCGGTAATTGTTCGGATGGCCGGGCGTCCCTCGGCGCCGCCTTGGTGCCTGAATTGGCCATGAGATAGCCGCTGTATCGCTGGTTGTGCCGTGGATCAGCGCAGTCTTCAAAGGTCACATCGAACGATCCTGCTTCAGCGTCGCGAACTCACGCCCAAAGCCCAGCCCCTTAAAATTGGTGTCGTGCACGATTCAGCGCAACTACCATCACGTGCAACCTCGATCAGCATCTGCCCGATATTGGTGGGATGATGTCTACGCTGGCCACAGACCATGATGTGCGCCGCCGTGAGTGCTTTGGTCCGCATTTCATTTGGATGGATCTTGGAAGGAATTGCCGGTTTTGGCACTGAAAGACTGCACCCCGCACGACGTCTGCATCCTAGGCGGCGGACTGGCCGGGCTGACGCTGGCATTGCAGTTGCGCCAGCGCATGCCTGATCTGCGCGTGCAGGTGCTGGAGCGGCGCAGCGGCGAAGCGCCACAAGCCACCCACAAGGTCGGCGAGTCGACGGTGGAAATCGGCGCCCACTATCTGGCCCACGTGCTGGGTCTGCGCGAGCATCTGGACACCCGGCACCTGCGCAAGTTCGGCTTCCGGTTCTTTTTCAACGACGGCGCGGCCGATCTCTCGGCCTGCCCCGAACTCGGTCCCAGCCAGCACCTGGCCGTGCCGACCTACCAGATCGACCGCGGCCGGCTGGAAAACCACCTGGCCGAACGCGCACGGGCGCATGGCGTGGCGCTGCTGTCCGGCGCCACCGCGACGGCCTGCGACCTGGACGCCAGCGGCGCTGCCCACCGCGTGAGCTGGCGCGACGATGAAGGCGGGCAACGTCTGACGCACGCGCGCTGGATCATCGACGCCACCGGCCGCGCGGGCCTGCTCAAGCGGCGGCTGCAGCTGGCGCGCGGCAACGGCCACGCGGCGTTCTCGGTCTGGTTTCGCATCGGCAGGCATCTGCAGCCCGACCGCTGGGCCGGCGCGGGCGGCGGCACCCCCGATCCGGCTTGGTTCACGCGCTGCGGCGTGGACCGGCGCTGGCTGTCGACCAACCACCTGTGCGGCTCGGGCTACTGGGTATGGCTGATTCCGCTCGCTTCGGGTTGCCACTCGATCGGCATCGTGGCCGATCCGGCGTTCCATGATTTCGAGGCCCTGAAAACCTACGATGGCGCGCTGGCCTGGCTGGCGCGGCATCAGCCCCAGTTGCATGTCGAGTTGCGGCAGCCCGGTAGCGCACCGCTGGACTTCGCGTTCCTGCGCAGTTTCTCGCACGACGCGCGCCAGGTCTTTTCCGAGCAGCGCTGGGCGCTGGCGGGCGAGGCCGGTCGTTTTCTGGACCCGTTCTATTCGCCGGGCAGCGACTTCATCGCCATCGGCAACGGCTACATCACGCGCCTGGTCGAGACCGACCGGGCCGGTGGCGACCTGCGGCGATCCGCGCGGCTGTATGAGCTGCTGTTTCGCAGCTTCTACGACAACATGCTGCCGATCTATCAGGGTCAGTACGCGCTGTTCGGCTCGCCCTGGGCGATGTCGCAGAAAGTGGTGTGGGACTACACCTATTACTGGAGCGTGCTGGCGCCGCTGTTCTTTCACGTCCGGCTGCACGACGAACGGCTGCTGGCCGACGCGGCCGCCGACCTGCAGGCCTGCGCCCAGCTCAACCAGGCCATGCAGCGCTGGCTGCGCGCCGCCGTCGATGTGCAAGGCACGGGGATGCCGCGCGTGCCGAAGTTCCACGACCATACCCGCATCGACTGGTTCCGACGCCTCAACGCCCGTCTGACGCAACCCGCCGACGGCCCCGACGTGCGCCGTCAGTTGGCCGAGGCGCCGCGAGCCATGGCGACGCTGGCGCGCGACATGCTGACTCTGCTGCCGGGAAAAGAACTGCCAGCTGAGGCGGTACCGCGCGCGCGCTTGGCTGCGTTGGTGACGCGTTGGACCTCGGAACGAGCGCTCTAAAACGCGGAAGGACGAGCTTCCAGTGGCAAGGTCATTATGAGCGCGTCACATTTTGCACGGCGTTCCCGACACTGACACAAATTCTCTCTTGATCGTGCGTATGGAAACTGAGCCCGAACGCCCACCCACCACAGACGAAGCGGCCGGCATGGCCTGGTGGAACTCGCAAACCGAGCTGGTGCGCGAGTTCTGGTTGCGGGTGGCCAATTCGGCGCGTGCTCCGGATGCCTGGGTGTGAGGTGGACATAGGTCTCCTTGAGTGGCGCACAGCGCCGGTTGAACATTCAAGGAGATGGTGTCGCGAACGGAATGCGCTGAATGGGTCCAATGCTGACCATGATTTCTCCAGTTGCCCGGCGGGCGGTTGAACATCACTGGAGATGGCGGCGCTGCAAAAGGCGCGGCGCGCAAGAATCCGCCGGCACCGCGATCGGGCTGGCGAGGCCGCTCAGCCTCTTGATCGCACAGCGTCAGTGCGAGAGGTGCGGCGCATTCAAAGTTGGGCCCTAACTTTGAAAAGAAGTCAGCCTAAATTTGGCTTCTGCCGTTCGTGTTTTCACACACTTCCAGCAGCCGGCGCAGGCCAAAAAAAAGCCCTCAGGTGAGGGCTTTTGTGGATCAGATGAGACTAGGTCTCGTCAGTTGACAGCCTGGTGGGCTGCAAAGAATCGCCGGACCAAGCTCGCGTGAAGCGTGCCCAGTTTCGGCGTGTTGCCATGGGGTCGATGTGGCGGAGCCTTGAACCAAGGTTCTGACCAATCGAGTTCCATCATCGACGCGAACTGAAATTTCGTGTCGAGCGTGAGCCCAGCTTGCTTGTAGGCCGCCGGATCCATCAGTCGCGTGATCGTCGCCTCGCCGGCGTACAAGTGATCCAGGCCTTGAGAGGTACCCGGAACAACGTGCACGACGGTGGTGTTGTCGCCGAACTCCTCCACCGAGATCACCAACGCTGGTCGGGCTTTTGGGCCTGGCCATTGCCGGGATTGGTTCTCGGGGAAGTTGCACCACACGATGTCACCAGGCTCTGGGGACTTCCAGGTGATCACGTCCCGAACAGGTGCTTGATCTTGCGAGGGGGACCTACCGGCCTCCTGCTTGTCTCGTTGGCTTCCTGCTGCAGCGCTTTGGTCTGCTCGGGGGTCAACGGGCCGTCGTCCGGCTCGTACATTGGGATGGTCTCCTGTGCCATTTTGGCGAGTGCCAGGTGAATGAGCGCGGTCTCGTTCAGGCCGGTGGCTTCCGCCATCTGCTTGACCGTTTCCCGCGTTACGCCGGTTGGCGTGTCCTGCTGCTTGAAGGCGAGAAGGATCTGTGATTTGGCCATGATCAGCTCCTGTATATATATTTGATATATACGCGAAACCGACGCGGGCCGCAACAACTTCTTGCATAGCCACTCCTACCGCCTTGAAGGCGCGTTGAACATGAAGGAGATGGCGGTGCCTGGATAAAACCGTCAAGCTGGCTGGAGCCAAGAAAAAGCCGCCAGTGAAGGCGGCTCGGATCGGTCATGCTGCAACAGCATCAGGCTCAGCAGCCGGCACCGCGGCGATCCAGGCCGGCACGCAAACCTGCTCGTTCGTGCCGCGCGTTGGCATGACGATGGCGAACGCTCGGCTGTCGATCAACATCATGCCGGGTGAATCGGTCCCGTTGTGCGAGAGATCGCTGCGTGACTTGAAGGGCGGCTTGGTGCCACGGTTGATGGCATCTCGCGCGGCGTAGACAGCAGCAAGATGATCAGGCTGAAAGTAACCTGCCTGCCCCGTCGTTCGCGCTGGAACAACGCGACGCCAATCGCGGTACTCGCCGGCAACCTCGAACGCGGACTTGTCGTTCACAGTGACCGTTCGCAGACCTTTGCGGTTGTGCTCACTCTTCTCGTTTTGGGTGACCGTGATGGCCACGAGGCCCTTGGCGGTCGGCGTGATTTTTGCGATGAGCTCGCGAGGCACGACGACTTGAGCCGACGGCATGGATTCCGCGCCGATGTGGTGTGCGAAGAGCGCGTGGCCGTCGGTCGTGACCAAGAACGCGCCTTGCGGGCCAGTTTCGATCAGCGCGCCGTTCACCCAGTCGCGGATGTCGGTCTTGCCCATGCACTGCACGGCCGCGGCGACGTATTTGGGTTCGATGAAAATTTTCATTGGATCTCCTGCTTGGGGCGTTGCCCCGGTTGAACATGCAGGAGATGGCGGACGGCGAAATACTGGGGAGTTGGTTCGAGTGGCCGAATCTGCGCAGTCGCGTCTCGACCACGCACAGTGCAGTCGCCGATCTAGATCGTGGTGGTTAGCTCAGCTCCCAAAATTCGTCGTCGGGCCCGCCATCATCTCTTTCGTAGTTCTCACGAAGAGGTAGCCCTTGTTCAGGTCAGTGAGCATGGACAGTAGCGAAAGACATAGCGTGCGCAGCTGCTGCGCGTCGGACGTTGCTTGCGGAGCCGTTGCAGCCTCCGCGCCTTCGTCCATGACGGGGATGTCGAAGTGCTTGGCCAGATCCGCGAATCGCGCCGGCACGGTCGGTGTGTATTGAGGGTCCGTGGCGAGGTTGTCGCCGTCCACAACGCACACATCGGCATGAGGGTCGGCTATGAAGGGGTCGTCTCAGAAAACGGAAAAGATCGTACGCTAAGACCTAGAGAGCGGCCGTAGCGGCCTGAACTTGCCCGCGCCGATCTTGGCGCTGCTGCGCCAGAGGTAATCGCCGGTCAGGTTGATGTGCTCCCAGCCCAGCGGCGACAGGTACTGCAACAGCGCGTCATCGACCGCATGGCCGTGGCCACGCAAGGCAAGCGCTGTGCGCTCCAGGTAGACGGTGTTCCACAACACGACAGCCGCCGTCACCAAGTTGAGGCCACTGGCCCGGTAGCGCTGCTGCTCAAAGCTGCGGTCGCGGATTTCACCCAGGCGGTTGAAGAACACGGCGCGGGCCAGCGCGTTGCGCGCCTCGCCCTTGTTCAGCCCGGCATGCACACGGCGGCGCAGCTCGACACTTTGCAGCCAATCCAGGATGAACAGCGTGCGCTCGATGCGCCCCAACTCGCGCAGTGCCACAGCCAGGCCATTCTGGCGAGGGTAGCTGCCGAGTTTTCGGAGCATCAGCGAGGCTGTCACCGTGCCCTGCTTGATCGAGGTGGCCAGCCGCAGGATTTCATCCCAATGGGCGCGGACATGTTTGATGTTGAGCGTGCCACCGATCATCGGCTTGAGTGCGTCATAGACGGTGTCGCCTTTCGGGATGTAGAGCTTAGTGTCGCCCAGGTCGCGGATGCGCGGCGCGAAACGGAAGCCCAGCAGGTGCATCAGCCCGAAGACGTGATCGGTGAAGCCCGCTGTATCGGTGTAGTGCTCCTCAATGCGCAGGTCGGATTCGTGGTACAGCAGGCCATCGAGCACGTAGGTCGAGTCACGCACGCCGACATTGACCACCTTGGTGTGGAACGGCGCGTACTGGTCGGAGATGTGGGTGTAAAAGGTCCGTCCTGGGCTACTGCCATATTTCGGGTTGATGTGCCCCGTGCTCTCGGCCTTGCTGCCGGTGCGGAAGTTCTGGCCGTCCGATGATGACGTGGTGCCGTCGCCCCAGTGCTCGGCGAAGGGATGCCGGACCTGCGCGTTCACCAATTCGGCCAGCGCCGTCGAATAGGTTTCGTCGCGGGTATGCCAGGCTTGCAGCCAGGCGAGCTTGGCGTAGGTCGTGCCGGGGCAGGACTCGGCCATCTTGGTCAGGCCCAGGTTGATCGCGTCGGCTAGGATCGTCGTCAGCAGCAGGTTCTTGTCCTTGGCCAAGTCGCCCGATTTCAGGTGTGTGAAGTGCCGGGTGAAGCCCGTCCACTCATCCACTTCGAGCAGCAGTTCGGTGATCTTGACGTGCGGCAGGATCATCGCCGTCTGGTCAATCAATGCTTGCGCGGTGTCGGGCACCGCCGCATCGAGCGGCGTGATCTTCAAGCCCGACTCGGTGATGATGGCGTCGGGCAGGTCGTTGGCCGCCGCCATGCGGTTGACCGTGGCAAGCTGCGTTTCCAGCAGCGTCAGCCGGTCGTGCAGGTATTGGTCGCAATCGGTGGCCACGGCCAGCGGCAATTCGCTGGATTGCTTGAGGCTGGCGAACTTCGCGGGCGGCACCAGATAGTCCTCGAAGTCCTTGAACTGGCGCGAACCCTGCACCCAGATGTCGCCCGAGCGCAGCGAGTTCTTGAGTTCCGACAGCGCACACAGCTCGTAATAGCGCCGGTCGATTCCGGCGTCGGTCATCACCAGCTTTTGCCAGCGCGGCTTGATGAAGCCGGTCGGCGCATCGGCGGGCACTTTGCGGGCGTTGTCGGTGTTCATGCAGCGCAGTACCTCGATTGCCTCCAGCACGTCCTTGGCGGCGGGTGCGGCCCGCAGCTTGAGAACGTCAAGGAAATCCGGCGCGTAGCGGCGCAAGGTGGCATAGCTCTCGCCGATGCGGTGCAGGAAATCAAAGTCATCGGGCTGGGCGAGCTTCTGCGCCTCGGTAACGCTCTCGGCGAAGGCATCCCAGGACAGGACGGCCTCGATGGCGGCGAACGGGTCGCAGCCTGATTGTTTGGCATCGATCAGCGCCTGGCCAATGCGCCCGTACAGCCGCACCTTGGCGTTGATCGCCTTGCCGGATGCCTGGAACTGTTGCCGATGCTTGTTTTTGGCCGCGTTGAACAGTTTGCCCAGAATGCGGTCGTGCAGGTCGATGATTTCGTCGGTGACGGTGGCCATACCCTCGATGGCCAGTGCCACGAGGGTGGCGTAGCGTCGTTGAGCCTCAAACTTGGCCAGGTCGGCAGGCGTCATCTGGCCGCCCTCGCGGGCAATCTTCAGCAGCCGGTTTTGGTGAACCAGCCGCTCGATGCCGGGTGGCAGGTCGAGCGCCTGCCACGCTTTGAGGCGTTCGATGTGTTCGAGCATGTGACGGGAGTTCGGCTTGGCGGGCGACTGGCGCAGCCAGGCCAGCCAGGTCGTTTTGCCGTTGTCGCGGCGCTTGAGCAAGTCGTCGAGACGGCGGCGATGTGCGCCCGACAGCGGTTCGGCCAGGGAATCGTAGATGCGTCGGTTGGCGCTGGTGATCGCTTCGGCACAGACACGCTCGACAACATCCAGCGTCGGCAAGATGATGTGTTGGTGCCGCAGGGCGTCGAGGACGCTGCTGGCCAGCACAATGCCCTTGTCGGTCTGCAAGGCCAAGTCGGTCGTGGCGAGGACTGCGTGGCGATAGTGCGCCAACCCGAACGGCTCCATGCCCAGGTACGCCCGCAGTTCGAGCAGATGCTCGCGCCGAGTTTCCTCCCGCTCGGCATACTGCGGCCAACATGCCGGATCGAGCCGCAATTGCCGCCCGATCCATTGCAGCAGCGGCATTTGCACCGTCGCGTCAGGCAGCAAGCCCTGACCGGGAAAGCGCAGCAAGCACAACTGCACCGCGACACCCAGGCGGTTGGCGTCACCGCGCCGCTGGCGAATCAGTGACCGGTCGGGCTCGCTGAACGTGTAGTGCCGGATGAGCTCGTCTTGGGTATCGGGCAACGCCAACAGGCTTTCGCGCTCGGCGGCGGAGAGGATCGAACGGCGGGGCATGCGGTTTCCTTATTCTTGAAAACGTCGGTTTGTGATAAGCCAGTCAAGGCAACCGGCGCGGGACGAGAAATCAAGGCTCTGCAGTTCTCGAAAACCTTTCTTGAAACCATATTCTCAATCCCTTATCATCTCAACGAGTTTCGATAACAAAACGGCGTCGGCATAGCAAATCCGCATGCAAGCGCACGACGCTGATGGCCAAGAAAAAACGAGCCGAATGAAATCCTTACTTCATCCCACCAGGGCCGTGGCCTTGGGCTTCCTCATCGCGATTTTTGTGGGCACATCACTCCTGATGCTCCCCTTGTCGCATGCCGAGGGTCAGGCAGCGCCATGGTTGGTGGCCTTCTTCACGGCTGTCTCGGCCGTTTGCGTGACCGGCCTGGTTGTTGTGGATACCGGCACCTACTGGTCGACCTTCGGTCAGTCCGTCATCATGGTCCTGTTCCAGATCGGCGGTTTCGGCATGATGACCGCAGCCACCTTGCTCGGATTGATGGTCAACCGCTCGTTGCGGCTGCGCACGAAGCTGATTACCCAGGTTGAAACCCATACGCTGGGTCTGGGCGACGTCTCCAGCGTGGCCAAGTTGGTGCTCGTGGTGACATTCGTCGCGGAATTGGTGGTCGCTGCGTTTCTGGCTCTCAGGCTGCACTTCGGGCATGACCTGCCATGGACAGAGGCCCTGTGGAGCGGGCTGTTTCATGCCGTTTCAGCGTTCAACAACGCGGGTTTTTCCATTCACCCGGACAGCTTGATGCGGTACGCCACCGACGCCTTGATTCTGTTGCCGGTCATGATGGCGATTGTTGTGGGGGGGATCGGGTTTCCGGTACTACATGACCTGCGGTTCAAAGTCCGGGATCCCCGTCACTGGTCGTTGCATACCAAGCTGACGCTGCTGGGCACCGGCATTCTGCTGATCACAGGTTTTGTCGCCGTGCTGATGTTCGAATGGACGAATCCCAAGACCCTTGGGGTGATGTCGATGCCAGAAAAATTGCTTTCAGCCGCTTTTGCCTCGGTATCAGCGCGAACAGCCGGATTCAACTCGATAGATATCGGCGCACTCACCCATGAGAGCTGGGCGCTGCACTACTTCTTGATGTTCGTTGGCGGCGGCAGCGCGGGAACGGCTGGGGGTGTCAAGGTCGGAACAGTCGCCATCCTGGCCCTGCTGGTCATTGCCGAGATTCGTGGGCACAGTGATAGCGAGGCTTTTGGGCGCCGGGTCGGCCCTTCGGCGCAACGTCAGGCGATCACGGTGCTCGTGCTCGGCAGCGCCATGGTCGTGCTCGGGACCCTGGTCATCCTGCGCACCACTGACTTCCCAACCGATCAGGTCATCTTCGAGGTCATCTCGGCGTTCGGCACGGTCGGTCTTTCCACAGGAATCACAGCCGAACTGCCTGCATCAGGTCAGCTCATGCTGACCTTGCTGATGTACTTCGGCAGAGTAGGAACCATCACTCTCGCTGCGTCGTTGGTATCGGGCGAGCGACGCATGCCTTACCGTTATGCTGAGGAGCATCCAATTGTTGGCTAAATTATTTACAGAGCAGTTCGCTTTTTCAAAAGGCGACAGTGTGGTGGTCATCGGTTTGGGGCGATTTGGCAGCGCAGTGGCCCAATCGCTCATGCGACTAGACCACGACGTCATGGGGATCGACAGAGACTCGGAGCCAGTCCAATACTGGGCGGACCTATTGACCCACGCAGTCCAGGCGGACTCGACCAACGTAAATGTCATGCGCCAACTCGGCGTTGCCGATTTTTCCCATGCCATCGTTGGCATCGGGACCGACCTCGCCGCCAGCCTGATGACCATCATGGCGCTCACCGAGTTGGGCATCAAAGACATCTGGGTCAAGGCGATGACGACAGAGCACGGGCAGATCGCCCAACGCATCGGTGCCCATCATGTGGTGTATCCAGAGGCGGACATGGGTGAGCGGGTGGCGCATCTCATCACCGGACGGCTGATGGACTTCATCGAGTTTGATGATGGGTTCGCCATTGCCAAGATTCACGCGCCGGCACCCACGCACAACCATGCACTTTCCGAGTCTGGTGTGCGCGAGAAATTCGGCGTAACGGTTGTGGGCGTCAAGCGAGCCCACGAAGACTTCCAGCACGCTACACCGAGCACGCGCGTCTTGCCTGGCGACATGTTGATCGTCTCGGGACCGACTTCGAAGATTGAGTTGCTTGCGGGCGGCAAAAAGAAGCAATGAAACCGTATCGCTTCTACCAACACGCACAACCGACTTAGAGACAGAATCTTTCAAAGGGAAGGCATGATGATCGCCAAAGATGCTGCGAGACGGCCACAATGCTAATTGGCTATGCCCGTGTTTCGACACAAGATCAGAATCTTGAGTTGCAACGGGATGCTTTGACCAAGGCCGGGTGCAAGAGGGTATTGGAGGACAAGGCGAGTGGTACGCGTGCCGACCGGCCGGGTCTGGCCAAGGCGCTGGAAATGCTGCGCGAAGGCGACACCCTGGTGGTCTGGAAATTGGATCGACTGGGGCGAAGCGTCAAGCAACTGGTCGATCTGGTCGGCGAGTTGCACAAGCAGGGTGTCCAGTTCAAGAGCCTGACGGACGCCATCGACACTGGCACGCCATCGGGCCGATTCTTCTTCCATGTCATGGCCAGTCTCGCCGAAATGGAGCGCGAGCTGATCGTCGAGCGAACCCGCGCCGGGCTGGCTGTCGCCCGCCAGCTTGGCCGCAAGGGCGGTCGCAAGCCCAAGATGACTGATAGCAAGATCGTGTCAGCCAAAAAGCTGCTGGCCAGCGGCGTTGCGCCCAAGGACGTAGCCAAGAACCTGGGCGTGTCCATTCCTACGCTGTACCGCTGGGTGCCAGCCTCAACGCGCGCTTAGCGTACGATTTTTTCCGTTTTCTGAGACGACCCCTATGAAGTCGGCGACACCGCCGATGACGTACACGAATACGCGGGGTTGATCTCTCAGGGACATGGCTTCTCCTGTTTCGATGCTGGGCATCGTGTTGAACATGAGAGAGATGTCCAGAGGAAGGAAAAGCCACCGTGGGTGGCTCTGGGGGTCAGGCTGCTAGCTTGTGGGCGTAGTACGCCGGCGCCTTGTCATCGAGCAAGGCGTCCAGCTCCTCCAGGCTGCGGCCCTGGGGTGTCAGCCAGGCCTGGACGTTCTCGGGTCTCAGCTGGACGATGCAGCGATCGTGGCCAGCTGCTGCAACCTCGGGGGGAGGCTCGTCGGTGATTGCGGCGAACGACCAGAGGTCGTCTTCATCTGAACCAGCCGGCGGCATCCAATGGGAGTACAGGCACGCTACGAGCATGTCTTGTGCTGGCTCTGGCTGGAACTCAAGCACCACGTTGCTGCCATCGCGCGAGACGTTCTCGTAGAAACGGGTCACGATCATGACGCCATGGGTCGCACCAAACTGCTGATTCCAAAATCCCCGCAAGTTGTCACGCCGGGCGTTGTACGTTCCTGGAAAACGAGTGTCGTAATTGACCGGCTTGCCGGCCGGCCGACACTGGTAGCGCATGGGCCTGACGATGGGCTCACCGTTTTCGAACATGAGCACCGGCGCCCACCAGCCCGGAAAAATTCTGCTGTCCCCGGCGCTCAGATCCTCGCGTTGGAGGCGCTTGAGCTTGGCCAGCGCCTGCTCAATTTTGGTGGTCGCAATCCGTTCATCGTCGGCGGCCTTTTTGGTCGGCTTGTTCTGCAATGAGCGCTGTGCGTCAGCCAGGCGCTGCCGCTGCTTGAACAGATCTTGCTCAGTCTCGACCTTCTGCGCCGCATCGAACTCCTCGATCAGCGCACGGATCTCGGCCAGGTCTTGAGCGTGCGACTTTGCGAACTGCGCGTCCATGGCCTTTGGCGTTCGCAGCACGGGCTTGGGCTTGCTCTTGCGGCGCAAGTACAGCTCGAAAAAGTCCTTGATGGACAGGCGTGACTTCGGAAACAGGTTTTGGAACGCCTTGAATTCCGCACGCACAGCAGCAGAAAAACACATCACATCCCCCTTGTGCCGGGCGTAAACTACTGTGATTATGCACAGTGTTACACCCATAGCAGACAAGCCTTGCATCTTGACATTGGTGCCGGCCAGCGTTCACGCGGGCTTTCCGTCGCCGGCCGAAGACCATGTGGGCAAGCCTCTGGATCTCAATGACTTGCTGGTCACCCATCCACAGGCCACGTTTATGCTCAGTGTCGCGGGTGACTCCATGGTCGAAGAAGGCATTGACGATCGGGACATCATCGTGGTCAACCGGGCGATCAAGCCACGTCATGGCCACATCGTTGTCGCCATTCTCGATGGCGAGTTTGCGGTCAAGAAACTGTACCAACGCGCGGGCCGCGTCAAGCTGCTCGCAGGCAATCCGACCTACCCACCCATCATCCCCGGTGATGGCCAATCGCTGGTGGTATGGGGTGTTGTCACCAGCAGCATCACGCGCTTTGCGATCTAGCATGTATGCGCTTCTCGACGCGAACAATTTTTACGCCTCCTGCGAGGCTGCGCTGCGGCCGTCCCTGATTGGGCGGCCCGTGTGCGTGCTCAGCAACAACGATGGTTGCGTTATCGCAAGGTCAGAAGCCTCAAAAGCCATGGGCGTGAAGATGGGACAGCCGTACTTTGAAGTGCGGCATCTCGAAGCTGAGGGCCTGGTGTTTCTGAGTCCGAACTTCACGCTGTATGGATCCATGTCCGATCGCGTCATGAGTTTGGCGGCCGCGCTGGGGCCCAGCATGGAGCGCTACAGCATCGACGAAGCCTTCGTCTCCCTGCACGGTGTGCGCGGTGACCAGACCAAGAGAGCGCGAGCCATTCGAGCCAGAATTTTGCAATGGACGGGCATTGCTTGCGGCGTTGGAATCGCTCAAACGAAGACTTTGAGCAAATTCGCAAACCACGTAGCGAAACAGGCCGATCGCAAGCCTGGGAGCTACCCGCGCGAACACGCTCAGGTGTGCAACCTGGGCGTCCTGTCGCGTGCAGACGTTGAGGAGTTGCTTGCTGCGACCGAGGTGGCTGAGGTGTGGGGTGTCGGCCGTCGCATCGGCGAGCAGCTGCGCGCCGACGGCGTGATGACGGCGCTGGATCTGGCTCGACTTGACCCAGCGATCGTGCGCAGGCGCTGGTCGGTCGTGCTGGAGCGCACGGTTCGTGAGCTCCAAGGCGAATCTTGCATCGAGCTGGAAGATGCGCCACCCGCCAAGCGCGAGATCGCCGTGACGCGCTCGTTTGGCCATCCCGTGACCGACGTTGAACCCTTGGTAGAAGCGGTCAGCACGTTTGCATCTCGGGCAGCTGAAAAGCTGCGCAAGCAGTCCAGCGTCGCCGGCCTGGTGCATGTGTTTGCTCACACTTCCCCTTTCCGACCAGGTCCTCGCTGGGCCCGATCGCTGTCGGTGCCGCTGCGCCGGCCAACAGCAGACACAGCCGAAATCACTGAGGCCGCTGTGATGGGTTTGCGCCTCATGTTTGAGCCCGGCTACATGCTGGCCAAGGCCGGGGTGATGCTGTGCGACTTGTCCAGCGAATTACATCAGCAGTGCGAGCTGGACCTGGAAGTGGAAGCACCTGTTCGTGATCGCAGCAAACTCATGAAGGCCATGGATCAGCTCAACACGCGGTACGGCCGGGGCACACTGCAGGTTGCTGCGATGGGTCAACAGAACCAGCTGCAGGCTTGGCAGATGCGCCAGGAGCGGAGGACACCGCACTACACGACAGACTGGCGGCAGATCCCGATCGCGCGGGCCTAGAGCGCTTCGCCAAAAGAAAAACCCCGGCAGCAAAAAGCTGCGCGGGGTTGGTTGTTCAGTGGTCGTCGACCGGCGGTTCAATCGTGTCGGTGCGGTACTCGGCCAAGAGCTCAACGGCTTCATCACCATGCGCGGCCAGCACATGGACCGAGCCTGTCGTTGCGGTTTCCCAAAGGGCCAACAGATCGTCCACTTCGATGACTTCACTTTCGATGTAGTAACTCTCGTGCTTGCGCATGTCAGATGCCCAAAAGGAGCCCGAAGAGGCGATCACCAAGGCACCACCTTGCAAGCGGTACTCGTCCGTTTCAGGACCCCACCAGCCACCGAACGAAATTGAGGCTTCTGCGAGTGCCAGGGACTGAATCGCCTCTCGAACGGATTTGATTTTTTCGATCAGATCCACATCGACATCGAACGAGCAATAGGGCGGCGGATCGCCTAAATCCAACGTCGCATGCGCCGGGGTGAGCACGGTGAACTTGTGCTCCTTCCACTCTGGGTTGAACTCCGACCGCCCGCAGTTTCGGCACAAACAGCTTTCGTTGTAGATCTCCGAACCTGCACGCCACTCGCCTGCTGCTCCGTCGAACTCCAGCGAGCCATCGGCCACCAATTGGTTGCTGCCGCAATGCGGGCAGACTGGTCTTTCCTTTTTCATGGTCACTCCTGATCCATGGTTGAACATGGTCAGAGATAGTGGCCAGCGAAAACCGCTTCTCGACGGCGCGAAATGGCCGCTTCAGGCTCGCGGATGCCTTAGCGGATGGGCGTACATCCCGTCGCCAATTGGGTCATCGCCCCAGTTGATGAACGCGTCAAGATTGGCTGCGAGAGGGTGGCCACCCACCTCGCCAGGTTTAGCTTCATCTTTGTCAGCGTAGCCTTTGGCACCGGACTCGTCACAGTAGAGGAATACCTTGCCCATAGCCAGCTCGTTCAGTTTTCCGGTTGCCTGGTGTTGCTCCATACAGCCTTCATGTGCTCCATCCACTCAGGGCCGACGCGACCCACGGCGTACACGATCGAATCGCCTGGACACAGTTCGCGCATACGGCCACTGGCCAGGGCGACATACAGCCGTTCGCCTGTCGAGAGCACGCCAACGCGTTCGTAGTTGCCATCCCATGCTTCACGCGCAATCTCGTCCAGTCTCAAGAGTTCGTTGCTCATCGTCGTTCCAATCGTTGGTTTGGGTCTGGCCGCCTCATGCTTGCGCGGCATACCAGTTCTCAATTCGCAGGCCCGCCACGCGGCTGAACTCACGCACGTTTGCCGTCACCAGCGTGAGGTTCAGCGACAGCGCGTGCGCCGCGATCAGGCCGTCGTAGGCGCCGATCATTTGGCCATCGCGCGCCAGGTAGGCGCGCAAGTGGCCGAGCTCGCTCGCTGCTGTGCGGTCCCAGGGCTTCACAACCGCCACCTCCAGGAACGCATGAACCAGCTCCGCCAGGCGCGCGGCAGCGGGCTTCTTGGCCAGGCCGTAGAGGTGTTCGGCCGCGGTGACGGCCGAGATGCACCAGCCTCCCGGCGGCAAGTCGGTGAGCCTGTCTTTGATGACCAGGTCGCCGCGCAGTGCGGCACTGGTGACGTTGGTGTCGAGCATATAGAGCAGGCTCACCGAGTGCCCTCACCTTCTGCTGTGCCAGGTCCCTCTGTCCAGGCCTCGAACGGATCGCGAGGGACTTCGGTGGGTTGATCGCGTTCGATTAGGAAGTCGTCCAGCCCTTCGGCGCGCAGCTCGTCGCGCATGCTCTCGCGCAGCGCTAAGAAACTCGCCCAGCTTTTTCGCACGACCGGCGAGAGGACCACATCGCCGCTGCGCGGGTCGCGGTGGATCAGCACTTCCGAGCCTTCAAAGCGGAACTCGGCCGGCAGGCGCACGGCCTGGCTTCCGCCGGTGACAAACAGGCGCGCGGTTTTGGTGGGCGGATGGGTGCGTGTGCTCATGAGGCGCTTCCTGTGCCCACGGGTGGGCATCGTAGGCAGAGGTGTGAAGTATCTACGTTCGTAGATACATTGACAAGATGAGCGCGAAAAAAAGCCACCCGAAGGTGGCTGTGGATCAAATCAAAGCATGCCAGCACCCATTAGAGGATGGCCTGCAGGCCTTTGTCGGCAATGATGTTCAGCAGCTTGAGTGCTGGACCCGTTGGATGGGTTTCGCCTTGCTCCCACTTACGCACCGTCGATGCGGTTGTATGCAGGTGCAGGGCAAAGACCGGCTGGCTGAACTTCAAGTCCTCTCGAAGGCGCTTGATGTCTGCGGCATCCAATTCCCGCACCGGCGGCGGGCAGATAGCATCGAACTCGCGCATCGTCACCTTGTCAATCGCGCCAATCTCCACGAGTGCGGCCAGGTCGCCACGCAGTGACTCAATGATCTTGCTCACAATGCACCTCCGCTAAAAAACCCGACTCCAAGGCCTTCGACAAGCCCTCGCGGGTCAACTCCAGAAACGCCTTACCGGCAAATTGCAGCGCTTTCCTCTCCTCCTGCGTGATGTTCGCCTTGTCGCTTTTGGGGAACCCATGCAGGAACACGTATCGATCGCCCATCCTGGCCGACAGCAGCGTGCGATAGCCACCGCTTTTGCCACCACCTGACCGAGCTACACGCTTTTTGTAGAGAAAGCCTCCCAAGTCGGCGTCGATCAGGCCCATCGCCATTTCCTTGACCGCGTTGCATAGCGCGGCATCCGGCAATTTCTCACCTGCCTGCCAACGCGCAAAGTCCTTCCGCTTGAAAACGCTCGTCATTTCGAATTTGAAGTATACCCGTAACGGGCATACTTCGTCTTATCTAGTGGGTTATCCATGGAATTTCCTTTGGGCAGTGCCCTGGTTGAACATGACCAGAGATGCCGCGAAGAGGAAAAAGCCACCCGAAGGTAGCTGGTCAGTGCACTGAGACAGGGTGTTGTTGAACCAGGAAACATTTCAACGCCAGCGCACTGCGAGGGGCGCTCTCTGCGCAGCCATTTGCACCGCTTCTGAGAAAGTTTGCCCGACTTCTTAGAACCTACATGTGCTGTAGGTTCTCAAAAGACTAGCGAATCATGACAAGAAGGATCAACAGGATTTGCACGATCTTTGAGAAAACAGATCTCGACTCTTCTCATGTTTATGCAAATTTCCTACAGGTCGTTTGCTATTGGGTGAAATCCAGCTTGCACATGCGTTGTCAAGGCATCGCTTTTGCGGGTGCGGAACGCCATTGAACATTGCCGGACAGTCAACGCTAGTAGTTGATCTGTCTAACTCCTTTTTCTGGCACGCCAATCGGTCATGGTTGGGCGCGCCACTTGACCTTGGTTTGTGTCAATTTTTCGCCACTGAATGTTGGTTTGTGTTTCTGCCACTACGTCCCCCAACCTGCCCGGCCTTTCCCAACCGCCTCGTGCTAGAGAAGTAGGAATAGCGGGCGCAGGACCTAGGCCTTGCGCCGACATGCAATATCACCGCTCACGTCACGCATGGTCCACCTCCTGGCCGCGCAGGCTGTCGTAACGCGCCGTGTTGGCCAGCGGCGGCGTGGCCATGTGCACAGTTGAATCGCTGAAAACTGAATTGCCGCCAGTAGCCACCTAACTCCTTGTCCGGCCTCGGCTTTTTAGGCGCTCCGGATAAACCAAGCGTATTGTCATCAAAAAACAGCACGGATGATAAGATAAGTTATCAACCCATGTAAAAGAGCTTGACGGGCGCACATCCCCTGGTGGAAGATGGCCTGGCGGGCGCAAAAGCGCACGCAGGGAGACACACCATGGACACCACCGAAGACCTCGCCGCCCTCCTCTCGCAGCACACCAACAGCGAGCAGATCTACCACCACCCCGACGTGGCCAGCTTTTGCTACACCGAAGGCGCCAAGGCGTTCTTCCAGCACGCCGGCGCCGGCGCGGCCTGGCTGCGCGATCTGCTGGCCACCAACGCGCGCGTGCGCGACGGCGTCATGGCAGCGCCCTACCCTTGCAAGGTCCTGATGATCGTGACCGACTCACGCAGCCGCGCCGACGCCGGCCAGAGCCTGGGCAGCGGCCAGCGCTCGGCGCTGATCACCGTCAGCGAGGAGCTGGAGTGGGACTACATGTGCGATGACGAGCACGCCGGCCTGGGCGTGCCGTCCTCGGTGTTCTTCGGCGCGGAGATCGATGACACCGACTGCCCGGTGGGCGCCTGGACGTTCTACCTGGCGAGCACCGACGGCCGCAAGGGCATGATCCTCGCGCTGGCCAGCGAAGTCGCCTAAAACCGATTCGCGCGCGCGAAACGGGATCTTGGGCCGCGGCGGCGGGCCATCCACAGCGCTTCGGCGCTTTTTTTTTGGGAGATGAGCCATGGCGCGGGAGCGGCGAAAGTTCCAGGTCGGACGCAGCGAAAACCGCAAGCTGCACCGTGGCCACTTCGCGTTCATGCGCGCCCTGGTTGAAGGCCTGGAGGTCAAGCCTTCTTGGAAGCGCTATCTGGAGTTCGAGGGCAACGTCGCCGACGAGCGGGTGATCCGCAGCACGATCGCCTGGATCCGCGGGGAGTTCGCGGCCGCTGCGCGCCGCGAGATGAAACCCAGCTCAGTCCGCCTGGTCCGGCTGGCTATTCCGCCGGATACGCCATCGACGGCGGCCGCCTCTGCGGCACCCGCCAAGGAACGCCCTACGCTGGAGGCGTTCGCAGAAGCCTACGGCATGGAGGACTTCAGCGAGCGCGAGCAGCTGGAACGCTACATCGAGGTCTTCGGCCAAGAGTCGACCGAAGAGCCCAAAGAAACCCGCAGGCAAAAGCGACGCGCCAGCCTGATCAAGCGCCAGTTGCTGGCCCTGGACTGGCTGGAAGCGCTGGTCAGCCAGAACCCCAAACCGGGCGATGGCGTGGAGGCCTGGTTTGCACCTGCCATGGCCAGCCACCTCAAGAAGGCCGGCCTGCACACCCTCTTCCTGCTCGCCGAGCGCATCAACGGCGTGGGCTCGCGCTGGTGGACCATCGCACCGGGCATTGGCGAGCTCAAGGGTGAACGCGTCACCGATTGGATGCGCCTGCACCAGGCCGAGACAGGTCTGGTCATCGGTGCGCACACCGAGATCCGGCGATCGGAGCTCGCACCGGCACAGCTGGCGGAGGTGGTCAAACCCGCCACCGACCTGGTCCCCCTGGAAAAGTTCAAGGTCCCAACCGAGCTGGACGGCAGTCAAGGCGCTTTCCGAGCTGAGCGCAGTCTGCTGGCGGCCCGCAACGACTACGAGGCGATCACGGCTTGGCTGGCTACGAAGCAGGAACAGCCCAACACCCAGCGCGCCTACCGGCGTGAGGCCGAGCGCCTGTTGCTGTGGACGGTGCTGGAGCGCGGCAAGGCCATGTCCTCGCTCACGACCGAAGATGCCATGGCGTTTATGGCGTTCTTGAAGGAACCCCCTGCCCGCTGGTGCGCGCCAAGGCACCTGCAGCGCTGGTCGCCGCTGTGGCGACCGCTCGAAGGCCCGCTCAAGGCTCCGGCGCGGCAACAGGCACAGCGAATCCTGAGTGGCCTGTTCAACTTCCTCATGAAGCAGAGCTACATGATCGGCAACCCCTTCTCGGGGGTGACACCGCCCAAGGTCCCGGTGCGGCCGCTGGGCTCTGGCCGGACCCTCACGCGCGATCAGTGGGCCGCACTTGAAGCCGTGGCGGCCGAGGATCAAAGCCTGCTCGGCCGCCGGCGCGCGCGGGCGCTGCACTGGCTGTACGCGACCGGCCTTCGCACTGCGGAGCTGTGCGCGGCCAAGTGTGGGGACCTGGAGGCCGTCGACTACATCGACGCCACCGGCGCCCAGCGCGTCGGCTGGATCCTGAACGTGATCGGCAAGGGCACGAAGCACCGCGGCGTCGTGGTGCCCTCTTCCCTGGTCGACGAGCTCCAGCAGCACTTGGCCCAGTACGACAGAGCCTCCGTCACCGATGAGACCAACCAGGACCTGGCGATCCTGGCCGATCTGGACAACGAAGACCAGACCAAGGCCCAGGCAGGCTGGACGCCGTCCGGGCTCTACAAGGCGATGAAGCGGGTGATGCAAAGCGCAGCGGCCACCATGGACGGGCCCAACGCCGAGCGCTTGATGGCGGCCAGCACGCACTGGCTGCGCCACAGCCACGCCTCGCATGGCCTCAACAGCGGCGCCGTCTCGATGATGGTCGCCCGCCAGAACATGGGCCACGCGTCCCTCAACACCCTCAGTGAGTACCTGACCACAGAGCGCGACGTGGCCATTCGCGAGATCGAGAAATTCGCCGGCGGGGACTGAAGAAATCGGGCAAGGTGGCCAGCCGAATCAAGGGGATGGGTTGGGCTACGCCGGGCGCGGTGCGTAGCCGCGTTGAACTCGCCGGCGGGAGATCTGGGCCAGCACGGTGGCCAACGATTGCTCAGCCACGACCTTCTCCTGCGACCCGCCCAGCTTGCTCCCGATCCCGCCCCAGTGGCAAAGCACGACGGCCGCGCCGAACAGATCTCGGCACACCCGCACCTCGTAATAGCGCGCCTTCTCCTCGTGCTCCCAGCGCAGCGGGTAACGAGTGAGGTCATGAAGTTGCGAGGAGTCCTGCATGGAGGTCCTTTCGGTGTAGAACCGTTCTACACGCCAATCAACTGTTGCTGCGCG
This sequence comes from Ottowia flava, assembly GCF_008017535.1. Classification (GTDB taxonomy): domain Bacteria; phylum Pseudomonadota; class Gammaproteobacteria; order Burkholderiales; family Burkholderiaceae_C; genus Ottowia; species Ottowia flava. The sequence goes on from NZ_VRUA01000023.1 coordinate 47,886, forward strand.
CTGCAGGAGCAGGTGTAGAACGGTTCTACACCCTACTTTCGAGACAAAAATTCCTCGATCAATCGGCTCAGGTCTTTCAACTTGCTATGTGGCAATGCCTCTGCCGTAAACGAAACCATCGTATTTCCCTTGGCGTCAGAGCGAATTACGGCAGCGGGTTTGCCATCCCTTTTAAGAGTGATGTCCTCGGTGCGCTTGCCAGAGGATGGCGAAGCTGCAGTGCCCATCAGCAAATCCAGGACGGCTTTGGGCGATCGGTCCGGGCCAAGCTCTTTCGCTTTCGAGGCACGCGCGGTGAGTGTCACTCGGTCCGTCTCGTAGAGTTCTGCCAGCGGCTTCGCCCAGCGGACTTGCAGGTCCAACGGCGACACAAAGGCATCGATGACGATTTTTGGCAGCCGTGCAATAGATAGCACTTTCCCAATCTGCGTAAAGTGCACACCAACAAAATCAGCCAGCTTGCGATGTGAAGGGAAAAGGCCTGAGTCAAGAGCTTGCAAGTACATCTTGCCCTGTTCCCATGGACTTAAATCCTTGCGGCTGCGGTTCTCGCGATCCATCTGAACAAAGAGCTCAACCTCGTCGATGTTGTCCACGAGGGCAAGCACAGGTAGGCCCTGCTCAAGGCACGCGCGGTGCCGCCGGTGTCCAAACACGATCTCGTACTGCACCTCGCCGTCAGGCTTGATCGGTCGAACCTTGATGGGCTGGACGTTGCCTCCTGCGGAGGCGATCTCGTCCTTAAATTCAGCGAATTCCTGCGTGGAGAAGTTGGCTTCGTCGCGGTTGGCCCACTTGCTCCAAGTCACGGTTTTGGGATCAAGCAATCGTGTCGCCTTGGCATCGCCCCAAGCCGCCAACTCATCCTGGAGCTCAGCCGCCCGAGCCGCTGCCGTTTCAAGCTCCGCGACTTTGTCCTTCAATTCGTTGTTTTCGCGGGTGATATCTGAGCGTTGATCAGCTGCGCGCGACATCATCATCCCCGGTGCTGTCTTAGGACGCGGCAGAGACGATTCAACCATCTCGGGTGAAGCCGAAGGAAGCGCCCCGAAGTCGATTTTCTTGGCTTTGTCTTTTAGGCTCATTTCACTGCTCCAACTCGGCCAACTGCAGGGCCCAAATAGCCTGGATCTGTTGCTCTACAAGCTCACACATCCGATCGTAGGCATCGCGTGCGCGCGATAACGTCTTCGCGTTGATCGAGCCGCGGGGGAGGTCGTACACCGTCCCGAATTCGGCGGTGGCCGTGGCCGTCGCCGATGTCTTTGGAATCTCGATCGGTAGGACCTTGTCGCCGTAGGCTTCAAGGATCCACTGGCGAACGACGCTGCTGGCCGCATCAGACGTTTCAACCCTAGCCAAAAGCACGTCGATGAATTCAAACGTCTTGACGGCATTTCGATTCTTGACGAGCTGTTTGCTCAAATCAGAAAACAGCTCCCAGAACTGCGCGCTCGACGCGAAGTCCAGCGCAGATGGTGGCAGCGGAATGATGACGCCGTCGCCGGCCATCAAGGCATTCAAAGTGGTGTACGACATGGTCGGGGGCGTATCCAAGATGATCACGTCGTACTCGGATCGAAGCGCATCTAGGCCTCGATCGAGCACCAGCCAAAACTCGAAGCTGGGGTCCTTCATCTGCTGGGCCGGAAGAGCAAATTCCGCATCGAAAAGCATCGGGCAAGCGGCGATCAGGTCAATGCCTGGCCAATAGGTGCTTTGTGGGGCGTAGCTCAGGTTTGGTTCGTGGCCAGCGAACAGAGGCCAGGCGGACTTCTCTGGGTCTACCTCTGAATCGGGCATGACGCCGAATAGGGTGGTGGCCGATCCTTGTGCATCGAGGTCGACCAAGAGTACTTTGTGCGAGAGGGAAGCTAGCCGCTGCGCCAGGGTCATGGCAGTGACGGTTTTGCCTACGCCGCCCTTGAGGGAAGCGACGGTGATGGTGGCCGCTGCTGCGCCGGCGGGCCGCAGGTGATGCGGCCTAAACTCTCGCACCCATTCCCTGGCTTCCGCCATGGTCCACTCGCGGCGGTTCCCGTTCATTTCGCCGGCGGGCAGATCACCACGGCTAAGTCGGTAGGTGATCTTCGATTTGTCGACTTCGCACAGCTGGGCCAGCTCCAGGGCGGTGACCTTCGGCGCCACCTTGCGAGCGGTCGGGTGCAGCATCGCAGATCGGATGCGCTCCATGATGGTCGAGATTCGCGCCGCTTGAGCCAGCACATCCGGGATGCCCTGACGTTTAATTGATTGCTTGATGTCCACGCGTCACCTGTTCTGAAAAAAGAAGGATTGTGCGATTATGACCCGGTATGGCGATAAATCGCAAAATTATCAAAAGACGCTTAGAAAACGCGTGCTGGCCTCGGTTCGCAGCCCGTATTTATGCGATTTGAGGTCACAGGTCTCCGAGATTAAAGAAGAGTCTTGATACCTTCTAAGAGATTTACGCCTGGGGATAAGTCAGAAAACACTAGTGAAATCAATGAGTTGCGTTCGCGTTGGCGAGGCCAAGCGTCCAGCTTTTCACCGGAAGCGTCCAAGAATTCACCGGATGCGTCCAGCGTTGCACCGGCAAACGTCCAACTTCTCACCGCTTAGCACCTGGAGTGTCCCGCGCCCCGTGATCGCACAGATATGAGGCAATTTGGTGTGATTTCAGCGCTCACGCGGCCAGAAGATGGCCCCGTTAGACCGGATCAGGGCGTACTGTCCAGCTTTTCACCGGCAAAGTCTTGGCGGGTTCCGTAGGGCGAAGCGTCAAGCGTCCAGCTTTTCACCGGCAAATTTTGGGCGAATTCCGTAGGGCAAAGCGTCAAGTGTCCAGGTTTTCACCGGGTGGGCATCATTGGATGGGTTCAGATTCGAAGTGTCCAAACTAGAATTGGACATAGAATGAACCATGAGCACATCGAGTCCAGCACCTTTGCCGGATGCAACCGTCGGGGGCACTGAGCTGCGGAAGCCACACGAGATGATCGTGATGGTCCCGCGGTCGCACAGGATCAGCCTGACGGCTCGCAAGATCTACAACGTCCTGCTGCAGGTCGCCCAAGACCGGCTGGCTTCGATGGAGTCGATGCCGGCGGCCGATCACATGTTTGAGGCGCCATTGGCCGCAGTGATTCGCACGGCCGGTGCAAAAGAAGAAGGGCGAACAACTGCGAAGCGGTACTTGCGTGAGATGAGCACGCTGGAGGTGGATTGGGAATCGACGGCACCAGGCGACGGCGTGAAGTGGCGCGGCTTCACGATGCTCTCCGAGGTTGCGCTGGAGCAGCGGAACGGAGACAACTGGGTGGCGTGGTCGTACCCGCCAACCATCATGAGCGCATTGCGGGACCCTCAGCGGTGGGCACGGTTGGAGCTTGATGTCCTGACCAGCTTGGGGAGCTACGCCGCAATCGCGCTGTACGAGATCTGTGCCAGGTATCGAGACAATCCCAGCGGCCTGACCAGTCGAAAACCTGTGCTTTGGTGGGTTGACGCGATCAGCCCGGTGCCGGCCGGGACAGAGAGGCGCGAGTGGCGAAAGATCAAGAGTGAACGGGTGAAGCCGGCGATCGATGAGATCAACTCTGAAACGGATCTGGAGGTAGAGCTCATTGAGCACAGGCAGGGCCGATCGGTTGTGGAGGTGCAGTTCGCCGTCCGGAAGAAGAAGGTGCCGGTGAAGCGAGCACCTGAAGCGATTGACGTGAGCACCGTGGTTCGTGCCGAGTCCCTTGGCATCAGAGAGGCCAAGCTCGAAGCGCTGATCAAAGAGTTCGGCGAACCGGCAGTGCGGGTCCAACTGGAAGTGCTGGAACAACGGACCGGGAACACCCGCTTGCGCGGGGTGGAGAACGGCTACTCGTACCTTCGATCATTGCTGAGAAACGGTGTTTTGGGCGAAGCCGATGCCTTGGAGTTGCCGGAGCAGGGGGCACCGGAGGTCACGCAGCGCGCAGCAGCGGCTGCCGCAGTTGCGCCACCAGCTTCGCCCTCAGATCCGCCGTGGTTGATTGAGCGTCGGGCGGTGATCCGCAAGGAGATCGAGGCCCTGTCAGACACACAGCGCAAGGGTCTCGTAGATGCCGTGGTGCAGCAGCTCCAATCACAGGGCTTGATGACCGCGGTGCTGTCACGGCGAGTCGCCAGCGGAGATGTTCTGCACGGCATGTTCGGTGCTTGGGTGGTTCGCAGCTACGCGACACAGATGTACGGTCCGGACTGGGACAAGCGCCAGCCCGACGACGAGGAGGGCGCCCAAGATGAATGATCGCGTGACGTGCGAGGCGGTGATGGCCGCTTTCGTGGAGACAGACCAGCTCGGCAACCAGCAGCTGTTCGACGAGGTTGCCAAGCAGCTGGGAATTCCTGATGAAGTCCGGCACGCAAGCGCGCCGGTGGGCAGGGCAGGCAAGCGCTACAAGCTCTTCGAGCGGCAGTGCAGGTGGCACCAACAATCGCTGCGCCAGGACGTTAGAACGGGGGCACGGAATGAATGATCGGAAGAAATCGGCTACGGAGAGCCTGGATCTATTCCCTGGGGTCTCCTCGTTTTCAGTGCAATAAGTGACGGTACGAAAAGCTAGCACTGGCGCGGAGGTGGTGTTGGTAG
>NZ_VRUA01000024.1 GCF_008017535.1 Ottowia flava
AGCTGGTTTGGCTTGAGAACCTCCATCTTGCTTCACCTCGGGTGAACAACCTCTTGGGAAACGACACCTAGGCCCCATCTGGCCGTGCCAGGGCAGATGCTGCTACGCGATGGCTTCAAGTGATTTTGGCCTTTTGACCTACTGCCACTTGCGCTGACAGCTATCAAAATCATTGCAGGTTATCTTTGAAACCGTCGGGCACCGGCAGCGGCATAACGGCAATGCCCTCGTCCAAAAGTTCTTCGGTCTGTTCCACGGAGGCTTGACCACGGATGCCGCGCGATTCGGATTCACCGTAGTGCATGCGACGCGCCTCTTCGGCAAAGCGCTGGCCGACGTCTTCGGTATTGGCCATCACACGACGCACCATGTGCAGCCAGGCGGCTTGCAGCATCTGTGGGGGCAGCGCGGCGACGGGGTCGCCAGTGGTGTTGGTCTGGGCTTGGCCTGACGCTTCGGCCTTGGCTGGAACAGAAGTTTCAGTCGCGCCGCTCAGATTCAGACGCGGCGCACTTGGCAACTTCGCCACCTCGGCTTCACCGCACAGGGGACAGGTGAGCAGGCCGCCACCCATCTGTGCCTGGAAATCGTCTTCGGACGAAAACCAGCCTTCAAAAGAGTGCCCCTGCAGGCACTGAAGATCAAGAACTTTCATGCGGATGTCACGGCGCTGGCGCTTGCTGCCAGTCTAGCGTCCATGACCCATTCTGCACATTCTGCAACCACAGCGCGCCGATCAGCGTCTTCGCGTCTGTGATCGTGCCATCGCGGCACCAGGCCAAGAGCTCTTGCGGCGTCGCCATGAACACGTCGAGAAACTCGCCAACATCCAACGCGCGCTCGCCAGCCTTGAGCCCGCGCGCGAACCACACCTCGATGAATTCCGTGGAGTACGCCACCACCGGGTGCAACACGCCCGCACGCGCCCATTCACGCGCCGTGTAACCCGTTTCCTCACGCAACTCGCGCTGAGCACAGGCCAGGGTGGATTCGCCCGGGTCAAGCTTACCCGCGGGGAATTCGGTGATCGTGCGGCCAACCGGATAGCGATATTGGCGTTCCAACACCACTTTCAACCCACCGGCGCCCACGTCCAGCAGTGGCACGATCATCACCGCGCCTGGGTGAACCACGTACTCGCGATCGGCTTCACTGCCATCGGGCAAGCGGACGCGGTCGCGAAACGCCTTGAGGAACGCGCCATCGAAGAGCTGCTCACTGCGCAGCTGCTGCTCGCCCAGTTTTGGCAGTTGGGCCATCGCTCAACGGCCGCGACGAAGGAGGTAGCGGTACACGAAGCCGGGAAACGCCAGTGTCAGAAAGAGCGCAGCAGTAATGGCGTAGAACTCCCAGCCCTGCGCCTGATTTTGCCCAGCACTTTTCTCGAAGGCCATACCGATGCCACCCACGATGAAATACCAGAGCACCAGCTCCAGCAAACGCCAGGCCAGGTTTTTGTGACCTCCGGGCAGGCGCACCACGCTCATCAGGCGCTGGTTCAGGAACGGCAGGTTGGCCGTGACCAGTGCCAGCAGCAGCAACAGGGTGATCGACAGGCTTTGCGACATCGGGGCCTTGAGCGCCTCAGCTACTGAGCATCTGCACCACGGCGCGCGCGCACAGGGTCATCAACGTGCCGGGCAACACGCCCAGAACGAGCAGCAGTGCACCGTTGACCGACAGGACCGCACGCATATCCCAGGGGGCGCGGATCGGAGCGTCGCTCGCGGCATCGTCAAAGTACATCACCTTGACCACGCGCAGGTAGGCGAAAGCACCAATCAACGACATGAGGACGGCGAACACCGCGATAGCGATGTGCAAGCCGGAGCCCGCACTGATGAGCGCCTGCAATACCGACAGCTTGGCCTGAAAACCCACCAGCGGCGGAATGCCCGCCAGCGAGAACAGGCACACTGCCATGATGCCGGCATACAGCGGGCTGCGTTGGTTGAGGCCGGCGAGGTCGGCGATCTCTTCGCTTTCGAAGCCCTCTCGCGAGAGCAGCAGGATAATGCCGAAGCTGACCAGCGTGGTCATCACGTAAGTCACCACGTAGAACATGGCCGAACTGTAGGCATTCGCCGCGCCGAGTGCCGTACCACCGGCCACGCCCGCCATCAATCCGAGGAACACGAAGCCGATCTGCGCGATGGTCGAATACGCCAGCATCCGCTTCAGATTGGTCTGAACAACCGAGGCAAGGTTGCCAAGCAGCAACGAGGCAATTGCCAGCACGCCCAGCATCTGCTGCCAGTCGATCGCTAGCGGCAGCAAGCCTTCCACTAACAGGCGGATGGCCATCGCGAATGCCGCCAGCTTGGGCGCAGAACCGATTATCAAGGTGACCGAGGTAGGTGCACCCTGGTACACATCGGGGATCCACATGTGGAACGGCACCGCACCAAACTTGAACGCCAGGCCGGCCACGATAAACACCAGACCGAACACCAGCACCTGATGCTTGATCTGCCCGGTGGCCACGGCGCGGAAGACGCCCGGAATATCCAGTGTGCCGGTGGCGCCATACATCATCGACAAGCCGTACAGCAAGAAACCCGAGGCCATCGCGCCCAGCACGAAGTACTTCATCGCCGCTTCAACCGAGCTGACGTGGTCGCGGCGCAGCGCTACGAGCGCGTAACCTGCCAGCGTCAGGCATTCCAGGCCGAGGTAGATCAGCAGGAAGTTGTTGGCCGAGATCATCACGTAGATGCCCAGCAGCGACAGCAAGCTGAGTACATACCACTCGCCGCCGCGCACCATGCCGCGATCGCCGATGTAGGTGCGGCTGTAAACGAAGGTCACGGCCACAGACAGTGCCGCGAAGCACTTGAGCCAGTTGGCCATCTGGTCGCTGACGACGATGCCACCGAAACCATAGACCGTCTGCCCTGCGCTGGCATTCATGCCGGTCAACACCGCCAGCACCAGCAGTGTCAGCAAGGACAGCACGTAAGCTACCTTGCGCCCGCGGCTGCGGTCAAACAAGTCCAGCAAGGCAATGGCGCACGCCATCACCAGCAGAACAATCTCCGGATAGATCGCCACCCAACTGAATCTGTCAATCATCTCCACGTCCTCAATTCAGCTTGGAAACCGCGACCTGCTTGATCAGGTTCTCGACAGACGCATCCATCACATCGGTAAACGGCTTGGGGTACAGGCCCATCCACAACACAGCAATCGCGAGCAGGCTCAGCATGAGGAACTCGCGCGCGTTGATGTCGGTCAGTTGGCGCACGTTGTCGTTGGTCACGGGTCCGAAGTAGACGCGCTTGAACATCCACAGCGTGTACGAGGCGCCCAGGATCAGCGCCGTGGCGGCCAGCAGACCAATCCAGAAGTTGGCCTTGACGGCACCCAGGATCACCATCCACTCACCGACAAAGCCAGCGGTGCCCGGCAAACCGCAATTGGCCATCGCGAACAAAAGGGCAAAGGTCGTGAAGCGCGGCATCTTGCTGACCACGCCACCGTAGGCCGAAATCTCACGTGAATGGACGCGGTCGTACAGTACACCGATGCACAGGAACATGGCGCCCGACACAAAGCCGTGGGCGATCATCTGCACCAAGCCACCGCTGATGCCCATGTCGTTGAAGATGAAAAAGCCCAGGGTGACGAAACCCATGTGCGCGACCGACGAATAGGCCACCAGCTTTTTCATGTCCTGCTGGACCAGAGCAACCAGACCCACATAGATCACGGCGATCAAGGACAGTCCGATCATCAGCCACGCCCATTCGCGGGAAGCATCTGGCAGGATCGGCAAAGAAAATCGCAGGAAGCCGTAGGCGCCCAACTTCAGCATGATGGCCGCCAGCACGGCTGAGCCGCCTGTCGGCGCTTCAACGTGCACATCCGGCAACCACGTGTGGACAGGCCACATCGGCACCTTCACTGCAAAAGCAGCGAACAAGGCAAAGAACAACAGTGTCTGGGCCGTACCCGAGAGCGGCAGCGCGTGCCAGGTCAGGATGTCGAAGCTGCCACCAGATCGGGTGTACAGATAAATGAAGGCCACCAGTGTCAGCAGCGATCCCAGCAGCGTATACAGGAAGAACTTGAACGCCGCGTAGATCTTGTTGGGACCACCCCAGATACCGATGATCAGGTACATCGGGATCAGCGTGGCTTCAAAGAATACGTAGAACAGGACACCGTCGAGTGCGCTGAACACACCAATCATCAGGCCCGACAGGATCAGGAAGGCCGCCATGTACTGGTTGACGCGGCGCTGCACCACCTGCCAGCCGGCGATCACCACGATCACGGTCATGAAAGCGGTCAGCATCACGAACCAGACCGAAATGCCATCCACGCCCAGGTGGTAATTGACATTGAAGCGTTCGATCCAGGACGTCTTTTCGACGAACTGCATCTCTGCGGTGCCCAGTCGGAAGCCGCTGTACAGCGGCAGCGTGACCAGCAAGCTGACCACGGAACCGATCAGCGCGATCCAGCGCACCAAAGGCGCCTGACTGTCCCGCCCCAGCAACAGCAGGACCGCGCCGATCGCGATCGGCGTCCAGATGGCAAGGCTCAACCAACCCATTGTTTTTCTCGCAATTCTACTTAGTTGAGCCAGACGAAGTACGTCATCAGCATGAAGATGCCCAGAATCATGACCAGGGCATAGTGGTAGAGGTAGCCTGACTGGACCCAGCGGACCACGCCAGCGACCCAGCCCACCAACTTCCAGGAACCGTTCACCACAGCACCGTCGATCAGCGCGCGATCACCCACTTGCCACAGGCCGGTGCCCAACATGCGTGCACCGCGCGCGATGATGTTCTCGTTGATCCAGTCCATGTAGTACTTGTTCTCAAGCAAGCGGTAGACCGGACCCGACGCGCGCTGGATGGCCGCCGGCAATGCCGGGTTGACCAGGTACATGTACCAGGACAGCAGCACACCGGCCAGCGCCAGCCAGAACGGTGCGGTCATGAAGCCGTGCAGCGCCATGGGGACCCAGCCGTGGATTTCCTCGGCCAGCTTGGCCATGGCGGGATGGCGCGTAGTGTCAATAAAGATGACGTTCTTGAAGAAGTCACCGAACAGCATCGGCATCAGCGTCATCGCGCCGATCACCACCGAAGGCACGGCCAACAGCACCAGCGGCACCCAGACCACCCAGGGCGACTCGTGTGGCTTCTCGTCGTGCCCGTGGTGACCATGATCGTCGTGGTGCGCATCAGGATTCTGGTCGTAGCGTTCCTTGCCATGAAAGACGAGGAAGTACAGCCGGAATGAATAAAAAGCCGTGACGAAGACGCCCGCGATCACCGCAAAGTAAGCAAAGCCCGACGCCGGCAGGTTGCTGGCGTGCACCGCTTCGATGATCGCGTCTTTCGAATAGAAGCCCGAGAAGAACGGTGTGCCGATCAACGCGAGCGAACCCAGCAAGAAGGTCAACCACGTGACGGGCATGTACTTGCGCACGTTGCCCATCCAACGGATGTCCTGGTTGTGGTGCATGCCCATGATGACCGAACCAGCCGCCAGGAACAACAGTGCCTTGAAGAACGCGTGCGTCATCAGGTGGAACACCGCGGCCGAGTAGGCGGACGCGCCGAGTGCCACCGTCATGTAGCCCAACTGCGACAGTGTCGAATAGGCGATTACGCGCTTGATGTCGTTCTGGATGATGCCCAGAAAGCCCATGAACAAGGCCGTGATGGCGCCGATGACCAGGATGAAGTTCAGTGCCGTGTCGGACAACTCGAACAGCGGCGACATGCGGGCGACCATGAAGATACCGGCCGTCACCATCGTCGCCGCGTGAATGAGCGCGGAGATCGGGGTGGGGCCTTCCATGGAATCGGGCAGCCAGACGTGCAGAGGGAACTGGGCCGATTTGCCCATCGCGCCGATGAACAGGCAGATGCAGATCACGGTGATCAGCATCCAGTCGGTGCCCGGGAAGCCCATGCCCGCAAGTTCGCCCGCCTTCGCGAAGGTCTGGTCGTAGTTGAGCGTGCCCGCATAGGCGGCGATCAGGCCAATGCCCAGGATAAAGCCAAAGTCGCCTACCCGATTGACCAGGAAGGCCTTCATGTTCGCGAAGATCGCGGTCGGCCGGTCGTACCAGAAGCCGATCAACAGATAGGACACCAAGCCCACCGCTTCCCAGCCGAAGAACAGCTGGAGGAAGTTGTTGCTCATCACCAGCATGAGCATCGAGAAGGTGAACAGCGAGATGTACGAGAAGAAGCGATCGTAGCCGTCGTCGTCGGCCATGTAGCCGATGGTGTAGATGTGCACCATCAGCGACACAAAGGTCACCACGCACATCATCATGGCCGTGAGGCTGTCAACGAGGAAGCCGACTTCCATCTTCAGACTGCCCACGGTCATCCACTCGTAGAGCGTCTGATTGAAGTGCGCGCCGTCCACCACGACGCTGTAAAGCGTCATGGCCGAGATCACGAAGGCGACGAAAACGCCAAGAATCGTCGCGGTATGCGACGCAACACGACCGATGCGGTTACCGCCAAAGGCGGTGCCCAGGATACCGGCGAGCAGCGAACCAGCCAGCGGCGCCAGAGGCACCGCGATCAAACTGGCAGCGGAAAGGGTCTGACTCATTGTTCTCGTTAACCCTTCAGCGAATTGAGTTCATCGACGTTGATGCTGGACTTGTTGCGGAACAAGAGCATCAGGATCGCCAGGCCAATCGCCGATTCGGCAGCCGCGACCGTCAGGATGAAGAACACGAACACCTGGCCACGGATGTCGCCCAGGTAGTGGGAGAAGGCCACGAAGTTCAGGTTGATGGAGAGCAACATCAACTCGATCGCCATCAGCAACACGATCAGGTTCTTGCGGTTGAGAAAGATGCCAACCACTGACAGGGCGAACAGGATCGCCCCGAGCGTCAGGTAATGCGCCAGTGTCAACGTCATTTCGGGTTCTCCTCGGCGGCGGCGGGCGCTTCCACCACAGGTGCGGGCGCCTGGGTCGGCGCGAGCTTCACCACCTCCATGCGGTCACGGGCGCGCACCCGCACCTGGCGCGACGGATCCACCTTCTTGGTGTCCTTGCGCTCACGCAGGGTGAGGCCGATGGCGGTGATCATGGCCACCAGCAGAATCACCGCAGCGATTTCCAGCGGGTACAGGTATTCGGTGTACAGCACCGTTCCCAGCGCCTGGGTGTTGGAATACTGAACCACCTGGCCCGCTGCATTGGTCACCGTTTCCGGCACCACGGGCGCGTCGCCGGCACGGAAGCCGCCGAACAACACCACCGCCATCTCCAGCGAGATCAGCGCGCCAATTGCCAGTGCCAACGGGAAGTGGCGCCAGAAGCCTTGTCGCAGCGTATCGATGTGGATGTCCAGCATCATCACCACGAACAGGAACAGCACCATCACGGCGCCCAGGTACACCAACACCAGCGTGATGGCCAGGAATTCCGCCTTCAGCAGCAGCCAGATACCCGCAGCTTGCGAGAAGGTCAGCATCAAAAACAACACCGCGTGCACGGGGTTGCGCGCCGTGATCACCCTGAACGCTGCGAACAGCATGATCAGGGAGAACACATAAAAGAAACCAGTCTTGACGTCCATGGGTCGGTCGATTCTTCGTTGCTGCGCACCGACTCAGCGGTACTTGGCGTCGGCCGCCTTGGTCGCCGCGATCTCCGGCTCGTAGCGGTCACCGACCGCCAGCAGCATGTCCTTGGTGAAGTACAGATCGCCGCGCTTTTCGCCGTGGTATTCGAAAATCGGCGTTTCCACGATCGAATCGACCGGGCAACTCTCTTCACAGAAGCCACAGAAGATGCACTTGGTCAGGTCGATGTCGTAGCGCGTGGTGCGGCGTGAACCGTCTGTGCGTTCGCCCGCCTCGATCGTGATCGCGACAGCGGGGCAGACGGCTTCGCACAGCTTGCAGGCGATGCAACGCTCTTCGCCGTTCTCATAGCGGCGCAGGGCATGCAGGCCACGGAAACGCGGCGACAACGGAGTCTTTTCTTCGGGGTACTGAACCGTGACCTTGCGAGCGAACGCGTAGCGGCCGGTCAGCGCCATGCCTTTGAACAACTCCACGAGCATGAAGCTCTTGAAGAAGTCCTTGATGGAAAAGGGTGAAGCAGCTAGGGATGCCATTTTGAGTCCTGTGCCGTTCAATCAATGCCAGATGTTCCAGGGGCTGAAGAGCCAGAAGCCCACCAGCACCAGCCACACCAGCGTCACCGGGATGAAGATCTTCCACCCCAGACGCATGATCTGGTCGTACCGGAAACGCGGGAAAGTGGCACGAATCCAGATGAACATCGACACCACAAGGAAAGTCTTCAAACCCAGCCAGATCCAGCCGGGGATGAAGTCCAGCGCAGCGAACGGCGACAGCCAGCCTCCCAGGAACATGGTCACCGCCAGAATCGAGACCAGCCACATGCTGGCGTATTCCGCCAGGAAGAAGGTGGCAAAGCCCATGCCCGAGTACTCGACCATGTGGCCAGCGACGATCTCGGCCTCACCTTCCACCACGTCGAACGGGTGACGGTTGGTTTCGGCCACGCCGGAAATCAGGTAGACGATGAAGATCGGCAGCAGCGGCAGCCAGTTCCAGGACAGCACGCCCAGGCCCATGTCGGCAAACTGACCCCTACCCTGCGACATCACGATCTCGGTCAGGTTCATGCTGCCCGCGACCATCAGCACCACCAGGAAGCAGAAGCCCATGGCGATCTCGTAGCTGACCATCTGGGCCGAGGCACGCAGCGCGCCGAGGAAGGCGTACTTCGAGTTGGAAGCCCAGCCCGCGATGATCACGCCATACACCTCGATCGAGGTAATGGCCATCACCAGCAGCAGGCCCGCGTTGACGTTGGACAGCGCGACTTCAGGGCCAAAAGGAATCACCACCCAGGCGGCCAGCGCCGGCATGATGGCCAGCAGCGGGCCCAGGAAGAACAGGCCCTTCGACGCCGCGGTGGGGCGGATGATTTCCTTGGTCAGCAGCTTGACCGCGTCGGCGATCGGCTGCAGCAAGCCCATGGGGCCGACACGGTTCGGGCCGTGACGGACCTGCATCCAGCCCAGCAGCTTGCGCTCCCACAAGGTCAGGTAGGCGACGGCGCCCATCAGCGGGAGCACCACGACCACGATCTTGATCAAGATCCAGAGCACCGGCCAGGTGATCGCTGTCCACCAGTTGCCGGCGAATAAGCCAAGGCCGAAGTTGTAGATCGCATCGATCATGTCGCGACCCCCTCGCGTGCGTCGGCCGTCATCTGCAACGAAGGCGCACGGCGCACGATGCCGTCCAGCTGGTAGATGCCCACGGGCTTGAGGTCCACCGGACCCGACACCACGCGAATGGCCGCACCCGTTTGGTTGCTCAGGCGCGAGCGTTCAACCTGCGCACCAGCACCGCCCAGCGCCTGACCCAGCACTTCCTGCGAGGATTCGTAAGGCGGCTGGACGACGCCCAGCATGTCGCCCAGCACGCGCAGCACTTTCCACGCGGGGCGCGCCTCACCCAGTGGGCGCACGACGGCATGGAAGCTCTGCACCCGCCCTTCGGCATTGACGAAAGTGCCTGAGGTTTCGGTGAACGGCGCGATGGGCAGCAGCACGTCGCTGATGTCCATATTGGCCTTAAACGGGCTCAGCGTGACGACCATGTCGCAGCCTTGCAGCGGGGCCGACGTGTCGGGCCCTGGCTCACAGTTCAGCAACAGCGCGGCCTTGAGGCCACCGCCCAGCATTTGTGCGGCGTTCAGGCCACCACGCAGTGGCACGGCCCCGACGAGTTGTGCGCCCACGGTATTGCCGGCCTCGGTCAGGTAGCCGACGCTGGCACCGGTCTGACGGCCAATCCATTGCGCCAATGCAAGCAACGAAGAGGCGTTCGGATGGTGCGCCGCGGCATTGCCGAGCAGAATCGCCTTGCGTTCACCGTTGAGCAGCGCCTTCGCAATTGCTTCCGAATCCGGCGTGGTCACGCCTTCGGTTGGCGCTGCCACGCCTTGGGCTTTACCGACCGCCGCGGCGACATTCGCCAACAAGCCCAGCCAATCGCCAGCTTCGCCTATGGACGCCACCGATACGGGCATCGCCCAGGCATGCTCGCCGCTCCACATTGCTCCGGAAGTGATAGCTGCCACCGCTGCACCACGGCGGGCTGCCTGCCGAATTCGCTGCGCAAACAGCGGATGATCCTTGCGCAGGTTGCTGCCCACGACCAGAACGGATTGCAGTTCCGACAACGCCGCAATCGGCATGCCCAGCCAGTGGGCACCTTCGGTCTGTGCAAATTCGGTGTGGCGCAGCCGGTGATCGATGTTGTCACTGCCCAAGCCGCGCACCAACTGACCGGCCAGATACAGCTCTTCAACGGTGCTGTGTGGGCTGACCAGCGCGCCGATGGCCCCAGCGCCGTGCTGGGCCTTGATCTGGCTCAGGCCATTCGCCACGTATTCCAGCGCCGTCGCCCAATCCACGGCTTTCCATTCACCACCCTGCTTGAGCATGGGCTGGGTCAGGCGCTCATCGGAATTCAGCGCTTCGTAGGAGAAGCGGTCGCGGTCGGCGATCCAGCATTCGTTGACCGCTTCGTTTTCGAGCGGAACGACGCGCATCACCTTGTTGTTCTTGACCTGCACGATCAGGTTGGCGCCGGTCGAATCGTGCGGGGCCACGCTCTTGCGGCGCGACAGTTCCCAGGTGCGGGCGCTGTAACGGAACGGCTTGCTCGTCAAAGCGCCCACTGGGCAGATGTCGATCATGTTGCCCGACAGCTCGGAATCGACGCTGTGACCGACGAAGGTCTCGATCTCGGAATGCTCGCCACGGTTGGCCATGCCGAGTTCCATCACCCCGGCGATCTCCTGGCCGAAGCGCACGCAACGCGTGCAATGGATGCAGCGCGCCATCTCTTCCATGGAGATGAGCGGACCCACGTCCTTGTGGAACACCACGCGCTTTTCTTCCTCGTAGCGCGAGGCAGAAGCACCGTAGCCGACCGCCAGATCCTGCAATTGGCATTCACCACCCTGGTCGCAGATAGGGCAGTCCAGCGGGTGATTGATCAGCAGAAACTCCATGACGGATTTCTGTGCGGTGATCGCCTTCTCGCTCTGGGTGCGCACGATCATGCCCTGCGTCACCGGCGTGGCGCAGGCTGGCATCGCCTTCGGCGCCTTTTCCACTTCCACCAGACACATGCGGCAGTTGGCCGCGATGGACAGTTTCTTGTGGTAGCAGAAATGGGGGATATAAGTGCCCGCCTTGTCGGCCGCATGCATCACCATGCTGCCCTCGGGCACCTCTACCTTCTTGCCATCGATCTCGATTTCAACCATGTCGACTCTTTCGGGCAGCCTCAGACGTAGGCCGGCACCACACAGCGCTTGTGCTCGATGTGGTGTTCAAACTCGTGACGGAAATGCTTCAGCATGCCGCGCACCGGCATGGCAGCGGCATCGCCCAGGGCACAGATGGTGCGCCCCATGATGTTGCCGGCCACGGAATCCAAAAGCTCCATGTCACTGGGGCGTCCCTCGCCCTTTTCAATGCGCTCGACCATGCGCCACAGCCAGCCTGTGCCTTCGCGGCAGGGCGTGCATTGGCCGCACGATTCGTGCATATAGAAGTACGACAGGCGCAGCAGCGACTTGACCATGCAGCGCGTGTCGTCCATGACGATGACAGCACCCGAGCCGAGCATGGAGCCCGCCTTGGCGATGCTGTCGTAGTCCATGGTGCAGTCCATCATGACGGACGCGGGCAGAACCGGGGACGAAGAGCCACCGGGAATCACCGCCTTCAGCTGGCGGCCGTTGCGCACGCCACCGGCCAACTCCAGCAGCGTGGAGAACGGCGTCCCCATCGGGATTTCGTAGTTACCGGGCCGCTCGACGTCACCGCTGACCGAATAGATCTTGGTGCCGCCGTTGTTGGGCTTGCCGCATTCCAGGTACGCCTGGCCACCGTTGCGGATGATCCACGGCACGGCCGCGAAGGTTTCGGTGTTGTTGATCGTCGTCGGCTTGCCGTACATGCCAAAGCTGGCCGGGAACGGCGGCTTGAAGCGCGGTTGGCCCTTTTTGCCTTCCAGCGACTCCAGCAGGCCGGTTTCTTCACCGCAGATGTAAGCGCCAAAACCATGGTGCGCGTGCAACTGGAAGTTGAAGTCGCTGCCCATGATCTGGTCACCCAGGTAGCCGGCGGCACGCGCCTCTTCGAGCGCGGCTTCAAAGCGCTCATAGACCTGAAAGATCTCACCGTGGATGTAGTTGTAGCCCACGCTCGTGCCCATGGCGTAGGCCGCAATGGCCATGCCTTCGATCACGATGTGCGGGTTGAACATCAGGATGTCGCGGTCCTTGCAGGTGCCCGGCTCGCCTTCGTCCGAGTTGCAGACCAGGTACTTCTGACCCGGGAACTGGCGCGGCATGAAGCTCCACTTCAGGCCCGTGGGGAAGCCCGCCCCACCGCGACCGCGCAATGCCGATTCCTTCACCGTGGCAATCACCTGGTCCTGCGTCAGGCCAGCACCGCCATCCTTGCCCAGGATCTTGCGCAGCGCCTGGTAGCCACCGCGCGCTTCGTAATCCTTCAGGTGCCAGTTGGTGCCATCTAGATCAGCGTAGATCTGCGGGTTGATGTGGCGACCGTGAAAGCAGGTCTGCACGCCCGTGGCGGCAAACTGCGACAGTACCTGGGAGGCGTTCATTGCGCGCCCTCCGTCTGGTTCAGGCCGTCGACCAACTGACGCAGCTTGTCATCGCTCATGAAGCTGCACATGGTGCGGTCGTTGACCAGCATGACCGGCGCGTCGGCACAGGCGCCCAGGCACTCGCACTGCTGCAGCGTGAAGCGGCCGTCGGCCGAGGTTTCACCAGCCTTCAAAGACAACTTTTGCTCGAGGTATTCCAGTGCCGCCTGGCCACCGCGCAACTGGCACGGCAGGTTGGTGCACACCGCCAGCTTGTATTGGCCAACAGGACGCTGGTTGTACATGTTGTAGAACGAAGTCACCTCGTGCACCGCGATCGGCGGCATGTCGAGGTAAGCAGCGATTGCCACTTCGCTCTCGGGACTGACCCAGCCCTGCTCCTGCTGCACGATCGACAGGCAGGCCATCACGGCCGACTGCTGTTGCCCTTGCGGGTACTTGGCGACTTCACGCGCGAAACGTTCGCGCGTCGCTTCCGACAGCGGCGCGATGGCCGCGGGAGAGGCGTTGGCGCTCATCGATCAATCTCTCCAAACACAATGTCCAGGGTACCGATGATGGCCACGATGTCGGCCAGCATGTGCCCTCTGCCAATTTCGTCCAACGCGGCCAGGTGCGCAAAGCCCGGCGCGCGAATGCGCATGCGGTAGGGCTTGTTGGCGCCGTCGCTCACCATGTAGATGCCGAACTCGCCCTTCGGGTGTTCCACAGCGGCATAGGCCTCGCCTTCTGGCACGTGCATGCCTTCGGTAAAAAGCTTGAAGTGGTGGATCAGCTCTTCCATGTTGGTTTTCATCGCCTCGCGAGAAGGCGGTGCCACCTTGTGGTTGTCCACGATCACCGGACCGGGGTTGGCGCGCAGCCAGTTCACGCACTGCTGGATGATGCGGTTGGATTCGCGCATCTCCTGCACCCGCACCAGATAACGGTCGTAGGTGTCACCGGTCTTGCCGACCGGGATGTCGAAATCCATCTGGTCGTAGACCTCGTAGGGCTGCTTCTTGCGCAGATCCCAGGCGATGCCGGAGCCACGCAGCATCGGCCCGGTGAGTCCCAAATTGAGAGCACGCTCCGCCGTCACCACACCGATACCAACCGTTCTTTGCTTCCAGATACGGTTGTCGGTCAGCAGCGTTTCGTACTCGTCGATGTGCTTGGGAAAGCGCTTCGTGAAGTCCTCGATGAAGTCCAGCAGCGAGCCCTTGCGGTTGCTGTTGAGCTCATCCAGCGCCTTGGCACTGCGGATCTTGCTGTAGCGGTACTGCGGCATGGCGTCCGGCAGGTCGCGGTACACACCGCCGGGACGGAAGTACGCCGCGTGCATGCGCGCGCCCGACACGGCCTCGTACACGTCAAACAGGTCTTCGCGTTCGCGGAAGGTGTAGACGAGCATGGTCGAAGACCCGCAGTCGTTGCCGTGCGAACCCAGCCACATCAGGTGGTTCAGGATGCGCGTGATTTCGGAGAACATCACGCGGATGTACTGGGCGCGGATCGGCACCTCGATGCCCAGCAGGCGTTCGACCGCCAGGCAGTAGGCGTGCTCGTTGCACATCATGGACACGTAGTCCAGACGGTCCATGTACGGGAGCGACTGGATGTAGGTCTTGTGCTCGGCCAGCTTTTCGGTGGCGCGGTGCAGCAGGCCGATGTGCGGGTCGGCGCGTTGCAGCACTTCGCCGTCCATTTCGAGCACAAGGCGCAGCACGCCGTGCGCGGCCGGGTGCTGCGGCCCGAAGTTCAGGGTGTAGTTCTTGATCTCAGCCATGTCTGTCTATGCCGACGCGGCGCGTCAGTGCAGGCCCCCGTAGTTGTCCTCACGGATCACCCGCGGCGTGACTTCACGCGGCTCGATCGACACAGGCTCGTAGATCACGCGCTGACGCTCGGCGTCGTAGCGCATTTCAACGTGACCAGACAGCGGGAAATCCTTGCGGAACGGGTGGCCGATGAAGCCGTAATCGGTCAGGATGCGCCGCAGGTCGTCGTGGCCGTCGAACACGATGCCGTACAGGTCGAACGCCTCGCGCTCGTACCAGTTGGCGCCGCTCCACAGATCGGTGATCGTGGGCAGCACCGGCAGCTCGTCGTCTGCACAGAAAACGCGCACGCGCACGCGCTGGTTCAGGCTGACCGACAGCAATTGCAGCACCACCGCGTAGCGCGGGCCTTCCCAACGGCCATCGCCATAGGCGGAATAGTCCAGACCGCACAGGTCGATCATCTGCTCGAACTGGCAGCCGGGCGCGTCACGCAGCGTCTGCATCACGCCGTGATAGTCAGCAGGCGAGACGGTCAGCACGACCTCATTCAGCGCGACTTCCAGATTCAGCGCCTTGTCACCCAGCGCGGCAGCGATGGTGTCACGAAGGGTCTCGGGAGCAATTGCAATGTCGGCCATGCTGGTCACACCCGTGCGATCGTGTTGGTGCGGCGCACCTTCTGCTGCAACTGGATGATGCCGTACAGCAGCGCCTCGGCTGTGGGCGGGCAGCCGGGCACGTACACGTCGACGGGCACGATGCGGTCGCAGCCGCGCACCACGGAATAGCTGTAGTGGTAGTAGCCGCCGCCGTTGGCGCAGGAGCCCATGGAGATTACCCAGCGCGGCTCGGCCATCTGGTCGTAGACCTTGCGCAGCGCCGGCGCCATCTTGTTGCACAGCGTGCCCGCCACGATCATCAGGTCGGACTGACGCGGGCTGGCGCGAAACACTTCGGCGCCAAAACGGCCGATGTCGTAGCGCGCCGCAGCGGCGTGCATCATCTCGACCGCGCAGCAAGCGAGCCCGAAGGTCACCGGCCATAACGAGCCGGTCTTGGCCCAGTTCACCGCCGCATCGACGCCGGTGAGCAGAAAGCCTTTTTGTTGAAGCTGTTCATTCATGTGCGAGTCCTTGATCGACGCTCTGCGCGATCCGCTTCATTCCCAATCCAGCGCGCCTTTTTTCCACTCGTAGATGAAACCCACGACGAGGATGCTCAGGAAGATCAGCACCGCGACAAAGCCCGGCAAACCGACTTCACGCAGCGAGACCGCCCAAGGGAAAAGGAAGGCGATTTCCAAATCGAAAAGGATGAACAGGATGGCGACGAGGTAGTAGCGCACGTCGAACTTCATGCGCGCGTCTTCAAATGCCTCAAAGCCGCATTCGTAGGGCGAGTTCTTGGCCGCATCGGGCTTGTGCGGCTTGAGAAAAGCCCCCATCCCCAGACAGAGCGCCCCGACCGCCAGACCCACCAGGATAAACAGCAGGACGGGAAGGTACTCGGAGAGATTCATCGTAGGCTCTGTGTCGGGTGCGGGCGGTCATCCGTGGGATGTCACCCGCATCTTGTACTTGGTGCCGTCGGCGAGACTCGAACTCGCACAGCTTTCGCCACTACCCCCTCAAGATAGCGTGTCTACCAATTTCACCACGACGGCAATCGTGTCAGCCACCAATCCGGTCACCCTGTCTGAAACGCCAGTGACAGGTGTCGGCAGCAACTAGGAGTTTACCCTGAAAACCCTCGGTTACAGGCTTGGCGAGAGGATTTTCAGAGTCCTTTGAGCCAACTCAGTTGGTCGGGATTTGGGCGGCGCCCGTGGCCGACGCCGGGGCAGCAGCAGAACCTGCCGCGGCGGGTTCGGCGGAGTCGGTCGGAATGCTCCCAGCACCCGCAGCGGATGCCGCCGAAGCGGCGCCTGAGGCAGCCGAAGCCGGCGCCGTCACGGCAGCGCGGTCCAGCACACTGCCACCCGACGACGAGGGCGTGCGGATGCTGAAGCCGAAGTAAGCCAGCGCCAGCGTGGACGCCAGAAACACGGTGGCCAGCACCGCCGTGGCGCGCGACAGAAAGTTCGCGCTGCCGGAAGCACCGAACAGGCTGCCCGACGCGCCGCTGCCGAAGGCCGCGCCCATGTCGGCACCCTTGCCGTGCTGCATGAGGATCAGGCCGACCATGGCCAGCGCCGACAGGATCTGCAGCACCAGCACCAGATTGAGTGCAAAGTTCATTCCATTACTCCAAATTTGATAGCTGCCCGCGCTCGTCCATCAACGTGCAGCGGCAATAATCTTCAGAAAATCGGGCGCCTTCAGCGACGCGCCGCCGATCAGGCCGCCGTCGATGTCCGGCTGGGCCAGCAGCTCGGCCGCGTTGGCCGCGTTCATGCTCCCGCCGTAGAGGATGCGCACACGGTCGGCGTGTTCGGTGGCCGCCTTCAGCTGCGCGCGCAGCACGGCGTGCACGGCCTGCGCTTCGTCGGGGGTGGCGGTTTTGCCGGTGCCAATCGCCCAGACGGGCTCATAGGCAACAACGATCTCGCTGATGCAGTGGCCATTGAGGTGAATCACCGCGGACAGCTGGCGCTTGACGATGAACTCGGTCATGCCCTCTTCCCGCTCGCGCAGGGTTTCGCCCACGCAGACGATCGGGGTCAAGCCGGCCGCCAGCGCGCGCTTGGCCTTGATGGCCACCTGCACATCGGTCTCGCCCTGGTACTGGCGGCGTTCGCTGTGGCCGACGATGGCGTAGCGCACGCCGAAATCGCGCAGCATCGCGCCGGACACATCGCCCGTGTAGGCCCCGCTGTCGTGCTGCGACAGGTCCTGCGCGCCCAGCTCGACGGTGCTGGTGTCGGCCAGCAGCGCCTGCAGTTGCGGCAGGTAGACGAAAGGCGCACACAGCGCCACGTCGCAGGTCGGCTGGCCGATGCCGGCCAGCAGCGCCTGCACCAGCGTCTGGTTGGCAGCCAGGCTGCCATTCATCTTCCAGTTGCCGGCGATCAGTTTTTTGGCACTCATGCCTCACCCCAGGTCAGAACGATCTTGCCGATGTGGTCACCGCTTTCCATCAGCGCATGGGCGCGCGCGGCGCCGCTGGGCAGACCATCGTCCGCCTCGGCGGCCGGGAACACGCTGTGGATCACCGGCTGCACGCGACGGCTTTCCAGCCACGGCCACACATTGCTTTTCAGCGCCTGCGCGATCGCGCCCTTGAACGCCACCGGGCGCGGACGCAGGGTCGACCCAGTGAGGGTCAGGCGCCGGCGCAGCACCAGCCCGGCGTTGAACTCGGCCTTGGTACCGCCCTGCACCGCAATGATGACCAGGCGGCCGTCCTCAGCCAGGCATTCGACGTCGCGCTTGACGTAATCGCCCGCCACCATGTCGAGGATCACGTCCACGCCCTTGCCGCCGGTCAGCTGCTTCGCCTGCTCGGCGAAGTCCGTGGTGCGGTAGTTGATGGCGTGGTCGGCGCCCAGCTTCAGACAGGCGGCGCATTTCTCGTCGCTGCCGGCGGTGACGATCACAGTGGCCCCAGCCGCCTTGGCGAGCTGGATGGCGGTAACGCCGATGCCGCTGGTGCCGCCGTGGATCAGCAGCGTCTCGCCCTTTTGCAGGCGACCGCGGTCGAACACGTTGCTCCAGACGGTGAAGAAGGTCTCGGGCAGCGAAGCGGCTTCCACGTCGCTCCAACCGGCTGGCACCGGCAGGCATTGCGCCACCGGGGCCACACAGTACTCGGCATAACCGCCACCGGCCACCAATGCGCACACGCGGTCGCCCACGGCCAAGCCTGCTCCGGCCATGGCTTGCACGTCGCCCGACACGATGGTGCCGGCCACTTCAAGCCCTGGCAGATCCGACGCACCCGGCGGCACCGGGTAGTTGCCCGTGCGCTGCAGCACGTCAGGACGGTTCACCCCCGACGCGGCGACGCGGATGAGCAACTCGCCCGCACCCGGCGCTGGCTGGGCGCGCTCGGCCGGCACCAGCACCTCGGGTGCGCCGTATTCGCGAATCTCAATGCACTTCATAGTCAAATGGGCCGCCCGCGCTAGAGGGACTTGCGCGGGCAGCTATCAAAAGTGAAGTTGCTTACTGCTGTTGTTGCTGCTGCTGCTCTTCGGCCACGGGAGCGGCCGGTGCATGGGCGTCGGCCGACTCCGGACGTGGCTCGCGCTCGGCGCGTGGCGGACGGTCACCACGGTCTTCACGCGGGCCACGGTCGCCACGATCACCACGGGGAGGACGATCACCGCGGTCGCCACGGTCACCGCGCGGCTCGCGGTATTCGCGCGGCGCACGCTCTTCGCCTTCAGGGCGCGGCGGGCGCTCTTGCAGCGCTTTCATCGACAGCTTGATGCGGCCCTTGTCGTCCGTCTCCAGCACTTTCACGCGCACCACCTGGCCTTCGGACAGCACGTCGCTGACCTGTTCCACGCGCTCATGCGAGATCTGGCTGATGTGCAGCAGACCGTCCTTGCCCGGCAGGATGTTGACCAGCGCACCGAATTCCAGAATCTTGGTGATCGGGCCTTCGTACACCTTGCCCACTTCGGCTTCGGCGGTGATCTGTTCGATGCGGCGCTTGGCGTCGTCGGCCTTGGCGGCGTCGTTGCTGGCGATGGTGATGGTGCCGTCTTCGCCGATGTCGATCGTGGTGCCGGTCTCTTCCGTCAGCATGCGGATGGTGGCGCCGCCCTTGCCGATCACGTCGCGGATCTTCTCGGGGTTGATCTTCATCGTGTAGAGCTTGGGCGCGTAGCTGCTGATCTCGGCCTTGGCTTCGCCCATGGCTTCCTGCATCTTGCCCAGGATGTGCATGCGCGCTTCCTTGGCCTGCGCCAGGGCAACCTGCATGATTTCCTTGGTGATGCCCTGGATCTTGATGTCCATCTGCAGGGCGGTGATGCCGTTGGTCGTGCCGGCCACCTTGAAGTCCATGTCGCCCAGGTGATCCTCGTCACCCAGGATGTCGGTCAGCACGGCAAAGCGGTTGCCTTCCTTGATCAGGCCCATGGCGATACCGGCCACGTGCGCCTTCATGGGCACGCCGGCGTCCATCAGCGACAGGCAGCCGCCGCAGACCGAAGCCATCGACGAGGAGCCGTTGGATTCGGTGATTTCCGACACCACACGGATCGTGTAGGGGAACTCGGCACGGTCCGGCAGCAGCGGGATCAGCGCGCGCTTGGCCAGGCGGCCGTGGCCGACTTCGCGGCGCTTGGTCGAGCCCATGCGACCGGCCTCGCCCGTGGCGAAGGGAGGCATGTTGTAGTGGAACAGGAAGTGGTCTTCGAACTCACCAGCCAGCGCGTCGATGCGCTGCGCGTCGCGCTCGGTGCCCAGGGTGGTGACGACCAGCGCCTGCGTCTCGCCGCGCGTGAACAGCGCCGAGCCGTGGGTGCGCGGCAGCACGCCGTTGCGGATTTCGATGGGGCGCACGGTGCGCGTGTCGCGGCCGTCGATGCGCGGCTCGCCCGCCAGAATCTGGCTGCGCACGATGCCGGCTTCCAGTTCAAACAGCAGGTTGTCCAGCTTGACGGCGTCGAATTCGGCGCCTTCGGCCTTCAGCGCGTCTTTCACGCCGGCGTAGGCTTCGCGCACGGCTTGGGTGCGGGCCTGCTTGCTGCGAATCTGGTAGGCCGCGCGCAGTTTGTCTTCGGCCACGCCGCCCACTTTGGCGATAAAGGCTTCGTCTTTGACTTCCGGCGCCCAGGCGCCGGTGTCGGCCCACAGCGGCTTGCCCGCTTCGCGCACCAGCTCATGGATGGCGTTGATGGCGATGTTGCCTTGTTCGTGACCGAACACCACGCCGCCCAGCATGATGTCTTCGGACAGCTGATCGGCTTCGGACTCGACCATCAGCACGGCCGATTCGGTGCCAGCGACGACCAGATCCAGTTGGCTGTTCTTGCGGGCACTGGGGCCCGGGTTCAGCACGTATTCGCCGTTGATGTAGCCCACGCGCGCCGCGCCGATGGGGCCGTTGAACGGGATGCCGCTGATGCACAGCGCGGCGCTCACGCCAATCATGGCGGCGATGTCGGCGTCGACTTCGGGGTTCAGCGACAGTGTGTGGATGACCACGTGCACTTCGTTGAAGAAGCCTTCGGGGAACAGCGGGCGGATCGGGCGGTCGATCAGGCGGCTGGTCAGGGTTTCGAGTTCGCTGGGCTTGGCTTCACGCTTGAAGAAGCTGCCCGGGATCTTGCCGGCGGCGTACGTTTTCTCGATGTAGTCGACGGTCAGCGGGAAGAAGTCCTGCCCCGGCTTGGCCGACTTGCTGGCGGCCACGGTGGCCAGCACCACGGTGCCGTCGATGTCGACCAGCACGGCGCCCGAGGCCTGGCGGGCGATCTCGCCCGTTTCCATAACCACGGTCTTGTCGCCCCACTGGAACGACTTCGTGAATTTATTGAACATGCTCATGTTTGCTCCTGTTTAAGTAGCTGGCACCGCTGATTGGGTGCCGTCTGGAGGCCGATTTGATTCAGAACACGATGCCATTCCAGCAACCCCTTGCCGACGCGCAAGGCCTTGGTGGAATGACACAGCTTCGCTCTGAAATCAGGCAACTCCGGCGGAAAAAAGACAAAAACGCCTGAACCCAGACAGGGATCAGGCGTTTTGACGTGTCATGGCGCTTATTTGCGCAGACCCAGCTTGGCGATCAGGGCCAGGTAGCGATCAGCGTCCTTGCCCTTGAGGTAGTCCAGCAGCTTGCGACGACGGCTGACCATGCGCAGCAGGCCGCGGCGACCGTGGTGGTCCTTGGCGTGCTCTTTGAAGTGGGGAGTCAGCTCGTTGATGCGGGCCGTCAGAATGGCCACTTGCACTTCAGGGCTGCCCGTGTCGTTGGCGGCGCGGGCGTTGTCTTTGACGACAGCGGCTTTTTTCTCTTGAGAGATCATGGAAAAAACATCCTCGTTCCAAATGATTTGACTTGCGTGGTGCGCCGGAACTGCACGCCACGTGCGCTTTGCGAAATGCAAAACCTCGGGATTATAGCGAGGTTGGTGGGCCGCCTCCGCCTGCCATCATCAGGCCCATTTGATTCTTTCGAGCAGCGAGGGCCAGCGTTACGAGCGAGAGGGGGGCGAGCACTAACGTTGAGTCCACATTAAACGCCTGTCGATCACCGCTCCGTGCAGATCGTGCCTAACCCTGGTCCCCGATAGCCCTGACTGACCTTCCCCGCGCCCAACCAAGTAACGTTGGCCTTCTGCCACATCGCCGCGCCCGGACTCGGGCGCTTTGCACATTCACGCCGACTTGGCGCGCTAGACTTCGTCCGTAACAATGGTTTTCATTGGTTTCAACACAAACGATCAACAAGGAGGCGTATGCGCGGTCGCACCAAACTGGCTTTGATTGGCTCCCTGATGGCCCTGGTGGCCTGCGGCGGCAGTGACGAGGGCCCTTACCCGCTCGACCCACCCACCGATCCGTCGGCCCCGGCCACCAGCCCATCGCCCGGCACCACCCCGCCGCCCTACCCCGTGCCAGGTGGTGGCACCGACGAGCCGGCGCCCCAGCCGCCCGCGCCGACGCCGCCCGCGCCGACGCCCCCTGCTCCGGGACCGACGCCCTCCCCTTCGCCGACGCCCTCACCTTCACCGACGCCGGATAACAACAAGGCGCCGGTGGCGAATGCGGGTGGTCCGTACCAAGGCCTCAGGGACGGTGGGACGATCATGTTGGATGGCTCTGGCACCACCGATCCGGACAACGATCCGATCACCTACGTATGGACGATCGTCAGCAAGCCGAACGCCAGCACGGCTACACTGACCGGCCAAGGCACGGCCAAGCCGACCTTCAAGCCGGACGTGATGGGCGACTACACCATTCGCCTGGAAGCACGCGACGGCAGAGGCCTGAACGGCACCAACGACGTGACGATCACGGTGGGCGGAACCCAGATGACGGCCAGCAGTTCCACTTTCGCCGGGGGCAAGGTACCGATTGGCTCGGCAGGCGCAGGTGCAGGCGGTAGCGATGTTTCGCCTGCCATCAGCATCGCCAACGCACCGTCGGGGACCAAATTCTTTGCGATCGTCATGGACGACGAAACGGTTTCCCCTCTTGGCACCTGCGGCCCGGGCGTCGCAGCATGCGCACACTGGTCGCTGTTCAACCTGCTCCCGGCGACAACGGTCTTGCCAGAAGGTGCGAGCAAGACGCCTCTCACTGGCGTTGTACAAGGCTATGCCTACAACGGCCAAACTGGCTACCAAGGGCCTAACCCGCCGGCAGGTGAAACCCACACCTACACGATCACCGTGTACGCGATGGGTCAAGGCGCGACTGCCATGACCGCCGGGACGGCCGCCACGGCCACGTACACGCGCGCGGGCTTTGAAGCCAAATACAAGGACTTCATCCTCGGGCAGTCGATACCCAACATCGTCGCGACTTTCCCCTGATCGAAAGACCGGGTTCGCGAAAAAGCCGGCTCGCGCCGGCTTTTTTTGGGTTTGCGCAGGCGAAGCGCTTGGACGCGTGCCTTACGCGCGCGCAGCCAACCACCCCCACAACCGCTCCACCCCCACCCCCAACCGCCCCACGTCCTTCGACGCAAAACACCAGCGCAGCCAACCCTCCGCTTCGGGCGCAAACGCCACGCCCGGCGCCAGGCCCAGGCCGGCTTCGGTGACCAGCCGCTTGGCCAACTCAAGCGAATCACCAAAGCCCGCCACGCGCAAGAAGGCGTACATGCCGCCGGGGGCGGCGCTGGTTTCCACGCCAGGCACGGTCTGCAACAGCGGCACCAGCGTGTCTCGGCATTGGCGCAGGTGGGCGACGATGGGCGGGGTAATGTCAGCGGTCTGCGCCAGAGCGGCCAGGGCGCCGCGCTGGGCGAAGACGGGGGCGCACGAGGTGTTGAATTCGATCAGCTTGCCCACTTCCTGCGTCATGGTGGGCGGCATGATCAGGTAGCCCAGGCGCCAGCCGGTCATCAAAAAGGCTTTGGAAAAGCTTTGAACCACCACCAGGCGGTCGTCGAGCTCCGCCACGTCTAGAAAGCTCGGCGCCGCGCCGTTGGCGGTGTCGTCCTTGTAGTACAGGCGCTCGTACACCTCGTCGGCCAGGATCCAGGTGCCGGTCTGGCGGCAGTGCGCCAGGATGGCGGTCTGCTCGGCGCGCGTCAGCGTCCAGCCCGTCGGGTTGCTGGGCGAATTGACGATGAGCAGCTTGGTTTGCGGCGTGATGGCGGCCAGCAGTGCGGGCAGGTCCAGCTGCCACGCGCCTTGCGCGTCGGGCCGCAGTGGCACGCAGCGCAGGTGCGCGCCCAGGATGCGCGGCTGCGCCGTCAGGTTGGGCCAGACGGGCGTGACGGCGACGACGTCATCGCCCGCGTCGATCAGCGTCTGCATGGCCACGATCAGCGCGTTCACCCCGCCCGAGGTGATGCCAATGCGCTCCGCGCCCACGGGGCCGTGCAGCGCGCTGGTGTAGGCGGCCACCGCCTCGCGCAGGGCCGGCAGGCCCAGGTTGTGGGAATAAAAGGTTTCCCCCGCCTGCAGCGCGGCGATGGCGGCCTGGCGAATGGCGTCGGGCGTGACTTCGTCGCTTTCGCCAAACCAGAAGGGCAAGACATCGTCGCGCCCCATGCCAGCGTTGGCTACTTCACGAATCTTGGATTCTTCGAGGTTCAGAACGGCTTGACGCATGGCTCGACGGACTTTTCTAATGGGGCAATGAGGCGAATCTGCAAGCATCGCACAAACGCCGTACTGCCCGACCAACATCCTGAGGACACTGCCATGACCACCGCCAAGACCACCTTACTTCGCGCCCTGAGCTGCTCCGTGGCCGTTCTCGGCCTCAGCCTGGCGATGGCCGCGCCTGCGCAGGCCAAGGGCAAGGGCAAGGCCCACGGCGTCCAACTCAAGCGTGCGCCTGTCACGACCTACGCCAACGGCCTGGACGCGACTCAGCGCCAGCGGTCCGAAGAAGCCCGCCTGCGCCGCGAATGCAAGGGTCGGCCCAACGCCGGTGCCTGCCTGGGCTACACACGCTGACGCCCAGGGTGGCGTGCTGAGCCACCCGCCACTATTTAATTCATAGCTGCCCGCGCAGACTGCTGTATGGCCAGCACCCGATTTGATTCGAAATCTCAAAAAAGAAGCCGACAGCCACACGGGCCATCGGCTTTCTGAGGAAGGCCAAGAGATGAAGCGAGGCCTTGGAGGATTTCAGTAGACGCTGGCGGGTTTAGCCCACGCGCACCGGCACGAACAGCTGCTGGCCGCCCCGCTGCACCAGCAGCGCCACCGACTTGTCGGACTTGGCCACGATGCCGCGCACCTGGTCGATGTCTTTCACCGGCTGGCCGTTCACCGACACCAGCACGTCACCCGGTTGCACTCCGGCACGGGCCGCGGCGCCGCTGGCCTGCTCAACCAGCAAACCGCCGTCGACCTTGGCCTGCTGTTTTTCCTGCGGCTGCAGGGGACGCAAAGCCAGGCCCAGCTTGCCTTGCGACGCCTTGTCGTTCTGCGCCACAGCAGCGGGCTTGTCTTTGGCGCCGCCCAGTTGCGCACTCAGCTGCTCCGGCTTGCCTTGGCGCCACACCTCCAGCGTCACCCGGTCACCCGGCTTGGCCAGGCTGATGTGTGCTGGCAGATCGCCTGAGGCCACCACCGGCTGGCCGTCGACCTTGGTGATCACGTCGCCCGACTTCAGGCCCGCCGCGGCTGCCGGGCCATTCGGCTCGACGTTGGCCACCAGCGCGCCTTCGGGCTTGGGCAGCTTGAAGGAATCGGCGAATGCCTGGTTCACTTCCTGCACGGTCACGCCCAGCCGCGCGTGATCCACCTTGCCGGTTGCGACCAGCTGCTGTTCGACGTGCTTGGCCAGCTCGATCGGGATGGCGAAGGACAGACCCTGGTAACCGCCCGAGCGGCTGTAAATCTGCGAGTTGATGCCCACCACCTCGCCGCGCGCGTTCAGCAGCGGACCGCCCGAGTTGCCGGGGTTCACAGCCACGTCGGTTTGAATGAAAGGCACGGCGCTGTCGTCGGGCAGCGAGCGGCCCTTGGCGCTGACCACACCAGCGGTCACGCTGTTCTCGAAGCCGAAGGGCGAGCCGATCGCCATCACCCATTCGCCGGGCATCAGCGCCTTGCTGCTGCCCAGCGGCAGCGTCGGCAAGCCCTTGGCGTCGATCTTGATCACCGCCACGTCGGTCTTGTCGTCGCGGCCCAGCACCTTGGCGCGAAATTCGCGCCGATCGGTCAGCTTGACGTTGACCTCCTGCGCGCCACGCACCACGTGGGCGTTGGTCAGGATCAGGCCATCCGGGCTGACGATGAAGCCCGAGCCCTGGCCCTGCATCGGCCGCTCGGGCATCGGACCGCCGCGACCCTGGCCAGGCATCTGCCCGAACATGCCGGGCGGCAGGCCGAATTGGCGCAGGAATTCCTGCATCTGTGCGTCCGGGCCGGCGCCGCGCTGGGCGGCCGGGCCGGCTTCGGCGTCGTCGTCATCATCACCATCGTCGCCGTTCATCGACACCTTGCGCGTGCCGCTGACGCTGATGTTCACCACCGCCGGGCCGTACTGCGCAGCGATGGCGCTGAAGTTGGGCAATGCCGCCGCCGGGGCCGCCGTCAGAACGGCAGGCGCCGGCGCGGTGACGGTGGGCGCGGCTTGCGCGTGCGCCGGGGTTTGCAGGCGATCCACAGCGGTCGCGCCAATGCCGCCGAGCACGCCCGCGGCCAACAGGGCCGCCACCAGTTTCTTCGATTTCAGTTCCATCGTGTTCATGTCCCAGTCCTTGTGTCCAAGCCGCCGTTCTGGCGGGATGGTGCAAATGTGGGGCAGGACAGTTAGGTGAAACTTAGGGCGCGCGACCAGCCGCCCGTCTCATCGAAAGTGATAGCAACCCGCGCAGGACCAGAGCCAACCAGAGCCTCACCAGGCCAGGGTCACGCGCAGGCCGCCGAGTGTGGGTGAATCGTCCAGCCGCAGACGTGCGCCATGCTGGTCCGCCACCGATTTGACGATGGCCAGGCCCAGGCCGCTGCCATGGCCCGGTGTACCGGGAGCGCGGTAGAAGCGGTCCTGCACACGTTCGCGCTCGGCCGGCGGCACGCCGGCACCGGCGTCTTCCACGGTGAGCACGACGCGGTCGGGCGCGGCGTCGGCGCCAGTCAAGGTCTGCACCTGCACGATGCCGCCTTCCGGGGTGTGGCGGATGGCGTTGTCCAGCAGGTTGCGCAGCAGCACGGCCAGCGCCGCAGGCTGGCCTTGCAGCCGCACCGGCGTGGGCGCGACCAGGTGCATGCGTACATCGCGCGCAGCCGCGGCACTGGCTACGTCCTGAACCGCGGCGCGGGCCAGTTCGGTCAGATCGAGTTCCACCGCGTCGTCCGGCGTTGCGCCCTCCTGCCGCGCCAGCGCCAGCAGTTGCTCGACCAGGCGCGTGGCGCGGTCGATGCCGGACAGCAGGCGGTCGGCAGCGACATCGCGGCTGGCGGCGTCGGGCGCGCGCTGCAGACCTTGCACCTGCAGGCGCAGCGCGGCCAGGGGCGTGCGCAGCTCGTGCGCAGCGTCGGCGGTGAAGTGGGTCAGCGTGTCCCACGCCTTGGCCAGGCGCGCCAGCAGCGCGTTCAACTCGTCGATCAGCGGACGCACCTCCAGCGGCACGCCGGCGGTGCCGATGGGCGCCAGGTCGCTGGCGCGGCGTTCGGCCAGTTGGCGGCGCACCCGGTCGAGCGGGGCCAGCGCGCGGGTGACGACGCCCCAGACGATCAGCATCAGCAGCGGCGCCAGCAGCGCGATCGGCAGCACCGCGCGCAGCGCCAGCTGCCCGGCGGCCTGGCGCCGGGTGGCCGTGTCCTGTGCGATCTGAATCACCTGGGTGGGCGTGCGCAGCGCGTAAACGCGAAAGTCGGCGTGACCCACCCTGATGTTGGTGAAGCCGATCACCGCCTGCGGTGGCAGCAACTGGTCGCTGGGCGAGCGGTACAGCATGACGCCATCGGCGCGCCAGACCTGCACGATCAGGTCGCGCGCGACGCGCCCGCTGGCCAGCGCGTCATCGCCCAGCAAGCTGGCGGCCAAGCCGCCGGTCAGCGAGAGGGCGATGCGCTCCATCTGGCCGTCGAACACGGCTTCGGTCTCACTGAGCGCCGTGCGCCAGGTCACCAGCGCCTGCAGGCCAGCAATCACGGCGACGGCGGCCAGCAGCAGGCCGATCAGCCGACCACGCAGCGATGGCGCCGGTTTATCAGGGTAAAACTGGCCTTCCGCCCTAGAACCATCAGCGCGACCAGCTATCGAATCAGGAGTCTTCATGGCGCCATCCCCATCGCACCCGCACCGTCCGGCCCCTGTGCCGGCACCAGGTAGCCCAGGCCGCGCACGTTCTGGATCAGGTCCGTGCCCAACTTCTTGCGCACGCCGTGGATGTAGACCTCCACCGCGTTGCTGCTGACGTCGTCGCGCCAGGAATACAGCTTTTCTTCCAGTTGCTGGCGCGACAGCACGCGGCCCGGGCGCGCCAGCAGGGGTTCCAGCACGGCCCATTCGCGCGCCGACAGCTGCACCGGGGCGCCGCCCTTGGTCACCTCGCGCGTGGCCGGCACGATGCAAACGTCGCCCCACTCGTACGCCGGCTCGGCCCGGCCGTCGGCGCGGCGCAGCAGCGCGCGGATGCGCGCCAGCAACTCGTCCAGGTCGTAGGGTTTGACGATGTAGTCGTCGGCACCCGCGTCCAGCCCGGCCACGCGCTGGCCCACGGCGTCGCGCGCGGTGGCGATCAGCACCGGCAGGCGCTGGCGGCGTGCGCGCAGGCTGCGCAGCACCTCCAGGCCGTCCTTGCGCGGCAGGCCCAGGTCGAGCAGCAGCAGGTCGTAGTCGGCGGTGGTGAGGGCGGTATCGGCCATCTGGCCGTCCTTGACCCAGTCCACGGCGTAGTGCTCGGCGCGCAGGGCGTCCAGCACCACCTCGCCAATCATCGTGTCGTCTTCGGCCAGCAGGATGCGCATGCGGCAATGGTACGGCCGACGGCGTCTGGGGTCACCGGCACAGGGCTCAGGTCGCGTGGCGATAGGCCACTCCCGATTTGCTAGCTGCCTGCGCAAGGCCCGCGCCGACAAGGGCGCTTTTCTTTGTGAATTATCATTTGGGCTGGCATTCCTCCGGGGCGTATCGCCCCATCTCCCCTGACCGCTGCAGCCTGACCGGAACCGCGCCCCCCGCGCCGTGCCGGGCTGGCGCGGCCCCGCAAGCTTTTCTGGATGGACCTGGTTTACCTGCTATTGCTACCGTTCGCCGGCAGCCTGGTTGCAGCGCTGATGCCGACGCACGCGCGCACGGCAGCGGCGGTCTGGGCCGCCCTGGTGGGGTTGGCGGCCCTGGTCTGGGTGGCGTGGCAGTACCCGGCGTTGCAAGGCGGCGCGGTGCTGCGCGAGGAATACCGCTGGATCCCGTCGGCGGGCATCAACTTCGTCGTCCGCATGGACGGCTTTGCCTGGATGTTCGCGCTGCTGGTGACGGGCATCGGCACGCTGGTGGCGGTGTACGCGCGCTACTACATGTCGAAGAACGACCCGGTGCCGCGCTTCTTCTCGTTCTTCCTGGCCTTCATGGGCGCCATGCTGGGCGTGGTGCTGTCGGGCAACCTGGTGCAGATGGTGTTCTTCTGGGAGCTGACCAGCCTGTTCAGCTTCCTCCTGATCGGCTACTGGTACCACCGCAAAGACGCCCGGCGCGGCGCGCGCATGGCGCTCACGGTGACCGGCGCGGGCGGCCTGGCCATGCTGGCCGGCATGCTGATGCTGGGCCACATTGTTGGTAGCTACGACCTGGACGTGGTGCTGGCCAGCGGCGACGAGATCCGCGCGCACCACCTGTACACGCCGATGCTCGTGCTGGTGCTGCTGGGCGCGTTGACCAAAAGCGCGCAGTTCCCCTTCCATTTCTGGCTGCCGCGCGCGATGGCGGCGCCCACGCCGGTGTCGGCCTACCTGCATTCGGCCACCATGGTGAAGGCGGGCGTATTTCTGCTGGCGCGCCTGTGGCCGGCCCTGTCGGGCACCGAACAATGGTTCTGGCTCGTCGGCGGCGCGGGCCTGATCACCCTGGTGCTGGGCGCCTACGTGGCGATGTTCCAGCACGACCTGAAGGGCCTGCTGGCCTATTCGACCATCAGCCACCTGGGCCTGATCACCCTGCTGCTGGGCCTGAACCGCGACCTGGCGGCGGTGGCGGCGGTGTTCCACATCATGAACCACGCGACCTTCAAGGCCTCGCTGTTCATGGCGGCCGGCATCATCGACCACGAAACCGGCACGCGCGACATCCGGCGCCTGGGCGGGCTGTGGAAGGCCATGCCGATCACCGGGACGCTGGCCTTCGTCGCCAGCGCGGCGATGGCGGGCGTCCCTCTGATGAACGGTTTCCTGTCCAAGGAAATGTTCTTCGCCGAGACGATCGATCTCAGTTCCTACCCCTGGCTGGACTACGGCTTGCCGATCGCCGCCACCGTGGCGGGCATCTTCGCCGTGGTGTATTCGCTGCGATTTTCGGTCAGCGTGTTCCTGGGTCCGCGCCGGTCCGAACTCCCGCTCGAGCCGCATGAACCGGTGCGCTGGATGCGCGTGCCTATCGAGGTGCTCGTGCTGCTGTGTCTGGTGGTGGGCATCGTTCCGCAGTGGTCGGTTGGCCCCGCGCTGGATCTGGCTGCACGGCCCGTGGTGGGCGGCGAACTCCCGCGGTTCAGCCTGGCGATCTGGCACGGCTTCAACCGGCCGCTGGTCATGAGCCTGATCGCGCTGGCCGGTGGGCTGGCGCTGTACGCGCTGCTGCGCCACCGGCTGGCTGGCGGGCAGATCCAGCGCGTGCCGTTGCTGGCGCGGCTGGACGGGCAGCGCATGTTCCAGAGCTCGCTCTACGCACTGGACCGCAGCGCGCGCTGGGCGCTGACCAAGCTGTCCACCAACCGGCTTCAGCCGCAGTTGCTGATGCTGGTGCTGGCCGCCATTGCCGCGGCCACTGCCTCGCTGTGGCGCGGTGGCGTGACCTGGGGCGACCGTGAACGCGTTCCAGCCTCGCCCGAGTTCGCGTTGCTTTGGGTGATGGGCTGCGTCTGCGCGCTGGCCGCTGCCAACCAGGCCAAGTTCCACCGGTTGGCGGCCTTGATCATGGTGGGCGGCGTCGGCCTGGTCACCACGCTGACCTTTGTCTGGTTCTCGGCGCCCGACCTGGCGCTGACACAGTTGGCGGTGGAAGTCGTGATGACGGTGCTGTTCCTGCTGGGCCTGCGCTGGCTGCCCAAGCGCCTGCCCTACGAATCGCCCAGCCTGGCGTTGCGCGTAAAGGCTCGCCGCCTGCGCGATTTGATCGTCTCGGTGGTGGCAGGTGCCGGCATGGCCGCCCTCGCCTACGCCATGATGACGCGGCCGGCCCCGCAAAGCATTTCGCCCTTCTTCATCGACCGCGCCCTGCCCGAGGGCGGGGGCTCCAACGTCGTGAACGTGATGCTGGTGGATTTCCGCGCGTTCGACACGTTTGGCGAGATCACCGTGCTCAGCATCGTGGCCCTGACGGTGTATGCGCTGTTGCGCCGCTTCCGCCCGCCGCGCGAGGTGATCCAGTCGCCACCCCAGCAGCGCGCCATCCCTGCCGATCTGGTCACCGATCTGATCAACCCGCGCACCGCACAGGACACGGCCCTGGGTTACATGATGGTGCCGGCCACGCTGGTGCGCCTGCTGATGCCGATCGCTGCGGTCATTTCGGCTTATGTCTTCATGCGCGGCCACAACGAGCCGGGTGGCGGTTTCGTGGCTGGGCTGGTGCTGTCGGTCGCCTTCATCACGCAGTACATCGTGGCGGGCACGCACTGGGTCGAAGCGCACCTGCAGCTGCGCGTGGTGCGCTGGATCGGCGTCGGCCTGCTGCTGGCACTGGCGACCGGCGTGGGTTCGTTTTGGTGGGGTTTCCCGTTCATGACCACCCACACGGCCCACATGACGCTGCCCGTTCTGGGCGAGATCCATATCGCCAGCGCACTGCTGTTCGATACGGCCGTGTTCGCGGTGGTCGTGGGCTCGACCTTACTGATCCTGACCGCGCTGGCCCACCAATCGGTGCGTAGCCACCGCAAGGCGCCCGAGAAGGCCGCAGCCGGCGAACAACCTGAGGAGGCCGCCTGATGGAAGTCATCTTGGCCGTCGCCATCGGCGTGCTGGGCGGCTCGGGAGTCTGGCTGGTGCTGCGCCCGCGCACCTTCCAGGTACTGATGGGGCTGACTCTGCTGTCCTACGCTGTCAATCTGTTCATCTTCGCGATGGGCAGCCTGTCGATCGACCGCGAACCCATCGTTCAGGCAAGCCTGACGCCCGACCTCGTGAACTACACCGATCCGCTGCCCCAGGCGCTCGTGCTGACCGCCATCGTGATTGGCTTCGCCACCTCGGCGCTGTTCCTGGTGATGCTGCTGGCCTCGCGCGGCCTGTCGGGTACCGACCACGTCGACGGCGAAGAGCCCGACGACGGTACCGAGGCGATCCTGCCCACCGAGGGCGCCCAGGAGCCACAGCCATGACCTTCACCGAGTTGGTCGAGCGGCTGATGCCGCACCTGATCATCGCGCCGATCCTGCTGCCCATGGCAACGGCAGCCGTCATGCTGCTGCTGGGCGACAAGCGGCGCCCGCTCAAGGCGGTGGTCAACGTGGCCTCGTGCGCGCTGGGCGTGTTCATCGCCATCGCGCTGGTGTACTGGGTGCAGCACATCGGCACGCCGCAGGCCGTGGGGGTGTACTTGCCGTCCAACTGGCCGGTGCCCTACGGCATCGTGCTCGTGGTCGACCGGCTCTCGGCCATGATGATCCTGCTGACCAGCGTGCTGGGCATGGCCGCAGTGCTGTACGCCAGCGCGCGCTGGCACAAGGCGGGCGTGCACTTCCACCCGCTGTTCCAGTTGCAGCTGATGGGCCTGTACGGGGCGTTCCTCACCGCCGATCTGTTCAATCTGTTCGTCTTCTTCGAGATCATGCTGACGGCCTCGTACGGGCTGTTGCTGCACGGCTCGGGCTGGGCACGCGTGCGCGCGGGGCTGCACTACATCGCCATGAACCTGATGGCGTCTTCGTTGTTCCTGATCGGCGTGGCCATCCTCTACGGCGTAACGGGCACGCTGAACATGGCCGACATGGCGATCATGGTGCCCGCCATCCCCGAGGACGACCGCGGCCTGCTGCACGCGGGCGCGGCCATCCTGGTGATCGCCTTCCTGATCAAGGCCGCGGCCTGGCCGCTGAATTTCTGGCTGCCGTCCACCTATTCCAGCGCCAGCACACCGGTCGCCGCGCTGTTTGCCATCATGACCAAACTCGGCCTGTACGCCATCCTGCGCGTCTGGACCTTGCTTTTCCCGCAGGACGCGGGCGTGTCGTCCCTGTTTGGCAGCCCGGTGCTGATCGGCCTCGGTCTGGTCACGCTGACCTTCGGTGCCATCGGCATCATCGCCAATCAGCATCTGGGCCGCATGGCGGCGTTCTGCGTGATCCTGTCGTCCGGCACGCTGCTGGCAGCGCTGGGCTTTGGCCAGCCTGCCGTCACCGGTGGCGCGCTCTATTACACGCTCGGCTCCACCTTGGGGATCAGCGCCTTCTTTCTGCTGGGCGAGCTGATCGACCGCACGCGCGAGGTCGAGGAAAACCCGCTTTACGTCAGCGAAGTCGAACCCGACGACGAGGCCTTTGCGTATCCGGTCGACCTGATGCCGGTGCGCGACGTCAACCTCGACGATGACGAGCAGGCCCTGTTCGGCCGCGCCATTCCGGCGGCAATGGCCTTCCTGGGCCTGGCGTTCATCGTGTGTGGCCTGACCATCGCCGGCCTGCCGCCGCTGCCGGGCTTCGTCGGCAAGGTGGTCATGCTGTCGGCGCTGCTCAACCCCGACGGCTTTGGGCGCGACGCGCCGGTCTCGCTTGGCGCCTGGATCCTGCTGGCGCTGCTGGTGATCGGCGGCCTGCTGACCACCATCGCCATGTCGCGGGCCGGCGTGCGCTATTTCTGGGCGCCGGACGGCCGCCCTGTGCCCCGACTGCGTGTGATCGAGACGCTGCCCATCGGTGCGCTGGTCCTGCTGCTGGGCGTGCTGGTCTGGCAGGCCGATGCGGTGCTGCGCTACGTCAACGCCACCGCGCGCGGCCTGCACGACCCCAAGGATTACATCGGCACTGTGGTGTCCACCAAGCCCGTGCCCTCACCTACCGCGACCGGCGAAGGAGGCCTGCGCCGATGATCCGCCGCCTGCTGCCCTCGCCGCTGCTCAGCCTGGCCCTGATCGTGATGTGGCTGGTGCTGAACGAGTCGTTCAGCCCGGGCCAGATCATCCTCGGCGTGGTGGTCGGTGTGGCCGCGCCAGCGCTGCTCGGCCCGCTACGGCCGGCGCGCCCGCGCATCCGCCATCCCTGGGTGCTGCTGCGCCTGATCCTGGCGGTGGGGCGCGATGTGGTCCAGTCCAACCTGGAAGTGTTCTGGACGCTGCTGCGCCAGCGCTCGCGCCCCGTGCACAGCCGTTTCGTCGAGATCCCGCTGGACCTGCGCGACCCGTCTGGCCTGGCCTCGCTGGCCATGATCACCACCGTGGTGCCCGGAACGGTGTGGTGTGAACTGGCGCGCGACAGCAGCGCCGTGCTGCTGCACGCCTGGGACGCGCCGGACGCCGACGCCTTCATCGCAATGTACAAGCAACGCTACGAACGCCCGCTGATCCAGATCTTCGAGTCTGCCCCATGAGCCCCCTGCTGTCCTACGCCATCACCGCCACGCTGATCCTCTACGGCGTGGCCATCCTGCTCGCACTGTGGCGCGTGCTGCGCGGCCCTTCGGCGCAGGACCGCGTGTTGGCGCTGGACTTCATCTACCTGATCGGCATGCTGATCGTGCTGGTGATCGGCATCCGCTACGGCAGCAACATGTACTTTGAGGCGGCACTGCTGATCGCGCTGTTCGGCTTTGTTAGCTCGGCAGCCATGGCCAAGTTCCTGCTGCGCGGCGAGGTGATCGAATGAACTCGCCGGACAGCGTCGCCCTCTGGGCGGAGATTCTGGTGGCGGCGCTGCTGCTGGCCAGCGCCGTGTTCGCCGTCGTCGCGGCGCTGGGCCTGGTGCGCCTGAAGGATTTCTTTCAGCGCATGCATCCGCCGGCACTGGTGTCAACCTGGGGTGCCTGGTGCGTCACCCTGGCGTCGATCGTGTACTTCTCGGCGCTGTCGCACCGGCTGGAACTGCACGTCTGGCTGATCATCATCCTGCTGTCGATCACGGTGCCGGTCACCAGCATCCTGCTCGGCCGCGCCGCGCTGTTTCGTGGCCGGCAGGCCGGCAACAAGGCCTTGCCGTCGACGCTCTTACCCCAACCCAACGGCCCGACGAAGGGCAGTCACGATGACGGCGACTGACGCCTCGTCAATCGCCGAATTCCTGATCAAATCCGCCTTCAGCCCTACAACCGCCAGCGCGGCAAGCTATTAAAAGAATAGCATTCCAGCAACCACGCAGGCTCAGACCGGACGCTTCATCTGGCAACTGTGGCCCATGGCAGCCTTGTCCGCGCTCACCTGTCGAACCACGCGAAAGCCGTAGCCGGACCCCTCCACGTCGAACGGCACACCTGGCGCGCCATGACGCTCCATCACGCCCACGGCCAACGGCTGCAGGAACTGGTGATCGGCCGCACGCATGTGACCGCGCTGACCCGCCAGCGTGACGTCGGCGCGCTCCAGCTCGCGCGCCACGCGCAGCGGGTCGGCGCTGCGCGCGCGGTCGATCGCCTGCGCCAGCGCCTCGATCATCAGCTGCATGCGCATGTGCACGTAGTCGTCCTGCGGCTTGGGAAAGCGTGCGCGAAAGCTGCGGTAGAACTCGCTGCTCTCGGCCGTCGGTACGTTGGGCAGCCAGTCGGCCACGGCCACCACCTTGCCGATGCCCGCTTCGCCCATGGCTGCAGGCGCACCCAGCGCGTTGCCGTAGAAGGTGTAGAAGCGCCCGTCAAAATCCACGTCGCGCGCCGCCTTGACCAGCAGCGTCAAGTCGTTGCCCCAGTTGCCCGTCAGCACCGCCTGTGCGCCCGATGCCTTGATCTTGGTGGCGTAGGGCAGGAAGTCCTTCACGCGCCCGATGGGGTGCAATTCGTCACCGACGACGGCCACGTCGGGGCGCTTCTCGGCCAGCTGGCGCTTGGCTTCGCGCAGCACCGCCTGGCCGAAGCTGTAGTCCTGGCCGATGAGGTACATGCGCTGAAGCTGCTTGTCCTCGGCGATCAGTTGCATGAGCGCCGTCAGACGCATGTCGGCGTGCGCATCGAAGCGGAAGTGCCAGAAGCTGCACAGCTCGTTGGTCAGGATGGGGTCAACCGCCGAGTAGTTCAGGAACACCACGCGGCGCGCCGGATCGCGCTCGTTGTGCTTGTTGATGGCATCGATCAGCGCCGCCGCCACCGCCGACGAGTTGCCCTGTAGCACGAAATGTGCGCCGCTGTCGATCGCTGCGCGCAGCATCGACAGCGACTCTTCGGTCTGGCCCTTGTTGTCGAAGCGCTCCAGCGCCAGCGGCCGCTTGCCCTGCGCGGTAGTGACGCCACCGCGCGTGTTCACGCGCTCGATGGCCCAGGCCAGATTGCGGTAGACCGCCTCGCCAGTGTTGGCGAAGGGTCCGCTCAGGGACTCGATCAGGGCCAGCTTGAC
Source organism: Ottowia flava (assembly GCF_008017535.1). Taxonomy (GTDB): domain Bacteria; phylum Pseudomonadota; class Gammaproteobacteria; order Burkholderiales; family Burkholderiaceae_C; genus Ottowia; species Ottowia flava. The sequence goes on from NZ_VRUA01000024.1 coordinate 36,181, forward strand.
CGGCTCGCCGGCGCCGGGCTGCGCAGCGGCGGCCAACGGCAAAGTGCTGGCCAGCAGCGCCAGCGATTGAACCAGGGCTTGGCGACGACGCAGGAGAATCATGGGAGAACTCGGGAATGGTTGGTGGCGCGCATGGCGCCTTGGGGGGAACCGCTCAGTGGAACGCGGGTGTGCGCGTGGCCGCTGCTCGGGCAAAAAAACGTGCTCAGTCCTCGCCGGGGTCGGGTTCCTCGGGCGGGACTGCGTTGCTGAGGTAGCCATCCAGCCGGTCAAAAAAGCGCTGGTACAGCTTGGCGTCGGTCACCGTGGTGCTGGCCACCTTGACCAGCGAATCGAGCCCACCTTCGACCGGCAGCGATAGCGAGCCAAAGCCACCCACCCCCAGCGAGGCCGACTCTTTGACCTTGCGAACCACGTACTGCTCCTTCAAGCCGCTGACAAAGGCCACTGTGCGTTCGCTGTCGCCCTGCTCGGGCGCGCAGACGACGCGAAATTCCAGTTGCACGTGATGCTCGGGTGCGGGTTGAAAGTACTTGCGACCGGACACCTGTTCCGGCTTGGTGGCAGTGACGACGTAGCCCTGGCTCAACAGCGCACGCCGCGCAGCCTCGCACGCCAGTGCGGGGCTGACCGCGAAGTGTCGGCTGTGGGCCGATGAGTCGAAGGTTTCGGGCTGTATATCCACCAGTTCGGTGGATTTGGCGCCGGGCAGGCTGGTGCAGGCCGCCAACGCCAGTGGCACGAGCGCCAGCGCGGCGCTGCGCCCAAGGGTGGCAATGGTCATGCGAGAACGGGTTTCGCTATCAAAACAACAGCTGATGGTAACGCGAGTCGCTTGCGCGACGCGACATGCGGCACGGTCTTTTGTAACCGCACGGCGCAAGCGCATTGCGCGGTAGCCTGAACTTTTTCACGTGATCGAGCGCTTGAAAAGGCGCAGGGCGCGCTCAAGTGAGGCAGCAAGACAGTCGGCGACGCTGTGTCGGCCGGCCAACCCGAAGCTTTTTAGGACCACGACCATGATTTTCACCGCCGCCAACCCCAACCTGCGCCGCTCGGTTTACGCCCCTGCCCTGCGCTCGCTCGACCGCTTCCTGGACGACGCCATCGCCGTCGCCAAGACCGCCGGCACCCAGCTCAAGGAAGAAGACAAGCACTGGGAGCTGAGCATCGACGTTCCCGGCGTGAGCCGCGAGCAACTGAACATCGCCATCGAAGGCGCCACGGTGCGCGTCACCACGGTGGAAGATGCGCCGCGCCAGTACAAGAAGGCTTACGAGTTCACGCAGGAAGTGGACACGGCCGCCAGCAGCGCCAAGCTGGAAAACGGCGTGCTCACGCTGAAGCTCGTCAAGCTGGTGCCTGAAAGCAAGGCCACCACGCTGTCGATCGACTGACCAACCCGCTGCAAGCGCGGCGATCGGTGGGTTGCCACTGCGGCGTTGCGCCCTAGCGGCAACGCAAATCGTCCGAAGCGGAGTTGCACTAAAAAAAGGAAGCCGTGGCTTCCTTTTTTTGTTCATCGACCAGTGGCCGAAGCGCTGGAACGCCGCCTCAGGCAGCCAGCGGCAGTTGGTCCAGCGGCCAGCGCGGCTTGACGTCGAACGCGTACTGCCGGCTGGGCGCCTCGATGCCGGCCTGCATCCGCATGGCGCCGGCCAGCGCGATCATGGCGCCGTTGTCGGTGCACAGGTGCAGCTCGGGGTAGTGCACACGCACGCCCCGCGCAGCGCAAGCGGCGTTTAGATCGTCGCGCAGGCGCGCGTTGGCGCCGACGCCGCCGGCGACGACCAGGCGCTTCAGGCCACTGTTTTTCAACGCATTTAGGGATTTTTTAACCAGCACCTCGACGATGGCCGCCTGCGTGCTGGCGGCCAGGTCGGCGCGTTGCTGGTCGCAAGGCGCGCTTTCCATGCGCTTCGCGTGGGTCAGCACGGCGGTCTTCAGGCCCGCGAAGGAGAAGTCCAGGTTCCCGCTGTGCAGCAGCGGGCGCGGCAGCTTGAAGCCCTCGGGGTCGCCAAACTCGGCCAACCGCGCCAGCGCCGGGCCGCCGGGGTAGCCCAGGCCCAGCAGCTTGGCAGACTTGTCGAACGCTTCGCCGGCCGCGTCGTCAATGGTTTCGCCCAGCAGTTCGTAGCGACCGACACCGTCCACGCGCATCAGCTGGGTATGGCCGCCGCTGACCAGCAAGGCGATAAAGGGGAATTCGGGCGGATCGGCGCTCAGGAAAGGCGACAGCAAATGCCCTTCCAGGTGGTGCACGCCCAGCACCGGCTTGTCCAGCGCCGCGCCCAAGGCGCACGCCAGACCCGCGCCCACCAGCAGTGCGCCTGCCAGGCCGGGCCCGCGCGTGAACGCTACCATATCGATAGCTTCCAGTGCAGTACCAGACTGCGCCAGAACCTCATTGGCCAAAGGAATGACGCGGCGGATGTGGTCGCGGCTGGCCAGCTCCGGCACCACGCCGCCGTAGTCGGCGTGCATCGCCACCTGGGTGTGCAGCGCGTGCGCCAGCAACGTGGGCACACCCTCGCCTTCGGCGCGCACCAGCGCGACGCCGGTTTCATCACACGACGATTCGATGCCCAGGACCAGAAGCGACGACATGGAACGAATTATCTGCCGCGGCACGCCACGCCGCTGGCACCTGGCTTTCAGGCCATGTTGCCAGCGATGTAGCTCTCCATCTGTGCGATCAGAAAGCGCTGCTCGGCCAGCTGGGCATTGACCAGGTCGCCGATCGACACCAGCCCCAGCACCTGGCCACCGTCGACCACCGGCAGGTGGCGCAGCCGCGCCTGCGTCATGATGCCCATGCATTCCTGCACGGTCTGGCGCGGGCCGACGACGTAGAGCTTGGCGGTCATCACATCGGCCAGCAGCGTATCGGCCGACGCCAGCCCCTTGAGCGCCAGTTTGCGCGCGTAGTCGCGCTCGGTGAAGATGCCCAGCAAAGCGTCCCCCTGCATGATCAGCACCGAGCCGATGTTGCGCTCGGCCATCAGTTGCAGCGCGTCGCGCACGGTGGCGTCGGGCGGCAGCGCCGCCAGCGCCCGCTTGTCGGGGGTGGCAAGGATGTCGGACACACTGGGCATGGGCGGCTCCTTCAAAGGCGGCTGAAAATGGTTGGTACATCGTGCCAGAAGCCGCGGCGGCCCGCCACCGGTTGCGTCACAAAGCGCAACCATCGGCAGCGCCAAAGCGCGTGCGATGGCACTGTGCCAGCGCGGACCCTGCCATGGCCGCGGGGCCGGCGGCACCGCCCGAAAGATCACTGCGCGGCGCCCCAGCCGCGCACAGCTTGCTATAGTTGAAGTAGCTGCCCGCGCCGATGGCTGTAGGGCCAGAATCAGATTTCACTCAAATATCCGGAAGACCTCACCCCATGTCTGCCAACGCGCTCTGCCTGATTTCCTCCATGGCCACCAAGAAGGTGTTGACCGAATTGCTGGCGCAGTACCACCAGATGTACCCCCAGGTCACCGCCGGGCTGGAATCGGTCGGTGGGGTGGACGCGGCCAAGCGGGTGCAAGCGGGCGAGCCGTTTGACGGCGTACTGCTGGCCAGCGACGCCATCGACACGCTGATCGCCAGCGGCCATGTGCTGGCGGGCAGCCGCGTGGATCTGGTGCGCTCCGGCGTCGCCGCGGCGGTGCGCGCGGGCACGCCCGGCCCGGATATCGGCAGCGAAGACGCCGTCAAGCGCGCCGTTCAGGCCGCGCGCACGCTGGGCTATTCCACCGGACCCAGCGGCGTGCAGCTGGCCAAGCTGTTCGAGCGCTGGGGCATCGCGGATGAGGTGAACGCCAAGCTGGTCACCCCGCCGCCTGGCACGCCGGTCGGCCAACTGGTGGCCAGCGGGGACGTGGAGTTGGGCTTTCAGCAACTCAGCGAATTGATGAACCTGCCCGGCATCAACGTGCTGGGCCCGCTGCCACCGGCGATCCAGATCACCACCGTCTTCTCGGGCGGCGTGGCCGCCACCTCGCAACAGCCGGATGCCGTGCGCGAATTGCTGGCCTTTCTGGCGTCGCCGCAGACTCAGGGGATCAAGCAGGCGAACGGGATGGAGACGGCCTGATCTGGCGGGTCACGCGCCCATTTTTGCTCAAATCGAATCAGCCTTCTGCCCTAGAACCACTTGCGCAAGCAGCTACTTTTAACATAGCAGAAAGCAACGCTACACAGCCACGCCGCGTGCGCCGACCCGCGCCACCAGCTGCGCCAGGTAGGCCTCAAACAGCGTGCGCGACTGCAGCTTGAACATGCGGATGCGCCCGGTGTGGCTGAGCACCAGCAGGCCAACGACATGGGCAAACAGCGCGGTGACTTCGGCCACGGCCTGCGTTTCGGAGAGGCCCAGCGCTTGCAAGCTGAGCTGCTGCGGCGCCAGCGCTGCGCGCAATTGGGTGTTGAGCTGCTCGTCCAGCTCCGGCGTCAGCCCGCGCGGCTGCATGCCCTGGAACAGGTAGAAGCCCAGGTCCAGATCGCGCGGGTTGTCGGCGTAGAAGTCGTAGAAGGCCGTGGCCGTGGCGCGCAGGCGATCGGTCAACGCCGCGGGCGCGTTGCCCGCAGGCGCATCGGCCGCCGCCTGCGCCACGCAGGCATTCAGCCGTTCCAACGACTCGCCCAGCAGTGCGGCGTAGACCGCCTCCTTGCTCGGGAAGTAGCTGTAGATCGCGCCCGGCGTGTAGCCGGCGCGCTGGGCGATCTCGCGCACGCTGGCGCCTTCCAGGCCCAGCTCGAAAAACGCTGCGCGGGCCGCGTCCAGCACATGGGCGCGGCGCTGGTCGGACTGCACCTTTTGCCGGTCGGCGCGCGACAGGGGTGCGGCGCGTGGGCGATCGCCGGCGGACGTCGACGTGGCCACCGACCGCCCGGCACGCGGGCGCTTGGCGGCAGGCGCCGCGTCGGCATTGGGGCGGGCTGCGCGCGGGCGCGGCGTGGGGGTGCGTGAAGCCATATCCTGAAATATACATTGACCGATAAATTGAACAGTGTTCAAATTCACGCAAACACATCCCCCACAATGAAAGGCCCGCTCATGGACACCGCCCGCTCTGCCGCCACCGCCGCCCCGCTGATGACCGGCGCCGACTACCGCGAATCGCTGCGGCGCCTGAAGCCCGTGGTCTATGTCGACGGCCGCCTGGTCGACTCGGTGGCGGACGACCGTGCGCTGCAGCCGGGCGTCAATGCGCTGGCTTTCACCTACGACTTCGCGCGTAACGCGGACTACGCGCCGATCGCACTGGCCACGCAGACCAGCCGCAACCGCACCGTCAACCGCATGCTGCACGTCAACGAATCGGCGGGCGACTTGCTGAACAAGCTGGAGGCCGTGCGCGTGCTGTGCCAGGAAACCGGCTGCGCCCAACGCTACCTGACGCACGACGCGCTCAACGGCATCGCCCAGGCCACCGCCGCCATCGACGACGCGCACGGCAGCACGGAGCACCGCGCGCGCTTCAACGCCTACCTGGCCGACGTGCAGGAGCGCGACCTGGCCGTGGGCGTGGCCATGACCGACGCCAAGGGCGACCGCAGCCGCAAACCCCACCAGCAGGCCAACCCCGACACCTACGTGCACGTGGTCGAGCGCAACGCCAAGGGCATCGTCATCAGCGGCACCAAGGCCATCGTGACGGGCGCGCCCTACATGCACGAACTGCTGGTGATGCCCAGCCGGAACATGGGCCAGGCCGATGCCGACTTCGCCGTGTGCTGCGCCGTGCCGGTGGACGCCAAGGGCATCACCATGGTGTCGCGCCCGGCCGGCCGTCCGGGTGAAAAGCTGGAGCATGGCGACGCGCTGTTCTCGCGCCAATACGGGCAAAGCACGGCCGTGGTCATCTTCGACAAGGTCTTCGTGCCATGGGAGCGCGTGTTCTTTGAAAGCGAGTGGGAGCACAGCCACGTGTTGACCTACAGCTACGCCACGCACCACCGCCACAGCTGCATCGCCGCGCGCGCCGGCTTTGGCGACCTGCTGATCGGCGCCGGCGCGCTGATGTGCGAGGCCAACGGCCTCGACCCCAACGAGAAGAGCAACCTGCGCGAGCCGATGGTTGAGTTGATCAAGATCACCGAGGGCTTTTACGCTTGCGGTGTGGCCGCCAGCGTTTACGCCACGCAAGACCCGCACAGCGGCAGCTTCATGCCCGAGCCCGTGTTCAGCAACATCGGCAAGCTGCTGCTGGCCACGCAAATCTACGACATGCACCGGTTGGCGCACGAAGTGTCGGGCGGCCTGATCGTCGCCCTGCCCGGCCCCGATGAAGACCATAACCCCGCCACCGCCGCCACGCTGGCCGAAGTGCTGCGCGCCAACCCGTCTGTGCCCTACGACAAGCGCATCGAGGTGGCCCGCTTCATCGAAGACCTGACCGCCAGCTACCAGGGCGGCTGGTATTCGCTGATCAGCCTGCACGGCGGCGGCTCGCCCGCGGCGATGAAGCAGGAAATCTGGCGCAACTACCCGGTGGGCAATAAGGTCGAGCTGGTCGAGCGCCTGCTCGACCGCGGCGTGCTGGCGCAGAACGACCGCGCCATCACCCGCAACCGCCAGCCCGGCAAGTGCTGCGACCAGGGCTGCAGCGCGCCCGGCCAGCCGATCATGGTCGACCTGCCCAAGCGCCCGTCACAGGTCTGAGCGCCAGCGCCCACGGCCCGAACGGCACAAGCCGGGCAATGGGACAATCGCGCCAAGCCGCCGCCCCCTGTATGGCGCGGCGGTACGCCTGCGACGCCCCTTGCCCATGAGCCACGCCCTGACCGACCCCGACCTGCTTGCCCTGCTGCGCGACACGCTGGCCGGTGGCGACGCGCCGGGCGCGGTGATCTGCCTGTGCGCCGACTGGTGCGGCACCTGCCGCGAGTTCTCGCCCGGCTTTACGCAGGCTGCGCAGGCCCACCCTGAGCTGACCTTCCGCTGGGTCGACATCGAGGACGAGGCCCACGCCATCGGCGATCTGGACATCGAGACCTTTCCCACCCTGGTGATCGGCGCGCGCGATGGCAGCGTGCGCTTTGCCGGCCCGGTGCTGCCACAGGCCGGCCAGATCGGGCGGTTGCTGCAAAGCCTGGGTCTGTAGACGGTGGGTCGCGCCTCGGTAGGCGCGAAACTTACGTCAGAGCTTAACTTGGCAAAAATTGACAATGGTCAATTGCCGCCATCAAGCCACTGAACCACAATGCCACCATGGGAATCAGCCCTTACCTGAAGATTATTGGCCGCGGCAGCGAAGGCGCGCGGGCCCTCTCGCGCGAACACGCCACCGACCTGATGGGACAAATCCTGGACGGTCATTGCACCGACCTGGAAATCGGCGCGTTCTGTGTTGCCATGCGCATCAAGGGCGAAACGCCCGAGGAGATGGCCGGCTTTCTCGACGCCGTGGGCGAGCGCATGGACCACCTGCCCGGCAGCGAACGTCCCGTGGTCGTGCTGCCCAGCTACAACGGGGCACGTAAGCTGCCGTTGCTGACACCGTTGTTGGGCCTGCTCCTCGCGCGAAAAGGCTTACCAGTGCTAATTCACGGCACGCCTACCGAGGATGGGCGCGTCAGCTCGCAGGATGCGCTGGCCGTTGTGGGCTTCGCGCCACAACCTACCGACCACTCCATCTGCCCCGGCCGTGTCCATTTCGTCAACACCGAAAGCCTGCTGCCCGGTCTGAAGCGCCTGCTGGACGTGCGCCGCAGCATCGGCCTGCGCAACAGCGCGCACAGCCTGGTCAAGCTGATGAACCCGGTGGCCGGCCCCGCCCTGATCGTGGGCAGCTACACCCATCCAGAATACGCCCAGTCCATGGCCGCCACGTTCGAATTGATGGGCAGTAACGCCATGCTGCTGCGCGGCACCGAAGGCGAGCCTGTGGCCGACCCGCGCCGCACGCCACGCATGGATGTGTTCCTTGGCGGGCAAGCGCACCTGGTCGAGGAGGCGCGCGGCGGCCCGCTCGACCACCTGCCCTCGCTGCCCACCCGGATCGACCCGATCTCCACCGCCACCTACATGCGCGCCGCGCTAGAAGGGCTGATTCCACTGCCCGAATCCCTCATCATCCAGGCCGATCACATCCTGCGTGCCTGCAAGGCGATCGAAGCTTCCGGCGATCCTTCGGTGCTAGCACCCCTCACCGCATGACCGACAAGCCCTCTTCCCCCACCCCTGGCCGCATCACACTGGTGGGCGCTGGCCCGGGTGATCCCGAGTTGCTCACGCTGAAGGCGGTGCGGGCGATCCAGCGCGCCAGCGTGATCCTGGTCGACGACCTGGTCAGCGACGCCATCCTGGCCCACGCCAACCCCGACGCACGCATCACCTATGTGGGCAAACGCGGCGGCTGCAAGAGCACGCCCCAGGCGACCATCGAGCAGCTCATGCTCGAAGCCGTGCGCGCGGGCGAAGACGTGGTGCGCCTCAAGGGCGGCGACCCGTTCATCTTCGGCCGGGGCGGGGAAGAGGTTGAAAGCCTGCGCGCCGCCGGCATCGAACCGATCGTCGTGAACGGCATCACGGCCGGCCTCGCCGCCCTGACCAGCCTGGGCGCGCCGCTGACACACCGCGAACACGCGCAAGGCGTGGTCTTCGTCACCGGCCATCCGCAGAAGAACGGCCCCGGCGTGGACTGGGCGCGCTTGGCCGCGTCGGCCAGCGACTTGCGCCTGACCCTGGTGATCTACATGGGAATCAGCAGCGCCCCGCGCATCCAGGCCGGCCTGCTGCAAGGCCTGCCCGCCGACACCCCCGTGGCCGTGATCGAACGCGCCACCCTGCCCGCGCAGCGCCAGTGCCTGACGACGCTGGGCGAGCTGGTGCACGACCTGGCCAACAGCGGGCTGGGCAGCCCAGCGATTGTGGTGGTGGGGAATGTGGTGTTGGGGGTGAAGGCGGCGTTGCGGGAATTGGCCGCGGCGGCCTGAAGCGCAGGCCTCGCCCGGTCGGCGTCGAGCGATCGAGCGATCGAGCAGGTTTAACGAGAAATCAGGCGCTGGCCCCAAGGTGATCAGCGCGGACAGCTATTGAATTTGTAGCTTTCTGTCGCTGCGTGCTCGTTGGCCGCTAGTGTGTGAACGACCTTGAGAGGCCGGGAAGTGCGCCCGGCGGCGCACCTTCTTTTCTTGACTCGCCAAGAAAAGAAGGCAAAAGAAGGCGACCCCACTGGCCGTGTCCCCTGCGCTTCGCTGCGGGACAACCTGCGATGCTCGATCGAGCGGTGGCGCTGCAGAACTCGCTTCGCGCCATTGGCGCTTCGCTCAGACAACTGCAGCGAATCAGAGCACGCAGCGCGGGCATCCTTCGGTGCCCGCGCCCACCGCCCGCTCTGCGCTTCTCGGCACGTCCAGAGGGGAATGAAGACGATCCGGGCCATCGCTGCGCTCGGCCCTGGATTCGCGGCCGAGCGCAGCGATGGCCCGTGTGGCTGTTCAACTCCCCTTGAGGCTGCGCCTGCGGCGCGGTTCTGGCGGGGTGGCGGCTGCACCGAAGGATGCAGTCGCTTCGTGAACTGACTGGCCGCGGCTGTCTGAACGGAGCGCTCGAAGAGCGCGCAGTGAGTTCTGCGGCCCACCCCGTCAGAAGCGCGACGCAGGTTTGCCCCGCTGCGCAGCAGCGGGGTCGCAGACGTGGGGTCGCCTTTTCTTTGCCTACTTTCTTTTGGCGAAGCAAAAGAAAGTGGGTCGGCCGCCGGGCCGAAACCCGGCCTCCCAGCGTCGATCAGCAGCAACCGCCCCACAAGCACGCGGCGCAAGAACTACACATTCCATAGCTCCCCGCGCAACCTGCTGTAGGGCCAGCGCCCGTTTCTTCATACAACCCCACATCCCCCACAATCCCCGGGTGAGCACTTCACCCTCCCCCTTCGACGCCATCATCCTCGGCGCCGGCGCCGCCGGTCTGTTCTGCGCGGCGCAGGCCGGCCAGCGCGGCTTGCGTGTGCTCGTCATCGACCATTACGAGCGCGTCGCGGAGAAAGTGCGCATCTCCGGCGGTGGGCGCGCCAACTTCACCAACCGCGACCTGGACCCGGCGGCGCCGCACAAACACTTTCTGGGCAACAACCCGCAGTTCTGCCGGTCGGCGCTGGCGCGCTTCACGCCGGCCGACATCACCGCGCTGCTGGACCGGCACGGCGTCGCCTGGCATGAGAAACACAAGGGCCAGCTGTTTTGCGACCGCTCGGCCGGCGACTTGATCAACGTTCTGCTGGCCGAATGCGAGGCCGCGCCGGCTGCTGGCGGTGCCGTCACGCGCTGGCAGCCGTGCCGTGTCCGCGGCGTGCAATTTCAAGCCAAAGAGACCGCCAGCCCTACGGGAGATTGCGCTGGCAGCTACCTTGTTGATAGCGACCAAGGTGCCGCCGCCGCACCGGCCTTGGTCATCGCCACCGGCGGTTTGTCCATCCCCAAGATCGGCGCCAGCGACCTGGGCTTGCGGCTGGCCAAACAGTTCGGCCACACGCTGGTCGACACCCGCCCCGGCCTGGTGCCGCTGACGTTTGACGGCGCGGCCTGGGCGCCGTACGCGCAGTTGGCCGGGCTGGCGCTGCCGGTGGAGATCAGCACGGGCGACAAGAAAACGCGCATGGCCTTCACCGAAGACCTGCTGTTCACCCACCGCGGGCTCTCGGGGCCGGCGGTGCTGCAGATTTCCAGCTACTGGCGGCCGGGCACGCCGATCCGCATCAACCTGGTGCCGGGCGTCGACGTGGCAGCGGCGCTGCTGGCGGCCAAGGCGCGCTCGCGCAAGCTGATCGCCAACGAACTCACGCAGTGGCTGCCCACCCGCCTGGCCGAAGCCTGGGCCGCCTTGGACTCCGCCTGGCAGCGCCCGGTGAACGAGGCCAGCGACAAGGCGCTGACGCAGCTGGCCGAGCGCCTGTCGCGCTGGGAGCTGACGCCGACCGGCACCGAGGGCTATGCCAAGGCCGAGGTCACCGTGGGCGGCGTGGACACGCGCAGGCTGTCGTCGCAGACGATGGCCTCGCGCACGCAGCCGGGCCTGTATTTCATTGGCGAGGTGGTGGACGTGACCGGCTGGCTGGGCGGTTACAACTTCCAGTGGGCCTGGGCCAGCGCGCGCGCCTGTGCCGAGGCGCTGGCGACGCAGGCGGTGCAGCAGCGGCCGGCCTGACCCAGGCGGCCCCTAGAATCCGGCGCAGGCCTTACCCCGCAGGGCAACCTGCCGCACCATGCTTGATCTGAACCGACTGAACCGCTACGCCGAAAGCCATGGCCCGTTGACGCGCGGGCGCGGCCTGGTCACCGGCACCATCGCGCTGACGCTGGCCATGCTGTGCCTGCTGGGCGTGCTGGCCTTTCACTTTCCGCAGTACCTCACCACGCCCGAGCTGCGCCGCAGCTACAACGTGGACCTGATGCGCACGCTGCTGTTCTGGTCGATGGTGATCGCGGGCAGCCTGTCGCTGGTCAACATCATCTTCGGGCGGGCGCGCTGGCTGTCGGCCTTTGCCTTCGCGCTGGTGGCGGCGTCGGTGCTGCTGGGCGGGCACAAGGTCAACGTGGACCCGAACTTCCCCGACCACACGCCCTACATCGGCATGGACTGGTTCATCCTGGACCTGCTGGGCAGTTCGCTGATCTTCATCTTCATTGAAAAGCTGTTCCCGCTGCGAAAAAACCAGCCGGTGTTCCGCCCCGAGTGGCAGACCGACTTCACCCACTTCATCGTCAACCACATGGTGGTCGGCTTCATCCTGCTGGCCACCAACTTGATGGTGCACAAGTTCTTTGGCTGGGCCGCGCACGACGGCATCCGCGGCTGGGTGGCCAACCTCAACTTCTGGCTGGCGCTGTTCCTGATCATCCTGGTGGCCGACCTGGTGCAGTACTGGACACACCGCGCGTACCACGAGACAGCCCCGGGCTGGCGCCTGCACGCGGTGCACCACAGTGTCAAAAGCATGGACTGGATGGCCGGCTCGCGCCAGCACATCCTGGAACTGCTGATCACCCGCACGCTGGTGCTGGCGCCGATCTACGTGCTGGGCTTTTCCAAGGAAGTGATCGACGCCTACATCATCATCGTGGGCTTTCAGGCGGTGTTCAACCACTGCAACGTCAGCGTGCGCCTGGGGCCGCTGCGCTACGTGATCGTCACGCCCAACTTCCACCACTGGCACCACAGCCAGGACCAGGAGGCGCTGGACAAGAACTACGCCGCGCACTTCGCCTTCCTGGACTACGCCTTCGGTACGGCGGTCAAAAGCGACCGCATGTGGCCCAGCCACTACGGCGTGCTGGGCGACTACGTACCGGACGGTTTTTTCAAGCAGCTGAAGTTTCCGTTCGTCTGGAAGGGGTGAGGCGGCCGCAAGGCGCGCATGGCCTGGGCGGCGCCAGCCGATGCACGCCGGCCCAAACTATCAATTCAATAGCTGGCTGCGCAGATGGTTGTAGGGACGATAGCCGATTTCTCTTATAACCCCTCACCTGCGCGACGCCGCTGGGGCTACCAGCGCCGCGTCAGCCCCAGGCCCCAAGTGGTGGCCCTGGGTGCGCCGCCCCAGCTGCGGCGCCAGCCCAGGTCCAGATCGGTCTTGTCGTTCAGTTGCAGGACCGCACCCACCAGGCCGAAGCGCACGGCGCCCGGGCCAGTGGCATCCGCCGCGCGCATCGCCCCCACTTCGCTGACCACCGACCAGGCTGCGCTCACTTGCAGCAGCAACGCCGTCGACGCCGCCCACAAATGCTGACGCGCGCCGATCCGGTTGCCGTTGTCAACGTAGCCCGCGTTGACCAGCCAGGTCCAGTCGCCTACGTCAAGCTGCGACAGCAGCAGCATCTCCGCCGCGGCGCGGCCGTTGCCCAGGCCTTTGGCGGACCTGCCGGTCGGCAGCGCGAGCGTTGGCCGCACGCCCAGCGCCCAGCCCCGGCCGTTGTCGTAGAAGCGCCACTTGAGCTGCAGGCCAACGTCACCCACGCCGCTCTGCGTGGGCTCACCCGGCGCGGTCTGGCGCAGCAGCGGCAGGTTGAAGGCGACATCGACCTGGTCCGACAGCCCACGCGTCAACGTCGTGTTGACCTGCCGCGCCCAGAAAGTGGCGCCGCCATCGCGCGTGCGGGTGTGGTCGGTGTTCACCTCCAGCTGCCAATGCCCTGCCCCTTGCAGCCCCGGATCGTCGGTGAGCAGCGGGTGGGCGGCACGCGCCGCCGGCAGGGCCAGCGCGAGCGAAGCCAGCACCGCCCAGGGGCGGCCAACCCACGCGGGGAAAGCCAGAAAAATGCGCATCGCGGATTGGGGTCAAGCTCACTGTCTGCTGCCCGGCGCCGATGCGCCTTTTGAAAAAAACGCCGCAGATCGGCCAGCCGCCCGGAGTTTGCGCCTTTTTGATGACGTTGCGCCGCTCAAATGACGTAGTTTGGCCCGGCTGAACGCGCTAATCCTGAGGTTTAGGTGTAGTTTCTCAACACGTTGTTCCCGTCGAATGCGAGTCGCGTGATGGGAGGCAGGTGTTCGGTGGCTG
>NZ_VRUA01000025.1 GCF_008017535.1 Ottowia flava
TGTCCTCGGCCTGCTGGAACAGCGGATGTTGCCCATCCTGGTTGCCGGGTTGACCGGAGAACGCGTCTTGCTCGCCCTGGGAGCCGCGGCCATCCGGCTGGCGTTGAACCAGGTCGGGCACGCGCTGCAGGCGCCCCGGCGCTGTGCCGGCGAAGTAGGCGTCGGGGTTATCCACCCGCAGCGGAACCTTGTTGTTGATGGTCACGCCGGAGCGCGACAACATGCCCATGTCGGCCAGCGCGGGCTGCGGGCGAGGAATGAATTCGGGGCGGCCCCAGGGCGCGTCGCCGCCGATGGGCAGGGGTTGGCCGCCGCTCATCAGATCGGCGAATAGGCCCGAGGAGGCGCGCCCCAGGTACAGCGGCTTGGTCACCGCGTTGAACGGTTCGGGTTGAGCGCCGAGGGCGGTGGCCGCTTGGGCTGCCACGTCGGGCAGCGGTGCGCCGGGGCCTGGCGCAAAGGTCCTGCCTCCCGGGCCCTGGATCAGCGGCTTGACGTAGCCGGCGAAGTACGACTCGGGCTGCGCCTCAGGGGCGGTTGCCGCTGGGTCCGGCGCAGAGGGTGCGCCGTTCGGTCCAGGACCTGCTGCGGTTTAAGGGTCGCTGGGCGCAGCCGGTGGGGGTGAAGAGACCGGAGCCGGGTTCGCCAAGGCGGGGTTGGACGCGATTTGCATGAGATGCTCCCTGAAGCACATTTTTTCGACAGACCAGTCGCGCTGATCTGCTTTGTCACAAGTGTGTCGATAGCTTCGCCCTACCGCCATTGGGAGCGTTGGCAGCTGGTAACGATCCCAGCTGGGAGAACTACCAGGGGCGTCTGAGGCGCAGTGCGGGGCGTCTGCGTTGGGCAGGGGCGGCTGCGCGGTGAGCCGATTGCTATCCGAACAGTAGCTGGTTGCGCAGACTGGACAAGGGCTGAGACCCGATTTGAATCGGATTTTTTTAGGGGGGACTGTGTCGTGCCCTGATGCCCTGATGCCCCGCGCTGGCTGACCAGTAGGGTGCCGGGCGCTTCGACGGCATGGCGCCGTCGGGCTGTGAGCCTCAGGCGCCGATGTCGTCTTCCAGGTCGAAGTCGGCGGTGTGCTGGCCTTGCTGGCGCTCGCGCAGGCGTTCGCGCAGGCGTTCGACGTGGGGGCCGAGTTGCTGGCGGGTGGCGGCGTCGGTGCTGAGGCGCAGTTGCCAGTGGGTGGCACTGGCCTGGGTCATGCGCAGGTGCAGGGCGGCCTGTTCGCCGGCGAGGTTGAGGTTGTACTGGCGGGCGCCGCCGATGGTCTGGCCGGGCATGGATTCGGCACTGAGGCCAGCGTGGCTGCCCGGCATGGGCATGGGTGTGGCGGCGCCGCCCATCATGGCCTCGGCACCGGCGACGGCCCCCGCTTGCAGTGGGCCGTTCTGCAGGTTGGCAAAGGGGTTGAGCGGGCCGAGTGCGCCAAAGGCGTCGCGCACTTCGGTGTCGTCGTCGTTGTCGCGCGGCTTGCGCACCTGGGACGGGCCGTTGGCAGGGCGCGGATCGGGCCGGTCTTCGTCGTAGTCCTGGGCGCGCTGCAGGGCGGCGTCGAACTGCTGGCGCGCCTGCACGGGCGGCGCGGCGCTGGCGCGCGCGCTGGCCGATGGGCGGACGCAGGTTTCCGATGTGTTGGTGGGGCGGCTGGAGGGTTGGTCAACCTGGCTCATGGCGGTGTTCCTCTGACTCACAGATGGGGAATGGGTACGGGGGCGTCTTCGCGCTCCTGCCGGGTGTCGCGCTCGCGCAGCAGGGCCTTGCGGGCGTCGTCGACCAGGGTCTGGGCCGAGCCGTTCTGCGACACGGCGCGCAGCCAGGCGGCGCGGGCCTCGGCGGCTTTTTCGCGGGCGGCGCTGAGGGCGTCCTCGTCGTCGATGAGGGCGTATTCGGTGCGCTCCAACTGGTCGTCCAGGTCTTCCTGCGTGGCGCTGACGTAGGCAGACAGGCGGCCCATGGTCGGCGCGCAGTCGGTGACGATGCGTCGGCTGAGATCGTCGCGCTCGCGCTGCAGGCGGTCCATGGCGCGCTGGCGCTCGGCCACGGCCTGTTCTGCGGCGGCGACTTCGCCTTCGGCCACGCGCAGGGCCGACAGCGCCTTGCGTTCACGCAGGTCGCGCAAGCGCTGCAACTGGCGGGCGTCCTGCAATTGGCGGCTGGGGTCGGTCATGGCGGCGGTCAACCCAGTTGTTGCAGTTGCACCAGGGTGTCGTCCATGGCGCTGGCTTCGTCGGGCCGCTGGCGCAGCAGGGCCTGCAAGGCCGGCTGCGCGGCGATGGCGTCGTCGGCCAGCGCGTCGCTGCCAGGGGCGTATTCACCCACCTGCAGCAAAAAGCGGATCTCTTCGTGCTTGGCCATCAGCGCGCGGGCGCGCAGCGCGGCGTCCTGGTGGGCGCGGCTGGTGACGCGGTTGAACACGCGGCTGGCGCTGGCCAGCACGTCGATGGCCGGGTAGTGACCGGCCTGGCCCAGCTGGCGCGACAGCACGATGTGGCCGTCGAGGATGGAACGGGTTTCTTCCGCGACCGGGTCGGAACCGTCCTCGTCCTCGGCCAGCACGGTGTAGAAGGCGGTGATGCTGCCGTGGGCGTCGTTGCCGGCGCGCTCGAACAGGCGCGGCAGTTCGGAGAACACGCTGGGCGGAAACCCGCGGCGCACGGCGGGTTCACCCACCGACAGGCCGATCTCGCGCAGCGCACGGGCGTAGCGGGTGACGGAGTCCATCATCAGTAGCACGCGCTGGCCCTGGGCGCGGAAGTTCTCGGCGATGGCGGTGGCGGTCTGCGCGGCGCGCAGGCGCTCCATGGCAGGGCGGTCGGACGTCGACACCACCACGACCGAGCGCGCCATGCCTTCGGGGCCCAGGCTGTCTTCCAGGAATTCGCGCACCTCGCGGCCGCGTTCGCCGACCAGGGCGATGACGTTGACGTCGCTCTGCGCCTGGCGCGCCAGCATGCCCAGCAAGGTGGACTTGCCGCCACCGGCCATGGCGAACACACCGAGGCGCTGGCCCTCGCCCACCGTGAGCATGCCGTCGATGGCGCGCACGCCGGTGATGAAGGGCTGTTCGACCGGGCGGCGCGTCAGCGGGTTGGGCGGATCGGACTGGAAGGGCCGCAGCGCCGTGTTGGCGGGCAGCGGCTGGCCGTCCAGCGGCTCGCCAAAGGCGTCGAGCACGCGCCCGAGCAGGCCGCGGCCCACCGGCACCAGCGCACCGCGTTCGATGATCTCGACCTCGGCCCCCATCGACACGCCTTGCAGGTGCCCCAGGGGGACGAGGATGGCTTCGTGCTCGCGCAGACCAACCACTTCGGCGCGCAGGGGCGCAGCACTGGGGCGCGCCGGGTCGCGGATCAGGCACTGCTGGCCGATGTGGGCGCGCAGGCCGCTGACGCGCAAGGTGGTGCCGAAGGCCTGCACCACGCGCCCGCGCGCAACCACCGGCTGCAGCGCCTGGAGCGTGTCGAGCAGTGCCGGGTCGAGCAGCGGGCGGTCGGCCGGGCTGTTCATGGGGCCATCCTTTCGGCCTGCGCCGCCGCTTGACCGTCGGCGTCGTCGTCCGTCGATGCCTGGGTGCGCAGGCTGGTCTCCAGCGATTGCGCAGTGCGGGCGAGCACGTCGTCCAAGCCCGCCAGCAAGGTGCCAGCGGCCGATTCGACGACGCATTCCAGGCCGTGCAAAGTGTCGTCACCGCTGCACTGCACCGGCAGCGTCAGCTCGCGCAGCGCCAGTTGCTGGCGCACCGGCTCAACCAGCGCGGGCGACACGCGCAGGCGCACTGGCTGCGGCGGCACGACGTGGTCGAACGCGCGTTCGGCCAGCGCCGCCAGCACCTGGGCCGGCGCCAGATCGCTGGCCATGCGGCGCACCATGCCGCTGGCCAGTGCCACCAGGGCGTGGCGCAACTCGTCGCGCTGGGCGGCCTGTTCACCGGCGATGCGCTGCAGGTGTTCGGCCAGCGTGGCCGCGGCGTCCTGGAGTGCGCGTGCCTGTCCCGCCGCGTGGCCAGACAGTTCGCCCGCGGCGTAGCCTTCGGCCTGCGCCTGGACGCGCGCCGCCTGCTGGCCAGCCAGCAGCGCAGTCAGTTCGTCTGCCAGCGCCATCGCATCCTGCAGCGGGGCCAACTCGCCGGGCGGCACCACCGGGTCGGTGGTGGCCACGGTGAGCTGCGGGTGGCGGTGCAGGGTGAGCAGGTAGGTCATTCGGTCGGGGCGGCGCCGTCCGGCAGTTGGTCGGTGGCTTGCGCGAGTTCGGGCACAACGCCGTCGTCCGCAGCGGTTGGTGCGGGGGCGGTATCGCTCAGGGCGGCTTCAAGCGCCTGATGCGCCCAGTCGGCGTGGGCGTCAAAAACGGCGTGGTGGCTGTCGTCAGCCGCCCAGCCCATGGCCGCGAGCACCGGGGCGCGCGCACGCGCAGGCAAGCTCCAGCCCAACAGCGCACGCCCGCAGGCGAGTAGGTGGTGCGGCATGTCGTCGGCCGAAGGCAGCAGCGAGCTGGGCGCCTGGCCCAGCGCTTCGGCGCGCGCAATGGCGGGCGCCTCTCGCAGTGCGTTGAGGCGCGGTTCGCCCAGCATTTCACAGACGCGGGTCAGGCGCTTGCCGTCGATGCAGGCACGCAGCGACGCCGCCAGCCACCACGCCCCGGCATGGGCGCAAAGCAGTTCTCGTTCGGCGGGGCTGCGCGCCAGCCAGGCCGGACAGGCGTCGATGGCGGCCCAGTCGAGCGCGACGCCGGGCAAGGCCTGGGCGACGGCGAGCCGCTCGGCGCGCCGGGCGCGGGCGTCGGTGGCTGGCAGGTCGTTGGCGCTGGACATGGCGGCGGGCATCAACTGTCGGCGGCCACCCTGGCAGCGTCAGCGCCGACGGCGCGCAGCGGCGATGAGCGGCGCGGCGCCGGCGAAGCGGGTGACTGCGTGGCCGGCAGCTGGCTGCCCGCTGGCGCGGTTGGCTTGCGGCGTTGGCGCCAGCCCAGCAGCAGCGCGGCCAAGACGGCCAGCGCGCCAACCCCCGCCACGGCGATGATGGCCACGCCGTAGTTGGCCCAGGCCACGGCCAGCGCAGAACGCGGTGCCGCGGGCGGAATGGGCTCGGCCGGGAACATGGCCACCGTGACGTTGTCGTAAGGCAGGCCTTCCATGGCATTGACGACCAGGCCCTTGATGTTGCCGACCTGCTGGCTCAGGTCCACGCCGGGGCGGTGCTTGATGAAGACCGAAGCGGTGGCGGGCGTGGGTTTGTCTGCCAGCGGGTTGCGTTCGGGCACGGAGACATGCACCCGCGCCTGCACCACGCCATCGATGTTGGACAGGGTGTTGGACAGCTCCTGCGACAGCGCGTGGGTGAAGCGGGCGCGCTCTTCAGTGGGGGAGGAGACGAAGCCTTCCTTCTTGAACACCTGGCCAAGCGTGTCGAACGAATCGCGCGGGAAGCCGCCCGCGTGCAGCACTTCGACGGCGCGCGAGAAGTCGCTGGCGCTGGTGTTGACGGCGTAGGACTTGCCGTCACGCGCCGGTGCCTTGTCGGCCTGCAGGCCGGCGTTGCGCAGCACGGCCACCATTTCGTTGGCCTGGCGCTCGTTCAGTTGGCCGTACAGCTCCTGCTGCGAACAGGCCGCCAGCACCACCAGCAGCAGCGGCGCTGCCAGCCGTGCGGCGCGGTGGTAAACAGGATTCGTCATGCGGTGCTTCGCTTTCAAAAACATAGCTGGCTGCGCAGTTTGGAAGCCATTTTCAAGCATATTTGATGCTGAAACGCTTGCCTGGCCTGCGCGACCTGCTATCAAAACATTCGCCAGCGATGGTGGCGCCGTGCCCGACCGGCCGCGGCGGCCAAGCTCTGCGCCGGGCCAAACGTCGTCACGGACAGGTACGCTGTGGTGGCAGCGGCGCCGGAGCAGCACGCCCAACCGCCTGGGCGGTCGGCGATCGGCACGGCCCCGTTTAGGCCTGCTGTCGGAACAGCTGCTGCAGCCCGTCCGACGCGCGGTTGGCGACGTTGGCCGTCAACTGGCTGTGAAACAGGAATTCCTGCGCCTGCACCGTCAGCATGACCATTTCGCTGGGCGTCATCTCGGTGCCGGAAGCCATGGCCGCCTCGGCCGTCTGGTGCAGCGATGCGGCTTCCGCGTTGATGTGCTCCAGCGGCTTGAACAGCGCCTGCATGCTTTCACTGGGGCCGGCAACGGCCTGGGGCTCGAGCACACCCGCGCCACCCTGTTGGGCGTTAGACAGGGCCGCGGAAAAACCCGAAAGGTCGGTCAACGAAACGCCGTAGCCGGCGTTCACGCCCCCGGTAGCGGTAGAAGCCAGCGCCTCAGGCGCGGCCAATGAGGCAACGATCGATGTCATGGCGCTTACTGCTTGCGTGCCACGGTTTCGAGCGCCGTGCCCACCGACTGGAGTGACGTGTGCGCGCTGTTGGACATGAAGCCCATCTGCTGCGCCAGTGCCGTCATCTGGGTGATGTGGCTCGGCTGATCGTTGCCGCCCGTCAATTCGGCCGCAGCGGATTCGATCTCGCTGGCCTTGGCGTCAAGCGTCTTGCCCCATGCCTCGGCCATGACTTCGTACCAGCTGTTGGGCTTGGCCTGCTTGTTCGCGGCGATCGGCGTCACCGCCATCGCGGCCATGATGTTGGCGTTGTTGTTCATGAAAGACCTCGTGTAGGTTGAAGCTGCACAAAAGGGGACCCGAAACGAAGGGGAGGCGGCACAGCGAGGGTCCAGAAAGCGCTGCGCGGCAAGGTTCAGAAATTCAGCGTGCTGGCGGCGCCGTCGCGCTCGATCTGCACACGGTCGGAAAGGATGGCCAGGATGCGGTGGCCGGTGGGTAGGACGGCGCCTTCAAAGTAACGCGTGCCGTCGGCAGTGACCACGTAGGCGGGCTCGCCCGGCACGATCGCGGCCACGCGCTTGCCGGGGTCGCTGATCGTGGCCTCGGGCCTGGGCTGAACCGGCGGCGCGTCGTTGGACGCCACGATCTGGCTCAGACCAGGCACATCGCGCCGCGCACGGGCCTGCACCTGATCCAGCCGCGCCTGGTCGGCCTCGCGCGTGTGCACCTGTACCACGCCGGGGCCACCGCTTTTCACGTCGGCACTGATGCCGTTCAGGCGATAGACGTCGGCCACGCTGGCGGTGACCTGCTCGTTCACCGTGACCGCCAGGCGCGCGGGCGATTGGCCAGCCAATGCCTGCTCCAGCCGCGAGCGCTGCGCCACGGTGTCGAGGTAGCCTTTGACGACGAGCTGGCCGTCTCGGTGCTCGGCGTCAAGCATGCCGTAGCCCAGGTGGGCCAGGGTCTGGCGCAGGTGCTCAACCTGCTCGGCCGGCTTCAGTGTGCCCGGGCCCATGGCCCAGGCCATGGTCAGCGCGCAGGCGGATACCGCCACCAGCGCTGCCCCCCCGGTCAGCAGGCGCTGCGACAGGCCGCCACGCTTGCGGGCCGGGGCTGGCGCCATTTCGGCCGCGGCCAGCGGCTGGTCCTCAGCCGCTGGCGCTGCTTGCGCTGGCTCCTCGGGCACGGGTGTGTCGCCAAACAACGCACCCCATTGCGAGGCGCCAATGCGGCCCACCGCCATGCAAGTGCCGCCTACCGTGAAAGGCGTGTACAGCGCCACCTCTGTCGGCTGATCGGTTTCCAGGGCGGCGCCGTCGACGCTGCAGTCACCGCCGTCGGCGCCCAGCGCGAGAGAGCCATCGTCGCGCAGCAGGATGCTGGCAACGCTGTCGCCGGCATCCTGCACAACGACGTCGTTCGACCATTCGCGGCCGATGCGCAGCGTATCGCCCGGGCGCACTGCCGATGTGGCGCCACGCTGCTCGCCATTGAGCACCCTCAGTTCGTACAGAGTAGTTTTCATGTGTCGCAACTCCTTGTCAAAGTGTTCGACGGACAGATGGGGGTCGTTCACTGCTCCCCCGCCGCGGGCAGCGACGGGTTCGTCGTGGTGGCCGCGCCTTCACGCGGACGCAGCCAGGCCGGCTTCTCGTGCTCAGGCATCGGCGGGACCGCGACCGCACCACCCGGGCGCTGCGGACCGACCGGGGCACTGGCACTCATCGGACGGCGTGCCGGCACCAGGCGCGGCGAGATCAGGAACAGGCGCTCCACGCGTTCGCCAATGTCGGTGTTGGTCTTGAACAGGTGGCCCAGCACCGGGATGTCGCCCAGGAAGGGCACCTTCGTCACGCCTTCCGAGGTGACTTCGCGCACCATGCCGCCGATCAGCAGGCTTTCGCCAGCCACGATGAGCGCCTGCGTGTTGACCGAAGAGCGCTCGACGACCGGAATCGTGTCCACTTGCGTGGGCAGGATGGAGCCATCCTCGATCTGCACCAGCAGCTTGATGTGCACGTCGGTGCCTTCCTGGAAGACGTGCGGCGTCACGCGCAGCGTGGTGCCCGCGGAGACCTTGAACAGATCCACCTCTTCGCGGCCGGCCACCTTCACGTAGAAGCTGCGCGTGTGGTCGAACAGCGCCTCGACGTTCGACAGCGTCATCACCTGTGGGCTGGAAACCACGCGCGCGACGCCCTGGTTTTCCATCGCGGTGATGCGGGCGATAAAGTTGTTGCGCCCGCCCAGCACCAGCGACATGAAGCCGCCCTGGCCGGAAGGCGTGATGTCCTGGACCGGCACGCCGTTGACCAGCCGGTTATCGCTGTTGGTGCCGTTGCCGAACAGGAACGAGAAGCGGTCGTCGTTCAGGCGCCAGTTGATGCCCAGTTCGCGCAGCTTGTCGGTCTTGAGGTCGATGATGGTCGCCTCGATCTCCAGCGCCTGCGGTTGCACATCGAGCGATTTGACCAACTCGTCGTAGTACGGCAGCCGATCGGGCGTATCGCGCACGATGATGGCGTTCAGGCGCGTGTCGGCCTCCACGCGTGCATCGTTCGGCGCCGGGCTCTCGCGCAGGCCATCGAGCATGCGCGAATCGATCATGGCGATGTCCACGCCGCCGCCTCGGTCCCAGGCGCGCTGCACGGTGTCGGCGGTCGGCATCATCGGGTTGGCGCCGCGCGCACCCAGCGTGCCCTGACGACGCAGCCCCTGCTCGCGCAGACTCTGCTCGCCGCCATTGCGGTACTGCGCCAGCGGCGCCGTGCCGCCGCCGCGCTGCGTCGTCAGCAACGAGCGCAAGATCGTCGCCACCCCGGGAATCACCGTGGTTCCGCCGCCGAAATTTGCCTGCACGTCGTGCGCCCACGCATAACGCAGGTAGTAGACCTTGAAGCCGAGCGGCGCCATCGCCGTGGCCTGGCTCTGCTGGCCGGTCGCCAGCTCGCCCACCATGTCGACGAAGCGCTTGTTGCCCGAAGCGATCAGGGCCCCGTTCTGGCTGACGCGCAAGGTGTTGCGCGAGTCGGTCAGGCCCATGTCGCGCGCGGTCGTGATCACCGCAGGGGCATTGCCCTGACGCATGGCAAAGGTGCGCGTGGTGGTTTCGCCCGGGGTATAGACGTGCACAACCGAGCCGTCGTAATACGCCATCAGCCCGAACGAGCGCAGGATATTGGCCAGCACCTTGTCGGCTGGGCCTCTGAACACGCCATTGACCGCGCCCTTGGCCTCGCCGCTGACCGAAACCGGCACGTCGAGCGTGGCAAAGAAGTCCTGCAGGAACGCGGCAATCGGCTGCTCGCGTGCCGTCATGTCCACCTGACGCCCCTCGATCGGCATGGGCGCCGCGTGTGCCGCGCCGGCCACCAGAGCCGCGCCCAGCACGCAGCCGGCCAACAAGCCGCGCCAGCCGCGCACACCTGCGGTGGCCGTACCCATCGTTATTCCCTCCGTCATTCCCATGGCAGAAAACATTCCTCTTCCCTTGTGGTTTGTCGAAAATTCCTTGGCGGTCACGTGGCCACCTCCAGCATGGCCGTGCCTTCCGCGCCGACGCGGCCAAGCACCTCCAGGTGCAGCGTCGGCATGAGTTCGTGGTAGCTCAGCACCGGGGTGTCGAAGCAGTCGGCTTCGATCAGCTTGCGCACGTGGCGGCGAATGTCCACCGCGGTGACGATGGCCGCCGGCTTGTAGCGCTGGACGGCCTCGCGAAAGCGCTGCATCAGCTGAGCGGTCTGCGCCGGGTCCAGCGCCAGCTGCTGGGCGCCGCCGTTGACGCGCACCGCGCCGCGCAGCATCTCCTCGAGCGAGGGCTCCAGCAGCAGGGCGTTGAGGCGCCCTTCGGGGGCATAGCGGTAGCACAACTGGCGCTTGAGGCCGATTCGCACCAGTTCGGTCAGCGCGTACACATCCTTTTCACGCTGCGCGGCGTCCGACAGTGTCTCCAGGATGTCGCGCAGGTTGCGGATGGCGACCTCTTCCTCGACCAGGCGGCGCAGGATCTCGGCCACGCGGGCCAGCGGCAGTGCGCGCAAGGTTTCCTTGACCACGTCAGGTAGGTCGGCGCTGGCGCGCGTCAACAGGTGGTTAGCCTCCTGCGTGCCGAGGAACAGCGAGGTGTGGCGGCGCAGGCTCTCACGCACCGCGTCGGTCAGGCCGATCGCCGTCTGCTCGGTGGGCAAGGGACCCTGGGCCACCGGGACCTCGTGGGCCAGCAGCCGCCAGTCCAGCGCATGCTCGTCGGCCAGTGCTTCTTCGTCGAGGTGCACGGCGTGGACATCGATGCGCGGCAGCCGCAGGCCAAGGTACAGCTGGAAATGGTCGAGCACCCCCTCCAGCCCATGCAGCAATTCGCGGCTGTCGTCGGCCGACAGGCGACCGGCGGGCACCTCCAGCAGCAGCGGCACCGTGGGGCGCGGCGGCGCGGCATCTGTCGACATCAGGGTCGGCGCCACCGGCGCGCGGCGGCGCACGGCGGCCACCTTGGGCTGCATGAAGCGTTCCCAGCGAGCACGCAGCGCCGGCGTCAGCATTGCGCCAGCGGTAAACAAACCCATGCCCAGCAGCACGAACACGATGGCCGGAAAGCCCGGCACCATGGCGAACAGCAGACACAAGCCGCCCGCAACCAGCAGCACGCGCGGCTTGGCGGTCAATTGGCGGCCGATGGCGTCGCCCAGGTGTTTGTCGTGCTCATCGTCGGTCGTGCGGGTGACGAGCAGGCCGGCCGACATGGCGCCAAGCAGCGCCGGAATCTGCGTAACCATGCCGTCGCCGATGGTGAGGATGGAGTACTTCACCGCCGCATCGCCCATCGACATGTCCATCTGCATCACGCCGATGGCCAGGCCGCCCAGCAGGTTGATGATGATGATGATGATGCCGGCGATGGCGTCGCCCTTGACGAACTTCATGGCGCCGTCCAGGCTGCCGTTCAGCTTGCTTTCGTTTTCCAGCACACGGCGGCGGCGGCGCGCCTCATCCTTGTCGATCAGGCCCGAACGCAGGTCCGAGTCGATCGACATCTGCTTGCCCGGCATGGCGTCGAGCGAGAAGCGCGCCGCGACTTCGGCCACGCGCTCCGAGCCCTTGGCGATCACGATGAACTGCACCACGGTGATGATCAGGAACACCACCAGACCGACCACCAGGTTGCCGCCCGCCACCATATGGCCGAAGGTCTGGATGATGTGGCCCGCCTCGCCGTGCAACAGAATCATCCGCGTGGTGGCGATCGACAGCGCCAGCCGGAACAGGGTGCTTATGAGAAGCACGCTCGGGAAAACCGAGAATTCCAGCGGGTTCGCCACGTAGATCGCCAGCAGCAGCAGCAGCACACCGCCGGCAATGTTCACCGCCACCAGCACATCGATCGCCCAGGTCGGCAGTGGCACGATCATCAGCGCAATGATGGCGACGATGCCGGCCACCAGCGCAATGTCGGTGAACCGCGCCATGAGACCGCCGCGGTTGCTCGCGGCATTGGCCGTCTGGAAATAGCTCGCCAGACTCACAGATCGGACTCCGCCGCCACGCGCGACAGCACTGTCGCAGAACGGTGGCCCGTGCTCACCCGCCGCAGCAGGTCGTATTCCGCAATGACCTTGCGCACGTAGCCCTGGGTCTCACGGTAGGGCGGAATCTTGCGGCCGTACTTCTCGACCGCGCCCTCGCCTGCGTTGTACGCGGCCAGCACCAGCGGCAGATCGTTGCCGAAGCGCTGCTGCAGCGTCTTGAGGTAGCGGGCACTGACATCGAGATTGGTCTCAGGGTCGCGCAGTTGCTGTGCCGCCCCCACCCCGAAGCGGCGCGCGGTTGGCACGATGACCTGCATCAGCCCGTGGGCGCCGGCGTGCGACACCGCGTTGGGTTGGTGGCGCGACTCCACCCTGGCGATGGCGTGCAGCAGCAGGGGATCGATGTCGTGTGCGCGCGCGGCGCGGTCGATCAGCGGTGCAAACGCGGCCGGGCGGAAACTGCCGGAACGCACACTCTCCCCTCCTTGCGGTCGCGAGACCGCGCGCGCGGCCCGCGTCGAGGCCGCGCCGGAATGACGAGCGTCCGGGTCGGCCAGCGGGCCCAACGCGCCCCGGTCCAGCGGACGGTCGTAGATGGTCATCTGATCGGCCAGCGCCACAGGGCGGCTGGCAGCGTCGCCACAGCCTCGGGCTTCCAGCGCCTTGCTGCGTTGCTCCGCCGGGAGCAACTGCCCCCACCCGCTCGAGCAGCCGCCCCCCTCAGGGGTGGCCGGGCTCGCGCCCGCCACGGCGACGCTCAGGGACGTCCACGTGAAAAACAGCATGGCCCAAGCCTGGGGCGAACGCCAAGGCTCGCCCGCGGCCATTGGCCGATGGATCCGAATTCGCACAGGTACACATCTGCAGTTAGCTACAACAACTAGTATTGACGACGGGTTTGGCTGTTTCGTGACGGATATCGCGCAAACATGTATCCAGGTGTCCTGGCTTGACAAATCAAAACGCCCGAATCGTTATACAGAGCCCCATAGGGATACATGGAGGGAGATTCGATTTGTATCTGGTTACGTACAGTTTCACCTTTCATAATGCAGTCGTCGGCGCCGCGCAGACTTGCGGCAGCATCGATTTTTCGGTGCGATTTAAATTGAATCGTTTTTACTTAATTTCCGATTTGCGCGAGTAATTCGCCTCAGGTTTATGGCTGGTTCAGACGACAGCGGCGACAAAACAGAAAAGCCGACCCCCAAAAAGCTGCAGGACGCACGCAAGAAGGGGGACATCTCCAAAAGCAAGGACATCACGTCCACGGCCGGGATGCTGGTCATCCTGGGGCTGGCGGCCTTGGCACTGCCGGTCGTGGGTGATCAGGTCGCGAGCTTGGTGCGTGCCAGCTTTGAGGTGATGCAGGAGCCGTTTGCCCAGGCCGCGCCGCGCCTGGGCCGGCAGGCTGGCATGACACTGCTCACGGTCGTCGGTCTGGTCGTAGTGCCGGTCGCCCTGGTGGGCGCGCTGGTCGAGTTCATCCAGGCCGGTCCAGTGATGACCACGGAAAAACTCAAACCCAAAGCCGAGCACCTGAACCCGGCCAAGGGCCTCAAGCGCATGTTCTCGATGGACAACCTGGTGGAGCTGATCAAGTCCATCCTGAAAACCGCCGTCGTCGGCACCATCGCCTGGCTCGTCCTGCGCGATGTCCTGCCCCAGTTGCCCCTGTTGGTGTCCGGCCGGCCGGAAAGCGTTGGCGCAGCGCTGTGGCAAACCACCTGGCTGCTGCTGGCATGGGCCGGCGGCTCTTTCGTGCTGGTCTCGGCCATGGATCTGGCCTGGCAGCGCTACTCCTACAGCAAGAAGATGCGCATGAGCATGCGCGACATCCGCCAGGAGATGAAGGACGCGGAAGGCGACCCCCACCTCAAGGGCCAGCGCAAGCAGTTGCAGCAGGAATGGGCCCAACAAGGCGCCAACAACGCCGCCGCCAACGCGCACGTGTTGGTGGTCAACCCGACGCACGTGGCCATCGCCATCGCCTACGACCGGGAAACCTGCCCGGTGCCCACCGTCACCGCCAAGGGCGAGGACGACGACGCCCTGGCCATGCGCATGGCCGCTCAGGAATCGGGCGTGCCCGTGCTGCGCAACATCGACCTCGCCCGCAGCCTACTGGCCGACGCCGAACCGGGTGAAATCGTCCCGGCCGAGCTGTTCGACATCATCGCCACCGTGGTCCTGTGGGCGCAGGATGTGCGGCACGAGTTGGCCAAGGCGCGCGGTGAAGCGGCCGCGCACGCCGAAGAAGCCGCGCGCGGCGACCAACCTCGCAAACGGCGCGAGCCGCCCGGCGAAGACCTGACCCGCTACGACCATGCGCCCCAGGGCGCGGACGGTGACAGCGCCACGCGCCGCCGCTTCACCCGCTACGTGCCACGCCGCTGGCGCCGCGGCGACGCGCACGGACGCGGCCCACGGGGTGGGCACGGAGGCCGGGCATGAACGGCGCATCGGCAGCAGCGTCCGCCGCCCAAGTCGCCGGCGGCCCGCCCGAAGCCAGTCTGTGGTCCAGCGTACTGGTCACCATGCTCGCGCTGGCCTTCGTGCTGGCGCTGGCCTGGCTGTTCCTGCGCCTATTGAAGCGCGCGACCACGATGCGCTCCATCGACGGCCGTACGCCCCCGCAGGTCGTGCAGGCCGTCCCGCTGGGCGGGCGCGAGCGCCTGATCGTGGTGCGCGACGGCGACCACGAATACGTGTTGGGGGTGACCGCGGCAAACGTCAGCCTGATCGACAAGCGCGCGGCGGCACCCTCGCCCTTGGCGGCCGATCACGACGCTTGAGAAAGCGACCGGCGCCCATGGCGCGCTGCCCTTGACCGAAAATTTCGGCCAAAGATATCTCCAGCCCTACATCCACCTGCGCAGATAGCTATGCTTTTTCCAGCACACCTGCGAGATGGTGCAGGTGGCGCGCTACCAGACGTCCTTGTTGTACTGGTCGAAGATCACCACGCCAGGGTAGTTGCCCCGCACGAACTCGCCAATCTCAATGATGTCGTTGGTGAAACGCTTGTCCGGGTCATCCCCGAAGACGATGGCGATCTCGGTGTTGTAGTCCAGAAAGTTCGCGGGCAACTTGGCGGCGTTCTTGCCCATCACCTTCTTCACCTCCGTCACGCTCAGCGTCATGTCCTCACCCGGCCGAATGAAAAAGCGCACACGCCAACCATCCTTTTCCATGACCACGATGGTGGTCCGGGGGAGTTGCAGATCCTCAGTGAAGATACGGAACTGCTTGAAGCCGGGATCGTTCTGCAAGTCGCGCATCAGGGACTCGTTGGTGATAGAGCCCGCATCGTCTTTGGCAAGAGCGAAGAGATTGAACATAGATATCAGAGTACCAGTCGGGAACCTTGCTCAATGGTAACGGGAACCAGCTTGTCACCATCCATCTTGAACACCTGACCGCCTGTTTCCAGGATCTTGCCAATCAAGGGTGCCGACATCGTCTCGGTGTTGGGACCGATCACGATGTTGAAGGGCAAGCCCTTTTCCTTGGCATGTTTGTAGAACGCGTCCAACTGTGGACTGCTGGTAATGTCCTTGACGTTCTTGACATCCATCACGCCCCACTGCTTCCCAACCGGAAAGTCCGGGATGTAGCCATCGATGACATCCGGCTTGGAGCCAGGGCCGACTTTCAAACCCAGGGTTTCGCGCACGGAGGTTTCGTAGGCATTGCCCGCTGCGTTGTTGGCCCAGACCGTCTCGGCCTTCTTCAGCCAGGCATCGGGTGCCAGGGGCTCCTTGCCGTCGACCTTGGCCTTTTCCACATAGCGCTCATACCGCCCATGGTGCTGCGGGGGGATGTTGCCAAAGTCGATCCCCTTGCCCGCCTTGGCGAAGTCGTCCACCTGGTTCTTCAGGTCGGACAGCGGCTTGCGCATGCTCTCGGGCAAGCTGTCGAGAGGGATCTTGTCCAGCGCGCTCTTGAGGCCGTCCATCGCCGGTTTGATGGCTTCGCGCATGGCCGGGTTGGTCTTGGCTGCGTCGATGGCCTTGGTCACCGTTTCGCCCCATTTGCCCAGCTTGCCCAATTTGGCCGCGTCGCCGACGTACGGAATGATGCTGACCGCGCTCAGGGCCGCACCCAGCCAATCACCGCGACCCAGCGAGATGAGCGTGTTGGCGCCGTCGGAAATGGGCGTGGGGTCGAAGATCCCCGCCACGTCCAGCCCCATCTGGGTCAGGTCCATGACCAGGTCGGCGTCCACGCCGTCCGGGTTGTCCTTCTTGCCCGCCCCGGCTGCGGCGTCCTCGTCCAGCTTGGCGGGCTTGCCCAACCTGTCGAGCTCGCTGCTGACGTCGGCCGCCTGACGCGCGTCCAGGCTGGGCGCAATTTCGTTGAGCAGCGTGGTGCGCTGCGTGGGGTCGGACACCTTCCCAAGCTGCTGGGCCAGCGCCTGCGTGTTGGGTACACCCAGGTGGCTGGCGCTCTCCAGCAGCTCCTGGGCTTCGTCGGACATACCGACTGCCGCGTGGGCAACGTTATCGCCGGCGCGGCCAACGCTCGAAATGGGGGGTGACATGGGCAAAACTCCTTGACTGCCAAATGCAAGCCCGGCTGTGGCCGGACTCTTGTCTGATTGCAGCAAAGAGCGCGCCTGATGAACATTCAGGGCGTTACGAGCTAGGAACAGCACCAGCTGGTACTTGTACCTATGCCAGATCCCCGATGTGGGGGCATGGGCAGTCGCTTGAAGCGTGGCGGCTGCTATCTGTACGGTAGCTGCCTGCGCAGATTCAACCCGCTCTGGCGGGCGTTTTCATTCCGATCGGCAGCCCACCCTGCTTACCGCAGGGGCGCTGGCGGGATCCAGCCGGACGTGACTTGGGCCACGCCCTCGCCGCCGCTGCGGCGCAGCTCGGCCAGAAAGGCGTCGACCGCGTCGGCCGCGGCGCGTTGGGGCGACGTGGTTGCGCTCACCGCGCCCCAGCTGCGCGCCATGGCGGCCAGCGCAGGGCGGGTGCCGCGTGCCCAGGCGCCGCCCAGCGGGTCTTCGGCATCGGCCAGCAGCTTGGCGCAGTACATGCGGCGCGCCTGATCGCTGTGCGACACCAGGCCCAGCACGGCGCGCGCGGCGCGGTCGAACGCGGTGGCGGCCAGCGGGCCGCGGTTGTCGGGCTGCGCGTGCCAGGCGCACAGGTATTCGACGGGGCCCATGGCGCGCGTGGCGGTGCCGTGGGTGGCGCCCCAGGCCGTGTGGCGGCCAGACGGCAGACGCCCGGTCTGCAGCGCCAGCACCAGCGTGTCGGCGACGGCTTTTTGCGCCGCGGCGTCGCCGTGTTCGCCCACGCGGCACAGCACCTGCAGGAAGGCGGGGTACAGCGCGTCGCCCAGGGAGATGCACAGGCGCTCCAGCCAGCGCACGCGCTCTTCGGGCGTGGGCAGGTGGGCGCAGCCTTCGATCAGCACCTCGGCGGCGCCGGACCAGTCGGGCTCGGTTTTGGGGACCAAGGTGGGCGCAGGGCTGCTCATGGGAGGCTAAAAAAGAGAAAAGCCGCGCCGGATGCGGCGCGGCGGTGGCCGCAGGATGACAAGGCGCAGCTTACTGGAACAGGCAGGCGAGAAAGCGCGCTTCCAACTGCGACGCACCTTGGCCGCTGTTGGCCGGCACGGTCAGCGCGCGGGCAGCCTGCTGGTCGCCCAGAAAGCCGAACTGCTGGGCCGCATCGCCGGTGGTGCCCGTCCCGTCCGACGCCGGACGGGCGCGGTCCCAACCGGCGGCCGGCGCGTGCAGGCCGGGCGGCAGAGAGGACAGGGGAGGAAAGGTGTTCATGGCGATCAGGTCGTCAAAAAAGGTTTCGTGACGGAGATATTACGACCCCGGCCTGCTCGCCGCTACTGGGATCGTTCCCAGTAGGTGCGAACTTTTTCACGCCTGCCAACGCCCCTCATGGGTTGGAAAAAACTCCTGTTTTCATAGCTACTCGCGCATGCTTGACATGGGCTAGAGGCCAATTTCATCTAAAAATCAATACTGGTAGTCATCCCAGCAAGGCGCGCACCTGCTGGATGATGGTGGGCATCAGTTCGCCCAGCCGGTCGATCAGGGTGCGCACCAGCGTGCCCAGCAGCACCAGCCACACGCCCACGGCGGCCACGCCCTTGAGCGACATTGAGATCGAGATCAGGTTCAGCTGCGGGGCATAACGGTTCATCAGGCCCAGCGACAGGTCGATCGCGTACAGCACCACCAGCGCCGGCGCGGCGATCATGAAGGTGAGCCCGGCGAACTGCGCAAAGGCGGTTTCGAACAGCGTCACCCCTTGCGGCCGCAGCGTGAAGCCCGGCTGCGACAGCGGCCACTGGACGAAGCTTTCCATCAGCACACCCACCCAGAGCATCAGCCCACCAGAGAACATGAACACGTAGACCGCCAAACGCCCCAGGAAGGCGCCCGACAGCGAGGTCTGCCGACCCGACAGCGGATCGACGATCTGCGCCATGCCCATGCCGCTGGCGCCGTCCACCACCTCGCCCGCCGCATCGAAGGCCCACAGCACCGCCGCCAGCAGCAGCCCCAGCGCCAGGCCCAGAAAGGCCTCGCGCCCGAACATGCCGATCCACTGCCCGATGCTCCAGTCGTTGACGTGGATCATCGGCTGCACCGCCAGCGTGATCACCCCGAACGCCAGAAAAACCGACGCCCGCACCATCTGCGGCACCGTGTCCTGCGCCAGGATCGGCAACAGCAAGAACGCCATCGCAAACCGCGTCGACGCCAGCGCCGCCAGCAGCGCCAGATCGCCCAAGCTGCCGACGTCGGCGAGCTCACCCATGGACGCGCCTCGCACGAAGCCGATGCGGCGCGCCACCGGGGAGTGCTTTCGCCAGCCGTGCGCGCGCGGCCCGCACCACACTGCCCCGGCCAGCGCAGGCCACGCCCGGACCTGCGCCGGGCGTCGGCCTGGTCCCCCCTTGCGCAGCAAAGGGGGGAAGGCGCGTCAGCGTCTCAGGGGGGTTCACTTCTTCACGAGCGCGGGAAATTCCGTCATCACCCGGTCCGCAAACTGGTACAGCGAGCCGCCCAGCAGCGAGGCCGTGATGAAGATCGTCAACACGATGGCAAAGAACTTCAGCGCGTACTGCAGCGTCTGCTCCTGGATCTGCGTGGCCGCCTGAATCAGCGCGATCAGCAAACCCACCAGCGCGGCCACCACCACCGGCGGCGCCGACAGCACCAGCACCAGCCACAGGGCCTGGTAAACAAGTTGAATGGCTTGCGAATCCAGCATCCGTCAACCTCTGTTCAGTACGAGAGGACGAGCCCGTGCGACAGCTTGACCCAGCCATCCACCAGCACGAACAGCAGCAGCTTGAACGGCAAGGAGATGGTGGTCGGCGACAGCATCATCATGCCCATGGCCATCAGGATGTTGGCGATGATCAGGTCGATGATCAGGAACGGCAAAAAGATCAGAAACCCGATCTGGAAGGCCGCCGACAACTCGCCCACCGTGAAGGCCGGAATCACCACCACGAAGTCGCGCTCGGTCAGCTGCGCGGCGCGCTCGGGCGACAGGTTCTTCTGGGCGGTTTTGAGGAAGAAGGCGCGCTCGCGCGGGCTGGAATGCTTGACCAGGAAATCGCGCAGCGGCTCCTTGGCGGCGTCCGTCACCGCCATCAAGCCTGCCGTGCTGCCCGCCGGGTTGCTCACGCCTTGCGCGCGCTCGGCCATGTCCATGCCCACCGGCAGCATCACGTAGATCGTCAGCACCAGCGCCATGCCGTTCAGCACCACGTTGGGGGGCACTTGCTGCAGGCCCAGCGCGTTGCGCAGCAGGCTGAGCACCACGATGATCTTGGTGAAGGACGTCACCATCACGCCCACGAAGGGCACCAGCGCCACCACGATGACCGTGATCAGCGCCGAGGAGGGGGTGAACTGGCTCAAGTCCATGCTGAGCCCTCCTGGGCCAGCCGGCACGCACCGGGTACGGCATGGCTCGGCCCACATTCGGGGGTGGCGCTGCGCGCGCCCGTTCGACAAAGGGAATGCAAGGGCGTTCTCACACTTTTTTACTATCTAAACCATAGCTGTCTGCGCACATCCTACCTGCGCGCAGTGCCAATCCGGTGACAAAACGCTCAGGCCGCGACCGCGGGCTGCGCCAGCGCCTCGATGCGCAGGCCGCAGCCCTTGCCCATGGGCATGAGCGCGCCACGCGCCAACACCTGCGTTCCCTGGCGCAACTCGGCCGCCCAGGGCTGCGGCGTCGGCCACGCGTAGGCGCTGCCCGCCGAGCCCCAACCCAGCCAGCGGTCCAGCGGGAGGCGGACCGGGCGAGACAGCACGACCTGGGGCGCTGCCGAGTCGCGCGGGCCCGCGCTCAAGGCGCCACCGGCCCTGGTTGCTGGCACGACGAGGCGCTGGGCCGTCAGGTCCAGTTGGGCCATGCAGGGTGGAAGGCGCCGGTCGGCGTCGGTCAACTGCACGTCCCAGGCGGCAGCAAATGCGCCCGGAAGCCACAGCAGCGCGCCGGGCTGCAACTGCGCCAGCGCCTCCGGCGGCACTTCGCCCAGCAGCACCGTCGCATCGTGCGTGGCCCACTCCAGCGCAGGCGCACGCAGCGCCTCCGGCGGCGGCACATGCAGCGCCGCCAGCGGCACTTCCAGGTGGCTGCCCGGGCGGGCGAGCGCCGGGTCGCGCACCACGGCGCGGTAGAGCGCGGGCGCCCTGCCCGCGTCCACGGGCGCGGGATCCCAGGGGCTGCTGAGCCACTGCTCGACCGCGCGGATCAAGGGCTCGGCCTGGGCCAGGTCCAGCACCTGAGCAACGCCAGACAGCGGCTCGTCGACGCCAGCCTCTCGGGGCAGTGTCAGGCGCAACGGGCCGCAGGGGCTCTCGCCCTCGAACACCCAGGGCGCCACCGCATCGGGTACGGCATCGGCGTCGGTAGCGCGCCCATCGAACGGGGCCGCGTCTTTCGGATCGTGAGAAATCATGCTGGTTGGTGAGTGTGAACGAGGGGCCAGTGCCTTGAAAACTGGGAACGTTACTAGCGCAGGGGCTTTGAATGCGTACCAATGAACTCAATTCGGCGTACCCAAGCGCGCCTGGGTGGTGCCGTTCCCATTGGGAACCATCCCAGCTTTTCACCAGTTTGGCAGAGGCACAGAATGAAAGTGCTCACTAACCCAGGGGAACAGACAGGCCTCGCAGAAGGCCGGGAACGAGGGCACAAGACCCTCCCATCCTCGCCTAGAAAGGACGCATTCATATGACAGCGATTTCTCTCGCCACCGGCGGTACGCAGGGTACCGGCACCGGCGCCGGCCGCTCCGTTTCCGTCAACCACGGGGACACCCTCTCTGCCATTGCCCGGCGGCTGGGCATCTCGCTCGACGCACTGATCGCCGCCAACCCGCAGCTGATCAACCCCAACCGCATCTACCCTGGCGACGTCATCAGCGTGCCCGGCGGCATGGGGGGCGGCAAGCCGTCCACCGGCGCTGGTGGCAGCACTCCGACCGGGAGCGCCCATGGTGCTGCGCCCGGTCAGGGCGGTGCGCATCCGGCAGGCATGAGCCTCAGCTCTGGCGGGCTCGATCTGATCAAGAGCCACGAAGGCCTGCGCACCAGCGCCTACCAGGATCCGGTGGGTGTGTGGACCATCGGCTACGGCCACACCGGCACCGCCAAGCCTGGTCAAAAGATCAGCGAAGCCCAGGCCGAACAGTTGCTGCGCAAGGACGTGGGCTGGGCTGAAGATGCGGTGCGCAAGAATGTCAAGGTGCCGCTGTCGCAAGGCCAGTTCGACGCGCTGGTCAGCTTTACCTTCAACCTGGGCGCCGGCGCGCTGGGCCGCTCTGGCCTGCTGCAGAAGCTGAACGCCGGTGACTACGCCGGCGCGCAGGCCGAATTCGGCAAATACGTGCACGCCGGTGGCCGCGTGCTGCCAGGCCTGGTGCGCCGCCGCAACGAAGAAGCGCAGATGTTCGGCAACCAGCGCCCGCCAGGCAACGGCGCAGGCCCATCCGGCCCGAACGGATCGTCCGCACCGAATGGCGCGGACTACGCAGGCACCGGCCGCGCGCGGCAAGGCAGCTACACGGTCAAGTCGGGCGACACCTTGTGGGCCATCGCCCGCGCGCACGGTGTGTCGCTGCAGTCGCTGATCGCGGCCAACCCGCAGATCGCCAACCCAGACCTGATCTACCCCGACCAGAAGATCAACATCCCGGGCGGCGGTGCACGGCCGGGCGAGAGGTCAAATGGCCCGGGCGTCGTTGGCCCGGCAACACCCACGCCCGTGGGCAATGGCGCGGGCGCGCGCACGGCTCAGATTGCCGAAAGCTTTCTTGAACGCAACGCTTCCGAGCTGAAGAAAAGCGGCGAGCTGCCGATGAACCCCAATGTGCCCAACAACGTGTGTTGTGCCAACTTCGTCTCGGCGGTGCTCGAGAAGAACGGGCTGCTGAGCAAAGGCGAGCACACCGACTCGGTGGCACAGCTCCACAAGACGCTGCGCGGCAAGGGCTGGAAGCCGGTCGACATGGCCAACGCCAAGCCTGGCGACGTGGTCATCATGCAACGCAACGGGGTCTCGCACACGGAGATCGTTGCGAAGAACGAGAACGGAAAGATCACGCTGGTGGGCTCCAACAACCGCAACACCGACGGCAGCCAGCGCATCACCTACGACAGCAACAGCTGGTGGCACAACAAGGTGTCGGCCATCCTGACACCCCCCTGAGCCCTCTTCCCGCTTGAGGCGCCTTCGGGCGCCTTTTCTTCGCTTGATTTTCGCGACATATTCGGACTCCGCCCTTGCCATACCAGTGCTGGAAGCTTCTATTTTTATAGCAACTATGCTCAGCTACGTTTCGTCGCAGGCACAGCGCACGGCGATGGTCCAATGAAGCCGATGTCACTCTGAGAGATTGATCCCCATGAAATTTCCGACAAAATGGCTGGCCCTGCCGGTCGTCTGCCTGAGCATGGTGCCACCCACTGACGCCGCGACCGTCACAGTGACCCCGGCCGAGCGCGACGCCATGGTGGCCACCACCAGCGCCGCGGCCGCCAAAGCGCTCAAGGTCGAAGCGGCGCAGCTGCGTGTCGTCCCGGAGCAAATCAAACGGCACGGCAACTGGGTCTTCCTGACCGCCCAGATGCAAGATCCGGCCGGCAAGCGCTTCGACTACGCTGGCACCGACCGCCACGACGCCGCCCAGGCGGGCGGTGTATCCAGCCTGTGCGTCGCACTGTTGCACAGCGATGGCACCGTCTGGAAACTGGTCGAGTTGGCCGTCGGACCGACCGATGTCGCCTGGGAAGGCTGGGCCGCCGCCCACAAGGCCCCGGCGGAGCTGTTCCAATGAGCCCACTGCGCCTCCGCGCCGCACTGGCGGGCGCCTGGCTGGTCGCGCTGCTGACCCTGGGCTGCGGCGCTCGCGCCGTGACCGCCCAGGCGCCAGGAACCGCCCCGACAGCCGTGCAGGCTCCGCCCACGGTGGCCACCGAAGTCTTGCCGGCGAGCGTTCAGGGCCGCTGGACGCCGGTCAGCAAGGCGTTGGAAGCCCCAGGCCCGCTGACACTGACCGCACAAAGCCTGACCTGGAAGCCCTGCGGCGCCGTGGCGCGCAGCGTGCAGGGGCAGACCAGCGGCAACGCGGTGCAGATCACGCTGCCCGGACAGGCCGGCTGTCGCCTGGGTGACGACGTCTTCACCTTGCTGCGCATCGCGCCGCGTGCCGGCAAGGCGTGCGAGATGGAGCTTTCGCTGTACGCCAATGCCGCGCAACTGGCGAAACAGCAGCGCCTGGCGTGGGGCGTGTACGAACGCCAAGGCTGCCAG
Source organism: Ottowia flava (assembly GCF_008017535.1). GTDB lineage: Bacteria > Pseudomonadota > Gammaproteobacteria > Burkholderiales > Burkholderiaceae_C > Ottowia > Ottowia flava. Next base: position 23,679 of record NZ_VRUA01000025.1, read on the forward strand.
CCGCAGTAGGCGGTCGTTTGGGACGGCACAGTGGAGCGCCCGGGGCATCGGCGGCGGCCTGCAAGGCCTGTTTTCTGACACTCCCCCAAAATCAGCAGCCGCAGGCGGCATTCAGCACATTCAGTGCGCCCCCTAGAATGCCCTGCACCCACTGACCCTGCTGCGCCGGGAGCCGCACGAGAGCGCCGGTGTGCTGTCCTGACTCTGGAGTTGTCCGCATGGTGTTGACCCGATCCCTGCGCCAGCGCGCGCTGGCTGGCGTACTGGCCCTGTCGGCGCTGCTGGCCGGCGGCTGGAGCCGGGCGCAGGACTGCCCGCCACCGCTGACGCCGCCGAGTGCCGAACAGATCGCGGATCTGACGCGGCAAGCCTCCCCGGACCGGGGTTTCCTGTGGTCGCTCGAACGCGACGGCCGCACGTCCCACCTGTACGGCACCCTGCACCTGGGTAAGCTGGCCTGGACAGTGCCCGGCCCGAAGCTTTCACGCGCACTTCGCGCAAGCAAGGTTCTGGCGCTGGAGCTGGACATCAGCGATCCGCAGGTCGTGCAGAGTCTGCTGGCCCAGATCCGGGAAACCGGCGCGAGCCCGCTGCCCGAGCGGCTGCAGCAGCGCCTGCGCGCCGCAGCGGCGGCAGAGTGCGTGCCTTGGGACCAGGTGGCCGACCAGCGCCCGGAGTTTCAGTTGACCGCCGTGACGCTGGCGCTGGCGCGGCGCGAAGGGCTGGAAGCTGCCTATGGCAGCGAGGTGGCGCTGACCGGCATCGCACCGCACCTGGGCCTGCGCACGCGCAGTCTTGAAACCGCGGACGAACAGATCGCCGCCCTGTCGGCCAGCACGCCCGACGAGCAGGTCAAGCTGATCGAGGCCGGGCTGGAAGACCTGGCATCGGTCAAGGCCAGACGCGTCGTGCGTCAGTTGGCCGATAGCTGGGCCGACAGCGACTTGCAGCGCCTGGAAAGCTACGCCGACTGGTGCGACTGCCTGGACACGCCTGCCGAGCGGGCGCTGGCCGAGCGTGTGGTCGACCAGCGCAACCGCGTGCTCGCCGAACGCATCGATGCGCTGCACGCCAGGGAAGGCCGCAGTTTTGCGGCCGTGGGCGCGCTGCACATGATCGGCCCCAACGGCCTGCCGGCCCTGCTGAAGGCGCGCGGTTTCACCGTCAAACGCGTGTTCTGAACGGCAAGAGGTGCTGGAAGGTACACCCATGCGGGCAGCGCTGAGCTGCCGCGCGTATTCCGATCAAAATCAGAGTCAAGCCCTACAACCACCTGCGCAGCAAGCTACCATTTAAATAGCATTCATTCTGCTTTTTTGCTGCCAGCGAGCAAGCGGCGCGCATCTGACGACGTTCCCCGGCGCTGCTGGGAAGCGGCCGCGAACATGGTGCGGACGCTCGCCCGTCACCAGTAAATGGTGGCGGCGCGCCGGCTCAGCGTACTGGGTGGTGCGGGGCCTCAGCGGTTCACGTCCACCACGACCCGCCCGCGCACCTGCCCGGCCAGCAGGCGCTCGGCGGTGGCGACGGCGTCACCCAGGCCGATGGTTTCGGTGTTGCGGGCCAGCAGTTCGGGCGAGATCTCGCGCGCCAGCCGTTCCCAGGCCTGCGTGCGGCGCGCCATCGGCGCCATCACGCTGTCGACGCCCGCCAGTGTCACGCCGCGCAGGATGAAGGGCGCCACGCTGCCGGGGAAATCCATGCCCTGCGCCAAACCGCAGGCCGCGACGACGCCGCCATAACGGATGCTGGCGCACACGTTGGCCAGTGTGTGGCTGCCCACACTGTCGATGGCGGCGGCCCAGCGCTCCTTTTGCAGTGGCTTGCCGGGGGCGTTGAGTGCGGCGCGGTCGATGACCTCCTTGGCGCCCAGCTGGCGCAGGTAGTCGGCCTCCTGCGGGCGGCCGGTGGAGGCGTGCACCTCAAAGCCGAGCTGCGCCAGCAGCGCGATGGCGATCGTGCCCACGCCACCGTTGGCGCCCGTGACCAGCACCGGTCCGGCTTCGGGAACGATGCCTTCGCGCTGAAGCGCCATCACACACAGCATGGCGGTGTAGCCCGCCGTGCCGAGACTCATGGCCTGGGCAGCGGTGAAACCACCCGGCAGGGACACCAGCCAGTCGGCCCTGACCCGCGCGCGCTGCGCCAGCCCGCCCCAATGCGTTTCGCCCACGCCCCAGCCGTTCAGCAGCACGGCGTCGCCTTCGCGAAAACGCACGTCGTCGGACCACTGCACCACACCAGCAAAGTCAATGCCCGGCACCATGGGGAAGCTGCGCACCACCGGCGCCTTGCCGGTGATGGCCAGGCCGTCCTTGTAGTTCAGCGTGGAATGGCTGATCTGCACGATCACGTCACCGGGCGGCAGTTGGGCGTCGTCCAGTTCGGTCACGGTGGCCTTCAGGGCGCCATCGTCGGTGCGGGTGAGCAGCAGGCCTTGGAACATGGAATAAATCTCTCGCTAAGTCTGATGGGTGGCTTCGCGCACGATGCCCGCGTCGGCAAGGGCGCGCGCATCGGCGGCCGGCACGCCCAACTCACTCAACACCGCCCGGGTATCGCCACCCAGGCGCGGTGCACCCGGCAGGCCCTGGGCGGGCCCGTGGCCGAGAGGGAAACCGATGCCCGGCGTGCGCACGGTGCCGACGCCTTGCGCGTAGCGCACGGGCGTGAACGGGAGTTTTGATCCTACCTGAACCTCGTCGAGGAACTCGCCGAGCTTGCGCACCCGGGCCGCCGGCACGCCGCGGGCATTGAGCGCCTCCTCGATGTCAGCGGCGCTACGCTCGGCCAGAGCGGCGTTGAAGGCGGCGCGCACGCGGTCCACATCGCGCGGCACGACAAAGCCGCCGGGCGCGTTGAAGGCATCGAGGTCCAGCGCTTCGGCGTCGTCGCACAGGTGCTCCAGCCCCAGCACCGCCGCCATCTGGCGGAACTGAGCGGGTGTGTTGGCCGCCGTGGACAGCCAGCCGTCGCGGCAGCGGTAGGTGTCCGCGGCCGGGCTGCCGGTATAGCCGCGGTTGCCCGCACGCGGCGGTTCGGCGCGGCTGGTGAGGAAGTTGCTGGCGTTGGGGTACATCAGCATCAGCGATGCCTGCACCATCGATACGTCGATGTACTGGCCCTGGCCGTCGCGGCTGCGCCCCTGCAATGCGGCCACGATCGACAACGCGCCCAGCATGCCCACGGCCACGTCGATCACCGGAAAGCCGACCTTCATCGGCGGCGCCTCGGGCGAATCGCCGTTCATCATCATCATGCCGGTGAGCGCCTGCACCACGTGGTCGTACGCGCCGCGCCCGGCCCAGTCACCGGCCTGGCCGTAGCCGGAGATGGAGCAATACAGGATGTTGGGCTTGACGGCGCGGATGGCGTCGTAGTCCAGGCCATGGCGCTTGACCACGCCGGGACGGAAGTTCTCGATGAACACGTCCGCGGTGGCCGCCAGCGAGCGCACCAGCCGCGCGCCTTCGGGCGTGCGGATGTCCACGGCGAACGAGCGCTTGCCCGCGTTCAGCGCGGCAAAGCCACCGGGCGTGTCGCCCTCTTCCGGCCGCGCCTTGGATGAGCGCATGACGTCGCCGCCCTCGGGCGATTCGATCTTGATGACTTCCGCGCCGAGTTGCGCCAGGTAGAACGAGGCGAGCGGGCCGGCGATGACATGCGACATGTCGACGACCCGCACGCCTTGCAAGGCTTGAAACATCACAAAACCTCCAGTGATTCAGGTTGCGGTGATGCCGGCGAGGCGGACAATTTCCCCCCATTTGGCGTTCTCCGCGCGAACAAATGCCGCGAACTCTTCCGAACTGCCGCTTGGTGCCGGCTCGCTGCCAGAGTCTTGAATCGCCTTGCGGACAGCGGGCACCTTCATCGCGCCAGTGAACGAAGTGAACAACTTGGCGATCACCTCTTTCGGCGTGCCCACCGGGGCGCCCAAGGCAAACCAGGACTCCTGAACCGCCAATTTGCTTTTCAGGACTTCTTCCAGCGTAGGCACGTCAGGCAGCTGCGTCATCCGCTTGGCGCTGGTCACCGCAAGCGCGCGCAGCTTCCCCCCTTTGACCTGTGGGATGGCGGTCCCTGCTACGGGAAACGCGAATTGGGTATCGCCTCGCAGCAACGAAGCTGTGATCTCCACCGAGCCCTTCAACGGAATATGGGTGACGTTCAGCTTCGGCAACGCGGCGAACGTGGCGCCAGCCAGATGCGCGGAGGTGCCAATGCCACCTGACGAGTAATTGAGCTTTCCCGGTGCGGACCTGGCGGCTGCAATCAAGTCTTGCGCGCGCTGGAAAGGCGAGTTCGCCGGTACGACCAGAACCGTCGGCGACATGCTCATGTTGGTGATGGGCGCGAAGTCGTTGAGCGGATCGAACTTCAGGCTCGGGGTCATCATTTTCTGGACCAGGTGCGTGTTCGCCAGTTGCAGCAGCGTGTAGCCGTCCGCAGATTGCGCCGCCACGTACTGCGCGCCCAGTACGCCGCCTGCACCGACCTTATTCTCGATCACGACCGACTGACCCAGCGCCTCGCCAAGCACAGGCGCCATCTGGCGAAGCTGAACGTCGGGGCCGCCACCGGCAGCGTAGGGGCAAATGACGCGGATCATGCGGTTGGGAAATGCGCTGGCTGCTGTGGCGTCGACTGCTGGCCAAAGGCTGGCGCCCACCAAGGCGCAAAAATGGCGACGTTGCATGTTGTCTCCTGTGGAGTGAATGGTGCTCGGCTCTGGTTTCAGTCTAGGTTGGTCTTTCTATTCGAAAAAGTGATAAATTTTTATCAAGCGATTCACAATAAGAATTCCGTAGCAAGACACGCCTCTTCACCATGCTCACCACGCCACCGGATGCCACTGCCGTGATGCGCCAGCTGACTGGCAAGCTGCGCTTCAAGCACCTGCAGTTGCTGGTGACGCTTGACCGCGTCGGCAGCCTGCACGCGGCGGCGGCTGAGCTTCACCTGACGCAGCCCACGCTCAGCAAGGCCCTTCACGAGGTTGAATCCGCCTTCGGGCTGGCGCTGTTCATACGCGGTGCACGGGGCATGCAGCCGACCGCAGTCGGCCAGCTGGCAATCCGCGGGGCAGAGCGCCTGCTGCGCGAGTTGTCGCATCTGGTGGCCGAAACCACGGCCGAACCGGCGGGTGCGGTGCTGCACATCGGCGCACCGCCCTTCGTCGCGCTTGCCTACCTGCCGCAGGTCGTTCAGAACCTCGCGCGCCAGCGGCCCGGCGTGCGCGTCCACCTGCAGGAAGGGCTGACCCCGGTGCTGGCACACGCGCTGATGCACAAGCACCTGGATGCGCTGGTCACCACCTTCTCGCGCGAGCTCAGCGAAACCGCGTTCCCGAAACTGCACTACGAGAAGCTTTTCGAGACCGAATCGGCGGTGATCGCCGCGCCCGGCCACCGCCTGGCCGGTGCGAGCCGAGTGAGTTGGACGCAACTGCGCGCCGAGCCCTGGGTGCTCCCCGAGCAGATGTCGACCACACGCCGCGCCGTTGACGAAGCGTTCGGCCGCGCCGGCTGCCTGACCCCAACACCGGTCATGGAGTCGGCCCACCCCAGCACCAACCTGCGGCTGGTGGCGCATGGCGTCGGTCTGAGCGCGCTGCCGGTCGACGTGCTGCGGCCAGCCGAGGCCGCCGGCGAGGTGGTGCGTCTGCCGGTAGATCCGCCTCTGGCACGCGGCTCGGTCGGTCTCCTGTACCGCGCGGTGCAGGAAGACGACCCGAAGATCCAGTGGCTGCGGGAAGCACTGGAGCTCGGCGGCCCCAAGGGACAAGCGGCATGACCCGCGCCCTCACACCGGCCGATTTCGCCGTGGATTCATCCCACTTGGCGCGTACGTTGATCGGCGCCACGTTGCTGGTGGACGGTGTTGGCGGCACGATCGTCGAGACCGAGGCGTACGACGCCAGCGAACCGGCCGCCCACAGCCACCGCGGCCCGACGCCGCGCAACGCGGTCATGTTTGGCCCGCCCGGCCATGCCTACGTGTACCTGAGCTACGGCATGCACTGGTGCCTGAATTTCGTCTGCCGCGAACCGGGCCACGGCGCCGGTGTGCTGATCCGCGCATTGGCCCCAATGATCGGCATCGACACCATGCGCGAGCGGCGCGGCCTGCAGGACGAACGCCTGCTCTGTGCCGGCCCCGGGCGGCTGGGCCAGGCGTTGGGCATCACGCAGGAACACAACGGCCTGCCGCTCGACCGCGCGCCGTTCCAGCTGACCGCTGCGCCACCCGACATGCCGCCGCCAGTAGTCATCGGTCCGCGCATCGGCATCACTAAGGCGACCGACCTTCCCTGGCGCTTCGGCCTGCAAGGCTCGCGCTTCCTCAGCCGCCGCTTCTGAGTCGCCGATTCCGCCGCGCCAGCAGGCTGGGCTGACGGTCTTGTCCGACACGCTGCCGCGGGTCAGGACGATAGGCCATCTACATTACCCAGTTCAATATCTGGCAACACCCTCTCATGGGAGTTCGCATTGCGGTTTTCATGCACCAGAACAAGACTTTTCTCGCTCGCGGATTTCGAGGAAATATCCGCTCAGCCCACACCCAGTTCCACCCCCCACCGCACGTGCCACGGTTCGCGTAGGCGCCGTTTCTCGCGCTCAGGCAGCGCGGCAGCGCCACTGCCCTGACGGGCGGCTCAGGTCTCCGCAGTCGAACCTCTCTCCTCCCTTCCTCCTCGGCTGCGGTTTTGATGCGGTGCCCGTTACGGCGGGCACCGCTTTTTTCCAAGGGTGGCGCCGGGGTGCGAGGCAACTGATGACCGTCACATTTCACATTAAATATGGCTGCAAACCAATACCTGACAGCGCGGTCAGCTACGTTTTTCATAGTCTTCGACTTCGCTTTCGGCACGCCTGTGCCGATGCCGGGCGGCGGCGCGGCGGCGCCGGCGCGTGCACAATGGCTTGCATGGGCGCGCGGCGCGCCCCCACCTCACTCAGGAGCGACCTCCAACATGAATACCCCTCCCGTTTCGCCCCAAGGCACCGACGTCGACTACGTGGTGGGCCCAGACGGCCTTTCCCCGGGTCAGCAGGCGCGCGCGCGCGTCATCGGTCGCCTCGAATTTCGCGCGGGCGACGGCCCGATGATCACGATCGAGCCGGACGCCCAGCTGGAGCTGGAGCGCGCCCCGCAAAGCATGGTGATGAGCTGGCAGGAAGAAGGCCAGCCCATGAACGCTGCGATCCCGCTGGTGCAATTCAATGAATACCTTGAAAAGGGGCTGATCGCCGTCGACCGGTGAGCGGCCCTCTATCTGCACGGAGCTGCCTTGCTCGGTTACTTCGAAAAACGCCTTCCCCCCTACCCTGAGCGCGAACCCGGTCTGCCGCCCAAGGGCTTCCTGGCCTTTGTCTGGGCCGCCACGCCCGGTGTGCGCGGCTACGTCGGGGCCATGGCCGTGCTGTCGGCCGCCATTTCCATCTACGACGCGCTGCTGTTCGCCATGCTCGGGCGCGTGGTCGACTGGCTGGGCCAGGTGCGGCCCGACACGCTCTGGGCCGACCGCGGCCCCCTGCTGACGATCCTGGCGACCGTGCTGCTGGCGTCGATCGCCCTGGTCGCGCTGCAAACCGTTGTCAAGCACCAGACGCTGGCCATCAACTTCCCGCTGCGCCTGCGCTGGAACTTTCACCGCCTGATGCTGGGCCAGAGCATGGCCTTCTACGCCGACGAATTCGCCGGCCGCATCACCACCAAGATCATGCAGACCGCGCTGGCGGTGCGCGACATGATCTTCACCACCACCGACGTGGTGATCGGCATGGGCGTGTACATCGTGACCATGCTGGTGCTGGCCGCCGGCTTCGACGGCTGGCTGGTGCTGCCGTTCGTCGGCTGGGCCGTGGCCTACGTGCTGGCCTGCTGGTATTTCGTGCCACGCCTGGGCAAGGTCAGCCGCGCCCAGGCCGATGCGCGCAGCGTGATGACGGGGCGCATCACGGACGCCTACACCAACATCGCCACCGTCAAGCTGTTCTCGCACACGCAGCGCGAGGCCGCCTTCGCCCGCGCGGCGATGGACGAATTCAAGCGCACGGGCTATGCGCAGATGCGCCTGGTCAGCCTGTTCGAAGTGGTTAACCACACGCTGATCGTGCTGCTCATCCTGAGTGCCTGCGGCACGGCGCTGTGGCTGTGGTCGATCGGCCAGGTCGGCACCGGCGCGGTGGCGGCCGTCACGGCGATGGCGCTGCGCCTGTCGGGCATGAGCCACTGGGTCATGTTCGAGATGACCAGCCTGTTCGAAAGCGTGGGCACCATTCAGGATGGCATCAACACCTTGTCGCGCCCGCGCGCCGTGGTCGACGCCAAGGGCGCCACGCCGCTCGTCGTCACCCAGGGCGAGGTGCGCTTCGACGACGTGACGTTCAGCTACCGCGACGGCTCGGCGCCGGTGATCGACCACCTGAACCTGACCATACGGCCCGGCGAGAAGATCGGGCTGATCGGCCGCTCGGGCGCCGGCAAGTCGACCCTGGTCAACCTGCTGCTGCGCTTTCACGACGTGGACTCGGGCCGCATCACGATCGACGGGCAGGACATCGCTCACGTCACGCAGGACAGCCTGCGCCAGGCGATCGGCATGGTGACGCAGGACACCTCGCTGCTGCACCGCGCCATGCGCGACAACATCCTGTACGGCCGACCTGATGCGAACGAGGCCGACATGCGGGCCGCGGCCGAGCGCGCTCAGGCGTCCGACTTCATCGCCGAGCTGACCGACCTGCAGGGCAGGCGCGGCTACGACGCGCAGGTGGGCGAACGCGGGGTGAAGCTCTCCGGCGGCCAGCGCCAGCGCGTGGCGATCGCCCGCGTGATGCTGAAGGACGCCCCCATCCTGCTGCTGGACGAGGCCACCAGCGCACTCGACAGTGAAGTGGAAGCCGCCATCCAGGAAAGCCTGGAAGAGCTGATGAAGGGCAAGACCGTGATCGCCATTGCGCACCGGCTGTCGACCATCGCCGCGCTGGACCGACTGGTGGTGCTGGACGCGGGCCGCGTGGTCGAGCAAGGCACGCACGCCGAGCTGCTGGCGCAAGGCGGGCTGTACGCCCGACTGTGGGCGCGCCAGAGCGGTGGTTTTCTGGGCGAGCAAGTCGAAGAGACGGCGCTGGCCGGCGCGGCATAAACTGACCGAGCGACGCCCGGGCTTGATGTCAAAAACAGCGCCAGCGCAGCAGGGATCTGCGCAGGCAGCTACTGTTTTGGAAGCGCGCCTGTCGCCTGGCCACGCCAGCTGTCCCACAGCGAAACCGCCACAATGGTCGCAAAACCGACCGGCACGCCAAACACACCGGCCGACACCGGATGGATGCTCCACCACAGGCCGCCCGGCGTCAGGCCCCACCAGGCGCGCAGCGATGGGCTGGCCTGCAACATGTAGCCGACGGTGATGCCCATGCCCGCCAGCATGCCCGCCACGACGCCGCGCCGCGTGGCGCGGCGCCAGAACAGGCCGGTGACCAGCCCCGGAAAGAAGGTGGCGGCCGCCATCGAGAACGACGCGGTGACCAGCGAGATGATTTCGGCCGGCTTGAGCGCCGCCACCAGCGCGGCCAGCATGGCCGCAGCCAGCAGCGCGAACTTGGACAGGATCACCCGGTTGTCCGACAGCGCCCGGGCATGGTCGCTTTCGTACGTCGCGGTGTCGTGCACCAGCGCGTTGCTGATGGTCAGCAGCAGGCCGTCCGCGGTGGACAGTGCCGCCGCCAGGCCGCCCGCCGCCACCAGCCCCGAGACGACGTAGGGCAGCCCGCCCAGCTCGGGTGTGGCCAGCATGATCATGTCGGCGCCCAGCCGGATTTCGCCAAACTGCAGGATGCGGTCGCCGTTGATGTCCTGCACCGAGATCAAGCCCGGGTCCACCCGCGCCCATTGGGCGATCCAGTTCGGCAGCTCATCGAAGCTGCTGCCCACCAGGCCCTGCATGATCTCGTACTTGACCAGCACCGCCACCGCTGGCGTGCTGATGTACAGCAGCGAAATGAACACCAGCGACCACACCACCGATTTGCGCGTGTCGGCCACCGTGGGCGTGGTGTAAAAGCGCGTCAGCAGGTGCGGCAGGCTCGCCGTGCCGACCATCAGGCAGAACATCAGCGCCATGAAGTTCAGGCGCGAGGCGTTGAAGGCGTCCTGCTCGGCCGGTGTGCCATCCGGGTCGCCGGCAAAGGCCTGGCCGTGTCGCGGCAGCCCGCCCAGTGGCTTGCTGCGGTCCTCGGCCTCGTTCATCTGGCGCGTCCACAGCTCGCGCGCACCGGCCACGTCGCGCGGCAACGCCGCCAACTCGCGCCGCGCCTGCATCACCAGCGAAAAGTCCGCGCCCTGGGCCTTGAGCATGCGGATGCGCTCTTCCAGCTGGTCGCGTGCCCGCGTGAGGGCGGCGGCCGGGTCATTCAGGCGCTCGGCGTACTCGCGCGCGCGTTGGGCAAAGGCGGCGCGCACTTCTTGCTCGGCTGGGGACTCGATCAGCTTCTGCTCCAGCCGTTCGATCTTGGGCAACTGCTGACCGTACGCCATGGGCGCCAGCGGCGTGCCCAGCTGCTTGAAGGCCAACCAGGACACCGGGATCAGGAAGGCCAGCAGCAGCACCACGTACTGCGCGACCTGCGTCCAGGTGATGGCGCGCATGCCGCCAAGAAACGAGCACAGCAGCACCCCGCCCAGGCCCAGCAGAATGCCAATCTCGAACTGCACGCCGGTCAGGCGCGAGGCGATCAGGCCGACGCCGTAGATCTGCGCCACCACGTACAGGAAGGAGCAGACGATGGCCCCCATGGCCGCCAGCCAGCGCGGCCAGCGCCCGCCAAATCGGACGGCAAAGAAGTCGGGCACGGTGTACAGCTGCATGGCGCGCAGGCGCGGCGCCACCACCAGCCCAACCAGGCAGAAGCCCCCGGTCCAGCCCAGCACGTAGGCCAGTCCGCCGGGCTGCGCCGCGGTGCCGGCAAAGCCCTGCAGGTACAGCGCGCCGGCCAGGCTGATGAAAGACGCCGCGCTCATCCAGTCGGCCGCCGTCGCCATGCCGTTGTACATGGCCGGGATGCGCCGCCCGGCGACGTAGAACTCCTCCGGCTCGCCGGTGCGCGCGTAGATGCCGATGCAGGCGTACACCATCACCGACAGGAACAGGAAGATCGGGCCGATCCAGGCGCGCGACAGGCCGGCGCGCTCGGCCCAGTCCATCAGCGCCAGAAAGGCGAGAAAACCCGCCACGAACAGCAGCAGGTTGCGGTGCAGCCGCCAGGGCGTTCGGCTCGGCCGCGTGGAATCAGCGGGTGGCATCGTCAGCGTCGCGCGCGGGCGTGGGCGCAGGCGTGGGCGGCGGCGCACCCGGCTCGTCCTGCTCGGCGCGGTTCATATAGGCCGCGTAGAGCATCACCACCGCGATGAAGACCAGCACCGCGCCTTGCGCGGTCAGCCAGAAGTTGAGCGGCCAACCGCCCACCACCATGTCCAGCTCGCGCGCAAAGAAGGCCACGCCAAAGGACGCCAGAAACCAAAGAAAAAGAAGTGCAGCCCGTACCCAACCTGCGCGGGCAGCTCTTCTTTTTCTAGCAGACGTAGCCATCGCCCGCCGCGACCGGTGCTGCCGCCTAGCCGGCGAGCAGGGTCCAGGTTTCGATCACGCTGTCGGGGTTCAGCGAGATGCTGGCAATGCCCTCATCCGCCAGCCAGCGCGCGAAGTCCGGGTGGTCGCTGGGGCCCTGGCCGCAGATGCCGACGTACTTGCCCTGGGCCTTGCAGGCGTTGATGGCGCGCTGCAGCATGGCCTTGACGGCGGGGTCGCGCTCGTCGAAGTCGGCGGCCAGCAGTTCCATGCCGGAATCGCGGTCCAGGCCCAGGGTGAGCTGGGTCAAGTCGTTGGAGCCGATCGAGAAGCCATCGAAGAATTCGAGGAACTGCTCGGCCAGGATCGCATTGCTCGGCACCTCGCACATCATCACGACCTTCAGCTCGTTCTCGCCGCGCTTCAGGCCGCGGTCGGCCAGCAGTTGCGTCACGCGCTCGGCCTGCGCCAGCGTGCGCACGAAGGGCACCATGACCTGCACGTTGGTCAGGCCCATCTCGTCGCGCACGCGCTTGAGCGCCTCGCATTCCATGGCAAAGGCTTCACGGAAGTCGTCGCTGATGTAGCGCGCAGCGCCGCGGAAGCCCAGCATCGGGTTTTCTTCCTCGGGCTCGTAGCGGCTGCCGCCGATCAGCTTGCGGTACTCGTTGCTCTTGAAGTCCGACAGGCGCACGATCACCGGCTTGGGCCAGAAGGCGGCGGCGATGGTGGCCACGCCTTCCGCGACCTTGTCCACGTAGAAGGCGCGCGGGCTGGCGTGGCCGCGCGCCACGCTTTCCACAGCCTTCTTCAGGTCGGCATCGACCTGCGGGTAGTCGAGGATGGCCTTGGGGTGCACGCCGATGTTGTTGTTGATGATGAATTCCAGCCGCGCCAGGCCCACGCCTTCGTTGGGCAGTTGGGCAAAGTCGAAGGCCAGCTGCGGATTGCCCACATTCATCATGATCTTGGTGTCGATCGGCGGCATTTCGCCGCGGCGCACCTCGGTTACTTCGGTTTCCAGCAGGCCGTCGTAGATCAGGCCGGTGTCGCCTTCGGCGCAGCTGACGGTGACCAGTGTGCCTTCTTTCAGGCGCTCCGTGGCGTCGCCGCTGCCGACCACGGCCGGGATGCCCAGCTCGCGCGCGATGATGGCCGCGTGGCAGGTGCGCCCGCCGCGGTTGGTGACGATGGCGCTGGCGCGCTTCATCACCGGCTCCCAGTTCGGGTCGGTCATGTCGGTGACCAGCACGTCGCCGGGCTGCACCTTGTCCATCTCGCTGATGCTGTGCACCAGGCGCACGGGGCCGGTGCCGATCTTCTGGCCGATGGCGCGGCCTTCGGCCAGCACAGTGCCCGTGCCCTTCAGTTTGTAGCGCTGCTCGGTCTTGCCCTGCTGCTGGCTCTTCACCGTCTCGGGGCGCGCCTGCAGGATGTAGAGCTGGCCGTCCTGGCCGTCCTTGCCCCATTCGATGTCCATCGGGCGGCCGTAGTGCTGCTCGATCACCAGCGCGTACTGCGCCAGCTGCTCGATGTCGACGTCCGACAGGGAATAGCGGTTGCGCAGCTCGGTCGGCACGTCGACGGTCTGCACCAGCTTGCCGGTGGCGGCTTTGTCTTCGGCGCTGGCAAACACCATCTGGATCAGCTTGCTGCCCAGGTTGCGGCGGATCACGGCCTTGTTGCCGGCCTGCAGCATCGGCTTGTGCACATAGAACTCGTCCGGGTTGACGGCGCCCTGCACCACCGTCTCGCCCAGGCCGTAGCTGCTGGTGATGAAAACGACCTGATCAAACCCGCTTTCGGTGTCGATGGTGAACATGACGCCGGCTGCGCCCAGATCGGAGCGCACCATGCGCTGCACGCCCGCCGACAGCGCGACGCCGTCGTGCGCAAAGCCCTTGTGCACGCGGTAGCTGATGGCGCGGTCGTTGTAGAGGCTGGCGAACACCTCTTTCATCTTGTGCAGCACGTCCTCAATGCCGACGACGTTCAGGAAGGTTTCCTGCTGACCGGCAAACGATGCGTCCGGCAGGTCTTCGGCGGTGGCGGACGAGCGCACGGCGAAGCTGGCGTCGGGGTTGCCGGCCGACAGCGTGGCAAACGCCTCACGAATCGCCTTTTCCAGATCGGCCGGAAACGGCTGCGATTCGACCCAGGCGCGGATTTCTGCCCCGGCTTCGGCCAGGGCGCGCACGTCCTCGGTGTTCAGCGCCTTCAGGCGCGCGCTGATGCGGTCCGACAAGCCGTCGTGGGCCAGGAATTCGCGGAAAGCGTGGGCCGTGGTGGCAAAGCCGGTGGGCACGCGCACGCCTTGCGGCAGCTGCGAGATCATCTCGCCCAGGCTGGCGTTCTTGCCGCCGACGGCCTCGACGTCGGTCATCCTCAGTTTTTCGAAGGGCACGACCAGATCGGTCGGCGCAAACAGTGCGGACATGGGGAAAGCTCCAGAGTTTAAAAATCGTCGCGGGGCGCGGCCCTGTGTGTGGGCGGCCAGCCGGCAGGCGCATCACCGTTGTTGGACTTGTGCGTGGTGGACGCGGCGCGGCTTCGCATAATGCGCAGATTGTATTGACCGTACGCCTCCCATGTCCGACCGCACCGTGTTCTTCGTCTCCGACGGCACCGGCATCACCGCCGAGACCTTTGGCAACGCCATCTTGGCCCAGTTCGACTTCAAGCCGCGGCGCGTGCGCCTGCCCTTCATCGACACGCCGGACAAGGCGCATCAGGCGCTGCGCCAGATCAACCACACGGCCGAGGTCGAAGGCAAGAAGCCCCTGGTCTTCACCACCCTGGTCGACCGGCAGGCCCTGGCCATCATCCAGGGCAGCAAGGGCATGCTGCTGGACATGTTCGGCACCTTCGTGCAGCCGATGGAGACGGAGCTGGGCATCAAGAGCCACCACCGCGTCGGCCGCTTTTCGGACGTCAGCAAAAGCCGCGAATACCACGACCGCATCGAAGCCATCAACTACAGCCTGGCGCACGACGATGGGCAAAGCAACCGCGACCTGACCGCCGCCGACGTCATCCTGATCGGCGTCAGCCGCAGCGGCAAGACACCGACGAGCCTGTACCTGGCGATGCAGCATGGCCTGAAGGCGGCCAACTACCCGCTGATCCCCGAGGATTTCGACCGCCGGCAACTGCCGCCGGCCCTGGTGCCGCACAAGAAAAAACTGTTCGGCCTGACCATCGCACCCGAGCGGCTGTCGGAAATTCGTTCGGAGCGCCGACCCGATTCGCGCTATGCCGACCTGCAGAACTGCCGCGCCGAGGTGGCCGAGGCCGAGGCCATGATGCGCCGTGCCGGCATCCGCTGGCTGTCGACAACGACCAAGTCGATCGAGGAAATCGCCACCACCATCCTGCAGGAAGTGCGGCCGGAGCGGCTGAGTTACTGAGAAGCGGGGTGCACCAGAACGCCTGGGGCGGGCCGGCCAGCTACCGATTCAGTAGCTGCCCGCGCAGGTGGTTGTAGGGCCAGACACCGATTTGACTAGAAATCTCCAACCCCTACCCCTACAGCCGGGCTGGCGCACGCGCTCGCCGACCGGAGCGCAAAACGCAGAACAGAACAAAAGAATCGCAGGCGCGGCCCCTCGGCCTTGCATCAAGCGCTCGGCTGAGCGATTCGGACAACCCCGGGCGGCAGTCAATCACTCCTGATTCAATAGCTGCCAGCGTAGATGGTTGTAAGGCGTAAGTCAGATTTCTTTGAAAATCCGCCCTGCCTCAAGCACCCAGGGCATTCACCCCGGCGCGCGCCACCTGCGCGTCTTCGGTCGACTTGACGCCGCTGACGCCCACGGCGCCCAGGCATTGACCGTCCTTCATGATCGGAACGCCGCCTTCCAGCAAGCCGTCCACCTCGGGCACGGACAGGAAGGCGTAGCGGCCTTGGTTGATCATGTCCTCGTAGCCTTTTGTGTCGCGCCGGCCCAAAGCGGCCGACTTCGCCTTCGCGGTGCCGATGTGGGCGCTGATCGGCGCGGCCCCATCGAGGCGTTGCAGGTGCAACAAATGGCCGCCATCGTCCACGATGGCAATCGTCACGGCCCAGCCGTTCTTCAGCGCTTCCGCCTCGGCGGCGGCGGCGATCGCCTTGACGTCGGCGGCTTCCAGGGTGGGTTTGGTCTTCATGGGTGCGTCTCCTTGTAGGGCATGCATGGAAATGGCAGCGGGCAGTATCGCTCAGGCCTGCACGGTCGCCCCAGCACGCGCCCTGCCTTCACCCCGCATCGCGGAACGACATTTCACGTAGGTTTTTGATCTGCAAGGGAATTTTTCGCAGCGCAGACGACTCTACGTACAATGCCCCGAGAGGTTGCCGCTGTGGCGACCACCGGACAAAAACCCCTGGAGAGAGCACACCATGAACGACCGTTCACAACCCCTGGCCTACGCCGACATCGCGCACGGCGGGGCGGTATCGCAAGAGCAGCGCAACAAGGTGCTGCGCAACACCTATTGGCTGCTGGCGCTGAGCCTGCTGCCCACCGTGCTGGGCGCCTGGGTGGGCGTCAGCACCGGCATCACCCGCAGCCTGAGCGGTGGCTTGGGCCTGATCGTCTTCCTGGGCGGTGCCTTCGGCTTCATGTTCGCGATCGAAAAGACCAAGAATTCGGCCGCGGGCGTGCCGGTGCTGCTGGCCTTCACCTTCTTCATGGGCCTGATGCTGTCGCGCATGATCGCGATGGTGCTGGGCTTCAAGAACGGCTCTGAACTCGTCATGACCGCCATGGGCGGCACCGCCGGCGTCTTCTTCGTGATGGCCAGCCTGGCCAGCGTGATCAAGCGCGACATCTCCGGCATGGGCAAATGGCTGTTCGTCGGCGCCTTGGTGATTTTCGTGGGCGCCATCGTCAACGTGTTCGTGGGCTCCACCGTCGGCATGATGGTCATCAGCACCCTGTGCGTGGGCGTGTTCAGCCTGTACATGCTGTACGACCTGAAGCAGATCATCGACGGCGGCGAAACCAACTACATCAGCGCCACCCTGGCCCTGTACCTGGACCTGTTCAACGTGTTCCAGGGCCTGCTCGCCCTGCTGGGCCTGTCAGGCGGCAACGACTGACGCGCCAAACCAGTTGTCCCCCAATCCGCTCCTAGTGGATTGGGGGACACAATAACTGTCTGTGTGTTCTCAGGACATCCTCTCCTTTGAGGCTCTGGCCGACATCGATGGCCACGCACTCGCGCGTGTACAGATCCACCGCCGTGAGCATGCGCAGCTTGCGTCTGTCAAACAACGCATCGGCCACGAAGTCCATGCTCCATATCTCGTTGATGGCGTCTGCCCGTCGCTTGGGCTGCCTGAGCTTGGCCACCTTGTTGCGCCGCGGCCGCTTCAGGCGCAGTGACAGCCCCTCTTCCCGGTACAGCCGGTAAACGCACCTGACGTTATCAAAGTGTGGCGTTCGCGGCGCAGCAGCACGTGTATGCGGCGGCCGTAATGCACCCGCGCGTCGGTGATCTCCTTAATCCGCATCCCCAGCACCGACTCGTCCTTCTTGACCGGCTTGTACAAGTAGGTCGGGGCTGACATCAAAGTTTTCTGCGACTACCGACCGCAGCATCGCCTTGTCCAGGCTCAGATCGGCCATGATCTGCTTGAGCTTGCGGTTTTCTTCTTCGAGCTGGCGCAGCCGGCGCAACGCAGACGGCCCAACGCGCCCTCATCATGGCGGCTGCTGTGTTACCGAACAGTTCGAAATTCTGGGACAGGGTCAGCGATCTGACTGGGCGAATTTTCGGCGTCGCGAACGTGGGCGCGAAGCGTTCGCATTCCGAATATCCCCAGGTTGGCCGCTTTCATATGGCTGCCTAGAATGGTCGGCTTGATCCACACAACCAAGGAGCGCAGCCATGAAAGGCGACCCGAAAGCCATTGAGTTCCTGCAGGCGCAGCTCAAGAACGAACTCACGGCTATCAACCAGTATTTCCTGCACTACCGGATGCTCAAGCACTGGGGTCTGGACAAGCTGGCGAAGAAGGAATACGAGGAATCCATCGGCGAGATGAAGCACGCCGACAAGCTGATGGACCGCATCTTCATGCTGGACGGCCTGCCCAACCTGCAGGACCTGGGCAAGCTGATGGTGGGCGAAAACGTGCCGGAAATCCTGGCCTGCGACCTGAAACTTGAGCAAGCCGCGCAAGCCACCATCAAGGACGGCATCGAGCACTGCGAGAAGGTGCGCGACTACGTCTCGCGCGACCTGCTGCAGGAAATCCTGGACGACACCGAAGAGCACATCGACTTTCTGGAAACCCAGATCGAGCTGGTCGACAAGGTCGGCCTGCAGAACTACCTGCAAAGCCAGATGGGCGAACTGGAGAGTTGACGCTGCCTGGCGTGCGTACGGCGTCGCGTGCGCCGACCTCCACCAAGGGGCCTTTCAGGCCCCTTTTTGTTGCGATCTGTCGACATGTTTAACAGAATTTAATGACAATCATTCTCATTTATGTAGAATTTGCCCGTTCTCCTCCGTAGAGCCAGCCAATGTCTTGTCAGGCCGCCTTTGGGCGGCTTGGCCTTGACCACGTAGCCAGCTGTTGACCCAACCTCTTAGCTGCCTACTGCCATGTCCGCTGCCCGCCGATCCAAAAAAAAACGCCTAGAAACGCTTGCCGAACAAGCGCAGACAGCTCCTGAAAACGCAGCAACCAGCAGCCCACTGCTGCCTCTGGGCGCCATGCTGCTGGCCGGCTCGATGGGCACGGCGGCCTTGGCGCAGACCGCCACCCCAGCTGCACCCGCCACCCCCGCTTCTGCTTCCGGCGCGTCGCCGACGCAAGCCGCTGGCACGCTTCCCACGGTCACCGTGCGCGACCGTGCCGAGCAGGACGGCTCGACCAACAGTAAGACCACGCTGCGCGCCACCAAGACCGAGATCGGCAAGGGCCAGCAGGAGCTGCGCGACATTCCCCAGAGCGTCACGGTCATGACCGAGAAGCTCATGCAGGACCGCAACCTGGACGACTTCCGCGAAGTCCTGCGCACCACGGCCGGCGTGACCTTCCAGGCCGGTGAAACGGGCGAGGAAGACGTGCGCCTGCGCGGTTTCTCGCTCGGCACCGCGGGTGACATTTACCGCGACGGCATGCGCGACGGCGCGCTGTACGAACGCGACACCTTCAACGACGACCGCGTTGAAGTGATCAAGGGCTCGGCCTCGATGCTGTTCGGCAAGGGCTCGACCGGCGGCGTGGTCAACCAGGTCAGCAAGCAGCCCTTCCTGATGAACCAGCACGAGGTCAACACCACGCTGGGCACTGGCGGCCTCAAACGCGTCACGGGCGACTTCAACTTCCAGACCGGTCAGGATTCGGCCTTCCGCCTGAACGCCATGGCCTACGACGCCGACAACTGGGGCGGCAAGCAAAAGAAATTCGGCGTGGCGCCCACCTTCCGTTGGGGCATTGGCACGCGCAACGAGTTCTCGGTCGGCTTCTACCACCTGGACACGCGAGGCCGCTCCACCTACAGCCACCCCTGGTTCATCCGCGACGGTGAGATCGTGCCCACACTGAAGGCGCGCAATTTCTACGGCTTCGACAGCGACAAGCTCAACACCAAGGCGACGTACGCGACCCTGTCGCACATCTACCGCTTCGACCATGGCGGCGAGTTGAAGACGCAGTTCCGTCACGGCCGCTACGAACGCGATCTGTGGGCCAGCGTGATCCGCTTTGGCACCACCAACGGCGCGCCCACCACCATCGACAATTGGGGCCCCAACACCCTGATCACCCGCGCGCCCAAGGGCCGCATGGGCACCAGCGACCTGACCCAACTGCAAAGCGACTACAGCAACAAGTTCAACTGGGGCGGCCGCCAGCACCACATCATGGCGGGCGTCGACCTGTACTACGACAAGTCCAAGCGCAACAACAACTTTGCCGGCCCGGCCAGCACGCTGACGACCACCGTCGGTCAGCCCAACCCGCACCAGTGGCGCGACGACACGCGCGGCGACCCGGTCTACAACAAGTTCGATGCCAGCAACTTCGGCATCTACGTGCAGGACACGATGAGCCTGACCGAGCAACTCAAGCTGGTCGCAGGCATCCGGTTTGACCGCTTCAAGGGCAGCTACGACACGGCGGCCACCACCGCTGCCAATGGCACGGTGACTCCAGCGTACAGCTTCAGCAAGTCCGAATCGCTGTGGAGCCCGCGCGTCGGCCTGCTGTACCAGCCTAGCGAAACGCAGTCGTACTACGTGTCGTACGGCAGTTCGTACAACACCTCGGGCGACGCCTACCAGTTCACGCCCTCAAGCCCGAACAACACGCTGGCCAACACGCCAGCCGAGAAAAGCCGGAACCTCGAGATCGGTGGCAAGTGGGACGTGCTGGACAAGCGCCTGTCGCTGGGCACTGCCCTCTTCTACTCCGAGAAGTACAACGAGCGCAACACCGACCCCGACAGCGCTGCGGTGCAATACCTGCTGTCCGGCAAGCGCCACGCGCTGGGTATGGAGTTCAACGCCGCTGGCCGCATTACCCCGGCGTGGGAAGTGTTCTGGAACCACACCTGGATCCCCAAGGCCAAGATCGACAAGAGCAACCAGCAGCTGGCGGCCAACGGTGGCGGTGCGCAGGTGCAGGGCGACCGCCCGGGTCTGACGCCGCGCAACAGCGGCAGCATCTGGACCACCTACCGCTTCATGCCGAAATTCCGCGTGGGCCTGGGCGCCAACTACCGCAGCAGCCAGAACCCCGAGGGCAGCCGCGCAGTCAAGGCCAAGGGCTTCGTCACCTTCGACGCGATGGCCGAATACAGCATGACCGACACCATGTCGCTCAAGCTGAACGTCACCAACTTGACCAACAGGCTCTACGCCGACGCGCTGTACCGCGGCTTCTACGCACCTGGCGCACCGCGGCGCGTGGAACTGACGTTCAAGGCACTGTTCTAATCGCTTAGGACGCAAGGCACTCTCGTTCTCCAAGACCACCACCAGCCGCCTTCGGGCGGCTGCCTTGCTTTGGGGCTCCTTCCATGTTGATTCATCTCAAGAATGTCCTGACGCCCGAAGAACTGGCACACGGACGCGCCCTGTTGATGGGCCCCGATGCGCCCTGGACCGACGGCCGCCGCAGCGCCGGCGCGCAGGCCGTGCAGCAGAAGCTGAACGAGCAGTTGGCGCAGGACAGCGATGTGGCCGCGCAGATGCGCCAGTTGGTCCTGGGCGCGGTGCGGCGCGACGCCCTGCTGTTCTCGGCCGCGCTGCCGCGCAAATTCTTCAACCCGCTGTTCAACCGCTACAGCGGGCAAAGCAACCACTACGGCAACCACGTGGACGGTGCAGTGCTGCATTCGCGGGCCGACGACAGCTGGGTGCGCACCGACGTGTCGTGCACGCTGTTCTTCAGCCAGCCGGACGAGTACGACGGCGGCGAGCTGGTGGTGCAGGACACCTACGGCGAGCAGCGCGTCAAGCTGGCTGCCGGCGACGCGGTGCTCTACCCCGGCACCAGCCTGCACCAGGTCACCCCCGTCACGCGCGGTGCCCGTATCGCCAGTTTCTTCTGGATCGAAAGCATGGTGCGCAGCGACGAGCAGCGCCGCCTGCTGTTCGACATGGACATGGCCCTGCTCGCCCTGCGCCAGCGCGACGGCGAAAGCGCCGAAGCCACACGCCTGACCGGGACGTACCACAATCTGCTGCGGATGTGGGGCAGCACCTGAGGCATTCTGTCGCCCTTCTGCGCAGGGATCCGCCAGACGACACATGCACCGCGTCACTGGCAGAGAGTTCGATTGAAATCAATGCCTAAGCCATACAGGGCAAGCGCGACCAGCTATCAAAATTGATGCAAGAGACTGACTTTCCCGCCTGCTTGGCCGATCTCGCCTCAGCGGCTCGTGCGCGGCTGGACCCCGGCGTCGCCGCGTTCTTTGACGGTGGCGCGGGAGACGAGCGCACGCTGCGCGCCAACGCCGAGGCCTGGCAAGACATGACCCTGTGGCCGCGCGTGCTCAAGCCCCTGACAGGCGGCCACACCCGCACCACGCTTGCAGGCTGTGAGCTTGCGCATCCCATCCTCGTGGCACCTGTCGCGTTCCAGCGACTCGCGCACGATCAGGGCGAATGGGCCAGCGCCCTCGCCGCTGCGGCGCAGGGCGCCGGGTACGTGTTGCCCACGCTGTCGAGCGTGCCGATGGAACGCGTGGCCGAGGCCGTATTGCCGGAGCCGGCGCGCGGCCCGCTGTGGTTTCAGCTGTACTGGCAGGCCGACCGCGGCGTGATCCGCGCACTGTTGCAGCGCGCTGAAGCCGCGGGCTACGAGGCCATCGTCCTCACCGTCGACGCGCCGGTGCAAGGCATGCGCGACGCCGAGCGCCGCACCGGATTCCGTCTGCCCGCTGGCATCTCCGCCGTGCACTTGTCGGACGGCGGCCGCGGCACCGAGGCCGCTCACGCTGACGCAGCCACTTTCTGCGCAGGCGTGGCCGCCAGCGCCCCCACGTGGGACGACGTGCTCTGGCTGCAGGCCCAGACGCGCCTGCCGGTGTGGCTCAAGGGCGTGCTGCACCCACTTGACGCGCGCCAGGCGCAGTCCCTCGGCGTGGCCGGCCTGATCGTCAGCAACCACGGCGGCCGCACACTCGACACCGCGCCGGCCACCGCACAGGCCCTTGCGCGCATCGCCGAGGCGGTTGGCCCAGCGCTGCCTCTCATCGTCGACGGCGGCATCCGCCGCGGCACCGACGTGCTCAAAGCCGTCGCCCTGGGCGCCCGCGCGGTGATGATCGGCCGGCCGGTCGTTCACGCCTTGGCTGTTGCAGGCCCCGTTGGCGTCGCCCGCCTGGTACGCACCCTGCGCGACGAACTGGAAATGGCCATGGCGCTCTGCGGCTGTCGCACGCTGGCAGATGCGACCCCGGCGCTGACGTCACTGAAGTCCCCTTGAAAACCTGAGCCACCCGGAAGTAGAGAATTCCCCAGACGGAGTCTCTACATGAAGAAATCCAGATTCAGCGAAGCGCAGATAGTCGGCATCCTCAAGGAGGTCGAGATGGGAGCGAGGGTCGGCGAGACGTGCAGGAAGCACGGAATCAGCGAGCCGACGTACTACAAGTGGAAGAGCCAGTTCTCGGGC
>NZ_VRUA01000026.1 GCF_008017535.1 Ottowia flava
ACTCAGCCACCGAACACCTGCCTCCCATCACGCGACTCGCATTCGACGGGAACAACGTGTTGAGAAACTACAGTTAGGTGCGTGGCGGTTGCGCAGGCGAGCCTGCTGCCCAACCTGAACACACCCCGCTTCGGCGGGGTTTTTCATGCGTCAGGGTCAGCACAGCCTGCACCCCACCCCTCGTTTTCTGACTCGTCATACCCAACGTGCCGCCCTGATCTGGCGCGGTGCTCCGCCTTGGCCGCAGGTTCTGGCGTGGCGTAACACGACGCGGCTGCCAGCCAGGCGAGAAAAAAGTCACGAAATACCACACAACCAATGCTCTTAATGACTAATTCTGTGCGGTCTTGCGTCATATCAAGAGTACTTAAGATTTCTTTTTATAAAATTAGATAGGTTTTTATAGCTATTTCCAACTAATTATTGACCACGTGATGACCGTTTCGCACTTCACCACGCCCAGCGTTGGCCCATCGATCCACTCGCCTTCCACGCCTTGCGCTATGTCCGCTGCGCCGGCCCCGCGTCGCCGCTCCCGATCGCGCACTTGGGTCGTCGCCCGTGCCCTGGCCCTGTGGACCGGTGTCACGCTGGGTATGGCCGCGCCGGCGGCAGCACAGTTGGCCGTCAACGCCGGCTTTGACACGCTGAACTGCGGCACCGGAGGCACCGACTCAGCCCCCCTCGTCGATGCGGCAGGCGGCCTGACCTACACCAACATGATCTGCACGAACGGGCCGGCCTACTCTGCCATCCGCGCCAGCGGCTATGGCGTGGGAACCACCTCGAATTCACACGTTGCCACGCCCTTCGTCGGCATGACAGGCGAAATAAGCCGCCCCGGCGAGCGTTTCTCGCTGACCAGTGTGATGGCTACCTCTGCCTGGAGGGACGGCATGACGGTCACCTGGACAGGCTACCGCGGCGCGACGACCGTCGGGACTGTCGTCCATACCCCCTTGGCGACGGGGCCCACCCTGGTCGACCTGAGCGCACTCAGCAACGTGGATCGCGTGACCATCGCACGCAGCGGTGGCACTTTGCACCCCGGTTACGACGCCGGTTGGGAGGGTGACAACGTCGTCCTCGACAACCTGCGCTACACCTTGCTGCCCTCGCAAGTGACGATCGCCGTCACGCCGCCGACCAACGGCACTTTGACGTGCACGCCCAACCCGGTGTCGATTGGCGAGACCATCACCTGCACTGCCACCCCGGCCGCCAACTACGTGCTGACAGGCTTTACCGGCTGCACCCGCGTGGGCACCACCAACACCTGCACGCTGACCAACGTCCTGGCGCCAGCGACGATCTCGGCTGCGTTCGCGCTGGTGACCTATCCCGTCACCGCGACACCGCCCACCAACGGTACGCTGAGTTGCACGCCCAATCCGGTGCCGCATGGCTCGAGCACGACCTGCACGGCGGTGCCCGATGCCACGTATGAGCTGACCGCGTTCACCGGCTGCACGCGCAACGGCTCGACCAACACCTGTACGCGGACCAACGTCACCGCGCCGGCCACGGTTTCCGCCGCGTTTGCGCGCGCGCCCGTCACCATCGCCATCACGTCGCCCACCAACGGTACGCTGAGCTGCACACCCAACCCGGTCGCCTTCGGCGGCAACGCCACCTGCACCGCGACGCCCGCGCCCGGCTTCGAGCTGACCGGCTTCACTGGCTGCACCCGCGTTGGCATGACCAACACCTGCACCCTGACCAACGTGTCGGCGGCCACGACAGTGGCGGCAAGCTTCGGCGTGCCCGTGCCCACGCTGAACGAATGGGCGCTGATGCTGCTGGGCCTGGGCGC
This sequence comes from Ottowia flava, assembly GCF_008017535.1. Classification (GTDB taxonomy): domain Bacteria; phylum Pseudomonadota; class Gammaproteobacteria; order Burkholderiales; family Burkholderiaceae_C; genus Ottowia; species Ottowia flava. Next base: position 1,814 of record NZ_VRUA01000026.1, read on the forward strand.
GGCCGGGCTGGGCGCGCGGCGGCTGCGTCGGCAAAACTGATCGCCAACTCGGCTGTATCGGCAAACCCCGCTGCGGCGGGGCTTCTTTCGTGGGCGAAGACGATGCGGCTCTGCCAAATTGCTATCGAATCGGAAGCTGCCTGCGCAAGCTGATCTTGTGTGAGCGAGGAATATTGAGCTTCAGTTCCGCCGCATCGTTGTGTCGACTTTCCCAAAGAGGTCGGCAGTGACTGCGGCCATGCGCGCGGTGGTTACGCGGCAAAAAGCCCCGCACTGCGGGGCTTTCCGGGGAGCGCGAGAGCTCCTTAGAATGACTCAAATGCTATCGAATAGATAGCCGACAGCGCTTATTGCTGTAACGCTGACGGCCACTTTGATGATCAACCCTTGTAGTTGGCCACGCCGTCGGTGATTTCCTTGTGGGCGGCTTCGACGCCTTCCCAGCCTAGCACCTTGACCCACTTGCCGGCTTCGAGATCCTTGTAGTGCTCGAAGAAGTGGCTGATGGCCTTCAGGCGCATCGGGTTGACGTCGTCGACCTTCTTCCAGTGGCTGTAGATGGGCAGGATCTTGTCAGTGGGCACGGCGAGGACCTTGCCGTCGACGCCGGCTTCGTCTTCCATCTTGAGGATGCCCAGTGCGCGGCAGGTGACGACCACGCCCGGCACCAGCGGGTAAGGGGTGATGACAAGCACGTCCACCGGGTCGCCGTCGCCCGACAGGGTCCGCGGCACGTAGCCGTAGTTGGTCGGGTAGTACATGGCGGTGGTCATGAAGCGGTCGACGAAGATCGCGCCCGATTCCTTGTCCACTTCGTACTTGATCGGGTCGGCGTTCATCGGGATCTCGATGACCACGTTGAATTCTTCGGGGGCCTTCTTGCCGGGGGTCACGTTGTGCAGGGACATGCGTTGTTTTCGGTTGTGGGTAGGTGGAACGGGAACTCGGGATTAACCCTGATTTTACTTTCGCGCCCCTTGCGGGCCGCCGAATTGTCACGTTTTCGGGCTAAATTCGTCATGTTGGCCAATCGACAGCCCCGCGCGGGTGCGAGGAAGCAACGCAGCGGAGGAGACCGGTTGCGTTGCCCCCCATCAAGGCCAATGCCCGTGCTCCTCCACAAGCGCAACCGCTTTGAGTGAGGAGACTCCCCATGACAGGACATTCGGCGCTGATATTGGCGCTTGTGTGCGGGCTGATCGCCGTGGCCTACGGCTTCTGGGCGCGCGGCTGGATTCTTTCGCAGGACGCGGGCAACCCGCGCATGCAGGAGATCGCCGCCGCCATCCAGACCGGCGCAGCGGCTTACCTGGCGCGCCAGTACAAGGCCATTGCCATCGTGGGCGTGGTGCTGGCCATCCTGATCGCGCTGGCGATCGACGTGACCACGGCGGTCGGCTTTGTCGTCGGCGCGGTGCTGTCGGGCGCATGTGGCTTCATCGGCATGAACGTGTCGGTGCGGGCCAACGTGCGCACGGCGCAGGCGGCCACGCGCGGCATCGGGCCGGCGCTGGACGTAGCCTTTCGCGGCGGCGCCATCACCGGCATGCTGGTGGTGGGCCTGGGCCTGCTGGGCGTGGCGGCGTTCACCTGGTTCCTGCTGGGGCGCGCCGACGGCACGACCACGCCGCTGGCCACGCTGCTGAACCCGCTGATCGGCTTTGCCTTCGGCTCGTCGCTGATCTCGATCTTTGCGCGCCTGGGCGGCGGCATCTTCACCAAGGGCGCCGATGTAGGTGCCGACCTGGTGGGCAAGGTCGAAGCCGGCATCCCCGAGGACGACCCGCGCAACCCGGCGGTGATCGCCGACAACGTGGGTGACAACGTGGGCGACTGCGCCGGCATGGCGGCCGACCTGTTTGAAACCTACGCCGTGACGCTGATCGCCACCATGGTGCTGGGCGCGCTGATGGTGACGGGCGGGCAGATGCAGGCGGTGATGTACCCGCTGGCGCTGGGCGCGGTGAGCATCGTGGCGTCCATCGTCGGCACCTTCTTCGTCAAAGCCAGCGCGGGCATGAAGAACGTGATGCCGGCGCTGTACAAGGGCTTGGCGATTGCGGGCGTGCTGTCGCTGATCGCGTTTTACTTCGTCACCGCCTGGATCATCCCGGACAACGCCATCGCCGCCAGCGGCAGCGTGATGCGCTTGTTTGGCGCCTGCGTGGTCGGCCTGGTGCTGACGGCGGCGCTGGTGTGGATTACCGAGTACTACACCGGCACGCAGTACAAGCCCGTGCAGCACGTGGCGCAGGCCAGCACCACCGGCCACGCGACCAACATCATTGCCGGCATCGGCGTCAGCATGAAGTCCACGGCTTGGCCGGTGCTGTTCGTCTGTGTGGCCATCATCGCCGCGTACTGGCTGGGCGGGCTGTACGGCGTGGCCGTGGCCGCCATGTCGATGCTGAGCATGGCCGGCATCGTGGTGGCGCTGGACGCTTACGGCCCCATCACCGACAACGCCGGCGGCATCGCCGAGATGGCCGAATTGCCCCCCAGCGTGCGCGACATCACCGACCCGCTGGACGCGGTGGGCAACACCACCAAGGCGGTGACCAAGGGCTACGCCATCGGCTCAGCCGGGCTGGCGGCGCTGGTGCTGTTTGCCGACTACACGCACAAGCTGGACGTGTTTGGCGCCAAGGTCAGTTTTGACTTGAGCGACCCAATGGTCATCGTTGGCCTGTTCATCGGCGGGCTGATCCCCTACCTGTTCGGCGCCATGGCAATGGAGGCGGTGGGCCGCGCCGCCGGCAGCGTGGTCGAAGAGGTGCGCCGCCAGTTCCGCGAGATCAAGGGCATCATGACCGGCGAGGCCAAGCCCGAGTACGGCCGCGCGGTCGACATGCTGACGGGCGCCGCCATCAAGGAAATGATGATCCCGTCGCTGCTGCCGGTGGTGGTGCCGATCCTGGTCGGCCTGCTGCTGGGGCCGAAGGCGCTGGGTGGCCTGCTGATGGGCACCATCGTTACCGGCCTGTTCGTCGCCATTTCGATGTGCACGGGCGGCGGCGCGTGGGACAACGCCAAGAAGTACATCGAAGACGGCCACCACGGTGGCAAGGGCAGCGACGCGCACAAGGCCGCCGTCACCGGCGACACCGTGGGCGACCCCTACAAGGACACGGCCGGCCCCGCTGTCAACCCGCTGATCAAGATCATCAACATCGTGGCGCTGCTCATCGTGCCGCTGGTGGTCAAGTTCCACCCCGGCGCGGTGACCGAGGCACCGACCGTCACACCGGCGGCCGTGACCGCGCCCGCAGCGGGCGCCACCATGATCGGCGCTGCAGGCGCCCAGCCGGACGCCGATTCGGTGCAGGTTGAGGGCGAGGTGGTGCGCTTTTACTTCGCCACCAGCAAGGCCAACCCGCACCCCGACAGTGCGCGCGCGCTGCAGGTCATCGTGGACGGCGTGAAGGCCGGGCGCAAGGCGGTCGTCAGCGGCTACGTCGACAGCACCGGCAGCGCCGCCGCGAACGAAGCCATCGCCAAGCAACGCGCCTTCGCCGTGCGCGACCTGCTGAAAAGCCTGGGCGTGGCCGACGACCAGATCGAGCTGGCCAAGCCCGCCGACATCCAGGCCGGCAGCGGCGCGCAGGCGCGGCGTGTGGAGGTGACGCTGCGCTGACCCGGTCACCCCGCCTTTGAACCCAGGGCAGCCACGCGCTGCCCTATTTCTTGAGCAGCGTTGTCCTGCGACTTGCTACATAAAAAGAAGCTGTCCGCGCAATTGGCTGTAAGGCCAGCGCGCGAAAAGGCTTGAAATTCACTGCACACGGCACAGCGGACGCCCGGGCAAAGTGCACACCGTCGCGCCGCCCGTCACGGCACCTATGCATCGCGCGCCGCCAGACGGCCCGGCGCCGCGTATGCTCCGGCTGCGGCCTTGCGTGGTACAACGCCCGGTCGCCCTCTTCTTCCGTCTGTCGCCGACCCGGCCCTTTGCGCATGACCCCACCGAACCAGGCCCCCCAGCCGGTGCACGAACCGCACCAGCCGATTTCCGAGTACTACCGGACCGAAGCCGAACGCGCCGGCTTCCTGCGCGAGATCTTCGATTCGACGGCCACCGACTACGACAAGGTCGAGCGCCTGCTGGCCCTGGGCACCGGCCCCTGGTACCGGCGCCAGGCGCTCAAGCGCGCGGGCCTGGCGCCCGGCATGCAGGTGGTGGACGTGGGCTTTGGCACCGGCCTCGTGGCCAAGGAGGCGATCGCCATCATCGGCAACCCGGCCCTGCTGACCGGCGTGGACCCGAGCCCGGCGATGATGGGCGCCAGCCCGCTGGCCGGCAAAGTCAAACAGGTCGAAGGCAAGGCCGAAAGCATTCCGCTGCCCGACGCCTGCGCCGACTTCATCAGCATGGGTTACGCGCTGCGCCACATCGGTGACTTGAGCGCGGCCTTCCGCGAATTCCACCGCGTGCTCAAACCCGGCGGGCGCCTGTGCATTCTGGAAATCACCAAGCCCGAAGGCGCGGTCGGCACGGCGCTGCTCAAGGGCTACATGCGCGGCTGGGTGCCGCTGGCCGCGTGGCTGTCGCGTTCGGCCACCCACACGCCCAAAATCTGGCGCTATTACTGGGACAGCATCGAAGCCTGCGCGCCGCCGCAGCGCATTCTGGAGACCCTCAAGGCCGCCGGTCTGGCCGACGCCAACCGGCATGTCGAGCTGGGCACCTTCTCCGAGTACCGTGCCCGCAAGCCGGGCTGAGGGCGGCGCGGCGCGCAACCCCCGGCACTGTCATCTGCTGCCCGATGCGCCCCACAAACGCTGCCCCATTGCCCCCGGCGCCCGGCCTGGCCACGCGCCGCGCTTGGCTGGCGACCGGTGCGCTGGTGCTGCTGCCGCTGGCCGGCTGCGTACCCCCCATCCGCCCTGTGCAGGACCGCATGGACCGCGTGCTTGACCTGGCCCAGCCCGGCGCGCGCGCGCGCACGCTGCTGGTGCTGCTGCCCGGCGCCTACGACACGCCGCAGGACTTCATTCGCGAAGGCTTCGTCGTCGCCGTGCGCGAACGCCAGCTGCCCGTCGACCTGCTGCTGCTGGACGCGCACACCGGTTACTACACGTCGCAGCAAATCGTTGACCGCCTGCTGAACGAGGTGGTGCGCCCGGCGCGCGAACAAGGCTACGCGCGCATCTGGCTGGTCGGCATCTCGCTGGGCGGCTACGGCTCGCTGCTGTTCACGCGCGAACATGCCGACCTGATCGACGGTGCCTTCGTCATGGCCGCCTTCCTCGGCCGGCGCGACCTGCCCGCGGCCATCGGCCAAGCCGGTGGCCTGCGCACGTGGGACGGCCAGTTGGACGGCGCCGACGCGCACGACCTGGCCCTGTGGCGCTGGCTGCGCGAGCGCGCCCTCAGCCCCGGCCCGCAGCGCCCGCCGCTGTGGATCGGCTACGGCGACGACGACCGCTTCGTCGCCAGCAACCGCCTGATCGCCGCCACCTTGCCGCCCGCGCAAGTGCTGGTCACCGACGGCGGCCACGCCTGGGCGCCCTGGCGACGCCTGTGGGACAGGTTTCTGGACCTGCGGGCCTGGTGAATCCTTTCGGCTGAGCGCGCCGGGCTGACGCGGCCCCTGCGTACGCCTGCGCCGCCGCGCCAACACAGGTCCCCTTCCCTCGGCCACGGGCTGGTCCACGCGCGCCCGTCCCGCGCCGACCTGGGAATACCCCAGCATGACGGAATTGTTTCGGTGGCTCAGAATTTATTCACCGACCGACCGGTCGGCGTATCTTTTCCAGCCACACGGTTGGCCCATCCCCACCCACTCCCCACGCCCATGACAAGACAGGTCCCCGCTTACTTTCAGCCCACCCCGATCGCGCTTGGCATGGCCGGCTTCGCCATCGCCCTCTCGCTGGCCGCTTGCGGCGGTGGCAACGACGACGACACGCCGCAGCCGCCCGTCAACCAGGTCAAGGCCGCCTGCCTGGCGCTGCCGGGTCAGGCCTTGTCGGACGCCAAGGTCACGGCCACCAAGTGGTACGACGCCGATGCCGCACTGGGCACGCCGGGCTTGTGCCAGGTGCTGGCCACGCGCGCGCCGTACCTGGACATGGAAGTGGTGGTGCCCGACGGCTGGTCCGGCCGGCTGTGGCAACAGGGCGGCGGCGGGTTTGACGGCAGCATTCCCTCTGCCTTGACGCTGGACGCCGCTGGCCACCTGACTGCGCTGAACCTCGCGGTGCAGAAGTACGGCGCGGTCTACGCCGCGTCCAACGGCGGCAACCGCAGCATGGTCCCTGACCAGGCCGGCCCGCTGGTGTTCGTCAACGGTACGCCCGAAGGCGCGCAAAGCGCCAAGGACTTCGCCTACGCATCGCTGGACACCACGCAGCAAGTGGCGCGCGCCGTGGTGTCGAAGTTCTTCGCGCAGTCGCCCAAGTACAGCTACTTCAACGGCTGCTCCAACGGCGGCCGCAACGCCTACATCGCGGCCGAACGCTGGCCCGACCGTTACGACGGCATCGTGTCCGGTTGCGAAGGCATGGACATGGCTGGCCAGACCGCCGCGTGGATGGACATGGCGCGCCGCGTCGGCACGCCAGCGATGCCAAGCCAGGCGCAGTGGACGGCCACCTACCAGGCCGCTCTGGCCGCCTGCGACGGGCTGGACGGCGTGCAGGACGGCATCATCAACAACGCCGCCGCCTGCCACTTCGACGTGGCCAGCCAGGCCTGCGGCGCCGCAGGCGCCAGCGCCGACCCATCGGTCTGCCTGAGCCCGGCGCAGCTGCAAACCGTGCAGGACCTGCTGGGCGACATGAAGGGCCCGTCGGGCGAAAAGGTTTACACCGGCTATGGCTGGGCCAACTGGTCTGCGCCCACCTACGGCCGCCTGGGCGGCGGCTTCATGGCGCTGGCCACGGGCGACAGCGCGTGGGTCACCTCGCCCGCCAAGCAGGCCAGCTACACCGTGGCGTCCGACTACGCCTTGACCGCCGCGAGCCTCAACGCCATCGGCGCCGACCACCACAAGCCCGCCATCGCGGCCTACATCGCGTCGGGCAAGAAGCTGCTGCACTGGCACGACGGCGCCGACAACCTGCTGTCTTGGCGCGACCACGTCCATAACGTTGAAGCCATGCACGCGCTGGCGCAGCAGGCCGGGCTGAAGAACCCGGCTGACAACAGCCGCATGTTCATCGTGCCGGGCACCTCGCATGCCGGCGGCAACCCGCTCACCGTGGTGGACTGGGCCGGCGCCATCACCGCCTGGGTCGAAAAAGGCCAGGCCCCCGCGCAGCTGACCGTCAACCTGCCCAAAGCCTCGCCCGCGCGCACCCTGCCCGTGTGCCCGTACACGGCCTACCCACAGTACAGCGGCAGCGGCGATGTGAATTTGGCGGCCAGCTACCGCTGCGTCGACAACGCTCCTTGAGCCCCGCACCAACCCGCTTGTAGCCCGCGCGGCGCAGCGCTATAAAGCGCCGAACAGTCGCCGCGCCCGCCCCCGCTCGCGCAGTGGCAGCGCCCTTTCTTGCAGGAGCCCATCCCATGCGCACCCTGACCGACCAACTGGCCCAGTACGCCGCCTACCACCGCGACCGGCGCAACATCGCCACGCACTTTGTCGGCATCCCGATGATCGTGCTGGCCGTGCAGGTGCTGCTGTCGCGCCCGCTGCTGGGCGACGTGGCGGGTGTGCCGGTCACGCCCGCGCTGCTGGTCACGGCGCTGACCTGCGCCTACTACCTGTGGCTGGACCGGCCGCTGGGCGTGCTGATGGCGCTGCTGATGGCCGCCGGCCTGGCGCTGGCCTGGCCGCTGGCGGCGCAGACCGCGGCGCTGTGGCTGTGGAGCGGCATCGGCCTGTTCGTGCTCGGTTGGGTGATCCAGTTCGTCGGCCACATCTGGGAGGGGCGCAAGCCGGCGTTTGTGGACGACCTGGTCGGCCTGGTCATCGGCCCGTTGTTCGTGGTGGCCGAGATCGTCTTTGCCCTGGGCGGGCGGCGCGCGCTGCACGCGGCGATCGAGCAGCGCGCCGGCCCGTTGCGCAGCGGGCGCCAGGCGCTGGGCACGCACTGATGGCGGTGCCCAGGGGCGGGCCGGATAACTATCTTTTGAATAGCTGCCTGCGCAGGTGGTTGTAGGGCTGTTGCCCGATTTCTTCCTGAATTTCTGATACTCGCTGGCGCATACCCGTTGGACGGTGCCCGCCGCCCGATCTGCGCAACAATGCGCGGATGCAACTGAACTTCATCGCCAACGAATCCGTCGCGTCCGCCAGCGGGCGCACCCTGCCGGTGATCGACCCGTCGGACGGCCAGGTCTTTGACGAGATCCAGCGCAGCGACGAACGCGACATCGACGCCGCCGTGCGCGCCGCGCGCAGCGCCTTTGACGGGCCGTGGGGCCAGCTGTCGGCGGCCGAGCGCGGGCGCCTGCTGCTGGCGCTGGCCGCCAAGGTCGAACAGCACGTGGACGAGCTCGCGGCGCTGGAGCAGCGCGACTGCGGCAAACCCACCAAACAGGCGCGCGCCGACGCGACCGCGCTGGTGCGCTACTTCGAGTTCTACGCCGGCGCCTGCGACAAGTTCCATGGCGAAACCCTGCCCTACCAGAACGGCTACAGCGTGCTGACCTGGCGCGAGCCACATGGCGTCACCGGCCACGTCATCCCCTGGAACTACCCGATGCAGATCTTCGGGCGCAGCGTGGGCGGCGCGCTGGCGGCGGGCAACTGCTGCGTCGTCAAACCGGCCGAAGACGCCTGCCTGAGCCTGATCCGCGTGGCGCAGCTGGCGGCCGAGGTCGGCTTTCCGCCCGGCGCCATCAACATCGTCACCGGCTACGGCCACGAAGTGGGCGACGCGCTGGCGCGCCACCCGGGCATCGACCACATCAGCTTCACCGGCAGCCCCAAGGTTGGCACGCTGATCCAGCAGGTCGCGGCTGAACGGCATTGCCCGGTCACGCTCGAACTGGGCGGCAAAAGCCCGCAGATCGTGTTTGCCGACGCCGACCTGGACGCCGCCATCCCCGTCATCGTCAACGCCATCGTGCAGAACGGCGGCCAGACCTGCTCGGCCGGCTCGCGCGTGCTGATCGAGCGGAGCATCTACGACCAGTTGCTCGGCCGTCTGGGACAGGCCTTCGAAGCGCTGCGCGTGGGCCCCGCGGCGATGGACCTGGACATCGGCCCGCTGATTCGCCAGAGCCAGCAGCAGCGCGTGTGGGATTTCCTGTCGGACGCGCAGTCGTCGCACATCCCGGTGGTCGCACAGGGCCAGATCGTCGACGAAGCGCCCGAGACCGGGTTCTACCAGGCGCCGGTGCTGCTGGCCGACGTGCCGGTGCGCCACCGCGTGGCGCAGGAAGAGGTGTTCGGCCCGGTGCTGGCGGCGATGCCCTTCGACGACGAAGACCACGCGGTGGCCCTGGCCAACGCCACGCCGTTCGGCCTGGTCGCCGGCGTGTGGACGCAGGACGGCGCGCGCCAGTTCCGCATGGCCAAACGCGTGAAGGCCGGCCAGGTCTTCATCAACAACTACGGCGCCGGCGGTGGCGTGGAGTTGCCCTTTGGCGGCTACAAGTCCAGCGGCTACGGGCGCGAAAAAGGCTTTGAGGCGCTGTACGGCTTCACCGTGCTGAAGACGGTGGCGTTCAAGCACGGCTGAAACGCTCCGTTATTGGTAGCTGGCCGCGCAGATCCACGTAGCGCTGCAGCCCGATTTGCCTTGAAAATTTGGCATCAATCGCTGCCTGGGAACGCGGTTCGCGCCTCATCAAATCGCGCGACCAGTTCGCGCCGCAAGCTGCGCCGCAACTCGGCCGCGTGGTGGCGTCGGCGTTGGATCGGGGTTTGTGGCAACCAGGGCGGCACTTCGGCGGGCTTGCCGTCGTCGCCCACGGCCACCATGGTGAAGAAGCAGCTGTTGGCGTGGCGCACGACGCGCTTGCGGATGTTTTCGGTCACGACCTTGACGCCGATTTCCATCGAGGTGCGGCCGGTGTAGTTGATGCTGGCCAGAAAGGTGACCAGCTCGCCCACGTGGATCGGCTGCAGGAAGGTGACCTGGTCGACCGACAGCGTGACCACGTAGCGCCCGGCGTAGCGGCTGGCGCAGGCGTAGGCGACCTGGTCGAGCAGTTTGAGGATGGAGCCGCCGTGCACGTTGCCGGAAAAATTGGCCATGTCGGGCGTCATCAGCACCGTCATGCTGAGCTGGTGCTGGGCGTCTTCGCTGGCTGGGTCGGGGCTCATGGGGTGCATCCCATCAAAAAAAAGCCCGGCGAACCGGGCGGGTGTGGCAGCACGCGATCAGCGGCGCCCGCCCAGCAGGCCGCCACCCATCTTCAGCAGATCGGCCAGGTCGACGTCACCGTCGCCGTCCTGGTCGAGCACGGCGTTCATCAGACCGCCGCCCAGGCCACCGCGTTGCTGCATCTGCGCGCGCTCCTGGCCCAGCATGCTGCCCAGGCCGCCCGCGTCCACGCCGCGCGCCATGACCTGCTTGGCCAGAAAGGCCATGACGATGGGCGCCAGGATCTTCAGCAGATTGCCGGCCTGGCCGCTGTTCATGCCCGTGACCTGGCCCAGGCCGCTTTCGGCGCGCGATTGCTGGCCACCGAAGATGTGGCCGAGGATGCCACCGGCGTCCATCTGACGGCTGGCCGGCGCGCCACCGCCCAGCACGCTGCCCAGCAGACCGCCCAGGCCACCCATCGCACCGGCGCTGCCACCGCCGCCGCCGAGCAGGCCGCCCAGCAGACCACCCAGGTCCATGGCGCCACCGCCGCCACCGTGGTCGCGCTGCAGCGCGCCGAGCAGGTCGGCCGCGCCGCCCGGTTGCTGGGCGTTGCGGCCCAGCGCGCCCATCAGCATCGGCAATGCCGCTTCAATGGCGCTGGCAGCGGTGTTGGGGTCGGTGCCCAGCTGCTGGGCAATCTGGCCGGTGGGCGCGCCCTGCAGTTGGCGCATCAAATCGTCGACGAGGGAAGCGTTCATGGTGTGTGCGGGCCTTTGCCAAAACAGTGGGAAGAAATCAAGGCGGCCATGGTAGTCCGTTTGCCGTCTGAGCGACATGGGGGCTACCCATCTGCTGGCTACACTGCGGGCTAGTTCACACCCCTGTCCGATTTTTGCCATGGAGAGCCCCCGCATGCGCGTCGCAGACAAGTCCATCATCGTCACCGGCGCCGGCGGCGGCATCGGCGAAGGCATTGCACGGCGGCTGGCGGCCGAAGGCGCGCGCGTCATCGTCAACGACCTGCAGGCCGCGCTGGGCGAGAAGGTGGCGGGCGAGATCAACGCCGCCGGCGGCCAGGCGCGCTTCGTGCACGCCGACGTGACCAAGGGCGCCGACTGGGCCACGCTGGTGCAGGCCGCGCAGGCCTTTGGCGGCGGCAAGCTCGACGCCATCGTCAACAACGCCGGCTGGACGCACCGCAACCGCCCGATGCTGGAAGTGAGCGAGGTCGAGTTTGACAAGGTCTACGACGTCAACATGAAAAGCATTTACTGGAGCGCCATCCACGGCGTGCCGGCCATGCGCCAGGCCGGTGGCGGCGGCTTCATCAACATCGCCTCCACCGCCGGCGTGCGCCCGCGCCCTGGGCTGACCTGGTACAACGGCAGCAAGGCGGCGGTGATCGTCACCAGCAAGTCGATGGCAGCCGAATTGGGCCCCGACAACATCCGCGTCAACTGCATCAACCCGGTGTTCAACCCCGACACCGGCCTGTCCGCCGAATTCGCCGGCGGCCCGGTGGACGAAGAACGCAAGGCCAAATTCCGCGCCACCATCCCCCTGGGGCGCTTTTCCACCGCGCTGGACGTCGCCAACGCCGCGCTGTACCTTGCCAGCGACGAGGCGGCGTTCATCAGCGGCGTGTGTATCGAGGTGGACGGGGCGCGCTGCGTATAACGCACGCGGCGCCTGGGTTTTTGAGAGAAATTGGGCCCTGACCCTGGACAGTATTGCGCTGCCAGCTATTCAATTCATAGCTATCGTACTACCGGTGCATCACACCCAGCGTGCCAGTTCCGCCACGTCTTCGGCAAACAACTGCCCTTTTTCCGCCTGCACCACGCGCCCGTCCTTGCCGCGCACCACGGTGACGGGCAGGCCATCGGGCTTTGGGTAAACCTTTGTCAGTTCAGGGCTGAGCCACACCGCGGGAAAGGTGTAGCCCTTGCGCGCCAGGTAGGCGGCGGCGTCTTCGGGCTTCTTGTCGATCGACAGCGCCAGCATCTGCAGCCCGCGCCCGCTTTGTGCTGCCCAGAGCTTTTGCATCTCGGGGCTTTGCTGCGCGCAGAACGGACACCAGCTGGCCCACCAATACAGGATGACGGGCTTGCCTTGCGCCTGCGCCGGGTCAAAGCGGCCACCGCCGATCAGCGGAGCGGGGGCCAGCGGCAGCGCCGTGCCGACCGCGGGCAGCGGCTGCGGCGCAGCTTTCTGCGCGGCGGCCCAGGCGGGCGCCAAGCCGATCGGCAACGCGGTCAAGAGCGTGCGCCGGGTGAGGGGCATTGGGGTGCCCATTTCGGGCCGGGTGCGGTCGTTGTCGGGCATGCCGCCATCGTAGCGGCGTGCGACGGGGTGCGCTGACGGTCGCTTGAGGCGCCCAAGCCTTGCACGCGGTCACGATGCGATTTTCAAGCATTTTCGGGCGCCAGCCCTGATACAGACTGCGCAGCCAGCTATCGTTTTAAAAGCAATCCGAAGTCGCACCGCGCCGCGCGGTCACCTATGCACCCGCCTGCACAGGTGCGCCGTGCGGGGGATAATTACTCCATGGGCGAACGCGTCATTCCCTTGGTCGATCTCCGCACGGCAACGCTGGCGGTGCCATCGGCTGCGACAACCGCACCCACCGGCACGCTGCTGGACGCGCGCGGTCGGCCATTGCGCGACCTGCGCATCAGCGTGACGGACCGCTGCAACTTCCGCTGCAGCTACTGCATGCCGAAAGAGGTGTTCGAAAAGACTTACACCTACCTGCCACACAGCGCGCTGCTGTCGTTCGAGGAAATCACGCGCTTGGCCGAACGCTTTGTGGCGCACGGCGTGCACAAGCTGCGGCTGACGGGCGGCGAGCCGCTGCTGCGCAAGGGCATCGAAACGCTGGTCGCCCAACTGGCCGCGCTGCGCACGCCGCAGGGCGAGCCGCTGGACATCACGCTGACCACCAACGGCAGCCTGCTGGCGCGCAAGGCCGAGGCACTGAAGGCCGCCGGCCTGCGCCGCGTGACCGTCAGCCTGGACGGGCTGGACGACGCCGTGTTCCGCGAGATGAACGACGTGGACTTCCCCGTCGCCAGCGTGCTGGCCGGCATCGAAGCGGCGCGCGCCGCGGGGCTGGGGCCGATCAAGGTCAACATGGTGGTCAAGCGCGGCACCAACGAGGCGCAGATCCTGCCCATGGCGCGGCATTTCCGTGGCAGCGGCATCGTGCTGCGCTTCATCGAATTCATGGACGTGGGCGCCACCAACGGCTGGCGCATGGACGAAGTGCTGCCATCAGACGAGGTGCTGGCGCTGCTGCAAAGCGAATTCGCCCTGGTGCCGCTGCAAGCCAGCCAGACCGGCGAGACGGCGCAGCGCTGGGGCTACGCCGGCGCCGATGGGCGGCACGACCCGGCGCTGGGCGAAGTGGGCTTCATCAGCAGCGTGACGCACGCCTTTTGCGGCGACTGCAACCGCGCGCGTTTGTCGATGGACGGCAAGCTGTTCCTGTGCCTGTTCGCCAGCCAGGGCTACGATTTGCGCGCGCTGCTGCGTGGCGGCGCCGACGATGCGGCGCTGGACGGCGCGCTGGCCGCCATCTGGCAAGGCCGCAGCGACCGCTACAGCGAGCTGCGCGCCAGCCTGCCGCCCGACACTGGCGCAGGCGGCCCCAAGCGGGTCGAAATGAGCTATATCGGCGGCTGAGGGCGTCCGCGGCGAGCGCCCTCGAAAGAAGCGACTTTATCGGACAGCCAATGTCATGTGAGTGCGTTAGGGTGAGCGGTCTGCTGCCTTGGCGCAGCGCTCTGATGAAGATCGTTTTATGAAGCTGTTCCGCCCCGCCGTTCCGCCGACCTCTTTCGATGGATCGGCAATGCCCTCTGCCCTGGGCCTGATTGCACGTGTTGGCCCCGCAGTGGCCGCGGTAGCCATGCTGGCCGCCTGTGCGCAGCCCGCCACGCAATCGACGAACCCACCGCCCATGAATCAACCGCCATCGTCCTCGATCGCACCGGCCGCACAGGCCGCCGATTTGGCACGCCAGCTGACCGCCTACGAATGGGAGCTGACCGGGGTGCGCGATGCCCGAGGCCAGAACGACGCCCACTGGCGGGTCACCGACCGCCCGCCGCTGCGCCTGTCCTTCAAGGAAGGTCGCGTGGCCGCGCAAAACCTGTGCAATGTGGTGGGTGCCGGTTACGAAGTCAACGGCACGCAGTTGCGCATCAGCCGTGGCATGGCCACGATGCGTGCATGCCCTGAGCCGGGCCTGATGGCGCTTGAGCAGCGCGTGTCGCAGCAGTTGCCGACCGCCGAGTCGGCAGAGATCAGGCCGGGCGCAGGGGGGGTTGATGCCCCACGACTCACGCTGCGCTTTGCCGATGGCAGCCAGTGGGAATTGGCCGGCGCGGCAACGCCAGAGACCCGTTACGGCTCGGCCGGCGAGCGCATGTTCCTGGAAGTCGCACCCAGAAAGGTGGCCTGCAATCACCCGCTGATGCGCAACGCCAAGTGTCTGCGCGTGCGCGACGTGCACTACAACACGCAAGGCGTCAAAACCTCGACCGGCCCCTGGCGCATCTTTCAGGGCAGCATCGAAGGCTACGAGCACCGCCCCGGCGTGCGCAACATCCTGCGCGTCAACCGCTATTCACGCGCGGTGAACGGGCAAATCCCCGCCGATGCACCAAGCCACGCCTATGTGCTGGACATGGTGGTGGAAACGCGCACCGCGCGCTAAGTGAATTTGCTCTGACAGCACGCCCGCGCATGTCCTCGCGCTGACGGTCCTTCGCGAGATTGGAACCAGCGCCCTCGCGCGAGGAGCCATGCTTGTCCGAAGGCGAGTGGCTCAGCGGGTATAACCAGTGCATGAGCACCCTTGCCGACGCCCCTTCCACCATTCCGCCCGACCAAATCACCGCCCTGCTGCTCGCGGGCGGCCGTGGCAGCCGCATGGGCGGCGTCGACAAGGGCCTGCAGAATTTTCACGGCACGCCTCTGGCTCTGCACGCGTTGCTGCGCCTTCAGCAGCAAAGCCTGCCGCCCGGCGAGGTGCTGATCAACGCGAACCGCAACCTGGCCGCGTACGAATCGTTCGGCGTCTCGGTCTGGCCCGATGCCCTGCCCGACTTCGCCGGCCCGCTGGCGGGGTTTCTCACCGGGCTTGAGCGCTGTGAGACGCCCTACCTGCTGACGCTGCCGTGCGACGTCCCCCATTTTCCGCTATCGCTTTGCGAGCGGCTTGCGTACGCCCTGCAAGCGGAAAACGCTGATATCGCCATGGCCGCCGCGCCCGAGGCCGACGACGCCGGACACACGCGCGTGCGCACGCAGCCGGTGTTCTGCCTGCTGCGCGCCGAGCTGCTGGAAAGCCTGGTGCGCTTCACCCATGGCGGCGGCCGCAAGATCGATGCGTGGACGGCGCAGCACCGGCAGGTGATTGTGCCTTTCGACACCCCCGACGACGACCCGCTCGCGTTCGCCAACGCCAACACGCTGGACGAACTGCGTCGCCTGGAAGGTGCTGCGCCCTGAACCCCCTTTGACCGGAGTCTTGCCATGGCCACCGCCGATACGCCCGTGATCCGCCTTCTGAGCGATGCCGACCTGCCCGCCTACAAGACGCTGCGCGACGCGGGCCTGAAGTCCGACCCCGAGGCCTTCACCTCCGACTTCGACAGCGCCACCGCCCTGCCCCCGGCCACCTACGCCACGCGGCTGGGCCGCCCGCCGGACGACCATTTCATCCTGGGCGCCTTCGCCGCAGACGGCAGCATGCTCGGTGCGGTGGTCTGCCAGCGCGAATCGCGCCTGAAGGAGCGCCACCGGGCCGAACTCGTCGGGATGATCATCACGCCGGACGCGCGCGGTCGCGGCCTGGGCAAGGCCTTGCTCAAGGAGTTTGGTGTGCTCGTGCGCCAACTGCCGGGCATCGAACACGTGGTGCTGAGCGTCACCGCCAGCAACCAGGCTGCCGTGCACTTATACGAAGCGGCGGGCTTTCAGCGCTACGGCCTGCTGCCGCGTGCGGTGCAGGTGGATGGCGTGTACCACGACAAGGCCTTGATGGTCAAAACGCTATGAACAAGCTAGCTGGCTACGCCCGCTGGTAGGCCTTTTCAGCCCCGTTCTCCTCAAATGGCTCTTCTGGCGCCCGCGCACGGCGGCGCGCTCTTGACGCATGAAATCGATTGAACAGATCGCCGCCGAACTGCAGGGCTACGACCCCAAGGCCCTGCCCGCCGACACCGTGAATGCGTTCCTGGCGGAGCTGGTCGAGCCGGTGACCGATGTCGAGCGCCTACCGCTCATGCAGGCGCTGGGCCGCGTGCTGGCCGAGGACATCGTCTCGCCCATCAGTGTGCCGCCGCACGACAACTCGGCGATGGACGGCTTCGCCTTCCGGGGCACGCAACTGGCGCCGGGTCAGCCGCTGACGTTGCGCGTCGTCGGCACGGCCCTGGCCGGCGCGGCCTGGCGCGGTGAGGTCGGCCCCGGCGAGTGCGTGAAGATCATGACGGGTGCCGTCATGCCGGAAGGGCTCGACACGGTGGTGCCGCAGGAATTCGCGCGCGTCGATGGCGACGCGGTGGAGATCCCGGCCAACGTGGTTCGGCTCGGTGACAACCGTCGCCATCTGGGCGAAGACCTCATGGCGGGCCAGGCGGCACTTCAAAAAGGCGAGCTGCTCGCGCCCGCTGCGCTTGGCTTGGTGGCCAGTTTGGGCATCGAATCCGTGCACGTGCTACGGCGCGTGCGCGTGGCGTACTTTTCCACCGGCGACGAAATCCTGAGTCTGGGCGAGGCGCCGCGCGAGGGCGCGGTGTACGACAGCAACCGCTACACCGTGTTCGGCCTGCTCACGCGACTGGGCTGCGAGGTGATCGATCTCGGCGTCGTCCCGGACGACCCGGCGCAGCTTGAAGCGGCCTTCCGCCAGGCCGCCGCGCGCGCCGACGCCGTGATCACCAGCGGCGGGGTCAGCGTCGGTGAAGCCGACCACACCAAGGCCATGATGCGCCAGCTGGGCGACGTGGTCTTCTGGCGCATCGCCATGCGGCCGGGTCGCCCGATGGCGGTGGGGCGCATCCCGCGTTCGCGCCTGACAAATGGTGCCGCTGCAGAACTGTCTATTTCAGCAAAATCGGCCTCCGGCCCTACTGCAGATTGCGCGGCCAGCTACCCGAAAGATAGCAACGCCGTGCTGTTCGGCCTGCCCGGGAACCCGGTGGCGGTGATGGTCACCTTCCTCGCCTTCGTGCGCCCGGCCTTGCTGCGCCTGATGGGCGCGCGCCCCCAGCCAACGGTGTACCTGCGCGCCGCCAGCGCCGAGCCGATCCGCAAAAAGCCCGGCCGCACCGAGTACCAACGGGGCATCGTTGCGCGCGATGCCGATGGGCGCCTGACGGTGCGGACCACTGGCAACCAGGGCTCGGGCGTGCTGTCGTCGATGGTGCAGGCCAACGGCCTGATTGTGCTGGGCCATGCCCAGGGCAACGTGGCGGCAGGCGATCTGGTCGAAGTGATGATGTTCGACGGCGCGATCTAAAAGGCGCGCTTCAGCGCCACACCGGCAGCCTTTCGCGCGCGCCCAGCCGCTCTGAGATCTGCTGCGCGGCCGACACGATCAACGGGGCAAACGTGCGCATCTGTGTGGCCTTGAAGCGCTCACGCGGACCCGACAGTCCAAGCGCCGCCACGACGCGCCCACTGGCGTCGCGGACCGGAGAGGCGATGCCGTAGACGTTTTCGTTCCATTCACCCTTGTTGATGGCGTAGCCCTGCGAGCGCACACGCGTCATTTCCTGCAAAAAACGCCCAGGATCGACCAGCGTCAGCGGCGTGCGCGCGTCCAAGCGCTGCGAGAGCCGCTCGAGAGCTGGATCGGACTGAAACGCGAGCATGGCCTTGCCCGTGGCCACGCAGTAGGCACGCGCACGGCCTCCGATCTGTGAGTACGCACGCACCGGGTTGGGGCTGTCGAGCTTGTGGACATAGACCACCTCGTCGCCGTCGAGCACCGACAGGTGCACCGTCTCGCGCGTGCGATCAAGCAGGTCGTCCATGATCTGCTCGGCGTGGACCCGAAGATCCAGCTTGGCGAGCACGGCAGAGCCCAGTTCCCACAGCTTGATGGCCGCGGTGTAACGGCCCGACTGCGGATCGCGCACGATGAAGCGCGCCTCGACCAACGCACCCAGCAGGCGGTGCACGTTGCTCTTGACCAACTGCAACTCGTTGGCAATGTCGGTCAGCCCCAGCGGCCGCTCGCTGTGCGCGAGCAACTCAATGATGGCCAAGCCTTTGATGAGGGTGTTGTTCATGGTGCGCTGGAGATTGTGCCTTCAGCGTCTGGAGGCGGACCGAGCCGACCCCCGAGAGCCAAGTTGCCATTCACAATACATAAGTTCTGATATACGGAATAAAAATTCAAGAAAACGATCAAGTCGCTGAGGTGCTTTGACGGATTTCACAACACTTTCTGAACTGGATTCATCAGTCAAACATAGGCCAATTTCTGCATATCGGAATATTTGTTTTCTATTTCAGAACCTTCTAGCATCCTCTCGACATCTTTCAGGGTGCCCCACCCTGAACGACCCTACCCGCTCAGTCATGACCTCCTCCTCTTCGATACTCCCCCTGGCTGGCGTGCGCGTCGTCGAGTTCTGCTCGACGGCCTCCGGTCCGTTTTCAACGATGCTGTTGTCGGACATGGGCGCCGACGTCGTGAAAGTGGAGCCGCCAACGGGCGATGGCTTGCGGCAGTGGCCACCGCTGAACCAGGGCTACAGCGAGAACTTCGCGTCGCTCAACCGGAACAAGCGCTCTGTCGTTCTCAACCTGAAGGACGCGAGCGATGTCGCTCTGGCGCGGCAGCTGATTCTTGAGGCCGACGTGGTGGTCGAGAACAACCGCCCCGGCGTGATGGACCGCCTGGGCTTGGGCTACTCAGCAATGTCGGCGGAGAAGCCTTCGCTGATTTTCTGCTCGATCTCGGCGTACGGTCAGACCGGTCCACGCTCGGCCGAGGGCGGCTTCGATCTGACCATCCAGGCAGCAGCCGGCGTGATGAGCGTCACAGGTGAGCCTGACGGCGCACCCGTGAAGTGCGGCGTGCCGCTCTCCGACTTCGCATCGGGCCTATACGCCGCCTATTCGGTCGCATCCATGCTCGTGCACGTGCGCTCGGGCGGGCACGGGGCGCACATCGACATTCCGATGTTCGGCTGCACGCTGGGCATCGCTGCGCTGCAGACCAGCGAGTACTTTGGCAATGGGCGCAGCCCCGTCAAGCTCGGTTCGGCCCACCCCCGGAACGCGCCGTACCAGGCGTTCCATGCGCAAGACGGCTATTTCGCCATCGCCGCAGGCAACCACAAACTCTGGTTGTCGGTGCTGGACGTGGTGGGCATGCCGGAGTTGGCGGAAGACGAGCGCTTCATCAACACGACCGATCGGGCACGCAACCAGGCGGACCTCAAGGAGATTCTTGAGGTCGTCTTCACGCGCCAGCCCGTTGACCACTGGATCCAAGCCTTCAACGACGCGGGCGTTCCACACGCACGCATCAACGACTACGCCGCCGCGCTTGCCGACCCTCAGACGGCGCATATGGGCTGGGTGCAGACACTGGATTTGCCGAACGGTGAGAAAACAGAGACCTTCGCTTCGCCCGTGCGGCTGAACGGCACGGGGTTTAGCATTCGCCGCCCGCCGCCTGCCTTGGGGCAGCACACGGACGAGGTTCGCCAGCAGTTCGCGGTCAAGGAAATGTGATGGGCGTGCAGGAAAACCGTTTGCTGGAATTCGTCGCGGCGATGACGCGCCTGGTTGAAGCAGGACCCGCCGACGAAGCACGTCTGCTGCAAGGCGCTGAACCGTTGATGAAGGCGCTGGTCGCCCACGACGACTGGCTGCCCGAAGCCATGGCGCAGCCCCACCCGCAGTTCTATCAGCAGCACCTGCTGTACGGCGATCCGCTCGACCGCTTTTCGCTGGTCAGCTTTGTGTGGGGCCCCGGCCAGCAGACACCGGTGCACGACCACACCGTGTGGGGAATCATCGGCATGCTGCGCGGCAGCGAGTGCGCGCAGGCGTTTGACCGTGCGGCCGATGGTCGCTTCGTGCCTGCTGGCCCTGAGGTCACGCTTCGCCCCGGTGACCTGGACACCGTATCGCCCACCCTGGGCGACATCCATCTCGTGCGCAATGCGCATGCCGACCGCGTGTCGATCAGCATCCACTTGTACGGGGGCAACATCGGCCGGATCGCCCGTCACGTTTACGTGCCGGAAACCGGCGAAGTCAAGGACTTCGTTTCTGGCTACTCCAACACGCTCTCGCCCAATTTGTGGGCACGCGTCGCCTCGTGAGCGGCCCAGACCTGGTGGCCGCGCGCGACGGCGCGGTGCTGCACCTCCAACTGAACCGTGCGGACAAGGGCAATGCGCTTTCGTCCACGCTGGTGACCGCCCTGACCGACGCGGTGGACAAGGCTTCGCAAGATGCCAACCTGCGCCTGCTCGTCATCTCTGGCGCAGGGCGACACTTCTGCACGGGCTTCGACCTCTCAGACCTCGACAACGAGACGGACGACAGTCTGCTATCGCGCTTCACGCGTGTCGAGTTGCTGCTTCAGGCGGTGCATGCCGCTCCGTTCACCACGCTCGCGCTCGCCCACGGGCGCACGACGGGCGCCGGCGCCGATCTGTTCGCCGCCTGCACAGAACGCTGGATCGTCGGCGATGCGAGTTTCACGTTCCCCGGCGCCGCGTTTGGCCTTGTGCTCGGCACGGCGCGCCTGGCAACGTTGGTGGGTGCGCCCTCGGCCGCGAGTTGGCTTCAGGGCGGTGCCGTCGTCGACGGGGCGACGGCTCTTGTCAGCGGCCTGGCTACTCGACAGATTGAAAGCAGCGCACTCGTCGCCGAGCAAGCCGCGCTGACTGCCCGCGTCAGCCGGCTTGATGGAGCGACCCAGCGCGCCATTCACGCCGCGATCGATGCGACACGCCGCCCCCGCGGCGAAGCAGGCGACGCTGAAGACTTGGCTCGGCTCGTCCGCTCGGCCGCTCGGCCCGGGCTGCGCGACCGCATCGCCGCCTACCGCGCCGCCCAACGCAAGCGTTGACCGAGTCAGCACCTACTTTTTTGAGCCTCTGCCGGACCACCACGTGACCGCCGCTTCGTTCGAGACCCTGTGCCTGTGCTGGCGCGTGCACGAACTTGGAGGCGGAGGCGCTGCACGTGACTTCGAGATCAAAGTGAGTCCGCGCAAGGCCAAGGTCACCGGGCAAGGCGCCATCGCCATGGGCACGCGCGCAGGCATTCGCTGAGAACCCTCCGGCGCCGCGCAGAAGCCTTGAACAGCCAACAAAAGGCGCCCCGCCTAGTCACAGTCATTCATCAGGAGACATCCATGTCGCAAGTCAGCATCGAACAGCACGGCAAGGTCACGCTGTTCACCATCAACCGCCCCGCTCGCAAGAACGCCATCTGCAAGGAGACCGCGCTGGAACTTCAGGCGGGCTTCGCCGAGTTCGACGCCTCCGATCAGCGCGTGGCCGTCATCACCGGCTCGGGCAACGACGCCTTCTCCTCGGGCGCCGACGTGAGCAACCTGTCCGAGCTGTGGCGCTGCATCCCGGGATCTGGCTTCACCACCGACAAGCCGATCATTGCCGCAACGGCTGGTTGGTGCGTGGGCGGTGCCATGGTGCTCACCATGATGTGCGACCTGATCGTCGCGGCCGACAACACGAAGTTCTCCTACCCCGAGGCTCGCCTGGGCTTCACCGGCGGCATGATCGCCGGCCTGGCCGCGCGCATCCCGCACAAGGTGGCCATGGATTTGATCCTGTTGGGACGCACCATGGATGCCCATCGCGCCTACAACGTCGGGCTCGTGAGCGACGTGGTCGACACCGGCAAGCAGGTCGAAGTAGCCATGCAGCAGGCCCAGACGCTGGCGGACTCTGCACCATTGGTCCTCACCACCATCAAGCGCTTCGTGAACCAGCACGTGCTGCCCAAGAGCCCGGCCGAGGCCATGTCGGAGACCCTGCGCCAACTGAATGTCGTGCGCGAGAGCGACGACATCAAGGAAGGCATGGCTGCCTTCAGGGAAAAACGCCTCCCGGTTTACGCTGGCCGCTGAGCCAGCGACGGCATCGGCAACGCGTCGTGCGCCGGCCTGACCGACGCATGGCGGCGCAGTGACGCTGGGCCACCCAAATGGACGCGCGGTCCCTGCCCGGCTTCTGCCGTTTATCGACTTCAGGCCCGACCAAGCTGCGCCATCAGATCTGGCCGATTCGCAATCCCCTTCCATGGCCGCGAATCGGCCAACGGGCTATCCTGCACATGTCATGGCCTACACACCCACCTTTATTCCTGAATCGCTGACCCGCGCTGATGTCGACGCGCAGCGCGGCGCGCTTGTGCTCGAGTTCGGGACGAACTGGTGTGGCTGGTGTCGAGGGGCGCAACCGGACATCGAAGCCGCCTTCGCTCAGGCGGGCGCGGATGTTCCGCACGTCAAGGTCGAGGATGGCCCGGGACGGCGCCTGGGACGAAGCTATGGCATCAAGCTGTGGCCGACGCTGGTTTTCCTGAAGGACGGGCAGGAGGTCGCCCGGCTCGTTCGGCCAGATGGCTCGGGCGCTATCGCCCAAGCGCTGAAGCAACTCAGCGATTGAGTGGCACGGCCTGACCCACGGGGCGCCAGCCGGCGTACCCCGTGAAGGTCGTGGATCAGTCGTCGAAAATGGTCGAGCACGGCTGGAAGCGCGCGCAAGGTGAGACCGCCCGCAGACGCACCACCGTGTTCCCTTCAGGGCGCGCCTCAGCGACAAAACCCACATGATCGCCGACCTGCAGGCCCAGCACCAACGACGGGTCCGCCACGCGAAACGTGACCGTCGTGAAGGGGATCTTCCCTCCGGGCAACAACTTGAGTCGCAAGGCATTGGGTTCCCGTGGGCTCGGCAAGCTGCGAACCACAGCGCGGGTGTAGACGACGCGCGCGTTCACTGAACTGCCAGGGCGGTCGGCCTGCGCCGAAACCGGCGCACCGCCATCACCGTACGGCGCGCGAGCGAACAAGAACCCGGGTCTCGAAGTCACCTCCGTGGCGCGGACACCCTGCGACCCAAGCAAGCCGATCACCATCGCGGCTTGCAGCAACGGTGGACAGCGCAGGAGGAATAGGTTCACGGCCGCATTGTCACACTGTGACGGTGCCCCACGGCCGCCAGCCAAGTGGCGTCAGGCGCCCCAAGGAGGTACGGGGAGAAACATTTCTTCCAGCGCCTGCAACATCACGCGCACCTTGGCGATGCGCACGCGGCTGGGCGTGTAGCAAGCGTACAAGTGTCGGCCGAAACGGGTACTGGGCTCATGGTCGCTCAGCACCTGTACCAGGCGGCCGTCGCGCAGCAAGGGCTGCGCAAGGTATTCCGGCAGGATGGCCAGACCGCGTCCTGCGACAGCGGCGTCCACCATGGCGTCGGTGCTGTTCATGCGCAGCCGGCTGGTCGCGGTGTGGATGTGCTCCTCGCCCTGCGGGTCGATCAAGTGCCAGCGGTGGTCGTCGGTGAGCAGGTAGCTGAGCGTCTGGTGGTGCGGCAGCTCGCCGGCATGCTGCGGCGTCCCATGCATCTGCAGGTAGGCGGGCGAGGCACAGATGAGGCGCTCCAGCGTCGCCAACCGCCGCACCACGGCGTCCTGGGGCGGCATGCGGGTCATGCGCAAAGCCAGATCGATGTCCTCGGCCTCCAGATCGACCAACTGGTCGCTCAGGATCAACTCGCAGGTCAAGCCAGGGTGTGCGTCGGCCAGGCGCCCGAGCAGCGGCGCGATGTACACGCGACCGAAGCTGATGGTGGCACTGACCCGCAGTACCCCCAGCGGCGTTTCGCCCTGGTTGCGCACGGCGATCTGCGTGGCAGCCACGGCGTCGAGCGCGGCCAGCGCGTGGTGATGAAACTGCTCGCCCGCCGGGGTCAGACTCAGGCGGCGCGTCGAGCGTTCAAGCAGGCGAGCGCCGAGGATGGCTTCCAGCTCGGCGATCTGCTTGCTGACCAACGCGCGCGTGCAGTCCAGTTCGCGCGCCGCGGCGGCCATGCTGCCGTGTTCAACCGTGCGCACAATTGCCGCCCAGGCCGGCAGCCACTGCGCGGCGGGCGCCGCGGCCGGCGGGCCGCTGACGCCTCTGCCCTGCCGGATCGCGTGAGCAGCATCGGATGAGGATTGCCGCAACTTTTGAGCCCGGGAATGCACCATTGTCAACCAATCATTGACATAAACACGTCCATTTTGCGCTGTTTTGTCACCAGCTTCAGGCCCTATGATCCCATCGCATCCGATCACGCTTCTCCGCGCCCCGGATCAAGATTTCTCAGGCGGTTTCACCATGTTCAAGCAACTTCGCGGTCCCGGCGTCATGGGCATCACGCTGGCAGCGGCCGGCATTCTGATGGTGACGATGGGTGCCCGCCAGTCGGTCGGCCTGTTCGTGGGCCCGATGAACACCACCACCGGGCTGGGCATTGCCACCATCAGTTTCGCGTTGGCCGTCGCGCAGTTCACCTGGGGCGCGGTGCAGCCGCTGGCGGGCGCGGCAGCCGACCGCTGGGGCCCGCGCGCCGTACTGATCGCGGGGGTGCTGGTGCTGGCGCTGGGCACGGCGCTGACGCCGATGGTCAGCACTGGATGGGGCCTGATCTTCACCCAGGGTCTGCTGGTCGCGATGGGAGCGGGCGCGGGCAGTTTCTCGGTGCTGATCGGAGCGGCGGCGCAGCGCATGAGCCCCGAGGCGCGAGGCGCCGCCTCGGGTGTGATCAACGCGGGGGGCTCGATGGGCCAGTTCGTGTTTGCGCCGCTCGCGCAAAAGCTGATCCAGCTGTTCGGCTGGATGGGCGCCATGTACACGCTGGCCGTGGTCTCGCTCGCGGCGCTGCCGATGATCGGCCGCGTGACCAAGGGCGGCAACACCGTCCATACGGTCGCGGCAGACGACGGCGGCCTGCGCCGCGCCGTGCGGGAGGCGATGGGCGACCGCAGCTACCTGCTGCTCCATCTGGGTTTTTTCACTTGCGGCTTTCACATTGCGTTCCTGGTGACACACCTGCCAACAGAGGTCGACCTGTGCGGCCTGCCCCCGTCGGTGGCGAGCTGGTCGCTCGCGCTGATCGGCCTGGCCAACATCGTGGGCAGCCTGGTGGTGGGTCACCTGGTGGGGCAGTACCGAAGCAAGATGATTCTGGCCATCATGTACGCCAGCCGCGCGCTGCTGGTGCTGTGGTACTTGGCGATGCCGCGGGAGCCGTGGGTGTTCTACATCTTCGCGATCGGCCTGGGCTTCACCTGGCTGGCCACGGTACCGCCAACGGCCGGCATCGTCGGCAAGCTGTTCGGCGTGCGCTACCTGGGCACGTTGTTCGGGCTGACGCTGCTGTCGCACCAGATCGGTGGCTTTCTGGGCGCGTGGCTGGGCGGCCTGGCGATCACCCGCTTTGGCGACTACACATGGATGTGGTGGGCCGACATTGCGCTGGCCCTGATGGCCGCCGTGGTCAACCTGCCGATCCGCGAGGCACCGGTCAAGCCTGCGATGCAGGCGGCGTGACGGCGAGTTGGCGCTGAAGCTCTTGATGGACGTCGCTTATTCAGGGCATCATCACTATCAATTAAGTAGCTGACTGCGCTGATGGCTGTAGGTATACAGCTCGATTTCACTAAAAATTGGCCCGTTCAGACAGCTGCCCAGCACCGGTCTTCGGTCGGCGTCGCCATCGACCGACCCGACGTTCAAGCCATCAGCATCCGGCAGGCCTTGCCGCTGCGCCCGCGCGGTACCACCACGCCAGCCTCGCCCAATACGCGGATGGGCTCGGCGCCCTGCGCGGTAGCGAAGTGCTGCAGTGCATCGCGGCAGCGGTCGATCACGGCGCGCGCCTCGTCGCCCTCGTGCGGCACGCGCAGCACCAGCGTATGGGTGTCGCGCTGCTGCAGCTGGAAGTCGAACAGACCGCACTGCTCTTCGACCACGGTGCACAGGGCCATGGGCAGCAGGCTGACGGTTTCGCCCTTGCGTCGCAGAGAAGGCACGCGCAGCACGTCGTCGCGGCGACCGCCGACGTCCAGCATGGGCAGCGGCGAGCCACAGCCGCAGCGCTGGCTGTGCAGCGTGACCTGGTCGCCCAGGTCGTAGCGGATCAGCGGCTGCACCAGGTTGGCGAGGTTGGTCAGCAGCACCGTGTGCGAGGGCTGGCCGCGTGGCACCGGGCGGTAGTGCTCGTCCACCGGCTCCAGGATCACCCAGTCTTCGTTGACGTGCAGATGGCCGTGCGCGCATTCCCAGGCGATTGGCAGGAATTCCGACGCACCGTAGCTGCTGCGCACCGCCGCGCCATCGAAGCTGCGGCGCACGCGCTCACGCGCGGCGGCGCCCAGCGCCTCGCCACCCGTCATGACGCAGCGTGGCCGGATCTGCAACCGCCCCGCAGCTGCTTCATCGGCCAGAAGGGCCGCCGCGGTCGGGTAGGTGGCGAGCACGGTAGGCTGGAATTCGTTCAGCGCAGCCACCAGCGCCTCGGTCGACTGCAGCAGGCTGAAGCAGCGCGCGCTCTTGGCCAACCAGGGGTTGACGCGGCGCAGGCGCTCGAAGCTGACCACGCTGGCAAAGTGTCCGCCGGTGGCCGTGACCATCGCGGTGCGATCACCCGCGCCGAACGCGTCGAGCGCCGAGAACGGACCGAACAACCGCCCCGCGCCGCTGCTGCGTCCGGCAACACGGTGGCGCACCGCCTCGAGCGCGTCGTACACCGCCATCGCCGGCGCGTCCTGCACGAACACACCCGGCTTTGAGCTGGTACCCGAGCTTTCCCACACCACATAGCGGCCAAGCCAGGCTTCACCGACCCGTGTGTCGTCAGCGGTGAAATCGCGCAGTTCATCGAGGCGCAACGCCGGATCGGTCACCCACTGGTCAAAGTCACCCATCAATTCGGCCCGGGTGACGTGCGGCACGTGCGCAAGATGGTGGCCCCGGCCTGCCGCCGGTGCTAGCCGCTCGCGGTAGAAAGCCGAGCCGTGGCGCGCGGCGTCGAGCAGGCGCGCGAGCCGCTGTTGCTGGCGCTGCGCCAGCAACGAAGGCGTGGCATGCGTGGCGGCCATCACGTCCAGCGTGGCGGCCTGCATGTGCAAGGGGTCGAATACGGACGTCATGGGCGGCGCCTTTGGCTGCCGCCACGCGTCCACCGGCACGAATGCTGGCCTGTCATGCGTGATGTCTCCTGTTTACCGTCCGATGCGCGCGCCCCCGTTCAAGTTCCCGCCTGCGACAGTAAAAAACGGCGGCAATCACGTCCTTCAGCGGCTGTCAATCCATGTTGCCAGACCCGGGTGCGCCCGTATTGACAAGGGTCAAATTGGACAGATCACTTGCAGAGACTTACTTCGCCTTAAAACTGTCACTAGTACATAGAATTTCGCTATAAGCCCTTTTCCATACTGCGAATACAGCTACTTTTTTAGGAGCAATTGTCCATCAACGAGTCCGCGCGTCGCAGCGGATGCCGATGGCTGGTGGTGTGAAACCAGCCAGAACGCCCGGCCTAAATTCTGGCGCCGCCACGCACTCGTTGAAGTCGCCCCGTGTCGCCATGCTTGGCGCGTGCGCCGCGTTTCAGGTGCCCGACCGCAGCGAATCGACACCGCGGTTGGCCAGCGCATCGGCGCGCTCGTTGCCCTCGTGCCCGGCGTGGCCGCGCACCCAGTGCCAGTGGATGGTGTGACCCGCGCCGCTGACCAGCGCGTCCAGGCGCTGCCATAGGTCGACGTTCTTGACCGGCTGCTTGCTGGAAGTGCGCCAGCCCTTGGCCTTCCAGCCGGTGATCCATTCGGTGATGCCCTGGCGCACGTACTGGCTGTCCAGGTACAGGTCGATCTCGCACGGCCGCTTGAGCGCGGACAGGCCTTCGATCACCGCCGTCAGTTCCATGCGGTTGTTGGTGGTGTGGGCCTCGCCGCCGAACAGCTCTTTCTCATGCCCGGGCGAACGCAACCACACGCCCCAGCCGCCGCGGCCGGGGTTGCCCTTGCAGGCGCCATCGGTGAACATCTCAATTCGATTCAAGGTCATTTCTTCTAACAGACGGCTGTGGTGCTGCGCGACCAGCTACCGAAACAGGAGCACCCGACACCGCGGGCGCCTTTTTCCAACGGGCGCCCACCAGCTTGGCGCCCTGGGTGCGCTTGACCGCCACGGCCACGTAGGCGGCGCCCAGCACCGGCCACCAGCGGGCGCCTATGCGGTCCACCCATTCAAAGCGCGCCAGTGCGCCGGCGCTGCGCACGGCCGGTCGGTAACAGCCAAAGGCGATCGATTCCAGCTCGAACTCCAGCAGACGCAGCCAGTCGCGCAAGCGCCAGTGGCCGATGAATTCGCAGCCGTCCGGCAGGTAAGTACTGCCACTCCCCAGGCTGCGGTACACATGCGCGCGCACCTGCCGCCAGCCCCACAGACTGGCCGGGTTCAGGCCCGAGATGGCCACCCGCCCCTCATGCACCAGCACGCGCTGCACCTCGCGCAGCGTGGCGTGCGGGTCGGCGCTGAACTCCAGTGTGTGCGGCAGCACCACGAGGTCGACACTGGCCTCGGCCAACGGCAGGGCGGCGCTGTCGGTGACCAGCGCTGTCTTCCAGGCCGATGGTGCCGCGTCGGCGGTGAGCGGAGGCCAAGCAGACGCCTCAGGTGCTTCTGCGCCAGGATGTACGCCGCCCAGATCGGCGTACCAGCGGTGCGGCATGCGGTTGGCCCGCAGCGCGTCCAGTGCGGGCAGGCCCAACTGCACGGCGTGGTAGCCGAACACGTCGGCCAGCGCAGCATCGAACTGCGCCTGCTCCCAGGCCAGCGCGTACTGGCCGGGCGGTGTATGAAACCAATCAAACAGGCCGGTCATCGGCATGCGTCAAGAGGTGCAAGTGTAAAGATGGGTAGCTCGGACAAGCGGACGATCACGCGTTTTTATAATCGCCCACTCATGGAATTGATTGCACTGCCCGCCTTCCAGGACAACTATTTCTGGATGTTGCACGACGGACGCCACGCCTTGGTGGTGGACCCGGGCGAAGCGGCGCCCGTGCTGGCAGCGCTGCGCCAGCAGGGCCTGACGCTGGCGAACATTCTAGTCACGCACCACCACGCCGATCACACCGGTGGCGTGGCCGAATTGCACGCCACCACCGGCGCCCTCGTCTGCGGTCCGGCGCGCGAGCGCATCCCCGAACCGTTTCGCCCGCTGCAAGGCGGTGACCACGTTCAGGCGCTGGGCGTGGACTTTCGCGTGATCGACGTGCCGGGCCACACGGCCGGGCACATCGCCTACTTCGCCGCCGATGTGAACGACGCGCCGCTGCTGTTCTGCGGCGACACGCTGTTTTCCGGCGGCTGTGGCCGCCTGTTCGAAGGCACGCCGGCGCAGATGCTGGCCTCGCTCGACACCCTGGCCGCACTGCCGGGCAACACGCGGGTCTGCTGCGCGCACGAGTACACCTTGTCCAACCTGCGTTTTGCCTGTGTGGTGGAACCAAGCAACCAGGCTCTGGCCGATTACCTGCAGCGCTGCGAACAGCTGCGCGCCCAGGGCCAGCCGACGCTGCCGTCCACCATCGGGACGGAGCGTGCGGTCAACCCTTTTCTCCGCAGCCGGGAACCTGAGGTCGTGCAATCCGTGCACACGCAGGCGGCTTCCGCAACGGACGAAGTGGCGGTGTTCGCCGCGCTTCGCGAATGGAAAAACAACTTCCGATGAAATGGTCCTATGTGCTGGCGCTGGCCGCCAGCGTCTGGCTGGCTGGCTGCGCCGCCCCAGGCAGCACCTCCGGCGATGCGCCCTCCCGCACGTCCACCTCGACCCGCCAACCCACCGCGGGCGACATGCCGCCGGTCTCCATGACCGAGCTGCGCTCGGGCAAGGTCGCGCCGCTGGACGCCCCGGCCGACCTGTGGGACCGCATTCGCCGCGGCTACGCCATGCCCGACCTCGACACCGACCTGGTGCGCCAGCAGGAGCAGTGGTACAGCAGCCGCCCCGACTACATCCAGCGCATGACCGAGCGCTCGCGCATGTACATCTTCCACATCGTCGAAGAGCTGGAACTGCGCGGCATGCCGACCGAATTGGCGCTGCTGCCCTACATCGAATCGGCCTTCAACCCGCAGGCCGTGTCCAGCGCCAAGGCGGCGGGCATGTGGCAGTTCATGCCGGCCACCGGCAGCTCGTTCGACCTGCGCCAGAACATGCTGCGCGATGACCGGCGTGACGTGATCGCCTCGACCCGCGCCGCGCTCGACTACCTGCAGCAGTTGCACGACCGCTTTGGCGACTGGCATTTGGCGCTGGCCGCCTACAACTGGGGCCAGGGCAACGTGAACCGCGCCATCACGCGCAACCAGGCGGCGGGCCTGGGCACCGGCTATCTCGACCTGAGCATGCCGGCCGAGACGCGCAACTACGTGCCCAAGCTGCAGGCGGTCAAGAACATCATCGCCCGCCCCGACAGCTACGCCACCGCGTTGCCGCTGATCGAGAACCACCCCTTCTTCGACACGGTCGACATCACCAAGGACATCGACGTGGAAGTGGCCGCGCGCATGGCCGAGGTGCGGCTGGAGGACTTTCGCGCCCTCAATCCCTCGCAGCGCAAGCCGGTGATCTTCGCCGCGGGCACGCCGCAGGTGCTGCTGCCCTGGAACAACGCCGTCACCTTCAACCGCAACCTGGCCGCCGCCGACCCGCAGTCGCTGGCCTCGTGGACGGCCTGGGTCGCGCCTTCCAACCTGCCCTCGCGCGAAGTTGCCAGCCGCTTCGGCATGGACGAGGAAAGCTTCCGCGAGATGAACAACATCCCGCGCGGCATGCTGATCAAGAGCGGCTCCACGGTGCTGGTCAAGCGCAGCAACGGCGCAGCCACAGCGGTGGCAAGCCACGTCGTCAACAACGCCCAACTCTCGTACACGCCGGAAGTGGTGTTGCGCCGCACCACGGTGCGCGCACGCAAGGGCGACACCATCGCCAGCGTGGCCAGCCGCTACGACCTGCCAGCCGCCACCGTGGCCGGCTGGAACAAGGGCGGCGCCCACGCCAGCCTGAAGCGCGGCCAGCCGGTGGTGCTGTACCTGCCGGTGCGCGCCGCCGCTGCGGCGGCGGGTGACGGCATCGCCTCTGCCCGCCACCGCGCCCGCGCCGAGCGCAGCACGCCCAGCCGGGGCCACCAAAAGGCCGAGCGTGCCAGCGGCCGCGCCGCCAAGGGCCAGCCATCGGCGCGGGCTGCCAAAGGCGGCAAGGAAAGCAAGACGGCCAAGTCGACTGCCAGATCGTCTTCAGGCGGCAAGGCTGCGGCCAAGTCCGCCCCGGCCAGAACATCCGCCAAGGGCAAGAGCAAGCGCTGAAGACCCGCCTCAGGCCTGGAAGCGCTGCTTGGCCTTGCGGGCGAATTCGTTGGTGTACACCGCTTCAGCCGACACCCGCACCGGCGGCGTGAGGGCGCCGTAGCGCTCCACCAGCCGAACGGCGGTCTGCACGCCCAATTCGGTCAGCACGCCATCGGGCGACAGCGCCTCGCGCGACTTCTCGAAAGCACCGAGGAACACCGCGCGGTCGCCATGCATCGACACTTCGGGCATGGCGCGCACGATGTCGCTCGGCCCCGCGGTTTGCAACCACTTGAGCGCCTTCACCACCGCATTGGTGATGCCCTGCACCGTGCGCGGGTTGCGTTGAAGGAATTCGGCTGGCGCATAGAGGCTGCCGCCTGGCATTGGCCCCCCAAACAGATCCTGTGTGATGCGCAGCAGGCGCGTGTCGGTCACCACGCGGATGTCGCCGCGCGCCTCCAACAGGCTGATCAGCGGATCGAAATGCGCGATGGCGGCGATCTCGCCTTCGCGCAGGGCGGCCACCGCGGACAGCGCGCTGTTCAGCGCCACGAACTCCACCTCGCCAGGCACCAGGCCGCTGCGCACCAGCACGAGCTTGGCAAACCAGTGCGTGGCGGGCTCCTGCGCTGAAATGCCGACCCGGGCGCCCCGCAATTGCGAGAGGTGGCGAAAACCCGGCACCGCGCGCGTGCTGACGCCAAACACCAGTTGGGGCGCGCGCCCCAGCAACGCGAAGGCCATGCAATCCACGCCACGCTGGCGCAGCATGATGGCGCTTTCCACGCCCCCCACCGCCAAGTCGGACGTGCCCTTGGTCAGCGACTGCTGGATCGGGCCGGTGCCACCCAACTCGTGGAATTCAACCTCCAACCCTTCTGCCGCAAAGTAGCGCAACTGCGCGGCGACGGTCAGCGGCAGTTGGTACAGGGCAGAGCCCTCGTTGACCGCCATGCTGACGCGGGGGCGCTCAGGCCGTGCAGCGCCGTTTTGGGCCCGCGCCGTCCCGGCCGCCCAGATCAGGGCGGGCAGCCCTCTCAGCAGGGCACGACGTGAGGAACTCGGGGCGGGCATTGTCAACAGGCTTCGGGATCACTTAGAACATGCCCCCCACCAGCATGGAGCACGCATATGCGGGACGTTAGCGAATACTCCGCCAAGCTGCATCCGGGCGTATCCCAATCGGGTTTGCCTGTACGCCCGATGCCGGCGCTGCCGGCCCGTCACAGCCGCTCGCGCCGGACGAAATCGAAAGTTCTAACGCATTCGCGGCGCTGGCAGCGACCCAAACCAAGCGTGTGGCACACGCCCGGTTTGTAGGTCGAGCTCATAGATCAAATTGGCGTCTAGCCCTTGCAGAGCAAGCGCGGATAGCTATGCATTTGATATCAAACCAACGACCGATGTGCTCGGCGTCGCTGCCGGCCGCTGCTCAACGCCGGTCGACCAGCGCGTGGGCGATGGTGCCCAGGTCGACGTATTCCAGCTCGCTGCCGGCCGGCACGCCGCGCGCCAGGCGGGTCACGGTCAGGCCGCGGTTCTTCAGCGCCTGCGCGATGACGTGGGCCGTCGTCTCTCCTTCGGCGGTGAAGTTGGTGGCCAGGATGACCTCCTGCACCGTGCCGTCGCTGGCGCGCTCGATCAGCTTGTGCATGCCGATGTCGCGCGGCCCCACGCCGTCCAGCGGGCTGAGCTTGCCCATCAGCACAAAGTAGCGCCCCTTGAACGCCCCCGTGCGCTCCAGCGCCGCCTGATCGGCCGGCGTTTCCACCACCGCCAGCTTGCTGGCGTCGCGGCGCGGGTCCTGGCAGGTGGCGCACACCTCGCCTTCGGTGAACGTGTGGCACAGCGCGCAATGGCGCACCTGGCTCACCGCGTCCTGCAGCGACCGCGCCAGCAGTTGCGCGCCCTCGCGGTCGTGCTGCAGCAAATGAAACGCCATGCGCTGCGCCGAGCGCACGCCCACGCCCGGCAGGCGCCGCAGCGCCTGCACCAGGGTGTCGAGACTGTGGGTGTCACTCATAGCAAATCAGACAGGCGGTAAAAACGCAGTGAGCCCAACAGCGGTCGTTCGCCCAGCTACGACCTCATCGTGGCGCAACACGTTCCAGCCAACGCCGTGCCCGGACCTGCGCCGGGCACTGGCGTTGTCCCCCTTCCCGAAGAGAGAAGGGGGAAGGCGCGTCAGCGCCTCAGGGGGATGACCTTTTAAAACGGGAATTTCATGCCCGGCGGCATGCCCGGCATGCCCGCCGGCATCAGCTTGCCCATCTTCTCGGCTGAGACTTCCTCGGCCTTGCGCACGGCGGCGTTGAAGGCGGCGGCGACCAGGTCTTCCAGCATGTCCTTGTCGTCGGTCAGCAGGCTCGGATCGATGGTGACGCGCTTGACGTCGTGCTTGCCCGTCATCAGCACCTTGACCATGCCGGCGCCGGATTCGCCTTCGACTTCCATCTGCGCCAGCTCGTCCTGCGCCTTCTTCATGTTGTCCTGCATGGCCTGCGCCTGCTTCATCAGGCCAGCCAGTTGTCCTTTGTTGAACATCGTTTGATTTCCTTTTCAGATCCATGGACGGCGGCGCGCTGCGCCACCAGTTGTGTTCGAAACCCGTGCGCCGCGCGCCAGAGCGCTGGTCATGGGGGCATCCATTTGAACGAGGCAGCCCGCCCAGCTTGGCTCCGGGTGCGCCGTCACAGCGGTTTGATGCTGCCAGGGACGATTTTCGCCCCAAACTCGCGCATCATTTCCTGCACGAAGGGGTCGGCCATCACCAGCGCCTCAGCCGCCTTCATGCGCTGGGCCGCCGCGTAGTGGTTGCGGCGCGATGGGCTGTCGGCCACGCGGCCCAGCTCGACGTTCAGACGCACGCCGTGCCCGGCGTCGGCCAGCGCGGCCTGCAGCCGGTCGCGCACGCCGGCTTGGCGCAGGGTTTCGGTTTCCACACGCAGCGTCCACTGATCGGCCTGCCGTTCGGCCAGTTGGGCCTGCAGGGCCAGTTCGCGCACCAGGGCCGTCACCTTTTCGCGCGCGATCAGGTCCTGCACCAGCGCATGCCAGAAGTCGCCCAGCTCGGTGGCGGCGACCGGTTCGGGCTCGGGCCCCGCAGCAGGCTGCGCCTGGGCACGATCGACACTGCCTTCACGCACCTTGACCGCTATCGAATCGGAAGCTGCCTGCGCAGGTGGTTGTAGGGCTAGCGCCGAATTTTCTTCAAATTCCTGGGGACGCGCATGCGCTGCCCCGCGCACGGGCAGGGGGCGCAGCGGCGAGCCAGCGGCCGGTGGCAAACCGCTGGGCGGGGCCATCGCCATCGCATCGCGCGGATCGTCGGCGTCGCCCCAATCGTCAGGCCACGGCGCGCCCGCGTCGTCCGCGTCAATAGGTGCGAAGGCGGCGTCGCCCATGTCGTCTGCTGGGTTGTCGGCGAGGTCAGTCGCGCCACCCTCCGCGCCCGCACCGGGCGCGACGTCTGACAGCGTCGCGCCCGGTGCGGGCGTCGCTAACGCTGACGTCGCTGCGGCGGTCTGCGCGGCGAGACTCACCGCAGGTGCTGCCTCGTGGGTCACGGCGGCCGCCGCAGGCTCGGCGGGCGCATCGGTCATCACCGATTCCGCGTTCACTGCGCGATCCTGCGGCGGCGCCGTGTCCATGGTCGCCGGCGGCGCTGGGTCCGGGCTCGCCGGTGCCTTCTCCGGCGACGCGAGCTTCGGCTGCGCGACCGGGGGTGGCGCACTGGCCACCGGTGCCGCTGGCTGCGCGGCAGGTGGGCTGACCGACGCCGCGGCCGCGGGCGAGGTGGCCGCTGGCGCCGCGCCTTCAGCTGATTTCAGAGTTTTTTTTTCCGCCGCGTCCGCTGGACCGGTACGGGGCTTGAACGGCAACAGCCGCAGCAGCACCATGGTCAAACCAGCGTATTCGTCGGGCGCCAGGCCCAGCTCGGTGCGGCCGTGGATGCACAGGCTGTACAGCAACTGGGTTTCGTCGGCCGGCATCAACGCGGCCAGGCGCGCGGTTTCCTGCGCGTCGGGGTCGGCGGCATCGACGGCCATGTCGGGCACCGCCTGCTGCACGGCCATGCGTTGCAGCACGCTGGCCATATCTTCCAGCGTGGTGGCGGCGGACAGGCCGGTGGCCCGCAGCTGGTTGGCCAGCTCGACTACGGTCTTGCCGTCGGCCTGCGCCAGCGCCTCGATCAGGCGGAACACGACAGTGCGGTCGACCGAGCCGAGCATTTGCCGCACACCGGCTTCCTGCAACTGGCCCGAGCCGAACGCGATCGCCTGGTCGGTCAGACTGAGCGCGTCGCGCATCGAGCCGCGGGCGGCGCGCGCCAAGAGGCGCAGCGCCTGCGGTTCGGCCGGCACGTTTTCGGCGGCCAGCACGTGGGTGAGGTGCTCCAGCACCGTCTCGGGCGCCATCGGCCGCAGGTTGAACTGCAGGCAGCGGCTGAGCACGGTGACCGGCACCTTCTGCGGGTCGGTCGTGGCCAGCACGAACTTGAGGTATTCGGGCGGCTCTTCCAGCGTCTTCAACATGGCGTTGAAGGCGTGGCCGGTGAGCATGTGCACCTCGTCGATCATGAAGACCTTGAAGCGGCCCTGCACCGGCTTGTAGACGGCTTGCTCCAGCAATTGCTGCACTTCGTCCACGCCACGGTTGCTGGCGGCGTCGAGTTCGGTGTAGTCGACGAAGCGACCGGCATCGATCTCGGTGCAGGCGGCGCACACGCCGCAAGGCTCGGCCGTGATGCCGCCCTGCCCGTCCGGGCCAGTGCAATTGAGCGATTTGGCCAGGATGCGCGACACCGTGGTTTTGCCCACGCCGCGCGTGCCGGTGAACAGGTAGGCGTGGTGCAGGCGCTGCTGCGTCAGCGCGTTGGTCAGGGCCTGGACGACGTGCTCCTGACCCACCATCTCCGTGAACTTGCGCGGGCGGTATTTGCGGGCCAGAACCAAATAAGACATGCTGAGGATTTTACGGTGTGAGACCCGGGGCCTCCGGCTTAGAGCCGCGCCCCTGAAACTGATGCATGTACGCCACGATGTACCCCTTTTTTATCAAAAGGCCGGTATGCTGCGTCGCAACAGACATTCCCGACTCATCGTAGACATCAACGCCACCGGCAGGCTGTATCAGCCGGCCCATGTGGCGTCTGACTTGCCCGACATGCTCGAAATCATCGAAGCTTGCGCGCCCATCACCCCCGAAGGCTGCGCGGACGCCGATCCTCAGGCCATGGTGCTGGTAGGCTCGCTGGATGGCTGCTGCCACCCCCGCGCAGGTCGCCTGAAAGCCCGCCTGGTGGATTGCCAATGCCACGACCAGTTGGCACAGTTGCGCGCCGAAGTCACGCACCTGCTCACCCTGAGTTTTGGCCCTGTTGAAGCCCAGCGCCGCCTGCAGGCACTACAATAGACCCCGACGGGCCTTCCCGCATGGTGAAGGAGCCAACCGGGTCAGGTGGGGAACCAAGCAGCCCTAACTTTGGAGTCAGTGCCGGGGTCAAGGCTCGTCACCCTATTCAGCGGCAACGCTATCTTTTGCATAGCTGCCCGCGCTGATTGCTCTAGCGCAAACAGCCCAAATCATTCCAAGTCTTGATTTCTGGGGGAGTGACCCCAGACGGACTAGCTGTAGTTTCTCAACACGTTGTTCCCGTCGAATGCGAGTCGCGTGATGGGAGGCAGGTGTTCGGTGGCT
>NZ_VRUA01000027.1 GCF_008017535.1 Ottowia flava
CTGGGCGTTTTGCTTTGGACTCTCGAAAATGACCTCCAATCAATCAAGCGAGCGTTCGGCGTTACCGCTATTTGGTCCGATGCAGCAGCCTTGCGTGCAGACCACTAAAATCACCCCATGATCTCTAGAGAACCCACAATTGAGCGCCTGCAAACCGCGAGCGACCTGCTGTTGACGCCGTTCGGCTTGAGCGAAGCCGATTTGGCCAAAACCTTGGGTGTTATCGCACAGCACCGTGTCGATGACGCCGACCTGTACTTTCAGTACACGCGTGCCGAAGGCTGGAGCCTGGAAGAAGGCATCGTCAAGACCGGTAGCTTCTCTATCGACCAGGGCGTGGGGGTGCGAGCAGTGGCCGGCGAGAAGACCGCTTTCGCCTATTCCGACGATATTTCCCTTGCTTCGCTGACCGATGCCGCGCAAACCGTGCGCGCCATCAGCAGCGCCGCACAAGCCGGACGCGTCAAGGTGCCCAAGCGTCAGCTCGCGCGCGGGCGCAAGCTCTATCCCGGTCTGGATCCTATCGGCACGCTCGACAGCACGGCCAAGGTGCAGCTGCTGGAGCGTGTGGAGAAGCTCGCGCGCGCCAAGGATCCGCGTGTGGTGCAAGTCATGGCAGGCTTAGCGAGCGAATACGACGTGGTGTTGGTCGCCCGTCTGGACGGGACGCTGGCCGCCGACGTGCGCCCGCTGGTGCGCGTGTCGGTCACCGTGATTGCCGAGCAGAACGGCCGGCGCGAGATCGGCTCCTACGGCGGCGGTGGCCGCTTCGGCTTGGCGTACTTCGATGATGCGCTGCTCGGCCGCTATGTCGACGAAGCCGTGTCGGCCGCCCTCACCAATCTGGAATCCCGCCCTGCGCCCGCAGGCGAAATGACCGTGGTGCTTGGCCCAGGTTGGCCGGGCGTGCTCTTGCACGAAGCCGTGGGCCACGGGCTGGAAGGCGACTTCAACCGGAAGGGCTCCAGCGCGTTCACCGGTCGCATTGGTCAGCGCGTGGCCGCCAAGGGCGTCACCGTGCTGGATGATGGCACCATCACCGACCGCCGCGGCAGCCTGAACGTGGACGACGAAGGCCACGCCACGCAAAAGAACGTGCTGATCGAAGACGGCATCCTGAAGGGCTACATTCAGGACGCCATGAACGCGCGCCTGATGGGCGTCAAACCGACCGGCAACGGCCGGCGCGAAAGCTACGCCCACATTCCCATGCCGCGCATGACCAACACTTATATGTTGGGCGGTGACCGCGACCCGCGCGAGATCGTGGCCAGCATCAAGAAGGGCTTGTACGCCACCAACTTCGGTGGCGGCCAGGTCGACATCACCAGCGGCAAGTTCGTCTTCTCGGCCAGCGAAGCCTATTGGGTGGAAAACGGCAAGATCCAGTACCCCGTCAAGGGCGCGACCATCGTCGGCAGCGGCCCCGAATCGCTCAAGAAGATCAGCATGATCGGCAACGACATGGCGCTGGATTCGGGCGTGGGCACTTGCGGCAAGGAAGGCCAGAGTGTGCCCGTGGGCGTCGGCCAGCCGACCTTGCGCATCGATGGCCTGACGGTGGGCGGCACAGCCTGACTGATAGGTATCGAGCGAGCGATTGATGAAGAATGCATCGCTGGCCCTACAACCACTTGCGCAGGCAGCTATGAACAATATAGCAAAAGCGACTTGGGCTGGTGCCGCGCTCGACCCGTCACACGCGGCCTATGCCGTGTGTGCTACAGTCACTGGGTCATGAACAAGCGCATCGCTTTCGGTTTTTACTTTTGGTTCTCGGTCCCAGGCGGACGAGAGGCCCAGGTGTAAGCACAGCGAACAGCGACCT
Organism: Ottowia flava; assembly: GCF_008017535.1. Lineage (GTDB taxonomy): Bacteria > Pseudomonadota > Gammaproteobacteria > Burkholderiales > Burkholderiaceae_C > Ottowia > Ottowia flava. The sequence goes on from NZ_VRUA01000027.1 coordinate 1,829, forward strand.
CCCGACAAAACCGCCGCAGCGAAAGCCCGGCGGTTTTTTTGTGCCCGACCCGCGCAAACCCGCGCCCAACCGAGTCAATGAAGGAAGACCCCCGATGAACGCCAAAGCTGTGCAAGACATGGATATCCGCCCCTCGACACCCGAGCGCACCAGCCAGACCGACGACGAGCGCATCAAGGACATCACCGTGCTTCCCCCGCCAGACCACCTGATCCGCTTCTTCCCCATCCGCGGAACACCCGTGGAATCGCTGATTTCCAGCACCCGCAAATCGATCCGCAAGATCCTCAACGGCAAGGACGACCGCCTGCTGGTCATCATCGGCCCGTGCTCGATCCACGACCCCGAAGCCGCGCTGGACTACGCGCGCCGTCTGAAGCCCTTGCGCGACCAATACGCCGACACGCTGGAAGTGGTGATGCGCGTCTACTTCGAAAAGCCCCGCACCACCGTCGGCTGGAAGGGCCTGATCAACGATCCGTATCTAGACGAAAGCTACCGCATCGACGAAGGCCTGCGCATTGCGCGCCAGCTGCTGATCGACATCAACCGCATCGGTCTGCCGGCGGGCAGCGAATTCCTGGACGTGATCTCGCCGCAGTACATTGCCGATCTGATCAGCTGGGGCGCCATCGGCGCGCGCACCACCGAAAGCCAGGTCCACCGCGAACTGGCCAGCGGCCTGTCGGCACCGATCGGCTTCAAGAACGGCACCGACGGCAACATCCGCATCGCCACCGACGCGATCCAGGCGGCCGCGCGCGGGCACCACTTCCTGTCGGTGCACAAGAACGGGCAGGTCTCCATCGTGCACACCGACGGCAACAAGGACTGCCACGTCATCCTGCGTGGCGGCAAGGCGCCCAATTACGACGCCGAAAGCGTGGGCGCGGCCTGCAAGGACCTGAGCGCCGCCAAGCTGCCCGCCACGCTGATGGTCGATTGCAGCCACGCCAACAGCCTGAAACAGCACGAAAAGCAGCTGGACGTGGCGCGCGACGTGGCCGCGCAGGTGGCCGGTGGCTCGCACCAGATCTTCGGCGTGATGGTGGAAAGCCACATCCACGCAGGCGCCCAGAAATTCACGCCAGGCAAGGACGACGTCGGCGCGCTGGAATACGGCAAGAGCATCACCGACGCCTGCCTGGGCTGGGACGGCTCGCTGGAGCTGTTGCAGGTGCTGGACGAGGCGGTGCGCACACGCCGTCAGCGCCGCTGAAGCCGCGGCGCCCGCGCTGTGCCAGGGGCGTCGTGGATACGCCCTTGCTGCGCCAAAGTGGACCTTCGCCACGCGCGCACCACCGACGGTGCGCTTTTCCTGCGCTCGAATGCTATGAATAGAGAAGCTGGCAGCGCAGGTGGTTCTAGGGGCGGAGGCCGATTCTTCTCATGTTTTCCTGCGCCGCCCCCACACGGTGGCGCGCATCGGCTACAGTCGCGGCACCTCCGCCTCATGAAGAGAGATCACCATGCAAAGTGAAGTGCGCGTTATCCAGGACGAACGCCAGGAATGGACTTTTGCGCTGGACCACCAGTCGCCCATGACCCAGGAACAAGCCCGCGATTGGCTCGACGCCCAATTCGTCGCGCTGGGCAGCGAGCCGCTGCGCCCCACCGGCAAACTGCTGTTGGCCGACAAGGTGTTGGTGGTGGCGCGCGACGCGGGTGCCACCAAGCTGAACGACACGGCTTGGGGCACCGACTTTGCCCGCGCCGCCAGCGCCGCACTGGCGCGTCCGGTGGTGTCGATCGACCTGCGGGCGATGACGGTGTCGTACTGAGCGATTTTTGAGGAAAAAGCGCCGCTGGCCATAGAGCAGATTGCGCGACCAGCTACTGAATTCATAGCGATCAACCTGGGCCTAAGGGCTTGAAGGCGGCCCGTCGTGGCCGGCGGATTCAGGCCGCCGCGGGCGACTTCAGCGCGTCCAGCAACTTGCCGTGAACGCCCCCAAAGCCGCCGTTGCTCATGCACAGCAGGTGGTCGCCCGGGCGCGCGGCGGCCAGCACCTGGCGCAGCAGCGTGTCGATGTCGGGTGCGACCTGGGCGCGTTCGCCCATCGGCGCCAGCGCGGTGGTGACGTCCCAGTCCAGGCCACCGCTGTGGCAGAAGGCCAGATCGGCCTGTTCCAGCGACCACGGCAGCTGGCTTTTCATGGTGCCCAGCTTCATGGTGTTGCTGCGCGGCTCAAAGATGGCGAGGATGCGCTCACTTTGCTTGCCCGCTGCGTCCAGCTGGCGGCGCAGCCCATCGACCGTGGTGCGGATGGCCGTGGGGTGGTGCGCGAAATCGTCGTACACGGTGATGGCGCCGCCTGCACGCGCCACGCTGCCGCGCACTTCCATGCGGCGGCGCACGTTTTGGAAGCTGCCCAGCGCGGCGCAGGCCACAGCGGGCGGCACGCCGACGTGCTCGGCCGCGGCGATGGCGGCCAGCGCGTTCAACTGGTTGTGCGTGCCCGACAGCGACCAGCTCACGCGGCCCACGGGCACGTCGCGCAGGCGCACTTCAAAGTCGCTCGGTTCGCCATGCGCGCTGAAGTCGCTGACGGCGCTGCCAAAGCCGCGCCGCTCGCTCCAGCAACCTTGCGCCAGCACGCGCGTCAGGCTTTCTTCCAGGTCGTTGACGACCACGCGGCCGCTGGGGGGCACCGTGCGCACCAGGTGATGGAACTGGCGCTCGATCGCGGCCAGGTCGTCAAAGATGTCGGCGTGGTCGAACTCCAGGTTGTTCAGCACCGCCGTGCGCGGGCGGTAGTGGACGAACTTGCTGCGCTTGTCGAAGAAGGCAGTGTCGTACTCGTCCGCTTCTATGACGAAACAGGCCCTCACGCTGCGCGGCTGCGCCTGCTGCGCTGCCCCCCGAGGGGTCTGCTCGCCGCCTTGGGAGCGGCCCGGCGGCGGCTCGGTGGCGGGCGAATCACCACCAATGCGCGCCGAAATCCCGAAGTTCAGCGGCACGCCTCCCACCAGAAAGCCTGGCTGGAGGCCGGCGCTTTCCAACACCCAGGCCAGCATCGATGTGGTGGTGGTCTTGCCGTGCGTGCCGGCCACGGCCAGCACGTGGCGGCCTTGCAGCAGGTGTTCGGCCAGCCATTGCGGGCCGCTGGTGTAGGGCGCGCCAGCGTCCAGGATCGCCTCCATCAACGGGTACTTGGGCGTGCCGTCCGGCAGGTGTGCGCGGCTGACCACGTTGCCGACCACGAACATGTCGGGCTTCAGCGCCAACTGGTCGGCGCCGTAGCCTTCGATCAGCTCAATGCCCAGTGCGCGCAGTTGGTCGCTCATCGGCGGGTACACGCCCGCGTCGCAGCCGGTCACGCGGTGGCCCGCTTCGCGCGCCAAGGCGGCCACGCCGCCCATGAAGGTGCCACAAATGCCCAGAATGTGAATGTGCATAGGCGGTGATTGTAGGCCCAGCGCAGCGTCAACTTTTCAAGCCTTTTCGGCCTGCAGCCTGCGCCGGGTCTGCGCAAGCAGCTTTCAATCCGATAGCGAAATCGGTGGCCGGTGACCACAGCCGGTCACGCCTAGATCACGCGGTGGGCCGGGGCGCTTATGCAGGCGGCACCACTCGGTGCGCCCCTCAATGCAGCTTGACGTGCGGCTCGGTGCGCCGCGTGATGGCGCGGGCGATGGTGTCAAGCGCAACCTTGGGCCAGCCGTGCAGGGCGAGCTCGTGCTGCTTGTACAAGGACTTGTACATGAGCTTGGCGAACAGGCCTTCGAACACCATGTTGCCGCCGACCAGCGCGCCCATCAGGCTGCCGACGGTGCTGTAGTCGCCCAGTGAGACGAGCGAGCCGAAGTCGCGGTAGCGGAATTCGCGCAGCGGCTCGCCGGCCAGGCGGCGGCGCAGCTGGCCGAGCATGAAGCTGGCCTGCTGGTGCGCGGCCTGGGCGCGCGGCGGCACCAGTTTGTCGGTGCCCAGCCAGGGGCAGGCGGCGCAGTCGCCCAGGGCAAAAACGTGGTTGTCGCGCGTGGTTTGCAGCGTGGCGTTCACCACCAGCTGGTGGATGCGGTTGGTTTCCAGCCCGTCCAGCTCGGCCAGAAAGGCGGGCGCCTGCACGCCGGCGGCCCAGACAATCAGATCGGCATCGATCCGGCGGCCGTCGGCCAGCACGACGCTTTGCGGCTCCACGGCGGCCACGCGCGCGCTGGTGTGCACCTGCACGCCCAGGTTGCGCAGCAGCTCTTCGGCCGCGGTGGACAGGCGCGGCGGCAGGCCGGGCAGGATGCGGTCGGCCGCTTCAATCAAATCGATGCGCAAATCGCGGTCGACCTGGATGCGCTGCAGGCCGTAAGACACCAGTTCGCGCAGCGTGTGGTGCAGCTCGGCCGCCAGCTCGACCCCGGTGGCGCCGGCGCCGATGATGGCCACGCGCAGGTGGCGCGGGGTGTCGGACACGCCGTCGCCGTCCGTATCGTGGTCGGCGCGGGAATGGGCACGCAGGGCGGCGTTGATCAGTCGCTGGTTGAAGCGCCGGGCGTCGGCAGCGGTTTCCAGCTTGATGGCGTGCTCGGCCACGCCGGGCGTGCCGAAGTCGTTGGTCAGGCTGCCCACGGCCATGACCAGGGTGTCGTAGGGCACGCGGCGCGCGTCAATCACGCGCTGACCTTCGTCGTCCACCAGCGGCGCCAGCAGCACTTCGCGCCGGGTGCGGTCCAGCCCGACCATCTGGCCGGTGCGGTATTCAAAGTGGTGCCAGTGCGCCTGGGCCAGGTAGTCCAGCTCGTGCGCGTCCATGTTCATGCTGCCGGCGGCGATTTCGTGCAGCTTGGGCTTCCAGACGTGCGTGCGGGCGCGGTCGACCAGCGTGACAGCCACGCGCCCGCGTTGGCCCAGTGTGTCGCCCAGGCGCGTGGCCAGCTCCAAGCCGCCGGCGCCGCCGCCGACGATGACCACCTGGTGCGGCGCACCGGGCGGGCGTACCGGCACCGGCAGCCGTTCGCCCGAAGGCAGCGGTGGGGTCGTGGGGGCGGTGGAGTCGTTCATCGCGTGCTCGCCTGCGCGCGAGCACCGCGTGTGTCCGACCGCCCGGGGTGGGCCGGTCTGAGGCCTTACTGCGGAAACTGCTCGCGCAGCTTCAGCTTATAGAACTTGCCGGTGGAAGTGCGTGGGACAGCGTCGATGGTTTCATAGCGCTCGGGCAGTTGCCATTTGGCAAAGCCCTTGTCAGTGAGCAGGGCGTTGAGCGCCTCGGTCTCGGCGCTTTCGCCGGGCTTGAAGGCCACGCAGGCCAGCGGGCGTTCGCCCCATTTGGCGTCGGGAATGGCGATGACGGCGGCCTCGGCCACAGCCGGGTGCGCCATGAGGGCGTTTTCGAGGTCGACCGAGCTGATCCATTCGCCGCCCGACTTGATCAAGTCTTTGGTGCGGTCGCTGATGCGCACGAAGCCCAATTCATCTACGCTGGCCACGTCGCCGGTGCGCAGCCAGCCGTCGGCGGTGAACTTGTCTTCGGGCGAGCCCACGTTGAAATAGCCGCCGGTGATGAACGGCCCGCGCACCTGCACTTCGCCCACGCTGGTGCCGTCCCAGGGCTGGTCCTGCCCGTCGTCGCCGCGCGTGCGCAGATCGACCAGCGGCGCAGGCACGCCGGCCATGGCGGCACGGCGGTAGCGCTCGTCGTCGGACGCGCCCACCAGCTCTGATTTGGTGTACGACACGGTGGCCAGCGGCGAGGTTTCGGTCATGCCCCAGCCCTGCAAAATCCATACGCCGTGGCGGTCGAAGGCGCGGATCAGCGATTCGGGCACGGCTGCGCCCCCCACCAGCGAGCGCATGCCCTGCGGCAGCTTCCAGCGGCCGTGGTTGGGCGAATCGGGCTTGAGCGAGGCTTCGTAGGTCTGGATCAGGCTGAGCCAGATGGTGGGCACACCGAGCGCGAGCGTGGGCGGCTCCTGCTGCATCAAATCGAGCAGGTCGTCCGGGTGCAGGTGCGGGCCGGGAAACACCAGCTTGGCGCCCATCATCACGGCGCCGTAGGGCATGCCCCAGCTGTTGGCGTGAAACATGGGCGTGACCGGCAGCACCACGTCGCGCCCGCGCAGGCACCAGAAATCGGCCAGGCTGGCCACCAGCGTGTGCAGCACGGTCGAGCGGTGCGAGTAAGCCACGCCCTTGGGCCGCCCGGTGGTGCCGGAGGTGTAGCACATGGCCACCGGGTCGTGCTCGTCGTGCGGGGCATAGCGGAAGCCGTCCGGATCGCCCGAGGCCAGCAGCGCCTCGTAGTCGGTGTAGCCCGCGGGCACCGGCGCGCCGGAGAAAGGCACGACGAACACTTCTTCAAAGGCGTGCAGGTGCTTGAACTTCTCGTACAGCGGCAGCAGCACGTCGTCAACGATCAGGAAGCGGTCGCTCGCGTCGGCGGCGATCCAGCCGATCTCGTCGGGCGAGAGGCGCAGGTTGAGCGTGTGCATCACGCCGCCTGCCGCGGGGATGCCGAAATACGCTTCCAGGTGGGCGTGGTGGTTCCAGCACAGGGTGGCGACGCGCTCGCCTTTTTGTAGCTGCTTGCGCTGAAAGGCACTGGCCAGAGACCGTGTTCGACGGTAAAAATCGCCGTAGCTGTGGCGCTTGAGCGATTTGTCCGGCAGGCGCGAGACGATCTCGCCGCGCTTGAAGAGTTGACCCGCGCGCTCCAGCAAATGGTTGAGCGAAAGCGGCACGTCCATCATCGTCGTCTGCATACCTTCATGTCTCCTTGGCTAGCCCGTAGGGCTTTGGTTCACTGTACGGCAGGTCGTGGGGACGAGCGGGCACAATGGCATGCATGGAAACCCTGACGCACGAGATCGCTGCGCACGCGGCGCGTCTGGTGGTGGAGGAAGGGCTGGACTACGGCGCTGCCAAGCGCCGCGCGCAGAAAAGCCTTGGCTTGCCGCCGCGCACCGCCCTTCCCGACAACGACCTGATGGAAACCGAGGTGCGCGCCTACCTGGCGCTGTTTCACGGCGACACCCAACCGGCCGAGCTGGCCGCGCTGCGCCGTCTGGCGCTGACCTGGATGGAGCGCCTGACCGAGTTCCGCCCGCACATCGCGGGTGCGGTCTGGAACGGCACGGCCACGCGGCTGTCCGACATTTACCTGCAATTGTTCTGCGATGACCCCAAGTCGGCCGAGATTGCGCTGATCGACAACCGCGTGGACTACGAAGCGCGCTCGATCACGGGCTTCAACGGCAACACGGTCGAGGCGCTCAGCTTTTCCAGCCAGAGCGCCGAACTGGGCGAAACCATCGGCGTGCACCTGATGATCCACGACCACGACGAGCTGCGCGGCGCCCTCAAGCCCGGCAGCAACGGCCGCGCCCCGCGCGGCGACGCGCGCGCGCTGCAGCGTCGCATGGACCAAGAGGAGCCCTCCGCGCCATGACCGCCCCGAAGCTTTCGCCCGAATCAGCGGGCGCACCCGCCCCCCCACCGGCGACCGGCCCGAGCGCCAGGACGCGGCGCTGGGCGCTCGCCGCGGTCGGCGTGGCCGCGGCGGCCGCCGGAGCGGGCTTGGCGCTCAAGCGCTTCACGCCGGGCGAGATCGAGGGCGATCTGTCCGATTTCTGGGGCCGCAGCTTCCCCACGCCCGACGGCGGCACGCTGGCGCTCAGCAGCCTGCGCGGCCAGCGCTTGCTGGTGAATTTCTGGGCCACCTGGTGCCCGCCCTGCGTGGAAGAGTTGCCGCTGCTCAGCGCCTTCTACAACGAAAACAAGGCCAACGGCTGGCATCTGCTGGGATTGGCTGTGGACAAGGCCGCGCCGGTGACGCAGTTTCTGGCTCGCACACCGGTCAGCTTCCCGGTCGCCCTGGCCGGTCTCGAAGGCACGGAGTTGAGCCGAACGCTGGGCAATAACGTCGGTGCACTGCCGTTTTCAGTGCTGTTCGATGCCGATGGGCGCGTTCGGCAACGCAAGATCGGTCAACTGGACGCGGCAGAGCTGGCGCGCTGGAAGGGCTAGATTCAGTTGGGCGGTGTACGTGATGTGTGGCGCCGCCGTGCGGCCAGAATGCAGGTGGATTCCGACGCTCGATCGCCGAAATTGAAACCAAATTATCAGAAATAGGGCGAAATTGAGTTAAATTCGCACGATTTCCCAATTACAGGCAGTTGCATGGACCTGCGCAAACTCAAGACCCTGATTGACCTGGTCTCCGAATCGAATGTGTCGGAGCTCGAGATCACCGAAGCCGAAGGCAAGGTGCGTATTGTCAAGGCAGGGCAGGCACCGATTCAGGCGGTTTACGCCCCAGTGGCCGCACCGATGGCAGCCCCCGTGGCCGCTGCACCCGCCCCCGCAGCCGCGGCGCCGACAGACGCCGCCGCTGGCGCGGCGGCACCGACCGCGACCGGCTTCGTCGTCAAGTCGCCGATGGTCGGCACCTTCTACCGCTCGGCCAGCCCGGGGGCGAAGGCCTTCGTGGAAGTGGGCGCCCAGGTGAAGGAGGGCGACACGCTCTGCATTATCGAGGCGATGAAGATCCTCAATGAGATCGAAGCCGAAAAGACCGGCACCGTGACCCAGATCCTGGGCGAGAACGGCCAGGCCGTGGAGTACGGCCAGCCGCTGTTCGTGATCGAGTAAGTGGACGGCGCGCGCACCATTCCGCCCGGCGTCCGGCTTTCCGGGCGCGCTCCGGCTTGCGGTGAGCGCGGCGCCTGTCCAGCTTCCATGTTCCATTCAGTCCTTGTCGCCGGTCGCTCAGGTGCGACCCGGTGCGGCGCGCCCTTGGCGTGCGAACTGCTCGTGGGCGGGCGATGAGGCGCGGGAGATCCCATGTTTAAGAAAATCCTCGTGGCCAACCGCGGCGAGATCGCGCTGCGCGTGCAGCGCGCCTGCCGCGAGCTGGGCATCAAGGCCGTGATGGTCTATTCCGAGGCCGACAAGGACGCCAAGTACGTGCGCCTGGCCGATGAAGCCGTGTGCATCGGCCCAGCGCCGTCGGCGCAGAGCTACCTCAACATGCCGGCCATCATCTCGGCCGCCGAGGTGACGGACGCCGAAGCGATCCACCCGGGCTACGGTTTCCTGAGCGAGAACGCGTCCTTTGCCGAACGGGTGGAGAAAAGCGGCTTCCAGTTCATCGGCCCCACGCCCGAGTCGATCCGCATCATGGGCGACAAGGTGTCGGCCAAGCAGGCGATGATCAAGGCCGGCGTGCCTTGCGTGCCCGGCTCGGACGGCGAACTGCCGGAAGACCCGGCCGCCATCCGCAAGATCGCCAAGTCGATCGGCTACCCCGTCATCATCAAGGCGGCGGGCGGCGGCGGCGGGCGCGGCATGCGCGTGGTGCACACCGAAGCCGCGCTGATCGGCGCCGTGCAGATGACCAAGGGCGAGGCCGCCGCGGCCTTCAACAACCCGGCGGTCTACATGGAGAAGTTTCTCCAGAACCCGCGCCACATCGAGATTCAGGTGCTGGCCGACAAGTACCGGAACGCCGTCTACCTGGGAGAGCGCGACTGTTCCATGCAGCGGCGCCACCAGAAGGTGATTGAAGAAGCGCCGGCGCCCGGCATTCCGCGCCGGCTGATCGAGCGCATTGGCGACCGCTGCGTGGCCGCGTGCAAGAAGATCGGCTACCGCGGCGCGGGCACGTTCGAGTTTCTGTACGAGAACGGCGAGTTCTACTTCATTGAGATGAACACCCGCGTGCAGGTGGAGCACCCGGTGACCGAACTGATCACCGGCGTCGACATCGTGCGCACGCAGATCATGGTGGCCGCGGGCGAGAAGCTGCCCTTCACCCAGCGGCAGATCCAGATCAAGGGCCACGCCATCGAATGCCGCATCAACGCGGAAGACCCGTTCAACTTCACGCCCTCGCCGGGGCGCATCACCACCTGGCACGCGCCGGGCGGCCCGGGCGTGCGTGTGGATTCGCACGTGTACGCCAACTACTTCGTGCCGCCTAACTACGACTCGATGATCGGCAAGATCATCGTCTACGGCGACACGCGCGAGCAGGCGCTGGCGCGCATGCAGACGGCGCTGTCCGAGACGGTGATCGAAGGCATCAAAAGCAACGTGCCCCTGCACCGTGAACTGATGATGGACGCGCGCTTCATGGAAGGCGGCACCAACATCCATTACCTGGAGCGCTGGCTGGAGGCGCGTCAACGCGCTTCGATGTAAGCCAAATCGGCCGCTGGCCCTACAGCCAATTGCGCGACCAGCTACTGAAAAGATAGTGCAACCCTTGCGAGAGCGCCATGTTTGAACTGCGCCTGACCTGCCCGGAAGACCGTGTCGAGCCGATCACCGACGCGCTGGACGCGCTGGACGCGCTCAGCGTGTCGGTGGAAGACGCCGATGCCGACACCGACGCCGAGCGCGCGCTGTTCGGCGAGCCCGGCATGCCGCCGCCCGCGCAAAGCTGGGCACGCAGCCGCGTGGTGGCGCTGTTCGCCACGCAGGTCGCCGCCGAGGAGGCCGCGCGCCTGCTGGCGCTGCAGGACTTTTTTGAAGGCTGCGACGTCGTCGCCATCGCCGCCGTGCCCGAGCAGGACTGGGTGCGCCTGACGCAGTCGCAGTTCGAGCCCGTGCCGGTCACCTCCTCGTTCTGGATCGTGCCGACCTGGCACGAGGTGCCGGCCGCCGCCGAGACCGTGATCCGCCTGGACCCGGGCCTGGCCTTTGGCACCGGCACGCACCCCACCACGCGCATGTGTCTGCGCTGGATTGCTGGCCACCCACCCAAGAATCAGCGCGTGCTGGACTACGGCTGTGGCTCAGGCATCCTGGCGATCGGCGCGGCGCTGCACGGCGCGGCCGAGGTGGACGCGGTCGACATCGACGAAGCCGCTGTCGGCGCCACGCGCGACAACGCCGCCGCCAACGGCGTTGCACTGAACGCCATCGGCCTGCCCGACGCGGCCAAGGGCGCGTACAACACCGTGCTGGCCAACATCCTGGCCACGCCGCTGAAGGTGCTGGCGCCGCTGCTGTGCGCTCACGTCGCGCCCGGCGGCGCGCTGGTGCTGGCCGGCGTGCTGGAGCGCCAGACGGCCGAGCTGCAGCAGGCTTACGCCGATTACCTGGCGCTGGAGGTGGCCGACACCGAAGACGGCTGGGTACTGCTGGTGGCACGCCGCCCCGCATGATGGCCGGGCAGCCGCGCGGCTGCCTACAATCGCCGCAACATGAGCCTGATCACGCGCTGCCCGACCTGCTCGACGCTGTTTAAGGTCGTCGCGGACCAGTTGCGCATCTCCGGCGGCTGGGTGCGCTGCGGGCACTGCCAGGACGTCTTTGACGCCTCTGCGCATCTGATTCCGTACGAGGAAAGCCGCGCCCTGGCGCAGGCGCAGCAGGTGGAGGTGCCACCGCCTCCGCCACCACCGCCACCGCCGCCACCGCCGCCACCGCCACCGCCACCGCCACCACCACCGCCACCACCACCACCACCACCACCACCACCACCACCACCACCACCACCACCACCGGCGGTCGAGCGGAATCAAGAGCAGGCGCCTGAGTTTGCGGCTGCGACGGCCCCTGCTGTCCTGTCGGGGCAGCAAGACCCCTTGGCGGCCGCGCTCGACATTCCGGATGCGGCGACGCTGCTGCGCCGTCCAGCGGCGGACGGTCGCGGCGCCGCGGAGCCGGTGCCAGCCGCTGCGCCAACGCTGCCGCAGGAACTCGAGGCTTGGCGCGAAGCGCGCGCGCAGGCGCGCGGCGGGATGCCGACCGAGGCTCCCCTTGCCCCGCCGCGGTCATGGCCGGCGCCGGTGGACGACACGACACGGCCGAGCCCGCTTTCGCCGAATGAGCGCATGGCGGACGCTGACGCTCAGCTGTCTGCGGGCAACCCCGCGAAATACAGGCCTGCCGCAGTGGACGATGCCGCCGACGCACCGTTCGGGCCGACGGGCGCGCCCGTCGAGTCGCTGGTCGGCAGCCCAGTGGACTTCGTGCTGAGCGACATGGGCCGCTGGCCGGGTGGCCTGGACGACGGTGGCTCGGCGGACTCCCCGCCCTTGCGGCGCGATGGCGCCGCCACCGAACCCGCACCATCGTTCGTCGCTGCGGCAGAGCGGCGCGCGTTCTGGCGCTCACCGCCGATGCGGTTGACGCTGGGCCTGGGCGCACTGGTGCTGGTGCTGGCGCTGTTGCTGCAAGTCGGGCTCAGTCGGCGCAGCTGGCTGGCAGCCCATGTCCCCGCGCTGGCACCGGCGTTGGTCTCGCTGTGCCAGCCATTGGGCTGCTCGGTGCCGCCGTACCGTGATCTGGATGCGATCATCATCGACAACTCGGCTTTCAACCGCAGCGGCCCATCGTCGTTCCGTTTCACCGTCACCCTGCGCAACCAGTCGGGGGTGCCGGTGGCGACGCCGGCCCTCGAATTGACCCTGACCGATGCGCTGGAGCAGCCCGTGGTGCGGCGCGTGGTCGCGCCCAGCGAGCTGAATGCGCCTGCGACGCTTGCAGCGCGTGGCGAATTCGCCGGCGCGAACGCGCTGGCGCTGGCCGGCGTTGACAACGCGAGTGCCATCACGGGTTACCGGTTGATGGCTTTTTATCCCTGATTCTGCCTGCAGCCCAAGTCAGTCTTGCGCAGGCAGCTCCTGTTCAAATAGCATATTCATGGCCACCCTGATCTGCGGCTCCCTGGCGTTCGACACCATCATGGGCTTTGAGGGGCAGTTTGCCCAGCAGATCCTGCCCGAGCAGTTGCACATCCTGAACGTGTCGTTCCTCGTGCCCAGCCTGCGGCGCGATTTCGGGGGCTGCGCCGGCAACATCGCCTACGCCATGCGTCAGTTGGGCGGCGTGCCACTGCCGATGGCGGCGGTAGGCAGCGATGGCGAGGACTATCTGGCGCGTCTGCGTGCACTGGGCATCAGCACCGAGTTCGTGCGCCAGGAGTCAGCGACGTACACCGCGCAGGCGATGATCATGACCGACCGCGCCAACAACCAGATCACCGCTTTTCACCCCGGTGCCATGTCGCTGGCGCACCGCACGCAGATCGCCGCGCGGGGCGACATCCGCCTGGGCATTATTTCGCCAGATGGTCGCGATGCCATGCTGGAGCACGCCGAGCAGTTTCATGCTGCGGGCATCCCTTTCGTGTTCGACCCCGGCCAGGGCTTGCCCATGTTCAATGGCAACGAACTGGCGCACTTCGTCGAACTGGCCACGTGGGTCACGGTCAACGACTACGAGGGCCGCATGCTGTGCGACCGCATGGGCGTGGGGCTGGACGCGCTGTCACGTCGCGTGGAAGGCCTGGTGGTCACTCTCGGAGGTGAAGGCTGTGAGGTGTGGCAGAACGGGCAGCGGGAATTGATCGCACCAGTGACGCCTGCCGAGGTGGTCGACCCGACGGGTTGTGGTGATGCCTGGCGCGGAGCCCTGCTGTTCGGGCTGGAGCAGAGGTGGTCGCTGTCGCGCTGTGCGGCGCTGGGCAACCAACTGGGCGCGCTCAAGATCGCGTCGCGCGGACCGCAGAACTACGTGGTGGACAGTGCCGTGTTGGCCGCGGCCTGAACAGAGGCTGCGGCGGCGGCGGGGGCACAAAAAAACCCGCTCGGCGGTGTGCCGGGCGGGTGGTCGAAAGCCGGGCTCGAAGACCCGGCTCCAAGGTTTTAGGGCTTGCTGGCCGTAGGGAAAGGCCAAGCCGCCTGAGGATTCAGGGTCGTCTGGGCAGCGGCCTTTTTCACGGCAGGCTTCTTGGGAGCTGCAGCCTTCTTGGCCGCAGGCTTCTTGGCGGGAGCCGCCTTTTTTGCCGGTGCAGCTTTCTTGGCGGGAGCGGCCTTCTTGGCTACGACCTTTTTGGCCGGTGCGGCTTTCTTGGCGGGAGCGGCCTTCTTGGCTACGACCTTTTTGGCCGGCGCGGCTTTCTTGGCAGCAGCTTTCTTAGCCGGAGCGGCCTTCTTGGCTACGACCTTTTTGGCCGGCGCGGCTTTCTTGGCAGCAGCTTTCTTAGCCGGAGCGGCCTTCTTGGCTACGACCTTTTTGGCCGGTGCCGCTTTCTTGGCGACAGCCTTCTTGGCCGGAGCGGCCTTCTTCGCGACGGCTTTCTTCGCCGGTGCAGCTTTCTTTGCTACGGCCTTCTTGGCGGCCGGTTTCTTCGCAGTTGCCATTTTTCTCTCCTTGATCAAGTTGAACTCTCAACAGCAGGAAACGCTTCGTGCCTGTTGGGACACACAAAGCGATTCATGGCGCTGGCACGTCGGCCAACGCCATGAACTTGGGCGCAAGCCCCTGCTGGAGTTCGTACTCCGCTCAAGGGGTGCAAATGAAAGGCGTACACGGCGGTGGGCAGTGGTGGTCAGTCCCAGGACAGGGCGCCTCCGGTCTGGTACTCGATGACGCGCGTTTCGAAGAAGTTGCGTTCCTTCTTCAAGTCGATCATCTCGCTCATCCAGGGGAAGGGGTTTTCCTCTTTGGGGTACAGCGCCTCCAGGCCGATCTGTGTGGCACGCCGGTTGGCGATGTAGCGCAGGTAGCCCTTGAACATGGAGGCATTGAGACCGAGCACGCCGCGCGGCATGGTGTCTTCGGCGTAGCGGTACTCCAGCTCGACGGCCTTTTCGAACAAGGCCTTGATCTCGGCCTTGAACGCCGGCGTCCAGAGGTGGGGGTTCTCCAGCTTGATCTGGTTGATCAGATCAATGCCGAAGTTGCAGTGCATCGACTCGTCGCGCAGGATGTACTGGTACTGCTCCGCCGCGCCCGTCATCTTGTTCTGTCGACCCAGCGCCAGGATCTGGGTGAAGCCGACGTAGAAGAACAGGCCTTCCATCAGGCAGGCGAAGACAATCAGGCTTTTAAGCAGCGTCTGGTCGGTCTCGGGCGTGCCGGTGGTGAAGGCCGGGTCCATGATCGCGTCAATGAATGGGATCAGGAATTCGTCCTTGGCGCGGATCGAATCGACCTCGTGGTAGGCGTTGAAGATTTCCGATTCGTCCAGGCCCAGCGATTCGACGATGTACTGGTAGGCGTGGGTGTGGATGGCCTCTTCAAAAGCCTGGCGCAGCAGGAATTGGCGGCACTCGGGCGCCGTGATGTGGCGGTAGGTGCCGAGCACGATGTTGTTGGCGGCCAGCGAATCGGCGGTGACGAAGAAGCCGAGGTTGCGCTTGATGATGCGGCGTTCGTCTTCGGACAAGCCGTTGGGGCTCTTCCACAGCGCGATGTCGCGGTTCATGTTCACTTCCTGCGGCATCCAGTGGTTGGCGCAGGTGGCCAGGTACTTTTCCCAGGCCCACTTGTATTTGAACGGCACCAGTTGATTCACGTCGGTCTGGCCGTTGATGATGCGCTTGTCGGCAGCGTTGACGCGACGCTGGCTCGCATCGGCTTGAGCCGTTGCAGCCTTTGGCGCAGCGACCGAAGCCGGCTTGGCCATGGCGACTTCCGCGATCGCCGACATCGGCATCGCGGTGGCTGGCTGCAAACGCGGTTGCAGTTCAGCGGTCGTTGGTTCGTCGTCCCAGGTCAGCATGATGATTAAGTGCTCCAATTATGGGAGCAACGCGTTGAAATGCAAAGCATTCGAACGCGTTGCCGATGGTTTGAGGTAGACGTTGTGTTGCGGCAAGACATCGAAACGCCTGCCGCACACACGCGAAACGATCACTGGCAGGCTTCGCAGCCAGGGTCATCGATGGCGCAGAACTTGATGTCGGTAGCTGGCTCCGTCGCCATTTGCGCACGCGCTTGCGCGGCTGCGGCGTCGAGTGCGCTGGCTTGCGCGGCGCTGTTCGATTGGCTCGACACAGCATTCAAGTTGCTGGTGTGCACGGTCGATTTCTCGGCGTGCGTAGCGCTGGTGGTGCGCAGGTAGTAAGTCGTCTTCAAGCCGCGCAGCCAGGCCAGCTTGTAGGTGTCGTCCAGCTTCTTGCCCGATGCACCGGCCATGTAGATGTTCAGGCTCTGCGCCTGGTCGATCCACTTCTGGCGGCGCGCAGCGGCTTCGACCAGCCATTGCGGCTCGATCTCGAACGCGGTGGCGTACAGCGCCTTCAGCTCGGTCGGCACGCGGTCGATCGGGCGCAGCGAACCGTCGAAGTGCTTGAGGTCCATCACCATCACGTCGTCCCACAGGCCCAGGCGCTTGAGGTCTTTGACCAGATAGTGGTTGATGACGGTGAATTCGCCCGACAGGTTGCTCTTGACCGACAGGTTGCCGAAGCAGGGTTCGATTGAGGCGTCCACGCCGATGATGTTGCTGATGGTCGCCGTCGGGGCGATGGCCACGCAGTTGGAGTTGCGCATGCCGTCGCAGGCTATTTTTGAGCGCAGGGCGTCCCAATCCAGCGACGTGCTGCGGTCGATCTCGATGTAGCCACCGCGCGCATCGGCCAGACGGTCCAGCGTGTCCAGCGGCAGCACGCCCTGGTCCCACAGCGAGCCCTTGTAGGACGAGTAGCGCCCGCGCTCGGCGGCCAGCTCGGTCGACGCCCAGTAGGCGTGGAAGCAGATCGCTTCCATCGACTGATCGGCAAAAGCCACGGCTTGCTCCGACCCATAGGCGATGCGCAACTGGTACAGCGCGTCCTGGAAGCCCATCAGGCCCAGGCCCACCGGGCGGTGGCGCAGGTTCGAGTCGCGCGCCTTCTTCACCGCGTAGTAGTTGATGTCGATGACGTTGTCCAGCATGCGCATGGCGGTGCTGACGGTCTTCTTGAGCTTGTCGTGGTCGACCGCCCCATCCTTCAAGTGCTGCAGCAGGTTGACGGAACCCAGGTTGCAGACCGCGGTTTCGGTGTCGCTGGTGTTCAGCGTGATCTCGGTGCACAGGTTGCTGGAATGCACCACGCCGACGTGCTGCTGCGGGCTGCGCACGTTGCAGGCGTCCTTGAAGGTGATCCACGGATGCCCGGTTTCGAACAGCATCGACAGCATCTTGCGCCACAGGTCGGTGGCGGGCAGCGTCTTGCTGGGCTGGATTTCGCCGCGCGCGGCGCGCTCTTCGTAGGCGACGTAGGCGCGCTCGAAGTCGGCGCCGAACTTGTCGTGCAGGTCGGGCACGTCGGAGGGTGAGAACAGCGTCCACGTGCCTTTTTCCATGACGCGGCGCATGAACAGGTCGGGGATCCAGTTGGCCGTGTTCATGTCGTGCGTGCGGCGGCGGTCATCGCCGGTGTTCTTGCGCAGCTCCAGGAACTCTTCGATGTCGAGGTGCCAAGTTTCCAGGTAGGTGCAGACCGCACCCTTGCGCTTGCCGCCCTGGTTGACGGCCACGGCGGTGTCGTTCACCACCTTCAAAAAGGGCACCACGCCCTGCGATTCGCCGTTGGTGCCCTTGATGTGGCTGCCCAGCGCGCGCACACGCGTCCAGTCGTTGCCCAGGCCGCCGGCAAATTTGGACAACAGGGCGTTTTCCTTGATCGATTCGTAGATGCCGTCCAGATCGTCCGGCACGGTGGTCAGGTAGCAGCTCGACAGCTGCGAGCGGCGCGTGCCGCTGTTGAATAGCGTGGGCGTGCTGCTCATGAAGTCGAAGCTGGAGAGCACTTCGTAGAACTCGATGGCGCGCGCCTCGCGGTCGATCTCGTTCAGCGCCAGGCCCATGGCCACGCGCATGAAGAAGGACTGCGGCATCTCGATGCGCGTCTTCTTGACGTGCAGAAAATAGCGGTCGTACAGCGTCTGCAGGCCCAGATAGTCGAACTGCAGGTCGCGCTCGGGCTTGAGCGCGGCGCCCAAACGCGCCAGGTCGAACTGCTGCAGGCGCTCGTCCAGCAGCTCGTGCTTGACGCCGGCACGGATGCAGTCGCCGAAGTGGTCGGCGTAGCGCTCGGCCAGTTGCGGCAGGCTCAGCGTTTCGCCCAATACTTCCTTGGCGATGGTGTGCAGCAGCAGGCGTGCGGTGACGTAGCTGTAGTCGGGGTCTTTCTCGATCAGCGTGCGCGCGGCCAGGATGGCGGCCTTGTAGACCTCGTCCACCGGCACGCCGTCGTACAGGTTGCGCAAGGTTTCTTCCAGGATCGGGGCGCTGCTGACGTCTGCCCCCAGATCCGTACAGGCTTGATCAAAAAGTGCCTTCAGCCCAGGCAGATCCAGCGCGACCAGCTCTCCTTTTTCTAGCACGTGCAGCACCGTTGCAGGCGCGGCAGCGGCTTCGGTGGCGGCGTGCTGGGCGCGTTCCTGGGCGCGCTCCTGCGCGCGGCGCTCGCGGTACAGCACGTAGGCGCGCGCCACTTCGTGGTGGCCGCTGCGCATCAGGCCCAGTTCGACCTGGTCCTGCACGTCTTCAATGTGGAAGGTGCCGCCGCCTGGGCGCGAACGCATCAGCGCACGCACGACGCCCTGCGTCAGCTCGTCGACCACCTCGCGCACGCTGGCCGAGGCGGCGCCCTGCGTGCCGTGCACGGCCAGGAAGGCTTTCATCATCGCGACGGCGATCTTGGTGGGCTCGAACGCGACCACGGCGCCGTTGCGGCGCATGATCTGGTACTGCGCCAGTGTGCCGGCGGTTGGCGGCGCCACGGTGTCTGTGAGGGTGGGAGGAACAGGGCGTGCGGAAGGGGTGGCAGGCGTGGCGCCGCGGGCAGTTTGCATGGGGTCCTCGGGTTGTTGGGTGAAGTCAGACAGGTGGGCCGGCGCCGTCCCTCGGTACGAGGCGACTCCCTGCGGGGAGTGGCGCTGGGCACTACATCTAGTGTCCGGCGAGAGTTTAAGCCACTACAGGTAGTAGATGGGCTTTTCGCTGTGATTTTTCATGCGATGCGGGAATAGGCCGTGGCGATGCCTCGCGCACCCTCCGCGTCAAAGCCTTGCCGGGCGCGGCTTTGGCTGGTTGCAGTGCGGCAACAAGGCGTTTTTTCGCAGTGGCGGATCGGCATCGTTGGCGGGCGCTGGAGGCCCTTCGATCCCGACTTGGCGATAAGGGCATTGCCGACGAGCGGTGGGGCAGCCGGCGCCCACTGAACCGTTGCGCGCGCAGCGCGTCAGCGCTGGTCGATGGTGTCGACCATCAGGTCGACGAAAGTGTCCGCGCCTTGGGTGATGCGGATGCGCACTGGCAGGTACTGCAGGCTGGGGGCGAACCAGATCTCCGCCATGATTGGCCCGCGCGGCTTGTTGAGCGGGCGCGGCTTCAGGTGCACCGCCTGCACCGGCCCGAGGCGCGGCAGGTGCAAGGTTTCCTCGCCGACCACGTCGTACGTCCATTCGTCCACGCCGCCGGGCCGTGCCAGCCAGAAGTTGACCTGGCCGCCCGGCGTCAGCTGCAGCTGGCCGGTGGCGAAGCGGTGGCCCAGCTCGACAAACTGGCTGGCGGCGTCTTGCACCTCATTGGGGCGTGGCACGCGCGTGCCGTTGTTCAGGCGCACGTCTTCGCCGATGCGCACGCCGCGCCGCTTCTTGCGCACCTGCTCCTCGTACACCTCGGGCTTCAGGCCCTGATCGGTGATCGCGCCCTGGCTGGTGAAGCGCGATGACAGCAGGATGCCGACGTCCATCTGCACCACGGTCTGGTAGCGCGTGCCTTCGCGCTGCCACAGTACCTGGGCGTCGCCGTGCAGCTCGCCGCGGTAGTTGCCGCTCAAGTGGTAGCGCAGGCGCGTGTCGCGTGGCCAGGTTTTGAGGAAGGCCGGCTCCGCATCCGCAGGCGCTGAGGCTTCCGAAGCGGGCGCCGATGCGGCGGAAGCCACCTGCGTGCCGGCGTCGCCCGGCGCGGCGTCGCTTGGCGGGACGTCAGGGGCAGACGCGGCGGCCTGAGCGGCGGAAGCGGGCGACTGCGGCTCGAGTGGCGCGTTCTGCTGCGCCGTGGCGGTGGCGGTGGCGGTGTCGGCGTCGGGCGGTGGCGCGTCACTGGGTGCGCTGACCGCGGGGCTGGCCGGGTCGGCCACGGCGTCATCGTCTGCCGATGCGCTGGCGGCACGCGCGGGGCGCTTCGCGGGCTTGGGTGTCGGCTTCGCTCTTGTTTTTGTAGCTGGTTGCGCAGATCGCACCACGGCCGTTGGCCGATTCGGTGTTGAAACCTTGACGGGCGCTGGTGCGACGGCCACCGGGCCGGGCGGCGCCTCGGCCTGCAGGGTGCGCGTGTACATCGGCTGCGCCAGCTCGCGCAGCAGCGTGGGCGGCTGCAGCAGGATGCGCAAGAAGCCCAAGACGGCCACATGCCCCAGCAGCGCCAGCAGCAGGGCGGTCAACAGCGTGCGGCGTGCGGCGGGCCGCGGCGCTTTCATCAGCCCTCCGGCCACCCCTGTGGCTGGGTGGTGGCCGCGCTGCGCGTCAGGCGCCAGGTGGTGCTGCCGGTGGGCAGCGTCAGGGGCAGGCGCAGCAAGCGCTTGTCGCGCGCCACCAGGGCGATGATCTGGCGCGCCGCGCCAGCGTACAGCGGCAGGTCTTCCAGGCGGGACAGGCGCCAGCCGGCGTCCTGCGCCGCGGGCAGTGTTGCCGGGCGGCGGCCTTTGGGGGCGTCGGGTAGAGGTTCGACGCCCAGCCATTCGTCGCCGGCAGCCAAGCCGGCCGCGGCGGCAGCACCGCCATCCAGCACGACTTTCACCGTCACCGTGCCTTGGCTCTCGCCAACGCGCAGCCCCAGGGTCTGCGCCCACTGCGACGGCTCTTCGAGTACCTGCACCCCTTCGGCCTGCAGCAGCGCCTTCAGCGGCAGCTCGCGCGTGCCGTGCACCCAGTCGGCCAACTCGGGCGCCAGGCTGCGGCCGGCTTGTTCGGCCAGCGCGGCGGCGATATCGGCCTCGCTGATCGGGCCGCCGCCGCTGCGCGCCCACAGGCTTCGCATGACGTCGTCCAGCGTGCCCGCGCCGGCCTGGCGCAGCGTCAAATCCAGGCACAGCGCGACCAGCGCGCCCTTGCTGTAGTAGCTGATGGTGCTGTTCGGTGTGTTCTCGTCGGGCCGGTAGTAGCGCACCCAGGCGTCAAAACTGGCTTGCGCCACCGACTGCACGTGCCGCCCGGGCGCCTGCAGCACCTGGTTGGCCGCCGTGGTCAGCAGCTTGAGGTAGGCCGCGTCGTCGATCAGGCCGGCGCGGCGCAGCAGCAGGTCGTCGTAGTAGCTGGTGAAGCCTTCAAAGAACCACAGCAGGCGCGTGTAATTCTCCTGCGTGTAGTCGTAGCGGGTGAACTCCGCCGGTCGCATGCGCTTGACGTTCCAGGTGTGGAAGTACTCGTGGCTGATCAAGCCCAACAGGGTGACGTAGCCGTCGCCTACGCGCGCGGCCTCGGCCGGGGCGCCGAGGCGTGGCAGGTCGCGCCGGCCGCAGATCAGCGCGGTGCTGGCGCGGTGTTCAAGCCCGCCGTAGCCGTCGTCTACCACGTTCAACATGAAGACGTACTGGCGGTGCGGCGGTTTGCCCGCGCCGTGCCAGAAGCGAATCGCCGCCTCGCAGATCTTCTGCGTGTCGCGCAGCAGGCGAGCGCCGTCAAAAGACGCGGGCGCGCCGGCCACCACGAAGCGGTGCGCTACACCGCCGGCCTTGAACTGGCCGCTCCAGAACGGGCCCAGCTCAAACGGGTGGTCGACCACCTCGTCGTAATCGGCCGAGCGGTAGCGGCCAAAGCCGCGCTGGTCCACCTGCACGGCGCGCATGGCGGTGGCCAACTGCCAGTCCGTCGCGCCGGCGGGCGCACGCACCACCACATCGTGTGCCGCGTCTTCCTGGCCGTGCACGCGCAGCAGCACACTGGTGCCGTTGAAGAACCCGCGCTGTGCGTCCAGCCAGGCGGCGCGCACGGACGGGTCGCGCGCATACACCGTGTAGTCGATTTGCAGCGGCTTGCCCGCCGTGCAGTCGATGTCCCAGCTGCATTTGTCGACCTGGCGCACGGCGCAGTCCGCCTTTGCCTGACGCGCTTGCAGGCCGCTCAGGTGGCGGGCGAATTCGCGCACCAGATAGCTGCCCGGGATCCACACCGGCAGCGACACGCGCTGCGTGGCCGCCGGTTGGCTCAGCCGCAGTTGAACCAGGTAACGGTGGCGCGCCCGGTCCAGGGAGATGGTGTACGTGACCGGGGCACCATCGGGCAGGCGCGAAACGGAGGTTTTTGTCGGTGTCGGGGTCAAGCGGGCGGGCATGAAGGGGTGCGAAGGGGAGCGGGGGCGCCAGGTGAACGGCCAGTTCGGGCTTTCGGGCGGCCTCTACAGACTCAGGGCGGCCAGCGCAATGGTGCCGTAAAACACGGTGCCCAGCGTGAACGCGCGCCGCAACGGCATCCATGGCCCCAGGCCGCTGCCAGGCCAGGTGCGGTGGTCGACCCAGTGTGTCCACACCGTCAGGGCCATCATGCCCGCGAGGGCCACCCGTGGACTGGCCATCAGCAGAAACCACGCAGCGTAGCCCGGCACCGGGCCCCACAGAAAATGGAAGGCGGGCAGGCGTGCGTCAGTGGCCATGTAGCGCATCGCGATGCCCCAGTGCACGCCGCCCAGGAAGCTGACCACCAGCGCCATGTGGGTCAGCAGGCCGGCCAGCATGAACTCATGCCAGCGCGGGTCCTTCAACCACAATCCGGCGGCCAGCGCCGTGGGCAGAATCAGCGAGCCGTAGGCGACCGTGTGGATCATCGACCACGAGGCGCTGACCGGCGCGCCGACCGGGCGCGGAGGCGAACGCCCGGCGCCGTCAGCCGTTTTGGGGTCAGGCGGAGGGCGCGATGGCATGGTGATCGGCAGGGCGGCGCTCAGCGCCCCAGCTGCTGCTCGACTTGCTGGGCGTTGATGGCGCCCGGCACGCGGCTGCCGTCGGCAAACACGATGGTCGGGGTGCCGGTGATGCGGTATTTCTTGGCGAAGTCGAGGTTGGCCGCCAGCGCATCGGTGTTGCAGGTGCTGGCGCCCTTGGGAGCGACGTCGCGCTGCATCCAGTCGTGCCAGGCCTTGGCCTTGTCGGCGCTGCACCAGATCTGCTTGGACTTTTCCACCGAATCCTGGCCCAGGATCGGGATCAGGAACATGTGCACAGTCACGTTGTTGACCTTCTGCATATCTTTCTCGAAGCGCTTGCAGTAGCCGCAGTTGGGGTCTTCGAACACCGCCATCTTGCGCTTGCCGTTGCCGCGCACGATGGTGATGGCGTTCTTGGTGTCCAGCTCGTCCCATTTGATGGCCGTGAGCTTTTCGACGCGCTCTTCGGTCAGGTTCTTGCGCGAGCGCGTGTCCAGCAGGTTGCCATGCAGCAGGAAATTGCCTTCGGCGTCGGTGTAGAGGATGTCGTTGCCCACGCGCACCTCGAACAGACCCGCCATCGGCGTCTTGCGCACCTCGTCGATCTGGCTGAGGCCGGGGATGCGCTCGCCCAGGTTTTTCTTCAGGGTGGCGAAGTCCTTGTCCTGGGCGGTGGCCAACAGGGGCAGCGCAAGCAGGACGGTCAGGGCAGCGCGGCGAATGAGGTTCTTGGTCATCGGTGGGGCAATCGCTTGGTCTACAAAAGAAGGTCAGAGTCGCAGCGGCTCAGGCGGTTCCCATCGCCAGGCGCGCCACGCCCGACTTGATCGGGCCACTCGCATCAAACAGGTTCATGCCCCAGTTGCGCAGCGCGATGGCCAGCGGCTCGGGGCGGTCGAACAGCAACTGCAGGCCATCGGTGGCCAGGCGCATGCGCAGCCATTCGCCCTGGCGCGCGCGTTCGTAGCGGCGCAGCAATTTCAGATCGCCCACGCCGCGCCAGCTTTCGCGCGCGGCCAGCACGCGCGCCAGCTCGGCCGCGTCGCCCAGGCCCACGTTCAGGCCTTGCCCGGCCAGCGGATGCATGGCGTGGGCGGCGTCGCCGGCCAGCACAAAACTGTCCTGCGGGCGGTCCGGCAGGTGGCCGACCCAGCGGCGCGCCTTGGCCAGCAGCAGCGGCCAGGTGGCGCGCGGCGCGCACAGCTCGACCGCGCCCAGCGCATGCCCGCAGGCGTCGGCCAGCGCGGCGGCGAACGCGCCGTCTTCCAGCGCCATCAGCTCGGCCACGCGCTCGGCGCGCACCGACCAGACCACGGCCACGCGGTGGCCTTGCGGCCCGTCCAGCGGCAGCAGCGCCAGAATTTCGCCCGATGCCGTGAACCACTGGCGCGCGACCTGGCCGTGCGGCAGCTCGCAGTCCAGCCGGGTGGCGATGGCGTGCTGCGGGTAGGGCGTGGTGTCGAATTCGACCCCCAGCTCTGCGCGCGTGCGGCTGGCGCGGCCTTCGCAGACCACGGTCAGCGGAGCGGCCACCGGCGCATCGACCAGATCGATGCCGCTCTGGTACTGGCAAGCCTGGGCCAGCTGGCCCTCCAGCGTCGGCACGTCCACGATCCAGTTGAGCGCGGGCACGCGCTGGGCGCTGGCGGTGAAGACCACCTGCGCATCGCGGTCGCCGCTGACCTGCATGGCCAGCACGGGCGTGGCCGCGCGCTCGTCCGGCCAGCAGCGCAGGTCGGCCAGCAGCGCGCGGGCGCTGGGGCTGAGCGCGTAGGCGCGCACATCCGCCGCAGCCGGCGGGGTGGGCGAGGCGACCAGCGCCACGCGCAACCGCTCGCGCGCCAGCAGCAGCGCCAGCGTGCGCCCGACGATGCCGGCGCCGCGAATGCAGATGTCGTGAGGTGCAGCCATGGTGCGGTGATTGTAGGCCGGTGCGCGGCGCGCTGCGTGCCCGGATGTCTGTGGTCAAATTGGCGTCCCGCGCTACAACCACCTGCGCAGCAAGCTATTTAATTCATAGTAATGACCGCTCCCGCCCAGGCCCCGAACGACGCCCGACTGCACGCCAGCGTGGCGCAGCTGTTCGTCTACCCCGTCAAATCCTGCGCCGGCGTGGCTTTAGACCGGGCCGAACTGTTGGACACCGGCTTCGATCTCGACCGCGCTTGGATGGTGGTCGACGCGCACGGCGACTTCGTCACCCAGCGCGATCTGCCGCGCATGGCGCTGGTCAAGCCGCAGATCAAGCACCTGGAAGTCGTGCTGCGCGCGCCCGGCATGCTGGCGCTGCACCTGGGCATCAACGAAGTCGACAGCCCGGCGCGCGTGACGGTCTGGAAGGACACGGTGGACGCCTGGGACATGGGCGGCGTGGCCGCGCAGTGGTTCAGCGACTTTCTGGGCCGCCCCGGCCTGCGCCTGGTGCGCTTCGACCCCGAGGTGCGCCGTCTGGCCAGCGCCCAATGGACGGGCGAGGTGCAGGCGCCCATCGAATTTGCCGATGGCTTTCCGTTGCTGGTGACCAGCACCGCATCGTTGGCCGAACTGAACACGCGCCTGGCCGCGGCTGGCCATGCACCGGTCGGCATCGAGCGCTTTCGCGCCAACATCGTTCTGGACGGCGTGCACGCGCACGACGAAGACCGCATCGACGAGCTGGTCGTTGCCAGCGCGGGCGGCGAGGTGAGGCTGAAGCTGGTCAAGCCTTGCGCGCGCTGCCCGATTCCGAACGTCGACCCCGCGACCGGCGACAGCACGCCCGCCGTGCTGGACGCGCTGCAGGGCTACCGCGCTGACCCGCGGCTGGATGGCGCGCTGACCTTCGGCATGAACGCCATCGTGCTGGCGGGTACCGGCCAAACCCTGCGCGTGGGCGACGTGGCGCAGGGTGAATGGCGTTTCGATTGAGCTTGAGTGCTCCTGAATCAGTAGCTGTTTGCGCAGATGGTTGTAGGGCTGTAGGCTGAATTCATCTAAATTCTGTGCGGGCCAGCCGCGCCTGTTGGCCGAGGCCCGCGCAGCGTCACCGAGGCGCGTTCAGGCCTTCTTGGCCAACGCGGTTGCCAGCTGCGGCAGATTGCCCAGCATCGCGCGCGTCGGGACAAAGAAGGTGCAGCCCGTCTTGGCCGTGGAAAAGTCCAGCAGCCGGTCGTACTTGCCGACAGGCTCGCCGATGAACAGACGCTGCAGCATCTTTTCGGTCACCCACAGCCTGCGCGAATAGCCGATGAAGTAGGTGCCGAATTCCTGCTGGCCGGGGCGGCCAAACGGCATGTTGTCGCGCAGGATGTCGTGCTCCACACCCTTTTCGTCGACGATGGTGGCCAGCGTCTTGTGCGTTTTTTGCGCCCAGGCGTCGTCGTCCAGCTCGACGTTGTCCAGCTTGGTGCGGCCGATGATCTTTTCCTGCTGCTCCACCGGCACCTGGCCCCAGGCCGTCAGGTCGTGCAGGTACTTTTGCACCACCACGTAACTGCCACCGCAGAAAGCCGGGTCTTCGCTGCCGACCTGCGTCGCCGCCGGCAAGTCGCTGCCATCCGGATTGGCCGTGCCGTCAACAAAGCCCAACAGGTCGCGCGCGTCGAAGTAGCGAAAGCCTGAGACCTCGTCCTCGACCTGCACCGCGTCGCCCAACTTGTCGAGCAGGACGCGCTCGAATTCGAACACCAGATCGGCCCGATCGGCCCGGATGTGGAACAGCACATCCCCCGCCGTGGCCGGCGCGTTGTGCTTGGCGCCCTGAATGGCGGCAAAGGGCTTCAGCTCGGCTGGGCGCTTGGCAATACCCAGGCGCTTCCACAGATCGCTGCCGATGCCGACCACGCAGGACAGGTGCGCCGTCAGGTCGCGAAACCCCACGTCCTTGAGCAGATCGCCCACGCTGGACAGCGCGTCGCACGCCTTGGCCAGCGCCGCCGGCGTGTCGTTCACCGTCACCACCAGAAACACCGCAGCGCGCGACAAGGGCGCGTTGATGCTTTGCGCGTCGATCGGCACGCGGTCCCAGCTGCTTCCTTGGTCGCTCATGGAGGGGTCCTGAAATTTAGGGGTGTTTGAAGAATACTCGGTATGGCAGAGAGTAGAAACTGCGTTGACCGACTTGGCGGCGACTGACGGCTGTTTGTTCGGCAGCGCGCAGCAATCAGGACTGTTCCTTGAGCAGGCGCGACGCGGCCAATTTGAGCAACGGCAGAAATTGCTTCACAGCCTCTTCCTGCGTGAATTCCCCGGACAGCAGGCTAACGTTGATAGCGGCCGTTGTTTCACCCGAGACATTGCGGATCGGAACCGCCAGGCCGCAGATGGATTCGTCGTATTGCCCGTCGCTCCATACATAGCCTTGCGCGCGTGCTTGGGCGATCACTTCGCGCAGTTGCTTCTTGTCAGTGACAGTGCGCGGGGTGAGTGACGTCAACTCGGCGCTGTCGAGGTAAGCGTCGAACAGTGTGTCTGAAAGTCCGGCCAGCAGGACCTTGCCCATGGCGACCGTGTGGGCAGGCAATCGGGTGCCCATGGAGGGGCTGAACGCAAGGATGTGTTTGGTGTGAAAGCGCTGGATGTACACGATATCTGGTGCGTCCAAAACCGAGACGGCACAAGACTGCTTCATACGGGTTCCCAGCTCTTCCATTACCAGCTGCGACTGGCGCCAGAAGGGCAGCGTGTACAGGTAGGTCATGCCCAGACGTAGCACCTTGGGCGTGAGCCAGTAGTCCTTTTCGTCCGCGCCGACAAAACCCAGATCGATCAGTGTCAGCAGCAGGCGCCGAATGACTGTGCGTGGCAGATCTGCCGCCTCGCTGATTTGAGCGATCGACTGTCGCCCGGTGGACTGGCCCATGACCTCAATGACGCGCAGACCGCGCGCAAAGGTTCGAACAAAAGATTCACTTTCTGGTGTTGCCATAGGGAATACCCGCGGAGTAGTTGACGCGTTTCTTGACTTTCTTAAAATGAACGTAGAGCGGACTTATATGACCGCTAAGCGGACATTCTAGCAAAGTCCTTTTTTCTACACACGCCACGCACTATGACCGAGACAAGTTTCGAAACGGATTTTTGGAAAGACGCGCAGCGGCGCCAAATTTGGGATGACATCATCCCTGGCCAGCCACGCAAGACCATTCCATACACGCTGACGCTGGAGGCCATCCAGAAATACTGCCGCGTGGTGGGTGACATGCATCCGCTGTACTTCGACGAGGACTACGCGAAGAAATCGCCCTATGGCGGCCTGATCGCCCCGCCTGCGATTCACATCCTGCTGATGTTCGCGTGCACACCGACCGACGACTGGATGCGCAGCCCCGGCACCGTGAATGCCGGGCAGTCCTGGAGTTACAACCTGCCCGCCCGACCTGGTGACTTGGTACGGCTGGAGGCGCGCGCGCTGGACAAGTTCATCAAGAAAGACCGCCTGTTTGTGGTGCACGACAACGTCTTCTTCAACCAGCACAACCAGGTGATCTGCTCCGGCCGCGGCTGGACCATCCGCCCGCAATAACCACAGCAAGTAGGAAATACCACCATGAGCTATGAGCAACTGAGCGTGGGCCAGCAGATCGTCGGCGCAGCTTTCTCGCCCACCCGCGAAACGATCCGCGACTTTTGCGAGGCGTCGCTGGATTTCAATCCGCTGCACCTCGACGACAACTACATGAAGGGTGATTTCGGAAAGACCAATTTCGGCGGAATCATCATGCATGGCATGAACAATTTCGGCGTCATCACCCGGATGCTGACCGACTGGCTCTACGAGCAGAGCGCCGTTCAACGCCGCCTGGAAACGCGCTGGAAGGCGCCGGTCAAGCCCGGCGACACGATCACCCCGAGAGCGCGCATCACCGCGCTCAAACAAACCGAAAAAAGCCGGTGGGTGAACTTCGATGTCGAGGTTGTGAATCAGCGCAATGAAGTCGTGGCGGTGGGCGAAGCGATGGCGGAGTTCCCGGCCTAGGCCGGCGCCGAGATTACGCAGCCACTGAGCAAACAACGCGTCAAGGATTAGCAAATGAACCAGAGACAAGCCAAGTTCACCCGGTGGGCGGTGGGCATCGGGATGGCCCTTTCCGTCGGCGCCGCGATGGGCCAGGCCTATCCCTCGCAGGCCGTGAAAATCAACGTGCCGTTCCCACCGGGTGGCACTACCGACATCCTGGCGCGTCAGTTAGCGGTAGAGCTGGCGACGAAATGGGCGCAACCTGTGGTTGTGGAGAACAAGTCGGGTGCCAGCGGGACGATCTATTCCGAGCAACTCGCCCGCTCGACACCGGATGGATACACGCTGATGCTGACAGCCACGCACCACGTGATCAACCCGGCCATCTACAAGACGCTTCGCTACGACACCAAGACCGCCTTCACTCCGTTGGCGGAGGTGGCTTCGGTGCCGAGTGTGTTGTTGGTCAACCCGGCTTTGCCGGTCAAAAACGTGCAGGAATTGCTGGCATATGGCAAGGCCCACCCTGGCAAGTTGAGCTTTGGGTCGGCCGGGACGGGTGGAGCGAACCACCTGTCTGGCGAACTGCTCAAGTCGATGACTGGCCTGGAAATGCTGCATGTGCCCTACAAGGGCGCTGCGCCCGCGCTGACCGACCTGCTCGGCGGACAGATTCCGGTGATGGTCGATTCCATCACTGGCGTGCTGCAGCACATCAAGTCCGGCAAGGTCAGGGCACTGGCCGTGACCTCGCTCAAGCGATCGCCAGTCCTGCCCGATGTGCCGACGCTGGACGAATCGGGTGTCAAGGGATTTGAAGCAACCTCATGGTTCGGTCTGTATGGGCCGGCCCACATGAAGCCGGAGCTGGCCAACAAGATCAACACCGACGTGCGCGAAGTGTTGAGCACAGCAAAGCTCAGAGCCCTGTTCTTGGAGCAGGGCGCGGAGCCCGGCACGATGACCCAGCCGCAATTCGCGAAATTTGTGAACAGCGAGGTCGACAAGTGGGCCAAGGTCATTGCGACCGCGAACGTGAAACTGGAGTGAGCGGCATGGCAGATGTGAAAGGTTCGACGCCGGCGGGGGCGCTATCGCACTTACGCGTTCTGGATATGTCGCGCGTGTTGGCTGGTCCCTGGGCAACGCAGAACTTGGCGGACCTGGGCGCGGAGGTGATCAAAGTGGAACGTCCGCGTACCGGCGACGACACGCGTGGATGGGGACCTCCATGGATCCAGGACGAAAACGGACGGAACACCACAGACTCGACCTACTACGCCGCTGCGAATCGAGGAAAACAGTCGATCACTGTGGACATTGCGAGCGTCGAAGGTCAGCACATCGTTAAAGAGTTGGCGGCCATCTCCGATGTGGTGGTCGAAAACTACAAGATCGGGGACCTCAAGCGATATGGGCTCGACTATGAGAGTCTGAGCGCCATCAACCCGCGGCTGGTGTATTGCTCCATCACAGGCTACGGCCAGACAGGTCCGAGCGCACACAAGCCCGGATACGACTTCGTCTTTCAGGCGCAAGGCGGCCTGATGAGCATCACTGGCGAGCGTGATGACGTTCCGGGTGGCGGTGCGCAGAAGGTCGGAGTCGCGATCGCGGACGTGATCACGGGCATGTACGCCAGCATCGCCATCCTTGCGGCGCTAAATCACCGCGATGTCTCGGGATGTGGGCAGTACATCGACATGGCGTTACTCGATTGCATCGTCGCTTTGGGGGGTAACCAGGTGACGGGCTATTTTTCGAGCGAAAAAGTGCCCCATCGCTACGGCAATGCGCACGCCAGTTTGGTGCCTTACCAAGTGTTTAAGACGGCGGGATCCGACATGGTGGTCGCTGTCGGCAACGACCAGCAATGGCAAAAGTACTGCCAAGCTATAGGGCGTCCAGACCTTGCCGCTGACACCCGCTGGAACAAGGTCACCGGACGCATCGTGGGAAGGGAAACCCTGATTCCGGAATTGGCCAAGACCATGCTGACGCGCACGGCGGACGACTGGATCAAGCGCTTGGAGGCTCTTGGGGTCCCCTGTGGCCGCATCAATGACTACCAACAGGTGTTTGAAGACCCGCAGGTGACGCACCGCGGCTTGCGGGTCGACATGCCGACCGAAGACGGTGGTGTCTGCTCGACGATTGCGAGCCCCTTGCGTCTGATGGGCACTCCGGCGCAGTACAAGCGTTCACCACCGAAGCTGGGTGGCAGCACCGAGCAGGTGCTCAAGAGTCTGCTCAACCGAAGCGATCAAGACCTAGCGGTGCTCAGCCAGGCCGGCGTGATCTGATTCGACGGGTCTAGCGCCGGTGGTTGAATACGGACACCTTCATGGCAAAGCGTCAAAAGCTCAACCACCAGAACGAGGAGACAAGAATGACGAAATGCATCATTGGACGGCGCCGCATCGGCCAAGCGTTGGCCGGACTCGTGGTGGTTTTCGTCGCGTTGCTCGGGACGTCAGCAGCGGCGGAAGAGGCGTACCCCAACCGACCGATTAGGCTGCTGGTGGGGTTCGGCGCAGGCGGACCAACGGATATCACATTTCGAAAGCTGGCAGAACTCGCGGGGAAACATCTGGGCCAGCCTATCGTGGTGGAGAACAAGCCGGGTGCGGGCGCGACGCTCGCACCGTCTACCATGGCGCGAATGGACAAGCCGGATGGCTACACCATCGCCGCCGCCACCGCTGGTCTGCTCAGATTTCCTCATATTCAGAAAGTAGACTGGCACCCGACTAAGGACTTTACGTGGATTGCAGGCCTCGGTGGGTACACATTCGTGTTGGCAGTCAGGTCGGACTCGCCGTTCAAGACGGTCGCAGATGTGGTTGCCTACGCCAAGGCCAATCCTGGTAAGCTTTCGATTGGAACCGCAGGTGCCGGCACCACGATGCATCTCCTGGCTGAGGCCTTCGGGGGAATGGCGGGTATCGAGGTCACACACGTTGGCTTCAAGAGCAGCAGCGAGGCGGCGACGAACCTGATTGGCGGCCATACCGTGGCGGCTCTGGACGCTGTGGGAAGCGTCCTGCCTTTCGTCGAGTCAGGCAGCGTTCGTTTGCTAATGTCGTTCGATGCGCTGCCCGCCGATTGGATGCCGTCCGTGCCAACGGCCAAAAGCCTAGGCTATGAGCTCGTCTATCCGGCGCCCTATGGGGTGGTAGGGCCCAAAGGCATGAGCCCGCAAGTGGTAGCAAGGCTGAACGAAGCGTTCAAGGCCGCAATCGATAGCGCTGAATACGCCACGCTGCTCCGATCGCTGCGTCAAACCTACTGGTACAAGAACCCCGCTGACTACGAAGCCTGGGCCCGGGCGTTCTATGTGTCGGAGCGCTCGCTGGTGTCGCGCGCCAAGCTCGGGGTCCAATGATGCGCGTAACGATTGGCGGCGCGGGGATTGGCGGCCTGACGGCGGCACTTAGCCTGCAAGCAGCGGGCGTGCGAGACGTGCAGGTACTAGAAGCAGCGCATGAAGTCCGCGAAATCGGCGTTGGCGTTAATTTGCCCCCTCATGCCGTTCGAGAGTTGACCGAACTGGGGCTAGGCGATGCGCTCGCCGAGATCGGCCTGATCACTTCCGAATTGAGCTACTACGACCCAAATGGTCACCTGATTTGGTCAGAGCCGCGTGGGAGGAACGCGGGGTACCACTGGCCCCAGTACTCGGTGCACAGGGGCCGTTTGCAGGGCATGTTGATGACAGCCGTCCTGCAGCGGTTGGGCAAAAGCGCCATCCACACGGGCAAGCGGGTGATGAGGGTCGATTGCGCCCAATCGCAGAGCGTTGCTGTTGACGTCTGTGACGTCACAACGGGCGGCATGGAGCGCTGGGAGAGTAATGTCTACGTGGCGGCAGACGGGATCCGTTCAACGTCGCGCTCGTCCATCGTCGGCCCGAATGTGTCTCTGGCCTCGAATGGCTGGGTGATGTACCGCGGCGCGACGGCGCATGCACCATTTCTGAGTGGAAGCAGCATGGTCATCGTGGGTGACGAAAAGCTGCGCATCGTGGTGTACCCCTTGGACCACGGCACGCTGAACTGGCTTCTGGTTAGGCCCTTAAAAGAAGGCGAAACATTTGGTGAGTTGGGACACTGGAATCTACCGGTTGACGCAGCCAGCGCTGCAACGTACGTGGCGGATTGGCATTTCGACTGGTTAGACGTGCCTGAGATGGTTCGCCAAACGCCAAACGTCTACGTTTACCCCATGGCTGACCTTGACCCCCTGCCGCGCTGGCACCTCAACTGCGCAACTCTGCTGGGTGATGCTGCGCACGCCATGTACCCCTTCGGCTCCAACGGAGCGTCTCAGGCCATTCTGGATGCGCGTGTGTTGGCCTACTATTTGGCGCAGTCTCGCTCGGATCCGAGAGTTGGTTTGCGTCGTTACGAGGCCGAGAGACGCGAGACGGTGGCCGCCGTGCAACTGGCAAACCGCCAGCAGGCGGGCGATGTGATGGCGAAGGTAAGTGCCCTGGCCCGATCAAACGCGTTCGATCAGGCTCAGGAGGCCCTCCATGCAGTCGAACAAAAATACAAGCGATTAGCCGGGTTTGACGTCGAAGGCCTGAACCGGAGAGCATCTTGGTCAGTGACGTCGGCGAGCGCAGGCTGAACTGTATCAGGCGCAACGCAAGCGTTGCCCGTGTTCCCGCGCTATGCGCCTTCCCAGTCAGTACAATTGGCTCCCATTTCTCCCCGGCAAAGCGCAGATCAAAGCGGTGGTTTGCCAGCATCATTCAGCCCCTGACTACCCTGGCTTTATGTCACGGTCTGCTGCCGGTGGCGCGCGCTTTCGCTAAGCCTGTGTTCAGGTCGAAGGTGCACAAGAGGCTGATTTCAAAGGACTTTTTCCATGAGCCTGCAATGCGGCATCGTGGGCCTGCCCAACGTGGGCAAGTCCACGCTTTTCAACGCGCTGACCAAAGCCGGTATCGCGGCTGAAAACTACCCCTTCTGCACCATCGACCCGAACACGGGCGTCGTGGAGGTGCCGGACCCGCGCCTTCAACAGCTGGCCGAGATCGTGAAGCCCGAGCGCATCCTGCCGGCCATCGTCGAATTCGTCGACATCGCCGGCCTGGTGGCGGGCGCCAGCAAGGGCGAGGGCCTGGGCAACCAGTTTCTGGCCCACATCCGCGAGACGGACGCCATCGTCAACGTGGTGCGCTGCTTTGAAGACCCGAACGTGATCCACGTGGCCGGCAAGGTGGACCCGATCGCCGACATCGAGGTGATCCAGACCGAGCTGTGCCTGGCCGACCTGGGCACCGTGGACAAGGCGCTGCAGCGCTACACCAAGGCCAGCAAGAGCGGCAACGACAAAGAAGCCACGGCCATGGTCAAGCTGCTGGGCCCGGTGCAGGCGGCGCTGAACGAAGGCAGGCCGGTGCGCACGCTGGACTTGAGCAAGGAAGACCGCGCGCTGCTCAAGCAGCTCTTTTTGATCACCGCCAAGCCGGCGATGTTCGTGGGCAACGTCAGCGAAGACGGCTTTAACAACAACCCCATGCTCGACCGCCTGAAGGACTACGCGGCCAGCCAGAAGGCGCCGGTAGTGGCCATCTGCGCCAAGATGGAAGCCGATATGGCGGACATGGGCGACGAGGACAAGGCGCTGTTCCTGGAAGAAATGGGCCAGGACGAGCCGGGCCTGAACCGCCTGA
Organism: Ottowia flava; assembly: GCF_008017535.1. Classification (GTDB taxonomy): domain Bacteria; phylum Pseudomonadota; class Gammaproteobacteria; order Burkholderiales; family Burkholderiaceae_C; genus Ottowia; species Ottowia flava. The sequence continues at coordinate 36,033 of NZ_VRUA01000027.1, forward strand.
TCCGCGCCGCCTTCGGTCTGCTGGGCTTGCAGACCTACTTCACGGCCGGCGTGAAGGAAGTGCGCGCCTGGACCATCCACATCGGCGACACCGCGCCGCAGGCCGCGGGCGTGATCCACGGCGACTTTGAGCGCGGCTTCATCCGCGCGCAGACGATTGCTTTTGACGACTACATCCAGTTCAAGGGCGAGCAGGGCGCCAAGGACGCGGGCAAGATGCGCAGCGAAGGCAAAGAATACGTCGTCAAGGACGGCGACGTGATGAACTTCCTGTTCAACGTCTGACCCCTGTCACGGGGCGTTTCAGCACCGGCGTGCCTGGCGGACGGCTGCTCCGAGCTTGCGAATGGGTATCGGCGCCGAGCGGCCTGTGCGCGTTGCCGCTGGCTGCTATAAATTGCGTTTGTGACCATCACAGACCATCCAAAGAGGACCGTATGTCGATCAAATCCGTTTTGAAAGCCACCGTGGTGGCCGTGGGCTTCGTGGCCAGCGGCGCGGTGTTGGCGCAGGGCACCCCCATCAACGCCGCGGCGTTTGACGCGCTGGTGGCGCAAGGCCCGGTGGCCGACGCGGCGACCATCGCGTCCAGCACCTGGGCCACCAAGATCAAGCAGGCCGGCTCGCTGCGTCTGGGCGGCACGCAAACGTCCAACCTGTTTTCGCTGCGCAATGAGAAAGACGGCAAGATCCGCGGCTTTGACGCCGGCCTCACCCAGATGCTCACGCGCTACATCCTGGGCGATGCCAGCAAGTTCCAGTTCACGCAGGTGACCTCGTCCACGCGCGAACAGGTGCTGATCAACGACCAGGTCGACATGGTGCTGGCCACCTATTCGATCACACCGGCGCGTGCCGAGAAGATCGCGTTTGCCGGCCCCTACTACACCTCGCAGGCCGGCGTGCTGGTCAAGGCGGGCAACAAGACCATCCGTTCGCACGAAGACCTGGGCGGCAAAAAGGTGGCCACGCAGGCAGGCTCAACCGGGCCGGCGGTGCTGGCGCAGTACGCGCCCAAGGCCACGGTGCAGGAATTCCAGACGCACCAGGAAGCGCTGGACGCGCTGCGCCAGGGCCGCGTGGACGCGTACGTGACCGACTACACCCTGCTGCTCAACGCCCTGAGCCTGGGCACGGGCGACGCGCAACTGGCGGGCGCTCCCTTTGGCGCGCAAGACCCGTACGGCATCGGCCTGCCCAAGGGCTCCGACGGCGTGGCCTTCGTCAACGCCTTCCTGAAAAAGATCGAGGCCGACGGCACCTGGGCCAAGCTGTGGACCATTTCCATCGGCCAACGCACGGGCAGCACCGCCGTGCCGACGCCGCCCGCGCTGCCGTAAGCGATGGGCGATGTTTCCAGGCTTCTGGCCGAGCACGGGCCTGCCTTCGGGCAGGCCCTTTTGCTGACCTGGAAACTCACCCTGATGTCCTTCGTGCCCGGCTTTGTGCTGGGCCTGTTGGTGGCGGCCTTGCGGCTCTTGCCCCTGCCGCCTTTGCGTTTCGTGCTGACGGCCTACGTCGAGATCTTCCGCAACATCCCCAGCGTGGCCTTGCTGATCTTTATCGTGTTCGCGCTTCCGGATCTGCAGGTACTGATCGACTACGAACCTGCCGTCGTCCTGACCCTGGTGCTGGTCTGCTCCGCGTTCACCGCGGATTACCTGCGCGCGGGCATCAACACCATTCCCGGCGGTCAGATCGAGGCGGCGCTTAGCCTGGGCATGCGGCCGGCCACCATCATCACGGCGCTGGTACTGCCACAGGCGCTGCGCTCGGTGGTGCAGCCGATGACCTCGCTGTTGATCGCGTTGATGCTATCGACCTCGCTGGCCTCGCAGGTGCCGTTTCCGGGGCGTGAGCTGACCACGCTGGTGTCCAAGATCGCCAACGACTCGGCCATCGGCATCCCGGCGTTCGTGGTGGCCGCGGCGATGTACGTCGCGAGCGGCCTGCTGATCGCGTGGGCCGGCGCCACGCTTGAGAGAAGACTGCGGATCCTGCGATGAGCCGCACGCTGGAAGACATCCTCTTTGGCGCGCCCAGCCTGCAGGCGCGGCGCACGCAACGCGTGGCCAGCGTGGTCGCTGCTGTCGCTCTGCTGTTGATGGCGGCCGGGGTCGTCTACCGTTTTCACGACGCAGGCCAGTTGCAGGCGCGCCTGTGGAATTTCTTCGCCTGGCCGACCACGTGGGCCTTTCTGGGCAAGGGCCTGCTGGGCACCATGGCCTCGGCCGCGATGGCCGGCGCCATCGCACTGGCGCTGGGGCTGGTGCTGCTGGTGGGGCGTCTGTCGCGCTGGCGCGTCGTGCGCTGGCCCAGCGTGGCGCTGATCGAATTTCTGCGCGGCACGCCCACGCTGCTGCTGATCTATGTGTGCTTTCTGGTGCTGCCCTCGGCCGGCGTCAAGCTCAGCACCTACTGGATGCTAACGCTGCCGATCGCCCTGACCACGGCCGCCGTGGTGGCGGAGGTCTACCGTGCCGGCGTGCTGGCCGTGCCGCGCGGGCAGACCGAGGCGGCGCGCAGCCTGGGCATGACGGAATCGCAGGTGTTCTTCTCGATCGTCTTCCCGCAGGCGCTGCGCTACATCGTCCCGGCCCTGGTCGCGCAGCTGGTGATCGTGGTCAAGGACACGACCTTCGGCTACGTCGTGACCTATGGCGAGCTGATGCAGAACGCCAAGGTGCTGATCGCCAACTACAGCGCGCTGGTGCCGGTGTACCTGGTGGTGGCGTTGCTGTACTGCGCCGTCAACTACGCCATCTCGGCCGCCAGCAAGCGCTTGCGCGGGCCAATGCACTGAGGCGTGATCGGCTGTCTTTAGGTGTCGTTTCCCAAGAGGTTGTTCACCCGAGGTGAAGCAAGATGGAGGTTCTCAAGCCAAACCAGCTGCT
>NZ_VRUA01000028.1 GCF_008017535.1 Ottowia flava
GTCGGGCGAACACTTCAGCGTGGACGGCACGCTAATCCAAGCCTGGGCCAGCCACAAGAGCATGCGGCGCAAGAGCGGCTCGCACGATGGCCGTCCGCCAGAGGACTGGCGTGGCGAGCCGCGCAGCAACGCCACGCACGAATCCAAGAGTGACCCCCAGTCGCGGCTGTACCGCAAGAGCAACGCAGCACCTGCGCTGCCCAGCTACCTGGGCCACGTACTGACGGACAACCGCCACGGCCTGGTGGTCAACGTGCAAGCCAGCACTTCGGGCGGCACGGCCGAGCGCGACGTGGCTGCACAGATGCTGGCCGACGTGGCAGGTCCCGGCAAGCGCGTGACGGTCCGCAATGCGCCTGAGAAGCGACGAATGCACCGAAGTCACCCTGCTGGGGCTCCTGAAAGACCGGGTTTGGGACTGTCCGACGGAGCGCGGACCAATTCTCGGGCCACATAACCACAAAGAACCGATCTCCAAGGCCCGCAGGCAAGGTCATCGGCGGTATTTCAACGGCCTGCTAACGAACAAGGTAAGCCGGCCGCCGTAGGCGGATCGGCTTGACCGACGGGTTAGACCCGATGGGTTGGAAGAGGCGCGCCAGGACCGGCCAAACGCTACCAAAAGAGAAGCTGCCCGCGCTGGTGGCAGTAGGGCCAGAGGCTGAAAACACCTCAAACCCACGCAACGCCCGCAGGCGAAGCCCAGCGCAGCGCCAAACACCCAGCGGAACACCGCTTGCGAAGGTGAATGGCGCTTGAAACTGCATGGGCTTAAACGAGTGGAATATCGGCGGGCCTAAAGTCCGAGCTCAGCGGCAATTGACGCGGGCGGCGTCTTGCGGCAGCAAGACGGCGACCGGGGTCAATTGTCCGTTGCAGCGCAAAGTTAGACTGACTTCGTCCACTGAGGGGACAGCGACATAACCTTTGGGTCGTGCTCCAGCAGCAACCGACTCTCTGACAGATATGCTTGATAGTTGGGATGCTTGAGGAAATCTTGAGCGGCCTGCGCAGACTCATATACCTGAAAGGCGCAGATTGAGTCCGGATTGTCATTGTCGAAGTTGTAGAAGTAGGCCAGATGGCCGGGATTCTCCTGAATCGCGGGCCCCATGTGGCGCATCCAGATGGCTCTCACCTCGTCTCGCTTCCCGGGCTTTGTCTGGTGAACGATGAAAAGTGCTGTCGAACTCATGTTGCCTCCAGAGTGTTTATCGCTTCGAAACAGAATAGCCACCAGTTGCGAAACTGCTAGCCTAACCGTCTAACGGCCAAGCTCAGCGGCGGACTTGCCGCAGCAAAGCGGAGGCAAGACCGTCCACTGGAGCGTCTTGTTAGGGAACGGCATATTTGACCCCATGTTTTTCGAGCATCTCCTTGAGTGTTACTTTTCTCAAGAAGTGATCTTCTTTTTTTGTCAGTTTCCGCTCGTCGATACCGAGCGCCCTGCACGCTGCGTCGTAACGAACTGTCCAGACGTTGAAACCATCGCTTACGGTATCATTTACAGTTGGCTTGACTCCTTCATCAGCTATTACGCCGACCTGTATTCCGTAAATCTTTTTTCTGGATTGCGTGCTGTCCTCAATAGCCATATAGCGTTCGAAGATGTGCTCATCAATCTGGCGTGATATTTCTTGCGCTCGTGCTCGGATTTCTATGGCCTGGGGGGTTCCTCTAAGAATCTCTGCTTTCAAGAGAAGATAAAACAAGAGGCGGATTTTCTCTTGGTCATCTTCGGCTGCTTCGAATTTTTCAATTGCCTTGTCCGCCATACCGAGTGCGACGGGAATACTTGCTTTCCTTGTCGATATAGCGTGCCCCATATAGAAGGCCTTCAGCACAAGTAGCTCGTCTGCTTGAATGGTCACAGCGCCTCCTAACGTTTGACATGAGAGGCTAGGCCCGGCTCACCGGGACTGGTCCTCTCAATGGAAGGGTTAGGCGCCGCTTTCCTCATGCTCCAGAACGCCTTGCAGATAGCGCTCAGTTGCCATGAGTAGGAAGAACGCCCACATGACGTACTCGCTTGCCTGCTGTGCAGTCGCTCTTGCTTTTGGAGCCAGCTCGTGCACGACGATATGACGAAGTTCAAAGGCGCGTGAGACGCCTGAGAAGACTTTTTCTGCCAAACCTGTTTGTGTCTTGAGGTCCTTTAGGAACTCCGTTCCTAAGATGGCCGACATGTATCTTTCTATGTCTTCGACGTTGCTGATACCAACAAAGTGAGAGACGAACTCTCCTAGCGTCGCTTTGCCACCATGCAGGCCAACCAAACCTTCCAGAGTTGGCTTTATCTCTCGGAGGTTGACGATGTTTTCTCTATACGGAGATCCAAAGTCAATGAGGTCTCGGACGAGGCCTTTGTAGTATCCCTCAATGCAGGCAATGGCTCCTACCGGAACATAGCGAAGAAGTTCGAGATCGTTAGAAGACAACTTGCGCTTCTTCAATAGATCATTTGTCACTTTCTGCAGTGGCTCAAGTCGATAGAGCATTGCATCGAACGAGCCTTTGCGCTCAGGGTTGCGGATGCGTAGTTCTTGAATCTCCGCGAAATAGTCGCGCTTAGTCATTGCGACGCCTAACGGACTAGGTAAGCCGGCCGCCGTAGGCGGATCGGCTTGACCGACGGGTTAGACCCGATGGGTTGGAACAAGCGCGCAAGAACAAGCCAAACGCTACCAAAAGAGAAGCTACCCGCGCTGGTGGGAGTGCCGCCAGAGGCCGAAAACATCCCGAACCCACGCAACACCCGCAGGCGAAGCCCGGCCGGCGGCCAAACACCCAGCGGCAGGCCGCTTGCGGAGCTGAATGGCGATGGAATTGGCATGGACTTAAACGGGCGGAATATCAGGGGGCCTAACGCCTGAGTTCAGCCGCCGCCGTAGGCGGTCGGCTGCGACGAAATGTTAGACAGATTTTCCCAAACCATTACTTTCGACCCTCATCGAAAGATTTTTTGAGTTTGCGTGCAAGAGTGGATGCTTCCTTTGTGGCTTTACCCGCAATTTTGGCGGTGCTTTCAAGCGCTGTTGGTGCATGCTGTTGTGCAGCGCGTGCGCCTCGGATAGGTGTTCGCCATATCCAGCGACAGACCGCAAATACGATATACAGGAAAACAACCGAGATAACGCCTTTAACAGCAGCATTGGCAATGCTCCATTCTGCGTCAGACATGCGTAATCTCCTCTGTATAACTGAAATTAGAACTGCGACCACGCCTCATTTTTTGCGCACCTCATCAATGATTACACCAGCAAGAGCGCCGCCAGCCCCAAAGACAACAAACAGAGGCACACCAATAGCGCCACCTAGCGCTGCGATGCCTGCTCCTTGACCTGAAAGGGTAAGTGCTGTTACCGCAGCCCCCATCGCCATTCGTGCGGGGAGCCCGCGCTCTTTCCAGCCAACACGTTTTAGCTCTTGCCAAGCAACCTGAAGGATAGGCGTGAGGACCTTTCGATCAGTGGACGCGACAATCGCAGCCTTTGCTTTTGAAATCGCCGGCATGCCGCTTGACCTGATATCAAGCATGGCTTGAGCCCAAGCACGAAGCGCGTCTAATTCGTCGGGCTTAGTCGCAATGACGATTGCCTTGCCAATCTCACGAGTCTTGCTTTGCTTCCATGAGGCTTCCCAGATGACGCCAAAACGGTTCTAACACCTGAGTTAAGCCGTGCCGCGAAGCGGCGTCGGCTTGGACGAATTGTTAGCCGCCGCCCCGTACTGCCGCGCGAGCCTGGACACCAGGATGCGCTGGAGCACGGCCAACCCGATGATGGGATACACCGCCGCAAGATACCTGTCGCCGCGGTACCGCACGGATACGACCAAGGCGACTGCCGTAGCGGCTAAGAGCCAGAGCGAGGCTCGGACCACAGGCGCCCGCGGCGCGGTGCAGGACGCTACAAATCCTGCCCGAGACCCGACAGTGGTAGTGATGCCGACGGCCAGCATGATGATGAAGATGGCCGATTCACGCAGTGCGTCATAAAGCTGCAGGAACCACCATTGGTGCGCGAAGAAGGCAAGGCCACCCAGCAGGAGGTACAGATTGGCTGCGAGAACGAGGCGACTGGCCGGTCGCGGCTGAGGCAGCACAACCGCGAGTTGGATAAGCGCTGCGATCGAAGCCAGCTGGAACGCGCGTTGCCATCGCGCTTCCTCAGGCGCGCCGTTCCAGAACGCATACGCCGCGAACAGCGACAGCGGCAGGAACTGGATGAGGGCAAAGATCCATCTCGGCATGCGGGGCATCCTTATCAACGCGGCTAACGCCCTGAGTTCAGCCGCCGCCGTAGGCGGTCGGCTGCGACGAATTGTTAGCCCCAATGGCTTGATTTATTTGCACCACTGCTGCTCGCACGGGACACCATCATTGTTCCCGTCCATTTTTGTGCCCGGGCAATTTTTAAGAAAGAAGGTGGCTTCTTCACAAGAAGTCATTTGAGAGCAATGGGTTCGTCCATCGCACTGAAATTTTGGTGTTAGATCAATGCTTCGGTTTCTCCTGGAAGAACCACTTGAAATATCAATTTCTTGAAATTGCTGTGCTGGGCGTTGAGATTGGTATTTTTCATAGCCCTTCCAAACGCCAAAGGCGAGCAGAGCAATGAGAAGGATACGGAACACATTCTCTCCTGTTGACTGGCTAACGTTTGAATTCAGCGGCCGCCGAAGGCGGTCCGCTGGAATTATTGGTTAGCCCTCTGGGATGGTGTCGACATCGCTCTTCCCGATGTTGCAAACGTGGCAGAGAACTCTGAGATTCGAGAGGATGGTTGCACCGCCTTTGCTCCAAGGGATGATGTGATCTACATGGAGCTTTGCGCCATCCCGCGCCTCAGCGCCGCACAGCTGGCAACGAGCACCATCTCGCATAAGCACGAGGGCACGCAAACGCCAATTGATGTTTCGAGGGCCGCGAGGTTGAGCTGATGACTGAGCAGAGCTCGGGCGTTCCGTTGGCTGTGCTCCTTCGTTGGCCCATGACACAAAGGCCTCGAGGGCCTTACGCCACGACCCAAAGCGGTTCTCGTAAGTGCCCGCCGAGAAAAGTGAATGCTCTTTCGTGAGGTCTTGGTACTTGGGCTGGCGGCCGAGTTTGAGCCAAACGGTGACAAGATTCTCAAACAACTGCTCGGTCGTGAGATTGAGATTCCGAGTTCTCGGGAGGCCAGCAGCATCGAGAGCCTTGAACCAAGAGCCAAAGCGCCTAGACAGCGTAGTGTTGTGAAACTTCGCATGTTCGTTAAAGCGCTCAATGGTCACCGTCTCGGGGGAAAGCAAGGCGGCGACACGACGAAGCTCTGCGAGCAGTTCGTCGCCGGGTACGTTGCGGTGGTGAACCTCTAGCTCGAAACGCATACGGTAAAGGCTAACAGCCCAGATAAGCCGCCCGCCGTAGGCGGGTCGGCTTGAACGCCGGGTTAGACCCGAAGGCCAAAAGGGAGCGCCCGGACTTGGACAAGGGCGCAGCCCACGAAAAAGCGCTGGGCCACGGAAGCGGCGCAGCGCTGCAAGAATGATAGCTGGTGGCGCTTGCTGCACAAGCGCTGGAGGCCAAAAAGGCTAGAAAGCCTTTGGAACAGGGCCGAGCGCTGAAATAAGTGGCTGCGCGCATAGAGCGGGTGATGGGACTAACGACCAAATTCAGCCGCCGGCGTAGCCGGTCGGCTGGAACGCCAAGTTAGGCTTCATTTGCATAACCAAGCTGTTTGAGCCCGGCGAGGTTGTCCCATTCGGCCCATGCCTCTGCAATGCGCTGGTTCTCGATTCGGTAGATCGCAATGTAGCTTGCGTTGAGCACCTTACCACTTGGTGGGAACAGGCCCATCGGTCCCAGCTGTGTACCGTGAAATTGATGCCGCGCAGCGACCTTGTTTCCTTCTGCGACGAGGTCCAGCAGTGTTTCAGTGGCATCGGGGAACGTGGCGAACTCTGCTTTCAGGAACGCCACAAGATCTTCGGCTGATCGGACGCCGGGTTCGCCCGCAGCTGTGCTGTGGCGGGCGAAGTCGCTCGCAACCAAAGCCAGGACGCGCGACCAGTCCTGCGCATTAATCGCATCGACGAACGCACTGACGAGGAGTTTGTTCTCTTGCAACACTTGATGGGGCTCTCCATTCATGACGCTTAACGTTCGAAATGAGCGGCGACCGCAGGCATGCGGAGCATGCCGGAGGGAGTCCGCTCCATGGAAGGGTTAGGCGCCATGTTAGCGGCGCCTACGTTCCATGGCGATGGACGAAAACTCAAACCCAAGCTTTGAGAAGAACTCAGATGCTCCTTCGCGGCCAGCACGCAGAACCCAGGTAACCCTTTGATCTGTACTGATCGCGTGCTCAACGAGCTGCCGTCCTATGCCTCTGCCTCGATAGTCGGGCGCGACTACGACCATGGAGAGGTAGCCATTTGATAGGCCATCCGTGATGCCGCGCACAAACCCGACAACACAACCCTCTATCTTTGCAACGTTGGCGATCTGTGAGGCCGCGACAAGTTCTGTGAATTGCTCATAGCTTGCGATGCGGTGCTGCCAACCATTGGCGGCCAGCAGTTCGTACACGGCTCCCAGCTCAGTTGATTCGATGCGACGCAGTTCCATGACGCCTAACGCACAAGGTAAGCCGGCCGCCGAAGGCGGATCGGCTTGACCGACGGGTTAGACCCGATGGGTTGGAACAAGCGCGCCAGGGCAGGCCAGACGCTACCAAAAGAGAAGCTGCCCGCGCAAGCTGCACCAGGGCCAGAGGCCCAAAAGACTGCAAACCCGCACAACGCCCGCAGGCGAAGCCCTGCGCAACGCCCAACACCCAGCGGAAAAACGCTTGCGAAGGTGAATGGCGATGGAATTGGCATGGGCTTAAACGGGTGGAATATCAGCGGGCCTAACTAGAAATAGACGACGGAAATCTTAAAGCGAGCCGTCCGATAAAGCAACGCGTTCCATCGGGCCGTCAGGGTAAAACCTGAGCGGCGTCCAAATAGACAAACCTAAAATTTTGCGGATGGATTTGCCCGTGCCGTCCGCCGTGGGCGCGCAACTCGCCCCACGCCCGCCCAAGTTGCTGGAGCGCTTGCGCGTTCACCTGCGCACCCGTCACTACAGCCTTCGCACGGAAGTGGCGTACGTTGACTGGGTGCGGCGTTTCATTCTTTTCCACGACAAGCGGCACCCGCAGGACATGGGGCCATCGGAGGTGGAGGCGTTTTTAAGCCATCTGGCGGTAGACCGGCAGGTGGCGGCGTCGACGCAGAACCAGGCCAAGTCGGCCTTGCTGTACCTATACAAGCAGGTGCTGGGGGTGGAGCTGCCGTGGCTGGACGAGGTGGTGCAGGCCAAGCGGCCGCAGCGGCTGCCGGTGGTGCTGACCCCGTCGGAGGTGCGCGATGTGCTGCTGCACATGAACGGCACGCCCGCGCTGGTGGCGCAGTTGTTGTACGGCACGGGGATGCGGCTGTTGGAAGCGCTTCGTTTGCGGGTGAAGGACGTGGAGTTTGCGCGGCGCGAGATCGTGGTGCGCGAGGGCAAGGGCAACAAGGACCGGGTGACGGTGCTGCCGGAAAACCTGATCGCGCCGCTGCAAGCGCAGCTGCACAAGGCGCGGGCCTTGCATGACAAGGACTTGGACGCGGGCCTGGGGCGCGTGTACCTGCCGCACGCGCTGGCGGTGAAGTACCCCGGGGCGGACCGCAGCTGGGCCTGGCAGTACGTGTTTCCGTCGCCGGTGCGGGCGATGGACCCGCGCCCGGACGCGCGCACGGGGCAGCCGATGGAGCGGCGCCACCACGTCTACCCCGAATCGGTGCAGCGCGCGGTGCGCGAGGCGGCGCGGCGGGCCGAGGTGAACAAGCCGGTGTCGCCGCATGTGTTTCGCCACTCGTTCGCCACGCACTTGCTGCAAGCGGGCTACGACATCCGCACCGTGCAAGAGCTGCTGGGCCACGCGGATGTCAGCACGACCATGATTTACACCCATGTGCTGAACAAGGGTGGGCGGGGGATCTTGAGCCCGCTGGATGCGCTGTGACGCTGCCAAAAGGCTGGGGAAACAGCAAAAAACCGCCCGAAGGCGGTTTTGGCGTTCAAAGTTCAAAAAGTGCAGTACGTTACACACCTGCCACTGCAATGCCCTTGAACTCACCCGTCGCAATCCTTTCCTTCCAGATCGCAGGGCCGGTGATGTGGGCGCTGGTGCCGCCGGCGTCCACAGCCACGGTGACGGGCATGTCGACCACGTCGAATTCGTAGATGGCTTCCATGCCCAGGTCTTCAAAGCCCACGACCTTGGCGTGCTTGATGGCCTTGCTGACCAAATAGGCGGCGCCGCCCACGGCCATCAGGTAGGCCGACTTGTGGTTCTTGATGGATTCGATGGCGACCGGGCCACGCTCGGCCTTGCCGATCATGGCGATCAGGCCAGTCTGCTCCAGCATCATGTCGGTGAACTTGTCCATGCGCGTGGCGGTGGTGGGGCCGGCGGGACCGACGGCCTCGTCACCGACGGGGTCGACCGGGCCCACGTAATAGATCACGCGGTTGGTGAAGTCCACGGGCAGCTTTTCGCCCTTGGCCAGCATGTCCTGAATGCGCTTGTGCGCGGCGTCGCGGCCGGTGAGCATCTTGCCGTTCAGCAGCAGCGTCTGGCCGGGCTTCCAGCTGGCGACCTCTTCCTTGGTCAGCTTGTTCAGGTCGACACGCTTGCTCTTTTCGGTGTCGGGCGCCCAGTCGACCTTGGGCCACAGGTCCAGGCTCGGTGCCTCCAGGTACACGGGGCCGGAGCCATCGAGCACGAAGTGGGCGTGGCGCGTAGCGGCGCAGTTGGGGATCATCGCCACGGGCTTGCTGGCCGCATGCGTGGGGTACATCTTGATCTTCACGTCCAGCACCGTGGCCAGTCCGCCCAGGCCTTGGGCGCCAATGCCCAGGGCGTTGACCTTCTCGTACAGCTCCAGGCGCATTTCTTCGACCTGATCGAGCTTCTCGCCGCGCGCGGCCTTGGCCTGCAACTCGTACATGTCCAGGTCTTCCATCAGGCTTTCCTTGGCCAGCAGGACCGCCTTCTCGGCCGTGCCGCCAATGCCGATGCCCAGCATGCCCGGCGGGCACCAGCCGGCGCCCATGGTGGGTACGGTCTTGAGCACCCAGTCGACGATGCTGTCGCTGGGGTTCATCATGATCATCTTGGACTTGTTCTCGCTGCCGCCGCCCTTGGCTGCGACGGTGATATCCACCGTGTTGCCCGGCACGATCTGCACGTTGATCACGGCAGGCGCGTTGTCCTTGGTGTTCTTGCGCGCGAACTGCGGGTCAGCCACCACGCTGGCGCGCAGCGTGTTGTCGGGGTGGTTGTAGCCTTGGCGCACGCCTTCGTTGATGGCGTCTTCCAGGCCGCCGGTGAAGCCTTCCCACTTCACGTCCATGCCGACTTTCAGGAACACGTTGACGATGCCGGTGTCCTGGCAGATCGGGCGGTGGCCGGTCGCGCTCATCTTCGAGTTCGTCAGGATCTGCGCCATCGCGTCCTTGGCCGCCGGGCTTTGCTCGCGCTCGTAGGCGCGGGCCAGGTGCTGGATGTAGTCGGCGGGGTGGTAGTAGCTGATGTACTGCAGGGCACCGGCGATCGAGTCGATCAGGTCCTGTTGGCGAATCGTGGTCATGGCGGGTGGTGGGTTGGATCGAAAGCCGCCCGGGTGGGTCCGGGCAAACCCTTGCATTATCGGCCGTAGGAAAGATCGCCCCGCTGGGCGGCGCAGGGTGCTCGGTCGTTGAGCCATTCGGGGGGCTGCCGCCAATTACCCTGCTGGCGGCTCTGGTGTACCGTACACGGCGATCACGCAACTTCAGGAGCCTGACGTGAGCGAACTGAGTTCATCCGACCGCGACGCGCTGGGGCAGGGCGTTTTCGCCTTCCCGCGCGAGCGCAAACTGCCGATCCACGATGCCGACCACGTGCGCAATGCCGTCGCCCGGTTTGACCAGGTAGAAGGCGTGACCGACGCCGAGCGCGACGCGGCCTGGGGCCGCCTTCAAGCCGCGGCCAAGCGCCACGGCGTTGATTTGCACGAACAAAGCTGGCGCCAGCTGGGGCGCGGAGACAAGTCATGAGCGCCATCCGCCAGGAAAAAGACACCTTCGGCCCCATCGACGTGCCGGCCGACCGGCTGTGGGGGGCGCAGACGCAGCGCTCGCTGCAGAACTTCGACATCTCGGGCGAGCGCCAGCCCAAGGAAATCATCCGTGCGCTGGCGCTGGTCAAACGGGCGTCGGCGGTGGTGAACCAGCAGCTGGGTCTGCAGGATGCCAAGAAGACCGACGCCATCGTGGCCGCGGCCGACGAGGTGCTGGTGGGCAAGCACCCCGACGAATTTCCGCTGGTGGTGTGGCAGACCGGGTCGGGCACGCAGACCAACATGAACGTGAACGAGGTGCTGGCCAACCGCGCCAGCGAGTTGATGGGCGGCGAGCGCGGTGAAGCGCGGCTGGTGCACCCCAACGACGACGTCAACAAGAGCCAGTCCAGCAACGACGTGTACCCCACGGCCATGCACGTGGCGGCGGTGGAGGCGATCACGCACAAGTTGCTGCCGGCCATGGACAAGCTGCGCGCCACGCTGGCCAAGAAGTCGGCCGACTTCATGGACATCGTCAAGATTGGCCGCACCCATCTGCAGGATGCGACGCCGCTGACGCTGGGGCAGGAAATCTCCGGCTGGGTGGCCCAACTGGACCAGGGCGAAAAGCACGTGCGCGCCAGCGTCCCGCACCTGTGCGAACTGGCGCTCGGCGGCACGGCTGTGGGCACCGGGCTGAACGCGCCCAAGGGCTACGCCGAAGGCGTGGCGGCCGAGCTGGCGCGGCTTACCGGGCTGCCCTTCGTCACCGCGCCCAGCAAGTTCGAAGTGATGGCGGCGGCCGACGCCTTTGTCAGCGCCCACGGCGCGCTGAAGACGGTGGCCGCCAGCATGAACAAGATCGCGAACGACGTACGCTGGCTGGCCAGCGGCCCGCGCAGCGGCATTGGCGAGATCAGCATTCCGGAAAACGAGCCGGGCTCCTCCATCATGCCGGGCAAGGTGAACCCGACGCAGAGCGAGGCCGTGACCATGCTGGCCGCGCAGGTGATGGGCAACGATGTGGCCATCAACATCGGCGGCATGTCCGGCAACTTCGAGCTGAACGTGTTCCGCCCCCTGATCGCGCACAACTTCCTGCAGAGCGTGCGGCTGCTGGCGGACGGCATCGTGAGCTTCAACGACCGTTGCGCGGCCGGCATCGAGCCCAACCGAGACCGCATTGCCGAGTTGGTCAGCCGTTCGCTGATGCTGGTGACCGCGCTGAACACGCACATCGGCTACGACAAGGCGGCGGCCATCGCCAAGAAGGCGCACAAGGAGGGCACCAGCTTGCGCGAGGCGGCGATCGCCTCGGGCTTCGTCACCGGCGAGCAGTTCGACCAATGGGTGGTGCCGTCGCAAATGACCGGGCGTTGAAAGCGGGGAAGTCAGGCAGTGCGACGGATTCGGTAGGCCCTCTTTTTACTATCAAAAGAGAAGCTGCTCGCGCTGATGGTAGTAGGGCTGGAGGCCGATTTTTATGAGAATACGGTCATCCGGGTTGTTCCAGCAGCTGCGCTGATGCGGCCGATGCCAGCGCTAGAGTGGCGGGCATCAGTCAGAAGTATGTAAGAGCCTGACCCGAACATCCTTGGGTGAGGCCGCGCACCCTCCCCAAGGGCCGGTGAACAATAACCAGGAGACTAGGCACTATGAGCACGATTGAATCGGTGTTGGTTGAGAACCGCGTTTTCCCGCCCAGCGAAGCGATGCAGAAGGCGGCCCGCATCGGCGGCATGGACGCCTACAACGCGCTGTGCAAGGAGGCCGAGGACGATTTCCAGGGCTTCTGGGCGCGCCACGCGCGCGAGAACCTGGTCTGGGACAAGCCTTTCACCCAGGTGCTGGACGAGTCGAACAAGCCCTTCTACAAGTGGTTTGCCGACGGCCAGCTGAACGCCAGCGCCAACTGTCTGGACAAGCACGTCGGCACGCCGGTCGAGAACAAGACCGCCATCATTTTTGAAGCCGACGACGGCACGGTCACGAAGGTGACCTACCGCGAACTGCTCGACCGCGTCAGCCAGTTCGCCAACGCGCTGAAGGCGCACGGGGTGAAGAAGGGCGACCGCGTGCTGGTCTACATGCCCATGACGGTGGAAGGCGTCATCGCCATGCAGGCCTGCGCGCGCATCGGCGCCACGCACAGCGTGGTGTTCGGCGGCTTTTCGGCTAAGGCCCTGCAGGAACGCATCATCGACGGCGGCGCCGTGGCCGTCATCACCGCCAACTACCAACTGCGCGGCGGCAAGGAATTGCCGCTGAAAGCCATCGTCGACGAAGCGCTGGCGATGGGCGGTTGCGAGTCAATCAAGAACATCTTCGTGTTCGAGCGCACTTCCACCGCCTGCGCCATGGTCGCCGGGCGCGACAAGACCTTCACCGAGGTGCTGAAGGGCCAGAGCACCGACTGCCCGCCCGAAGTGGTCGACGCCGAGCACCCGCTGTTCGTGCTCTACACCAGCGGCTCGACCGGCAAACCCAAGGGCGTGCAGCACGCCACCGGCGGCTACCTGCTGTGGGCCAAGATGACGATGGACTGGACGTTCGATCTGCGCGCCGGCGACATCTTCTGGTGCACGGCCGACATCGGCTGGATCACCGGTCACACCTACGTCGCGTACGGCCCGCTGGCCGCGGGCGCGACGCAGATCATCTTCGAAGGCGTGCCAACCTACCCGAACGCTGGCCGCTTCTGGCAGATGATCGAAAAGCACCGGTGCACGATCTTCTACACCGCGCCGACGGCGATCCGTTCGCTGATCAAGGCGTCGGAAACGGATGAGAAAGTCCACCCCAAGAACTGGGACCTGACCTCGCTGCGCATCCTGGGCAGCGTGGGCGAGCCGATCAATCCCGAAGCCTGGATGTGGTACTACCGCAATGTGGGCGGCGAGCGCTGCCCGGTCGTCGACACCTTCTGGCAGACCGAGACCGGCGGCCACATGATCACGCCGCTGCCAGGCGCCACGCCGCTGGTGCCGGGCTCCTGCACGCTGCCGCTGCCGGGCATCATGGCCGGGATCGTGGACGAGGCGGGCAACGAATTGCCCAACGGCGCCGGCGGCATCCTGGTGGTCAAGAAACCGTGGCCCAGCATGATCCGCACGATCTGGGGCGACCCGGAGCGCTTCAAGAAGAGCTACTTCCCGGACGAGCTCAAGGGCTACTACCTGGCCGGCGACGGTGCGGTGCGAGACGCCCAGAACGGGTACTTCCGGATTACCGGACGCATCGACGACGTGCTGAACGTGTCGGGCCACCGCATGGGCACGATGGAGATCGAATCGGCCCTGGTCGCGAAGACCGATCTGGTGGCGGAGGCCGCGGTGGTCGGCCGCCCGGACGACGTCACGGGCGAGGCGATCTGCGCCTTCGTGGTGCTCAAGCGCAGCCTGCCGCACGGCGACGAAGCCAAGGCCATCGCCAAGGAACTGCGCGACTGGGTGGCCAAGGAGATCGGCCCCATCGCCAAGCCCAAGGACATCCGCTTTGGCGAAAACCTGCCCAAGACCCGCTCCGGCAAAATCATGCGGCGCCTGCTGCGCAGCCTGGCCAAGGGCGAGCAGATCACGCAGGACACCAGCACCCTGGAAAACCCGGCCATCTTGACGCAGCTGGACCAGACGTACTGATCCGCCGCGCGGGCCCGCTGCCTGTTCCAGCGAACCGGCGCGGGCAACAAAAAACCCGCCAGCGGCGGGTTTTTTGTTGGGCTGACGCTGCTTACTTGAGCGACAGGATCCAGGTAGCCAGCGACTTGGCTTCGTCGGCGTTCACGTTGGCGTTGGGAGGCATCGGCACGGCGCCCCACACGCCCGAGCCGCCCTTCTGGATCTTGGCGGCCAGCTTGTCCACCGCGCCGGCTTCCTTGCCGTATTTGGCGGCCACGTCCTTGTAGCTCGGGCCGACCAACTTCTTGTCGGTGGCGTGGCAAGCCATGCAGTTCTTGGCCTTGGCCATTGCCTCATCGGCCATGGCTGGTGCAGCGGCACCAACGGCAGCCAAGGCGGCAATAGTCATCAGAATACGCTTCATCTTCGGTTCTCCATCGCGGGTAGTTGCGCTACAGTCAATCAACGCCATTGTAGGCCGTCGGGTTGACACGCTGCCCTCCGGGTCTGAGCGTCCACAAAGGGAAAACCATGTACTTCTTGGGCTTGGGAGTTGTTTTGTTGCTGCTGAAATGGCAGGAAATCGGCCCGGTGGCGACGTGGTCGTGGTGGTGGGTGATGGCGCCGTTTGCCTTGGCCGTGGCCTGGTGGTCATGGGCCGATTGGTCGGGCTACACCAAGCGCAAGGCCATGGAAAAGGACGATCAGCGGAAATTTGACCGGATCAACCGTGCACGCGAGGCGATGGGCCAAAAGCCGCGCGAAGCCGCTTCGCGCCGCCGCTGACGCTGAAGCTGTTTTGAGTAAAAATGGCTTTGCGCCGTACAGCCACCTGCGCAGCCAGCTATAAAAACAGTAGTCCCAATGGCCCGGTGCCGATCCAGGCACGCGGCCTGATCGGGCCGCGCCGAGCGCCCACACACCCGTCGCACCGCTGTCGCCCGCCGGACCCTTCTGGCGGCTTGGCGGCGCCGCTTGCGACATAATTCACGCGTTGCGTGACCGGTGCGCAGCCCGGCACGGCTCAACCCAGCGCGCCACCGGCGCGCCAACCTCCCGGTCCACCCGCTCACCCCAGGCACGCCGCACGGCGGCGTGGTTGGCCGCCTACCCGACTTACCCGCACCCACGATGCCCGCCTACCGCTCCAAGACTTCCACCGCCGGCCGCAACATGGCAGGCGCCCGTTCGCTGTGGCGCGCCACCGGCATGAAGGACGATGACTTCAGCAAGCCGATCATCGCCGTCGTCAACTCGTTCACCCAGTTCGTGCCCGGCCACGTGCACCTGAAGGACCTGGGCCAGCTGGTCGCGCGCGAGATCGAAGCCGCCGGCGGTGTCGCCAAGGAATTCAATACCATTGCCGTGGACGATGGCATCGCCATGGGCCACGACGGCATGCTGTATTCGCTGCCCAGCCGCGAAATCATTGCCGATTCGGTCGAGTACATGGTCAATGCGCACTGTGCCGACGCCATGGTCTGCATCAGCAACTGCGACAAGATCACCCCCGGCATGCTGATGGCCGCGATGCGCCTGAACATCCCGGTCGTGTTCGTCTCCGGTGGCCCGATGGAAGCGGGCAAGGCGCGCCTCGCGGTGCCCGGTACGTCCACCATCCAGATCAAGAAGCTCGATTTGATCGACGCCATGGTCATGGCCGCGGACGACAAGGTCAGCGACGCCGAAGTGGCCGAGGTGGAGCGTTCTGCCTGCCCGACCTGTGGCTCCTGCTCGGGCATGTTCACCGCCAACTCGATGAACTGCCTGGCCGAGGCGCTCGGCCTGGCGCTGCCCGGCAACGGCACGGTGGTGGCCACGCACTCGGACCGGGAACAGCTGTTCAAGCGCGCCGGCCGCCGGGTGGTCGACCTGGCCAAGCAGTACTACGAGAAGGACGACGCGTCGATCCTGCCACGCTCGGTCGGCTTCAAGGCCTTTGAAAACGCGATGACGCTGGACATCGCCATGGGCGGCTCCACCAACACCATCCTGCACCTGCTGGCGATCGCGCAGGAAGCCGGGATCGACTTCACCATGGCCGACATCGACCGCTTGTCGCGCGTGGTGCCGCAGCTGTGCAAGGTGGCGCCCAACACCAACAAGTACCACATCGAGGACGTGCACCGCGCGGGCGGCATCATGGCCATTCTGGGCGAGCTGGACCGCGCCGGCAAGCTGCACACCGACGTGCCCACCGTGCACGCCAAGTCGATGAAGGAAGCGCTGGCGCAGTGGGACATCACCCAGACCGACGACGACGCAGTCAAGACCTTCTACATGGCCGGCCCGGCCGGCATCCCGACCCAGGTCGCCTTCAGCCAGAGCACGCGCTGGCCCAGCCTAGACACCGACCGCGCCGAAGGCTGCATCCGCTCGTACGACCACGCCTTCAGCAAGGAAGGCGGCCTGGCCGTGCTGTTCGGCAACATCGCGCAGAACGGCTGCGTGGTGAAGACCGCGGGCGTCGACGATTCCATCCTGGTGTTCGAAGGCCCGGCACACGTGGTCGAGTCGCAGGACGAAGCCGTGGAGAACATCCTGGCCGACAAGGTTAAGGCCGGCGATGTGGTGGTGGTGCGTTACGAAGGCCCCAAAGGCGGCCCTGGCATGCAGGAAATGCTCTACCCCACCAGCTACATCAAGTCCAAGGGGCTGGGCAAAGCCTGCGCGCTGCTGACCGACGGGCGCTTTTCGGGCGGCACGTCCGGCCTGTCGATCGGCCACTGCTCGCCCGAAGCGGCGGCCGGCGGCAACATTGGCCTGGTGCAAAGCGGCGACAAGATCCGCATCGACATCCCCAACCGCACCATCAACGTGCTGGTCAGCGATGAAGAGCTGGCCAAGCGCCGCGCCGAGCAGGACGCCAAGGGTTGGAAGCCGGCCAAGCCGCGCCCGCGCAAGGTGTCGACCGCGCTGAAGGCCTACGCCATGCTGGTCACCTCGGCCGACAAGGGCGCCGTGCGCGACGTGGATCTGCTGGACTGACAGCGCCGCGCGGGACGCGTTGAACGGCCGCCTTTCAGGGCGGCGTTCTTTTTGGTCTGACCAAGGTTGTCGAGCGCGAAGTCTTTATCCTGTGGCTGGCCGCGCTGGACACGCGGTTCAATCAGAAGTGCCGTGCGAAGGCGGCCCTGCACCTCAGCGCGCGCCATTGCCGTAGGAAATGGTGCGCACGGTGCCCGAGACGATGCGCACGATCGCTGGCAGGTTGCCTGCGCCGCGATCGTAAAGCCATTGTTCTGTGGGCACGCAGGCCTGAGTGGGCGGGTAGAAGTAAGCGTTGGCGCCTGGAACGTTGTAGCTTTCCCCGTAGCCGGGGGCCATTGGACGGTAAGCCGGTTGATAGACGGGCTCGCAATGGCTCGTTTGCGCGGCCGGGGCGCCGCAATTGCGCAACAGCGCGACACTGGCATCCCCTTCGGACACGCTTCCGCCGCTGCAGCGCAGCGATTCGGCGTATGCCCAACTCGGCGCGAAAAGAAGGGTGACAACGAAGACAGCGCCTACAGAAGCTTTGGCCTGTCGGCAAACACTCGGCAACCCGGCGCGGCGGACAACGGGCGATTCCATGAGCGGTCTCTCCTTGTTTCTGGATGTGTCATTCTCAGCGATTTGCGGAACTCTGCGTGGGTTGGACGCCGAGATGGCGCTACAAAAGCCAACGTCGGCGGTGCTGCGCAGGCCCCTTTGCAGGATTGATCGTTCTGCGTCGCGCCAGACGCGTCGCGTCACAATTGCGCCCATGACGAGCGACCACAGGCAATGACGGCAGTTATGCACCCGCAGGGCGACCACAAGCGCTCGACCTCTATTGCGCGCCTGCACACGCTGAAGCAGCGCCTGCACGACGCCGGCGCCGCGCCCCTCCACGCGCAGCGCATCCTGCGCGCCTGGTCGCACGCCTTGCCACTGGAAAGCGGGCGGCGCCGGCCCTCCACCTTCTTCCCGGCGGCGCTGCGGGCGAATGTGCCGACGATCCAGGCCGAATTGGGCGCGTTGGCGCGGGTGCACACCGTCCACCCCGGCGCGGACGGGTCCGAGCGGCTGGTGGTCGCGCTGGGTGATGGCCATATGGTGGAAAGCGTGCTGCTGCCACGCGGCGGCCTGTGCGTGTCGTCCCAGGTGGGCTGCGCCGTCGGTTGCCAGTTCTGCATGACCGGGCGCGACGGCCTGCTGCGCCAGGTCGGCAGCGCCGAAATCATCGCGCAGCTGTCCCTGGCCCGCGCGCGGCGCCCGGTGCGCCGGGTGGTGTTCATGGGCATGGGCGAGCCGGCGCACAACCTGGACAACGTGTTCGAGGCGATCGACTTCCTGGGCACCGTGGGCGGTGTGGGCCACAAGAACATCGTGTTCTCCACCGTGGGCGATCCGCGCGCCTTCGAGCGCCTGCACGACGCCACCGTCAAGCCCGCACTGGCCCTGTCGCTGCACACCACGCGCGCCGACCTGCGCCGCAGCCTGCTGCCGCGCGCGCCGGACCTGACCCCGCAAGCCCTGGTCGATGAGGCCGAGCGCTACGCCCAGGCGTCGGGCTATCCAGTGCAGTACCAGTGGACGCTGCTGGAAGGCGTGAACGACAGCGCCGAGGAGGTCGATGGCCTGGTGCGGCTGCTGGCCGGCAAGCGCGGCATCCTCAACCTGATCCCTTTCAACACGCTGGACGATTCGCCGTTCCAGCGGCCTACGTGGGCGCGCTGCCAGGCGCTGGCGCGCACGCTGCACGAACGCGGCATTCTGACCAAGCTGCGCGACTCGGCCGGGCAGGACGTGGACGGCGGTTGCGGTCAGTTGCGAGCGCGGGCCATCCGCATCGCCCCGGCGCCAGCTGCCGCCCGGGGCTGACGGGGCAGGCTGGGCTGCGGCCCGCTCACGCGGGCATGCCGGCCTGCTCGTAGGCCGGGTCGGCCACGTCTTCGCCGTCCAGCACGGCGCGCAGGCGGTCCATGTCGACGGCGTTTTCCCAGCGCGAGATGACCACGGTGGCGACGGCGTTGCCCATGAAGTTGGTGAGCGACCGGCATTCGCTCATGAAGCGGTCCACGCCCAGGATCAGCGCCATGCCGGCCAGGGGCACCTCCGGCACCACCTGCAGCGTGATGAAGCCCGCGTCCGACACACCCGCGCGCCTTTCGAGCTGAGCATCGTCACCAGCAGCAACTCGGCCTTCAGGTAACGGATCAGCTTGAGCACCGAAAAGCCGCAGACCTTGGCCACCGCGCCCAGCACCACCACGACAAACAGAATGGCCGTGATGTAGAACGAGCTCACCAGCCAGGCCAGGCTGATCAGGCTTTCCAGCCCGAGTTTGCCGACGGTGAACGCGATGGCTTACATCTGGTGTGCAGCGGGCTCGCTTCGCGAGTTCGTCTGCGGTCTACGAGGCGCCGCGAAGGCGGCCTGCGCGCGCGCCGAACGGGGCACTTTTCACACCGCCGCGTACCCCTCCAAGGCCTGCACCAGGTGCCGGAACACCCGGCCGACCCGCCGCACGCGGCGCAGGTCTTCGTGCATGGCGACCCAGGTCTCCATGGTGTGGCTGTACAGCGCGGGCAGGACGGGGACAAGGTCCGGCTCGCGCGCCGCCAGCGGCAGCTGGCACACGCCGATGCCCATGCCGGCGCGCACGGCCGCCAGCTGCGCCAGGTGGCTGTCGGTGCGCAGCGTGAACATGGCGCGGCGCAGCGGCGCCTGCCCCAAGCTGACGGCACGCAGCGTGGCGGTATCCCGGTCGGGCCCGACCAACGCAAAACGCGGCAGGTCCGCCCAGTCCTGCGGCACGCCGGCACGGGCCAGGTAGTCGCGGTGCGCGAACAGCCCCAGCCGGATCGCTGCCGCTTTGCGCGCCACCACGGCGCCCTGGGTCAGCGGCGCCATGCGCACGGCCAGGTCGGCTTCTTGCCGCAGCAGGTCTTCGACGCGGTTGGTCGGGCTCAGCTCCAGCACCAGACCGGGGTGCTCGGCCTGCAACGGGGCCAGCAGACGCGGCAGCACCTCGACCCCCATCAGCTCGCTGCACGAGATGCGCACCGTGCCGCTGCGGTCGTCGTCGGCCGCGCTGGCGGCGCGCGCAAAGGCCTCGGCGGCGGCGGCCATGGTCTCGGCGTGGCGGGCGAGCTCCAGCGCGATTGGCGTCGGGTGCAGACCGGTGGGCGAGCGGGTGAACAGCGCGCTGCCCACGGCTTTTTCCAGCGCGTCCAGACGGCGGCGCACGGTGGGCTGCGCCAACTGCAGCGCGCGCGCTGCGGCAGACAGGCTGCCTTCGCGGATCACGGCCAGGAAGGTGCGCTGCGATTCCCAGTCCAGCGGTGCGGGTGGCGTGGGTGAGTTCATCATTTTTATGCTAACCGATGGGCAGGTTTGTGCAATTGTGTTGAGGTCGACCAGCCCAAATACTTGGGGCAACCACCGGATGACCTGCATCCGGCCACCCAGGAGCCGCAAACCCATGAACATCTACCCAGCCAACTTTCCTGACACCTCCCCATCGCTGACGCCCGATGGGCCCGTGCTGGTGCTGGGCGCTACCGGCAGCTTTGGCGGCGCGGTCACGCAGGCGCTGCTCGCACGCGGCGTGCCCGTGCGCGCGCTGCACCGCGACCCGGCCACCGCGCGGGCGCGGGCGCCCGCCAGCCCGCCGACGCCCGAATGGGTGCGCGGCGACGCGATGGACGCCGCCAGCGTGCGCGCCGCCGCGCAGGGCGCGCGCTGCATCGTGCACGCCGTCAACCCGCCCGGGTACCGCCGCTGGGGCGAGCTGGTGCTGCCGATGGTCGAAGCCAGCATCGCGGCGGCCGAAGCCTGCGGCGCGCGCATCCTGCTGCCGGGCAACGTCTACAACTTTGGCCCGGATGCGGGCAGCGATCTGGCTGAACAAGGGCCGCAACACCCGGTGACGCGCAAGGGCCAGGTGCGCGTGGCGCTGGAGGCGCGCCTGCAGGCCGCAGCGGCGGAGCAGGGCGTGCCAAGCCTGGTGCTGCGCGCGGGCGACTTCTTTGGCCCCAACCCGGGCAGCCATTGGTTTGCGCAAGGCATGGTGCGCCCGGGCCAGGCGCTGCGCCGGGTCGTGCTGCCGGGCGCGCCGGGCGTAGGCCACCAATGGGCTTATCTGCCCGACCTGGCGGAAACGGCGGTGCAGCTGATGGCGCGCGCCGACGCGCTGGCGCCGTTCGAGGCCTTCCACTTTCACGGCCATTGGGACGCCGACGGCCAGCAGATGGCCCAGGCCATTCGCCGGGTGGCTGGCCAGCCCGACTTGCCGCTGCGCCGCCTGCCGTGGTGGGCGCTGCGCCTCGCCGCACCCGTGGTGCCCCTGCTGCGCGAGCTGATCGAGATGCGCTACTTGTGGCGCCAGCCACTGCGCCTGCGGGGCGACAAGCTGATCGCCCTGCTGGGCGCCGAGCCGCACACGCCGCTGGATGAGGCCGTGCGCCGCTCGCTGGTCGGGCTGGGCTGCCTGAGCCGTGCACCGGCTTAGAGCGGCTTATTGAAGTATTTTGGGCATCTGGCCCTAGATCGACCTGCGCGACCAGCTATTGAAAGAGTAGCGGTCTACGCTAACAAAGCCGTCCGCCCGCGCGGGGTGACCGGCGTGCCGCGGCGGTGCTGACGGGGCCCTGCGGCACAATGCCCGCCATGCTGATGCACCCTCAAATCGACCCCATCGCCATTCGGCTGGGTCCGCTGGCGATTCACTGGTACGGGTTGACCTATCTGGTCGCCTTCGGGCTGTTCTTCTACCTGGCCACGCGCCGCCTGCGGCACGAGCCCTACGCCAGCATCACCCAGCCCGCGCCGTGGACGCGGCGCGACATCGAGGACATGCTGTTCTGGGGCGTGATGGGTGTGATCGTCGGCGGGCGGCTGGGTTACTGCCTGTTCTACAAACCCGCCTACTACGCCAGCCACCCGCTGGAGATCTTCGCCGTGTGGCAGGGCGGCATGAGCTTTCACGGCGGCATGCTGGGCGTCATCGTCGCCATGATGCTGTGGGCGCGCAAGGCCGGCCGGCCCTGGCTGCAGGTGACGGACCTGATCGCGCCCTGTGTGCCGCTGGGCCTGGCGTCGGGCCGCGTGGGCAACTTCATCAACGGCGAGCTGTGGGGCCGCATCGCCGATCCGTCGCTGCCGTGGGCCATGGTGTTCCCGGGCGCGGTGCTGCCCGACGGCACCAACCCGCCGCGCCACCCTTCGCAGATCTACCAGTTCCTGATGGAAGGCGTGCTGCTGTTCGTGCTGCTGTGGCTGTACGCGCGCCACCCGCGCAAGACGGGGCAGGTCAGCGGGGCGTTCCTGTTTGGCTACGGCGTGTTTCGCTTCATCGCCGAATACTTCCGCCAGCCCGACGCGCACCTGGGCCTGCTGGCGCTGGGCATGAGCATGGGCCAGTGGCTGTGCATCCCGATGATCGTGGCCGGCATCGCGCTGTGGGTGTGGGCGACCAGGCGTGCCCAGCCGGTGGTGGCGTGAATGTTGTGATCCATCGAACTTATTGACGATATTGGTCTCTGACGCTACTCCCATCAGCGCAAGCAGCTATGAATAATGTAGTGAAACCTCCGTCCACCGAAGCCGAAGGCGCCAGCGCGCGCACCATGCGCGAGCGCCTGGGCGCGCTGCTTGGGCGGCGTTCGGAAGCGCTGTCGCCCTGGGTGTTGCGCCGCACGCTGTCGGAGCTGCAGGCGATCAACGACCCGGCGATCAGCGACGTGGAGGGCGGCCGCCTGGCCGCGGGCGTGGCCGGCTGGTACGCGCAGGCGTCGCCCGAAGAGCGGCGCGACTGCTGGCTGTTGATGAGCCAGCAGTTTGCCCCCGACGTGAGCGCGCTGGACGAAGCGCGCCGCGAGTACGAAGCGGCGCTGGGCAAGCCCGGCGAGGCCGAGGCCGAAGTGCGGCTGCGCCGGTCTTTCAGTTCGCCGCGCACACGGCTGCTGCAGCGCTTTGCGGCCTTTCCGGAAGGCATGCGCTTTTTGGTGGACCTGCGCGCCGAGCTGCTGCCGCACCTCAAGAGCGACAAGCGGCTGGTCGCGCTGGATGCCGAGCTGGAAGCGCTGTTTTCGACCTGGTTCGACGTGGCGTTTCTGGACCTCAAGCGCATCAGCTGGGAATCGCCCGCTGCGCTGGTCGAGAAGCTCATCAAGTACGAGGCGGTGCACGACATCACCAGTTGGGCCGACGCCAAGAACCGGCTGGACGAAGACCGGCGCTGCTACGGCTTCTTTCACCCGCGCCTGCCGGGCGAGCCGCTCATCTTCGTCGAGGTGGCGCTGCTGCAGGGGCTGGCCGGCAGCATGCCACCGCTGCTGGACGAGACCGCCGACGCGTCCGATCTGGGCAAGGCGACCACGGCCATCTTCTATTCGATCAGCAACACGCAGACCGGCCTGCGCGGCGTGAGCTTTGGCGATTCGCTGATCAAGCGCGTGGTGGAGACGCTGCGCGCCGAGTTTCCGCAGCTCAAGGAATTCGCCACACTGTCGCCCATTCCCGGGTTGCGCAGTTGGCTGACCAAGCAGGCGCCCGATTTGTGGGCCGGCACGGCTGCACGGACACGCCAGGCGATCGAGAAGCAGTTGGGTCAGAACGGTTTGGAGGCAGTCGCCGTGATGGCCGCGCTGGACAAACCCAAGGAGCTGGACGAAAAGTCGCCCCTTGGGCGTTGGCTTCAAGCCGCAGCAGCGCGCTTTCTGGGCAAGGAACTGGCGTCCAACGGTCGCCCGCTGGACGCTGTGGCCCGTTTTCACCTGGGCAACGGTGCGCGTGTCGAGCGGCTGAACTGGCTGGGCGACCCGTCGGCCAAGGGCGTGAAGCAATCGTATGGGCTGATGGTGAACTATCTGTACGACCTCAAAAGGCTGGACAAACACCGCGCCCAGCTCGCCAAGGGCAGCGTACCCGTCGCCAAGGCAGTGGAAAACCTGATGGATTGACCGCGGCATGGCGGTCACACTGACCGGGTTCCAACGATTCGGAGACACAACCATGCCCCCACCGATCCAACGCCGTCATCTGATGCTGGGCGCCGCCGCCCTGAGCATGCCTTGGCTGGCCCACGCGCAGTCTGGCTGGCCCAGCAAGCCGGTCAACCTGATCGTGCCGTTCCCGGCCGGCGGCGGCACGGACGCGTTTGCACGCCCGATGGCGACCCAGTTTTCGAAGGTGACGGGCAAGGCGCTGGTCATCGACAACCGGGGCGGCGCGGGTGGCACGCTCGGCGCGTCGGTGGCGGCCAAGCTGCCCGCTGACGGCTACGGCCTGTTCATGGGCGGCGCGCACCACGTTGTGGCGCCCAGCATGTACCCCAAGCTCGACTACGACATCGAGAAGGACTTTGTGCCGCTGATTCAGGTCGCCAGCGTGCCGCAGGTGCTGGTGGTGAACGTCAAGCGCGCCAACACCGGCAGTTACCAGGAATTCATGGAGCTGATCCGCAAGAACCCCGGCAAGCTCAACTACGCGTCCGCGGGTGCGGGCTCGGTGCACCACCTGGCGGGCGAGCTGTTCAAGCAGCAGACCAAAACCTTCATCACCCACATTCCGTACCGCGGCGCCGGGCCTGCGCTGCAGGACCTGATCGCCGGCAACGTGGACATGAACTTCGACGGTCTGGGCTCGTCGGCGGGCCATATCAAGGGTGGCCGCATCAAGGCGCTGATGGTCGCCGGCAGCAAGCGCAACCCGGCGATTCCCGACGTGCCGTGCGCGGCCGAGGTGGGCCTGCCCGCCTACGACGTGCACACCTGGTACGGCATCTGGGCCCCCAAGGGAACGCCCACAGACGCGCAGAACGCCGCCATTGAAGCGATTCGGAAATCGTGCCAGGAGCCCGATGCCAAGGCGGTGTGGAACAGCCAGGGCGCCGACTTTCCCAACGTGTCCGGCCAGCAGTTCGCCCAGTTGATCCACAAGGAGATCGGCCAGTGGGCGCAAGTCGTCAAGTTGTCGGGGGCCAAGCTCGAATGAGCGAAATGACCCGGTCTGGAAGGAAGCGCGCGCGTGTCTGGTGAAGTTGTGTTGACGGACGACGGCGCGCTGGCGATCGTCGAATTGACCCACCCTGGCAAATACAACGCCATGTCGCGCGCGATGTGGCGCCAACTGGCGCAGGTGTTTGGTGCGATTCAGGCCGGCGCGCGCTGGCGCTGCGTGTTGCTGCGCGGCGCAGATGGCCATTTCTGCTCGGGCGGCGATATCGCCGAATACCCGGACTTTCGCTTTGACCGCGAGCGCCTGCGCGGTTTTCACGAGGACGAGGTCTGGGGCGGTCTGCAAGCGGTGATCGACTGCGACGTGCCGATCGTCGCGGCCATCGCGGGCCATTGCATGGGCGCCGGGATCGAGATGGCCAGTGCGTGCGATATCCGCGTGGCGGCGGACAACGCCAAGTTCGGTGCGCCCATCGCCAAGCTGGGGTTTCCGATGGCGCCGCGCGAGGCGGCGCTCGTCGCCGGTGCGCTGGGTGAAGCGACCGCGCGCGAGATGCTGCTGGAAGCCGCCGTGCTCGGCGCGCCAGAGATGCAACGGCGTGGCTTCCTCAACGCCACGGTGCCGGTAGAGGAGTTGATGGCGCACGCGCGCACGCGGGCCGAACGCATGGCCGCACTGAGCCCGCAGGCGGCGCGCCTGAACAAGCAAACGCTTAGAGCATTGAAAAGGCCCCAGGCGCAGGATGGATCTGCGCAAGCAGCTATGCAATTGATAGTCGAGAGCGCCTACGATTACGCCGACAGTCCCGGCCATCGCGAGGGCATTGAGGCCTTTCTGGCCAAGCGCCCCGCCCGCTTTCAGTGATGTACCCCATCGACCCTTGAATCCCCCGTCACCCACCATGGCCAACCAGAACCTGTTCGTCGCCCTGCGCAACGCCTTTCCCTCCGACCAGGACGCCATCGCCGTCGAAACCGACGATGGCCTGCGCTATTCGTGGCGCGACCTTGACCGCGCCACGGCCATGGTGGCCAACCTGTTGCAGTCGCTCGACATTCCCGCATCCAAGGACGGCGTGCCACCGCGCGTGGCGGTGCAGGTCGAGAAGTCGGTCGAAGCCATGGTGTTGTACCTGGCCACGCTGCGCGCCGGCTTCGTGTTTCTGCCGCTGAACACCGCGTACCAAAGCGGAGAGATCGAATACTTCATCGGCAACGCCCAGCCCGCCGTGGTGGTGTGTTCCAGCAGGAATTTTCCGTGGGTGAGCCAGATCGCGTTCAAGGCTGGCACGCGCCACGTCTTCACGCTGGACGACAACCGCAGCGGCAGCCTGCTGGAGCGCGCTGCCCACTGCAGCGATCAGCAAACGCCGGTTGAGCGCCGGGCCGACGACCTGGCCGCCATCCTCTACACCAGCGGCACGACGGGCCGCAGCAAGGGCGCGATGCTGTCGCACGGCAACCTTTTGTCCAACGCCGTCATGCTGAAGGACTACTGGGGCTGGCAGCTCGGCGACGTGCTGATCCACGCGCTGCCGATCTTCCACGTGCACGGCCTGTTCGTGGCCATCCACGGCGCGCTGCTCAACGGCTCCAAGATGCTGTGGCACGGCAAGTTCGACCCGAAACGCGTGATCGCCGACATGCCGCGCGCCACGGTGTTCATGGGCGTGCCCACGCTGTACGTGCGCATGCTGGCCGAACCCGCGCTGACCAAGGCCCAGGCCGCGCACATGCGCCTGTTCATCAGCGGATCGGCGCCGCTGTTGATCGAGACCTTCAACGCCTGGCGCGAGCGCACGGGCCAGACCATCCTGGAACGCTACGGCATGAGCGAAACCATCATGCTCACGTCCAACCCCTACCGCGCGGATGAGCGCTATGCCGGTCAGGATGAGCGCCGCGGGGGCACCGTAGGCTTCCCGCTGCCGGGCGTGCAGGTGCGCGTGCAGGGGGACGATGGCCTGAACCTACCCGCAGGCGAAATCGGTGGCGTCCAGGTGGCCGGCCCCAACGTGTTCGCCGGCTACTGGCAGATGCCCGAGAAGACCCAGGAAGAATTCACCGCCGACGGCTTCTTCAAGACCGGCGACGTGGGCAAGCAGGACGAGTGCGGCTACGTCACCATCGTCGGGCGCAGCAAGGACCTGATCATCAGCGGCGGCTACAACGTCTACCCGGCTGAGATCGAGGGTTACCTGAACGATATGCCCGGCGTGGCCGAAAGCGCGCTGGTGGGCGTGCCGCACCCGGATTTCGGCGAAGTCGGCGTGGCCGTGGTCATCCCCAAAGCCGGGGCGCAGCTGGATGGCGACGCACTTTTGGCGGCGCTGAAATCGCAATTGGCCAATTTCAAGATCCCCAAGCGCTGTTTCATCACGCAGGAGTTGCCGCGCAATACGATGGGCAAGGTGCAAAAGAACCTGCTGCGCGACACCTACAAGTCCCTCTTTGCATCCGGTGGCAATTCAGGGTCTTGACTGACAGGGGCGCGTCGGGCGCGGGGCTACACTTGTCCAGAAAGGGTGGAGTCCTCAGAACGAGAAATCGCACCCATGTCACGCACGCCATTGCACGCGAAGGGAAGACGCATGTCCTTTAAATCCTTGTTTCTGCTGATCATCGGCATCGCCATCCTGGCCTTCGTCGGTCTGAACTGGCCAGCGATGAGCACGCCCACGAACCTGTCGCTCGGCTTCACGGAAATTCGCGCGCCGCTGGGCTTGGTTCTGCTCGGATTGATGGCGCTGCTGTCGGTGGTTTTCGTGGCTCTGGTGGCGTACACGCAGGGCACCGTGCTGGTCGAAACGCGCCGCCACGCCAAGGAACTGGCCGCCCAGCGCGAGCTGGCCGACAAGGCCGAGGCCTCGCGCTTCACCGACCTGCGCGCCCACCTCGACAAGGAAATCACCCGTGTCACCGAAGCGATGGGTGTGCAGACGCGGGAAACGCTGTCGCGCGTGGACCGCGCCGAAATGGGCCTGCGCGAGCGTCCCATTGACGCCGATATCACGCGCTTGGTGCAGGCCGTGGAAAACCACAACCGCGACCTGCACGCGCGCGTCGACCGCCTGGAAATGGGTTTGCGCGAAGGCTTGGCGGGCTATGTGCCAGCGCCCGCGAGCGTGCGCCCGGCCGCGCTCGGTGGCCAGCCGAACTATGCCCAGACCACGGTAGAAGACCCCGTCGGCAACGCCGTGCCGCGCTGAGTCAACGGATTTCGTTTTTAAGGCTTATGGGGCTCTGGCCTTAGAGCCACCTGAGCAGCCAGCTATTGATTGGATAGCTGGCTGTGGCTTTTATGGGGCTCTGCCAGAGGAGCGCATCACGTCCATGCTGGTCGGCGACCCGCGCGGAGTGGGCGCCGCAACCCTGCCAGGCCCAGCACACGCGAAACACGGTCCACACGCAGGCAGTGCGGCTTGCTGGAGTGACGAGGTCACTGCTCGCGCCGATCCCGCAGTGGTGATGCAGCACGGTGTCGGTTCGGGAGGTTTGCTGCCCTGGCCCTACAACCACCTGCGTAACCAGCTACATAATCCATAGCAAACTGCGTCAGGGCGCGTGCGTCAACGCAACACCAGCACCGGGATTTCCGAGTGCGTCAGCACCTGTTGCGTCTCACTGCCCAGCAGCAGGCGCTTGACGCCCTTGCGGCCGTGTGACGCCATCACGATCAGATCGGCCTTGTGCTTCTTCGCCGCGGCGATCAGCGCGTCGGACACCACGTCGGACTTGGCCAGGATGGCCTTGACCTTGACGCCCCGCGCCTCGCCCGTGCTCTTGACCTCGTCCACCACTTTGCGCCCATCGTCGGCCCACTGCTGCTCCACGCGGGCGACATCGTCGCCCGACAGGGGAATGGAGCCTTCGAAGTAGCTTTGCGGGTAGCGCGGGATCACCTTCAGGGCGACCAGTTCGGCGCCCAGCGCGGCGGCCAGGTCGATGGCGCTGTTGACGGCCTTGGTGGAAAGCTTGGAGCCGTCGGTGGCCACAAGAATGCGCTTGTACATGCTGATCTCCTGGTTGTGTCGGACCGGTGGCGGTGCGCTCGCAGCCGCGTCGTGCCGACGTTACTCCCAGTGCCGTGGTGCGACTCTTGACTCAGGTCAAGTTAACGAAAGTTAAAGTAGGTACAGTCCTTGGCCTTATGCAAGGCGCCGGTGTGATTTCTCCACTGACGCGGGTCGACGCGCCCGCGGCGCCCGAGGCGACGACGTTGGCTGGCGCACGCGAAGGCCGTGCGGGCGAGGGCGATCTCAGCCTGCTGGACGACCGCGATGCGTGGCTGGAATTCAGCCGGCCGGTGGCCGATGCGGCCCACGGGGCGTCGCCCAGCGTAGCCGCCCCTGCCGATTCGGGGTGCTGGGAGTCGACCGTGGTGTTCGAGGGCATGCACTGCGCCGCCTGCGCCACCACGCTCGAACAGTCCTTGCGCGCGATCCCTGGCGTGCTGGAAGCCGAAGTCAGCGCCGCCAGCCACCGCGGCCGCGTGGTGTGGGACGAGCAGAGCACGCGTCCGTCGACCTGGATGCGCGCCGTGGAACGTGCCGGTTACCGCGCACTGCCGGCGCACGACGCCTTCGCCAGCGCCCGCCGCCAGGCTGAAACACGCAAGATGCTGTGGCGCCTGGGCGTGGCCGGCATGTGCATGATGCAGGTGATGATGTACGCCACGCCGACGTACTTCACCCGCGCTGGCGAGATCGAGCCCGACCTGGTCAACCTGCTGCGCTGGGCGCAGTGGGTGCTGTCGATCCCGGTCATCCTGTTTTCCTGCCGCCCTTTCTTTGCCAACGCCTTGCGCGATTTGCGCCAGCGCAGCATCAGCATGGATTTGCCGGTGGCGTTGGGGATGTTGATCACCTTCGTGGTCAGCTCGCTCGGTACCTTCGAGCCCAACGGCCTGTTCGGGCGCGAGGTCTACTTCGACTCGCTCACCATGTTCGTCTTCTTCCTGCTGACGGGCCGTTGGCTGGAGCTGCGCCTGCGCGACCGCACCGCTGGCGCACTGGATGCGCTGATGCACCGCCTGCCTGAAAGCGTGGAGCGCCGCGACGCCGATGGCACGTGGGCGCGCGTGGTGGCGCGACGCGTGCGCGTGGGCGATGTGCTGCGCGTGCTGCCGGGCGAAGCCTTTCCTGCCGATGGTGCCGTGCTGCGCGGCCACACCTCTGTCGATGAGGCGCTGCTGACCGGCGAGTCCACGCCGGTTCCGCGCGGCGAGGGCGACCAGGTGATCGCCGGCAGCCACAACCTGGCCGCGCCGGTGGAGGTGGAGGTG
Source organism: Ottowia flava (assembly GCF_008017535.1). Classification (GTDB taxonomy): domain Bacteria; phylum Pseudomonadota; class Gammaproteobacteria; order Burkholderiales; family Burkholderiaceae_C; genus Ottowia; species Ottowia flava. The sequence goes on from NZ_VRUA01000028.1 coordinate 29,946, forward strand.
CTGCGCGTGGGGGGCGACACGCGCTACGCGCAGATCGTCTCGCTGATGGAGCAGGCGTCGGTCAGCAAGCCGACGGTGGCGCAGCTGGCCGACCGGCTGGCCAAACCGTTTCTAATTTTCGTGTTGCTTGCGGCTGGGGCCACAGCCGCGTGGTGGTGGCCGAGCGATCCGGGCCACGCGATGATGATTGCGGTGGCCATTCTGGTGGTGACCTGCCCGTGCGCGCTGTCGCTGGCCACGCCAGCGGCCATGCTGGCCAGCGCAGGGTCGTTGGCGCGCCGCGGTGTGCTGGTGCGCCGTCTGCAGGCGCTCGAAACGCTGGCCAAGGTCGACACGCTGGTGTTCGACAAGACCGGGACGCTGACGCGCGACGCTTTTGTGCTGGAAGAAGTCCGCGTGCGGCCGGGCGCGACAGCAGGGCAGGCGCTGGCGCTGGCCGCCCAACTGGCCGGCGGCAGCCTGCATCCGGTGTCGCGTGCGCTGGTCGGCGCGGCCGAGACACGTGGCGAATCGGTGCCGGCTTGTGGTGGATTGGTTCTGCAGGAAGTGGCGGGGCAGGGCGTGCGGGCGACCGTTGTGGCCGATGGCGATTCGCAGGAATTTCGCCTGGGTTCGGCGCACTTCGCCGGCGTATCGGCCGAGGTTGTCGACGCGGACGCGAAGGGCCCCGTCAGCCACCTGACCGACGCTCAGGGCTGGCTAGCCACCTTCAAATTCCGCGAGGATTTGCGCGGCGATGCGCCTGCTGCGGTGCAAGCGTTGCAGGCCGCAGGGGTCAGCGTGCAACTGCTGTCGGGCGATGCGCCCGCGGCAGCCGCTGCGCTTGGCCGGTTGGCCGGCATCGAACAGGTGCGGGGTGGGTGTTCGCCTGATGAGAAACTGGCCGCCATGCAGCGCGAGCAGGCTGCCGGTCACACTGTGGCGATGGTGGGCGATGGCTTGAACGATGGCCCGGTGCTGGCCGGTGCGCATGTGTCCTTTGCCTTCGGGCGCGCCGTGCCGCTGGCGCGTGCGCAATCGGACTTCGTGGTGCTGGGTGAACAGCTGATGGCGATCCCGCAGGCGCAATCGCAGTCGCGCGAAACCATGCGGGTGGTCAGGCAGAATCTTGGCTGGGCGGTGGCCTACAACATCGTGGGCGTGCCGATGGCCATGGCCGGCTGGATGCCGCCCTGGGCCGCGGGCCTGGGCATGGCGGTCAGCTCTCTGGTAGTGGTCGCCAACGCCATGCGTCTGGCCCGCACGCCTACCCTTTCACGCGGAGGCGCTTGACATGGATATCTTGTATCTCCTGATCCCGCTGTCGGTCGTATTGGTCTTTTTCATCCTGGCGGCGCTGGGTTGGGCGATCTACCGTGGTCAATTCGACGACGTTGAGCGCGAAGGTCAGCGAATTCTTGAGCAGGATTGATCGGCATCAATTAAGACCTTTCGATCTTCGCGGACACTGCACAAGCTTTTTTTGAGGATGAGGTGGAAATGACATTCGCCAATACCCGAGCCACGGTCTACAACGACAGGGTGGTCAGACAGTTCGCCATCATGACGGTGGTCTGGGGCGTGGTGGGCATGTTGGTTGGCGTGATCATCGCGGCCCAACTGACCTGGCCGGAACTTAACCTGGGCATTCCCTGGTTGAGCTATGGCCGTTTGCGGCCGCTGCACACCAACGCGGTGATCTTCGCGTTCGGCGGCTGTGCGCTGATGGGCACGTCCTACTACGTGGTGCAGCGCACCAGCCAAGTGCGACTGTTTGGCGACAAGCTGGCCGCGTTCACCTTCTGGGGGTGGCAGGTGGTGATCGTTGCAGCCGCTATTTCGCTGCCGCTGGGCTACACCAGTGGCAAGGAATACGCCGAACTGGAGTGGCCGATCGACATCCTGGTCGCGCTGGTGTGGGTGGCGTACGCCGTGGTCTTCTTCGGCACCGTGGGGACGCGTCGGGTGCGCCACATCTACGTGGCCAACTGGTTCTACGGCGGCTTCATCCTGGCGGTGGCGCTGCTGCACATCGTCAACAGCGCCGAGTTGCCGGTGGGCGCCATGAAGTCCTATTCGGCTTACGCCGGCGTGCAGGACGCGATGGTGCAATGGTGGTACGGCCACAACGCCGTGGGCTTCTTCCTGACCGCCGGCTTCCTGGGCATGATGTACTACTTCATCCCCAAACAGGCCGAGCGCCCGGTCTACAGCTACCGCCTGTCCATCGTCCACTTCTGGGCGCTGATCTTCACCTACATGTGGGCGGGCCCGCACCACCTGCACTACACCGCACTGCCGGATTGGGCGCAGTCGGTGGGTATGGTGTTCTCGCTCATCCTGCTGGCGCCCAGCTGGGGCGGCATGATCAACGGCATCATGACGCTGTCGGGCGCCTGGCACAAACTGCGCGACGACCCGATCCTGCGCTTCCTGATCGTGTCGCTGTCGTTCTACGGCATGTCCACGTTCGAAGGCCCGATGATGTCCATCAAGACCGTCAACGCGCTCTCGCACTACACCGACTGGACTGTGGGCCACGTGCATTCCGGTGCGCTGGGCTGGGTGGGTCTGATCACCATGGGCTCGATGTACTACCTGATCCCGCGCCTGTTTGGCCGCAAGCAGATGTACAGCATCAAGGCGATCGAGGTGCACTTCTGGGTCGCCACCATCGGTATCGTGATCTATATCGCCGCGATGTGGATTGCCGGCGTGATGCAGGGCCTGATGTGGCGCGCGGTCAACCCAGACGGCACGCTGACCTACACCTTCGTTGAATCGGTCAAGGCCACCTTCCCGTTCTATCTGCTGCGTCTGCTGGGTGGCCTGTTGTACCTGGGCGGCATGATCATCATGCTGTGGAACACGGTGAAGACGGTGACGGCTGGCCGCGTCGTGCCGGTGCAGATCCCGGCCATGATGGCGCACGCCTGAGGAGCTTGAATACATGGCACACGAAAAAGTCACTGGCCACGCCAAGGTCGAAACCAGCAACTTCCTGATGATCGTGCTGATCCTGATCGTGGTCTCCGTGGGGGGCTTGGTCGAGATCGTCCCGCTCTTCTTCCAGAAATCCACGACCCAGCCGATCGAGGGACTGAAGCCCTACACCGCGCTGCAGGTCGTCGGGCGCGATATCTACGTGCGTGAGGGTTGCTACAACTGTCACTCGCAAATGATTCGGCCGTTCCGTGCGGAAGCTCTGCGCTATGGCCCGTACTCGGTCGCGGGCGAATTTGTCTACGACCATCCCTTCCAGTGGGGCAGCAAGCGCACGGGGCCAGATCTGGCGCGCGTCGGTGGTCGCTACAGCGACGACTGGCACCGTGCGCACCTGTTCAACCCGCGCGACGTGGTGCCCGAGTCCAACATGCCGGCTTACCCGTGGCTGGAATCGACGCCGGCCAATGCCAAGTCGGTTCAGACACACATGCGGGGTCTGCGCACGCTGGGCGCGCCCTACTCGGATGAGGAAATCGCCAAAGCGCCTGAAGACCTCAAGGACAAGACCGAGATGGATGCGGTGATTGCCTACCTGCAGGTGCTGGGCATCCACCGCAAGTAAACCCAAGCAGAGGAGGGCGTGTCATGGATATCAACCTGTTGCGCAGCATCGTGACCGTGGTGGCGTTTGCCCTGTTCATCGGGATCGTGGTCTGGGCGTGGTCGAGTCGGAACAAGACGCGCTTTGAGGAGGCTGCACAGCTTCCATTCGAAGAGGACTGAGCCGCAGCCATTGGCGGGCAAGGAATCAAAAAATGAGCGACTTTACGAGCAACTTCTGGTCGATTTACATCGCGGGCATCACGATCCTGAGCGTGATCGCGTGCCTGGTGCTGCTGTGGATCAGCGGCAAGACCAAGGCGATGACCGACAGCGACAACACCACCGGCCACGTGTGGGACGGCGACCTGCGCGAGATGAACAACCCGCTTCCCCGGTGGTGGGTTGGCCTGTTCATCATCACCTGCCTGTTTGCGCTGGTCTACCTGTATCTCTACCCCGGCCTGGGCTCGTACCAGGGCTCGCTCAAGTGGTCTCAAACCGGCCAGTTCGACACCGAGGTGGAGCGTGGCAATGAGCAGGTCGCACCGATCTACGCCGCTTTTGCCGGCAAGTCGACCGATGCGCTGGCCAAGGATCCGCAGGCCATGGCGATCGGTGACCGCCTGTTCATGAACAACTGTGCCCAGTGCCACGGTTCGGACGCGCGTGGCAGCAAGGGCTTTCCGAACCTGACCGACAACAACTGGACCTGGGGCGGCACGCCGGCGCAGATCCACGAAACCATCGCCAAGGGCCGCACCGGCAGCATGCCGCCGATGGGCGCCGCCGTAGGTTCCTCGGACGACGTGCGCAACGTGGCCAACTACGTGATGAGCCTGTCGGGCGGTCCGCACGACTCTGTGCGTGCGAACCTCGGCAAAGCCAAGTTTGTGGCCTGTGCGGCATGCCACGGTCAGGATGGCAAGGGCAACCAGGCCCTGGGCGCGCCCGACCTGACCCGCGGCATCTTTGTCTACGGCCCCGCGGTCGAAGCGCACGTGACCGACATGGTCATGAATGGCCGCACGGGTGTCATGCCCGCCTGGGATGCCAAGTTCACGCCGGAGCAACTCAACGTGCTGACCGCCTACGTTTGGGGCAAGGGCGGCGGCGTGGCCGGTGCCCATGCGGCAGCGCCTGTTGCCCCCTCCGCGCAGAGTGATGACGCGGCATCCGTCACCGTTGATGGCGGCGTCGTCAAATTCTTCTTTGCCACCGGCAAGGCGGATGTGGCCAGCGGCGCGGACAAAGCGCTGGCCGACGTTGTGGCTGGCGTGCAGGCAGGCAAGAAAGCCGTGGTCAGCGGTTACGTGGACAGCACCGGCAACGCCGCCCAGAACGCCGAATTGGCCAAGCAGCGCGCGTTCGCTGTGCGCGATCAGCTGAAGGCGCTGGGTGTGGCCGAAGACAAGATCGAGTTGAAGGCACCGGAAAACATCGAAGCCGGTGCGGGGCGACAGGCGCGCCGTGTGGAGGTCAGCCTGGTTTGATGGCATTGGACGGGCCCGCGCTGAGGGCAACAGCCTTGAGCGTGTTGGCCGTGCCGTCCGATCAAGCAGGGGCGGCGGTCAGGACAAGGTACCGCAGTTGGCAGGGGCGCATGGGCGCCCTCCGCCCTTTGTGCGCGGGTCCCGTTCGCCACGTGCCGCCGCGCGCGAGCAGGCGCAACCTGCCTTGCAGACGGGTAACGGAGTTGGGTGAACGACATGGCAACGACCGATAAGATCCCCGCCGCCGCTGGCGACGAGGTCATGGTGTCCCTCTACGAGGCGCACAAGAAGGTCTACCCCCGCAGTGTGACTGGGGTGTTTGCCAAGTGGCGCTGGTTCTTTGTCATTGCCACGCAGTTGTTCTTCTACGGCATGCCGTGGCTGCAGTGGGGCGGTCGGCAGGCCATGCTGTTCGACCTTGAGACGCGCCGCTTCTACATCTTCGGGCTCGTGCTCTATCCGCAGGATGTCATCTACCTGGCGGCGATCCTGATCATTTCGGCCATGCTGCTGTTCCTGTTCACCGCAGTGGCCGGGCGACAGTGGTGCGGCTACGCGTGTCCGCAGACCGTCTACACCGAAATCTACCTCTGGATCGAGCGCAAGTTCGAGGGAGATCGTTCGGCCCGGCTACGGCTGGATGCAGCCCCCATGTCGGCCAACAAGCTCTGGCGCAAGGTTGGCAAGCAGGCAGCATGGATCGCGGTTGGCCTGTGGACGGGCTTTACCTTCGTCGGCTATTTCACGCCGATCCGTGAACTGGCTGGGCACGTGGTGAACCTGAACCTCGGCCCCTGGGAAACCTTCTGGATCTGCTTCTACGGCTTCGCGACCTACGGCAACGGCGGCTACATGCGCGAGCAGGTCTGCAAGTACATGTGCCCGTATGCGCGTTTCCAGAGCGCGATGTTCGACAAGGACACACTCATCGTCACCTACGACGCCAAGCGCGGCGAGCCGCGCGGTGCGCGCTCGAAGAAGGCCGATCACCACGCGCTGGGTTTGGGCGATTGTGTCAACTGCACCTTGTGCGTGCAGGTTTGTCCGACCGGTATCGACATCCGCAACGGTCTGCAGTACGACTGCATCAGCTGTGCGGCCTGCATCGACGTGTGCGATGACGTGATGGACAAAGTGGGTTACCCGCGCGGCCTGATCCGTTATTCGACCGAGCGCGCGCTGGAGGAGGGCTGGGGCCGCAGCGAGATCCTGCGCCGCGTGCTGCGTCCGCGCGTGCTGATCTACTCGGCCATCCTGGCGGCCGTGACCATCGCGCTGATCGCCAGCCTGTTCCTGCGCACGCCCTTCAAGGTTGACATCGTGCGCGACCGCGCCACGCTGGCCCGCATGGTCGAGGGCGGCAAGATCGAGAACGTCTACCGCGTCCAGATCATGAATGCGACCGAAAAGCCGCAGCAGTACAGCCTGTCGGTCGATGGCCTGCCGGGCATCCAGCTGGTGACCGAGCCGCGCGTCACCATCGAAGGGGCGCAATCGCTGTGGGTGCCGGTTCGCCTGCAAATCCCCTACGATGCCGCCAAGCCCGGTTCGCACGAAATCCATATCGGGGTCCGTGCAGACGATGGCGAAGTCAGGGAAAAATCCGTTTTCATGGTGCCGAGGTAGTCAGATGAGCACAATTCAAACCCCGTATCCTCCCGCCAGTGCCCATGCGGCGCCCGCCGAAGCGCCCTCAGGCCCATGGTGGAAATATGGCCATATGTGGATGGTCGTTGGTGGGCCGCTGGTCGTTGTCGTCGCGGCCTTTGTCACGCTTTGGCTGGCCATCCGCACGCCGGACCCCGTCTACACCGATGCTGACGACATCCGCGTGCGCAGTGCGGCCACTATGCAACGCGCAGATGAGCACGACGGTCCGTCCATGGCCCCTGCGATGCAAGGGCGCAACCACGCCGCGACCGGCGGCGTCACGCGCCCCACGGTGCACGGCCCGAAGCCCGGCACACACCCCTGAGGGCCGTGTAGAGGCGCCGCCCGTGGAGACAAACGATGTTGCGTGAGCGTTGGATGTGGATTGCCTGGCCGGCGTTTCTGGTCGCCGCCGTGCTCGAGATGATGGTGTTCGCCGTGCTCGACCCGGAGACCCTGAGCCTGTTTGGCGAGCCGGTGGGCTGGTCGCGCTATGCGATCTATACCGTGACCTTCTTCATCTTCTGGGGCATGACGATGGTCTCGAGCGCGTTGACCGTGCTGCTGTCGATGTCACCGCTGGAGATAAACCAACGGCCACTCAGGCCCACCGACCAGCGCTAGTTGTCGTTTCCCAAGAGGTTGTTCACCCGAGGTGAAGCAAGATGGAGGTTCTCAAGCCAAACCAGCTGCTTCAG
>NZ_VRUA01000029.1 GCF_008017535.1 Ottowia flava
CAGGCAGGTGAAAAACCGGGCGCACAAGTTTCCAACAAAAAAATGCCAGTCAGCGGTTAACTGACTGGCATTGCCCTCGCGGGCCGCTTTTTTTTGGGCTACATCAGCGTCAGACCCGCTTGATTAGTCGCAGGACGACGATCAGGATGACAGCGCCCAGCGTCGCCACCACGATGCTGCCTAACAGGCCGCCCCCGACCGCGCCGCCAAGCGAACCGAACAGAAAGCCGCCGAGCAGCGCGCCCAGAACGCCGACAACCATGTCGCCCACCAGGCCGTAGCCGCCGCCGCGCACCAGCATGCTGGCTAACCAGCCGGCGATCAGGCCGACGATCAGGAACCAGACGATCTCCATCACTTTTCTCCCTAAGCTGAACATCCGCCCGGCAGGCTCCGCAGTGACTGCGAAGCATTTGCACGGGCTAGGACGGACTGTAGACAGCGCGCCTGCGCTGCGCCGTAGGAGAACTGGCCGCCGGTGTGACAGTTCGGCGAGCCACGCTGTAACGGAGGCGCGCGTTACAGCTTCTTGACCAGCACCTGGCTCTTGCGGTCCCAGTTGTACTTGCGCTTGCGCGCCTCGGGCAGCCAGTCCGGGTCGACGGGCTGAAAGCCGCGCTTGATGAACCAGTGCATGGTGCGCGTGGTCAGCACGAAGATGCTGGACAGGCCCATGGCGCGCGCCCGGTGCTCCACGCGGCGCAGCACCTTTTCGCCATCGCCCTGGCCCTGGCTTTGCGGCGACACGGTCAGCGCCGCCATCTCGGCGGTCTTCGCCTCTGGGTAGGGGTAGAGCGCGGCGCAGGCGAAGATCACGCCGTCGTGCTCGACGATGGTGTAGTTGGCGATGTCGCGCTCGATCTCGGTGCGGCTGCGCTTGACCAGGGTGCCGTCCTTCTCGAACGGCTCGATCAGCTGCAGGATGCCGCCCACATCGTCGTGCGTGGCTTCGCGCAGGCTTTCCAGCTTCTCGTCGACCACCATGGTGCCGATGCCGTCGTGCACGTACACCTCCAGCAGCAGCGCGCCATCCACCGCGAACGGAATGATGTGGCTGCGCTCGACGCCGTGCACGCAGGCGCTGACGCAGTGGCGCAGGTAAAAGCCCACATCCCACGGATGCTCCGGCGGCGGCAGCTGGGCCAGCAGCGCCTGCGCGTCGGCCAGGGGGATTTCGGTGTCGATCGGGTTGTCGTCGGACTCGGGCTCGGTCGGGCGCACGCGCAGGCCCGGCTTTTCGGTCAGGAAGATCAGCTTGTCGGCCTGCAGCGAAATGGCCACCGAGGTGGCCACCTCTTCCATCGCCAGGTTGAAGGCCTCGCCGGTGGGCGAAAAGCCGAAGGGCGAGATCAGCACCAGCGCGCCGGTGTCCAGCGAATGCGCGATGCCCGCCGCGTCGACCTTGCGCACCACGCCGGTGTGCTTGAAGTCGACGCCATCGATGATGCCCATCGGCCGCGCGGTGATGAAGTTGCCCGAAATCACGCGCACCTTGGAGCCGGCCATCGGCGTGTTGGGCAGGCCCTGGCTGAAGGCGGCTTCGATTTCGTAGCGCAACTGGCCGGCGGCTTCCTGCGCGGCGTCCAGCGCCGCCATGTCGGTGATGCGGTGGCCGTGCGAATACTGCGGCTCCAGGCCCTTGGTGTGCAGCTGCTCGTTGACCTGCGGGCGAAAGCCGTGCACCAGCACGATCTTCACGCCCATGCTCTGGATCAGCGCCAGATCGGTGGCGATGTTGGCCAGCTTGCCCGCCGCGATCGCCTCGCCCGTCAGCCCCACCACGAAGGTCTTGCCGCGGTGCATGTGGATGTAGGGCGCGACCGCGCGGAACCAGGGCACGAAGGTGAAGTTGAAGACGGCGGACATCGGCGTGGGAGGGGAGTTGGTGAGCCAGGCGGTAGGCGTCAGGCGCGATAGCGGCCGCTGGCAGGTGCGGAAATCGTGCGATTTTAACGACGCGGCGAGCAGGCGCCCGTGCCGAAGCGGAAAGAAAGCGCTAGCGAAGTGATAGCTGCTAGCGCTGGTGGTTGTAGGGCTGGAAGCCTAAAACACTTGAAAATCTCAGACCGCGCCCACGCCCGGCCGGCGTCCCTGTCCCAGCCGGCGGTACACCGTGGCGCGGCTCACGCCCAGCGCCTGGGCGGCTTCGGTGACGTTGCCGCCGGCCGCGCGCACCGCCTGGGCGATCAGGTCGTCGGTCAGGCTGCGCAAGGGCAGCGCCGCCGCGTCGGCGCCGCTGTCGCCGCAGGCACTGGCGCGGCTGGCGCGCACGCTGACGCGCAGGCCTGACCACAGCGGCACCGGCACGGCGCTGCCGCGCTGCGCCAAATCGAACAGCTGGGGCCAGGGCAGGGCGAACAGCTCGTCGGCGTGCACAGCGGGGTGCCGGCTGCCGTGCAGGCTGGGCAGCATGTCGCGCGCAGCGGCGTTGGCACTGACCACGGCGCCGTCGGCATCGAGACACATCACCGCCGCGCGTTCGCTGGTGGCGATGCCGTCGTACCAGGCCAGGCGCAGGCACAGCGCGTGCGGCACGGCCAGCACCAGCGCGTCTTCGATCTGGCGGGCCGACTGCGCCACCAGGTGCTTCAGCTCGGGGCGCTCGGCCACGTTCACGCCGGTCAGGTCGAGCATGCCGACGCAGTCGCCGCGCGGGCCGATCAGCGGCGCGCCGGCGCAGCTGTAGACGGCGGTGTCTTCGAAGAAGTGTTCGCCGCGATGCAGCCAGACCGGCTGCAGCTCGGTCAGCGCGGCGCCGATGGCGCTGGTGCCCACGCTGCGCTCGGACAGGTCCACGCCCACGCGGGCGATGGCGTCGGTGGCGCGGTCGCTGCGATCGATGGCGCCGGCCGTGCCGACCACGGTGCCATGCGCGTCGGTCAGGATGGCGAAGTAGCGGATCGGCGCCACCGCGCGCGCCAGGCGCTCCATTTCAGGCTGGGCCGCGGCCAGCAACGCTTGTGCGGCGTCGCGGGTGTCGCGCTGCACAGCGGCGGAAACGGTGGCGAAGGCCACGGACTCGGCCGGCCGCTGGCCCTGGGCCAGGCAGCGCTGCCAAGACCGCGCCAGCCAGGCGCGGTCGAACCAGGCGTCGACCAGCGCGTCGGTGGCAGACGCGGTGCCACCCAGCGCCTGCTGGCGCGCCAGCGCGATCTGTTGCAGCCGATGTGCTTCGCCCAAGCGGTGGTCTCCTGTGGCGGCGGCAGGCGCGCCGCCGTGTCTCATTCTGAGACTTTCCTTGCCCGGGCAACGACAAACTAGGGTTTAACCTAGGCCGTCCGCCCAAGCGGTTTTCAAGAATGGCCGGATTGTCACACCCGAAGCGCATTCTCTTTTTCACCCACAACAAGCAGGAGACTTCCACGATGAAAGTTGAACTCACGGTCAACGGGCAAGCGGTCAGCGCGGACGTGCCGGAAAACACCTTGCTGGTGCAGCTGCTGCGCGAGCACCTGCGCCTGACCGGCACGCACGTGGGCTGCGACACGGCCCAATGCGGTGCCTGCACCGTCATCGCGCAGTTCGACGGCGGCGATGAGCGCAGCATCAAGGCCTGCAACGTGGTGGTCGGCCAGATGCAGGGCGCGCGCGTCACCACCATCGAAGGCGTGGCCGCCGCCGACGGCACCATGCACCCGATGCAGGTCGCCTTCAAGGACTGCCATGGCCTGCAGTGCGGCTTTTGCACCCCCGGCATGGTGATGAGCGCGATCGACCTGCTCAAGCACCACCCGAAGGCCGACGAGGCCGAGATCCGCGAGCAGCTGGAAGGCAACATCTGCCGCTGCACCGGCTACCAGAACATCGTCAAGGCGGTTCAGCAAGCGCAGGGCCAGATGGCGTAGCCACCCCCCTGAGTCGCCTGGCGGCGCCTTCCCCCCTCTGCTGCGCGAGGGGGGACAACGCCAGTCCCCGGCGCAGGTCCGGGGACGGCGTTCGCTGGGTTGGCCCGCGCCACAGTGGGTCGCATGCACTGCGCAGACTTTGACTGAACAACAGCTACTGGAGACAAAAATGGGTGCCAACGAATTTGCCAAGCTGCCGCACATCGGCGAGTCGCTCAAGCGCAAGGAGGACGAGCGCTTTTTGACGGGTGTGGGCCAATACACCGACGACATCAACCAGGCCAACCAGAAGTATGCGGCGTTCGTGCGCTCCCCGCATGCGCACGCAGCTATCAAAAGTGTAGACACCAGCGCCGCGGACAAGATGTCGGGCGTGGTGCGCGTGTTCACCGGCAAGGACACCGAAGGCAAGATGGGCGGCTTGCCCTGCGGCTGGCTGATCAGCAACCCGGACGGCTCGCCCATGAAGGAGCCGCCGCACCCCATCCTGGCGCACGCCAAGGTGCGCTACGTGGGCGACCACGTGGCTATGGTGGTGGCCGACACGCCGCAGCAGGCCAAGGACGCGGCCGAAGCCGTGGTGGTCGACTACGAACCCCTGGGCGCCGTGATCGATATGCGCACCGCCAAGACGGCCCCGGCGCTGCACGACGAAGCGCCCGACAACCACTGCTACAAGTGGACGCTCGGCGACAAGGCAGCCGTGGACGCGGCCTTTGCCAATGCCGCGCACGTCACCAAGCTGGACATCACCAACAACCGCCTGGTGCCCAACGCCATGGAGCCGCGCGCCGCCAACGCCAGCTACAACCGCGCCACCGACGAATACGTGCTGTACGTGGCCAACCAGAACCCGCACGTCGAGCGCCTGCTGATGACCGCTTTCGTGCTGCAGCTGCCCGAGCACAAGGTGCGCGTGATCGCGCCCGACGTGGGCGGCGGCTTCGGCTCCAAGATCTTCCTGTACGCCGAAGACGTGGCGCTCACCTGGGGCGCCAAGCAGCTCAACTGCGCCATCAAGTGGACGGCCGAGCGCAGCGAATCCTTCCTGTCCGACGCGCACGGGCGCGACCACATCAGCCACGCCGAAATGGCGATGGACAAGGACGGCAAGTTCCTGGCCATGCGCGTGCACACCGACGCCAACCTGGGCGCCTACCTGTCCACCTTTGCGTCCAGCGTGCCGACCATCCTGTATGGCACGCTGCTGGCCGGGCAATACGCCACGCCGCAGATCTATGTGGAAGTGGATGGCTGGTTCACCAGCACCGCGCCGGTGGACGCCTACCGCGGGGCCGGCCGCCCGGAGGCGACTTACCTGGTCGAGCGCCTGGTCACCCGCTGCGCCTGGGACATGGGCCTGAGCCAGGACGAAATCCGCAAGCGCAACTTCATCACCAGCTTCCCCTACCAGACGCCCGTGGCGCTGCAGTATGACATCGGCGACTACAACGCCTGCATGGACCAGGCGCAGGAACTGGCGGATGTGAAAGGCTACGACGCGCGCAAGGCCGCCAGCGAGGCCAAGGGCCTGAAGCGCGGCATCGGCTACAGCAGCTACATCGAAGCCTGCGGCCTGGCGCCCAGCAACATCGCTGGGGCTTTGGGCGCACGCGCCGGCCTGTTTGAATGCGGCGAGGTGCGCGTGCACCCCACCGGCAGCGTGACGGTTTTCACCGGCTCGCACAGCCACGGGCAGGGGCATGAAACCACGTTTGCGCAGCTGGTGGCGGCGCGCCTGGGGCTGGACCCGAACCAGGTCGACGTGGTGCACGGCGACACCGGCCGCGTGCCCTTCGGCATGGGCACCTACGGCAGCCGCTCGCTCAGCGTGGGCGGCACGGCCATCATGAAGGCGCTGGACAAAATCGAGGCCAAGGCCAAGAAGATCGCCGCCCACCTGATGGAAGCCAGCGACGCCGACATCGACTTCGCCAATGGCGAATTCAGCGTCAAGGGCACCGACAAGAAAATTCCGTTCGCCCAGGTGGCGCTGACGGCCTACGTGCCGCACAACTACCCGCTCGACAAGCTGGAGCCGGGCCTGAACGAAACCGCTTTCTACGACCCGACCAACTTCACTTTCCCGGCCGGCACTTACATCTGCGAGGTCGAAGTCGACCCCGCCACCGGCGTGGTGCGCGTCGACCGCTTCAGCGCGGTGGACGACTTCGGCGTCATCATCAACCCGATGATTGTCGAAGGCCAGGTGCACGGCGGTCTGGTGCAGGGCATGGGCCAGGCGCTGATGGAGCACGGCGTGTACGACGCAGAAACCGGCCAGCTGCTGACCGGCAGCTTCATGGACTACACCATGCCGCGCGCGGCCGATTTCCCCGAGTTCAAGCTCGGCCACGTCTGCACGCCTTGCACGCACAATCCGATCGGCAGCAAGGGCTGCGGGGAGGCCGGGGCCATCGGCTCGCCGCCCGCGGTCATCAACGCCGTGCTGGACGCGCTCCAACCCCTGGGCGTGACCGAACTCGACATGCCCGCCACACCCAGCCGCGTGTGGACCGCCATTCAAGCCGCGCGCGCTGGCGCCGCCGCCTAAAAGGAGCCATTGACCATGTACGCATTCACCTTTGAACGTCCCGCCACGCAGGCCGACGCCGTCAAGCTGGCCCAGGCGGGCGGAAAGCTCCTGGCCGGCGGCCAGACCCTGCTGGCGTCGATGAAGCTGCGCCTGGCCTCGCCCGAACAGCTGGTGCACCTGGGTGCCATCAAGGAGCTGGCCGGCGTGCGCAAGGACGGCGATAGCCTTGTCATCGGCGCCATGACGCGCCACGCCGACGTGGCCAGCAACGCCGACGTTCAGGCCATGATTCCGGCGCTCGCCGCGCTGGCCGAAGGCATTGGCGACAAGCAGGTGCGGGCCATGGGCACCATCGGCGGCTCGCTGGCCAACAACGACCCCGCGGCCGATTACCCGGCCGCCGTGCTGGCCCTGGGCGCCACCGTCATCACCACACAGCGCGAGATTTCGGCCGACGACTACTTCCAGGGCATGTTCGCCACCGCGCTGGAAGACGGCGAGCTGATCACCGCCGTGCGCTTTCCCAAGCCGAAGCGCGCCGCGTACATGAAGTTCCGCCAGCCCGCGTCGCTGTTCGCGCTGATCGGCGTGTTCGTCGCCGACACGGCCGGCGGCCCGCGCGTGGCCGTCACCGGCGGCGGCAACGGCGTGTTCCGCCACAGCGCGATGGAAGCCGCGCTGGCCAAGAGCTTTACCGCCGACGCGCTGGCCGGCGTGGCCACCGATGCCGATCAACTGAACGGCGACCTGCACGGCAGCGCCGCCTACCGCGCCAACCTGGTCGGCGTGATGGCGCAGCGCGCCGTCGCCAAGGCGCTGGGCTGAGCGGAGTCTGGCGCGTGCGGCGCGGCCGCGTCGCAGGCACACGGTGGGCGCTGGTCACCCCCAGCGCGGGCAGGGCTATTGATTATTGAGTCAAATTGGCCTTGCGCCCTACAACCACCTGCGCAGCTAGCTATCAAATTAGAAGTATGAACGACCCGACCACTTCGTCGGCCACCGCCTCCATCGACGCCCTGGTCGCCGCCTTGGAGCGCGCCGGCTACTTCGCCGACCGGCGCCTCGCCACGGCCGCGTTCCTGGCGCTCAAACTGGGGCGTCCGCTGCTGCTGGAAGGCGAGCCCGGGGTCGGCAAGACCGAGCTGGCCAAGGCGCTGGCCGAGGTGCTCAGCCGCGAGCTGATCCGCCTGCAGTGCTACGACGGGCTGGAGCAGCGCGAGGCGCTGTACGAATGGAACTACGCGGCGCAACTGCTGCACTTGCGCGCTGCGGAGGGCAGGGCGCCCGCCGACGAGATCGAGCAAGAGGTTTACCAGCCGCGCTACCTGATCCGCCGCCCGCTGCTGCAGGCACTGCAGGCGCCACCGCCCGGCGCCGTGCTGCTGATCGATGAAGTCGACCGCGCCGACGAGCCGTTTGAGGCCTTCCTGCTCGAATACCTGGGTGAATACCAGGTCAGCATCCCCGAACTGGGCACGGTGTGCGCGGTGGTGTCGCCCGTCACCGTGCTGACCAGCAACCGCACGCGCGAGCTGAACGACGCCGTCAAGCGCCGCTGCCTCTACCACTGGCTCGACTATCCCGAGCGCGAACGCGAACTCGCCATCGTGCGCGCCCGCGTGCCCGAGGCGCCCAAAGCCCTGGCCGACCAGGTGGCCGACTTCGTGCACCGCCTGCGCAGCACACCGCACGCCGAGCTGTTCCAGCGCGCGCCCGGCATCGCCGAAAGCGTCGAATGGGCCAAGGCGCTTGTGGCGCTGGACGCGCTGCAGCTCGACCCCGAGCTCGTGCAGGACACGGCTGGCGTGCTGTTCAAGCAGCGCGAAGACGTCGCCGCGCTCACGGCCGACGTGATCCGCGACGCGCTGGCGCCTGCACCGGCATAAGGCCCCGTCATGCTGCTTGGCGACGCCCGCACCGGCAAGCTGGCCGACAACCTCACGGCCTTCGGCCGCACCCTGCGCCGCGCCGGCGTGCCGGTGGACGCGGCGCGCATGGCGCTGGCCCAGCAGGCGCTGCAGTGCGTGGGCGTGGACCGTCGGGGCGACGTCAGCGCCGCGCTCGAAGCCGTGCTGGTCGGGCGCGAGCAGGATCGCGCCGTCTTTCGCGAACTGTTCGACGCCTTCTTTCGCGACCCGGAACTCGCCAACAAGCTGCTGTCGCAAATGCTCCCGCGCGCCGAAGGGCAGGCCGCCGGCCCGCGCCAGCGCCCGCGTGTGAAGGAAGTACTGCAGCCACCCAGACCCGCCGCCGCAAGGCCGCCCACGGCGCCTGAAAAAGAATTCCAGTTCGACGCCGCCATGACGGCCAGCGACCTGGCGCGCCTGCGCCACGCCGACTTCAACCAGCTGTCCGCCAGCGAATACCAGTTGGTCGAGCGCCTGGCGCGCGACATCCGCCTGCCGCTGCCCACCGTGCGCTCGCGCAGGGTGCGCGCCAGTGGGCGCGGCGCGCGCGTGCACTGGGGCCGCACCCTGCACGAAGCCGCGCGCACCGGTGGCGAGGTGATGGCGCTGCACCGCCTGCAACGCCGGCGCCAGCCGCTGCCGCTCCTGGTGTTGGTGGACGTGTCTGGCTCCATGGAGCGCTACGCGCGCCTGCTGCTCGCCTTTCTGCATGCGGCCACCCGCCAGTTGGACGGCCACCGCGTGCAGCGCGACGTGTTCGCCTTTGGCATGCAGTTGACCGACCTCACGGCGGCATTTGCCGAGGCCGACACCGACGCCATGCTGCTGCGTGCGGGCGCCGCCATCACCGACTTTGCCGGTGGCACGCACCTGGGCGACGCCATCGCCGCGCTGCGCCACGGGCACGCGCGCCGCCTGGTCGGCCGGCGCACGCTGGTCCTGCTGGTCAGCGACGGGCTGGACACGGGCGATGCCGAACAGCTCGGGCGCGAACTCGGCTGGCTCAAGCGCCACAGCCGCGCGCTGCTGTGGCTCAATCCGCTGCTGCGCTACGACGCCTACGCCCCCATCGCGCGCGGCGCGGCCCAATTGCACCGCGCGGCCGACGGCATGCTCGCCGTGCACAACATCGACAAGCTGCAGGATCTGGCCGCGGGCATCGCGGCACTCCTGCGGCAACCACCCCGCCGCTGAACATCAAGGAGGACACCCCATGGACATGCAAGGCAGCCGCGCGCTTTCCGTCACCCAGCAACAGGCCTGGGAAGCGCTGAACGACCCCGAGGTGCTGAAAATCTGCATCCCGGGCTGCGACAGCATCGAATCGACCGGCGAGAACGCTTACGCCCTGGTCAACGGCATCAAGGTCGGCCCGGTGTCGGCCAAGTTCAAGGGCAACCTGCAATTGACCGACATTCAGGCGCCCGACAGCTACACCATCAACTTCGATGGCAACGGCGGCGCCGCCGGCTTCGGCAAGGGCAGTGCCAAGGTCACGCTGACCCCGCAGGGGGAGGGTTGTGAGCTGGCCTACACCGTCAACGCGCAGGTCGGCGGCAAGATCGCCCAGGTCGGCCAGCGGCTGATCGACGGTGTGGCCAAGTCGATGGCCGAAACCTTCTTCAAGCGGTTCGACGAGGAAATGCAGCGCCGCTTCCCCTCCGAGAACCTGACTGAGGACAAGGACGAGCCCGGCAAGCTCAAGAAAATGTGGTCCAAACTGACCGGCAGCGGCAAGGACGAGCCCGCCGCCGACTGAACGCAAGGAGACAGCAGCCATGGAAAACCTCGACGTCACCGTGCTGCGGGCGCTGCGCGACTGGCGTGCCGGCGGCCACCACGCATTGATGGCCACGGTGGTGCGCACCTGGGGTTCGTCGCCGCGGCCCGTGGGCTCGATCATGGCGCTGGACCAATCCGGTGCGGTGATCGGCTCGGTCTCAGGCGGCTGCATTGAAGACGATCTGATCGCGCGCTACACCCACGCCGCCGCGGCCGACGCGCTGAAGGCAGCACCCGATGGCGCGCCGCAGTTCGTCAAGTACGGCATCAGCGCCGACGAAGCGCACCGCTTCGGCCTGCCGTGCGGCGGCACGCTGGAGCTGCTGCTCGAATTCGACCCCGACGCCGCCGCGCTGGCCGAGCTGGTGCGCCTGCTGGAAGCGGGCGGCCTGGTGCAGCGCAGCATCGACCTGCGCAGCGGCCAGGTGCGCCTGACGCCGGCCAACGCGCCCACGGCCTTGCGCTGCAGCGACGCCGAACTGGCCAACACCTTCGGCCCCGAATACCGCATGCTGATCATCGGCGCCGGGCAGATGAGCGAATACCTGGCGACCATGGCGCAGTTCTGCGGCTTTTCGGTCACCGTGTGCGATCCACGCGAGGAATACCGCGGCGGCTGGAGCGTGCCGGGCACGCGCGTCGTGGCCGACATGCCCGACGACGTCGTCACCGCCTTCCAGCCCGACCGCCGCAGCTGCGTGATCGCCCTGACGCACGACCCAAAGTTGGACGATCTGGCGCTGCTGGAGGCGCTGCAAAGCGACGCCTTCTACATCGGCGCTTTAGGCAGCCGGCGCAACAACGACGCCCGCCGACGCCGGCTGATCGAGCACTTCGACCAGACCGAAGACAGCCTGGCGCGCCTGCGCGGCCCGGTCGGCATCTACATCGGCAGCAAGACCCCGCCAGAGATCGCGGTCAGCGTCATGGCCGAGGTGCTGGCCGTGAAGAACGGCTTGGCGCTGCCGAGCGAGTTGAACGTGGCGCACGTCAAAGACCAGCAAGGCGTGGCCGGCGCGGGTTCCGCCTGCGTCGTCGGCTGAGTGACGGAAGGCCGCGCTGCAACGGGCCAGGGCGCTGGCATGGCCGCTGTCGTCATGGCCGCAGGCGCCGGCCGGCGCATGGGCGGGCGGCCCAAGGCGTTGCTGCAGCGCGATGGCGAAAGCCTGCTGGCCCGCCAGATCGGCTTGCTGCAGGCGGGCGACGTCCGCCAGGTGGTGGTCGTGCTGGGGCACCACGCCGAGCGCCTGCAGCCGCTGGTGGCGCAACTCGCAGCCGACCACCCTGTGCTGGACCTGCGCAGCACCCGCAACCCGCGTCCAGACGACGGCACGGGTGGGTCCCTGCGTTGCGGGCTGGCCGCGCTGCCGCCCGCGCTGGACGCCGTGGTGGTGCTGCTGGCCGATCAGCCGCTGCTGGCGCTGGACGACCTTCGGGCGGTGCTGGCCGCGTGGTGTGCGCGACCGCCGGGCATCGACCTGGTGGTGCCAACGCACGCCGGTCAGCCCGGCCACCCGCTGGTTTTCGGACCCACCGTGCGCGCGGCGGTGCAGGGCGCCACGGACAGCGGCGGCGTGCGCGAATGGCGGCGCGCGCACCCGGACCGGGTGCAGTCGCTGGCGCTGGCGCACGCCCGTTGCACCACGGATCTGGACACACCGGACGACCTGGTGCGCCTACGGGATGAGCTGGGCGTGGACCTGCGCTGGCCGGATGCGGAATACTGAAGAAAAGTGCCTCCAGCCCTTTTTGGATCAGCGCAGACAGCTATCTTTGCAATAGCAAAATACTTTTGACAAACCAATGAACCGGCGCGGCACGCCCGGCGCCCGGCACGCCGCGACATGGGCGGGGCGTGCGTCCCCGGCCGGCAAGGCCCGGCGCACCGCCCCAGGTTGACCGCGCCGATGCGTCAGCGCATCGGTCGTGCGCGCGTCAGAACTTCACATCCGCCCGCAGCCAGAGCGTGCGTCCTGGTTCGTTGATGCCCGTGCCGCCGGGGTAGCCGAAGTCCGCGTTGCCGGCCAGGTTCAGGTGCTCGGCGTAGGTCTTGTCGAACAGGTTGTCGACGCCCACGGCCAGCTTCAGCTGCTTGTTGATGCGGTAGCCGGCGTGCAGCGAAAACACGCCAAAGCCGGCGCTGCGGCCCAGGTCCTGGCCGACCACGTTGCCTTCGCCCTTGGCCACACGCCGCTGCGCTGCGACCAGGCGCCACAGCGCGCCTGCGCTCCACGGGCCTTGCGCGTAGCTCAGGCCCATCTTGGCCTCCAGCGGCGGCACCTGCGGCAGCGGCCGGCCGTCGCTGGTGTTGCGACCCCAGTTGTAGGCCAGCGTGCCTTGCACGGTCCACGCATCGCCCAGCCGGTGGCTGCCGCCCAGTTCCAGCCCGGCGGTGCGCGCGTTGACGTTGCGCACGGCCGAGCCCATGCCCTGGTAGTTGAACAGGATGTAGTCCTGCACCCGGCCGACGTAAGCCGAGCCCCAGGCCTGCCAGTCCTGGGACTTCCAGTTCACGCCGACGTCCAGCTGCGTGGTTTTCTCGGGCTTCAGGCTGCCAAAGGCGTTGCCCTTGCCGGCCGCGCTGTTGCCGGGCGAGATCAGCTCCCAGTAGTCCGGAAAGCGCTGCACGTGGCCGAGGCCCACGTAAGCGGTGGCGCCTTCTGCCAATTGACGCTCCCAGCGCAGGAAACCGCTGGGCAAGGCCTTGCGCTGGCGGTGGTTGCTGGCCATCGGCGCAGGCACCGGGCGGGGCATGCCCATGTCCATCGCACGCGCGGCGGACCTGCCTGACATTCCGCCGCCCATATCGCCCATGCCGTGTCCGCCCATGTCGCCGCCGCCCATGCCACCTGCGTCGGCGGGATAGCGCCAGGCGTCGGCGCGGTCCAGGCGCAGGCCACCGACCCAACGGGTATCGGGTGAGGCGCGCCAGTTGGCTTCAGCGAACACGCCGGTCTGGTTGAAGCGGGCGTCGCGCCGCCAGGCCTGGGCGCTGTAAGGGCGCATCGGCGTGCCGTTGCGCACGTCGTGCGGGCTGCGGGTGAAGTCCAGTCCGGTGACGACCGACACGCTGTCGCTGGGCGCCAGCGTGGCCGCCACGCGCCCGCCCGTGGTGGTGCGCCGCACGTTGCTGGCCATGCCGCCGGCCATCATGCCGGTGCTGGGCGGCTCGCGCAGGGTGAAGTTGTCCATCACGTGGTCGGCCTGGTTGCGGTAGATCTGCGCTTCCAGCTTGGCAAACCAGGGCGTGATGTGCTGCTTTTCGAAACGCAGGCCAAAGCTTTCACGCTTGAACTGCGTGCCGTCCATGCCGCGCCCGCCGTAGCGCGCCTCGCCGTCACCGGCGCCCGCGCTCAGCTCCACCAGGGTGTGGGCGTCGGGCGTCCAGCCCAGGGCCACGTCGGTGTTCCACTTGTCCCAGGCCGAGGGCACGCGCTGGCCGCGTCCGTCCTGGTAATCGCCACTGTGCGAACGGTTGGCGGTGGCGCGCAGGTACAGCTGATCGTTGCCCGCCTCGAAGTCGGCGGTCTGGTCGTTGCGCCCGGCGCTGGCGCCTTGCAAGGTGCCGGTGAAATGCACCGGGCCGTCGCTGAAATCTGGGCGTTCGCGGTCGAAGCGCACCACGCCGGCCGAGGCGCCGGGGCCCCACAGCACGGTCTGCGGGCCTTTCACCACGGTCAGCGTGTCGAAGGTTTCGGGCGAGATGTAGGAGCTGGGCGAATCCATGCGCGCCGGGCAGGCGCCCTGCATCTGCGTGCCGTTGGTCAGCAGCGGCAGGCGCGATCCGAACTGCCCGCGGAACACAGGGTCGCTGTTGGATCCGCCACTGCGGATGGCCGAGAAGCCGGGAATCGTCTTGAGGTAATCGGCCGCGTCGCTGGCCGGCACGGGTTGGCGCGGCTGTTTGGGGTCGGCCACGATTTGCGCCGGCGAATGGTCGTGCACAGCGGTGACCACGGTGTCGGGCAGCGAAGGCGCTTCGTTGGCGCTGGCCGCGTCATCGGCCGCGTAGGCAGCGCTGGTCAGCAGCGCCAGGCAGGCCAGTGCGCAAGGTGTGAGGGTGGGGCGGGAACACGCACGCCCCGGCAGGAAGGAAGCCATCATGAGAAAAAATCCACGCCCGAACGCCATGCCGCGCGCAGGCGCGGGCCACGTTCAGACAGACAGAGAAAGACCGCGCCGGCCGCGACGGCAGCGCGCGAGAAGGTCAGGCGTGGAGGAGGGCGGGCGGCCCGCGCGCGGGCAAGGGCGCGCGCGCCACCCAGGCGGGCACCGCAGAGGTGGCGTGAGGGCGCAGCGTGCTGGTCGCCGGCAGCGGCAGGCGCGCCGGTGCCAGCGCGAACGCCGGCGGCGTGGCCAGCGCCAGGCAGAGCAGACAGTCGGGGTCGCTGTGGTGCGACGAGCCCGCAGGCGCGTCGCTGCCATGGCCCCAAGTGTGGCTGCCACCGTCGGGTGCCGTGGTGCACACGTCGAGCGGCAGCAAGGTGGGCATCGCCGCGCGTGCCTGCACCCCCGCGGCCAGGGCCACCAGCCAGGCGAGCGCGAGCACCGTGAAGACCACGGTGTGCAGACGCTTGCGTTGACGGAAGCCCTGGAGCATGCCGGAATTATCCATGCCCTCCATGTCGGAAAGCGGACAGAAGGCGTGCTGGGATGGCGCGCCAGCCAGCGGTGCAATGCGTCGCGGCCCCGATTTGCGCGGCAGGTGCCGAGAGATGAGCGCCCACCAAGCGCCGCCTGCGGACTGCACTGCAGTTTTCGTCGCACGGCCAAGGCACGCCAAAACGGCAGGCGCGGCCTAGACTGTGTCCGGCCATTTCTTCCACCCCAACGCATGCCGCAGCCGCCGTTTCGCCCCCAACGCCTCCACGAACTCATCACGCCGTGGGTCCGCCAGCAGCCCGGGCGCCTGGCGCTGCGCGACGACCACGTGCGTTACAGCTACGCCGAACTGGACGCTGCCGCGCGGGCCGTGGCAGAAAGTCTGCGCGACAGCGGTGTACG
Organism: Ottowia flava; assembly: GCF_008017535.1. Lineage (GTDB taxonomy): Bacteria > Pseudomonadota > Gammaproteobacteria > Burkholderiales > Burkholderiaceae_C > Ottowia > Ottowia flava. The sequence continues at coordinate 15,075 of NZ_VRUA01000029.1, forward strand.
CGCCGGCGACCGCGTGATGATCGTCGGTGAGAACTGCGCGGCCACGCCGCTGATCGCGCTGGCCACCAGCCGGCTGGACGCCTGGGTCTGCATCGTCAACGGGCGCCTGTCCGCGCGCGAAGTCGACAGCGTCATCGCGCACGCCACGCCGCGCCGCGTGTTCTACACCACGCGCGTCTCGCCCGAGGCACTCGGCCATGCTGAGCGCCATGGCGCCGAAGCCATCGATTGGCCACAGCTCGGGCCGATGCACATGGGGCCGCTGAACGCGGACGCCGCACCCGAACCGACCAGCGCCGACGCGCGCGAGCAGGTCGCGGCGCTGATCTACACCAGCGGCACCTCGGGCGCGCCCAAGGGGGTGATGCTGACGCACGCCAACCTGATCTTCACCGCCGGCATTGCGGGCACCGTGCGCGGCATGCACCCGCAGGACCTGATCTACGGCGTGCTGCCCATGGCGCACATCGTCGGCCTGGCCTCCCAGGTGCTGGGCGCGCTGGCCAGCGGCGCGGGCGTGTGGCTGTCGCCGCGCTTTGCGCCCGAGCGGCTGGCGGCCGCACTGGGCGAAGGCGTAACCAGCTTCACCGGCGTGCCCGCCATGTACGCGCGCCTGCTGGACTGGCTGCGCGAACAGGGCCGAACACTGGACGCGCCGCAGCTGCGCGCCATCGGCGTGGCAGGCTCGCCGCTGACGCCCGGGTTGAAGGCCGCGATTGAAACCGCTTTCCGCCACCCGGTGCTCAACGGCTACGGCCTGACCGAAACCGCACCCACCATCGCCCAGGTGCGCGCCGACGCGCCGCGCAGCGACTGTTCGGTGGGCCAGCCGGTGCCGGGCATCGCGGTGCGCGTGGTGGGCCCGGACGGCGTCGACCTGCCTGCGGGCGGCACGGGCGAGCTGTGGGTGCGCGGCCCCAACGTCATGAAGGGCTACTACCGCAACGCCGCGCTCACGGCCGAGGCGCTGGGCGCGGACGGCTGGTTTCGCACCGGCGATCTGGCGCGCCAGGGCGACGATGGCGCGCTGTACATCGCCGGGCGCAGCAAGGAGCTGATCATCCGATCGGGCTTCAACGTCTACCCGCTGGAGGTGGAGCAGGTCATCAACGCCTTCCCCGGCGTGGTGCAGTCGGCCGTGGTCGGCCGCACCGTGGGCCACAACGAGGAGGTGGTCGCCTTCGTCGAAGTGCCCGAAGGCCGCGCGCTGGACGAAGCCGCGCTGCGCCAGCACCTGCGCGCCAACCTGTCGCCCTACAAGCAGCCGGCCGAAATCCGCCGGATGACGCAACTGCCCGCCGCGCCGACCGGCAAGCTGCTCAAGGCCGTCATGAAGCAAATGGCCGAACGGGCCGAGCCCGAGCCCGCGCCCGATAAGCCGCACTGAACCCTCTCACACCTCACACAGGAGCCCCATGCCCGAAACCACCTCCAAAAAAGCCGCGCTGATCATCGGCGCCGGCGACGCCACCGGCGGTGCCATCGCCCGCCGCTTCGCCCGCGAGGGCTACATCGCCTGCGTCACGCGCCGCAGCGCCGACAAGCTGGCGCCGCTGATCGAGCAGATCCAGGCCGAGGGCGGCGTCGCCCACGGCTTTGGCAGCGACGCGCGCAAGGAAGAAGAGATGGTGGAGTTGGTGGCCAAGATCGAGCGCGACATCGCCCCCATTGAAGTGGCCGTCTTCAACATCGGCGCCAACGTGCGCTTTCCGATCACCGAAACCACGGCCCGCGTGTACTTCAAGGTGTGGGAGATGGCGTGCTTTGGCGGCTTTCTGATGGGCCGCGAAGTCGCCAAGGCCATGCTGCCACGCGGGCGCGGCACCATCATCTTCACCGGCGCCACCGCCAGCCTGCGTGGGCGCGAGGGTTTTGCCGCGTTTGCGGGCGCCAAGCATGCGCTGCGCGCGCTGGCGCAAAGCATGGCGCGCGAGCTGTGGCCCAAGGGCATCCACGTCGCCCACCCGGTGATCGACAGCGCGATCGACACCGAGTTCATCCGCACCCAGTTTCCGGAGCGCTACGCGCTGAAAGAACAGGAAGGCATCCTCAACCCCGAGCACATCGCCGACCTGTACTGGCAGATCCACCAGCAGCCACGCGACGCCTGGACGCACGAGACCGAGATCCGGCCGTGGATGGAAGCTTGGTGAAAATAGGCTTGCGGCCCTACAGCCACCTGCGCAAGCAGCTATTGTTTTGATACTCCATTGATTTCGTCGAATTCACTTTTCACAGAGGAAACCCGCCATGAACCAGCCCGTCTCCGTCCAGTTCCTGTTCGACTTCGGCAGCCCGAACGCCTACCTGGCGCACAAGGTCATTCCCGACATTGAAGCGCGCACCGGCGCGCGTTTTGAGTACGTGCCCGTGCTGCTGGGCGGCCTGTTCAAGCTGGCCAACAACCGCTCGCCAATGGAGGCCAACGCCGACATCCCGCTCAAGCGCGCGTACGACATGCTGGAGATGAAGCGCTTCATCCAGCGCCACGGCCTTGGCCAGTTCAAGATGAACCCGCACTTTCCGGTCAACACGCTGGGCATCATGCGCGGCGCGGTGGCCGCGCAGCAGGCGGGCGTGCTGGCGCCGTACGTGGACGCGGTGTACGCCAGCATGTGGGAGCGCGGCGCCAACATGGCCGACCCGGCGGTGATCGCCAGCGAACTCACGGCGGCTGGCCTGGACGCAGCCGCGCTCATGGCCGCCACGCAGGACGCGGCCGTCAAGGACCAACTGCTGGCCAACACGCAGGCCGCCCACGCGCGCGGTGCGTTCGGCTCGCCGACCTTTTTTGTCGGCGACGACATCTACTTTGGCAAGGACCGTCTGCGCGAGATCGAAGACCAGATCGTGCGCGCCCAGACCGCCTGAACCTCACCACAACGACACAAGGAGACAAGCCACCCATGAGCAGCACCACACGCCGCACCGCCTTGACCCGCCTGGCCGCCCTGGGCCTGGGCACCACGCCGCTGCTGGCCGCCGCGCAGGGCGACGCCACTGCTTGGCCCACCCGCCCGATCAAGCTGATGGTGGGCTTTCCGCCCGGCGGCTCCACCGACGGGCCGGTGCGCGTGCTGGCCGAATCGGTGGGCCGCCTCCTCAAGCAGCCGATCGTCATCGAAAACAAGACCGGCGCGGGCGGCACCATGCCCGCCGTGGCCTTGCAGACGGCGGCGCCGGACGGCTACACGCTGGGCATCTCGTCGCTGGGCATGTACCGCCTGCCGTACACCACCGACAACCGCTGGAGCCCGGACGCCGACATCACGCACATCGTCGGGCTGACCGGCTACGCCTTCGGCATCGCCGTGCCGGCCGATTCGCCCTACAAGAGCTGGGCCGACTACGTGACGGCCGCCAAGGCCAAGCCCGGCCAGATCACCTACGCCACGCCCGGCGTGGCCACCACCAACCACCTGACCATGGAACGCATCTCGCGCGCCGCGGGCATCCAGCTGAACCACATTCCGTACAAGGGCACGGCCGAATCGATGCAGGCGCTGCTGGCGCACCAGGTCGATTCGGCGGCCGAAACGTCCGGCTGGGCGCCTTACGTCAAGGAAGGGCGCATGCGCCTGCTGGTGGTGTGGGCGCCCAAGCGCATGGCCAGCTTCCCGGACGTGCCCACGCTGCGCGACGTCGGCATCCCGATCGCCGAGACCTCGCCCTGGGGCCTGATCGGCCCCAAGGGCATGCCGCCGGCCGTGGTCAAACGCCTGCACGACGCCTTCAAGCAGGCGATGGAGGAAGTGCCCTTCAAGCAGGCGCTGGCGCGCTACGAGATGGAGCCGCAGTACATGGGCACCGCCGACTTCCAGGCCTTTGCCGGCAAGACCATGAAGCAGCAAAAGGAGATCCTCGACACGCTGGGCTTGAGCAAGCGCTGAGCCGGGCCGCGGGGCAGGGCGCCCAGGCCGAGGTGGTAGCGACCGCCGGTACATTCGGCGCGGCCCAGCGCTTGCGCAAAGCCGGGGGCGGCCGGTGCGCAAAGCGCGCCTGGGCAGAGGTTCGCCTGCAATACTCTGCTTTTGATAGCTGCCAGCGCAGGTGGTTCTAGGGCTGCAGGCGATTTTTATCCAAATCTTGAAGTCGAACGCTTTTGGCGGCCCTGCCGCCGGTCAGACGCGCGCCGCGCCCTCACGCCGCGCGGCCGTAGTCCGACGCGATCTCGCGCAGCGTGGCCAGCAGGACCGGGCGCACTTCTTGCAGGAACTGGTCGGCACTGACGGTGTCGGTCGCGGCCGCCGCGTTGACCACCATCAGCGGCAAATCGGCCGACAGGCGCAGCGGCGCGGCGATGCCATTGATTTCAGGTCGCCAATCGCCGAACGAAGTCACGCAGCCCCATTGCGCCAGGTCGTCCTGTGCCTGGCGGATGGCCAGTTGCTGCGCCGGCCAGCCGGTCGGGTTCAGCGCCCGCAGGCGCTCTTCCAGCGTCTGGCGCACTTCCTCCGGCGCGGCCGCCAGGTAGCCACGGCCGACGGCGGTGGTGGGCAGCGGCATGCGCGAGCCGAGGTTGAGCCGCATGGTGATGAGCGTGCTTTCGCTGCGGCAGCACTCGATGTAGAGCATGGACAGCTGGTCGCGGATCGCCATCGCCACCAGCGTGCCGGTGCGGTCGGCCAGCGCCTGCAGGCGCGGGTGGCTGGCCTCCTTCACGTCCAGGCGCGACTGCGTGGTGCCGCCCAGCCCCAGCGTCGCCAGGCCCAGGCGGTAGCGCCCGGTTTCGCCCACGCGGTGCAGGTAGCCCAACTGCGTCAGCGTGTAGGTCAGGCGCGTGATGGTCGACTTGGGCAGGTCGCAGCGCTCGGCCAGTTCCTGGTTGGACAGGCGCTCTTCGCCCGACGCAAAGGCGCGCAGCACGTCCAGCCCGCGCGCCAGCGCGGTGACGAAGTGGCGGTCGGCCTTCATGTGGCGCACAGGTGCAGGGGCGGGCGCTGTGGCGGCGGTAAAGGGGGTTTCGGGTTCTGCCATGCGGCTGTGACGGAAAGCGTGGAGAGCATCGACGTGGTCGGCACATTCTGACGCGCTGGCAGATCGGACAGGGTGCGCCGTTCTGCACTGCAGTCGCGTGTGTGACCGCGGCGCGCGCCAAGTCGAAGGGCAGTCCGCACAATAGGGCAAGGCCGCCGCGCGCGGGTTCACCCACCACAGGAGATTTGCTTCATGCGCACCCGCATCACCGACATGCTCGGCATCCGCTACCCCATCGTGCAGGGCGGCATGCACTTCGTCGGCCTGGCCGAGCTGGCCTCGGCCGTGTCCAACGCCGGCGGCCTGGGCATCCTGACGGCGCTGACCCAACCCTCGCCCGCGGCCCTGGCCGAAGAAATCGCCCGCTGCCGCGGCATGACGGACCAGCCGTTCGGCGTGAACCTCACCTTCCTGCCCGTGCGCACGCCGCCGGACTACCCCGGTTACGTGCGCAGCATCATCGACGGCGGTATCAAGGTGGTCGAAACCGCCGGCAACAACCCGCAGCAGTGGATGCCCCTGCTGAAAGAAGCGGGCATCAAGGTGATCCACAAATGCACCTCGGTGCGCCACGCGTTGAAGGCCGAGGCGATTGGCTGCGACGCCGTCAGCGTGGACGGCTTCGAATGTGGCGGCCACCCGGGCGAGGACGATGTGCCCAACTTCATCCTGCTGCCGCGCGCGGCCGAACAGCTGAAGATCCCCTTCATCGCCTCGGGCGGCATGGCCGACGGCCGCTCGCTGGTGGCGGCCATGGCGCTGGGCGCCGAAGGCATGAACATGGGCACGCGCTTCATCGCCACGAAGGAAGCGCCGGTGCACGAGAACGTCAAGCAGGCCATCCTGCAAGCGACCGAGTTGGACACCCGCCTGGTGATGCGCCCGCTGCGCAACACCGAGCGCGTGCTGAACAACGCCGGCGTCGAACGCCTGCTGGCCAAGGAAAAGGCGCTGGGCGACAAGATCACGTTTGCCGACATCATTGACGAGGTCGGCGGCGTCTACCCCAAGGTCATGAAAGACGGCAACCTGGACGCCGGCGCCTGGTCCTGCGGCATGGTGGCCGGTTTGATCCACGACATCCCCACGGTGCAGGAGTTGATCGAGCGCACCATGGCCGAAGCGCGCCAACTGGTCACACAGCGGCTGGCCGGCATGGTGGTCTGAGCCCGGGAACGGCCTCCACCCGCCTGCGGGGTCGCACGCCGGTTTTGGGCATAAAAAAGCTGCCAGCGCTAGAAGGATCTGCGCGGGCAGCTATGCTAACAATAGCAAACGAGCGTGGTGGGGCCAACTGCCCCACTGCGGGCCCAAGAGGCTGAAGGGCGCGCTGGCGGGCGCGCCACCCAACCCACCAACGCGCCGCGCGCTTCACGCGCCGTCACCGGCAAACGCGCTCCAGCGCGCGTGCCACGGCTCCGGTCCGCTGGGCGCGTGGGGCGCAGCGGCGGTCACCGCGATCCCCGTCACCTTCGCGAACTCGGCGGCCGGCACGGTGCCGGTGGTCAGCAGCTCCTGCACCAGCGCGCGGAACGCGTCCCCGTGCGTGCGCAGCAGCGCCGTCGCGCGTTCGGCTTCGGCGCACATCAGCGCTTCAGCTTCGGCGTTGGTTGGCTGGACATCGGTGTTGATGTCCTCGTCCTGCTGCGTGGTCACGTCGGTGCGCGACACGCGGCTGCCGAAACCGTGGTGGCGCACGTAGGCGATCGCGTTGGCGGTCGCCTGTTTGCGGTCGGCTTCGGCCCCGGTGGTGGCCGCGTCTGGACCGAACACCAGCGCTTCTGCCGCGCGACCGGCCAGGCTCACGCAGATCACGTCGCGCAGCATGCGGCGCGACCAGGCTTTCTGCGGCGCGTAGCTGGCGTACCCCCCGTTGAACGAGGCGACGTTGATGCGCACCTCCTGCGGCGCGGTGCCCATCAGCACCGCGTACACCAGACCGTGACCGGCCTCGTGCACCGCCAGCAGGGTGCGAAAGTCCAGCGAGGCGCGCTCGCGCAGGCCTTCCAGCTCGAACACCACGGGCAGGCGCTGCTCGGCGTCGCCCCAGCGCACGCACAGGTGCTTGCGGTCATCACCCAGCGTCAGCGGCAGCACGGCGCCGGGCGGCGCCCCGCGCTCGATCGCCCACAGCGCGGCGCGCACCAGGCTCCCACCCAGCACGCCGTGCACGGTCGAGAACACCGGGCGCGTCCCCTGGGCCGGGAACACGCCGTTGGCGTAGATCTCGTCCAGCACCGGCTGCGCGACGTCGATGCGCAGGCCCGAACGCACCGCGACCTCGTCCACGTACTGGGCGCAGGTGCGGGCGATCAGGCGCTGGTACGCCGAGCGCGACAGCGACGGGTAGATCACGTGCTGGTTGCCCAGCCGCGCCACCTGCTCGGGGCGAAAGCGCGACCCGAGTGCCTTCTTCACGTCGATCACCGACAGGCGCTGGCTCATGGCGTGGAAGACGTCGGCGTCGGTGTCGCAGTCTTCTACGCGCTCGGCCAGGTCTTCGTACATCTCGTCCAGGTTGCCGGTGACGATGATCAGCAGCTTGCTGTAGTCGGTCTGCCAGCGCGCTGGGTCGGCGCGGAAGGCATCGACTTCCGCCTGCACCTGCTCAGGCGACCAGGCCATCAGCTCGGTCAGCGGCACGTTCAGCTTCAGCGTGCGCTGCAGCTCGCGCGCCTCCCAGGCGCCCAGCCTGAACTTGCGGGGGCGCGGCTTGGCGGGCGCTGGCGCTGCGGTGGCGGCGTCGGCGCTGGGCGCCGGCGTGCTGTCCGTGTCGTCGGTGTCGCTTTGGCGTTCGTCCAGCTCGAACTGGGCCGACGCGGTGCGGTATTCCAGATCGCGCAGGAAGCTCAACGCGGGCGACAGCCGCCCGTCCGACAGCAGCCCACACGTCCTGGTAGCGCGCGACCTTGATGTCCTGGCGGCGGTTGTCGATGGTGCGGTAGCGCTGGAACTCGTCCAGTAGCAGCACCCCGGGCTCACCCTCGTCGATGCCCGATTCGCCCAGCATCCCCGAGATCGAGTCCGGCGTGTACCAACCGGCCCCGTTGCTGAAGCCGTCCATCTGCACTTCGACATAACGGTCGTAGAAACCCAGCTTTTGCACCAGCAGGCGCGTCAACTGCGTTTTCCCGGTCCCCGTCAGGCCCCACAGGCACACGATCACCGGGCGGGCGATCAGCTGCGGCATCACGTACCAGGCGCGCACGGCGTCGATGACGCGGTCGATCACGTCGTCGATGCCGAAAAGCTCCTGCTTCAGCTCGGCGGCGATGGTCGCCAGCTGGGCCTGGCGCTCGGCCAAGTGGTCGTCCAAAGGTTCCCGCGGCAAAAAGCGGGTGTCGTTCAAATCCATGTCAGTCTTTCCAATCTTGTTGCATGGCCCTTTGCAGGGCCATGCGGTCCGCGCGGCGCTGGGCGCCCTGGCTGCGGATGTGGCGGCCGGCGCCGCTGCTGGCGCTGCGCAGCGCCAGCGCCTGGGCCACGTGGTTGCGTGGCGGCGGTGCGGGCAGCTGCAGCGCCAGGGGCGCGCGCATGCGGCGAAGTTGTTTCACGGTGGCCCGCGCGCCGCCGCTGGCGGCGCGCGAGAAGGTTTTGGCACTCATGTGCGCTCCAAAAGCAAAAAACCCCGGCAACAGAATCTGGGCCGAGGGCTTTTGCGAAGCCAGCGGCTGGACAGTGATGAAGACGATCACTCCCAGCCGGGGCTGAAATGGGAGCGCGTCAGGTGTGCGTGAAGTGCGTCAAGGACATATCTCAAAACCTCCTGTGGGGGGCGTGGCCCGCAAGGTCATTCGTTGCGGACGGCGTGATCGCCAGGAGAAAGGAAGGGGCGGATTGTGGGCAAAGGCGCAGCGTTTGCCAAGTGCAATGTGGTAAACGTGCGACGATTTATGAATAAGAAAGGTCGCCAGCCCTTGATGCAACTGCGCAAGCAGCTATGTATTCGATAGTAATTTGACGCGGTCGCCGGCCCACGCCACAGCACCCGCGCAGCGCCCACCGCGGTGGGCGCACAGGGGTCACTTCTTCTTCGGCACGATGTCCACCGCCCACAGCTGAGCGGTTTCGCTGTTGCTCGGGTTGGTGAACCAGTGGCTGGTTTCAGCGGTTTCCTGCCAATGCTCGCCGGTGCGCAGCACGCGCTGGTCGTTACCGCGGCCTTCGATCACCATGCCTTTGACGACCAGCACGATGCCGGGCCGTCCTGCGTGCGGGTGCACGGCGGCACCGCCGCCCGGTGCCAGTGTGAGCAGGCGCGCGCGCAGGTCGTAGTCGGCCATGCTGCCTGGCATCTTGTGTGCGGCCAGGTCGACCAGGCCGACAGGGGCATCGCCGCTCAGCCCGCTGTTCTTGGCGGGTGCCGCCACGACGCTGGATTCGCGCGTTGTCGAGCAGGCGGCCAGGCCAAGCGCGAGGCCCAGGGCCAGCGAGACGGTCGCCGTGCGGCGGAGAAGGCGGGCTTGAAACATGGTGGCAGGTCTCCAGATGGGAAGGGATTGAACTGTTCGCCGCCCGATGGTGCACCAGTTTGCGCGGCCCGCGTGCCCGGCGCGACGCGCCGGGCACTGGGATAATCCCCACCCCCATGACCGTTTCGCCCGACACCGCAGCGCCTGCCGCGCCCCTGAAGATATCGTTTCCCGACAACCTGCCGGTGTCGGCCCGCCGCGCCGAGATCGAAGACGCGCTGCGCGCCCACCAGGTGATCATCGTGTGCGGCGAAACGGGTTCGGGCAAGACCACGCAGTTGCCCAAGATCGCACTGGCCATGGGCCGCGGGCGGCTGAACGCCAAGCCGGGTGAGCGCGGCCGCCTGATCGGCCACACGCAGCCGCGCCGCATCGCCGCGACCAGCGTGGCCAAGCGCATCGCCGACGAGCTGAACACGCCGCTGGGCGAGGTGGTGGGCTACAAGGTGCGTTTTGGCGACCGGCTGTCCAAAGACGCATCGGTCAAGCTGATGACGGACGGCATCTTGCTGGCCGAAACGCAGACCGACCCGCTGCTCAAAGCCTACGACACGATCATCATCGACGAGGCGCACGAGCGCAGCCTGAACATCGACTTTCTGCTGGGCTACATCCGGCAGATTCTGCCGCGCCGGCCGGATTTGAAGGTCATCGTGACCTCGGCCACGATCGATGCGGATCGGTTTGCCAAGCACTTTGAGGGGAAGAATGGTCCCGCGCCCGTTTTGATGGTGTCGGGCCGCACCTTTCCCGTCGAGCAGCGCTACCGCCCCTTCGAAGAATCGCGCGACCACGATCTGAACGACGCCATCGCCGATGCCGTGGACGAGCTGTGGGCGGGCGGCCTGGCGCCGGGCCGCCCCAAGCCAGGCACGGCCCCCTCGGGGGGCAGCGAAGACGCGCAGCGCGGAGCGTGGGGGCGAGTAGCTTCCGGCGACATCCTGGTCTTTCTGCCGGGCGAGCGCGAGATCCGCGAAGCCGCCGATCACCTGCGCAAACACCTCGCGCACAGCCCGGTGCTGCGCAGCGCCGAGGTGCTGCCGCTGTTCGCGCGCCTGTCGCAGGCCGAGCAGGACCGCGTTTTCGAGTCGCACGGCGCGCCGCGCATCGTGCTGGCCACCAACGTGGCCGAGACTTCGCTCACGGTGCCGGGCATCAAGTACGTGATCGACCCTGGCACGGCGCGCGTCAAGCGCTATAGCTACCGCAGCAAGGTGGAGCAGCTGCTGGTCGAGCCGGTGAGCCAGGCAGCGGCCAACCAGCGCGCCGGCCGGTGCGGGCGCGTGTCGGACGGCGTGTGCATCCGGCTGTACGACGAAAAGGACTTCAGCGGCCGCCCGCGCTTTACCGACCCGGAAATCCTTCGCTCGTCGCTGGCTGCCGTCATCCTGCGCATGAAAAGCCTGCACCTGGGCGGCGAAGGCGGCCGGGTAGAAGACTTCCCGTTCCTGGATGCGCCGTCAGGCCGCGCGATTGCCGACGGCTTTCAGCTGCTGCTGGAGTTGGGCGCGGTGGATGAGGCGCTGGAGTTGACGCCGCTGGGCCAGGAGCTGGCGCGCCTGCCGCTGGACCCGCGCGTGGGCCGCATGATCTTGGCCGGGCGCGAGCGTGGCGCATTGCGCGAAGTCCTGATCATCGCCGCCGCCTTGAGCGTGCAGGACGTGCGCGACCGGCCGATGGACAGCCAAGCCCAGGCCGACCAGGCGCACGCCAAGTTCGACGACGAGAAGAGCGAATTCAGCGGCTACCTGCGTCTGTGGAAATGGCTGCACGACGCGCGCGGCGGCCAGGTCGTCAAGACCCGCGCCGAAATGGCGGCGCGCGAAGGCGGGCAGGGCGGCCAGCGCCGCACACCCGCCAACGTGGCCACGCTGCCGGTGGCGCAGCGCGCCGCCCTGGCACTCGCGCAGGCGCGTGATGCGCTATCGAAAGAGAAGCTGCCCGCGCAAGTGGCTGTAGGGCGGGAAGCACAAAACACTTCAAACCACGGTGACGCGCCTGCACACAAGCTGAGCAACCGCCAGTGGGAAAACCTGCTGCGCCAGAACTTCATCAACATCCGCCGCGTGCGCGAATGGCGCGACATCCACACCCAACTGCACACCGTGGTGGCGGAGCACAAGTGGAAGGAAAACGCGCAGCCCGCCGGCTACGAGGCGCTGCACAAATCGCTGCTGACGGGGCTGCTCGGCAACGTCGGCTGCAAGCTGGAAGGCGAAGACGCGCAAAGCGGCGAATACCTGGGCGCGCGCGGCATCAAGTTCTTCCGTCACCCGGGCGCGCACCTGTCGAAAAAGCCGGGCAAATGGATCGTCTGCGCCGAGCTGGTGGAAACCACGCGCCTGTTCGGCCGCGGTATTGCGGCGATCGAGCCGCAGTGGCTGGAAGAGGTGGGCGGGCATTTGCTGAAGACCCAACTGCTCGACCCGCATTGGGAAAAGAAAGCGCAGGACGTGGTCGCGCTGGAGCGCGCCACGCTGTACGGCCTGCTGGTCTACAACGGACGCCGCAAGAGCTTTGGCCAGGTCGACCCGGCGGGCGCGCGCGAGTTGTTCCTGCGCGAAGCGCTGGTCGGCGGCGAATGGCCGGAAGAATGGGCGCGCCGCCTGCCGTTTCTGGCCGATAACGCGCGCACCATCGCCAAGGTCGAAGAGCTGGAACACAAGAGCCGGCGCCAGGACGTGCTGGTCGACGACGAGCTGATCTACGCCTTCTACGACGCGCAGGTGCCCCGCGGCATCAGCAACGGGCGCGACTTTGAAAAATGGTGGCGCGAAACCAGCCGTGCGCAGCCCACGCTGCTGCGCTTGACGCGCGAAGAACTGATGCGCCACGAAGCGGCCGGCATCACCACCAGCGCCTTCCCCAAGATGATCCGCCTGGGCGGCGTGGACTGCGCCGCGACCTACCTGCACGAACCCGGTGACGCCAAGGACGGCCTGACGGTGACGGTGCCGCTGTTCGTGCTGAACCAGGTCAGCGACGCGCGCGCCGAATGGCTGGTGCCCGGCATGCTCAAGGACAAGATCCAGGCGCTGCTGAAAAGCCTGCCGCAACGGCCGCGCAGCCGCTTCGTGCCGCTGCCGGAGAGCGCCGCGCGCCTGAACGAGACGCTGGGCACGCCCGAGGCCTTTGGCCACGGCAGCCTGGTCGACGCGCTGCTCAAGCAGGTGCGCGACGCGACCAGCCTGGACGTCAAACGCACCGATTTCAAGCTGGACATGCTGCCGGCCCACCTGTTCATGAACTTCCGCGTGGTCGACGAGCATGGCCGCCAGCGCGGGCAGGGCCGCAACCTGGCCGCGCTGAAGGCCGAGCTGGGCGGCGAGGCGCGCGGCGCCTTCCAGGCCCTGGCAGGTCTGAAGGCGGCCAAGGTTGAGCTGGCCAGCCCAGGCAGCGACGATTATCAACAAAAACCCGCGCCAGCCCTACAACCACCTGCGCAAGCAGCTAGTAAATCAGAAGCAAGCAGCGCCGCCGTGGTTGACGCCCGTCACACGCGTTGGGACTTCGGCGAACTGCCCGAGCTGATGGAAATCCGCCGCAAGGGCCAGACGCTGGTCGGCTTCCCGGCGCTGACGGACGCGGGCGACGCGGTCACGATCGAGGTGTTTGACGAGCCCGAAGTCGCCGCCACACGCCACCGCGCCGGCCTGCGGCACCTGTTCGCGCTGCAGATCAAGGACGCGCTGAAGTACCTTGAGAAAAACGTGCCCGACCTGCAGAAGATGGCCGTGGCTTACCTGCCGCTGGGCACGGCCGAAGAGCTGCGCCAGCAGATCATCGACGTCGCGCTGGACCGGGCCTTCCTGGGCGAGCCGCTGCCCGCGAACGAAGCCGACTTCACGCGCCGCGTGGACGAAGGCCGCGCGCGGCTGACGCTGATCGCCAACGAAGTCGCGCGCCTGGCCGGCGTGATCCTGACCGACTACGCCGCCGCCGCGCGCAAGATCAAGGACACTAAGAACGCGCCCGACGCCACCAGGGACGCGGCCGAACAACTGCAACGCTTGATGCCGCGCCAGTTCTTGATCAACACCCCGTGGCCTGCGCTGCAGCACTTCGCGCGCTACCTGAAGGCCATCACCCTGCGCCTGGAAAAATTCCGCGCCGACCCCGCGCGCGACGCCCAGCGCATGGCCGAAGTGCGCGCGCAAGACCAGCGCTTTTGGCGCCTGGTGGCCGAACGCAAGGGCGTGCAGGACGCGCGCCTGCAAGAGCTGCGCTGGCTGCTGGAAGAGCTGCGCGTCAGCTTCTTCGCGCAAGAGCTGCGCACGCCGCAGCCGGTCAGCGTGAAGCGGCTGGAGAAGGTGTGGGGGCAGGTCGCTTGACCCAGTCCGACGTGCTGTCTCGCGCGGTGGCGCACAGTTGCCGAAACCGCGACGAAGTCATGCGCAGCGACGCATGCGCCTGTTTTCATTGCTTTGTGCGGTTTGAGGCACACGCGATTCGGTTGTGGACGGACAGCGAGGATCCGCGCGACGACGACCCCGGAGCGCTGCGCGACGACGCGTCTCCCTTTCCGGGGGCGACGGCATGCTGTCCAGCGTGTGGCTACGATTCGGTGATCGGCTCCGCCAGTGGGTTCGCGCTCGACATCGATTTTTTGCGTCAGTTGCGCACCCATTGGCACCGAGCAGCGCCAGGTGATGACCACGATTGCCGGACTTGAGCGGCTCCGCAAGCGGGTGAGGGCGGTCACCCAATGCTGACTGTTGCGGCGGTCGTCCTGCTGTCGATGCTGTCCTGCGCGATGCAGTTTGCGTTGGAAATCGCGCTGGGCAACATCAGGCATGTGGAACAGGGCCGCCCACCCAAGGCCGGTGCTGCCGATGGTGCCGCTGACCTACGTCGTCGCGCTGTGGCTGGCGTCGCGCTACTTCCCGAGCGCTGGGCCCGCCGTGGTCTATGCGTGGGGCGGCGTGTCCATCCTGGTTCGCCTGGCGCTGCTGGTTCGTGCGCGCGGACGCTTGCGCAAGATGACGGATGGCTGAGACGCTGAGCGTCGGCGACCAACGCGTAGCCAAGGCGCTGCCTCGACGGGCAGGAAAGCGTGCGCTTGGGGTGCCGGATCGCTGTGATTTCCGCGTCTGTCCTACGTCTTTCGATGGGTGCGGCTGGCGCGGCGCGCTCGGCCGGAAGCGCGAGATACCCGCATACTGCTCCCATCGCCGCACCCATCAAGGACGCACCATGCCCGTCGAAACCGTCAAGTCGGACAGCTGCACGATCGAATTTCACAGCGAACGCTGCATCCATGCCCGCAACTGCGTGCTCAGTCGGCCGGACGTGTTCGTGCCCAACGTGCAGGGCGCATGGATCCACCCGGAGCGCGCGACGGCCGAGCAGGTGCTGGAGCTGGCGCACAACTGCCCGTCGGGCGCGATCCAGTGCAAAAGGCCCGACGGCAGTGCACTGGAAACCGCGCCTGAGGTCAACACCGTCCGAGTGCGTGAAAACGGTCCGTTGGCGTTTCACGCGCCTCTGGACGTCGCGCAAGACGCGGTCGGTTTTCACGCCACGCTGTGCCGCTGCGGGGCATCGCAGTCCAAGCCGTACTGCGACGGCAGCCACAACAGCAGCGGCTTTCAGGCGACGGGCGAACCGCCGACGAAGCCTTCCGAGGCGCTGCCTCAGCGCGACGGCCCGTTGACGGTAACGCCGACGAAGAATGGGCCGCTGCATGTGCAAGGCTCGCTGGAAGTGGTCAGTGGCACGGGCCGCACCGTCAACCGCGTGACCGACACCTGGCTGTGCCGCTGCGGGCATTCGCAGAACAAGCCTTTCTGTGACGGCAGCCACGCCAAATTCGGGTTTCAGGCGGACGGCGTCTGAGTGGGCCGCTGGCTGCTCGGTATGTGACGTGGCAAGCGGTAGGCAGGGCATCCAGCGGGCGGACTGCGACACCGCCTGCAACCCGATTCCCATGGACGGACTTGCCACAACAGCCACGAAGCCTGCTGTGAGCGCGGTTTAATGCTATTTATTAGATAGCTGCCCGCGCTGATCCACAGCGGGCCAGCGCTTGATTTGGCGTAGAATATCGGGTTTTCCCGGTCAGGGCCCCGCCGGCTCGTCCGCAACCCATAGCCTCCGCGCCATGTCCCACGACAAGATCCTCATCCTCGATTTCGGCTCCCAGGTCACGCAGCTGATCGCGCGCCGCGTGCGTGAAGCGCATGTGCTGAGCGAAGTCCATCCCTGCGACGTGAGCAGCGAGTGGGTGCGCGAGTACGCCAAGGACGGGCACCTGAAGGGCATCATCCTGTCCGGCAGCCACGCCAGCGTGTACGAGGTGGACGACAAGGCGCCGGACGCTGTCTTCGAACTGGGCGTGCCGGTGCTGGGCATCTGCTACGGCATGCAGACCATGGCGCAGCAGCTGGGGGGCAAGGTCGAAGGCTCCCATCAGCGCGAGTTTGGTTACGCCGAAGTGCGGGCGCGCGGTCACACCGACCTACTGAAAGACATCGCCGACTTCACCACGCTCGAAGGCCACGGCATGCTGAAGGTGTGGATGAGCCATGGCGACAAGGTGACCGAATTGCCGCCAGGCTTCAAGCTGATGGCCAGCACCGACAGCTGCCCCATCGCCGGCATGGCGGACGAGGCGCGCCATTTCTACGGCGTGCAGTTCCACCCCGAAGTGACCCACACGATCCAGGGCGCGGCGGTGTTGCAGCGTTTCGTGCGCGAGATCTGCGGCGCCAAGCCGGACTGGATCATGAAGGACCACATCGAAGAAGCGGTGCAGAAGATCCGCGAACAGGTGGGCGATGAGGAAGTCATCCTGGGCCTATCGGGTGGGGTTGATTCGTCGGTGGCAGCTGCGCTGATTCACCGCGCCATTGGCGACCAGCTCACCTGCGTCTTTGTCGACCACGGCCTGCTGCGCCTGGACGAAGGCAAGATGGTGATGGAGATGTTTGCCGGCAAGCTGCACGCGCGCGTCATCCACGTGGACGCCAGCGAGCAGTTCCTCGGCCACCTCCAAGGCGTGGCGGACCCCGAACAGAAGCGCAAGATCATCGGCCGCGAATTCGTGGAAGTCTTCAAGGCCGAGGCGGCCAAGCTGAAAGCCGGCGGGCAGGGCCACAAGGGGGCGACCTTTTTGGCCCAAGGCACGATCTACCCCGACGTGATCGAGTCCGGCGGCGCCAAGAGCAAAAAGGCCGTCACCATCAAGAGCCACCACAACGTGGGCGGCCTGCCGGAACAGTTGGGCCTGAAGCTGCTGGAGCCGCTGCGCGACCTGTTCAAGGACGAGGTGCGCGAGCTGGGCGTAGCCCTGGGCTTGCCACCCGAAATGGTCTATCGGCACCCGTTCCCAGGCCCAGGCCTGGGCGTGCGCATCTTGGGCGAGGTGAAGAAGGAATACGCCGACCTGCTGCGCCGTGCGGACGCCATCTTCATCGAAGAGCTGCGCAACTTCCGCGATGAAGCCACCGGCAAGACCTGGTACGACCTGACCAGCCAGGCCTTCACCGTGTTCCTGCCGGTCAAGAGCGTGGGCGTGATGGGCGACGGCCGCACCTACGACTACGTCGTGGCCCTGCGCGCCGTGCAGACCAGCGATTTCATGACCGCCGACTGGGCGGAACTGCCGTATGCGCTCCTGAAGAAAGTGTCGGGCAGGGTGATCAACGAAGTGCGCGGCATCAACCGCGTCACCTACGACGTCAGCTCCAAACCGCCGGCGACGATCGAGTGGGAGTGAGAATTGTCCTCTAAGTTATTAATTTATAAGGAAATATTTTTCACCAAGCTCGCGTTTGATACCATCATTGATGGTATTTTTGCTGGTATCGATTGATCGATAAATTGCTCAATGCCTCGATACCATCACGTTCTGGATGTGCGTCCCAAATGGGCGCACGAAAAAACTGAGCTGTGGCAACCAGTTGCAGTCGATCTGCTGGTATTGAACTCCACAATTTTGCCTGTCATTTGATACCAGCAGCCCGCTGATATGACGATCAACACTCAGGCTTTCAGCGCATCCGAGTGGATCGCAAGGAATACACGCGGCGGCGTACACATCACCGCTGAGACACAAACCGCGGTGTCGAACTTCACGACGATGTGGAACTTCTTTGAAAGCGCTCTGTGCGAGAACCGCGCATCTGTTGCCGCGTTCGAGAAGTTGATGAGCAGGTGTCAGCCTGATGCCTTTCCCAAAGACATCGCGCACACGCTAGTAGAGTGCATCACCTTTTGGCGTTTTCGCTATCGCACTCCTCACGGATTCGGTGACAGGTTCTCGAACTTGCACTTTCGGAAATCGGATAGAAGGGATCTGGTCGAGTCCGTTCTTTCCTCAGATACCGCTCCAGCAGCGGACGAGTTGCTTGCCTTGATGATCATCGTCTACAGGATACGGAACAATCTTTTCCATGGCCTTAAGTCGTTTGAGAAGTTGAACGAGCAAACCAAAAATTTGGACAACGCTAGTCGATGTATGGCTGCAATCTTGACCGTCGTTCCCTCGGCCATCGTTCATCCAGAGAGACAACTACAACTGGCAAACGCATAGTCAGATCCGTGTCGCGGGCACTCCTACGTCCGGCCTGCACAGGGGTAGGCGCCTGCGAAAGGGTAGCTAGATGTCGCATCCCGGACGATCATAAGGTCGCTTGTGGAATAGCTGGGGGTGCTCCTGGTACGACTGTTTCATGGCCTGCACAGGCGTCTTGCTGCCCA
>NZ_VRUA01000003.1 GCF_008017535.1 Ottowia flava
GCCGCATCCCGCCGGTCGAGTACCGTGTCAAACTGTTCCCTAACCTCTACTTCTGACTGGCCCAGAAAATCGAGGGGACTTCAAAAAGTGACTATCAGCCGCCCACCCGTGTGACGCAGGGTATGGCTTGGGGCGCCGCGATTCACCCCTGCGGCGGTGCCAGGCAGCGGCCCTCGTCGATCAGCGTGCCAAAGCCAGCGGCCAGCGCGTCCACCAGCTGGCGCACGGCGGGGCGCATGCCGCGGCGGGTGGCGAAGGCGACCTGGATCAGCGCGGGGCGGGGCGCCCAGCCGGGCAGCACTTCCTGCAGCGCGCCGTCCGCCAGGGCGTCGTGCGCGATCAGGCGCGGCAGTGCGGCGCAGCCGACGCCGGCCAGCGCGGCGTCGCGCAGGGCGGCCATGTCGTCGGCGATCAGGCGCGGGGTGTGCGCGACGGTGGTGGTCTGGCCGTGCGGGCCGGTCAGGCGCCAGGCCTGAGTCTCGTCGGAATTGCCGAGGCCCAGCGTGGGCAGGCGGGCCAACTGCCCCGGCGCCGTCGGCGGCATGCCGGTGGCCAGCAGGCGCGGCGCGGCCACCAGCAGGTGTGGGCTGAGCGCCAGCGGGCGCAGGGTTTCCTCGCGCGGCAGGGGCGCGTCGGGCGCGCGGGCGCGCACGGCCAGATCGACCCCGCCTTCCCACACGTCGACGTTGGCGTTGGTGGCGCGCACCTGCAGCTGCACCTGCGGCCAGGCGTTCAGGTAGCGCGTCAGCATCGGCCCGACGGCGGCGTGCAGCAGCGCGGGCGGGCAGGACAGGCGAACGGTGCCGCGCGGCACCCCGCCGTCGGCGGCGGCCAGCGCCTCGGCGGCTTCGGCTTCGGCCAGCATGGCGCGGGCGTGTTCCAGCACGGCGAGGCCGGTGTCGGTGAGGGCGAAGCGGCGCGTGGTGCGCTGGATCAGCCGCGTGCCCAGGCGCGCTTCCAACTGCGCGACGCGGCGGCTGAGCTTGGATTTGGGCACGTCGATCGCGCGCTCGGCCGCGGCGAAGCCACCGTGTTCGGCCACGGCGGCGAAGTAGGCCAGGTCGTTCAGGTCGGTCAAGGGGCTCATGCGCCGATTTTGCTATTGTGTTGGGAGCTGATTGCGCAGGTGGTTGTAGGGCTGGAGGTCAATATGAATCAAATATCTTGGCGCTGACGAGCTGTCTTGGCGTTCGGCCGCCCGTGGCTTGATTGTTCCACTGATAAGACGATGAGTTGAATATTCAGGCCTTTCATTCTGGCATTGCGACGCCTACTATGCCTGCATGGCGCCCCGTTGCGGTGCGCCCCCTTATCAGGAGAAACACATGAACACCGTGACCACCCCGATCGCCAACGACCCCGTCGACACCCGCAGCGCCCCCAAGCGCGTGCTGGCCAAGGTCAGTGCGCCCGGTCGCCACTGGGTGGGCGACGGCTTTCCCGTGCATGGCATGTTCGGCTACAACGGGCCGGGCGTGGCCGAACGCAGCCCGTTCCTGATGCTGGACTACGCGGCGCCGACCACCTTCAGCCCCCACAGCGGCCACCGGCGCGGCGTGGGCCAGCACCCGCACCGCGGGTTTGAAACGGTGACCATCGTCTACGACGGCGAGGTGGAGCACCGCGATTCGACCGGCGCCGGTGGCGTCATCGGCCGCGGCGACGTGCAGTGGATGACGGCCGGCGGCGGCATCCTGCACGAAGAGTTCCATTCCGAGGCGTACAGCCGCAGCGGCGGCCCGTTCGAGATGGTGCAGCTGTGGGTCAACCTGCCTGCGCGCGACAAGATGACGCCGGCGCATTACCAGGGCATCACCGACGCGCAGATCCCCAGCGTGGCGCTGCCGGCCGATGCGGGCCGGGTGCGCGTGATCGCCGGCGAACACGGTGGCCAGCGCGGCCCGGCCGAGACCTACACGCCGATGCACGTGTGGGACGTGCGCCTGAACGCCGGCGCCACTGCCGACCTGGCCCAGCCCGAAGGCTGGAGCACGCTGGTGGTGGTGCTGGACGGCACGGTGATGGTCAACGGCACCGAGGTGCTGCGCGCGGCCGAAATGGCGACGCTGTCGACCGAGGGCAGCGGCCTGACCGTCGAGGCCAATGGCAACGCCAAGCTGCTGGTGCTGGCGGGCGAGCCGATCGACGAGCCGGTGGTGGGCTACGGCCCGTTCGTGATGAACAGCCAGGCGCAGATCGCCGAAGCCATCACGGACTTCAACAGCGGCCGCTTTGGCGGCCTGCACGGGGCCTGAGCCTCGGCCGGTTCAGGCAGCGGCGCCGGTCGACCCGGCGCCGCTTTTTTTGTGGTGCGGGTGCGCGGCGCCGGGCGAACCGGCGGGTGTATCGTTGCGCCCTTGATCCGAATCCAGCGAATGGGATGGTATGGCAGCAGAAGGGGGCATGACCGGCCAACTGGTCAGCATGGTGACGCTGCTGGGCGCCGCGGTGATCGCCGTGCCGGTGTTCAAGCGCCTGGGCCTTGGCGCGGTGCTTGGTTACCTGGCGGGCGGGCTGGCCATCGGCCCGTTCGGGCTGAAGCTGGTGAGTGACCCGCAGACCATCCTGCACGTGGCCGAACTGGGCGTGGTGATGTTCCTGTTCGTCATCGGGCTGGAGATGAACCCCACGCACCTGTGGGGCCTGCGCCGGCAGATCTTCGGCCTGGGCAGCCTGCAGGTGGTGGTGTGCAGCGCGCTGCTGACGGCGGTGGGCGTGGCCTTCGGCTATTCGTGGCCGGTGTCCTTCGTCGCGGGTGCGGGCTTCGTGCTGACGTCCACCGCCATCGTGATGCAGCTGCTGAACGAGCGCGGCGACATCGCCACGCCGCGCGGGCAGCGCATCGTCTCGATCCTGCTGTTTGAAGACCTGCTGATCGTGCCCTTGCTGGCCGTGGTCGCCTTCCTGGCGCCGGCCGACGCTGCGCACGCCGCCACGTCGCCGCTGTGGCAGCGCATCGGCACCGCGCTGCTGGCGCTGGGTGCGCTGGTGGCCGCGGGCATCTGGCTGTTGAACCCGCTGTTTCGCGTGCTGGCGCGTGCCAAGGCGCGCGAGGTGATGACCGCCGCCGCGCTGCTGGTGGTGCTGGGCGCGGCGCTGCTGATGGAACTGGGTGGTCTGTCGATGGCCATGGGCGCCTTCCTGGCCGGCGTGCTGTTGTCCGAATCGACCTTCCGCCACCAGCTGGAGGCCGATGTCGAGCCGTTCCGCGGCCTGCTGCTGGGCCTGTTCTTCCTGGCCGTGGGCATGTCGCTCGACCTGGCCACGGTGGCCAGCCACTGGCCGCTGGTGCTGGGCGGCACGCTGGCGCTGATGGCCACTAAGGCGGCCTGTATCTACGCCGTGGCGCGCTTCGCCAAGAGCAGCCGCGCCGACGCGGTGGACCGCGCGATCCTGATGGCGCAGGGCGGTGAATTCGCCTTCGTGCTGTACGCGCAGGCGCTGGCGCAGCGCGTGATCACGCCCGAGGTCAACGCCAACATGACGGCGATCATCGTGCTGTCGATGGCCTTTACGCCGCTGGTGGTGGCGCTGCACAAGCGCCTGGCCAGGCCCGCGCCCGAGTCGATGGAAGGTGTGGAGCCCGCGCACGACCTGTGCGGCAACGTGCTGATCATCGGCTTCGGCCGCGTGGGCCAGATCGTGACGCAGGCCGCACTGCTGCGCGGGGCCGACATCACCATCATCGACAGCGACACCACCACCATCCGCGAAGCCAACAAATATGGCTTCAAGGTTTACTTCGGCGATGGCGCCCGCACCGATGTGCTGCACGCCGCCGGCGCGCACCATGCGCGCGCCATCGTGGTCTGCATCGACGACCGCGCCGCCGCCACGCTGATCGCCGAAACCGCCAAGCAGCAGTTTCCGCAGGCCGAGCTGATCGTGCGCGCCTACGACCGCGAGCACGCGCTGGCGCTGGTCAAGACCGACGCCGACGTGGTGGTGCGCGAAACCTTCGAATCGGCACTGGTGCTGGGCCACGCCACCGCCAAGGCGCTGGGCGCGAGCGACGACGAGGCCGACGAAAACCTGGCAGAGCTGCGCCGACGCGACCGCGAGCGCTTCACCCTGGAAATCGCCGGCGGCCGCTTCGCCGGGCGCGATCTGGTGCTGCGCAATGGCACCGAGACCACGGCGGCCCCGGTCGAGCAGGCGCCGGCCACGTGATGCCGACCGCCTTTCGGCGTGCGCCGCGGGTCGCCTTGCGTTAAGGTGGCTACCGCACCTGTTGACCCCCTGACGCCGCGGCCTGCGCGGCGCGCCACCGAGGAGATCCGAGCCATGAGCGACGAGCCAGCCATCACCCTGAACGAGGCCACGCACCGGTTCGAATGGACCGTGGACGGCCACCGCCTACGAGGAATTCGAGCGCTTTCCCGGCGGCATCGCCTACCTGCACACCATCGTGCCCAAGGAGCTGGGCGGGCGCGGCATCGGTGCGCGTCTGGTCAAGCACATCCTGGACTACGCGGCCGAGCAGGGCCTGAAGGTGCGGCCCGACTGCCCCTTCGTGAAGGCCTACATCGATAAGCACCCCGAATACCGGGCCAACTCGCTGGCGCACGGCGCCAGCCTTTCACCATGAACGCACCCGCCCCCATCCGCTACCCGTCGCGCAGCTCCATCGTCGGTGAAGACACCCAGATCCGCCGCGCGCTGCCCAACCGCGAACGCCGCCTGGTCGGCGCGTGGTGCTTCCTCGACCACCTGGGGCCGGTGCAGTTCGCGCCCGGCAAGGGCATGCACGTGGGCCCGCACCCGCACATCGGCCTTCAGACCTTCACCTGGATGATCGAAGGCGAGGTGGTGCACCGCGACTCGCTGGGCAACGAACAGGTGATCCGCCCCGGCCAGGTCAACCTGATGACCGCCGGGCGCGGCATCTCGCACACCGAGGACAGCGCGCAGGAAGGCGCCGCCATGCACGCGGCGCAGTTGTGGATCGCGCTGCCCAAGGAAGAAAAAGACCGCGAGCCGGCGTTCAGCAACTACGCCGACCTGCCCACCGCCGACGTGGGCGGTTGGCGCGCCACGGTGCTGGCCGGCACGGCGCTGGGCCTCACGGCGCCAACGCAGGTCTATACGCCGCTGGTCGGCGTCGACTTCACCAGCGCGGGCGCGGCCGACAACACGCTGCCGCTGCAGGCCGACTTCGAATACGGCGCCATGGTGCTGCGCGGCGAGGCCGAACTGGCCGGCGAAGCGCTGCCCCAGGGCGAGCTGCTGTACTTTCCGCCCGGTCGCACCGAGCTGCGCCTGCGCACCAGCACCGCCGCGCAGGTGCTGCTGCTGGGCGGTCGGCCGTTTGGCGAGCCGATCATGGTGTGGTGGAACTTCGTGGCACGCACGCACGAGGAAATCCAGCAGGCCGCCGACGACTGGAACGCTGGCCGGCGCTTCGGCACCGTGCGCCCGGGCAGCACCGCCAAGCCGTTGTCACCGCCCAGCCTGGACGGCGTCCATTTGCGTCCGTCGTGAGTCGCGGGCACCGGGTGTGCCGCGTCCCTGTGGCGTTGCGGTTTTTGGGTTGTTTTGGCCTGCAGCGCTACAACCATCTGCGCGAGCAGCTGCATAATCTATAGCACATCGGCTGCCGGGACTGAACACGCAGCGTCCTGGATGACCGCTTCGGCCGGGCGGCTGGCGGCCGGTCGCCAGCCGACAATTCTTCCTTGCATTCGGCCGCTTGCGGCCCCTTCCTCCGATCTCTCACCATGCACCTTCTCGCGATCTCCGGCAGCCTGCGCAGCGGCTCCTACAACACCGCGCTGGCGCGCACCGCCCAGCAACTGACGCCTGAGGGCGCCACGCTCGAGGTCGCCACCTTGCACGGCATCCCGCTGTACGACGGCGACGTCGAGCAGCAAGGCATGCCCGAAGCCGTGCTGGCGCTGAAGGCGCGCATCGCAGCGGCCGACGGGCTGCTGCTGGTCACGCCGGAATACAACCAGGGCGTGCCTGGCGTGTTCAAGAACGCCATCGACTGGCTGTCGCGCAGCGACATGAAGACCACCTTCGGGCGCAAGCCGACGGGGCTGATGGGCGCGTCGATGGGCGGCTTTGGCACCCTTTCGTCGCAGAACGCTTGGCTGCCGACGCTCAAGGTCCTGGGGGTGCAGCTGTTCAGTGCGCGCAACGTGCTGGTGTCGCGTGCGCAGAACCAGTTCGACGCCGAGCACCGCCTGCAGGACGAGGCCACGCGCCAGATGGTGGCGGCCTACCTGTCGGACTTTGCCGCGTTTGTGGTGGCTGAAAAGAAAGCGGGCTGAGCTGGGCGTGACACGTGTGCACGCCCTGAAAAAAAGGGACTTCCCGGCAACCATGTGCTCTCTGGATTCCATGCTGTCTGACGCCGTCCCAGGCCCGCACCCTGATGGCGGCGCCCTGGCATCGCCGCTAAGCGCGGCGCCCGACTGGGCGCAGCCCTGGTTCACGCCCTGGGCGCGCGCCGGGCAGGCCGCGCTGGCGCGCCACGCTGCGGGCCAGCCGCTGACCGACGCGCTGAACGCGACCGGCGACGCGCCCGTGCGCTTCGTGCCGCCCCAGGCGCTGCCGCCCGGTGCCGCGTACGAGCGCTTCATCTTCGACAGCGGCGCCGTGCCCACCCGCACCGGCTGGCACGACTTTTTTAACGCGCTCGTCTGGCTGGGCCTGCCCGTCACCAAGCGCCACCTGAACCGACTGCAGGCCGCCGAGATCGCCCGCGACGGCGTGCAGGCGCGGCGCGGGCCGGTGCGCGACGCGATCACGGTGTTCGACGAAAACGGCGCCCTGCTGCATGCGCCCGATGCGCTGTGGAATGCGTTGGCCGAGCGCCGCTGGGCCGAACTGTTCGGCCCGCTGCGGCCGCTGTGGCGCGAGGCGAGCTTCCTGCTGTTCGGCCACGCCGCGCTGGAAAAGCTGCTGGCGCCCTACAAGTCCATCACCGTCCACGTGCTGCGCGTGGACGCGCCGTTCGATGCGGCGGGCGATCTGCGTGCGCTGGACGCGGCCCTGGCCGACGCGCTCACCCCCGAGCGCCTGGCGACCAAGCCGTTCGTGCCGCTGCCGGTGCTGGGCGTGCCGGGCTGGTGGCCCGCCAACGCCGATCCGGCGTTCTACGCCGATGTGGACGTGTTCCGACCGCTGCGCCGGCATTCTGAATGAAATTGGCCGTTAGCCCTACAGCCAACAGCGCGGCAAGCTATTGAATCAATAGTGAGGTGGGGGGTGTCAAAGCGTGGCCACCAGCTGCTGCAGGAAGCGGTCGCACTGGTCCAGCTGGCTTTGCTCGACGAACTCGTCGGGCTTGTGCGCCTGCTCGATCGAGCCCGGGCCGCACAGGATAGTGGGCACGCCCAGCTGCTGGAACAACCCCGCTTCGGTGCCGTAGGCGACCTTGCGCACTTCGCGGTCGGCCGTCAGCGCGCGCACCAGCTGGGTGATGGCGGCTTGCTCGCTGGCGTCCAGGCCAGGCGCGGAGGCGCCTTTCTCGATCACGATGCTGGCTTCGGGGAATTCGCGCTGCATGCGCGGCAGCAGTTCCTGGCTGACGTAGTCCTGCACGCGCTGCTGCACGCTGTCGGGCGACACCACAGGCAGGTTGCGGAACTCGTAGCTGAACTGGCAGGCCTCGGGGATGGTGTTCACCGCCACACCGCCACCGATCATGTTGGTGGTGATGGTGGTGTAGGGCACGTCGTAGGCCTCGTCGAACGGGCCTTCGGCGCGCCAGGCGTCGGCCAGGTCGCGGATGTGGCAGATCAGCCGCGCCGCGTACTCGATGGCGTTGCAGCCCTTGGGCGTCAGCGACGAATGCGCGGCCTTGCCGTGCACGCTGCAGTGGTACAGGTTCAGGCCCTTGTGCGCGACCACCGGGCGCATGGACGTGGGCTCGCCCACCACGCAGCCGTCGATGCGGATGCCGCGCTCGCGCAGCTCGGCCAGCATGAAGGGCGCGCCGACGCAGCAGATCTCCTCGTCGTACGACAGCGCCAGATGCAGCGGCTTGCTGCGCGGCTTGGCGACCAGGTCAGGCACCAGCGCCAGCGACGCGGCGATGAAGCCCTTCATGTCGCAGCTGCCGCGGGCGTACCACTTGTCGTCCTTTTGCGTCAGTCGGAACGGGTCGCTGTGCCAGTCCTGCCCGTCCACGGGCACCACGTCGGTGTGGCCGGACAGGCAGATGCCGCCCTGCGTGTCGCCGCTGGCGGCGGGCACGGTGCAGAACAGGTTGGCCTTGGTTCCGTCGCCATTCAGGTTCAGCCAGGGTTTCAGGCCCTGCGCCTGCAGCGCGTCGCGCACGGTTTCGATCAGGCCGAGGTTGGAGTTGCGGCTGGTGGTGTCGATGGCCGTCAGGCGGTCGAGCCAGGCGAGGGTGTTCATGGGCGTCTTCGTAAGGGTGGAAATAGGTCGGAAGATACTGCGGCGACCATCATAGGATGCCATGCATGTGCCAAATGGCAGTGCGGATGTGCGTTGGGCTGCGCATGTGCCGCCGCCGGTGCTGCGCCGCGAACTTCAAGCGGGCGCCGACGGGCCGGCCCAGCGGGCAGCTTCCGTGATAACTTCGTGGGAACCCGGCCTGTGCCGGGGTATCCAAGCCGCTCGGAGTGCGGGCGGCTTGAAGCGGGCCGGTTGGCCCACATGTGATGGCACCCGCTTTTCGTGCCGGGGTGGCACGACTTCCCTCTTCGAAGGAAAACGATGAAACGCATCATGTTGTTTGTGCTCACCAACATCGCCGTGATGGTGGTGGTGGGCATCATCACCAGCCTGTTCGGGCTGGGTCGCTACACCGGCACCGACACCGGGCAGCTGATGATCTTCTCGCTGGTGGTGGGCTTTGCCGGCTCGATCATTTCGCTGCTGATGAGCAAGACCATGGCCAAGATGTCCATGGGCGTGAAGATCATCGACCAGCCCGCCAACGCCGACGAGGCCTGGATCGTCGAGACCGTGCGCAAGTTCGCCGGGCAGGCCGGCATCGGCATGCCCGAAGTCGGTATTTATGAGGGCGAGGCCAACGCCTTTGCCACCGGCGCGTTCAAGAACTCGGCCCTGGTGGCCGTGTCCACCGGCCTCCTGCGCGGCATGACGCGCGAGGAGGTCGAGGCGGTGATCGGCCACGAGGTGTCTCACGTGGCCAACGGCGACATGGTCACCATGGCGCTGATCCAGGGCGTGATGAACACCTTCGTCGTGTTCGCCAGCCGCATCATCGGCTCGCTGGTCGACGGCTTCCTGCGCCGCGACAACGACAGCAGCGGCCCCGGCATCGGCTACTACGTGACCACCATCGTGCTGGACATCCTGTTCGGCTTTCTGGCCGGCATCATCGTGGCCTGGTTCTCGCGCCAGCGCGAATTCCGCGCCGACGCCGGTGCCGCCCACCTGATGGGTCAGCCCAACTCGATGATCAACGCGCTGGCCCGCCTGGGCGGCATGCACGCCGAAGGCCAGGGCATGCCCAAGAACCTGCAGAGCATGGCCATCGTCGGCGACATCGGCAAACTGTTTGCCACGCACCCGCCGATGGAAGAGCGCATTGCTGCGCTGCGCGCCGGCCGTTGATATTCCAGTGAAATCGATCGCTGGCCGGCGCTGAATCTGCGCAACCAGCTATCAAAACCGCAGTGTCTCCCAGGCGCTGCGGTTTTTTTGTGGCTGCTCTACAGTGGATTTCGCTGCACCGCGCACGCCGCGGCCCCCCACCCCTGTCAGGAAAGCCCCCGCGTGACCTCGCCCAACGCCCCGACCGCCACCGAAGTCGAACACGACCGCTGCTCCCTGACCCTGGTGCGGCGCCTGCTGGCCATGCTGGACCGCGACCCGGCGTCGCTGCGGATGGGCGATCGCCTGCCGCACGGCTGGCACAACCTGATGTTCAACCCGCCCACGCGCCAGTCCGCGCTGCGCCCCGACGGTGCGACGCGCCACCGCGTCAACATCCCGGGGCTGGAAGACCTGCCGCGCCTGATGTTTGCTGGGCGGCGCTGCCAGTTTCCGGGCGAGATCGCCATCGGCGCCGACGTGCGCCAGGAAACGCGGCGCCTGGGCGAGCCGGTGATGAAGCAGGGCCGCTCGGGCCGCTTCGCGCTGGTGGCCTTCGAGCACCGCATCTTTGTCGAAGGCGAGGCCGCGCCCGCCGTCATCGAGCTGCGCGACTACGTGCTGCGCGAAGGCGCGCCGCCGCAGTCGGTCACAGCCGCGCCGCCCGCCGCACCGGACCCTACGGAGTCGGCCAGCGCGCGCCCCGGCTACGTGCGCAGCCTGCTGCCCGACGAGGTGCTGAACTTCCGCTATTCCGCCATCTGCGACAACCCGCACCGCATCCACACCGACCTCGCCTACGCCACGCAGGTGGAAGGCTACCCGGCGCTGGTGGTCAACGGCGGCATCCCGGCCACCTATCTGCACGAGGTGTTCCGCAGCGTGGCCGGGCGCGAGCCGGTGGCGTTCGACGTGCGCAACGTCGCTGCCATGTTCTGCGGCAACCCGCTGCACTTCTTCGCGCAGCCGGAGGGCGACGGCTGGAAGCTGTGGGCGCAAGACGATGCCGGGCGCACCACGGTGGAGGCCAGCGGGCGCTGAGCCCCGGGTGCGTTCGGCGATGCGTGCTGGATGCCGCTAGCGGCGTCGCGCCGCCGCAAGGAACGAGACGCCGGATGGCGGCCCAGCGTTCAATAGAAATAAGCTGTTAAGCCAATACAGCAGGGCGCAGTCAGCTATATGTTGAATAGCAATGCGGCAGTCGCTTGCGCACAGATCGCCTCAAGCGGTCGCCGCCATCAGGCTTAGTGCCACCGCTTCACCCACCTTGATGCCGTCGATGCCCGCCGACAGGATGCCGCCGGCGTAGCCCGCGCCTTCACCGGCGGGGTACAGGCCGCGCACATTCAGGCTTTGCAGGTCGTCGCCGCGGCGAAGGTGCACGGGCGAGCTGGTGCGGGTTTCGACGCCGGTCATCACCGCGTCGGCCATGTCGTAGCCCCTGATCTTGCGGCCGAATGCCGGCAGCGCTTCGCGCATGGCGGCGCTGGCGTAGGCGGGCAGGGCGGTGTGCAGGTCGGTCCACAGCACGCCGGGTTGGTACGAAGGCAGCACCTCGCCAGGCCCTGTCGATGGGCGCTGCGCCAGAAAGTCCTGCACGCGCTGCGCCGGGGCGTTGTAGTCGGCGCCGCCCAAGGCGTAGGCGCCCGATTCGAGCTGGCGCTGCAGCACGATGCCGGCCAGCGGATGGGTTTGCCCCGCCGGCACATCGGCGGCGCCCAGCGCATCGCCCAGCGTGGCTTCAAACGCCGCAGGGTCGCGCGGAAAGTCGGCCGGCTCGATGCCGACCACCATGCCGGCGTTGGCGTTGCGCTCGTTGCGCGAATACTGGCTCATGCCGTTGGTGACGACGCGGCCGGGCTCGCTGGTGGCGGCGACCACGGTGCCGCCCGGGCACATGCAGAAGCTGTAGACCGCGCGGCCCGCGCCTTCGGCCTGCGTGGCGTGGTGCACCAGTTTGTAGTCGGCCGCGCCCAGCAGTGGGTGGCCGGCGTGGCGACCCCAGCGCGCGCGGTCGATCACGCCTTGCGGGTGCTCGATGCGCACGCCGATCGAAAACGGCTTGGCCAGCATGTGCACACCGCGCTGGTACAGTCGCTGAAAAGTGTCGCGCGCGCTGTGGCCCACGGCCAGCACCACGTGCGACGTGGGCAGCGTGCTGCGTTCGCCGTTTTGAAGGTTTTCGACCTCCAGCCCTACAACCGCTTGCGCGGCTAGCTCCTGATTCAGTAGCACGTCGGTCACGCGGTGCTGAAAGCGGATCTCACCGCCCAGCGCGATGATCTGCGCGCGCAGGTTCTCCACCACCTTCACGAGCTTGAAGGTGCCGACGTGCGGGTGCGCCACCCACAGGATCTCTTCCGGCGCGCCAGCGGCGACGAATTCTTCCATCACCTTGCGCCCCAGGTGGCGTGGGTCGCGCACCTGGCTGTACAGCTTTCCGTCTGAAAACAGGCCGGCACCGCCTTCACCAAATTGCACGTTGCTTTCGGGGTTCAGCGCGCGCTGGCGCCACAGGCCCCAGGTGTCTTTCGTCCGCTGGCGGACCGGCTTGCCGCGCTCCAGCACGATGGGCTTCAGCCCCATCTGCGCCAGCACCAGCGCGGCAAAAATGCCGCAGGGCCCAAAGCCGATCACCACCGGCCGCGCGCTG
Source organism: Ottowia flava (assembly GCF_008017535.1). GTDB lineage: Bacteria > Pseudomonadota > Gammaproteobacteria > Burkholderiales > Burkholderiaceae_C > Ottowia > Ottowia flava. Next base: position 12,188 of record NZ_VRUA01000003.1, read on the forward strand.
GCGTTGGCGTCCCCCCAATCGGCAGGCGCGCTGACGGGCGCGCGCCAGGCCATGTCGGGCGTGGGCTGTACGTGCGGGTCGGCGTCAAAGCGCGCCAGCAGCGCGGCTTCGTCCTGCCCCGGCGCCAGCGCGAGGTCGACGATGTAGACGGCCAGCAGCTCGGCCTTGCGCGCGTCGAAGCTGCGTTTGAAGACGGTGAGGGTGGCGATGGCCTCGGGCGGCAGGCCCAGCTTGGCCGCGGCGGCGGTGCGAAGCAGCGCCTCGGGCGCTTCGGCCTGCGCGAGCGGCAGGCGGAGTTCAGACAGTCGGATCATGGCGGTGGCTTGTGGTGATCAAGCAAGGCCGACGATGATAGCGGGCATGACCCAACCGAAGCGGCGCAAGCGAGCATCAATGACCACTTCCGGCGCGAACGGCAGTGGCACGGCGCGGTGTGGCTGGCCTTGATCGTCCTTGCCCTGCTGGCGGGCGGGCTCGGGCCCTTGTGGTCACACCGATTGCTCCCGATTCAGGAGCGGTTTGCGCTGGTGGCTGTAGGGCTGAAGGCCGATTTGTCTTGAAAACCGCGGTGCGGCGCGCTCAGCGGCCTTCCAACGCGTCGCGCAGTGGTTGCACGCGCTCGTCGCCGACCGCGGCGCGGATCTTGGGCAGCAGCTCGATCAGGCCGTCGAAACCCTGAGCCGATTCCACCGCCAGGTTCAGCTTGAAGCCGCGCAGCCCCAACGTGGCGGTGATCTGCGTGGCCAGCGGGTACGCCTTCTTGTAGCGCCGCACCCGCTCTTCTTCGTTGTTGGGTGCCACCGGCAAGTCCATGGGGCCATGGCGTGCCGCCAGTGTGCTGGACGCGAAGTCGGTCAACTGGGCGTCGCCCCGCGGCATATCGGCGCTGGCCGAGCCAGGCATCGTGGCGATCAGGCCGAGCTCGGCCAACCGGTCGATGTCCTCGCGCGACACGCCCAGCGACAAGGTGGCGTCGAGTACCGAGGCGGTCGAGCGCTGGCCGTCCAGCAGGATCAGGGCAGAGCGCTGCGCGCGCGTGATCTCCACGGCGTGCCGATCCTTCATGGCGCGCTGACCGAGCTCGGTTTTCTGGTAGATCATGACAGTTACATCAAACGTTTAAAACTCCGACGAGTGTGGAACGATCCGGCGCCCATGCCCCTTCTGGATAACCCTTGAAACAAGGTGTTTTAAAGCACGATCGTGCTTTTTCGAGGTGAATACTGGCACGAGTGTGGTGCGAAGCGGACGCCGCGACGGAAGTGGACCCCCTCGGGTCGCGCGAAACCGACGGCTCTGGCGGTGCTGGCCATAGCCCGGTGGGCGCCGTTGAGGCACCGGGCGTTCATCAAGGGCGCACCAAGTCGCGCACGTCGGTCGTCGGCGTGCGCGGCTTAGGCCCTCAAGCCCTCAGGCCTTCAAGCCGGGAGGTAGCCGTCCACCGACAGGTAGCGCTCGCCCGTGTCGTAGTTGAAGCCCAGCACGCGGCTGCCGGCCGGCAGCTCGGGCAGCTTTTGCGCGATGGCGGCCAGCGTGGCGCCGCTGCTGATGCCCACCAGCATGCCTTCTTCCGACGCGCTGCGGCGGCCGTAGTCCTTGGCCGCGTCGGCCTCGACCTGGATCACGCCGTCCAGCAGGCTGGTGTCCAGGTTCTTGGGGATGAAGCCCGCGCCAATGCCCTGGATCGGGTGCGGCGCCGGCTGGCCGCCGCTGATCACGGGCGACAGCGTCGGCTCGACCGCAAACACCTTCAGCTGGGGCCACTTGGCCTTCAGCACCTTGGCCACGCCGGTAATGTGGCCGCCCGTGCCCACGCCGGTGATCAGCACGTCCAGCCCATCCGGGAAGTCGGCCAGAATCTCCTGCGCCGTGGTTTCAGCGTGCACGGTGACGTTGGCCGGGTTTTCAAACTGCTGCGGGATCCAGGCGCCGGGCGTCTGCGCGGCCAGCTCTTCGGCGCGGGCGATGGCGCCCTTCATGCCCTTTTCGCGCGGGGTCAGGTCGAACTTGGCGCCATAGGCCAGCATCAGGCGGCGGCGCTCGATCGACATGCTTTCGGGCATCACCAGCACCAGCTTGTAGCCCTTGACGGCCGCGACCATCGCCAGGCCCACGCCGGTGTTGCCACTGGTGGGTTCGATGATGGTGCCCCCGGGCTTCAATTGGCCGGACTTCTCTGCGTCTTCGACCATGGCCAGGGCAATGCGGTCCTTGATCGAGCCGCCGGGGTTGCTGCGCTCGGACTTGATCCACACCTGGGCGTCCGGGCCGAACAGGCGCTGGATGCGCACTTCGGGCGTGCCGCCGATGGTCTGGAGGATGTTGTCGACTTTCATGGCAGGGCTCCTGAAAACGGTGTGAAAGAGGCGATCTTGCTGCCCATTCTCACGCACTTGATCCGTCTTCGCGCGATATGGGTATGCCAAGAAGGCATATGCCGCTCGGCGCCCACTGCGCAAAACCTTGCGCTGGCGCAGAACACCGGCGCCCGTACCGGTCGATACTGGACCGGTACTGTGCTCCGCACGCCTTCTGCCACGCCTTCATGTCGCTGTTTCACTTCAACCTTCTCGCTCTTGCCATCAGCTGCGCGCTGCTGGTCGGCGGCTACAGCGCCAACCGCCGCAAATTAGGCGGCGTGGCCATGGGGCTGGGGCTGCTCGGCTTGTTGCTGGTTATCCTCAACAGCATTCACATGGGCACCAACGGCACGCCGATCTGGGCGCCCTGACATTCCGGCACGAGCGGCGCGGGCGATAATCGCCCCGTGAAGCCTGCCAGACCGCCGCTGGTGCAAGTCTCGAAAGAGCGCACTGGAGGAACGTCCGGACTGCACAGGACAGCGTAGGAGCTAACGGCTCTCCACCGTGAGGTGAGGATCAGAGCAACAGAGACGAGTCACCGTGGGTGCCGCACCGGAGGCGAAAGCCGAAGGTACGAGCATCCAAGGTGGGTGAAACGGGCAATCTCTACGCGCAGCAACACCAAGTAGGCCAGTATTGAGGTGGTTCCGCTGAGCTGGCGGGTAGGTGGCACCGAGCCGGGTGGGCGACCCCCGGCCCAGATTGATGGCGGTCACGCGGCCGGGCAACCGGGCGCGCACAGAATCCGGCGTATCGGCAGACTTCACACTTTTTCTTCCGCCCGGCGCCCGGGTGTGACATGGCTCGCTATGAAATCATGAGCTGCCAGCGCAGGTGGTTCTAGGGCGAAGGCCGTATTTTCTTGTTTTTTTGACCGCATCGCGGCTGCGTAGGTGCGTGCCTGCCCGTTGGGTCACGGGCTGCGCGCCCTGGGTGCTCGCCGCTCCTCCGCGTCAGCCGCGGCCCAGACCATTGGCATGGCCTTCACCGCGCGTCGTGGCCTGCCTTGAGTCCCCCAGCTGCAGAAAAAAACATCATTTTTGGTCAATGCCTAAACAGGTCGGCAGTATGTAAATATTTGTTTTTGGATAGTAAGAATATTTCTATACTCATGTGCGTTGTGCGTGTGGGAATTACCCAGTTTGGTTCTACCCGTTCAAAAACTGTGCACGAGAGAAGGGCGCGAGGGGTATGTGGAAGCTTGTTCAAACAGCGTGGCGCCAAGTCTGCGCGTCGGCCGGCGACGTTTGTATCAATCCACCACCCGCGCTGCCAAGGCGCTTGGGTGGCGGGCTGCGCCGCGCGGCTGCTGCGGGCGCAATGGCGCTGGCATTGCCCTCCGTGTCGCACGCGTTCGATGGCGGCTTTTCGGTCGTCGATCAGACCATCCAGGGCACTGGCTGTCCTGTGGCCTTTATCTCTCAGTCCAGCTCGGGCACTGCCTCGGTCCAGTTCATCAGCTACGACCGCCAGGCCGGTGGATCGGTCTGGAACGTCAACAGCATCCAGAGCTACCCCACGTACGTGCCGCCGGGCAGCCCGCCCGGCACCCCGCCATCGGGTGGCCCGGTCACGGTGGCGGATCTGGAGGCCTGCGGCCTCAGCAACGTCATCAACTTGGCCCAGAACGGTGCGGACGGCCCCTCCCGCGCGGCCGACGCCTATATGGGCTTCAGTTTTCGCGCGACCCAAAGTGGCGTGATCTACGACTATGAGGTAGCGATCAAGGGCGCTAGCGGCACGCAGGTGGTCAACACCCGCACGCCCGTAAGCGCGCCCACGATCGTGCTGGCGCCAGCGGCACTGCCCGGCAGCACCGTCGGCGTGGCTTACAGCCAGACCGTCACGGCCAGTGGGGGAGTGGCGCCGTACAGCTTTGCGTTGACAGGGGCCCTGCCCGCGGGGCTGGCGTTCAACTCGGTCACCGGCGTGCTGTCGGGCACACCGAGCACTGCGGGCAGCTTCCCGATCTCCGTCAGCGCCACGGACTCGGGCGTCCACTTGGGTTCGCAGTCCTACGTCCTCAACGTTGCCCCGCCAACCATCACCGTCACACCTGTCAGCGTGCCCGCCGGCACCGTCGGGGTGGGCTACAGTCAGTCCGTCTCCGCCACAGGCGGCATAGCGCCGTATACCTACGGGGTCGCGGGGGGTGCGCTGCCGGCAGGCCTGAGCCTGTCCACGATTGGCCTCATCACCGGCGTGCCCACGGCGGGCGGCAGTTTTAACTTCACCCTACGCGCCACCAGCAACAGCACCGGCGTGGGCGCGCCGCACAGCGGCACCCGCAGCTACACCCTGGTGATCAACCCGCCGACCATCGGCGTGACGCCGGCGACCCTGCCCGCCGCCACCGCTGGCGCGGCCTACAGCCAGAACCTCTCGGCCAGCGGCGGGACGGCGGGCTACACCTTCGCCGTGACCGCCGGCACCTTGCCGCCGGGGATGACACTCAGCTCGGCCGGTGTGCTGAGCGGCACATCCACGGCGTCGAACACGTTCAACTTCACGGTCACTGCGACCGACAGCAGCACCGGCACCGGGCCGTACCCTGGCAGCCGGGCCTACACCTTGCAGGTGATGGCGCCTGGCGTGACCGTGTTACCGGCAACGCTACCCAACGGCGCGGTGGGCAGCGCCTACAGCCAGTCCTTCAGCGCCACGGGCGGCACAGCGCCCTACACCTATTCGCTGGCCGTCGGCCCGCTGCCTCCGGGGCTGACGCTCAGCGCGGGGGTGCTGAGCGGCACGCCCACCTCGGGCGGTACCTTCAGCTTCTCGGTCCGGGCGATCGACGCCACCACCGGCCCCGCGGCGCCCTACAGCGGCGAGCGTGCCTACACCGTCACCATCGGTCCGCCCACCATCACCGTGGCGCCTAGCACGCTGCCCAGCGCAGCGGTCGCCAGCACCTACAGCCAGACCGTGACGGCCAGCGGAGGAACGGCGCCGTACCAGTACACGGTTACCGCAGGCGCCCTGCCGGCGGGGCTCGCCTTGTCGACTGCGGGGGTGATCAGCGGCACGCCCACCGCGGCAGGTAGCTTCAATTTCACGGTGTCGGCGCGCGACAGCAGCGCCGGCGCCGGCCCGTACACCGGCAGCCAAGCCTACACCCTGACGGTGTCTGCGCCCACCATCACCCTGACGCCTGGCACCCTGGCGGCGGCGGCGGTGGGCAGCGCCTACAGCCAGACGCTGACGGCCAGTGGCGGCGTCAGCCCGTACACCTACTCGGTCAGCGCAGGCGCGCTGCCAGCAGGCCTGGCGCTCAGCCCCGCCGGCGTGCTGAGCGGCACGCCCACGGCGGGCGGTGACTTCATCTTCAGCGTCCGGGCCAGGGACAGCAGCACCGGCACCGGCGCGCCGTTCGAGGCCACCGTGGCGTATACGCTGACGGTGGCCAAGGCCGCGCAGACGCTGACCTTCCCGGCGCAAAGCCCGGCCAGCCACACCTACGCCAGCGCCGGCACCTTCGCCATCAACCCACCGGCCACCAGCGACGCGCCCGCCAACCCGGTGCGGCCCATCGTCTATTCGTCGCTGACCACGGGGGTGTGCACGGTGGCAGGCACCACGGTGACCATGGTCGCGTCCGGTGCCTGCACGCTGGCCGCCGATCAGGCGGGCGACACCAGCTATTTGGCAGCTGCCCAAGTCACGCAGACGGTGATGATCGACGGTATCAAGAGCTTCAGCGGCACCACCGTGCCCGGCCCGGGCGGCACGGCCGGCCCCGCCAGCGCCAGCTTCACCGGTGGCGGCGCGGCCTGCGGCTTTGACGCGGCAGGCACCGGCTTCGAAGCGGCGTCGGCCGCACCGCCGCCGGGCAAGGTCTTGCCGCAAGGCATGTTCCGCTTCCGCCTGACCGGCTGCGACACCGGCAGCACCGTGACGATGACCGTCACCTGGCCGCAGGCGGTGGGCGAGTACGGCAAGTACGGCCGGGAAACCGTGGGCGCCGCAGGCTCCACCTGGTTCACGCCGCCCGGCCTGGCCATCAGTGGTAACAGTGCCAGCTTCACCATCACCGACGGCGGCGTGGGCGATGGCGACGGGGCCGATGGCGTGATCGCCGACCCGACCGGCCCGCTGGCCGCGGCCCCGCCAGTCGTCGTGCCGACGCTGGGCGCCTGGGCGTTGGCGCTCTTGGCCGGCCTGCTGGGGTTGTTGGGCCGGCGCCGTTGGCGCACCGCCTGACCGCGCGGCGCGGCTGACGTCCGCAATGGCGGGGCGTTTACCCGCGCACCTACCCAAGGCGGGTGCGAAGCGGGGCTGAAGCGCTGCGGAGGTCGGGGCTACGGCAGGCATCAGCGGTGCGACGAGATGGGCAGGGCCAGCGCCCCGACTGTCAGGCGCACGGCGGGGCTGCACTGACGGCATAACAGGGTTGGACGGGTGGATCGGCCCGCGCTGGCAGACGCTGGCCCTGTCTCGCCGGCATCAATCTCGGGCGGAGGTTTTCAAGATTTTTTGGCCTCCAGCCCTACAGCCATATGCGCAAACAGCTTCCAAAAAGATAGCAGATGTCGATGGGCCAGGCCGCGCGCGAGGGTGCCGTGGCCTCAGGCTTCGCCCGTCTCAGCAGCCTGTGCCCGCCCTCAGGCGCGCCGCGCGGCCGTCGGTGTCGGGGTGGGTGCTGAGCCAGTCGAAGGACGGGCCCTTGCGCGCCTCGGAAGTTGGCGCGACCTGCGAGGCGCGGCGCCGCGGGGCCGACGCCTTCGCTTGAGCCGCGGACGCGACGGGTGCCGCCGATTCCGGCGCATCCGATTCGTCCTCATCGCTGCCGCGTGAGAACTGGTCCAGCGACTGCAGCAGATCGGCCATGGGCGCGGTGGGCAGGCCGCGGCGGGCCATCAGCGCGATGGCGTAGCAGTCGGACTCGGCCTCATGCCCACGCTGGTAGGCCAGGCCGGTGAGCGCCGTGGCGCCCATTTGCACCAGCGTGGACACGTCGCCCAGCGCCAGACCCAGGCCGGCGTTCAGCACGCCTTGCTCGACCACCATGCGCGTGGTGTGGCGGTGCTCGACGTGACCGATCTCGTGCGCCAGCACGCCCAGCAGTGCGGCATCGCCGGTGCCGGGGATGCGGGCGGCGTCCTTCACCATGGCGTCGGTCATGACGATGGTGCCGCCGGGCAGGGCGAAGGCGTTGGGCGGCATGCCGGAGCGAAATTCCAGCGTGTAGCGCGGCCGGTAGTCGCTGTAGCGGCGCTGCACCGGGTCGATGGCGCTCACCAGCTGGTCGAATTCGGCGCGCAGCGCGTCCTGCCGCGCCTTGGGCAGCTGCGTGGGTTTGACGTACTGCTCGTCGATCTCTTTCATGGCGCGGTCGGTCAGCGCCAGTTCCCAGCTGACCGGCACGTGGCGTGTGATCTGCGCCGCCGCCCAGGGCGTTCCCCAGCGGTAGAAGGCCCACACCCCCACCACCGCCACCACCAGCACGCCCAGCAGCACCGGCCACTGCGTCTGCATGCGCTCGGCCAGACTGCGGCGGTGGCGTGCGGCAGCCAGCGCGGCCTGCCAGCCGGCCACGTCGTCCACCTGCAGGCTGCCATGCGGCCCCAGGTCGACCGCCACGCGCGGCGGCGCGTGCCCGGCCGACCAGCGTTCGGGCCAGCCGACCTCGCCTGGCGCCAGCTCCAGCCGCTCCCGGTCGCCGTCCAGCGCTTTCAGCAGCAGACGGGCACCAGCCGGGTCCGGCCGCAGCGCGATCTGGACAGGGCGCGCGCGCGAACTGCGGCCGTCAAACCACTGCGCGGACAGCACGCGGGGCGGATCGGCGGGGGTGGCGGAAGCGTTCATGGCGTGCGCGGGGCGTGTCAGCCGATCAGGTCCAGCCCGAAGGCGTCGGCCGCGGCATCGCCAAAGGCGCCCTGCTGCTTGACCAGCTCCCCCACCAACTGGTCGGTACCGCCTTTGATGTACAGCGTGACCGAGCCGACCTTGGCCGCGTATTCGCTGGCCACCGCAAACGGGCGGTAAAAGCCCAGCGTGACGATGGACAGCAGCAGGTTCTTGACCTTCAGCCAAACGTAGGCGCCGGTTCTGAGCGAGGTCTTGCTGCGCGCGATCTGCGCCACGCCGATGTTGTTCCAGACCAGTTGGAACATGCGCGCCTCTCGGTAAGCGCGCGCTGGCACCGTCAGCAGAAACATCAGCACGATCATGACCACGAACGTCAGGAAGCCGACGAGGATGGCCACCACGATGTTGTTGATCGCCCACTCCTTGATCAGATAGCCCACCGCCACGGTGACGGTGCTGAAGGTCAGGGCCACCACAACCATCGCGATCAAGAAGAACAGCGCTGTCGCCAGCCAGACCTTGACGAAGTCGGTGTACACCGGCTTCCAGCGCCCGACCTGCCCGCCGATGCGCGCGCGCGCCACCAGTAGGCGCCGGTAGTTGTATTCGAGCCGGATCACGCACAGCAGCGTCAGCACCACGGCCAGCCCAACCAGGCTCAGCACCGCGGCGGTGGGTGCCGGCAGGCGCATCGGGGGCTCGGTGCCGGCCACGCTCGCGGGCGGCTGCGGCGAGATGGCGCCGCCAATGAAGAACACGGCTGCCCAGACGGCGGCGATGGCAAACACCGGCCAGCTGGCCAGGTAAACCTCTTTCCAGCTGGCGGTGAACGCCAGGCGGATGCCCCGCCAGCGCGTGGCGCCCAGCCGAAACCGCATGGCACTGGCCCATAGAAACGGCGTCAGCGCGGCAAAGCCGAACATCAGCAGACTGGCCGCCAGCTCCTGGCCGGTGTTCTTGGCCAGCTCGTACGCCAGGTAGAGCGCGGCAAACGCCAGAAAGCCCAGCACCATGCGCCGCTGCTCGGCCACAAATTCCAGCGGGCTGCCCGCCACCTGCGTGTGGCTGTAGAAATACTGCGCCGTGCGCCGCCGCGCCCAGGGGGTGTAGATGCCCAGTGTGATGATCGACAGCAGCACGTTGACGATCCAGACGCGGAAGTACTCGCGGCCGGTGCCGGTGAATTCGACGGCGTGGGCCTCAATACGGGTGTTGCCCCTGGTCAGGCCTGCGCTACCTGGTGGATTGCTTGTCATCGCGCTGTTCCCTCGTGCTGTTCTTGGGTGCGCAGTGTAGCGGTGGGGTTTTTGGCCACCGCGCGGCGCGGCGCCGCACAGGGACTCTTCCCAGTAGGAGGACTACCAGCTGGGAACCGTCCGGATTGTTCGGCGGGGCCCTTGCGCCGAGGATAGGGGTGTCTTTTCTGACCCCCAGGAGTTCCGCCGTGACCGCCATTGCACCTGCCCGCACCCTTCCGACGATCGATCAAGGTACGCACCAGCGCGCGGACGCGGGCAAGGGCGGGGTCGAAATCGGCTGGCGCGTCGACCAGCACGGCTCGCAATTGCTGCAACGCCTGGGCGGGCCGGCCTCTGGCCAGGAGGGTCGACCAACGATTCCTCCCAGCGATCCGACGCCGGTCGACCAGCGCCGCTACGACGCCAGCGATCTGTACGGTGCCACGGGCAAGCCATCGGCTGCCGACATTCAGCAGGACCGCCTGGGCGATTGCTTTTTCATCGCCACGGCGGGGGCGGTGGCCAACGAATCGCCCGAGCGCATCCAAGACGCGATCTCCTACAACGAGGAGACCGGCAACTTCAGCGTCAAGCTCTACGATGGCAAGGACTGGGTCGACGTGGAGGTCACGCAGGCAGAAATCCAGGACAACATCGACCGCGGCGGTGGCAGCCGGCTGGACAACGGGGACGCCGATGCGCCCATCTGGCCGGCGGTGATGGAAACCGCTTATGCCAAATTGCGCGGAGGTACGCTGGACAAGGGCTACGAAGAGCTCAACAAGGGCGGCAAGGCGCGCGACGCGATGGAAACGCTGACCGGCAGCCGCGGCGACGATATTTCCTCAGGCATGGTGTCGCTGCTCGGCGAGAAATTCGTTGAGAACCAGATCCGACAAGCGCTGGAAGACGGGCGGCCCGTCACGCTGTCGACGGACCCGGAGAAGACCTGCAACTGGCTGCAAGGCGTGCTGGGCTGCCAGGACGCTCCGCAGGACGGCCTGGCGGACAATCATGTCTATGTCGTCGAGAGCATTTACACCAACGACAGCGGGGACGTCATGGTGAGGCTGCGCAACCCATGGCAGCAGAACTCGGCCGGCTCGGTGGGCGAGGACACGGCCGCCAACAGTGACAGCGCCTTCATCGAGGTCAAACTGTCCGACATCGTCCGCGACGGGGGCTTCGAATATTTCAACATTGGGCCTCAGTGAGGGCGGGATGCGCCGACGCTCCTGGCTCCATGCCTTCGCCGTCGCTGCGGCCACGCCGCATGCCACACTGCGCGCCATGAACCCATCTGCCGAACCTACCCCTGTTTTCCCACTGCTGGAGCAGGTGTCGCCCGACCGCTTCAGTGGGCCGATGCGGGCCATGGAGACGGGGCCACTGGCGCTGCTGCCGCCGGGCATGGTGGTCACCCAGCGCCACTGCTACCTCGCCAAGCATGGCACCTGGGTCGCCTACGTACAGCAGGCCGAGCAGGCGGCGCGCGCTTGGCAGGGCGTGCGGCAGCCGATTCCCGGGCGGCGCGTGGGCCTTGATCTGCTTGAGTGGTGGCGTTCGGCCAGCGGCGATCGTGCCGAGGCCCTGACGATGACGACGCAGCCCGTGGACGAGCTCGGCCACTATCTGCTCGGCTACTTCAGGCTGGCCGAGCGCAAGGGCTGAGCGGACTCAGTCGTTGCCCGGCGCCATCGCCTGGATGCGTTCGACGTGCGCCAGCAGCGAGCGTTTGGCCACCGGCCAGACGCGGGGCGGCACGTCGTCGTAGGCCTTGGCGACCCAGTCGTCCATGGTGCCGTCGGGGTCGGCGCGCATCACGGCCATCACCTTCGCTTCGCGCGCCAGACGGTGCTGCTTCAGGTGGGCGATCACCTGGCCCGCGCTGCCCAGCACGTAGCCGTGCGCGGGCAGGATGAAGTCGACGCCTTCGCCCGCTGCAATGGCGGCCAGCCGGTCCAGCGAATCCAGGTAGTCGTTCATGTTGCCGTCGGGCGGGTCGACCACGGTGGTGCTGCCGTTCAGGATGTGGTCGCCCGAGAACAGCAGGCCGTCTTCCTGCAGCACCAGGCACAGGTGGTTGGCGGCGTGGCCAGGCGTGTGTTCCACCCGCAGGGTATGGGTGATTTCGCCCTCCGGCCCTACAGCGGTCAGCGCAAGCAGCTCCTGATTTTGTAGCTCACGGTCGGGCGTGAACTCGCTGTTGGCACGCGCCGTGGGTTGCGACGACAGGCCCAGGATCGGCGGTTTCGGCTCGCTGCACAACGCCTGCAGCGGCTTGGCGCCGGGCGAATGGTCGGCGTGCGAATGGGTGCAGACGATGTAGCGGATCTTGTCTCCCGCGGCCCGCCACAGACGCTCGATGTGCGCCGGGTCGGCCGGGCCCGGGTCGATCGCGATGTAGCCGGTGCGCGGGTCGCCCACCAGGTAGCTGTTGGTGCCCGGGCCGGTCATGAAGCCGGGGTTGGGCGCGGTCAGGCGCTGCACGTTCTTGAGCAGCGCGACCGGTTGCTCGGCCTGCCAGTCGAGGTGGTGCAGTTGCTGGCCGTCGGGGCTGACCAGTTCCAGCTCGCCAAACGGCGCTTCGTGCTCCATGTAGCGCGCGTCCTTGCCGGCCAGCCAGCCGGCGCGCGGGCTGCTGGTCCACAGTGGCTGTTCGCTCGCGCAGGCGGCCAGCACGCTGGCCACGTCGGGGTATTTCTGCAGCCGCTCCAGCGTGCGGATGGTCGGGAAGATGATGAAGAACTGGCCCGCTTGGTGGCGCTCCAGCGCATCGGCCGGGCGCACCCACACGGGCTCGAACTGCTCGGTCTCGTCGGCCACCGGCGTCTGGCCGTCGGGCATGCGCGCCACCAGAAAGGGCACGTCAAAGCGGCGCGGCAGGTCGCGGTCGGTGATCCAGTGCGCCAGCACGTAGACGTCGGCGGCGGCCAGCGTCAGCCCGCGGGCAACGCATTGGGCCAGCAGCGGCTGGTGGCGGTCGAGCGCCGCCACGTCGGCGGCGGTGGCGGGCGTGCCGCCGTCTGTATGGCGCGCCAGCAGCACGCCCAGCTCTTCAAAGCTTTCGCGGATCGCGGCGATGGCCTGCGTCAGGTGCTCATTGCTTTGCGTTGGGCGGCGCGTGGCCTGGGCGTGCGCCTGCGCGTCGGCCGCGTCGATGCCGCCACCGGGGAACACGTAGGCGCCGGGCGCGAAGCTGGCCGTCATCGACCGCCGCGTCATCAGCACTTCCAGCCCCTGTTCGCCATCGCGAAGCAGCAGCACGGTGGCGGCAGGACGGGTGGGCGCGGGCTCGCGCTGCGGGTGCAGGAGTTGGCTGGGGCGTGGCATGCGGCGGATTATGGGTGCAGGCAAGGCGCGGGGCTGTCGCGCGTGGTTGGCGCATGGCGTTCGGGTCGCCGGACACGGGGACGCGCCCGTCCAAGCGTCGATTTTTCACGGCTGCTCAGGGGAAATCAGTAGGGGTGACGTACTTTAGGTCGGGTCGCGCGGCCTCACGTCATAATCCGGGGCGGTGGCCAAATACCCGGGGTTGTAGCGTTGTGTTGCGGCGCCAATGCGATGCGTTGGGCGGTACGGCGCCGAGCACCGAATAGGAATAGGGAGTGAGGTGAATGGTGAAAAAGCGGATTGCCCTGATGGGTTTGTTGCTGGCTGCACTGCTGGGGGCGTCGGCCGCACAAGCGCAGAACATTCTGATCCTGACGACGGGCGCGAGAAACGACAATGGTGACACTGAAAACAGCCACATGCCCTACACGGTGGAGGAGTTTTCCAGCCCGCTGACCTTTACCAGCTTTGCGTCAGGCGGTAGCGCGTGCAACAGCACGCAGAGCACCACTGGCGCGAACGGTGTGACCAAGTCGGTCACCTGCAACCAGACCGAGCTGGTCAACGGCACGCCGATGTCGCCGTCGATCTTCGACCCGGGCTACGACGTGCTGGTGATCGCCTCGGCCTACACCACCATCGACGCGGCGGACTGGCCTGTGATCGAAGACGCCGTCAAGACGCGCAAGGTGCGTGGGGCCGTCTTCTTTGTCGACACCATCAACAACGCCAACACTGTAGCGATGGAAGGTGTGCTGGGCAGGGCGATGGGCGCAACGGTAACCCGCGGTAGTCAATCTGGGTCAGGACGTTTCTATTTCCCGCTCAACACCAATGCGGCCGCGGCAGCCAGTTTTACGGTCTTGCCGAGGCTAGAGCTCCATACCGGGTTTTATGCATACAACGGAATCCCGCCCCAATTCAATTTGTACACGGGTCTCAGCGGGCCAGCCAATGGGCCCACTGTCGCGCTGACCTTGAGCCCGCCCGAGGCTGCCCCCTCCACCGCCATGTTCGTCCCGCAAAGCGATTCGTTCGGCGGCACCGGCGCCTGTGTGTTCGGGGTCAGCGACATCGGTTGGGGCAAGGAAGGCTCCGGCCACAACATCGGCAAGCTGGGCGTCGCCTTTCTGGACGCCTTCAACAAGAGCGCGGCGGATGGCGGGGTTTGTGCCGCGGCTCTGGCGGCGCCGCCAGAGATTGCGATCACCAAAACCACCACGGCCAACACGGCAGTGTTCCCGGCCAATGGCACTACTGTGCCTTACTCGGTGGACGTCACCAACACAAGCTCCGGAGCACTGGCGCTGAACGTGGGCGTCAGCGACCCGCCGCCTGCCGGCATCACCCTGGGCCAGTGGACCTGCACGCAAGTCCCCCCGACCCCGCCCACCGTGCAGTGCCCCACGGGTTTGACGGCAGGGGCGCTGAACACAACCATCCCCTCGCTGCCCGCGGGCGCCACGCTGCGCTTCACCAGCACCGGCACCGTTACCGACAACAGCCTGGCACTGACCAACGTCGCCACCGCCAACCTGCCGCCGGGCGCGACTTGCGCGGGCGGCGCCACGCCATGCGCGTCGCAAGTGGCGTTTGGCGCCCCGCCGTCCGTCAGCCTCGTGTGCACGCCGACGAGCCTGAACGACTCAGCCGGCCCGCCGGCCACCTGCACCGTCACCGCCAGCAGCGCCGCGCCCGCTGGCGGCCTGACCGTAGCACTGGCGCCGCTCGCGGCCAACCCGCGCTACACGACCACCTGCGGCACCAGCATCATCGTGCCCGCTGGGGCGACGACCAGCGCGCCATGCACCATCACCGCCACCCCCAACACCGTCGTGGGCGATGGGAACGTGGTGGCGAACCTGGCCCTGGCCGCGCCGCCGGCTGGCGCGACCTATGTGTTGGGCACGCCCGCCAGCGCGCAAGTCACGGTGCGCGACGACGATTTGGCGCCCGTGCCCACGCTGGGCTTTTGGGGGCTGGTGCTGCTGGCCTTGGGGCTGGGCGGCGTGGCTTGGCGCCGCCAGCACGGCCTGGGCTGAGCCGCGGTTGGGCGTGGGGTACGCGCCGCAGCAGCGGCCTGCCCTTGGCTTCACCGGGCTGACCCGGTGTGTCCGGCCCGCGGACTGGCGGACTTTTGCTCAGCACTGCCGCTTGCTGGCAACGCAGCGCAGTTTCGGGGTGTTTTAGCCCTCTGGCCCTAGAGCGACCTACGCCGTCAGCTATCAAAATGTAAGTAAATCGCTCGACCGACGCACCGTGTCGTTGGCGCGATCGTGCCGTGCCTCGGTGTTCGCGGACGGGCGCTCATGGCCACCTGCGCGCGATCCGGCGTAACGCGCCGCGTCCTACGCACCGCCACGCCTGTCACCTTTGCAGAAACCTGCTCACACTTAGGTACGGGCCGTGAGCAAGCACTAACTACAATTCTCTTGAGCCCTGCGGGGCAGGTACCCGTGACAGTAAGGGAACTTAGGGTTTTCACCCGCCTCTGTCAGGGATGTGAGTTTTTCGAAGGCGGTTGCCTGCAGCCGCCTGTGGCTCGTGCCACAGGGCGGTGTTCGCCCCGCGGTCACGAGGTTCGGTGGAACGCGCTGCGTGATGGCGCGCCACAGTCAAGGTCGATCGCACCGCGCACGCCCTTGTCTTCGAGCGAGACGTTGGCAGCGTGCCGCCCCTGGGCCGCGCGCCCGCCGCGCCGGAGGATTTTCTCGTTTTGATGCCAACAAGCCCTGCGACGCCCGAGCAGGCGCCGAGCCCGGTCGAGCGCCCCGCCAACGCGGCCCCGGGCCGTTTCGAGCTGACCTACAACCCCGCGCTGGATGGCCTGCGCGCGGTGGCGATCGTGATGGTGCTGCTGTCGCACGCCCACGCGCCGCTGTTTGAAGGGGCGTTTTACGGGGTGGACCTGTTCTTCGTGCTCAGCGGCTTCCTGATCACCTCGTTGCTGCTGCAGGAGATCGACCGCACCTGCCGCATCGGTTACTGGCAGTTTTACCGGCGGCGCTTCTACCGGCTGATGCCGGCGCTGCTGTTCTTCCTGGCGGCGTACTGTTTGCTGGCGCCGCTGCTGTGGCCGGGCATCACCGACATGTACACCGACGCGCTGGTGTCTGCGCTGTACCTGGCCGACTACGGCATCGCGTTTTTTGACCAACCCAACACGCTGCTGCACATGTGGTCGCTGTCGGTCGAAGAGCACTTCTACCTGATCTGGCCGCCGCTTTTGGCCATCCTGGTGCACCGCACGCCGCGCGGGCAGCTGTGGCGCGTGATCCTTGGTCTGGTCGTGCTGGGCTGGGCCTGGCGCGTGCTGTGGGTGGTGCAGGGCCAGCAGTTCTACGAGATCTTCTTCCGCTTCGACACCCGCAGCACGGGCCTCTTGACGGGCGCGCTGCTGGCCGCGCTGGTGCGCGAGCAGCCGCGGTGGTTCTTGGCGCTGCGCGCGCGCCTGCCGCACTTCATGTGGCTGGTGCTGGCGGTGCCGCTCTTGATGGAGCAGGCCTGGGACGACATGAACGCCATGGTCTGGGGCATGACCGTGGTCGAGTGGGCCACGGCCCTCGTGCTGATCGGCGTGATGGTGCCGCGCGGGCCGCTCTACCAGATGCTCAGCGCCAAGCCGCTGGTCGTCATCGGCAAGCTGTCGTACGGCATTTACCTGTGGCATTACCCGGTGGTGCGCTACCTGCGCGCCGACCTGCCTTGGCCGGCCGTGGTGGTGCTGGGTTTCATCATCTCCACCGCGCTCGCCGCGCTGTCGTACACCACCGTGGAGCGCTGGGCCCTGCGCCGGCGCGACGCCCCGCGGCGCGCGCGCCCGCGTCACGCCGAAGCCGGCGCGTCCACGCTGTCGGGCGAGCTGATCCCCGCCAGCGCCCCCACGCCCGCTTGGCGCCATTGGCCGGTCGACGCCGTCGTGGCCGCAACCTCCCCCACGGCGCCGGTGCTCAGCGCCGCCGCGCCCGACGTCGCCCCGGTCATGCGCAACGGTGCCCCCGCCTCGCCGCGCGCTCGTGCCCGCCGAGCCCGCGCGCCATGGGCCCTGGCGGTGGGTGCCAGCGCGTACTCGCTCGGCTACCCCATGTCCTACGGCCGCCGCGCCTACCGCTGCGTCAGCGGCCACGCCTCGGCCGCCCGCAGCGCCATGGCGCACGTGCTGCGGCCGAGCCGGCCGATGCCCTTGGCGCTTGCGACTTGAGAGAGGGGTCCGCAGGAGGGCGCGGCGCAGGGAAAAGAGGGCCGTTTCGCAGGCTTGCCGCGCTTCCCGTTCGACCGCTTATGCGCTCTCAAAAGAGAAGCTGCTTGCGCAGACGGTTGTAGCGCTGGCGCCCGATTTCTTGAAAAAATAGAGGATGACCTGCGCACCCCCGGTGCGTGCAGGCGGACGGCACCCGCGCTGGGGCCGGCTGACCGGTCATCCCTCAAGCCAAGCCGGCCTTGTCCAGCCCGTAGAGCTTGTCCATGGAGCCCGGCGCTCTCGCAAAGCCGATGGCCAGGCGGTTCCAGCCATTGATGGCGACGATGGCGAAGCTCAGCGCCGCGAGTTCGGGTTCGCTGAACTGGGCGCGCGCGGCGGCGTAGTCCGCGTCGGCCACGCCGTGCGGCGGCAAGTGCGTCAGCAACTCCGTCCAGGCGAGCGCGGCGCGCTCGCGCTCGTTGAACAGCGGCGATTCGCGCCACACCGTCACGTGGTGCAGGCGCAGCGGACGCTCGCTGTGCAGCATGGCTTCCTTCACGTGCATGTCGACGCAAAAGGCGCAGCCGTTGAGCTGCGACGCGCGCAGAGTGACCAGATCCAGCAGCGCCGTCTCCAGCCCGCTCTGGCGCGTGGCCATCTGGAATTCGGTGTATTTCTTGAGCAGTTCGGGGGCTTGCTGGGCGTAGTTGAGGCGAGGGGTGGTGGTCATGAAGGTTCCGATTGGAATGAGCGGGCGGTGTCGAGTCCGAGCGCTGTCCATTGAACCGCAGGGGTGCCTGCGCTGCCAGAGGCATGGCCTGTGACCCTGTGTGCCGTAGGCATAACCGAAAATGGGGGTCAGAGCATAATTTCCTCATGGCCCGACAACCCCGACTCACGGCGCCCGGCTACCCGCACCACGTCATCCAGCGGGGCAACAACCGCCAGCCGATTTTCCTGGACGACACCGACCGGCGCCAGTTTCTCGATACCTTGCGCACGCAGGCGCGCGAGTGCGGCGTGGCGGTGCACGCCTATGTGCTGATGGACAACCACGTGCACCTGCTGCTGACGCCCGACACGGCGGACGGGTTGCCCAAAATGATGCAGGCGCTGGGACGCAGCTATGTGCGCTATTTCAACGCCCGGCATGGGCGCACGGGCACGCTGTGGGAAGGGCGCTACCGCAGCACAGTGATCGAAGCCGAGCGCTACCTGCTGGCCTGCATGGCTTACATCGAATTGAACCCCGTGCGCGCCGGCGTGGTGGCGGCGCCCGCGGACTTTGCCTGGTCCAGCCACGCTCACCATGTCGGCCAACGCAGCGACCCGCTGGTCGCGCCGCACGCGCTGTACTGGGCGATGGGCGACACGCCGTTTGCGCGCGAGCGGGCGTATGGCGAACTGGTCAGTGCACGCCAGCAGGCGGGGGCGCATGCAGACCTGGCGCGCGCCGCGCACACCGGCTGGTCGCTGGGCGGAGAAGCGTTTCTGGACGCACTGGCGACGCAGACCGGCCGCCGCGTGGCCAAGGCCAAGGCAGGGCGCCCGGGCAAGGTTGCGGCTGCTGATTAGGAGAGAAATCTGGCACTGGCCCTACAACCAATTGCGCAGACAGCTATCAAATTAGATGTGTCCCCAATTAAATGGCGATCTAGCTTGAAGTCAAACAAATTCGAATCTGACCCCAATTAATAGTGCTTGGCAAGATTGCTGCGCTGCACTATTCTCGGCCTCCCACTGATGTCTGACGATGGATTGGAGCGCGCGATGACGACGCCTGCCGAGCAAGAACAACTGAAGCACACGGGCCTGTACGACCCGGCCAACGAGCACGACGCCTGTGGCGTGGGCTTTGTGGCGCATATCCGCGGCGAGAAGAGCCACGCCATCATCAGCCAGGCGCTCAAGATCCTGGAAAACCTGGACCACCGCGGCGCCGTGGGCGCGGACCCGCTGATGGGTGACGGCGCCGGCATCCTGATCCAGATGCCCGATGCGCTGTACCGCGCTGAAATGGCCAAACAGGGCGTCAAGCTGCCACCGCCCGGCGAATACGGCGTGGGCATGATCTTTCTGCCCAAGGAACACGCCAGCCGGCAGGCTTGCGAAGAAGAAATGGAGCGCGCCATCGCCGCCGAAGGCCAGGTGCTGCTGGGCTGGCGCGATGTGCCGGTGGACCGCGACATGCCGATGTCGCCCACGGTGCGGGCCAAGGAGCCGGTGATCCGCCAGGTCTTCATCGGCCGCGGGCACGACGTGATCGTGCAGGACGCGCTGGAACGCAAGCTGTACGTGATCCGCAAGACCGCCAGCGCCGCGATCCAGAACCTCAAGCTGAAGTACAGCAAAGAGTATTACGTGCCGTCGATGAGTTCGCGCACGGTGATCTACAAGGGCCTGCTGCTGGCCGACCAGGTCGGCACGTACTACCGCGACCTGGCGGACGAACGCTGCGTGTCGGCGCTGGGTCTGGTGCACCAGCGCTTTTCGACCAACACCTTCCCCGAGTGGCCGCTGGCGCACCCGTACCGCTACGTGGCGCACAACGGCGAGATCAACACCGTCAAGGGCAACTACAACTGGATGCGCGCGCGCGAAGGCGTGATGAGCTCGCCGGTGCTGGGTGCCGATCTGCAAAAGCTCTACCCGATCAGCTTTCCGGACCAGTCCGACACCGCCACCTTCGACAACTGCATCGAGCTGCTGACCATGGCCGGCTACCCGCTGGCGCAGGCGGCGATGATGATGATCCCCGAGCCGTGGGAGCAGCACACGACGATGGACGAACGCCGCCGCGCGTTCTACGAATACCACGCGAGCATGCTGGAGCCGTGGGACGGTCCGGCCTCGATCGTGTTCACCGACGGCCGCCAGATCGGGGCCACGCTGGACCGCAACGGCCTGCGCCCGGCGCGCTACTGCGTGACGGACGACGATTTCGTCATCATGGGGTCGGAGTCTGGCGTGCTGCCCGTGCCCGAGCACAAGATCGTCAAGAAGTGGCGTCTGCAGCCGGGCCGCATGTTCCTGATCGATCTGGAACAGGGCCGCATGATCGACGACGAAGAGGTCAAGGCCAGCCTGGCCAACGCAAAGCCTTACAAGCGCTGGATCGAAGACCTGCGCATCCGCCTGGACGACGTTGAGCGGCCGGTAGCCGGCATGGACGCTGAAGAGCTGCCGATCAGCGAGACCGAGCCGCAGTCGTCGGGCGTGGAAACCACCCCGCAGGCCATGCTAGACCTGCAGCAGACCTTTGGCTACACGCAAGAGGACATCAAGTTTCTGCTGAGCCCCATGGCCGCCAACGGCGAAGAGGCCATCGGCTCCATGGGCAACGACAGCCCGCTGGCCGTGCTGTCGGACAAGAACAAGCCGCTGTACAGCTACTTCAAGCAGCTGTTCGCGCAGGTGACCAACCCGCCCATCGACCCGATTCGCGAAGCCATCGTGATGTCGCTGGTGTCCTTCATCGGCCCCAAGCCCAACCTGCTGGACATCAACCAGGTCAACCCGCCCATGCGCCTGGAGGTCAGCCAGCCCGTGCTGGACGCGACCGACATGGTCAAGCTGCGCGATATCGGCCAGCACACGCAGGGCAAATTCAGCTCGGCCGTGCTGGACGTCACCTACCCGCTGGACTGGGGCCCAGAAGGCATTGAAGCGCGCCTGGCCAGCCTGTGCGCGCAAGCGGTGGACGCCATCCGTGGCGGTCACAACATCCTGATCTTGAGCGACCGCGAAGTCGCCGAAGACCGCGTGCCGATCCAGATGCTGCTGGCCCTGTCGGCCGTGCACCAGCACCTGATCCGCGAGGGTCTGCGCACCAGCACCGGCTTGGTGGTGGAAACCGGCAGCGCGCGCGAAGTGCACCACTTCGCCGTGCTGGCCGGCTACGGCGCCGAAGCCGTGCACCCCTGGCTGGCGCTGGAAACCATCGCCAACCTGCACAAGGACCTGCCGGGCGAGCTAAGCGGTGAAAAGGCCATCGCCAACTACATCAAGGCGATCGGCAAGGGCCTGTCCAAGATCATGTCCAAGATGGGCGTGAGCACGTACATGAGCTACTGCGGTGCGCAGCTGTTCGAGGCCATCGGCATCAACAGCGACACCATCGACAAGTACTTCACCGGCACGGCCAGCCGCGTGGAAGGCATTGGCGTGTTCGAGATCGCCGAAGAGGCCTTCCGCCGCCACGAGAGCGCCTTTGGCGACGACCCGGTGATGACCGACATGCTGGACGCTGGCGGCGAATACGCCTGGCGCACGCGTGGCGAAGAGCACATGTGGAGCCCGGACGCGATCGCCAAGCTGCAGCATTCGACCCGCGCCAACAACTGGAACACCTACAAGGAATACGCCCAGCTGATCAACGACCAGAGCCGCCGCCACATGACGCTGCGCGGCCTGTTCGAGTTCAAGGTCGATCCGGCCAAGGCGATCCCGGTGGACGAGGTCGAGCCCGCCAAGGATATCGTCAAGCGCTTTGCCACGGGCGCCATGTCGCTGGGCTCGATCAGTACCGAAGCGCACGCCACGCTGGCGATCGCCATGAACCGCATTGGCGGCAAGAGCAACACCGGCGAAGGCGGCGAAGACCCGGCGCGCTACCGCAACGAGCTCAAGGGCATCCCGATCAAGCAGGGCGAGACGCTCAAGTCCATCATCGGCGACGACGTGGTCGAGGTCGACATGCCGCTGGAAGCGGGCGATTCGCTGCGTTCGCGCATCAAGCAGGTGGCGTCGGGCCGCTTTGGCGTGACCGCGGAATACCTGTCGTCGTCCGACCAGATCCAGATCAAGATGGCCCAGGGCGCCAAGCCGGGCGAAGGTGGCCAGCTGCCTGGCGGCAAGGTGTCCGATTACATCGGCAAGCAGCGGTACTCGGTGCCAGGCGTCGGCCTGATCAGCCCGCCGCCGCACCACGACATCTACTCCATCGAAGACCTGGCGCAGCTGATCCACGATCTGAAGAACGTGGCCCCGCACAGCGACATCAGCGTCAAGCTCGTGTCCGAAGTGGGTGTGGGCACCATCGCAGCGGGTGTGGCCAAGTGCAAGAGCGACCACGTGGTGATCGCCGGGCACGACGGCGGCACTGGCGCATCGCCCTGGTCGTCGATCAAACACGCCGGCAGTCCGTGGGAAATCGGCCTGGCCGAAACGCAGCAGACCCTGGTGCTGAACCGCCTGCGCGGCCGTATCCGCGTGCAGGCCGACGGTCAGATGAAGACCGGCCGCGACGTGGCTATTGGGGCCATGCTGGGTGCGGACGAGTTCGGTTTCGCCACCGCGCCGCTGGTGGTCGAAGGCTGCATCATGATGCGCAAGTGCCACCTGAACACCTGCCCGGTGGGCGTGGCCACGCAGGACCCGGCGCTGCGCAAGAAGTTCACGGGCAAGCCCGAGCACGTTGTCAACTACTTCTTCTTCATCGCCGAGGAAGTCCGCCAGATCATGGCGCAGTTGGGCATCCGCACGTTCGACGAGCTGATCGGCCGCAGCGACCTGCTCGACATGAAGAAGGGCATCGCGCACTGGAAGGCGCGCGGCCTGGACTTTGGCCGCCTGTTCGCCCAGCCCGATGTGCCACCCGATGTGCCGCGCTTTCACGTTGACAAGCAGGACCACGGCCTGGACCGCTCCCTGGACGTGCGCCTGATCGAAAAGGCGCGCCCCGCCATCGACAAGGGCGAGCACGTGAAGATCATGGACGCGGCGCGCAATGTCAACCGCTCGGTGGGCGCCATGCTGTCGGGCGCGGTGACCAAGGCGCACCCGGAAGGGCTGCCCGACGACACCATCCGCATCCAGCTGGAAGGCACGGGCGGCCAGAGTTTCGGCGCGTTCCTGACCAAGGGCATCACGCTGCAGCTGATCGGCGACGCCAACGACTACACCGGCAAGGGTTTGTCGGGCGGCCGCATCGCCGTGCGACCCAGCCTGGACTTCCGCGGCAATGCGCACGAAAACATCATCGTGGGCAACACGGTGATGTACGGCGCGACGACGGGTGAAGCCTTCTTCGCTGGCGTGGCGGGCGAGCGCTTTGCCGTGCGCCTGTCCGGCGCCACCGCGGTGGTGGAAGGCACTGGCGACCATGGCTGCGAATACATGACCGGCGGTACGGTCGCCGTGCTGGGTAAGACCGGCCGCAACTTCGCCGCCGGCATGTCGGGCGGCGTGGCCTACGTCTACGACGAGGACGGCCAGTTCGCCAAGCGCTGCAACATGGCCATGGTCAGCCTGGACCGCGTGCTGCCCTCGGGCGAGCAGAAGGCGGCGGGCGACATCGGCATCTGGCACCGCGGGCAGACCGATGAAGAACAGCTCAAGCGCATGCTGGACGACCACCTGCGCTGGACGGGCAGCCGCAGGGCGCGCGAATTGCTGGACAACTGGGCCGCGTCACGCGAGCGCTTCGTCAAGGTGTTCCCCAACGAGTACAAACGCGCGCTGGGTGAGATTCATGAAAGAAAAGTGGCCGAAAGCGTTGACAAGAAAGCGCGGCCAGCTACCAAAAAAGAAGCGGTTTCGGCCAAGTGAGGATCAAGCATCATGGGTAAAGTCACCGGCTTCATGGAATTCGACCGCGTTGAGGAGGGCTACACGCCCGTCGCCGAACGCGTGGGCCATTACCGCGAATTCGTCATCGGGCTGAACACCAGCCAGGCCAAGCAGCAGGGCGCGCGCTGCATGGATTGCGGCACGCCGTTCTGCAACAGCGGCTGCCCGGTCAACAACGTCATCCCGGATTTCAACGACCTGGTCTACCGCGGCGACTGGAAGAACGCCTTCGCCGTGCTGGACAGCACCAACAACTTCCCCGAGTTCACCGGCCGCATCTGCCCCGCGCCCTGCGAGGCCGCTTGCGTGCTGAACATCAACAACGACCCGGTCGGCATCAAGTCGATCGAACACGCCATCATCGACCGCGCCTGGGAAGAGGGCTGGGTCGTGCCGCGCCCGGCCAAGCGCAAGACGGGCAAGCGCGTGGCGGTGGTGGGCGCCGGCCCTGCCGGTCTGGCGGCGGCGCAGCAACTGGCGCGCGCCGGCCATGCCGTGACCGTGTTTGAAAAGAACGACCGCATCGGCGGGCTGCTGCGCTACGGCATTCCCGATTTCAAGCTCGAAAAGCAGCACATCGACCGCCGCGTGGCGCAGATGGAGGCCGAGGGCGTGACCTTCCGCACCGGCGTGCTGGTCGGCGCCTTGCCGGAGGATGGCCCGGGCAGCAAGGTCACCAGCCTGGCGCGTGAAACCGTGTCGGCCGAGCAGTTGCAGAAAGACTACGACGCCGTGCTGCTGACCGGCGGCGCCGAGCAGTCGCGCGACCTGCCCGTGCCGGGGCGCGACCTGACCGGTGTGCACTTTGCGATGGAGCTTTTGCCGCAGCAGAACCGCGCCAACGCGGGCGACAAGGTCAAGGACGCCATTTCTGCCAAGGGCAAGCACGTGATCGTAATCGGTGGCGGCGATACCGGCAGCGACTGCGTGGGCACCAGCAACCGCCACGGTGCCAAGAGCGTGACGCAGTTCGAGGTCATGCCGATGCCGCCCGAGCAGGAAAACAAGCCGCTGGTCTGGCCGTATTGGCCGATCAAGCTGCGCACCAGCTCCAGCCATGAAGAAGGTGCGGCGCGCGAATTTGCCATCTCGACCAAGGAGTTCAAGGGGGAGAAGGGCAAGCTCAAGTCGCTGACCACGGTCCAGGTCGAATTCAAGGACGGCAAGCTGACCGAGGTGAAAGGCACCGAAAAGGACTGGCCCGCCGATCTGGTACTGCTGGCCATGGGCTTCACCAACCCACTGGCTTCGGTGCTGGACGCCTTCGGCATCGAAAAAGATGTGCGTGGCAACGCCAAGGCCAACACCGACGGCGACAACAGCTACGCCACCAGCGTCGACAAGGTCTTCGCGGCCGGCGACATGCGGCGCGGCCAGTCGCTGGTGGTGTGGGCCATCCGCGAGGGCCGCCAGGCGGCGCGCGCGGTTGACCAGTTCCTGATGGGCGCCAGCGACCTGCCGCGCTGACGCGGCGCGCGGGCCAGCCGACGGGGCCACGCGGCGCTGGCATGGCCGGTCTGTGCGGCTGCCCCAGGGGTTGGTGAAAAGCTCAGCGCCACCGCGTGAAACAGGGGATATCCCTTATCATGCGCGGCGAGCCGGTCTCTCGTGAGCCGGCTTTTTTTGCGACATGAGCGAGCAGTCACCGTCATCTACCCCAGCCGTCGATTCAGCGTCGGCGCCGTCAGCGCCTGCGCTGGTGGAACTGCGCCATGTGACATTCGGCTACGGTGACCGTGCGGTGCTGAAAGACCTGAGCCTGTCCGTGCCACGCGGCAAGGTGACGGCGCTGATGGGGGCGTCCGGCGGTGGCAAGACGACCGTGCTGCGACTGATTGGCGGTCAACAGCGGGCCCAGCAGGGCACCGTCCTGTTCGAAGGACAGGATGTGGGAGCGATGGACGACGCACGCCTGTACGCCGCGCGCCGCCGCATGGGCATGTTGTTTCAGTTCGGCGCGCTGTTCACCGACCTGTCGGTGTTCGACAACGTGGCGTTTCCGCTGCGCGAGCACACCCGCCTGACCGAACCGCTGGTGCGCGACATCGTCCTGATGAAGCTCGGTGCGGTGGGTCTGCGCGGCGCGCGAGATCTGATGCCGTCCGAGATTTCGGGCGGCATGGCGCGTCGGGTCGCGCTGGCGCGGGCCATTGCGCTGGACCCTGACCTGATCATGTACGACGAGCCATTCGCGGGGCTCGATCCGATTTCTCTGGGCACTGCGGCGCGGCTGATCCGGCGACTGAACGATGCGCTGGGCATCACCAGCATCGTGGTGTCGCACGACGTGGTTGAAACCTTCCACATCGCCGATCAGGTGGTCATCCTGGCCGATGGCAAGGTTGCGGTGCAGGGCACACCGGACGAAGTCCGTGCGAGCGAGGACCCTCTGGTGCGCCAGTTCGTGGGCGCGGACGCCGACGGGCCGGTGCGCTTTCACTATCCCGGGCCATCGATTGAGGCCGACTTCGGCGTGGAGCGCGCGCCATGAGTTGGTGGCGACCGGCCGACGTGGGCTACGCCGTGCGTAGCGGCTTGGCCGACATGGGCTACGCGGCGCGCTTTTTCGTGCGGCTGGTGGCGCTCTTCGGGCCAACGCTGCGGCGATTCACCCTCGTGCGCGACCAGATCCATTTCCTTGGCAACTATTCGCTGGCGATCATCGCCGTGTCGGGGCTGTTTGTCGGCTTCGTGCTGGCCTTGCAGGGCTACAACATCCTGCAGCGCTACGGCTCTGCCGAAGCGGTGGGCTTGATGGTGGCGTTGTCGCTCCTGCGCGAGTTGGGGCCAGTTGTCACGGCGCTGCTTTTTGCCGGGCGCGCAGGGACTTCGCTGACGGCGGAAATCGGGCTGATGAAGTCGGGTGAGCAACTGTCGGCCATGGAGATGATGGCCGTTGACCCGATTCGGCGCATCATCGCGCCACGCTTCTGGGGCGGCGTGATCGTGGTGCCCCTGCTGACCGCCGTATTCAACGCGGTCGGCATTCTGGGCGGATGGATTGTCAGCGTGCCGATGATCGGCGTTGATCCGGGCGCCTTCTGGAGCCAGATGCAAGGGGGCGTCGACGTCTGGGCCGATCTGGGCAACGGCGTGCTGAAGAGCGTGGTGTTCGGCGTGACCGTCACCTTCGTGGCGCTGTTGCAGGGCTATGTGGCAAAACCGACGGCGGATGGGGTGGCGCACGCGACCACGCGCACCGTGGTGATGGCGTCGCTCATGGTTCTGGGGCTGGATTTCCTGCTCACAGCGCTGATGTTCAGTTTTTGACAAAGGGGGCGCTTACCGTGGGACGCTCGAAAAACGATCTCTGGGTTGGCCTGTTCGTGCTGATCGGCTTGGCCGCGCTGGTGTTTCTGGCGCTGCAGTCGGCCAATCTGCTCGCCCTGAGCTTCCAGCCAACCTACCGCGTGACCGCCAACTTCGACAACATCGGCGGCCTGAAGCCCAAGGCTGCTGTGCGCAGCGCGGGTGTGGTGGTGGGCAGGGTGGCGCACATTGGCTTCGACGATGAGCGCTTCCAGGCACGGGTTGATCTGGACCTCGATACGCGTTACCAATTTCCCAAGGACAGCTCGCTCAAGATTCTCACCAGCGGGCTGCTGGGCGAGCAGTACATTGGCGTGGAAGCGGGCGCGGACGAGAAAAATCTGGCCAGCGGCGATAATGTCACGCAGACCCAGTCGGCCGTGGTGCTTGAGAACCTGATCAGCCAGTTTCTTTACAACAGTGCCGCTGGCGGCGCTTCCGGCGGTGGAAAAGGCACCTCGGCCACAGAAAAATAAGCAGCCGAACGCTGTGCCATGGCCTTGGGGCCTGCACCGACGTTACTCGGCGGTCAATCCTACAGAGCAGTCCATGAGCGAGCGAACACCGGGTACATGGCGACCCATTCAGACAATGGCCAGCGTCACCGCGCTGGCGCTGGCTGCCGGCTGCGCGACGGCGCCGAGCGGCGACGACCGTGATCCTTGGGAGCCGTACAACCGCTCGATGACCAAGTTCAACGACGCGGTGGACAACGCGGTGCTCAAGCCGGTGGCAACCGCCTATCGGGATGTGCTGCCTCAGCCTGTTCGCACAGGGGTGGGCAACTTCTTCGGCAATCTGAGCGACGCCTGGTCGTTTGTCAACAACGTCCTGCAGGGCAAGCCGGAAGGCTCGCTGCACTCGTTCTGGCGCGTGGTCGTCAACTCCACGGTCGGCTTGGGCGGCGTACTCGACCCCGCGACGGAAATGCGTCTGGAGCGTCGGCGCGAAGATTTTGGCCAGACGCTGGGGCGCTGGGGCGTGCCGCCGGGCCCGTATTTCGTGATTCCGCTTCTTGGGCCGTCGACGGTCCGCGACACTGCTGCGTTGCCGGTCGACTTCTATGGGCATCCGCTTGGACACATGCATGACGTGGCCTGGCGCAATTCACTTGCCGGACTGAACATCGTCAACACGCGCGCGGCGGTGCTGGGCGCGACCGATCTGCTCGATTCGGCAGCGCTCGATCCCTACACGTTCAAGCGGGATGCGTTCCTTCAGCGACGCCAGAACGACGTCTACGATGGCAATCCTCCGCAGGACGAGGAGCGTTACGATCTGGAGGAGGGCGAGACTTCTCCGTCAGCGCCTTCAGGTGCCACGCCCGGCACCGCCCCTGGCAAGCGGCCGACACGTCGACCGCGTCGGCCGCGCCCTACGTCGGAAGCGCCAATGGAATCGCCGGCCACGATTGCTGCGGAGGCTGACGCTTCGGTTGACCAAGCCGCGGAGGAAACAGCCACCTCGGCGACGCAGACACTGGCGTGGCAGGTGCCAGCTTCGGGAGCGGACGTCAGCGAGTAAGTGCGTACCAGGCGCGGATCAATAGACAACTTGTAACAGTCGGGTGGAACCCCCGGGTTGAGAAGGTGGTCTGATGATCGGGAGGGCGCCCTGCGCCCGGATACACAGGAAAACATACATGATCGCAACCCCTCGTCGCCTTGTTGTCAAATCCGCAGCCTTGGCAGCCACGCTCCTTTGGATGGGCGCGGCGGCCCCTTGGGCGCAGGCCGCCGAAGAGTCGCCCGACGCCATGATTCAGCGCCTTTCGGATGAGGTGCTCTCCACCATCCGCAGCGACAAGTCCCTGCAAAACGGTGACGTAGAGCGGGTCATGGCCGTAGTCGACAGCAAGATCATGCCCAACGTGAATTTCACGCGCATGACGGCATCGGCCACCGGGCCGAGCTGGCGCAAGGCCACGCCGGAGCAGAAGCAGCGCCTGCAGACCGAGTTCAAGCACCTGCTGGTGCGCACCTACGCTGGCGCGCTCAAGCAAGTGAGTGACCAGACCGTCGAGGTCAAACCCCTGCGATCTGCCCCGACCGACAAGGAAGTCGTGGTGCGCACCGTCGTCAAGAGCAAGGGCGAGCCGGTCCAGTTGGACTACCGGATGGAGCGCACGCCCGGCCATGGCAGCGGCTGGAAGATCTACGACCTGAACGTGCTGGGCGTCTGGCTGGTCGACAACTACCGCCCGCAGTTCGCGCAGCAGCTCAACAGTGGCGGCGTGGATGCGCTGATCAAGTCGCTTTCTGAGCGCAACCAGACCAACGTCGCCAAGGGTAGCAAGGGCTGACGCCGTTCGTCTATGGCGATGCTGGTGCTTCCCGCCGAGTTGACTCATGTGCAGGCCAACACCTGTCTGGACATGCTGCGCGAAGCAGCCCGCAGTGCGCAGGCCGACTTGGTGCTGGTAGATGCCACTGCCTTGACGCGCTTTGACTCGTCAGCGCTGGCGGTGTTGCTGGAATGCCGTCGCGAGGCCCTGCACGACGGCAAAGGCTTTGCCGTGCGTGGTCTGGCGACGCGCCTGCGTGAACTGGCGCAACTCTATGGGGTGGCAGAGCTCCTGAATGAAGTGCCGGACCCGACAGGCGCCGTCGTGTCGAGCCACTGAGGTCGGCCTGGCGCAAGGCCATCGTGGCCGGAGCCGAGCAGAAAAACCGCAGACCCGTAAAATGGTGGGTTGCCTATGCCCGCCATTTCTTTTCAGTCTGTATCCAAGGTCTACCCGGCTGCCCGGCGTCCAGGCGCCCGCCCATTGCAGGCGCTCGACGAAGTCAATTTCGATATCGAGGAAGGCGAATTCTTCGGCCTGCTTGGGCCCAATGGCGCTGGCAAGACCACGCTCATTTCCATCCTTGCAGGCTTGGCGCGGCCCAGTTCGGGCAGCGTCAAGGTCCATGGCTTCGACGTTCAAGCCGATTTCGTGCAGGCGCGCCGGCACTTGGGCGTCGTGCCGCAGGAACTGGTGTTCGATCCCTTCTTCACCGTGCGCGAGGCGCTCGTATTCCAGTCCGGCTACTTTGGCCTGTACCACAACGATGTCTGGATCGACGAATTGCTGCATGGGCTGGGCCTTGCCGACAAGGCCAAGGCCAACATGCGCCAGCTGTCTGGCGGCATGAAGCGCCGCGTGCTCGTGGCGCAGGCGCTGGTGCACAAGCCGCCGGTCATCGTGCTCGATGAGCCGACTGCCGGGGTGGACGTCGAGTTACGCCAGACGCTCTGGCATTTCGTGGCCGATCTCAACCGCCAGGGCCACACGGTGCTGCTGACCACTCATTACCTCGAGGAGGCGGAGGCGCTGTGCTCGCGTTTGGCCATGCTCAAGCAAGGACGCGTGATTGCGCTGGAGCGCACCAGCACGCTGCTGAACAGCGCCACGGCCAACGTGCTGTACTTCAAGACAGACGACCCGTTGCCGCCCGCGCTGGCGGCGCTGGCGCGCGTTACCGGGCGCATTGCCGAGTTGCCGGCCAACGATACGGCGGAGATCGAACGCCACCTGGCGGCACTGCGGGAGGCCGGCGTCAAGGTGGAGGATGTCGAGATCCGAAAGGCCGACCTCGAAGACGTCTTCATCGCGCTGATGAACGGGACGGCCACCCCTGCACCGGTTGACCCCAGATCCACGGCAGCCAGCGTGGAGGTGCAGGCATGAGGGCCTCGCAGGTACTTGACCCCGGCTCGACGGAGTCGCCCATGCGCGAAACCCGTGCACCCAAGTCCGAAGCCGTTGCTTCGGCACCCCGGCGCCTGCATGCGCTGGCGGCGCCGAACGACGGGTGGAAGATGCTGTTGAAGAAAGAGGTCCTGCGCTTTTGGCGGGTGGCCTTTCAGACCATCGCTGCGCCGGTGCTGACGGCCGTGCTCTACCTGCTGATCTTCGGCCACGTGCTGAGCGACCGGGTTCAGGTCTATCCGGGCGTCAGCTACGTGGCCTTTCTGGTGCCTGGTCTGGTGATGATGAGCATGCTGCAGAACGCGTTTGCCAACAGCGCTTCCAGCTTGGTCCAGAGCAAGATCATGGGTAATCTGGTGTTCACGTTGCTCACGCCGCTGTCCGCGTGGCAATGGTTCGTCGCGTATGTCGGCGCGGCCCTCGCGCGCGGGTTGCTGGTGGGGCTGGGCGTGTACGTGATCACGCTCTTCTACGCACCGCCGCAGGCAGCCGCGCCCTGGTGGATTCTGGCGTTCGCTCTGCTGGGCGCGGGCCTCATGGGTGTGCTGGGGTTGCTGGCTGGGTTGTGGGCCGACAAGTTCGATCAGATGGCTGTGTTCCAGAACTTCATCGTCATGCCCATGACGTTTCTAGCAGGCGTGTTCTATTCGATTCATTCGCTGCCGAGCGTGTGGCAGACGCTCAGCCACCTCAACCCGTTCTTCTACATGATCGACGGCTTTCGCTATGGCT
Source organism: Ottowia flava (assembly GCF_008017535.1). GTDB lineage: Bacteria > Pseudomonadota > Gammaproteobacteria > Burkholderiales > Burkholderiaceae_C > Ottowia > Ottowia flava. Next base: position 43,412 of record NZ_VRUA01000003.1, read on the forward strand.
TCTTCGGCGTGAGCGACGTGTCGCCCTGGCTCAGCCTGGCCATTGCCGGCGGTGCCTTCGTTGCGGTGTCGGCGCTGACGCTGCGCCTTCTGCAAACCGGCTACAAGCTGCGCAATTGATGAAATTACGGTGTCGAACCATTTGTTCGCCTCCGGACCGACCCAGGAATCACCGATGACTGCTGACCAACTCAAACAACTCATCGCCAGCGGCCTGGTGTGCGAGCACATCGAACTCGAAGGCGATGGCCGCCACTGGTTTGCAACCATCGTCTCGCCCGAGTTCGAGGGCAAGCGGCCGATCGCGCGCCACCAGCGCGTGTATGCGACGCTGGGCGAGCGCATGAAGACGGACGAGGTGCATGCGCTGTCCATGAAAACCTTCACGCCCGGCGAGTGGGCCGCGCAGTCCTGATCATTGTTTGCTATTGAAAAGTAGCTGCTTGCGCTGATTCATGTAGCGCTGCAGCCCTATTTGACACTTATTCCTCCAGCCCGATGGACAAGCTCCTGATCCGCGGCGGCCGCCCCTTGAACGGCGAAGTCGTCATCTCCGGCGCCAAGAACGCCGCCCTGCCCGAGATGTGCGCCACGCTGCTCACCGACGAACCGGTCACGCTCGTCAACGTGCCGCGCCTGCACGACGTGCGCACCATGCGCAAGCTGCTCGACAACATGGGCGTCAAGACCGAGACGCATGGCGAGCGCGGCGGCATGAGCTTTCACGCGGCCGATCCCATCACGCCCGAGGCGCCCTACGAGCTGGTCAAGACCATGCGCGCATCGGTGCTGGCGCTGGGCCCACTGCTGGCGCGCTTCGGCCGTGCGCGCGTGTCGCTGCCTGGCGGCTGCGCCATCGGCTCGCGCCCGGTGGACCAGCACATCAAGGGCCTGCAGGCTATGGGCGCCGACATCGTGGTTGAGCACGGCTACATGGTCGCCAGCCTGCCCGCGGGTCAGACGCGGCTCAAGGGCGCGCGCATCACCACCGACATGGTCACCGTCACCGGCACCGAAAACTTTCTCATGGCGGCGTGCCTGGCCGAGGGCGAAACCGTGCTCGAGAACGCAGCGCAAGAGCCCGAGATCACCGACTTGGCCGAGATGCTCATCAAGATGGGCGCGCGCATCGAAGGCCACGGCACGGGCCGCATTCGCATCCAGGGCGTGGAGCGCCTGCATGGCTGCACCCACGAAGTGGTGGCCGACCGCATCGAGGCGGGCACCTTCCTGTGCGCCGTGGCGGCCACGGGCGGCGAAGCCACGCTGCAGCACGCCTGCGCGCACCACCTGGATGCCGTGGTCGAAAAGCTGCGCGAGGCGGGCGTCGAGGTCGCCGCCATCGGTGGCCCCGACTGCGAGCGCGGCCCCAAGGCACACGCCATCCACGTGCGCAGCGCGGGCGCGGCGGCGCTCAAGGCGCAGAGCTTTCGCACCATCGAATACCCGGGCTTTCCCACCGACATGCAGGCGCAGTTCATGGCGCTCAACTGCGTGGCCAGCGGGGCGAGCATGGTCACCGAGACCATCTTCGAGAACCGCTTCATGCACGTCAACGAGCTGGTGCGGCTGGGCGCCCAGATCCACATCGATGGTCGCAACGCCATGATTGACGGCGGTGCGCAGCTGACGGGCGCCACCGTCATGGCGACCGATTTGCGCGCCTCGGCCAGCTTGGTCATCGCCGGTCTGGTGGCCGAGGGCGAGACACTGGTCGATCGCATCTACCACCTCGACCGCGGCTACGACCAGATGGAAGAGAAGCTGCGCGGCATCGGCGCGGACATCGAAAGAATCCAATGATCACGCTTGCCCTGTCCAAAGGCCGCATCTTCGACGAAACGCTGCCGCTGCTGGCCGGGGCGGGCATTGAGGTGCTGGAAGACCCGGAGAAGTCGCGCAAGCTCATCCTGCCCACCAACCAGCCTGAGGTGCGCGTGGTGCTGGTGCGCGCAACCGACGTACCCACCTACGTCGAATACGGCGGTGCCGATATCGGCGTGACCGGGCGCGACGTGCTGCTGGAGCACGGCGGCGCGGGCCTGTACCAGCCGCTCGACCTGCAGATCGCCAAGTGCCACATGGCCGTGGCGGCGCCCGTCGGCTTTGACTATGCGCGCGCCGTGCGCCAGGGCAGCCGCATCACGGTGGCCACCAAGTACACGCACATCGCCCGGCAGTTCTTCGCCGAGAAGGGCGTGCACGTCGACCTCATCAAGCTCTACGGCAGCATGGAGCTGGCGCCGCTGACGGGCATGGCCGACGCCATCGTCGATCTGGTGTCCACGGGCAAGACACTGAAGGCCAACAACCTGATCGAGGTCGAGCACATCATGGACATCAGCTCGCGCCTGGTCGTCAACCAGGCGGCGCTCAAGCTCAAGACGGCCGCTCTGCGCCACATCATCGACGCGTTCGCGCGCGCGGTAGCGGTGCCCGAAGAGCTCAATAATTGATAGCTGGCTGCGCCCGACTGGCGGGCGTTTCAGGCTTTTTTGATTCAAATGGCGTGGCTGTGCACGCCGGCCAATACCATTTTGAACGCAGCGCGCGGCGGCGTGCGCCTCCGCCACGGAGTTGTTCCTGGCGAAGTGTCGTCAAATCTGGGCCTCGCACGCTGACTGGCGACCCGTGCCGATGCGACAATGAACGGTTTCCGTTCAGCCACGCAGGCGCGCGGCGTTGAAGCGCACCGCAGCAACGACCGTGCCACCCCACCATGACCTTGACCGCCGCGCCTTTGCGCCTTGCCACCACGCAGCCTGATTTCGACGCCCGCTTTACGGAGCGTCTGCATTGGAGCGCGGAGCAAGACGACGCCATCGAAGGCCGGGTGCGGGACATCCTGGCCGACGTGCGCGCACGCGGTGACGCGGCGGTGCTGGAGTACACCGTGCGCTTCGACGGTCTGAAGGTGGATTCGCTCTCGGCGCTGGAGTTGAATGCCGCCGAGCTGAAGGCGGCCTTTGACGCCCTGCCCGTCGAGCAGCGTGAGGCCCTCACCCAAGCCGCGGCGCGCATTCGCCGCTACCACGAATGGCAGAAGACCCAGGGTGGCGCTACCGCCACCTACCGCGATGAGGACGGCACGCTGTTGGGCCAGAAGATCACGCCGCTGGACCGCGTGGGCATTTACGTGCCGGGGGGCAAAGCGGCGTACCCGTCCAGCCTGCTGATGAACGCCATCCCCGCACATGTGGCGGGTGTGCAGGAGATCATCATGGTCGTGCCCACGCCCGTGCGCGGCAGTGTGGCCACGGGCGGCACGGGAGACGCCACGGCCACGCGGGGCGAGCGCAACGAACTGGTCCTGGCCGCCGCCCACGTGGCGGGCGTTACGCGGGCCTTCACCATTGGCGGTGCGCAGGCCGTGGCGGCGCTGGCCTACGGCACCGCCAGCGTGCCCAAGGTCGACAAGATCACCGGCCCCGGTAACGCCTACGTTGCCAGCGCCAAGAAGCGCGTGTTCGGCACCGTCGGCATCGACATGATCGCGGGCCCGAGCGAAATCTTGGTGCTGGCCGACGGCAGCACGCGCCCTGACTGGGTCGCCATGGACTTGTTCAGCCAGGCCGAGCACGACGAGCTGGCGCAGTCCATCCTGCTGTGCCCCGACGCCGCCTACATCGACGCGGTGCAGCGCGAGATCAATCGCCTGCTGCTCACGCTGCCGCGCGCCGAGATCATTGCCAAGAGCCTAAACGGCCGCGGCGCATTGATTCACACCCGCAGCATGGAAGAGGCCTGCGCCATCAGCAACCGCATCGCGCCTGAGCACCTCGAAGTCAGCAGCAGCGAGCCGCACCGCTGGGAGCCGCTGCTCAAGCACGCCGGCGCCATCTTCCTGGGCGCCTTCACCAGCGAAAGCCTGGGCGACTACTGCGCCGGCCCCAACCACGTGCTGCCCACCAGCGGCACGGCGCGCTTCTCCGGCCCGCTGTCGGTCTACGACTTCCAGAAGCGCAGCAGCCTGATTGAGGTCAGCGAACAGGGCGCTCAGCAACTCGGCCGCATCGCCAGCGTACTCGCCCACGGCGAAGGGCTGCAGGCGCACGCGGGCGCGGCGGAGATGCGGCTGAAGCGCTGAATCGACCACGCACCGCCCCGCATACCAATCGTCGTATCACTAAGATGTGCCCGAGCATCTGCGCCCAGCGGCTCCCGTCAGAGCGAACGCGAACATTCATTTTCATGGTCACGCTGCTGCTGGGGTATTCCATGGTTCATGCGCAGTCGACGTGCGCGGAAGCCGCCAGCAACCGCACATCGCCAACGGGAAATCTGTACATCATCCTTGGACAGTCGAATGCCGTCGGGCTGGCATCGGTCAAGGATGTCACACCTCCGGCCAAAGATTTGGTCACACCCGAGACCGTCTACCCCAACGTCCAAATCTATGGCATCCGTGGAGCGCCTGACGGCGTCGCAGGGCGTGACGATCCCACACAATCTCAAGATGTAGCGTGGAGCCGGTTCGCACAGTGGCACCCGACGAAACCTGGCTTCGGCTTCAAGAACGTGGTCGGCAATGAGCAGTATTTCCCGGCCGACACTTCGGTAGATGATCTTTTTGGCCCTGAAATATATCTGGCGCATTATCTGAGTGCCAAGTCGCCTGGGACGCAATATATTTTGAAATTGGCGGTCGCCAACACAGCGCTGGCCGATATTGATGGTCATGACGGGTGGCTGCCAGGCGGACATTTGTATGGTGAGTTGTTGAAGATGGTGGTGGATGCTCAGCGCGCCAAGGCCGACAAGGTCCGATTGACTGTGGGCGCCCTGTTTTTTGTCCAAGGCGAGTCTGACGCCAGCAGCCCGGTGTATGCCGCCGCCTATCGGAAAAACCTCGATCGGTTCATCACAAGGATTCGTGCGGATTTGTTCAAGATGGGGTGCAGCAAGGTGCGCGACGTGCCGTTTGTCATGACGCGTACGCAAAGAAATCCAAGCTGGTCCTTTGCGGAGACGGTGCGAAGGGCTCAAGAAAAAATCAGTCGGACGGTCTCGCGGGTCAAATTGATCAATACAGACGACTTTGTCGAGCACATGACCGCGGGCGCGAACCACTTCAACGAGCGCAGTCAGGCGATTTTGGGGGAAAGGTTTTTTCGCGCCTTGAAGCCTGAATCATCCGGCGCGGGGAGCGAGCGCGGCCATTGGATCGCTGACCAGTAGGTGCCCGATGTCCATTCAAAAAAATCAGGGTCGGGCTTTCGCGGTAATCGGTAGATGTCTATGAATATATTGGGTATATCGGCCTATTACCATGACAGTGCCGCCGCGTTGCTGCGCGGGGGTGAAGTGGTGGCGGCTGCGCAAGAGGAGCGGTTCAGCCGAAAAAAACACGATGAGCGGTTCCCCGTCAATGCGATTCGCTATTGCCTTACCGAAGGCAAAGTGGATAAAAGCAGCCTGGACTCCATCGTTTTCTACGACAAGCCAATCCTGAAATTCGAGCGGCTGATCGACACCTACCTCAGCTACGCGCCCAGGGGCTTTGGCTCGTTCGTCAAGGCGATGCCGGTTTGGCTCAAGGAAAAGCTTTACTTGAAAAAGACCTTGCGGCAGGAACTGGCCGCACTGCTGGCGTGCAGCGAATCCGAGTTGCCGCCCATTCTCTTCGCCGAGCACCACGAATCGCACGCCGCCTCCGCGTTTTATCCCAGTCCGTTTGATCGGGCGGCGGTGCTTTGTCTGGACGGCGTGGGCGAATGGGCGACCACTTCAGCCTGGATGGGCGATGGCGCGAAGCTGACCCCGCTCTGGCAGATCAACTTCCCGCACTCCTTGGGACTGCTGTATTCAGCGTTCACCTACTACCTCGGGTTCAAGGTCAATTCGGGCGAATACAAGCTGATGGGCCTGGCGCCCTATGGCCAGCCGACCTACGTCAACAAGATTCTGGACAACCTGGTCGACGTCAAGCCGGACGGAACCTTCAGGTTGAACCTCCAGTACTTCGACTACTGCACCGGCCTGCGCATGACCAACCAGGCCTTCGCCGACCTGTTCGAGGGTGCGCCGCGGGCCGGAGAATCGGTACCGACCCAGCGCGACATGGACATCGCAGCGTCCATCCAGGTCGTGACCGAAGAAATTGTCCTGAAGCTGGCCAAGGGTTTGCAACAGGAAACCGGGGCTCAGAACCTGTGCATGGCGGGCGGTGTGGCACTGAACTGTGTGGCCAACGGCCGCTTGCTGCGTGAAGGCGTTTTTTCGGACATATGGATCCAGCCAGCCGCCGGGGATGCAGGAGGAGCACTCGGCGCCGCCTGCGTCGTGCACCACAAATACCGCGCGCAGCCGCGAGCGCCTGCTGGGCCAGCAGACCGCATGCAGGGCGCGCTGCTGGGGCCGACGTTCGGTGAGGCCGAGGTGCGCCTTGCCCTGGATGGGCTGGGCGCGCGGTACGAAGTTCTGGATGAGGCGGACCTTTACCCGCGGGTGGCCGCACTGCTGGCCAATGAGCAGGTTGTGGGCTGGTTTCAGAACCGCATGGAGTTCGGCCCCCGCGCGCTGGGCGCGCGCTCCATCCTGGCCGATCCGCGTTCGACTGCCATGCAGTCGCAACTCAATTTGAAGATCAAATTCCGCGAATCTTTTCGGCCGTTTGCGCCGGCCGTGCTGCAAGAGCGCGTCTCGGAGTTTTTCGACCTGGACCACGCCAGCCCCTACATGCTCCTGGTGGCACAAGTGCAGGCGCGCCTGCAACTGCACCCGGAAGTCGCGGCCTCAGGGTTGGAGCAGTTGCACCAGGTGCGATCCTCCATTCCAGCGGTGACCCATGTGGACTATTCGGCGCGCGTCCAGACAGTGAACAAGGAGCAGAACCCCCAGTTCTACCGGCTGCTGCGGGCGTTTGAGCAGCAAACCGGGTGCCCTGTGCTGGTCAACACCTCGTTCAACGTGCGCGGTGAACCCATCGTGTGCACGCCGCAAGACGCTTTTCGGTGCTTCATGGGTACCAACATGGACCACCTGGTCATCGGCAATATCCTGCTGTCCAAATCGTCGCAGGACGCGGATGCCGTTGGCCGCGAAATGGGCGCACTGGCGCTGGATTGAAAGGACTGGCTATGTTGGACATGTCGGTGTTGAAGAACGTCAGCAAGGCCGAACTGCGCAAGTTCGGCTTGATCATGGCGGTGATGGTGATTGCGATCTTTGGGCTGCTTCTGCCCTGGCTGTGGTCTGGTCGTTTCCGGCCTTGGCCCTGGTGGGTTGGCGGCGCCTTCGCTGCGTTCGCCGTGGTATGGCCGGCGGCACTGAAGGGGGTCTACATCGCCTGGATGAAGGTCGGCGGCGTGCTGGGCAAGATCAACACGACGATCATCCTTGGCCTGGCCTACTGGCTCATCTTCACTCCGCTGGGCGTCGTTCTCAGGCTGATTGGCAAGGACACGCTCACCAAAGGCTGGCGTGAGGACGTCCAAACTTACCGGGTGCCCAAGTCGGCAAGGGCAGACGATCATATGGAGCGGCAGTTCTGATGTTGGAATTGATCAAAGAGTTGGTCTTGTTTTTCAAGGCGCACAAGCGCTACGCCTTGATTCCGGTGTTGGCCATCCTGCTGATGCTCGGCGCCTTGGTCGTGTTGGGGCAGGGCTCGGCCATCGCGCCCTTCATCTACACCTTGTTCTAAGCCCGCGCAATGAAGCGTCTCTGGTTCGTTCTCCTGCCGACCTTGTTGTTGGCGAGCCTGGTCGCCGTGGGGTTTTGGGCCGGGACCTACGTCAGCGCGAAGCGCATCGCCCACATCGCGGACGCGTACGAGAGCGCCGAGACGCTGGCCGGCGTGCTCAAGGCCACGCCGCTGTCCGACCGGCAGCGCAGCGAGATTTTCAAGGCTTACAGCAATCCGAATATCGATCCGAAACGTGTCAGCTGGGCGGTGCCTAACCAGCCGACGCCATTTGTCGGGACCGCGCCCAAACCGGGCGCGCACCAGAACGCGACGATCAATTCCTGGCAGATGCGCAGCGACAAAGAACTCGGTGTGCCGAAGGCGCCGGGCGCGTTTCGGATCTTTCTGACGGGCGGCTCCACCGCCTACGGTTCCGGCGCACCATCGCAGGACAAGACCATCGGCGCGCTGCTCGAGGCCGCGCTCAACCAAACAGGGGCGGCCCACCCGCCGCGAAAGTTCGAGGTCTTCACCTTCGCCAACCCGGCTTGGTCGTCGACGCAGGAGCGCATTGCGATCGAGAACTACCTGTCCGACCTGGAGCCCGACCTTATCGTCTCCCTGTCTGGCAACAACGATGTGTTCTGGGGCGATGCAGGCCGCAACATCCTTTGGTACTCGACTTTTTCGGACGACTACGTCAACGCATTGGCCGACCAGGCGCTGGCCGTGGCCGGTCGCAAGCCGCCGACCGCACTGGTGCATGCGGCGGCAGCCACCGGCAAGGTGCCGGCCGAGGTGGTTGCCACCCGGTTGGTCAAGAACGCCACCCTGGGCGCGACCGCGCTGCACCTCGGCGCGCTGAAAGTCAACTGGCTGTATTTTTTGCAGCCCAACCTCGCAGCAACCAAGAAAGCGCTTTCCCCGCGCGAAGCTGAGTTTCTGACGCCGTCGCGGGACTACTACCGCGATGCCTACGCCAAGATCGCCCAGGGCCTTGGGCAGGTCCCTGCGAAGAACTTCCTGTTTGTCAATCTCTCGGGCCTGTTCGATGGCCGCCGACAGGAAGAAGAGATTTTTCTGGACCAGTTCCACTTCGGTGACATCGGCAATGCCGTGATCGCCAAAGCCATGGCGCAAGAGGTCGTTCGGCGCCTTCGCTGAGGCGCGGCCGTTGCGGTTTTAGGACGGAGCCATGCACGACGAGGCCCAATGCTGGCCAGTTGGCGCGAATGGATGATCGTCCTGCGATGCTGTCCTTAGGAGCGCAGGCTTGAGTCAACCTCCAGTCCCCCTGGGCCTTCGCATCATTGCCTGGCTGGCCATCCTGATCGGTTTATGGGTCTTGCTGAGCGCCGGCAAGGTCTTGGTGGCAGCGTTGGCCACACTGCCGGGTGAGCCGATGGACCTTGGTCGCGTGCCCGGGTACGTGGATGTCATCGCTTGGCTGTTGCGGCATGTCGCAGGTATCGCCTTGTTTCAGGTGGCTTTGGCGGCCGCGACGGTTTGGGCGGGTTTTGGCCTGCTGCGGCGGCGGGCTTGGGCTCGCGCCACGCTGGAGGGTGTTGGCTGGCTCGTGTTGCTGCAGCTCGCAGCGGTAGCTGCGCTCGGGTGGCAAGTCTTTGCAGACTTTTCGGAGCTGCCGCAGGACAGCCCCGGACTCGGCAGTCAGCCGGAATGGCTAGACATCGTGGCCATGCTGGTTGGCTTGCTCGCGGTCGCGCTGCCGGTCGTCGCGGCGGTGCGTTATTTGCGCAGTGCATCGGTGCGCGCGCTGGTGCGGGGCCGTTGAGCGGGCGCAGACCGTTCGCCGCACCCGCCAACGTCGCCTCGATTGAACGCAAGCCCGCTACGATGCCCGCATGTTCGCGCCGCTGCTGTCGCACCCATGGGTTTACCCCACGCTGGAGGTCGTCCATTTTCTCGGCATTGCCTTGCTGCTCGGTAACCTCTGCCTGCTGGAAGCCCGCGTGTTCGGTCTGGGTGCAACGCTGCCGCTGGAGGGGTTGGCGCGCCTCAGCCTGACGCTCGCTGTGCTCGGATTTACCTTGGCCGCGGGTTCGGGCCTGACCATGTTCGCCTCGCAGCCGCAGGAACTTCTCGTGAACCGCGCTTTCACACTCAAGATGCTGTTGATCGGCTTGGCGGGCGGTAACGCGCTGTGGTTCCACCTGCGAGGCTCCCTGCAGCGTCTGGACGGCACGGCCCGTGCGCTGATGTTGCTGTCTACCCTGATCTGGCTGGGTGTGCTGGTGTGCGGCCGCTGGATTGCCTATGTCTGATCAAGGAGTGCCCTGCATGCCGATCACAAGACGAGCCCTGCTGCTGGTTGCCGCCTCCGCGCCGCTCGCGGCCCGTGCCCACCATGGCTGGAGCAGCTTTGACCAAGACCGCCCCATCTATCTGGAGGGCACTGCGCGTAACGTGAAGTGGCGCAATCCGCATGCCGAATTCATGCTGGAAGTGACCGCCGGCCTGAAGTTGCCGGCCGACCTGCCCAACCGGACGCTGCCAGCGCAAACGTCGGCCGTGGACGGCAAGGCGATCTTGGCGCGAGCCACGCTGCCCAGGCGCACCGAAACCCGCTGGGAGATCGAGTTGGCGCCATTGCAGCGCCTGAACGCCTGGCAAGTGCCCGAGATCAAGGAAGGGCAACACCTGGGTCTGCTGGGCTTCACCTTCAAGGAAGACAAGGGCGAGCCGGTGCTGCGCGCCGAATATCTGTTCCTGAATGGCAAGGTCTACGGTATGCGCTCCTCGCCCGCTTGACGCGCGTTCACTGGCACGGGGCCGGCCTGTGTCGCGTGACGATGCGCGCGACTGGCGAAGATCTCACCTGCATCGCTACCATGTCGGTAGATCCACCAGCGAGTCGGCATGGGCGCATCACCACCCCACATCGTCATCATCGGCGGCGGCGCCATCGGCAGCGCCGTGGCGGCGCAGCTCACGCAACCGGCACGCCAGGCGGAGCGCCCGTGCAGTGTCACCGTGGTAGAGCGCGATCCGACCTACGCATTGGCCTCGTCGGCACTGTCCGCTTCGTCGATCCGCCAGCAGTTTTCGACCGACATCAACATCGCCCTTTCGCGCTACGGCGTGGAGGTGCTGCGCGCGCTGCCGCAGGTCGACCTGCACGAAGCCGGGTACCTGTACCTTGCCACCGAAGCCGGTGCACCGGTGCTGCGGGCCAACCATGCGTTGCAGCGCGCGCACGGCGTGGATGTGGCCCTGCTGGCGCCGGGGGCGCTGCGCCAGCGCTTTGACTGGCTGCGCACGGACGACCTGGCGCTGGCCTCGCTCGGGCTCAGCGGCGAAGGCTGGTTTGACGGGTACGGCCTGTTGCAGGCTTGGCGCGCGCAGGCGCGTGCACAAGGGGCGCGCTACGTGCATGCCGAAGTGATTGGTTTGGACAGTCGGATTGAGGCCAATCGATTGACCATCCTGCGCAGTCAGCTATCGAATGGAGAGCGTCTGGCGGCCAACGTGTTCGTCAACGCTGCGGGGCCGTGGGCGCGTCGGGTGGCCCAATGGGCGGGGATCGACCTGCCCGTGGTGGCGCGCCGCCGCACTGTCTTCAGCGTTACCTGCCCCGCGCCACTGCTGGATTGCCCGCTGCTGATCGACCCGTCTGGCATTTGGCTGCGGCCGGAAGGGCGAGGCTTCATCACTGGCTTCGCGCCGCCTGCCGGCGCCGATGCGGACGACCTGCCGCTCGACCAACCGGACCTGGCAGCGTTCGAGGAACTCGTGTGGCCCACGCTGGCCGAGCGCATTCCGGCGTTCGAGGCGCTGCGCCTGCAGCGCGCCTGGGCCGGGTACTACGAGATGAACACCTTCGACCACAACGGCATCGTGGGCCTGCACCCGGCCTGCACCAACCTCGTCTTTGCCAACGGCTTTTCCGGCCATGGCCTGCAGCAGTCGCCCGCGGTCGGTCGGGCACTGGCCGAGCTGATCACCACCGGGGCGTACCAAACGCTGGACCTGACGCCGCTCGGCTGGGAGCGAGTGCTCGAAGGCCGCCCGCTGCTGGAGCGCAACGTGATCTGAAGCGCGCCTGAGTGTGCGCTTCCGTTGGGCCAGCGGTTGTTCAAAGGGATTTCAGGTCAAATCGGCTGTTAGCCTGTGATCTATCTGCCCAGAACGCTGGTAAATTAGTAGCAGTTATGACCATCTGCGCAACGCAGCCCGGCCCGCTACGCAGGCGGCTCAACTGGCCGCCGCGATCTTCAACCGAATGAACGCCGCGAAATCGCGCGCCACCTCGGTGGCCTCGTGGCTGGTCGGGTCGATCTCGACGATGCGCCAGCCGTTGGCGGTGTCGAAGCCGCTGGCGTAGCCCGCGAAGTCGTCGCCGAACAGCTGCACTGCCGCCAAGCCAGGCGGTGTCTGGCCGTACAGTTCCTCGGGCGCCAGCAGGCCGCTATACAGCATGAAGCTGTCGTCGCCGATGGGCCCAAACCCGACATGGCTTAAGAAGTCGACGTAGCCCGCGGGCAGGCCGGGCTCGTCGCGCTGCAGGCTCGCCAGCGCCTCGCCGGTCAGGGGCGTCAGCTGGTCGCAGGCCGTTCCGGTGCCTTTTTCGGCGATCAGGTCGTTGAACTGGCTCATGGTCGGTCAGGGGAATATCTGGCTGGCGGGGCCGCCGGCGCGGTGGATGCCTTGCTGGTGCTGGTCGGGGAAGCGCGCCGGGTGCATGTTCCACCATTCGGCGGGGCCGCCGTAGCTGCTTTCGATGATGTGGTGGGCATCATAGGGCTGGCCGGCCTTGCGCACCAGCGTGCCGTTGGCGGAATGCAGGTCTTCGGTGTAGCGCGGCCAGGCCTGGCCGGTCTGCTTCTCCCACTGGGTGATCAGGTCGTTCTTGACGCGGTTGAAATCTGCGCGGTGCGCCTTGGACTCTGCCGTGCTGAGGCGCGTGGGGTTGTGGTGCGTCAGGTAGTCGGTCAGCAGGCGCTGCTGCTCGGTCGTCACCGAACGGCCGGTCTGCAAGGTGATGTCGTCCAGATAGCGCCCCCACGCCGGCTGCGCACCGACGCGGGCGGCGCCGGCGGCCAGGCGCGTGGCATCGGTGGCACCCTCGGCCACGTTCTCGGCGCCGCGGGCGCCGGCGCGACCTGCGCCCTGGCCGAACGACTGCGTCAACTCCTTCAGCGTGGTCAGCTGTTGGCGCAGGCTGTCGGGCAGCTTGTCCAGCGGCACCTTGTCGAGCGCATTGCCAATGGCGCGGATGCCCGGCTCCAGACTTTGGCGCAGCGCGGGGTTGCGTGCGGCGGCTTCCACCGCGTTGGCCACGGTCTGCGCGTATTTGCCCAGCTTGCCCAGCTTGGCTGCATCGCCGATGTAAGGGACCATGCTGATCGCGCTCAGGCCCGCGCCCAGCCAGTCGCCGCGGCCGATCGAGATCAGCGCGTTCGCGCCGTCCGAGATCGGCGTCGGGTCGAACAGGCCGGCGACGTCCAGACCGATCTGCGTCAGGTCCAGCGCCAGATCGGCGTCGGCATTCGGACGCGCGCCGCCCGAGGCGGGGGGGCCCGCGTCGACGCCGCGCTCGCGCAGCGCTGATTGGGTGCTCGCCAGTTCACCGGGGGCCAGTTCAGGGGCGACTTCCTGCAGCACCCGGCGCCGTTGGGCGGCATCGGGCAGTCGGGCGATGGCGTCAGCCAGCTGCTGGCCATTGACGGCGCCCAGCGTGCGCGCGCCTTCCAGGGTGGATCGGGCCAGGGGCGACAGGCCTTGTGCGCCGGCCGCAGCCGCACGCCAGCCCGCGCCGCCAATCGGCGGTGTCGTCATGGTGTCAACTCCTTGCCGCCAGAGGGCAGCGATGGTGCTATTGCACAGCTGCAAGCGTCTGCTGAACAGACGGGGCGTTCCCAGCTGGGGTCGGCCGCAGTTGGGAACGGTCCGGATGCGAGCAACATCACGGTGTCATGAGGCTGTGCTAAGGCAGCTTCATACTTTTGATGAAGAAAGTGCCTCAAGCGCTTGCCTGGATTGCGCAACTAGCTATTAAGTTAATAGTGAATTGGGTTGGGTCAATCTGTCATCGATGCACGGCAGTCGGCGCGTTCCGTGGCGCTTGGGCTTCACATGGGCCGCCGTGGGGGGCGCCAGTGTTCAAAGCGACCTGTCGAATGACGGGTTCGCCGGTTCTGCACGTCGAGTCGGCTGGCGGTGGTCTGTGCTTGAAGGCGTCTGAGCCGATAGGCTTCAACCGAACCGATGGGGGTCGACGTTTTTGGTGATGGGACTACGCCAACAACGCAGATCGCCGGAGTGCCTTGCATCGCACAAAACTGCAACACGAATTTCGTGTTGCACTGAGTTCGTGTAAGATTTCGATCATGAAAAACGTCACCATCACCGTGGACGACGCCGTGCTCGAATGGGCGCGGGTGGAGGCGGCCAAGCGCGGCAGCAGCGTGTCGCGCATGGTGGGTGAAATGCTGGCCGAAAAAATGCGCCAGGAAGATGCCTACGCGCAGGCCATGCGTGGAGCCCTTCGGTTCGAGAGCTGGGGCGAGAGCGCCGGCGCTTACCTCGACCGGGACACCATGTATGAGCGCGCTCGTTTTCGTTGACACGCCGGTGCTGCTGCGCACCGTGGACGCGCGCGACATCGCCCTGCAGGCGCGCGCGCGCGAATGGGTGCGCTGGTGCTGGCAGCAGCGCACGGGGCGCATCAGCACGCAGGTGCTCAACGAGCTCTACCAGAACGCCGTGACCTGCTTTGGCCCGCCCGCCCCGCTGCAACAGGCGCGTGCCCTGGTGCGCCAGCTGCGCCAGTGGCAGCCGCCGCACCTCGACACCTACACCATCGACGGCGCATGGTCGCTGCAGGATCGGTACGCGCTGGGCTACTGGGATGCGCTGGCCGTGTCGTCCGCCCAGCAGCAGGGGTGTCGCTACCTGCTGAGCGATGAACTGCCGAATGCGCAGCGCTTCGACACCGTCCAGGTGCTCAACCCCTTCCTGATCGCGCCGGCCGAATTGCCGACCGATGCCTTGCTGATGACCGACGATGAAAGCTGATTCCACCTTCCAGTCCGATGTTTCCCTGTCTGCGCTGGCGCGCATCCGCCACGACGTGCAGGGCATGCACGCCTACGCCGTGCAGGACGCCACTGGCCTGCTCAAGCTCGATGCGATGGAGAACTCGCACCGTTTGCCGCCCCAGTTGCGGGCCGAGCTGGGCCGCCGGCTGGGCGAGGTGGCGATCAACCGCTACCCCGGTCCGAGCGTTGATGCGCTGAAAGCCGCGCTGCACGCCTACGCGGCGCCGCCCGAGGGCTGGTCGCTGATGCTGGGCAATGGTTCGGACGAGCTGATCAGCCTGCTGGCCATGGCCTGCGACATCCCGGGCGCATCGATCGTGGCGCCAGTGCCTGGCTTCGTCATGTACGCCATGAGCGCGCAACTGCAAGGCCTGGCCTTCCATGGCGTGCCCTTGAGCGCCGACTTCGAGCTGAACGAGGCCGCCATGCTGGCCGCCATCGCCCAGCACCGGCCCGCCATCGTCTACCTGGCCTACCCCAACAACCCCACCGCCAACCTGTGGGACGCCGGCGCGATTGAACGCATCATCGATGCGCAGGGCGCCCAAGGCGGTCTGGTGGTGATGGACGAGGCTTACCAGCCCTTTGCTGCCGCCAGCTGGATTGACCGCGCCCGTGCCGAGCCGGCGCGCCACGCGCACGTGCTGATCATGCGCACGCTCAGCAAGTTCGGCCTGGCCGGCGTGCGCCTGGGCTACTTGCTGGGCGATGCGCGGCTGATCGGCGAGCTGGACAAGGTGCGCCCGCCCTACAACGTCAGTGTGCTGAACGCTGAATGCGCGCTGTTCGCACTCGAGCATGAAAGCGTCTTTGCCGCGCAGGCCCAGGACATTCGTGCGGCGCGTGCTGCGCTTTTGGAAGCGCTGGCGCAAACGCCCGGGGTGCGCGCCTACCCCAGCGAAGGCAACATGATTCTCGTGCGCGTGCTGGGCCAGGGTACCCATGATGAAGGCGCCGCCGCGCGCGTGTTCGAAGGCATGAAGACCCGTGGCGTGCTGGTCAAGAACGTTTCTAAAATGCACCCATCCCTGGCCAATTGCCTGCGCCTGACGGTCGGCACCGCCGACGAGAACGCGCGCCAGCTGGCCGCCCTTCAAGCCTCGCTATGAACGCCCCCATTTCCCTCGCCGCCGCGCACGAACCGCGCACCGCCGAAGTCGCGCGCGACACCGCCGAAACCAAGATCAAGGTCCGCCTGAACCTGGACGGCAGCGGCCAGTCCCAGCTGGCCAGCGGCATCGGCTTTTTTGACCACATGCTGGAGCAGATCGCGCGGCACGGCCTGATCGATCTGGACGTGCAATGCGACGGCGACCTGCACATCGACGGCCACCACACGGTGGAAGACGTGGGCATCACCATCGGCCAGGCGGTGCGCCAGGCGGTGGGCGACAAGCGCGGCATCACGCGCTACGGCCACAGCTACGTGCCGCTCGACGAGGCGCTGTCGCGCGTGGTGATCGACTTTTCCGGCCGTCCCGGCCTGGTGCTTCAAGCTCAGTTCACCAGCGGCATGATCGGCGGCTTTGACACGCAGCTGGTGCACGAATTCTTCCAGGGCTTTGCCAACCACGCGCTGGTGTCGATGCACATCGACAACCTCAAGGGCGTGAACGCGCACCACCAGGTCGAAACCATCTTCAAGGCCTTCGGCCGCGCGCTGCGCATGGCGCTGGAGCGCGACGCGCGCGCCGCCGGGCAGATCCCGTCGACCAAGGGCTCGCTCTGATCCTTCGCGTCGGTTTTTAGATCAAATCGGGCTCTGGCCCTAGTCCCACCTGCGCAGGCAGCTATGCAATCAGGAGTAAATCAAACCGTGGCCGTGGTGGACTACGGCATGGGCAACCTGCGCTCGGTGGCGCAGGCGGTGATCCATGCCACGACCGACACGCACGTCAACGCCGTCATCACGGCCGACCCGCAGGTGGTGCGAAACGCCCACCGCGTGGTGCTGCCGGGGCAAGGCGCCATGGCCGACTGCATGCGCGAATTGCGCGAATCGGGCCTGCTCGAATCGGTGCTGGAAGCCGCCGTGACCAAGCCGCTCTTCGGTGTGTGCGTGGGCATGCAGATGCTGCTCGACCACAGCGCCGAAGGCCGCACTGCCGCCGGCACGCCGGGCCTCGGCCTGATCGCGGGCGAAGTGGTCAAGTTCGATCTGGCTGGGCAAACCGCGCCGGACGGCAGCCGCTACAAGGTGCCGCAGATGGGCTGGAACCGCGTGCACCAAGCGCGCCCGCACCCGGTGTGGGGCAGCATTGCCGACGGCGAATGGTTCTACTTCGTGCACAGCTTCTACGCCCGCCCGGCGGATGCGGCGCACAGCGTCGGGGAAACCGATTACGGCGCACGCTTCACGTCGGCCGTCGCACGCGATAATATTTTTGCGACCCAGTTCCATCCCGAGAAAAGCGCTGACCAAGGCCTCGCCATGTACCGCAATTTCCTGTACTGGAACCCCTGAGGTCCGGCTTTTCGCTTTCTTTTCAGTAGCGCTCTGCGCAGATCCACGGCCGATTTCAGGCTGATTTCTTTTCTAAACGTCATCATGCTGCTCATCCCCGCCATCGACCTCAAGGACGGCCACTGCGTGCGCCTGAAACAGGGTGACATGGACCAGGCCACCACCTTCAGCGAAGACCCTGCCGCTATGGCCGGGCGCTGGCTCGATGCCGGCGCGCGCCGCCTGCACCTGGTGGACCTGAACGGCGCCTTTGCCGGCAAGCCGCAAAACTTGACGGCGATCAAGTCCATCCTGAAGGCCGTGGGCGACGATATCCCGGTGCAACTGGGCGGCGGCATCCGTGACCTTGACACGATCGAAAAGTACATCGACGCCGGCCTGGCCTACGTCATCATCGGCACCGCCGCGGTCAAGAACCCTGGCTTCCTGAAGGACGCGTGCAGCGCCTTCGGCGGCCACATCATCGTGGGACTGGACGCCAAGGACGGCAAGGTCGCCACCGATGGCTGGAGCAAGCTCACGGGCCACGAAGTGGTGGACCTGGCCAAGAAGTTCCAGGACTGGGGCGTCGAAAGCATCATCTACACCGACATTGGCCGCGACGGCATGCTGAGCGGCATCAACATCGACGCCACGGTCAAGCTGGCGCAGTCGCTCACCATTCCTGTGATCGCGTCGGGCGGCCTGTCGAACATGACCGACATCGAGCAGCTCTGCGCCGTCGAATCGGAAGGCGTGGAAGGCGTGATCTGCGGGCGCGCCATCTACTCGGGCGACCTCGACTTCACCGCGGCGCAGGCGCGCGCGGACGACCTGGCGGCGTGACGCGCAGCGGGCGCCGCATGGCACGGCGCCTGCCGTGGGCGACGGGCTGAGCCGCATGTTGTCTGCCCTGGCGGTGGCCAACTACCGGTCCTTGCGCCGCCTCACGGTGCCGCTCGGGGCGCTCACGGTCGTCACCGGGCCCAACGGCAGCGGCAAATCCAGCCTGTACCGCGCGCTGCGCCTGCTGGCCGACGTGGCGCAGGGCGGCGTGGTGCGTTCGCTGGCGCGCGAAGGCGGGCTGCCCTCCACGCTGTGGGCGGGGCCCGAGCAGATCAGCGCGGCCATGCGGCGCGCAGAGGTGCCCGTCCAGGGCACGGTACGGCGAGAGCGCATACGTCTCAAACTGGGTTTTGCCAGCGCCGACCCCCAAGGCTTTGGCTATGCCATCGAGATCGGGCTGCCCACAGCGTCCTCGTCCGCCTTCGCGCTCGATCCGGAGATCAAGGCCGAAGCGGTCTTTCACGGCCCCGTGGCCCGTGTCGGCGCCCAACTCGTGCGGCGCACGGGGGCGGTGGTGCAAGTGCGCGCAAACGGCCGCAGTTGGGACGCGCTGGAGCGTGCCGTGCCGGCCTGGGCGAGCATGGTCACGGAACTGAGCGATCCGCAACGCACGCCGGAGTTGCTGGAAGTGCGCGAGCAGGTGCGCGCGTGGCGCTTCTACGACCATTTCCGCACCGATGCCGACAGCCCGGTGCGCCAGCCGCAATTGGGCACGCGCACGCCCGTGCTGGCGGCCGACGGCAGCGATCTGGCGGCCGCCGTTCAGACCATTCTGGAGATCGGCGATGCGGCCGCACTGCAGGCGGCGGTGGAAGACGCCTTTCCCGGCGCGCGACTCGCGGTGCAGGGCGACGCCGGGGCACGTCTGGCGCTGCACATGCACCAGCCGGGCCTGTTGCGGGCGCTGTCGGTGGCCGAGCTGTCCGACGGCACCTTGCGCTACCTGCTCTGGATCGCGGCACTGCTGTCGCCGCGCCCGCCGCCGTTGCTGGTGCTGAACGAGCCCGAAGCCAGCCTCCACCCCGACCTGCTGCCCGCCTTGGGGCGCTTGATCGCAGGCGTGGCCGAACGCGCGCAGGTGATCGTCGTCACGCATTCGACCCGGCTGGTGGCCGCCCTCGAAGCGGCGGCCGAGCCGGGTGCGCTGGTGCGCATCGAACTGGAAAAAAACCTGGGCGAGACCCTGGTGCGCGGCCTCGCCATGGACGAAATACCGCCCTGGTCGTGGCCGGGCGACTGAAGCGGCGAGAATCGCGGGCGCCGCGCCGCACACCCTGATGAATCGGAGAACCCTGCCATGCTGGCCAAACGCATCATTCCCTGCCTCGACGTGACCGGTGGCCGCGTCGTCAAAGGCGTCAACTTCGTCGAACTGCGCGACGCCGGCGACCCGGTGGAGATCGCCGCGCGCTACAACGAGCAGGGCGCGGACGAACTCACTTTCCTGGACATCACCGCGACCAGCGACGGGCGCGACGTGATCCTGCACATCATCGAAGCGGTGGCCTCGCAGGTGTTCATCCCGCTCACCGTGGGGGGCGGCGTGCGCACGGTGGACGACGTGCGCCGGCTGCTGAACGCGGGGGCGGACAAGACCAGCTTCAACTCGGCCGCCATCGCCAACCCCCAGGTGATCCGCGACGCGTCGGGCAAGTACGGCTCGCAGTGCATCGTGGTGGCCATCGACGCCAAGCGGCGCGTGGGCGACGAAGTGGCGGCGCGCGGCGAGGGCTGGGACGTCTACAGCCACGGCGGGCGCAAGAACACCGGGCTGGACGCCGTCGCCTGGGCGCGCCAGATGGCCGAGCATGGCGCGGGCGAGATCCTGCTGACCAGCATGGACAAGGACGGTACCAAGAGCGGGTTCGACCTGGCGCTCACGCGCGCCGTGGCCGATGCCGTGCCGGTGCCGGTGATCGCCTCGGGTGGCGTCGGCAATCTGGACCATCTGGCGGATGGCGTGCAGCAGGGCGGCGCCGATGCGGTGCTGGCTGCCAGCATCTTCCACTACGGAGAATTCACCGTGGCGCAGGCCAAGGCGCACATGGCAGCGCGAGGCATCACGGTGCGACAGTGATCTGGCACGAGCTGGGCCGCCCCTCGGACTTGACTCGCGCTCCTTAGGGTTGACGCGGTTGTGCGCTCGATTGGGGCTGACCGCTGGCGTGGCCGGGGGTGTATCTGGCGGGGAAAGTTCGCCGATTCAGAATGTTGTCTGCTGACGGACAGTTTGACGTCAACTCACCCCGTAAAATAAACAGGTTTGGCGTGACCAGTGGCGCGCCGTCCGCGCCGTGGTCTGCAGGGCGCTGGTGGCCGATCGGTGCGCGCGCCATGCTTGTCGATGAGGTGTTGGGTGGCGGACAGGGCGCGGGCGCGCCGCCGCCCGGACGGTAAGGCGGATTGCGCCGGCGCTCGGGCCCCACATCGCGCGCGCATCTGCCATGGCCCCCGGGCCAACCACGAAAGAGGAACAATATCTTGTCTGCTGCTGCCCCTAGTCTCGAAGATTTCCTGGCCGGCGTTGCCAAACGCGACCCGCAACAGCCCGAGTTCCTGCAGGCCGTGCGCGAGGTGATGGTCAGCCTGTGGCCGTTCCTGGAGAAGCACCCGCACTACCGCGACTACGCCCTGCTCGAGCGCATCGTCGAGCCAGACCGCGTGATCCAGTTCCGCGTGAGCTGGGTGGACGACAAGGGCCGCACCCAGGTCAACCGCGCCTTCCGCGTGCAGCACAGCATGGCCATCGGCCCGTACAAGGGCGGCATGCGATTTCACCCCAGCGTGAACCTGTCGATCCTGAAGTTCCTGGCGTTCGAGCAGTGCTTCAAGAATGCGCTGACCACGCTGCCCATGGGTGGCGGCAAGGGCGGCTCCGATTTCGACCCCAAGGGCAAGAGCGACGGCGAGGTGATGCGCTTCTGCCAGGCGCTGATGAGCGAGCTGTACCGCCACCTGGGCGCCGACACCGACGTGCCGGCCGGCGACATCGGCGTGGGCGCGCGCGAGGTCGGTTTCATGGCCGGCATGATGAAAAAACTCAGCAACAATTCGAGCAGCGTCTTCACCGGCAAGGGCATGGCCTACGGCGGCAGCCTGATGCGCCCCGAAGCCACCGGCTACGGCACGGTGTATTTCGCGCAAGAAATGCTGCGCCGCAAGCAGATGGGCTTTGAGGGCCGCTCGGTCAGCATCTCGGGTTCCGGCAACGTGGCGCAGTACGCCGCCGACAAGGCGCTGGAACTGGGCGCCAAGGTCGTGACGCTGTCCGATTCGGACGGTACGCTGGTGGTCGATGCCGGCATGTCGGCCGGCATGCTGCAGGACGTCATGGAATTCAAGAACGTCCAGCGCGGCCGCCTGAAGGACTTCGCCAAGCAGCACAAGCTGGAGTTCGAAGCCGGCAAGAACCCCTGGCACGTGCCGGCAGACATCGCCTTGCCGTGCGCCACGCAAAATGAGTTGGACGCCAATGACGCCAAGCACCTGATCGCCAACGGCGTCATCTGTGTGGCCGAAGGTGCCAACATGCCCAGCACGCTGGACGCGGTGGACGCTTTCCTGGCCGCCGGCACGCTGTACGCACCGGGCAAGGCCAGCAACGCCGGCGGCGTGGCCACCTCGGGCCTGGAGATGAGCCAGAACGCCATGCGCCTGTCCTGGTCGCACAGCGAAGTGGACCTGCGCCTGCACGAAATCATGAAGGACATCCACGGCAACTGCGTGCGCTATGGCGAGCGCTCGGACGGCAGCGTGAATTACGTCGAAGGCGCCAACATCGCCGGCTTCGTGAAGCTGGCCGACGCCATGTTGGCGCAAGGTGTGCAATAAGGCGTCTCTGACCATTCTTCAAGTCAAATGTGCCTCTGGCCCTAGAGCCATCTGCGCAGCCAGCTACTGAATAAGTAGCAAATCAGCGCCCCGGACCTGTGGTGATCGCGCCGCGGGTCCGGGGCGTTGCGCTGTCGGGGCGCATGCTGCCGGTGTGCGCCGCGTGGCCGAATGTGCTGTCACACGCAATCACGGACAATGAGCGCATGGACTGGCTGGAACAAGTGAAATGGGACGCGCAGGGCCTGGTGCCCGTGATCGCGCAGGAGCAAGGCACGGGCGACGTGCTGATGTTCGCCTGGATGAACCGCGAGGCGCTGGCCAAGACGGCCGAACTGGGCCGCGCGGTGTACTTCAGCCGCTCGCGCGCCAAGCTCTGGTTCAAGGGTGAAGAATCGGGCCACGTGCAGACCGTGCACGAAATCCGCATCGACTGCGACAACGACGTGGTGTTGCTCAAGGTCACGCAGTTGGGCCACGACCCCGGCATCGCCTGCCACACCGGGCGCCACAGCTGTTTCTACAGCGTGCTGAAGGACGGGCAGTGGCAGAGCGTCGAGCCTGTATTGAAAAACCCGGAATCGATCTACAAATAAGCACCGTATGTCCTCTGACGACACCCTGGCACGCCTGACGGCCGTGATCGAAAGCCGCCGGCCTGAAGCGGGCGGCGACCCCGAGAAAAGCTACGTCGCCCGCCTGCTGCACAAGGGGCCGGACGCCTTTCTGAAGAAGATCGGCGAAGAAGCCACCGAGGTGGTGATGGCCGCCAAGGACGCTGACCACGGCGGCCCGCGCGACAAGGTGGTGGCCGAGATGGCCGACCTGTGGTTCCACGGCATGGTGGCGCTGGCGCACTACGGCTGCAGCGCCGCCGACGTGGTGGCGGAACTTGCGCGCCGCGAGGGACTCAGTGGCATCGAAGAGAAAGCGCTGCGCAAGGTGCGCGAGCGTGAAGCCAATGGCGGTTGATCCCGCACCCGAAGAAGGAGTGCCTGCATGACCAACAAAGACATCATCGACGTGGAGCCCGTGCGCAGCGTGAGCGACGCGAAGGCCGATTCCCTTAAAACCTGGGGCTGGGTCAGCTACATCCTGCACTTGATCGTGGCCGTGGCCGCCGTGGTGCCTGGCGCGCAGGTCAGCATCGCGCTGCTGATCATTGCCCTGGTGATGGACCTGGTGAAGAAGGACGACGCTGCCGGCACCTGGCAGGAAAGCCACTTCAAGTGGCGCATCAGCACCGTCATCTGGGCTGGCGTGTTGTACGTGCTGACCTTCCCGCTGTTCCTGCTGTTGTATCTGCCGGGCGCGATCGCCTGGGCCATCATCTCGATCTGGTTCCTCTACCGCATCGTCAAAGGCATGGTGCGCATGAACGCCAACCGCCCGGTCGATGCCTGAAGCGAGCGAGGCGGCGACGCCGGACGCCGCGCGCGTCGTCAACCTGGCGCTGCAGGGCGGGGGCTCCCACGGCGCCTTCACCTGGGGCGTGCTGGACGCGCTGCTGGAGGACGGGCGCATCGACTTTGAAGGCGCCAGCGGCGCCAGCGCCGGCGCGATGAACGCCGCCGTGCTGGCCCACGGCTTGGCGCGCGCACAAGCCGACGGCCTGCGCGGGCACGACAAGAAAGAGGCGGCACGGCTCGCGTTGTCGCGCTTCTGGGGCGGTGTGGGCCTGATGGGCGGTTTCATGGCGGGCGTGCCTTTGCCGGCGGCGCAGGCCATTGGCAACTGGTTCAGCCAATGGCTGTCGCCCTACCAGACCAACCCGCTTGGCCTGAATCCTCTGCGCAACCTGCTGGAGCGCGAGATCGATTTCGAGTTGCTGGCGCGCCAGCGTCAGCTCAAGGTGTTTGTCGCCGCTACCAACGTGCGCACCGGGCGCGGCGAAGTGTTCAGCGGCAAGCGCCTGTCCTGCTCCGCGCTGATGGCGTCGGCCTGCCTGCCCACGCTGTTCCAGGCGGTCGAGATCGATGGCGAGTACTACTGGGACGGCGGCTATTCCGGCAACCCGGCGATCTACCCGCTGATCTACGAGACCGCCAGCGCCGACGTGATCCTGGTGCAGATCAACCCGATCGAGACACCTTTCAAGCCAGGCGTCAGCGCCGGCGAGATCATGGAGCGCGTCAACGAAATCACGTTCAACGCGCCTTTGCTCGCCGAGATGCGCGCCATCGAATTCGTGTCGCGCCTGCTGGCTGAAGGCAAGCTCGACGACGATCGCTACAAGGACGTGCGCTTGCACCGCGTCGACGGCGGCGCGGCCTTGGCTGAGTTTGGCGCGACCAGCAAGGCGCGCGCCGACACTTCGTTTTTGCGACGCCTGTTCGACCTGGGTCGTACCGCAGGTCAGGACTGGCTGGCGCAGCACTTCAAGGACCTGGGCGTGCGCGCCAGCGTCGAAAAAGTTGGTCATACTCAGGGCAAGCCCAAACCCGTTGCCGAACCATGAACACCGCAGTTGCCCCGGCGCACGACGCGCAGCACAACGACCCGAATTGCATCTTCTGCAAGATCATTGCGGGCCAAATCCCGTCCAAGAAGGTGTACGAAGACGACGAACTGTTCGCGTTCCACGACATCGCGCCCTGGGCGCCGGTGCATTTTCTGATCGTGCCCAAGCGGCACATCCCATCGATGGCGCAGGTTGGCCCGGAGCAGGAGCGCCTTTTGGGGCGCATCATGACGCTGGCGCCCAGACTTGCCGTCGAACAGGGTTGCAACCCGTATCCCGATGGCGGCTTCCGGATCGTGGTCAACACGGGCGCCGAAGGCGGGCAGGAAGTGCACCACCTGCATGTTCACGTCATGGGCGGCCCCCGCCCTTGGCTCAAGGGCTGATCCGGCGCGCGGTGAGGGGCGGCGAGGGAACCGCTGCGGCGCCCGGCCGTCTAAAATCAAGGTTATCGCGCCGAGCGTGGCGCAAGGAGAAGCATCATGGGTTCGTTTTCCATCTGGCATTGGCTGATCGTTCTGCTCATCGTGGTCATGATTTTTGGCACGAAGAAGCTCAAGAACATGGGCACCGACCTGGGCGGCGCCGTCAAGGGTTTCAAGGACGGCATGAAGGATGGCGCTTCTGACGCCGAGACGCCTGCTGGTCAGGTGGCCAACAACCCTTCGGCCAGCAAGGAAACCATCGACGTCCAGGCCAAGGAAAAGAGCTGAAAGACCTGCTCTTTCGACAGCGTGATCGGCGTGCTCCTGGGCGCGCCGTTGCACTTTCGTTCTGCGGCTGCGCCAAATGATTGACCTGGGTATTTCCAAGATGGCCTTGATCGGCGCCGTGGCGCTGATCGTCATCGGCCCCGAAAAGCTGCCGCGCGTGGCCCGCACAGTGGGCACCTTGCTGGGCAAGGCGCAGCGCTACGTGTCCGACGTCAAGGCCGAGGTCAACCGGGCGATGGACCTGGACGAGCTCAAGAAGATGAAGGAATCGGTGGAAGAGGCTGGCCGCGAGGTCGAAAAAGGCATCTACACCACCAAGGCCGACTTCGAGAAAGACTGGAGCGACGCCACGGCCGGGTTGGACGGGAGCGGGAGTTCTTCCGCCGACAGCGCCAACAGCATCGGCAATGGCTGGACGCCGCCCCCGCCCGAATACCGCCACCCGGCCAAGAACTGGCGCCTCAAGCGTGGCGCCACGCCCCAGTGGTACAAGGCGCGCCAGGGCGTGCGCCGGCAAGTGCAGTCGGGCGCGGCGCGTGTCGCCCGCTACCGCCCGCGCAAGCCGGGCGCGTGACGCCCTCGCGACCAGCCGCCAGTCCCCCGGACACCGGGCGGCCTGCAACTGAGGATCCGGCGCGCCCCCGTCGGCGACAATCGCACTTCCCATGACCGATCCGAATTCCAAGCCCGCCCCCGAAGACGAACTGGCCGGCACCGAGCAGCCCTTCGTCGCGCACCTCATGGAGCTGCGCGACCGCCTGATCAAGGCGCTGGTCGCCGTCGGCGTGGTGGCGGGCGTGCTGGCGCTGTACCCCGGACCGGGCCAGCTGTACGACCTGCTGGCCGCCCCGTTGGTGGCGCACCTGCCGGCAGGCGCCACGATGATCGCCACCTCGGTCATCTCGCCTTTCATGGTTCCGCTGAAGATCCTGCTGATGGCGGCGTTTCTGATCGCGCTGCCCGTCGTGCTGTACCAGGTGTGGGCCTTCGTCGCGCCGGGCCTGTATTCGCACGAAAAGAAGATGGTGCTGCCGCTGGTCGTGTCCAGCACGCTGCTGTTCTTCGCAGGGGTCGCGTTCTGCTATTTCCTGGTGTTCGGCAAGGTGTTTGCCTTCATCCAGAGCTTTGCGCCCAAGAGCATCACGGCGGCACCTGACATCGAGGCCTACCTGGGCTTCGTGATGACCATGTTCCTGGCTTTCGGCTTGGCGTTTGAGGTGCCGATCGCGGTGGTCGTGCTGGCGCGCATCGGCGTGGTCACCATCGACCAGCTCAAGCAGTTCCGCGGCTACTTCATCGTCCTGGCCTTTGTCATCGCCGCCATCGTCACCCCGCCCGACGTGGTGTCGCAACTGGCCCTGGCCATCCCGATGTGCCTGCTGTACGAGGTGGGCATCTGGGCGGCCAAACTCTTCATCAAGCACACCAAGGCGCCGGATGAAGAGGGCGAGTCCACCGAAGTGGCCAAGTCCTGAGCGGACGCGACGCGGCGCGACCGCATTGAGGGTGGTTTCTGGCGTGGGCCATACAACCACCTGCGCGATCAGCTATTAAAAATAGAGCGTTCAGGCGTCTTGGCGCGCCACACGTTTCGCGGCCGACCGTTCGAACCTGCGCGGCTTCTGCCATCCAACGCGGTTCAAGACCCACCCATCCCTCAAGAAGAATCGGCTGCCAGCCGTTAGCTCATGGGCGCTGGCTGCTCCTGAAAGCGCAGCGCGCGTGTGCCCAGCGCGCGGGTCGGGTCAGCGCTGCTGCATGCGCGGCGGCCGCGGCCGCTGGTTCGGCGTGATCTGCAGTTCCAGTTGCTCGCCACGGCGCTGGATCTGGAAGGGCGCAGCGACGCCGGGGGCCAGGCCGGCGATGCGCGTCAGCAGCTCGGACACGGTGCGCACCGGCTCGCCCTGGACCTGCGTGATGACGTCGCCCGGACGCATGCCGCCACCGGCCGCCGGGCCGCTGTTGAGCACACCGGTGACGATGACGCCTTGTTCCGTGGTGATGCCGAAAGTCTGCGCCAGCTCGGGCGTCAGCTCGTTGGGCTCCACCCCGATCCAGCCGCGCACGACCTGGCCGTTCTTGACGATGCTTTCCATCACCTGCTTGGCCGTGCTGACGGGAATGGCGAAGCCGATGCCCATGCTGCCGCCCGAGCGCGAATAGATGGCGGTGTTGATGCCCATCAGGTTGCCGGTGATGTCGGTCAGCGCGCCGCCCGAATTGCCGGGGTTGATGGCGGCGTCGGTCTGGATGAAGTTCTCGAACGTGTTGATGCCCAACTGGTTGCGCCCGAGCGCGCTGACGATGCCGCTGGTGACCGTCTGGCCGACGCCAAAGGGGTTGCCGATGGCCAGCACCTGATCGCCGACCTGCAGCGCGTCCGAGTTGCCCAGCGTCATGACCGGCAGCTTGTCCAAGTTGATCTTGAGCACGGCCAGATCGCTCTCCGGGTCGGTGCCGATCACCTTGCCGGTGGTGCGGCGCGCGTCTTGCAGCACGACTTCAATCGCATCGGCGCCTTCGACCACGTGGTTGTTGGTCAGCACGTAGCCTTCGGGGCTCATGATCACGCCGGAGCCCAGGCCGGACTGCTGCTGCTCGGCCTGATCGCCGAAGAAGAAGCGAAACCACGGGTCGTTGCTGCGCGGCCCGCGCGCGCTGGTGCTGGTGTTGATGCTGACCACCGCCGGTGCGGCCTTGCGCACCGCGCCGCTCAGGCTGCCGGGGGCGAGGGCGCCTGCCGGGGTGCTGGGCGCCTCGACGATGGACACGGTGCCGGTGGTCCCGGGCACTGCGGCGCCCTTGCTCAGCCACTGCGGCTTGAGAGTGGTGACGACGAAATAGGCGGCCAGCAGCACGGTCACCACTTGCGCGAACAAAAGCCAGAGTCTTCTCATGGAGCGAATTGTGCGGTATCCACAAAAAAGCCAGCCGCAGGGGCTGGCTTTCAGGCAGCGCCGCACGCAGCAGCGCTGGCTGGGCGATCGCGGTTTAGCGGAAGCCAGTCGTGTTGATCAACTGCTGGTCGAGCTGCACAACGCCCTTGGCGTCCACGTTCAAGCGGCGCAGGAGCATGCCTGTGCCGTGCTGCACCCAGTCGTGCTGCACCGTGCCGTCGCCGGGATAGCGCGAGAATTTGCAGGCCAGCAGGTTGCCGGCCGGCACCGCGATCGTCTCCTGGCCGACGTAGGTGTGGCGCGTACTGCCGTTCAGGATGATCGGCTTGGTCACTTCGTTCTCGGTCACCAGAGCCTTGCCGTTGATCGGCGAGTCGTACTGCTGGCCGGGCACCAGCGGCGTGTAGTCCTTGTCGACCATGGCAGGCGAGAAGTCCGCGACGAAGCGGTACTGAGGCGGCTGGTCGGCGTCTGTGCCGTATTTCTCGGAGCTGGCGGTGCCGTGGTAGCTGCGGCTGTTGTCGCTGTTCCAGTCGTAATACTCTTCCATCGCGTCGTACGAGATGTCGCCCTGCACGTTGACCGGCGCGCTGTAGGTGCTGCGGCCGGCGGCGCGCGAGCGCACCACGGTCTTGCCTTCGTACTGCGTCACTTCGTTGATCGTCAGCACCTCGTGGCGCACCGCGGCCGTGCCATTCGCCCAGTTCACCTGGTAATTGCTCGTGGCTGTGGCCAGCGTAGTCGGCGGCACGCATTCAGACGACAGCGGGACATGCGGCTTTTCATCGTCGCCGCCGCCACAGGCGACAAGGGTGGCGGCGCACAGCGCGGTCAGGGTCAGCTTGGCAAGGCTGCTGAAGTGAAGGCTCATGGAATTTTTCTCTCGAAAGTGTGTGAAAAGCTGAGAACGTCTTCGTGGCGGGCGGGTGCATTCACCCATCAGCCCGGGCCGGGCCCTCCCCGTGGCCGACCGCAGCGAAGCTGCTCGCGCTAAGCACCATAGCGCCGCTGGCAACGTTTGTCACGGCTGTTCACAGTTTGGTTGTATGGACCGGACACTTCTCACACAGTTCGCTTCGGTCAGAATCGGACGCTGGTCGGCAAGCGCCGGCGCGGTTATGGATATACAGGTAAACGTTTTTTATGACGACGCAACGCGAGGCCCTGCTGGCCGCCTTCACTACCGAAATGCAGCCCGAGCGGTTCAAGGACTACGGGCCCAACGGGCTGCAGGTGGAGGGTAAGGATGACATCGCCAAACTGGTGAGCGGCGTGACGGCCAGCCGCGCGCTGATCGATGCGGCCATTGAGACAAAAGCCGACGCCATCTTCGTGCACCACGGCTTGTTCTGGCGCGGCCAGGATGGCACGGTTACGGGCTGGATGAAGGAACGCATCAAGCGCCTGCTGGCGCACGATATCAACCTTTTCGCCTACCACCTGCCGCTGGACGCGCACCCCACGCTGGGCAACAACGCGCAATTGGGCCAACGCCTGGGCCTGACGGCGGTGCGTCGCTTCGGCGACCAGGACCTGGGCTTTCTCGGCCAGCGCATCGACGGCGAGGTGTTTGCCGACGCCGATGTGCTGCAGTGGCAGCTGGAGCACGTGCTGAACAAGCCCGTGGTGAAGGTGGGGCAAGCGCGAGCAGCTATCGAAAAGGTAGCTTGGTGCACCGGCGGTGCACAGGGCTTCTTTGAGGGCGCCATCGCGGCCGGGGCGCAGGCTTTCATCACCGGGGAGATTTCCGAGCCGCAGGCGCACCTGGCGCGCGAGTGCGGCGTGGTGTTCTACGCCTGCGGCCACCACGCGACCGAGCGCTACGGCGCGCCGGCCATGGCGGCGCATGTTGCGGACAAGCTGGGCATCGCGCACGAATTCATCGAGATTGACAACCCGGCCTAAGGTGGTCGCCGTTCACATCCCCACCCCCCAACCCACGCCATGGGCACCCAAATCCACCTGAGCGATACCGGCGCGCCGCTGCGCTGGCCCCGTGAATGCGCGCAATGCGGCGCCAAGGATGAGCGGCTGGTCGGCGTGCCGGTTGGCATTGCGCGTGAGAAGACGCACCTGAAAGACCTGGCGCTGCAACGGCTGGTCTTCGAGTCGGCGACGCTGACCTACCCCGTGTGCGAGCGCCACGCAGGCGGCGTGCGCCTGGCGAGTTGGCTGACGCGCAAGTCGCCGCTGCCAGCCTTGCTGCGTGGTGTGGCGTGGGTATTTGGGCCGCTGGCGCTGCTGACGGGCGCCATGGCGGTAGGCTTGGGCGTGCTGCGGCTGCTGGGGCGGGTGCCCGCGCCGGCTGGGGTGTCGCCCGACTTGCCGCTGTTCTTTGTTGCCTGGTCGGTTTTGGCGGCAGCGCTGCTGATTGGGGTACTGTGGGCCCGGCGCCATGTGCCGTTGCGGCTGGTGCGCTTCAAGGACGACGGGCTGACGCTGCGCTTTTCCAGCGCTGCCTACGCGCGGCGCTTTGTTCGGGCCAACCCTGACGTCGCACGCAGCGCTGAATCAGATTGCCTGGACCGGACGCGTAACGTCAGTAGGTGTTGATTGCAATGATATTGATAGCTGCTCGCGCAGATACTTATAGGGCTGGAGCCTGATTTGCCTTCAAATCCCCCTATCGCCATCACCCTGGGCGACCCGGCAGGCATCGGGCCGGAAATCATCGCCAAGGCCTTTCGCGACGCGCCGGACGTGCTGCGCGGCTGCTTCGTCGCGGGCGATGTGGCCAGCGTGCGGCGCGGCGCCCAGGCGCTGCAGGTAGACGGCCGCCCGGCGCTGCCGGTGGCCGAACTGAAAGCGCCCAATGAGGCGTGGACGGCACCCCCGCGCTGCGTGCCCGTGCTGCAGGTCGTGCCGGCGCAGGCGCTGGTGCCGGTGGGCCGGGTCAGCGCGCAGGCCGGGCGCATCGCGGGTGACTGCGTGTTGTGGGCGGCGCGCGCGGCCTTGCGCGGCGAGGTGGGCGCCCTCGTCACCGCGCCCCTGCACAAGGAAGCGCTGACGGCGGCCGGCGCGCCCTACGGCGCCTTTCCCGGTCACACCGAACTGCTGCAGGCCGAGGCGGCGGGGCAGCGCGGTGTGCCGGTGGCCGAAATGCCGGTGCGCATGATGCTGGCCAACGATGAGTTGCGCACGGTGCTGGTGAGCATCCATGTGTCGCTGCGCGGGGCGCTTGAAAGCGTGACCGCGCGCAACATCCTGCAAACCCTGCGGATCACCCACGAAAGTGTTGGTGCAGCGCTACGGAAACCGCCGCGCATCGCGGTCGCAGGGCTGAATCCGCATGCTGGCGAAGGGGGCCTGTTCGGGCGCGAGGAGATCGAGCAGATCGCTCCCGCCATTGCCGCAGCGCGCGCCGAAGGCATCGACGCGCACGGCCCGTTCGCGCCCGACACGGTCTTCATGCGCGCACGCAGTACGCCTGAGCGCCCTGGTGAATTCGACGTGGTCGTCGCGATGTACCACGACCAGGGCTTGATCCCGGTCAAGTATTTGGGGGTGGAGCAGGGCGTGAACGTGACGCTGGGCTTGCCCTTCGTGCGCACCAGCCCCGACCACGGCACCGCATTCGATATCGCGGGCTCTGGCCGCGCCAGCGCGGAAAGCCTGCTTGCAGCGGTGCGCATGGCCCGCACGCTTTCGGAATGAAAAACGCCCGCGGCGCGAACCCGGCGGGCGCAAGAAGCTACCAAATCGGTAGCTAATACGATAGGCGGTATCAGCGCTTCAGGCTATCGCGGATCTCGCGCAGCAGTTGAACTTCTTCCGGTGGCGCTTCGGGTGCGGGCGCCGGCTCTTCCTTCTTCAGGCGGTTGATCTGCTTGACCATCATGAAGATGATGAAGGCGAGCAGGATGAAGTTCACCAGGATGGTGATGAAGTTGCCGTAAGCGAAGACCGCACCTGCCTTCTTCGCCTCTTCCAGGCTCAGGCCAGCCGCCTGACCGGCCAGAGGAATGTAGTAGCTGGAGAAGTCCAAGCCACCGATCAGTTTGCCGACGATTGGCATGACCAGATCGCCGACGATCGAGTCGACGATCTTGCCGAACGCGCCGCCGATGATCACGCCGATCGCCAAGTCCATGGCATTGCCCTTGACGGCGAACTCTCGAAACTCTTGCATCATGCCCATGTGTATACCCCTCCGTGGGTGGTTGTTGACGGTCGCCAGTATTGCCATGCGTTGATCCCTGTCAACCGGCGAGCATGCCCGTCGGTACCCCTGTTTCGCTCCGCTACAATCCTTGGTTGATTCGAGCACAAGAAACACCCGCAGAGGACCGCCATGAGCGACGCAACGTCCAGCACCTTCACTCCCGCGCCCCTAGACAGCAGTAAGCGTACTTGGTTGATCGCCTCGAGTTGCGCCGGCGCTGCCGGCGCCGTGGCATTGGCCACGCCCTTCGTGAGCAGCTTCAGCCCTTCCGAGAAAGCCAAGGCCGCCGGTGCGGCCGTTGAGGTCGACATTGCCGCGCTCAAGCCCGGCGAGAAGATGACCGTCGAATGGCGGGGCAAGCCGGTGTGGATCCTGCGCCGCACGCCCGAGCAGATGGCCACGCTGAAGAAGACCGACTCCGAAGTCGCCGACCCGAATTCGGACCGCACGGCCTTCCCGACGCCGGAATACGCCAAGAACGAAGCCCGCTCGCGCACCGACCATCCCGAATTGCTGGTGGTGGTGGGGATCTGCACGCACCTGGGTTGCTCGCCGGTGGACAAGTTCCAGACCGGTGCGCAGCCCTCGCTGCCCGACAACTGGGAAGGCGGCTTCTTCTGCCCCTGCCACGGCTCCACCTTTGACCTGGCGGGCCGCGTGTTCAAGAACAAGCCGGCGCCGGACAATCTGGAAGTGCCGCCTTACATGTATCTCGCAGACACCAAGCTGCTGATCGGCGAAGACAAGAAGGCATAAGAGGCGGTCATGGCTGAATTCAAGGAAATCTCCCCGAACGCGCCGCTCGGCGCGAAGCTGCACAACTGGTTCGACAACCGGTTCCCGACGGCGTTTGCGGAATACCGCAAGCATATGTCGGAGTACTACGCACCGAAGAACTTCAACTTCTGGTACTTCTTTGGCTCGCTGGCGCTGCTCGTGCTGGTGATCCAGATCGTGACCGGCATCTTCCTGGTGATGCACTACAAGCCGGACGCCGCCAAGGCCTTCGAGTCGGTCGAGTACATCATGCGCGACGTGCCGGGCGGCTGGTTCATCCGCTACATGCACTCGACGGGCGCATCGGCGTTCTTCATCGTCGTGTACCTGCACATGTTCCGCGGGCTGTTGTACGGCAGCTACCGCAAGCCGCGCGAGCTGGTCTGGGTCTTTGGCTGCGCCATCTTCCTGTGCCTGATGGCCGAAGCCTTCATGGGCTACCTGCTGCCCTGGGGCCAGATGTCGTACTGGGGCGCCCAGGTGATCGTGAACCTGTTCTCTGCCATCCCGTTCGTGGGGCCCGATTTGGCGCTGCTGATCCGCGGCGACTACGTGGTGGGCGACGCGACGTTGAACCGCTTCTTTAGCTTCCACGTGATCGCCGTGCCGCTGGTGCTGATCGGCTTGGTGGTGGCGCACTTGCTGGCGCTGCACGATGTGGGTTCGAACAACCCCGATGGCATCGAGATCAAGAAAGGCCCGAAGGGCAACCGCTGGTCGCCCGATGCGCCGGCCGATGGCATTCCGTTCCACCCCTACTACTCGGTGCACGACATCGTGGGCGTCAGCGTCTTCCTGATGCTGTTCTTCGCAGTGGTGTTCTTCGGCCCCGAGATGGGCGGCTACTTCCTTGAGTACAACAACTTCATTCCAGCCGACCCGCTGGTGACGCCGCCGCACATCGCGCCGGTCTGGTACTTCACGCCGTTCTACTCGATGCTGCGCGCGACGACCGACACCATGGTCAACGTGCTGTGCGTGATCATCGCTGCCGCCGTGATCTTCGGCTTCCTGAAGTGCAAGTGCTCGATGGCGCTGAAGGTCGCCGCCGCCGTGGCCGGTCTGGTTGCGATTTTCCTGCTTAAGACCTTCGACGCCAAGTTCTGGGGCGTGGTCGTGATGGGTGGCGCCGTGATCATCCTGTTCTTCCTGCCCTGGCTGGACCGCAGCCCCGCGCGCTCGATCCGCTACCGTCCGGATTGGCACAAGACGCTGTACGGCATCTTCGTGGTGTGGTTCATCGTGCTGATGGTGTTGGGCATCATGGTGCCCGGCCCGATCTTCAGCCACGCCTCGCTGGCCTGGTTGACCAACGAACTGGTGGCGATGATCGGCACGCTGTTCTACTTCGGGTTCTTCCTGCTCATGCCGTGGTGGAGCCAGTTGGGTGAGCCCAAGCCGGTGCCGGACCGTGTGACGTTCAAGCCGCACTGAAGAGCCACGAGAGAACCACTATGACAATCTG
This sequence comes from Ottowia flava, assembly GCF_008017535.1. Classification (GTDB taxonomy): domain Bacteria; phylum Pseudomonadota; class Gammaproteobacteria; order Burkholderiales; family Burkholderiaceae_C; genus Ottowia; species Ottowia flava. Next base: position 77,691 of record NZ_VRUA01000003.1, read on the forward strand.
GAAAAAACTGGTCCTGGGCGTTGCGCTCGGCATGGGTGTGCTGGTTGGCTCGCACGCGGCGACCGGCGGTATCGCGTGGGACAAGGCGCCCGTCAAGACCAACGACCTGAGCTCGCTGCAAAACGGTGCCAAGCTGTTCGTCAACTACTGTCTGAACTGCCATTCGGCCGCGTTCATGCGCTTCAATCGGCTGCAGGACATCGGGCTGACCGAGCAGCAGATCAAGGACAACCTGCTGTTCACCACCGAGAAGGTGGGTGACACCATGCGCTCGGCCATCGACCCGCACCAAGCCAAGGCGTGGTTTGGAGCCAATCCGCCGGACCTGACGCTGATCGCCCGTTCACGCGCGGGGGCGGGTGGCAGCGGCGCGGACTACATCTACACGCTGCTGCGCAGCTACTACCGCGATCCGTCCAAACCGACCGGCTGGAACAACCTTGCATTCCCCAACATTGGCATGCCCAACCCGTTGTGGCAGTTGCAGGGTGATCGCAAGCCGATCTTCGAGACGCGCGAGGAGCATGGCCATGAGGTGCATGCCTTTACCGGTCGTTGGGAGCAGGTGACGCCGGGCACCATGACGCCGCTGCAGTTCGACCAGAACGTCGGCGACTTGGTGAACTATCTGCAGTGGATGGGCGAGCCGGCGCAGAACAAGCGTGTCAAGATCGGCGTGTGGGTCATGCTGTTCCTGCTGGTCTTCACGTTCATCGCCTGGCGCCTGAACGCCGCCTACTGGAAAGACGTCAAGTAAGCTGACGCAAAGACGACCGGCGTTTTTTGGCCGGGTGCATACGGAGTGGGGGTTTGCCGTCGATGGCGACCTGCCCACTCCGTTGGTTTTAAGGAGTCTCCAACATGATGGTGCTGTATTCAGGAACGACTTGCCCGTTTTCGCATCGTTGCCGCTTCGTGCTGTTCGAAAAAGGCATGGATTTCGAGATCCGTGATGTCGACCTCTACAACAAGCCCGAAGACATCGCGGTGATGAACCCCTATGGTCAGGTGCCTATCCTGGTCGAGCGAGACCTCATTCTGTACGAGTCGAACATCATCAATGAATACATTGACGAGCGCTTCCCGCATCCGCAACTGATGCCTGGGGATCCAGTCGACCGCGCGCGCGTGCGCCTGTTTCTGCTCAACTTCGAAAAAGAGCTGTTCACGCACGTCAGCACGCTGGAAAACCGCGCGACCAAGTCGAACGAGAAAGCGCTGGAAAAAGCCCGCAGCAACATCCGCGATCGCCTGACCCAGATGGCTCCGGTGTTCCTGAAGAACAAGTTCATCCTGGGTGACAATTTCTCGATGCTGGACGTCGCGCTCGCTCCGTTGCTGTGGCGCCTGGACTATTACGGCATCGACCTGTCGCGCAATGCGGCGCCGCTGTTGAAGTACGCTGAGCGCATCTTCTCGCGCCCTGCCTACATCGAAGCGCTGACACCCTCTGAAAAGGTGATGCGCAAGTAAGTCTTGCCTGTTTCGCCCATGATGAATGCGTTGGAATCGACCTCGACCCGCCCCTATCTGATTCGGGCGCTGTACGAATGGTGCTCGGACAACGGTCTGACGCCCTACATTGCGGTGCGCGCCGACGATGGTGTTCAGGTGCCACGAGAGTATGTGCAGAACGGCGAGATCGTGCTGAACATCAGTCCCGATGCCACCAGCGGGTTGACGATTGGCAATGAGTTCATCGATTTCAAGGCGCGCTTTGGCGGTGTCCCGCGTGAGATCATGGTCCCGATTGACCGTGTGCTGGCCATCTACGCGCGCGAGAACGGCCAGGGCATGGCTTTTCCCGTCACCGCTGCTGGACTTTCCGAGGCGGAGGGCGACGATGTGCCGCAGGACCAGGCGGAGACCGCGGGCGCCAGCGCACCTGCTGCTCGCTCGGGTATTCAGTTGGTCAGCGAAACAACGACGGATTCGGATGACAACGATCCGCCCCCACCGAAGCGCAAGAAGCCAGCGCTCAAGCGGATCAAATAGCGTGCCGTATTGCAGGCGGCGCGCATCCGCCGTTTAGAATCTCAATCCATGCCGGTTTAGCTCAGTTGGTAGAGCACCCGCCTTGTAAGCGGTAGGTCGTCAGTTCGAATCCGACAACCGGCACCAATTCCTCATTCCGCTGTGGCTCATGGCCCGGGCTGCATCACTTTGATGCGGATGCTCTGAACAGGCTCTCCTCCATCTTCCAGCGCGCGCACCATGCGGGGAACGAGTTGGCGCAGCTTAGTCGCAGCGGCAGCATGAGGTACCAGGAGGCACCAGGCGTCTGGCTCGGGGACGCCCGGGCGAACCAGGGCTCGAAGCGTCGCTGGAAGCACGGGACGAATCAGTGCAAGCCGCTCGGACGACTGACGCGCCAGACGGCTCAGCTGCGCCAGGGTCGGTGATTCTTCCAAGGCCTGCAGCACGGGGACGGAGGTGTTTCGGGTCTTGTTCACGACATGTTGGCTGGTAGCCGCGGTGATCGGCTGAGGGCATGGCCGCGGAAGGTAAAATGCTACGTTGTCTTGAGAGTGCACGATCGGTCGATGGCGCTTGCAGTTCTGCGTGTCGGCCTCATCTGGACCCTCAGTCCATTATCAACTTCATATCGACGTCATTGCCGTCGCACTGCAAGGTGCTCGCGGGTTGACGTGCCCTCATGGCCACCAATTTCCTCACCAAGCTCTTTGGCAGTCGCAATGACCGCCTGCTCAAGCAATACCGGAAGTCCGCAGCGCGCATCAACGCGATGGAGCCGGACTTCGAGAAGCTCAGTGATGAGGCGCTGACGGCCAAGACACAGGAATTCAGGGACCGGCTGGAAAAGGGCGAGGCACTCGACCAACTGCTGCCAGAAGCGTTTGCCACCGTGCGCGAAGCCTCCAAGCGCGTGATGAAGATGCGCCATTTCGATGTGCAGTTGATGGGCGGCATGGCGCTGCATGAAGGCAAAATTGCCGAGATGCGCACGGGTGAAGGCAAGACGTTGACAGCGACTTTGCCGGTGTACCTGAATGCGCTGGCTGGGAAGGGCGTACACGTGGTCACCGTGAACGACTATCTGGCCAATCGCGACGCACAATGGATGGCGCGTCTCTACAACTTCCTTGGTTTGTCGGTAGGTGTCAACCTGCCGCAGATGGCGCGCGAGGAAAAGCAGGCGGCCTATCAGTCCGACATCACGTACGGTACCAACAACGAATTCGGCTTCGACTACCTGCGCGACAACATGGTCTACGAAACGCAGGACCGCGTACAGCGCAAGCTGAACTACGCGATCGTGGACGAGGTGGACTCGATCCTGATCGATGAGGCACGCACGCCGCTGATCATCAGCGGCCAGGCCGAGGACCACACTGCGCTGTATGTGGCGATGAACCAGGTCGTGCCACTGCTGACCCGTCAGGAAGGCGAAGCCGATCCGCGCACCGGTCTGGGTATCACCAAGCCGGGCGACTTCACCGTCGACGAAAAGGCTCACCAGATCTACCTGACCGAGCAAGGCCACGAGAACGCTGAGCGTATTCTGGCCGAGCGCGGCATGATTGCCCAAGGCGCCAGTCTCTACGACCCGGCCAACATCTCGCTGATGCACCACCTGTACGCAGCGCTGCGGGCGAATCACCTCTACCACCGCGACCAGCACTACGTGGTCCAGCAAGGCGAGCAGGGCGCCGAGATCGTCATCGTCGACGAGTTTACCGGCCGACTGATGAGCGGGCGCCGCTGGAGCGACGGTCTGCATCAGGCCGTCGAAGCCAAGGAAGGTGTGGGCATCCAAGCCGAGAACCAGACCCTCGCGTCGATCACCTTCCAGAACTATTTCCGCCTCTACAACAAGCTGGCCGGCATGACCGGAACGGCGGACACTGAGGCGTACGAATTCCAGGAGATCTATGGCCTGGAAACCGTGGTGATTCCTCCGAACAAGCCGAGCAAGCGCGACGACCAGCTGGACCGGGTCTACAAGACAACCCAGGAAAAATACGACGCAGCCATCGCGGACATTCGGGAGTGCTACACGCGCGGTCAACCCGTTCTGGTAGGTACGACATCGATTGAGAACTCCGAAATCATCGCGGAATTGCTGCAGAAGGAAAAACTGCCGCACCAAGTGCTGAACGCCAAGCAGCATGCGCGCGAAGCCGACATCGTCGCCCAGGCGGGCAGTGCCAAGATGATCACCATCGCTACCAACATGGCCGGTCGAGGCACCGACATCGTGCTCGGCGGCAACGTGGAAAAGGCGGTCCAGGCGATTGACGCGGACCCGTCGCTGGACGACGCCAGCAAACAGGCGCGCATCGCCGACCTGCGGGCCAAATGGCAGCAGGATCACGATGCCATCAAGGCGCTGGGGGGCTTGCGCATCATCGCGACCGAGCGACATGAGAGCCGTCGCATCGACAACCAGTTGCGCGGCCGCTCGGGCCGGCAGGGTGACCCGGGTTCTTCGCGTTTCTACCTGAGCCTGGACGACACGCTGATGCGCATCTTCGCGGGCGATCGCGTGCGCGCCATCATGGACCGCCTGAAGATGCCCGAAGGCGAGGCGATTGAAGCCGGCATCGTCACCCGCAGCATCGAAAGCGCGCAGCGCAAGGTCGAGGCGCGTAACTTCGACATCCGCAAGCAGTTGCTGGAGTACGACGACGTATCGAACGATCAGCGCAAGGTAATCTACCAGCAGCGCAACGACATTCTTGACGCAGAAGACCTGTCGGCCCAGATCGCCGGGCTGCGCCAAAGCAGCTTTACCGATCTGGTCCACCAGTACGTTCCGCCCGAATCGGTGGAAGAGCAGTGGGATATTCCAGGGCTGGAAAAGGTGCTTGAGGAGGAATGGCAGATTTCCTTACCACTCCAGAAGGAGGTGGAATCTTCCTCTGCCATCACGGACGAGGACATCGTCGAGAAAGTGCAGGAGCTCGCCAACCGCACCTATAACGAACGTGTGAACATGGTGGGGGCCGAGAATTTCCGTGGCTTCGAACGCGCGGTGCTGTTGCAGAACATCGACACGCATTGGCGAGAGCACCTGTCAGCGTTGGATTACCTGCGCCAGGGCATTCACCTGCGCGGCTACGCCCAGAAGCAGCCGAAGCAGGAGTACAAGCGCGAAGCCTTTGAGTTGTTTGGGCAACTGCTCGACGTGATCAAGAACGACGTCACCCGCACGTTGATGACCGTGCGCATCCAGTCGCCCGAGCAATTGGATGAAGCGGCAGAGCTGATCGAGCAACGCGGTGAGCAACTGACCAATGTGACCTACACGCAACCCAGCGAGACCGGTGAAGCAGAGACTGTGCCGGAAGCCGCGGCGCGCGCGATCACGGTCGGCGGTGCGGCAGCAGCTGCGGGTGCCGCTATCCCACGCGTAGGCCGCAACGACCCCTGCCCGTGCGGTAGTGGCAAGAAGTACAAGCAGTGTCATGGCGCATTGAGCTGATCGCCCCCGTGCTGCACGGCGTGGTTTCTGGCGACGGGCTTCGGCCCGTTTGCCTTTTGGGGCGACCAACGGCGCTTGCCGATAATCAACGTTTTTCCCCTTTGCCTGAGGACCTTTCGCATGCCGGTGAATCTGTCTGCCCCTGATCCGTCCCGCTTGTTTCCCGTGCCCGGTGTGCGCATTGGCGTCGCTGAGGCAGGTGTGCGCAAGGTCGGCCGCAAGGATCTGACCGTTTTTCTGCTGGACGAGGGGGCGAGCGTGGGCGGCGTATTCACCCGCAACCGTTTTTGCGCCGCACCGGTGCAGATCTGCCGCGATCGCCTGCAGGCGGGCGAGCCGATCCGCGCCATGGTCATCAACACCGGCAACGCCAACGCCGGGACGGGCGAAGACGGCCTGGCGCGCGCGCGTCAGGTCAGCGACGCGCTGGCCGACTTGCTGAAGCTGCAGCCGGGCCAGGTCCTCCCGTTTTCCACCGGCGTGATCATGGAGCCGCTGCCGGTTGACCGCATCGTGGCCGGCCTGCCGGCCGCGGTGGCCGACGCCCAGCCCAACCATTGGGCGCGCGCGGCCGAAGGCATCATGACCACCGACACCGTGCCCAAGGCCTTCAGCGCCAAGGCGCGTGTGGGCGGTGTGGAAGTCACCATCACCGGCATCAGCAAAGGCGCGGGCATGATCCGCCCCAACATGGCGACGATGCTCGGTTTTCTGGCCACCGACGCCTGCGTGGCGCCGGCGCTGATGAAGCCTTTGGCGCAGGCGCTGGCCGATGCGTCGTTCAACCGCGTCACCATCGACGGCGATACCTCTACCAACGATTCCTTCGTCGTCGTGGCCACCAACAAGGCAGCCAACAAGCCTGTCTCATCGCTGGACAGCGACGACGGCCGCGCGCTGCTGTCGGCCATGCAGGACGTGGCGCGCCAGCTGGCGCAGGCCATCGTTCGGGACGGAGAGGGCGCCACCAAGTTCATCGCCATCCAGGTCGATGGCGGCAAGACCGCCGACGAATGCCGTCAGGTGGCCTACGCCATCGCGCATTCGCCGCTGGTCAAGACCGCGTTCTTTGCCAGCGACCCCAACCTGGGGCGCATCCTGGCGGCGGTGGGTTACGCGGGCATCGACGACCTGGACCAGGCCAAGATCGACCTGCACCTCGACGACGTGTGCGTGGCCGTCAACGGCGGCCGCAACCCCGCCTACCGCGAGGAAGATGGCCAGCGCGTGATGAAACAGGCCGAGATCACGGTGCGTGTGAACCTGGGCCGCGGCAAGGCCAGCGAAACGGTCTGGACCTGCGATCTGAGCCACGACTACGTCAGCATCAACGCCGACTACCGTTCCTGAATATTCCTGTTTTGATAGCTGCCTGCGCAGTCTGGGCGCGGGCTAGAGGCTGAAATGACTGAAGAATTGGTGCGATTGATCGCACGGGCCGAACAGCTGATGGCCCGCATCGAATCCGCGCTGCCGCAACCGCTGGGCGCGCCCGACTGGGGCCAGGCGGTGGCGTGGCGCTACCGCAAGCGCGCGTCCGGTCACGGCGTGCTGGAACCGGTGCGCCACATCGGCGGCATCTCGCTAACCGATCTGAAAGAGATCGATGCGCAAAAGGAGAAGATCGAGCGCAACACGCGCCAGTTTGTCGAAGGGCGCCCGGCCAACAACGTGCTGCTGACCGGCGCGCGCGGCACGGGCAAGTCCTCACTGATTAAGGCCTGCCTGAACGCCTACGCGCCCCAAGGCCTGCGCCTGATCGAGGTCGACAAGGCCGACCTGACGGACCTGCCCGACATTGTGGAAGTGGTGGCCAGCCAGCCCGAGAAGTTCATCGTCTACTGCGACGACCTGAGCTTTGAAGAAGGCGAGCCGGGCTACAAGGCGCTCAAGAGCATCCTCGATGGCTCGGTCGCGGCCAGCACGCCCAACGTGCTGGTCTACGCCACCAGCAACCGGCGCCACCTGCTGCCCGAGTACATGAAGGAAAACCTCAGCTACACCCACACCGACGATGGCGAGGTGCACCCGGGCGAAGTGGTTGAGGAGAAGATCTCGCTGTCGGAGCGCTTCGGCCTGTGGGTCAGCTTCTACCCGTTCACGCAAGAGGAATACCTGACCATCACCGCGCAATGGCTGAGCGCACTGGGCGCGACGCCCGCGCAGATCGAGGCGTCACTTCCCGAAGCGCTGGTGTGGGCCCTGGAGCGCGGCTCGCGCTCGGGCCGCGTGGCCTACCAGTTCGCCCGCGATTTCATGGGGCGCGACGGCGGTGGTGAGGGCTGAGCCTCGATGACCGAGCCGCTGCTGACCGCCGACGCGCACCTGCGCCGCGAAGGCGTCACCGAGGGCGCACCTCGGCCGGTTGTGGACGTCGCGGTCGGTGTGTTGATCGGCGCGGACGGGCGCTTTCTGTTGGCGTCCCGGCCTGAAGGCAAGGTCTACGCAGGCTATTGGGAGTTTCCAGGCGGCAAGCTGGAAGCAGGCGAGAGCGTCGAAACGGCGTTGGCGCGTGAGCTGCACGAGGAGCTGGGCATCCGTGTTGACCCGGCGCAGGTCCTGCGCTGGCGCGAGCAACTGGTGGACTACCCGCACGCGCTGGTGCGGCTGCATTTCTGCAAGCTGACCCAATGGCAGGGTGAGCTGCAGACACGAGAGGGCCAGGCGCTGGCATGGGCCTCACTGCCCGTCACGGTATCGCCGGTGTTGCCGGGGGCGGTGCCGGTGCTGCGTTGGCTCGAAGAAGAGGCCGCTTTAGGCTGAGGCTGGCGATAATCGCATCCCGCTTGCTATTTAATGCATAGCTGCTTGCGCAGGTGACTGTAGGGCTAGGGGCGGATATTTCTTGATTTTGCCTACGGGTGCGGCGGCTCGGACAGTGAGCCATCGTCCTCATCGTGCGACGCTTCCACACGAAAGCTTTCGTTCGCCCATGCGCCCAAGTCGAACATCTTGCAGCGCTCGCTGCAGAACGGGCGGTAGGCGTTGTCCGGGGCGTAGCGGCTGGGACCGCCGCAGGCCGGACACCGCACGGTGCGGGCCTTGGCAAGCGGCGGCTTGGTGGAATCGCTCATGCGCACAGGGCAAGTTCAAACGGCACGTCTTCCCGCGCCGGATGCAGCTTGCCATCGGCTTCGTGCCGCACCAGACGCACCGACACCATCAGGCGGTTGCCGCTGATCTCGGGAATCAGGTGCATGGACGGATCGATGCGCAGACGCAGCAACTGGAAGGTGCGGCCCTGAGGCAGCGTCTGCTGGAAGTGACCGTTGCGCGTCATCACCTTTTGCGGCTGGCCCGAGTCGCGCAGCAGTTGCAGCAGCAAGGTCACCGCGTTCGCCATGGGCGCCAGCGAACTGGCCCACTGGTTCAGGTCGGCGCGGCGGCTGGCGGCCTGGCCTTGCTGCCAGGCGTGGTAGGCCGGGAGATCAAATTCGCAGGTGCCGCCCGGAATGACCGCACGGCTGCGGATGCTCATCAGCCACTCGTTGTCTTGAAGATCGTGACCGGGTTTGCCCATCTGCCCGCTCAGCTGGGCGAAGGCGTATTCCAGGCGCGACAGAACCGCTTCCAGCGAGGCTTCGGAGATCGCGGGGTTGCCGCGAAAGGCCGCGAAATGGGCCTTTTGTCGCTCCAAGTCTTTGAGCACGTCCGATTTCAGGTCGGCGCGGCTGGTGACATCCATCACCTCGAAGATGGCGATCAGCGCGTAGTGGTGATCAAGGGCACTGTCGCGCGGCAAGAGCTGACCGAGTCGGCCAATCAGGTGCTCGAGGCGCAGGTAGGTGCGAATGCGTTCGTTGAAAGGGTATTCGTACAGGATCACGCGGAAGAGACCTTCCCTGAGACGCCCGCATCATAGCCCGAAGCGGCTCGCCCAGATCTCCACTTGCGCGCCAAGCTGTGCCAGATCGGTGCCGGCACCGTTGTAGATGACCACGTCCGCGCAGGCCAGACGCTGGGCGCGGCTGGCTTGCGCGGCCAGGATGCCCTCGACCTGATCGCGTGGCAGTTGGTTGCGGGCGATGACGCGCTCAATCTGCGTTTCGACATCGCAGTCCACCACCATGACGCGGTCGACGCGCGCACGCCAGCGCGGGCCACTTTCCACCAGCAGAGGCACATCGAATACTATCAGCGGCGCACCCGCAGCGTGGGCTGCAGCGGCCTGACGATCTGTTTCGTCGCTGACCAGGGGGTGGATGATGGCTTCAAGGCGCTGACGTGCGCTGGGGTCGGTAAAGACCAGATCGCGCATGGCCGCGCGGTCCAGCGCACCGTCGGTGTTGATCAAATGCGCACCGAACGCCTCGGCTATGGCAGATAGAGCGCTGCCGCGGGCGGCCGTGGTGCTGCGGGATATGGCGTCCGCATCGACGATGGCGGCGCCATGCGCCTTGGCAAGAAGGCCGGCGACGGTGCTCTTGCCGCTGCCAATGCCGCCCGTCAGACCCAGCAGAAGAGGCGCGGCCACGCGCAGACCTAGAGGCCAACGGCGCGCAGAATGGCCTGCGGACCGAGGACCATGGCGGTGATACCGCCCAGGGCGAGGAACGGACCGAAGGGGACGACGCCGCCTTCACGCAAGGAGCTCATCAGCTTCATGCCAATGCCGACGATCGCGCCGATTACCGACGCCATCAGGATGATGGGTACCAGCGCTTGCCAGCCAAACCAAGCGCCCAGTGCGGCGAACAGCTTGAAGTCACCAAAGCCCATGCCCTCCTTGCCGGTCGCCAGCTTGAAACCCCAGTACACCAGCCAGAGCGACATGTAGCCGCCCACCGCGCCCCAAACCGCATCCGCCAGCGGAGCCTGGGTCCAGTGCAGCGCTGAGGCGATCAGCCCGGCCCACAGCAAGGGCAGCGTCAGGACGTCAGGCAAAAGGGTGGTGTCCCAGTCAATCAATGTCATGGCTACCAACAGGGCGGTAAAAAGGCACCAGGTAGCGGCGGTCGGCGTCAAACCCCAGCGCCAGCCACACCACGCGAAGAGCAGACCGGTGGCCAGTTCAACCATCGGGTAGCGCAGGCTGATCGGCGTACCGCAGGCTGAGCACTTGCCGCGCAGGAACACGTAGCTCAGCACCGGGATGTTTTCGTACCAGCGGATCTGGTGGCCGCATTTCTGGCAGCGGGAGCGGGGAACGAGGATGTTGAACGGTTCGGAGTCGGGGGCTTCTTGACCCATCGCCTCAGCGCATTCCGCTGCCCACTGCCGTTCCAGCATCTTGGGAAGCCGGTAAATCACGACGTTGAGGAAGCTCCCGATCAGCAAGCCCAACACGCCGGTGACCAGCACCGGCATCCACGCTTCAAGCCACATCAAACTACTTGGCCCAGCTTGAAGATAGGCAGGTACATCGAAACAACAATGCCGCCGATGACCGTCCCTAGTACCACGATGATGATGGGTTCCATCAGGCTGGAGAGGCCAGCAACCATTTCATCCACTTCGGCTTCGTAGAAGTCGGCCGCCTTGCCAAGCATATGGTCCAGTGCGCCGGACTCCTCTCCAATGGCAGTCATCTGCAGCACCATGCTCGGGAAGATGTTGGCGTTGGTCATGGCCATCGTCAGACTGGTGCCGGTCGCGACCTCCTGCTGAATCTTGTCGGTTGCCAACTTGTACATGGAATTGCCAGATGCGCCACCTACCGAATCAAGCGACTCGACCAAAGGCACGCCCGCTGCAAACATCGTCGAGAGCGTCCGGGTCCAGCGCGCAATCACGGATTTTTCAATGAGTTCACCAAAGATTGGCAGTTTGAGCAGCAGCCGATCCATGAACATCTGCATCTTCTCGTTGCGGCGCCATGCCTGCATGAAGAAGTAGACGCCTCCGAAAAGACCGCCGAAGATAAGCCACCACCATTTGACGAAGAATTCGCTCATGGCAATCACGAACAGAGTCGGTGCTGGCAAATCGGCTCCAAAGTTGGAGAACACCTCTTTAAACGCAGGAATCACGAAGATCATGATGATCGAGACCACGACAAAGGCCACGACCAAGACCGCAATCGGATACATCAAAGCGGATTTGATCTTGGACTTGATCGCCTCCGTTTTTTCCATGTACGTGGCCAAACGGTCCAGCAGGCTTTCCAGAATGCCTGCTGCCTCACCGGCCTCCACAAGGTTGCAATACAGCGAGTCGAAGTAAATCGGGTACTTTCGGAAGGCGGCTGACAGTGAGGTGCCGGTTTCGATATCGGCACGGATATCGTTGAGCAACTTGGTTACGCTGGGATTGGGGTTGCCCCGCCCCACGATGTCGAACGATTGAAGCAGGGGCACCCCAGCTTTCATCATCGTGGCCAACTGCCGCGTGAAGATCGCGATGTCCTTCGGTTTGATTTTCTTGCCTGCACGCATCCGGCGTTTTTTGACCTTCGTGGTCAGAATGCCTTGGCGGCGCAGTGTGGCCTGAACTTGGTTTTCGCCAGCAGCGCGGGTCTCACCGCGAACCGGCTTGCCATTGCGATCCTTGCCTTCCCATTCGAAGACAAACTCTTTGACCGTTCTAGTGCCTGCGACTCGGGTTGCCATTCGGGATACTCTCGTAAGGGCTCGTGTCTCCGAGCGGGTTACTGATTGGTGACGGCTAGGACTTCTTCGAGTGAAGTTACCCCAATCCTAACCTTATGCAGTGCAGATTCGCGCAGCGAACGGACGCCCTCCTCGCGCGCCTGCTCAGCAATTTCCAAAGCGCTGCCATCGGCGAGAATGATGCGTTGCATTTCTTCGCTGATCGGCATGACCTCGTAAATGCCGACACGTCCCTTGTAGCCGTTGTTACAAGCGGTGCAACCCACCGGCTTATACGGTGTCCAGCTGCCGTCCAAATCTTCTTCGCCAAATCCTGCTTCAATGAGCGTCTCGCGAGGTACGTCCATCGGGGCCTTGCATTGTGGGCACAAGCGACGTGCCAACCGTTGGGCCGTGATCAGAATCACGCTGGATGCAATATTGAACGGGGCAATGCCCATGTTGCGCATGCGTGTCAGGGTCGTCGGCGCGTCGTTGGTGTGCAGCGTTGACAGCACAAGGTGCCCGGTTTGAGCCGCCTTGATGGCGATGTCAGCCGTTTCAAGGTCGCGGATCTCGCCGACCATGATGATGTCGGGATCCTGGCGCAGAAAGGCCTTGAGTGCGACGGCGAAAGTCAGGCCAGCCTTCTCATTCACGTTGACCTGGTTGACGCCCGGCAGGTTGATTTCGGATGGGTCCTCGGCCGTCGCGATGTTCACCCCGGGTCGGTTCAACAGGTTCAGGCAGGTGTATAGCGAAACCGTTTTACCGGACCCGGTTGGACCGGTCACCAAAATCATGCCGTACGGACGCTCAATGGCAGTAAGAAGTCTGACTTTTTCCTCGGGCTCATAACCGAGGGCATCAATGCCCAATTTGGCGCTGCTCGGGTCAAGGATACGAATGACGATCTTTTCGCCAAACAATGTTGGCAACGTGCTGACACGGAAGTCGATCACACGATCAGCACCAATCTTCAGCTTCATGCGACCGTCTTGCGGGACTCGCTTTTCAGAGATGTCGAGGCGTGACAGCACCTTGATCCGTGAGGCCAACTTTTCCTTGATCAACACGGGAGGGGAAACTATCTCGCGTAACTCCCCGTCGATCCTGAAGCGGACCCGGTATTGATGTTCGTACGGCTCGAAATGCAAATCCGAAGCACGCATATTGAACGCGTCGACAAGCATCTTGTGCAAGAACTTGACGACTGGAGCATCCTCGACGTCGGTCTGAGTTTCTGCCTCTTCAGCTGGCGCCGACACGCCCAATGCAGCCTCATCAAACTCGAAGTCACCGGTAACGATGTTGTCCATCGTCTCGGTTGCCGATTTCGTGAAAATCTCCACCAGACGAGTGAGTTTGTCGAACTCGGCGATCACCCATTCAACGCCCATCTGCGTTGAGAACTTCACTCGCTCGGCAGCCTCGTGATCGGAGGGGTCGGCGGTAGCAATGATCAATCGACCATTGCGTTTGCTGAGCGCCAGGATTCGGTAGTTCAGTGAAAGTTTTGGGTCGATCAGATCCTTGGGGAGACGCAGCGGATCCAGCGCGCCAACATCCAGCAGGGGGGCTGAGAACGCTTGAGACAGCGTTTGAGCCAAATCCGCGGCAGCAATCGCGCCTGACTCAATTAGCTCTGAAACGAAATTCTTCTGACCGGACTGGGCCTTTCGGAACGTGTCTTCCGCGACCTTCTGGCTCAACTTTCCGGCGAGCACCAGCGCGCGTCCTACGCCAGGCAAGGCGGCGGAAGGGGCATCTCGGGAAGCAGACTCGGCAACAGCCATGGACATACACTCGGAAGGGCAAAATACAGCCTTCCGATCATCGCCGATCGGTGAATAGATGTAAATCTTGCACACCATGCTGTGTGTGCATCAGTTGACACATCACGCATTCAGATGGCTTGCGGGCCGCGACCTGTTGTGTGTGGACAGGCCGATTTCGTGATGGTCGGGGTGAGAGGATTCGAACCTCCGGCCTCTACGTCCCGAACGTATCGATTTTTTACATTTTTCACTGGCATATGTGTCCATGATAGCATTTGTTGGGCCATTCTTGGGCCATTGGCGACGATGTGAGGCAAATGCGACATGGGGCAAATTACAAAGCGTGGGGAGTATCAGTGGCGGGCCAAGGTGAGGCGCAAGGGCTTCCCGGAACAGTCCCGCACCTTCACGTACAAGGAAGATGCCGAGAAGTGGGTTCGCACGGTTGAGAGCGAACTGGAAACCAAGGGGTTCATTGATCGGCGGGAGGCTGAGAAGAACACGCTTGCTGCGATTCTCAAACGCTATCAGCAGGAGATAACGCCGGGGAAGAAGTCTGCTGCCATCGAGTCCGTGAAGATCGATGTGCTCTTGCGCGATGCGGCGCTGGTGGGTCTGAAGATGACGGCCATCACTAGTACGGAGGTCGCCAGGTGGCGTGACCGTCGGCTCAAGGAGGTGACTGGAGGCACCGTCAATCGGGAAATCGACGTGCTTTCCACAGTGTTCAACCATGCGCGACGAGAGTGGGGCATCCATGTCGAGAACCCGATTCCGTTGGTGAAGCGGCCGGAAAAGGCGCGAGCGCGGGATCGGCGGCTTTCGCATGAAGAGGAAAGCTACTTGTTGGCAGCGCTGACGGGCGGAGTGCGCCAACAGGATGGAACCTTCACCAAGGGGGCGCGTAATCCGTGGTTGCTGCCGCTGGTGCGGCTGGCGTTGGAAACTGCAATGCGCAGGGGCGAGTTGCTGGCCCTTCAGTGGGAGAACGTCGATCTCAAACGACGCACCGCGCACCTGCCGGACACGAAGAATGGTGATGCGCGCTCCGTGCCGCTGTCCACGACGGCGGTCAGTATTCTGAAGGGGCTGCCTTCGCGCCCGAAGACAGAACGCGGAAAGCCTGTTGAACGGGTGGCTGGGGCGGTATTTCCGACGACTGCGATGGCGTTGCGCAAGGGGTTTGCGCGGGCGATTGAGCGAGCGCAGCAGGACTACCTGGCTGACTGCAAAGCTGCCCGTAGAAAGCCGCAATCAGGCTTTCTGAGCGACGTTCATTTTCACGATACCCGCCATGAAGCGGCTTCGAGGCTGGCAGAAAAGTTGTCCAACGTGCTGGAATTGTCTGCGGTGACTGGACACCGGGATTTACGCATGCTCAAGCGTTACTACCACCCACGAGCGGAAGATTTGGCCAAGAAGCTGGGTTGACCAAATCCGGATTTCACAACTGGTGGCTGCAGGTGTTTATCTCGTTTTTGGTTTCGCAGAAACGAGTAGGGCACTGTGCAAAGCACAGTGCTATCCACCAAAAATCCTTGCGCTTGCGAGGACTTGTTCGTGCACAAGGCGACTTTCGCAAAAATTCACACGCCTGCAAGGATTGATGATGAATGCTATGAGTGGCTGGGGTGGGCTCGACACTAACACCGCAGATGTGCACCTTCACCATCGCTACAAACTGTCCAAAAACTCATCCGCCACCGCCACGCAGTGGTCGAAACTCGGCGTGTATTCCAGCGTGGCGATGGCGTCGAACGCGGCCCGCAGGCTGGGATGCGGCTGCCGAATCTGAGCCAGAAAAGCACTGCGGTGGCGCAGCAAAAACGGCTTCGCTGTCAGCAACTGCACAGGCTCGCGCTCGCTCACAAGCGCCAAGTCAAACAAATCACGCGCCGTGACACGGTCGCCACGGTGATACATCTTCTTGGCAATGATCTCGGCAGCCGTCTCCACTTTGACAGCACGGCCTTGGATATCCCAAACTTCCCAGGCGCTCTCCAGCAGGTTGGGGGCAGATACAAAGTCCACCTCGCCCTCATCAAACTGAAGCTTGACGAACATGCCCGGCTGTTCCGTGTAGTCCTCGGTCAAGTCTGCAGCCGTATCGCTCAGCCGTGGCGTGACAAAGCCCAGGTACTGTGGATCGGGCACAAAAATATCGATGTCCTTGCTCAGCCTGTGGCGGTAGCGGAACATCAACACGGTTCCACCGCCAAAAGTCCAAAACGGGTCGACTATGCCTCCGTACTTGCTGATGTCGTCGATCAACATTAACGCACGCGGGAACAAACTCTCCCAGGCTCCGCTGGGCAGCGCATCGGCCTTCATGCCCACAGCGCCCGGCGATGCACAGACAGCGCCTCTGCGAGTTTTGCGACGTTGCGCCAGACTTTCCGAGGTGGCAGCTGCGCTTGCGCAGCAGCCTCTTCCACGGCCATCACGACGGTGGGCACGGGGGCCTCGTCCAGTAAATGGGTGAGATGCGGAGCAAACGAAGGCGGCACCTCGCCGCTGGCCAGGGCCTGCTCCAACATCTCCGGCGCCAGTTCACGCGAGTAACTGACACTGGCCGTCTTGGCCGCCATCCACAAGCCGCGCTTCTTGCGCCGCGCCTGGGTATCTGGCGCGGTGCTGTCCAAGCCCAGCACCGCCAGCACCTGTCCAACGCGGTTGACACCCAGATCACTCAGGGTGCCGTTTTCCAGGCCGACCAAGGTCTGGCGCGACAGGCCACTCAGGTGCGCCAGCTGCGCCTGGGTCAGGCCCAGCTCGGCACGCCGGGCGCCAACGATGTGGCCAATATCAATCAAGTTCATGGTCGGGGTAGGGTCAAAAATGTCTTAAATATTTGACATATTAAACCTTGCCGTGCAGTCAGGCAATCGAGATTTCGAGTCGAGTCGGTCAAAAGAAATGTTCACAGCGTAAACACGCGGTGGTTCCGTGCTGATCTTTGAGTAGCGGACTCGTCGCTGACTGATACCAGGATTGTGAAAGAAGATATTCATCTATATTATAGTATGTTGTATAGCTCTACTATCTACATGCGAGAATTCTATGGCCATCAGCATCGATGATGTTTTTTCCGCTGCCGATCGGCTCTCGGAGTCCGGGCAGCAGCCAACACTGGCCGCCGTGCGCTCGGCGCTGGGAGGAGGAAGCTTCACCACCATCAGCGAGGCAATGAAGTCGTGGCGGGCAATGCAGCAGGCAGCGGCCACGCCGGTTCGTGAGGCGGCGCCCGCCGCCGTCATGGAGCGATTCCATCAGCTGGGCACCGATGTATGGGCCGTAGCGATCAGCATGGCCAATGATCGCCTAGCCAAAGAACGGGAGGTCTTCGAGAGCGCGAAGGCCGAGGCGGAGCAGGCGCAGAAGGAAGCCACCGAATGGGCTGATCAATTGGCGGCTGAGTTGGAGTCCACACGCAAGCGGCTTGAACAACAGGAGGTGTTGCTGCACACAGCACGGGCCGCCACCGATACGGCGCAGGCGGCATTGGCTGAGGCGCAAAAACGCGCCGATAGCCTGACCGAGCTTTTGGAGCGCGAGCGGGTGTTAAGCGCCGAGATGCAGTCCAAGGCCGAGAAAGCCATTGCCGACGCAGCCAGACTGTCTGGAAAGCTGGAGGTCTTGCAGGCTCAGGAGCGTCAGAGTCGATGATGTCTCCCGCCCGCGCACCAAGGCTAAGGTCTGGACGCTGCCTCCGATAGCCAGCTTTCCTTGGTGTAGCGGTAGTTTGCAAACTCCCGCTCCAGCGTGGTCTGTCCCAGCAGCAGGCGGCGAGCCAGGTCGGCCACGACCGTAAGCTCTTGTTCGTTGCGCACCTTCAGTGGCGCCACCAAATCCAGCCCGGTTGCCCAGGACAAACGCTTGCGTTTGCTGCTGGGGCGCACATCGCAGTCAATGCCTTGAGCGGAAAGCTCTTCCTCCAGAGTTTGTAGGCGCTGAAAATATTCGCGCGACGCCTGCGATGGTGGGCGGCAAGTGTAGCTGACGATTTTTTTGCGCGATCGACCTACCTTGCGGTAGTTCGGAATCGCGCCTTTCGTCAGCCAGTCATCGAACGGGAACTCGCCAGCCTGCTCGCTTGCCAGCTCTTCAAGGGCGTCGTGGTACACGCAACGTGGGTGACGCCACCAGACGATGACGCGCCTGCCGTTAAGGATGAAGCCTACGTCATCCCACCAGGACAGCGCATCCGGCTTGACCTCCGCATAGCTGTGGGGCACAAACAAACCGCCAGGCCCGAGCCGCCATGGGTGGTGACGGTGGTATTCACGCTGCAGGCGGCCAAGGCGCTCTTGACGGGGGTCTTTCATACATTCCTTTTACCGCAGGCGTCCTGCCCGCGCATAGTCAAACTTTCCGGGCCGAATGCAGCCGCCGTTCATGTCGGTCACCCCGCAAAACCCCACGCCAAAGGCCGCAAACCCCAGCCGCGCGTGATCGCGGCTGTAGTCCAGGCAGTCATGGTGGTGGCCGTGGAACGCCTTGCCAACCCGCATACTGCGCGCCAGTTCATCAACGGCATCAAAGCCATGCGGATGCGCGCTGGGTGCCTCGTGTGTCACCAGAATATCGGCACGTTGCGATACCAGGCGAAAGTAATCCTCCGGAAAGATAGAGCTGCGGTGCTTGCGCGGCAGGCCATCTCGCCAACGATTGCCCTTGCCGCAACGCGCTGTGAATTCCTTGGAGCTCTCGTACAGCCAGTCAGCCGGTGGCGCCCACACCTGCCCACGGAACACACCACCCAGCCCGGCAATGCGCACGCCATCGACCACGACCACGCGGCCGTGCAGGTTTCGATCTGCCAGCGCCGAGCCAAATAGATGGTCGTAGTCAGCATCGGAGTCGGTGTCGTGGTTGCCATGGATGAACCAGATCTCGGTCATCTCCAGGATGAATTCGAGTTCCGCTTCCAGCGGGCGCTGCGCTTGCAAATCACCCAGCAACACGATGGCGGCCGGGCGATCTCTGGCGACGACCTCCAGCACATGGTCGAAATGGCCGTGGACATCTCCAAAAAAGTAAATCATTGCGCCCCCGCAGCCTGCAATTTGCGCTCTAACCGATCGCGCAGGCGCGGCAAATTCAAAACCCAGCCGCGTCGGACAACCTCGGCTGTCTCCACTTTCGCGTCTGCATGCACCTCGAAATATCTCGTCGCAGCGTCCATCAGGCGTTTTTGTGAAACAGGAAAACCGTTGCCGATAACCATCGCCGCGACGCACATCACATTGGCCTCCTTCGCCGTGCAAGGCATGTTGCGAAGGCTGCGGGCAATCTCCAGGCACGCCATAAGCAAGGCCTCTTCGACCTCGCGTGCGCTGGCCAGAAATTCCTGCTGAGTCAATGCCCGTGGCAGCGCCTGCCCCGCCTGCAGCAGCAGGGCAGTGATTTCATCCTGGCGCGCCATTTTTTGCGCTGGCGTCCATTGGCTGGCGTAGCCCAGTTTGAGCAGCAACGCCCACTCCTGACGCAGGGCGTCGGCCTGTTTCTGGCTCATGGGCTGGTCATTGTTGGTTGTCACGCGCGTCTCCCGCAAAAGATTGTGGTCACAGGCACGGGCTTGCATGGAACGGCAATTTCATGGATATTTAGTTTAACTAGTGTTGTTAAATAATCAAGCATATGGCACGACCACGCACCGGCAGGCAGACCTCCGCCGAATACCAACGCCGCTACCGCGAGCGCAAAAAGGCCCAGGGCGCCATGGCGCAAACCAACTGGATGCTGGACGTGCGCCTGACGGACGCCATCCGGCACGAAGCCAAGGCCCGAGGCTTGCGTGAGTCCGAGCTCGCCACCGATATCCTGGGCGACTGGTACGAGGCCCGGTTTGGTGGGCGCTTGCCACCGGCGCAGCCCGAGGCACCACCGGATACCAGTGTTCCACCTCCACAGCCTGCGTCCATCAACGCTACGGTGGAGATGCTGCTGGCCAAGCTGGAAGAGCTGGGCTTCATCATTCCCCTGCAAGGCATGGCCGCGCAGTGCCTGCATGGCGACGAGCACAATGGCCTGTGGGCCACGGTCACTCTCAATGGCTTGGACACCATCGAGTTCGGTCTGGTGGAGCACACCGACGGGTTGGCGCAGAACATCTTGCACTGCGTAGTGGACACGGTGGTGCGTCGTGCCTGGCTGACCAGCGACGCCTATAGCGAGCTGAATGAGAACAGGGACATTGGCGCCAGGATCAGCTCCCGGGGCCTGCGGGCGCTTGACGACGTGTTTGAGCGGTTGCGCGAATTCATCATGGCCAAGCGCAAGCCGTTGCACTATGACGAAGCTCTGGCCGCGCTGCCGCACTACCTTGACCAGGAACCGTCACGCTCCCTGCTGGTGCTGGCGTTTCAGCGCATGGGCCTGGAGCTGGTGCATGTGCCGCCCACCGATCTGGTGATTTCTGCGGCAGAGGTGCCGCAAAACGTTGCCCTGCACGACCTGGAGGCACTGGCCCAATACGTGCGCCAAGAATTCTTGCGCACGGGCCTGACGGTCTGCACCTTGTCTTTGTGGGATGGCGGGGAGCTCATCGCCTACGCCCCAGAGGTTCGTGCTTTCGTTTATGCCGGGCTGCGGATACAGCCACTAGATGCGCCCGATACAGAGGAAGGCAAGCCATGAACACCATTGAAGCCGATGCGCTGGCAGCCGATCTGCGCAAGGCCGCGCAAGACCTGCTGCTGTGTGTCAACGCCATCATGGGGCAGGAGCAATCCGTCGCTGCCGACCTGTTGCGGAATTTTCCGAAGCGGTTGGAGTTGTTGGCCTTGCGCGTGGCGCCGCGCCCTCAGCCCGGTATGCCGCCTGACTGGCCGCCGAGGAGTGCGCCCAGCGAAACCCATTTGCAGGCTCTGTTGGAACGCCAGCAGTGGTGGTTGCAACGTCGTTCAGAAAGGAACGCATCATGAATCAGAACCTGCGCACTTTGCGTCGCTGGACTGCGTGCGGCCTGGTCGCATTCGGCATCGGCAAAGTTGGGGCGCAAATGCCAGTACCCCTGCTCGATTCCCCTGACCTGCCCCCCATCCGGGGTGCCACGTGAAGGTTAGTAGAGTCCGTTTTCCAAGGAAGAACGGACATGAAGAAGAGCAGATTCACCGACGAGCAGATCATCGGATTCCTCAAGCAGGCTGAAGCCGGCATGCCGGTCAAGGAGCTGTGCCGCCTGGGCGGCTTCAGCGATGCGACCTTCTACAAGTGGCGCGCCAAGTTTGGCGGCATGCAGGCCAGCGAGGCCACACGGCTGCGCGAAGTTGAGTCGGAGAACGCCAAGCTCAAGAAACTGCTGGCCGAGGCTCATCTGCACATCGAAGCGCTGAAGGTGGGCTTCGGGGTAAAGCGCTGACCCCGCAGGCCAGGCGCGAAGCGGTCGCCAGGATGGTCGAGCAACTGGCCATCAGCGAACGCCGCGCCTGTCGCTATGTAATAGTCCGCCGTAGGCCGTCATTGACAGCCTGCGGTTTTCAAGCGTCGACGATATGTCGAAGCAGACTGAATGCCACGCGCCAGCTCTGCCCGTCGCAATCGAGAGTGGCCGTCTGCTGATTGATGCGCACGATCAGTCCGATGCGATGCTGCAGATCGCGATCGATGAAGCTCACGCGCTGACCTACGCGGAAGTCCTCGCGCCGACCGACCTCGGGCGGCGGTGCGAGTTCGGAGGCCTCATGCGCCGTGTCGCCCGCGTTTGCCGTGGCGGCAACCTCCACCGAGATCGCCGCGTAGGGCAAGCTCACGTGGCGCCCGCTCGCTTCATCCTGCACCGTCACGCGATGGTGCTTGACCGACACCACGCGCGCCGCACGCTGCTTGCCGTCGTCCCAGTTGAAGTACTGCACCTGCTGGCCCAGATGCAAGTGGCTTCGGGCCTGCACGATGCGCCGCGGATCGGCCAGCAACTGCTCGATGACCCAACTGAGCTGGTACAGCTCGGCGCTGGTGGCCATCGGCAAGTCCTTCAGAGTCAGGTGCAGGCGCATGGACACCGATTTTGCCCGCGCGGGCGCTGTGCTGTCAGGCGGCCAATGGCAGAGCGCGCTCGGTGTTCATTCGATCGGCCACGGCCCAAGGCAGCAGTTCATCGACACGATTGATCGGATGCTCGCCGATGCGCTCAAGGACATAGCGCAGATACGCCTGCGGCTCGATCGCATTGAGCTTGGCGGTGCCGATCAGCGTGTAGAACACCGCCGCGCTCGCACCTCCCGCATCGGAGCCAAGATGCAGATAGTTCTTGCGACCGATCGCTACCGCGCGCAGCGCCCGCTCGGCGGCATTGTTGTGCGCCTCTATGCGCCCATCGCCCACGAAACGCGTGAGCGCGCGCCAGTTCGTCAGCGTGTAGCCAATCGCGCCGGCCAAGGCCGATTTGGCCGATAGCTGCGACAGCGCCTGATCGAGCCAGGCTTTGAGCGCATCGAGTTCGATGCGCGTGCGCTCTTGCCTGACGGCATATCGTTCATCGGGTGGGCGCCCCCGGATGTCGGCCTCGATCGCAAACAGCCGCCCGATGCGCTCGAGCGCCTGGTGCGCCAGTGTTCCGGGCAGTAGGTGCTGCCGCTCGTGGATGTCCCAGAACTTGCGGCGCGCGTGGCTCCAGCAGGCCGCCTCGATGATGCCGCCATCCTCGTACAGAGCGTTGTAGCCGGCGAAGGCGTCGGCCTGCAGGATGCCGCGCCAGTGGCGCAGGTGCCGCTGCGGATGCTCGCCTTTGCGGTTGGCCGAGTATTGCAGCCACACGGCTGCCCTCCTTATGCAAGTAGGCGGCGAGGTGAGCCAAGGCGTCCGCGAGCCGACCAAGCGCCGCCGGATTCCTGAGGTTGTCCTCAAGAAACTCGCCCAGCGTCGTTCCACTCGCCCAAGCCATCTTGACCACCGGGTAGGCGGCGCCATCGACTCGGATGCCTTGAGGCTGGAACTGGAAGTCTAGGAAGTACGGCGAGCGCAGGCTCGCGAGCTTCTTGGATATGGCCGCGTAGCGCCGCTCGAGACCCTTTGACTCACGATGAAAGCAGCGGACACCGTGGACAGCAGCGTCGGCCGCTCCTTGAACCTGTCAGGGTGGTCCAGCGGCCACGCGCGCACGACTTCCAGGCCCACAAGGAGCACAGCAACCGAGTCGCCGACCCCAAAGAGAACCAGGCGGTGATTGACGGTGTCGTGTTCGACAGCGAGCAACGTGGCGAAGCAGCCGCGCTCGAACGCGAGCTGTTGCGACCAGCTCATCGCGGCGAAGTCATGCTCGGCCTGATAAGCCGTCATTGCGCTCTCGACCCACGCCTGGTCGAAGCGCGGATCGTCTGCGAACTTTCTAGCGAGCAACCGCGCCCAGAAGTGAACAGCCTCGCAAGTTGAATGGTGGTGGGCGGCTTCCTGGCGTCAGACCCCTCGCGCTGCGAGCGCATCGTGGGCGTCGGCTTCGGCATCGCGGCTGCCTTTGCGCTGGTGATGGCGCTGGCCGACTTCCCGCCGGTGGTGGTGCCGGTGCTCTTCGGCGCCATGGGCTTCGCCTCCGGCATCGCGGGGCCCTCGCGCGACCTGCTGGTCAAGCGCTCGACGCCGGCCAATGCCAGCGGGCGCGTGTACGGCGTGGTCTATGCGGGCCTGGACATCGGGCAAGCGGTGGCGCCGCTGATCTTCGGCCGCCTGATGGACGCGGGCCAGTACACCAGTGTGATCGTCGGCCTGGCGCTGGTGCAGGGCGTGCTGATCGCGAGCGCCTTCAATGTGCGCCGCGCCCGGCGCGAGGCGCTGCCGGCGGTGCCGGCCTGATGCGCCGCGGCGGTCGCGACGCGCATCGCTTCCAAGCCAAAAGTGGGCCCAGCGCCCGCTGCTCCTGCGCGAGCCGCTATCTTTTTCGTAGCGTTTACGGGCGTGCGCAGCCGGACCGCTGCGCACCGGCGCGTTGACGCATGGCCGACGGCGCGTCGCTCTACCTCCTCGTGGCGCTCGGTGCCGGCGTGGCCGGCTTCGTGCAGGGACTGTCGGGCTTCGCCTTCGGGCTGGTCGCGATGTCCTTCTGGGGCTGGGGGCCGGAGCCGCAGCTCGCCGCCGTGCTTTCCACCTTCGGCGCGCTCACCGGGCAGTTGATCGCTGCCGCCACCGTGCGCCGCGGCTTCGACTGGCGGGTGCTGCGGCCCTTCGTGGCCGGCGGGCTGCTCGGCGTCCCGCTGGGCGTGTGGCTGCTGCCCCGGCTGGACATCGTGATCTTCAAGGCCTGCCTGGGCGGGCTGCTCGTGCCCTGGTGCCTGGCGATGCTGTTCGCGCGCAACCTGCCGCAGGTGCGCTGGGGCGGGCGGCTGGCCGACGCGGTGTCGGGCCTGCTGGGCGGCATCTGCGGCGGCGTGGGCGGCTTCACCGGGCCCATCCCCACGCTGTGGTGCACCCTGCGCGGCATGGCGCGCGACGCGCAGCGCTCGGTGATCCAGAACTTCAACCTGGCCATGCTGGCCGTCGCCTTCACGCTGCAGGTCAGCGCGGGCAACGTCACGGTGCGCATGCTGCCGCTGCTCGCGGTGGTCGCGGTGTGCGTGCTGGTGCCGGTGCTGCTGGGCGCGCGCCTGTACATCGGGCTGAGCGAGCTGGCCTTCCGCCGCATCGTGCTGGGGCTGCTCACGGTGTCGGGGCTGGCGCTGCTGGTGTCGTCGGTGCCCGTGCTGCTGCATCGCGGCTGAACCGGAACGCACAATCCGCCCATGACCGCGACCCAACAGTACTGGCTGATGAAGTCCGAGCCCGACGAGTGCTCGATCGACGACGCGCTGGCGGCGCCGCAGCGCACCGTGCCCTGGACCGGCGTGCGCAACTACCAGGCGAGCAACTTCATGCGCGACGCCATGCACATCGGCGACGGCGTGCTGTTCTATCACTCGAGCTGTCCCGAGCCGGGCATCGCCGGCATCGCGCGCGTCGCGTCGGGTGTGAAGCCGGATCCGACCCAGTTCGAGCCGGACTCGCCTTACTTCGACCCGAAGTCGAAAGCCGACGATCCACGCTGGCTGCTGCTCGACGTGCAGGCCCTGCGCAAGACGCGCCTGCTGGGCCTGCCCGAATTGCGCACCGTGCCCGCGCTGGCCGGCATGCGGCTGCTGCAGCGGGGCAACCGGCTGTCGATCACGCCGGTGACGGCCGAGGAATGGGCCGTGATCGAGGGCCTGCTGCGCTGATCTGGATGCGCCGCTGAAGAAGGGCCGCGGCGCACTGGTGTTTCAGCGGCCGCGGCCTGCCACCAGTTTCATCCCGGGCATCAGCTCGGCCGCCAGTTCGGGGCGTTCGAGCGCGTAGTCGAGGTTCATACGGGCGATCTCGACGTGCTCCTCGCCCAGGGCCTGTGCCCGCGAGCCCTGGCCGCGCTCGATCGCCTGCACCAGCGCGTGGTGGGTGCGGTGGGCCTGCTGCATCCATTGCTGGCCCTCGCGCATCGACGACTGCATGGGCAGCATGGCGCTGGGTGCCGCGAAGGGCTGGCTGTCGAGCATCTCCATGATGCGCCGCACCGACGCGTTGCCGCAGCCCTGGATGATGATGGCGTGGAAGCGGTCGTTCATCTCCACATAGCCGGCGTAATCGTCCAGCTCCATGGTGGGCTTGTTCACGACCTTGTCGCCCGCGTCCAGGCACTCGTGCAACTCGCGCAGCAACTGTCGGGGCGCGCCGTCCTCGGCGAGCAGGCGGGCCGCGAAGCCCTCGATGACACCCCGAACGCGGATCGCATCCGCGATTTCCTGCGAGGTGAAGCGCCGCATCTGGTAGCCACCGGCGGGGGAGGGCTCGATCAGGCCCTCGTGTTCCAGGCTGGCGAGCGCGAGGCGCACCGGCGTGCGTGAGGCGCCCAGCTTTTCGGCCAGGGGGATCTCTGCGAGCCGCTCGCCAGGGCCGAACTCACCCTTGAGGATCAGGTCGCGCAGTTGAACCAGGACACGTGACTGTTGGGAATCCATGGCTCTTGTATGGATGCCTCCCGGCAATGAGTAGTAACCCGCATCGCTGTGTGAAGAAGTCGGCTGCTGCCTTGTATCCGGCCTGTGGTATGGGTGCTGGGTTGCCCCTGCGGCCCACTGGCCCCGATGTAATCCGCTGACGAGCGCCTCATCTCCTTGACGGACTGTTGAAGTCCTGCAAGCCATTCAGGTTTGGCTCGTCCCGGTCTGACCTGTTTCACATCACTTCGCGTGTCGCTGCCTCATCGCCTTCAAAGGCTCACATACCCTTTCTTGGGTTGGGTTGATATTCAGCTACCTGCATCACGCCGCTTGCCGCCTGATGCTCTGGTAGCCCCGTTGGTAGTCCTGTTGCCGGGCCGTCACGGCCCAGATCGTTCGGGCCATCTTGGCCGCCTGCGCCACGATCACGACGTTGGCCGGCCTCCTGCCCTTGAGTTGCTCCAGCCACGGCCCAGGCTCCTTGGCATGCGTGAGCACCGAGCGCGCGCCGTGGATGAGCAAGGTGCGCAAGTAGGTGTCGCCCCGTTTGGAGATGCCCAGCAGATTGACCCGCCCGCCCGTGCCGCGCTGTTTGGGCACCAGGCCCAGCCAGGCGCAGAACTCGCGCGCCGACTTGAATGCCTTGGCCTGTCCCATCGTGGCGATCGCCGCGGTGGCCGTCAGCAGACCCACGCCCGGTATTTGCGCCACGCGCCTCATGTCCGTGTCAGTGCGCAGGACTGCGGTAAGCCGCACTTCCACGGCCTTGATGTCCGCGCCCAGTTGCTTGATGCGCTGCACCTGCTCGCGCAGGCTGTCGGCGACGTACTGCGGCATGGAATTGGCCAACGATTCCAAGGTGGCCTCGATCTCGCTGAACAGCGCATTCCTGCCTCGCGCGAACGTCGCACCAAACTCGTAGAGCAGGCCGCGCAGCGCATTGATCTGCATGACTTTCATCTTCATGAGCATCTCGCGCTGGCGGTGCAAGGTCAGCGTGGCCTGCTGCGCCAGGGTTTTCATGCCCACGAACTTGGTGCCCGGCTGCTGTACCGCCAGCCAGATGGCCCGTGCGTCGGTGGCGTCGGTCTTGTTGCCACTCACGAAGGGGCGCACGGCCTTGGCGTGGATCAGCCGCACGGTGTGGCCTTGCGCCGTCAGCTCTCGCGCCCAGTGGTGCGCGCCGCCGCAGGCTTCGATGCCGATGACACACGGCGCACGGTTGGCAAAGTGCTCCAGCACCTTGGCCCGCTTGAGCTGCAGGTTGACGATCTCGCCCGTGGCCATGTCCACGCTGTGGAGCTGGAACACGCTCTTGGCGATGTCCAGGCCGATGACTTGCAGCCCACCCATCTGGCCGATGATTTGTCCTGCGCCTTGTGCTGAATTACGATGCATGACGGAGCCTTGCTGGTGTTTGTGAAGACCTCGGTCTATCACGCCATGGGCACTTTGATGCCGTATCCAGTCGAGGCTCCACCTTGTCCTGCGGACAAACCAGCTTCCCGCAACGGCTACGCTGATCATCTCCGAGCTCCTGCTGCGATCGACTTCCCCGTGGGGAGGGAGGCATCCATTACATCTCCTTGTATGCAGTAATCGAAGCAAATTCTAGGCGGGTCGTCTGGTGTACGCATGAATCGATCTCTGGCGCGGATCATGCATGCATCAGCAAGCGAAAGACGCACCGAGCGGCGACTTTTTCCTCATTTAGTGCAGCATGTTCCGAATCAGTGCATTGATTCTCCACAAAAAATTGTTGACCCGATGCCATATTTCACGACAATGCATCCCAATGCATCCCAATGCATACAACTGAATGCATTGACTGAAAGGCTTGGAGCTTCACGATGATCAGCGCCGAACAAAACGACCTCATCACCCGCGCTGGACGCGGCACGCCCGCCGGCACCCTGCTGCGCTGCTACTGGCAGCCCGTGGCCCTGTCCGAGGAGTTGCGCGGCCCGCGCCCGCTGCGGCCGGTGCAGCTCATGGGCCAGCATTTCGTGCTGTTCCGCGACGAGTCCGGCCGGGTCGGCCTGCTCGATCGTGACTGCCC
This sequence comes from Ottowia flava, assembly GCF_008017535.1. Taxonomy (GTDB): domain Bacteria; phylum Pseudomonadota; class Gammaproteobacteria; order Burkholderiales; family Burkholderiaceae_C; genus Ottowia; species Ottowia flava. The sequence continues at coordinate 105,440 of NZ_VRUA01000003.1, forward strand.
CCACCGCGGCGCCGACCTGGCCTACGGCCGGCTCGAAAACGGCGGCCTGCGCTGCGCCTTCCACGGCTGGCTGTTCGATGCCACCGGCCAATGCCTCGAGACGCCGGCCGAGCCGGCGGGCAGCAAGCTGTGCACGCGCATCCGCCAGGGCGCCTACCCGGTGGTGGAGAAGAGCGGCATCGTCTTTGCGTACATCGGCGAGGGCGAGCCCCCCGCCTTTCCCGAGTTCGACTGCTTCGTCGCGCCCGACAGCCACACTTTCGCGTTCAAGGGACTGTGGGAGTGCAATTGGCTGCAGGCGCTCGAGGTGGGCATGGACCCGGCGCATGCCTCCTTCCTGCACCGCTTCTACGAGGACGAGGACACCTCCGAGAGCTACGGCAAGCAGTTCCGCGGTGCCTCGGCCGACTCCGAACTGGCCATCACGCAGGTGCTGCGCGAATACGACCGGCCCGACATCGCCGCGGAGCCGGCGCCGTACGGCATGAAGCTGACCACGCTGCGCAAGCTCTCCGAGCAGCAGACGCACGTGCGCGTGACCAACGTCGTCTTTCCGCAGGCCTTCGTGATCCCGATGAGTTCGGAGATGACGATTTCGCAGTGGCACGTGCCGGTCGACGACACGCATTGCTACTGGTACGCGATCTTCACCAGCTTCTCCGGCCCGGTGGACAAGGAACAGATGCGCGAGCAGCGCCTGCAGACCATCGAGCTGCCGCTGTACACCTCGCGCAAGAACAAGCGCAACGAGTACGGCTACAGCGTCGAGGAGCAGCTGACCCAGACCTACACCGGCATGGGCCAGGACATCAACGTGCACGACCAGTGGGCCTGCGAATCGATGGGGCCGATCCAGGACCGCACCCGCGAGCACCTCGGCACGACCGATAAGGGCATCATGCTGTACCGCCGGATGCTGGTGAAAGCCATCGAGGCGGCGCAGGCGGGCGAAGCCGTGCCGATGCAACCCACGGCCGAGGACGCCGGCACCCTGACCGGTCCGCCGTCGATCGACGGCGTGGCGGCCGCCGACAGGGCGGCCAGCTACTGCGAAGAGGCCGACCGGGCCCGGCGGCAGGCTTCGGACTGGGCCTCGGCCCGCCTGGCGGCCTGAGATGAGCGCCTTTGCCGAACGCTTCGGTCTCTGGAGCGACGAACAACAGGCCCAGGCGAGCGAGATCGTCGGGCGCATCGACGCCGGCGAGCTCGACGTCCTTCGCTTCGCCTGGGCCGACCAGCACGGCGTGCTGCGCGGCAAGACCCTGGTGGCGGAAGCGGCGCGCGGGGCGCTGGCGCGTGGCGTGAACCTCACGACCACGCTGCTGGCCAAGGACACGTCGCACCGCTCGGTGTTCCCGGTCTTCTCGGCCGGCGGCGGCTTCGCGCTCGAAGGGCTGCAGGGCGGCGCCGACTTCACGGTCCTGGCCGACCCGTCCACCTTCCGCATGCTGCCCTGGGCGCCCCGCACGGGCTGGGTCCTGTGCGATGCGTTCATGAAGAACGGCCGGCGCTGCCCCTTCGACACCCGGCAGATCCTGCGGCGCGCGATCGACCGGCTCGCGTCGCGCGGCCTGGAATTCGTGGCAGGGCTGGAGGTCGAGTTCCACGTGTTCAAGCTCGACGATGCGCAGATGCGCCTGGCCGATGCGGGACAGCCGGGCACGCCGCCGGCCGTGTCGCTGCTCACGCACGGCCACCAGTACCTGACCGAGCTGCGCTACGACCGCGTGGATGGGCTCATGGAGCTGCTGCGCACCCAACTGCAGGCGCTGGGCCTGCCGCTGCACTCGCTGGAGATCGAGTTCGGCCCCAGCCAGTTCGAGCTGGTGTTCGGCCCCACGGTGGGCATGGCGCCTGCCGACACGATGGTGCTGCTGCGCAGCGCGATCAAGCAAATCTGCCAGCGCCACGGCTACCACGCCACCTTCATGTGCCGTCCACGCATTCCCAGCGTCATGTCCAGCGGCTGGCACCTGCACCAGTCGCTGCGCCATGCGAAGGGCGGCGACAACGCGTTCATGCCCGACGCGAACGGTGACGCTGCACTCCCGCTGAGTCCGCTCGGCATGCAGTACCTCGCGGGCCTGAAGGCCCATGCTCGCGGTGCCGCGGCGCTGGCGAGCCCGACGTTGAACGGCTATCGCCGCTACCGGCCGTTCTCGCTCGCGCCCGATCGCGCCATCTGGGCGCAGGACAACCGTGGCGCCATGCTGCGCGTGCTCGGCGCGCCGGGCGACAGCGCTTCGCGCATCGAGAACCGCATCGGCGAGCCGACCGCCAATCCCTACCTGTACCTCGCCTCGCAGATCTTCTCGGGGCTGGATGGCGTCGAGCGCGGGCTGGACCCCGGGCCGTCGGCCGACGCGCCCTACGAAACCCCGGCGGAGGAGCTTCCACGGACGCTCGACGCCGCGCTGGCGGCCTTGCAGGCGGATGCCGAACTGGTGGAGGGGCTGGGACGGCACTTCGTCGACTACTACTGCCACATCAAGCAGGCCGAGATCGCGCGCTTCAACCTCGAAGTCACCGAGTGGGAGCACCGCGAGTACTTCGACATGTTCTGAGTGAATGATGAATCCCCCAGTCTCCGCGCTGCGCGCTCCGCCAACCCCCTTCCGCTGCGCGAAGGGGGCGCACCCAGCGGCCTGGCAGAGCCAGTTCCGCGGGTGCCCTGGCATGGCCTGCTCCGCGGCCTTCGGCACCGCGCCATGCGAGGCGACGCCGAGCCTGCGCAAGCGACATCCCTCAACATAAATGCCCACGATCCACTACATCCTCAAGGACGGCAGCACGCGCAGCGTCGAGGCCAAGCTCGGCGCCAGCGTGATGGAGACCGCCATCCAGCACAACATCCGCGGCATCGACGCCGAGTGCGGCGGCAGTTGCTCGTGCGCGACCTGCCACGTCTATGTCGACGAGGCCTTCGTCGACCGGCTGACGCCGCCGGACGAGATGGAAGACGAACTGCTGGACGGCACGGCCAGCGAGCGCGCGCCCAACAGCAGGCTCAGCTGCCAGATCCCGTTGACAGCGGAACTCGACGGCCTCACCGTGCGCGTGCCGGAGACGCAGGTCTGATGGCCGATGCGCTGGTCATCGTCGGTGCGTCCTATGCCGGGGTGCAGCTCGCGGCCTCTGCGCGAGAGCTGGGCTTCGAGGCGCCGATCGTGCTGCTCGGCGACGAGCGCCACGCGCCGTACCAGCGGCCGCCGCTGTCCAAGGGCCTGCTCGCCGGCAAGACCGCCGCCGACCAGCTCGCACTGCGCGGCCCGGACTTCTATGCCCAGCAGGCGATCGAGCTGCGCCTGGGCACAAGGGCCACGGGCGTCGATCTCTCGTCGCAGCGTGTGCACCTGGCCGACGGCAGCGAACTGGACTACGGCTGGCTCGCCTTCGCCACCGGTGCGCGTTGCCGGCCGCTGGCCGTGCCCGGCGCCGATCTCCAGGGCGTGCACGAGTTGCGAACGCTGGACGACGCCATCGCCGTGCAGGCTGCGCTGGGCCGCAGCCGGCGGGCCTGCGTGATCGGCGGCGGATTCATCGGGCTGGAAGTTGCGGCGGCGCTGACGGCGGCGGGCGCGAGCGTCACCGTGGTCGAGGGTCAGCCGCGCCTCCTCGCACGCAGCTTAGAGGCAGCGCCTCAAGCGCAAATCAACGCTGGGGAGCGGAAGAAGAAACATGGAACTGATTGACAACATCACCCGTTTGCTGGGTGACGACATCAAAGCGACGCTGAAGCCCAAGTCACGGCTCAAGATCGCCGCCTCGTGCTTCTCGATGTACGCCTTCGAGGCCTTGAAGGCCGAGCTGGAGAAGATCGACGAACTCAGCTTCATCTTCACCTCGCCCACTTTTACGGTCAGCGAGGTCACCGACAAGATTCGCAAAGAGCGCAAGGAATTCCACATCCCCAAGCTCGACCGCGAGCGCAGCCTGTACGGCAGCGAATTCGAGATTCAACTGCGCAATAAGCTGACCCAACGCGCCATCGCCAAGGAGTGCGCTGACTGGATGCGCCGCAAGGCCCGATTCAAGAGCAACCGCATCAAGGCCCCCATGCAGCCTTTCGCCGTTGTGCAGGCCAACGGGACAGATACCGCCTACATGCCGCTCCACGGCTTCACGGCAGTGGACTTGGGCTATCAGCAAGGCAACGCGGTGTCCAACCTCGTCAACAAGATGGACGAGCCCGCCTTTGCCGCCACCTACCTCAGCCTGTTCGACCAGATTTGGAACGACCCCGAGAAGCTAGAGGACGTGACTGCGCAGATTTGCGAACACATCGCCTCGGTGTACCAGGAGAACTCGCCCGAGAGCATCTACTTCTTGATGCTCTACAACATCTTCAACGAGTTCCTGGACGAGATCGACGAAGACGTACTACCCAACGACTGCACCGGCTACCAAGACACGCTGAGCTGGAACAAGCTCTTCAACTGTAGGCGGCCCCCTTATGGGGAGGCGACATAAAGAGCTTGCATGGCGGATGCAGCTCCAGTCTGGGTATCGGCGCGCGGCTCCCGGCGTATTGCTCCGCACTGGGGCGGGTACGGCTAGTCCGGTTGGTCCGGCGCCTCTTCGTCCGCAGACTTTCGCAGGGGGGACGCCAACCGTCGCACCGGCGTCTTTGCACGGTCGTCGAACACCACACTGAACGGCTTTGGCCAGTAGTGCCCCGTCGACTCATGGATGAAGTACTTGGGAATTGCCGCGGCCAGGTCGATGTCCGCGTACACGATGCCTTCCTCGTCCCAGGCCAGCGGTTCCGTCAACAGTTTTCCGCTACCCGCTTCGATGATCGCCGTCCAGGCGTTCACCGGCTGCTGCTCGCGCGTCAGCCCCAGCCGATCCAGCACGTCCTGCCCAACCACCAGTTGGCTGCAAAGAACGTAGCTGTTGTGAGCGATGGCGTGATAACGGGAGCAGATCTCGGCGAGCGAGCGGTCCGCCAGCGTGAACCCCAGCCACGCGGCCACATGGACCTGTTCACCCATGGCGGCCAAGGTGTATGCGGGCAGCGACATCGTATGTTCGCCGCAGATCAGCCCGCCGAGCTTGCCGACGGCAGTGTCATACACCTCGTGGGTGCTCCCGTCGCCGTCACCCCAGACCAGTTTTTCGGGCCCGGTCGGTCTGAACTTGCGGTGCTTGCCGAGAAGCTCCCCGCCGGGACTGAAATACAGCAGCGTGTTGTAGAGCGTCTTGCCTTCACGCTCATTGACACCGATGACCACATAGGCCTCGGCCTCGCGAGCTGCTTGTCCGAGCATGGCGACCACGGGTCCAGGCACCTCCACCGCGTTGCGGAACAACTCGGCCGAGAAGGCACCGCCCCGGCCCATGGGAAGGTGCCATGCCCAGTACGGCCCACCGGCAAGGAAGACCTCGGGCAACGCGATCAGCTTCGCGCCCTGCGATGCAGCTTGGCGGATGAGGGCGCAGGCCTTGTCCACGCTGGCGTCGAGGTCCAGGAACACCGGGGCGGCCTGGACGGCTGCTGCCTTGTACTTGGGGGGAATGTCCAGTTTCAGCATCTCTTGATTCCTTACTTTGCTAGGCCGAGCTTCTTGCCGATGTCATTCACCACGGCGGTCTCCTCGCGCATCATGGTGATCACACGCGCGGGCGGCTGGTAGTCGTTCAGGATCCCCAGCGGCAGGATGCGCGCGTTCACCGCCGGATCCCGGAGTGACCTGGCGAATGCCTCCTCGAGCGTCTTGCGCGTGCTCTCCGGCACGCCCGCCGGCACGACGAAGGCCGTCCAGACGCCGATCAGGTCCTGTGGGTATCCAAGTTCCTTCAACGTGGGAACCGACTCGTAGCCGGGAAACTTGTCGGACAGCGCGATGGCTTTCGCCGCGCCTGCCTTCAGCGTGCCGCTGACCGACCCGAGCGAGACGATCACGCCCTCCACATGCCCGCCGCGCATGGCGGTGATGGCGGGCCCCGAGCCCTTGAAGGGCACCGAGAGGATGCCGGCCTTCGTCAGGCCGTTCAGGATTTCGACGTCGAAGTCGCCGATGGAACCCTGGCCGGCGGTGCCGAGCCGCACCTTGCCCGGATTGTTCCTGGCGAATTCGACCAGGCCCTTGAGGTCAGTGAACGGAAGTCCGTTCACGATCACGAGCACACTGGGCGTGCGCTCGGCCAGGCTGACGGGCTGCAAGTCCTTGAACGGATCGTAGTTCGTGCTGGCTGCCTGCAGCACGGGCCTGAAGGTGAGCGATGCGTTGATGGCCATCAGCACCTTCTGCCCATCCCTTGGCCCGCGGAGCAATTCGGCCACCGACAGGGCTCCGCCGGCACCGGGCCGGTTGTCGACCAGGACCGGGGTGCGCAGGTGCGTCGCCAGGTTCTCCGCCAGGATACGGGCGGCGGAGTCGAAGCCGTCACCTGCGGCAACGGGAACGATGATGGTGATCGGGCCGGTTGGAAACTCCGGCGTCCGGGCGGCGGCCGGGCCGGCGAGCAGCGGAGTGAGGGCAACCATCACGGAGAGCAGAAGATTCTTCATCGTATTTCCAGGGTGAGAACGCCGGAGTTCACGCGTGCAGCGCGGGATGCGGCGAAATTCTGTGGGCGGCGGGTGCGCCGGCAAAGCCAAAATGGCGCTATGCGCCAAATCCCTCCTGCCCCGTTGGCCGCCAGCGTCCATCCGCACGACAGGAACATCGTGGTCGCCCTCAAAAAGGGCCTGGAGATCCTCACGTGCTTCGGGCGTGAAGCAAGCAGGCTCACCCCCTCGGAAGTGGCCCGTCGCACGGGGAGCACGCCGGCATCGGCACGCCGGGCGCTGCACACCCTGCTCGCATCGGGGTTCCTGGAATCGGACGGGAAGCGCTACTGGATGGCCCCGCGCACGCTTCTGATCGCGCATGCCTATTTCACCTCCCGGCCCACGGCGCAGCTTGCCCAGCCTGTCATGGAGGCCCTGGCGGAGCGTACGAAGGAGTCCTCTTCCCTGGGCAAGCTGCTGGACGACGATGTCATCATCCTCTCGCGCTCGATCACCCGAAGCACCCTCGCGACCGGGCTGGGCATCGGCGCGCGCCTGCCCGCGTACTGCTCCGCGCTCGGGCGAGTGCTGCTGGCGGGTATGCCGCGCGACGAAGCAGCACGCAAGCTGCAGAGCATGGAGCGCATCCCGCTGACGGCCCGAACGACGTACGACCTGGACGAACTCCTCGTGTTGCTGGAGAAGTGCCGCGAGCAGGGCTGGGCTTCCAGCGACGAAGAGCTGGAGCTGGGCGTGCGTTCCATTGCCGTGCCCGTCACCGACCGGAGCGGAAAGACCATCGCCGGATTGAGCATTTCCGTTCGAGCGGACCGGATGCGCTTCTCGGAATTCCGGGCCCAGATGCTGCCGCACCTTCACCGGGCGGGTGCAAGCCTGTCCGCTCGCCTCCCCCCGGAATAGTCTCCTTCCATGCGGACCTGGCACCCGCGCGGAGCGCCGCAATGGCGGTCGCTTGCGCGGGCCGCGCTCAGAGCAGCGAGGCGAAGTTGCGCCGTGCGGTTTCCATCTCCGGGAGCAGTTCCTCGACCACCTGCTCGCGCGTCATGCGGCTGGTCGCCACCGAGAGGCTCATCGCCGCGATCAGTTCGCCGCGGCCGTTGCGTATGGGCACGGCGATCGAGCGCAGTCCGATTTCCAGCTCCTGGTCGCTCAGCGCGTAACCGTTGGCGCGCACCAGGGCCACCTGTTTCATGATCTCGCGCACGTCCGTGCAGGTGTGCGGCGTGAAGGCGGGACGCGCCATCCGGTTCAACATGAACTCGACATCCGCGGGCGGCAGTTCCGACAGCAGCACGCGTCCTGTCGCACTGCAGTAGGCGGGCAGCCGGGCGCCGACGCCCAGGCCGCTGGACAGGCTGCGCCTGTGGGTGGAGCGGGCCACGAACACCGCATCCTGCGAGTCCAGCACCGCCATGGATGCCGACTCGCGCGTGAGTTCGCTTGTCATCTCGAGGATGGGCTGGGCGACCTTCGTCAGGGGGTCGGACGCGACGTACGCATGCCCGAGGCGCAGCGAGCGCGGCGCCAGCCTGAAATGCCGGCCGTCCTGCTGCGCATATCCCAGCTTGCACAGCGTCAACAGGCTGCGCCGCACTGCGGCCTTCGTGTGTCCGGTGATCTCTGCCGCGTGCGTCAGGGTCAGCGGACCCTTGCTGATGCCGAAGGCCTCAATGATGGCCAGGCCCTTCTCGAGCCCCATCACGTATTCCTTTTCTTCCTTCTTTTCTTCCAGCGTTGCGCCGAGAACCGCCGCCATTTTCCGCTCCAAAGGTTCGATATGCGAACAATATAGCCGAAATCATTGACTCTGATCAAAGCTGGAACGAGACTTCACTACGCCTTTCGCCAACCAGGGTGTTGCTGATGAGACAAGGAATAAACGAATGACCAGCGCTCAGACGCTCGAACGCCGCGAGGTGAATGCCCCCGTCACCGACTTCGATCCCTACTCGGACGCAGTCCTCGACAACCCCTATCCGCACTACGAGATGCTGCGCGAGCTGGGGCCGGTGTTCTACCTGAGCCGCTACGACGCCTACGGCATCGCGCGTCATTCCGAGATCGATGCGGTGCTGCGCGATCCGGTGACGTTCTGCTCGAGCGCAGGCGTCGGCCTGGCCAACTTCCACACCACGGAGCCGTGGCGCAAGCCGAGCATCATCCTGGAGGTCGATCCTCCCATGCACGCGCGCACCCGCAAGGTCGTGGGCGGCCTGCTGGCGCCGGCCAACATCAACAAGCTGCGCCCCACCTTCGAGCGCCAGGCCGAACTGCTGGTGGACCAGATCCTGGAGAAGGGGCGCTTCGACGCCGTCGAGGACCTGTGCGAAGCCTATCCTCTCAAGGTGTTCGCCGACGCGGTCGGCATCCCCACCGAAGGACGCGAGCAGTACCTGCTGCCGTACGGCGACATGGTGTTCAACGCGTTCGGCCCGGTGAACGAGCGCTTCGAGGCGTGCTTCGCCAGGCTGCAGGGCGGCGCATCGGACTGGATCGCCGAGGTCTGCAAGCGCGAGAACCTCACTCCGGACGGCTTCGGCGCGCAGCTGTACAAGGCCGCCGACGAAGGCCTGCTGGCGCCGGAAGAAGCACCGATGCTGGTGCGCACCTTGCTCTCCGCCGGCCTCGACACGACGGTGTTCACGCTGTGCAACGCCATCCTGTCCTTCTCGCGCCATCCCGATCAATGGGCGCTGGTCCACGCGAACCCCGCCCTGGCGCGGCAGGCGCTCGAGGAAGTGCTGCGCTACGAAAGTACCTTCCACTCCTTCTACCGCACCACCACCCGGGCCGTCGAAGTGGCCGGCGTGCCCATGGGGAACGAGCAGAAGATCTGCGTCTTCATCGGCTCCGCGAACCGCGATCCGCGCCGCTGGGGCGAGACCGCTGACCGGTTCGACGTGAGCCGCCGGGCGGCCGGCAACCTCGCCTTCGGCACCGGCATCCATGGCTGCGCCGGCCAGATGATCGCGCGCCTGGAGGGCGAGATCGTCCTGACCGCGCTGGCCAGGCGGGTCAGGCAGATCCACCTCGAGGGCCCGCCGGTCATCCACTACAACAACTCGGTCCGCGGCTACACCAGCATGCCCGTCAGCGTCACCGCCGCCTGAGCCGGCGGCAGCGCCAGGCTGTCCGGCCCTTTCCCCTTCCACCCATCGTCAAGAGGCGTCCATGCCCCAGATCACGTACGTCCAGCCGGACGGCGCCCGCCGCTCCATTGCCGCCGCTCCCGGCGCCACGGTCATGCTGACCGCCGTTTCCAACAACATCCCGGGCATCGTCGCCGAGTGCGGCGGCGCCGCGATGTGCGCGACCTGCCACGTGTACCTCGACGAGGCCAGCCAAGCCGTCGTGGCGCCCGTCAGCGAGGTCGAGAACGAGATGCTGGACAGCGCCGCCAGCGGCCGCCGCGAAAACAGCCGCCTGAGCTGCCAGCTGGTGCTGGAGCCCGGGGTGGAAGAGATCGTGGTCCACATCCCCTCGCACCAGGTCTGAACGGCATGGTCCAGGCAGGCGTCATCGTGGTCGGCGGCGGACAGGGCGGCTTCCAGGTCGCCGCCTCGCTGCGCGAGGAAGGGTACCAGGGCAGCATCACGCTCATTGGCGATGAGCCGGGCCTGCCGTACCAGCGCCCGCCGCTGTCCAAGGGCTTCCTGGCTGGAAAAGCGCAAGCGCAACAGATCGAACTGCGCCCGCCGGCCTTCTACGCGGAGCAAGGCATTGCCTTGCTGGCGCCGGAGCGCGTCACCAGCGTCGATCGCGCGGCGCGCCGTGTCGGCCTGGCCTCCGGTGCCTCGCTCGCCTATGAGCACCTGGTGCTGGCCACCGGAGCGCGGGCGCGCATTCCCACCGTACCGGGCGCAGATCTTCCCGGCATCCTGCCCCTGCGCAGTCGCGCCGACGCCGAAGCCATGCTGGCCCTGCTGCCGCAGGTGCGTCGCCTGGTGGTCGTGGGCGGCGGCTTCATCGGGCTGGAAGTGGCCGCCGTGGGCACGGACATGGGCCTGGACGTGCGCGTGATCGAATTCGCTGACCGCGTCCTCAAGCGCTGCGTATCGGCCGGCGTCTCCGCCTACCTCGCCGACGCCCAGGCCAAGCGCGGGGTGCAATTCAGCTTCGAAACCGGCGTCATCGCGTTCAGCGGCAGTGAAGGCAGGGTCGCCCGCGTGCAGACCAGCCGCGACGACGACTTCGAGGCCGACCTGGTGGTGGTCGGCGTCGGCGTCGAGCCCAATGTGGAACTGGCACGCCAGGCCGGCCTGCCGGTCCAGGACGGGATCGTGGTCGACGCGCACCTGCTGACCGCTGACCCCGCCATCTCCGCCATCGGAGACTGTGCCCGCTACCCCACTACGTGGCTCGCGGCGCCGGTGCGGCTGGAATCCGTGCAGAACGCGGTCGACCAGGCCCGTTGCGTCGCCGCCCGCCTTGCCGGCCGGGGCACGCCCTACTCAAAGGTGCCCTGGTTCTGGAGTGACCAGGGCGACAACCGCCTGCAGATCGCGGGAGTGTCCGAGGCCGGCGACAGCGCGGTGCTGCGGGGTGACCGCGCCTGCGGCAAGTTCTCCGTCTTCCGTTTCCGCGCCGGGCGGCTCGCCGCCGTGGAATCGATCAACAGCCCCGCGGACCACATGGCCGCTCGCAAGCTCCTGGCCGCCGGCACCCCTGTCACTCCCGAGCAGGCCGCGGACGCCAGCCTGAAGCTGGCCACCCTGCTCGCCCCCTGAACCGAACGAGGACTTCCATGATCTCCGAACAGCCCAAGACCATTGTCATCACCGGCGGCGCGAGCGGCATCGGCTATGCCTTCAGCGAGCACCTCGCGCAGCTGGGCCACCGCATCGTGATCGCCGACCTGCGCGGTGCCGACGAGGCGGCTGGCCGCCTCCGCGAGGCCGGGTACAAGGCCATCGGCACCCAGGCCGACGTGACCAGCGAGCGGGACGTCGCCGGGATGGCCGCTGCCGCACACGCCGAATTCGGCGGGATCGACTGCCTCGTCAACAACGCGGGACTGTTCACCACGCTGGCGCTCAAACCCTTCGACCAGATCAGCAACCAGGAATGGATGCGGGTGATGGAGGTGAACACCCTCGGGCCCTTCAACTGCGCCAAGGCGGTGCTGCCGGCGCTGCGGGCCAGCGGCCGGGGCCGACTGGTGAACATCGCCTCCACCGTGCCGATCAAGGGGCCGCCCAACATGGCCCACTACGTCGCCAGCAAGGGCGCGGTGATCGCCTTCACCCGTTCGCTGGCGCGCGAACTGGCCAAGGACCACATCACGGTGAATGCCATCGCCCCCGGCTTCACGCTGAGCGACGGCGTGCTGCAGTCGGACCTGCAGAACCGGATCGGGGACAACGCCCGCACCACCGGCCGCTGCATACAGCGCGACCAGATACCGGCGGACCTCGTGGGTGCCCTGGCCTACCTCGTCAGCGACGGCGCCAGCTTCGTCACCGGCCAGACCCTCGCCGTCGACGGCGGCGGCGTGTTTCTCTGATCGCGAGGGTTTCCATGGACGCCCACAGTCCCACCACGCCGGCCTACGAGCAGCTGGCCCTCTACATCGACGGCGAGTTCATCGAGGCCGCCGGCCGCCGCGGGCAGGACGTCGTCAATCCGGCCACGGGGGTCGCCTTTGCGCGACTGCCGCATGCCACCACGGAGGACCTGGACCGCGCCCTGGCTGCCGCCAGCAAGGCCTTCCAGGGCTGGCGTTTCAGCTCGCCCCTGGAACGTTCGAAGATCCTGCGCCGCGTGGCAGAACTGATCCGCGAGCGCGCTCCGGCGATCGCCCGCAACATCACCCTGGACCAGGGCAAGCCGCTGGCGGAGGCGTTGCAGGAAGTGACCACGTGCGCCGAGCACGCCGAGTGGCACGCCGAGGAATGCCGCCGCATCTACGGCCGCGTGATTCCGCCCCGGGCCGAAGCCGTGCGCCAGCTCGTGATCCGCGAGCCGGTCGGAGTCTGCGCCGCCTTCACGCCGTGGAACTTCCCGTTCAACCAGGCGCTGCGCAAGGCGGTGGCGGCTCTCGGCGCGGGATGCACGCTGGTCCTGAAGGGTCCGGAGGATTCGCCCAGCGCGGTGGTGGCGCTGGCCCGCATCTTCCACGACGCCGGCCTGCCCGCCGGCTGCTTCAACGTGGTCTGGGGCGTCCCGGCGGAAATCTCGCGCCACCTGATCGCCTCGCCCATCGTGCGCAAGATCTCCTTCACCGGCTCCACGGCGGTCGGCAAGAGCCTGGCCGCGCTGGCCGGCGCCCAGATGAAGCGCATGACCCTGGAGCTGGGCGGCCACTCGCCGGTGCTGGTCTTCGAGGACGCCGAGGTCGAAGCTGCTGCGCGCTTCCTGGCCCGGACCAAGACCCGCAACGCCGGCCAGGTGTGCATGGCGCCCAGCCGGTTCTTCGTGCACGAGAAGGCCTACGACCGTTTCATCGATGCCTTCGCCGGCATCTATGCCGGACTAACGGTGGGCGACGGACTGGCGCAGGACACGCAGATGGGCCCGCTGGCGCACCTGCGCCGCGTGGACGCGATGGAATCGCTGGTGGCCGATGCGCGCGCGCGCGGCGCCGCGGTCCTGTGCGGCGGCGAACGGCTGGCGAGCGGGGGCTATTTCTTCCCGCCGACCATCGTCACCGGGATGCCCGACGACGCCCGCCTGATGACGGAAGAGCCCTTCGGCCCCGTGGTGCCGGTCACCCGGTTCAGGAGCACGGAGGAAGCGCTGGCCCGGGCCAATGCGCTGCCCTATGGCCTGGCTTCCTACGTGTTCACGAACTCGCTGGCCACGGCCCATCACGTGAGCAATCGGCTCGAGGCCGGCATGGTCAGCATCAATCACTTCGGCCTGGCGCTGGCTGAAACACCGCTGGGCGGCGTGAAGGAAAGCGGCATGGGCAGCGAAGGCGGCACCGAGACCTTCGACGGCTACCTCGCCACCAAGTTCGTTTCGCAATCCACGCTCGTTCCCTGAGTCGGCTTTCCCGGGAAGTGCCCCCTTGGCACTGCTTGCTTTTCGCCAATGAAATCAAAGGAGACATCGATGTCCACACGCTTTTCTTCCACCACCTGGACGCGCGTCGCCGCGGCACTGACGCTGGTCGCCGCGGGCGCGGCTGCTCATGCGGCCGAACCCGTCAAGGTCGGCCTGATGCTGCCCAGCTCCGGCACGTTTGCCGACCTGGGCAAGTGGACCGTCGATGGCTTCAAGCTGTACGTGCAGCAACAGGGTGGAAAGCTGGGCGGACGCCCAGTGCAGTACATCACCCTGGATGACGAGTCCGACCCGTCCAAGGCCAACGAGAACGCCAACAAACTCGTCAAGCGCGACAAGGTCGACGTGCTGGTCGGCACCATCCACTCGGGCGTGGCCCTGACCATGGCCAAGGTGGCACGCGAAACCAGGACCATCCTGATCGTGCCGAACGCCGGCGCCGGGGAGATCACCGGCGCCATGTGCTCGCCCTACGTGTTCCGCACCTCGTTCAGCAACTGGCAGCCAGGGTACGCCACGGGGCTGCTCGCGGCCAAGAAGCACAAGACGGCCGTGACCATCAGCTGGAAGTACGCCGCGGGCGACGAGTCGGTCCAGGGCTTCCGCCAGGGCTTCGAGAAGGGCGGCGGCAAGGTGCTCAAGGACCTGAGCCTGCCCTTCCCCGGCGTGGAGTTCCAGCCGCTGCTGACCGAGCTTGCGACCATCAAGCCGGAAGCCGCCTACGTCTTCGTCGCCGGCGCCGGCCAGGTCAAATTCGTCAAGGACTACGCTGCTGCCGGCCTGAAGGACCGCATCCCCCTGTACGGCGCCTTCATCACCGAAGGCACTCTGGCTGCGCAAGGGGACGCCGCACAGGGCCTCGCGACGGCGCTGCACTACGCGGACGGCCTGAAGATCCCCAGGAACGAAGCCTTCATCGCAGCACACGTCAAGGCCTACGGCACGACGCCGAACCTGTTCGCGGTGCAGGGCTACGACTCCGCGCAGCTGTACGACGTCGGCCTGAAGGCCGTGAACGGCGACACGAAGAAGAAGGCCGAATTGATCAAGGCCATGCAGAACGCGAAGCTGGACAGCCCGCGCGGCCCGCTGACCTTCTCCAAGTCGCACAACCCGGTGCAGAACTTCTACGCGCGCGTGGCCCGCGGCACCGAGAACGTCGTGACGGACGTGGTCGCGCAGAACCTGGCCGATCCCGCCCCGGATTGCAAGCCGTAAGGCCCCGCCCCGGCAACTCCTGAACGCACGATGGACCCCGCCCTCATCCTGATCCAGACCCTGAATGCCGCGCAGTACGGCCTCCTGCTGTTCCTGGTGGCCAGCGGACTCACCCTGATCTTCGGGGTGATGGGCGTGATCAACCTGGCGCACGGCAGTTTCTACATGATGGGCGCCTATCTCGCGTTCAGCCTGTCCGCGCTCACCGGGAACCTGCTCCTCACCATCCTGATCGGCGTCGCCCTGAGCGTCGTGCTCGGGGCGGTGCTGGAGTGGGCGCTGATCTCGCACCTGTACCGCCGCAATCACCTGCAACAGGTGCTGCTGACGTACGGCCTCATCCTGGTGTTCGACGACCTGCGCAGCATGCTGGTGGGCGACGAGGTGTACTCCGTGCCGGTCCCGGCCTGGCTCGATTTCCCCGTGCCCCTGGGCGACGTGATGACCTACCCGGCCTATCGCCTGTTCATGTCCGGAGTCTGCCTGCTGATCGCAGTGGGCCTCTACCTGCTGATCCAGCGCACGCTGGTCGGCGCCCGCATCCGCGCGGGCGCATCCAATCGAGACATGGTGCAGTTGCTGGGCATCAACATCAACTTGCTGTACCGGCTGGTGTTCGCCGTGGGAGTCGGCTTGGCGTCCTTCGCCGGAATGATCAACGCGCCGGCGTCCACCGTGTCGCCCGGGATGGGATCCCAGGTGCTGATCGTGAGCTTCGTTGTCGTCATCGTCGGCGGCATCGGTTCGGTCTGGGGTGCGTTGCTCGCGTCACTGCTGATCGCCTTCGCCGACACGTTCGGCAAGGTCTTCATCCCCGATTACGCGGGCATCTCCATCTATGTCGTCATGGCCGCCATCCTGCTGTGGCGCCCCGAAGGGCTGTTCAAGGCATGAGATCGCTGATCACCTCCCCCACGCGCGCCGTCATCGCCACCTTGTTCCTGCTGGTGCTGGCCGCCTTCCCGTTCTTCGAGGAGGAGTTCTACACGGAGATGGTCACGCGCGTGATGATCCTGTCGATCTTCGCCGTCAGCCTCGACCTGCTGCTGGGCTATACGGGCTTGATCAGCTTCGGCCATGCCGCCTGGTTCGGCCTCGGCGGCTACGTCCTCGCCCTGCTGGGAACCAAATACCGCCTGACCGAAAGCCTCTGGCTCACCATGCCGGCCGCCATGGCCGTCACGGCGGCGGCTTCGTTCCTGGTCGGCCTGCTCGTGCTGCGCACGCGGGGCATGTTCTTCATCATGGTCACGCTGGCCTTCGCCCAGATCTTCTATTTCTTCTTCCATGACGTCGAGGCGCTGGGCGGCAGCTCCGACGGCCTCCACCTGCGCGGGAAGCCGTCGGCCAGCATCGGCGAGTGGGTGCCGTTCGACCTGAGCGACACCAACACGCTGTACTACTTCGTGCTGGTGGTGCTGGTGGCGCTGCTGTTGTTCATGGTGTTGCTGCTGCGCTCCCCGCTGGGCCGGGCGCTCCAGGGCATCCGCGAGAACGAGCACCGCATGGAGGCGATCGGCTTTCCCGTGTTCCGCTACAAGCTGGCTGCCTTCACCATTTCGGGGGCGTTCGCCGGCCTGGCGGGCTATCTGTTCGCCGTGTTGAACGGCAGCGTCAACCCCGAGATGCTGTCCTGGCACCAGTCCGCCGACGGGCTGCTGATCCTGATCCTGGGCGGGATGGGCCAGTTGTGGGGCGGCGTGATCGGAGCTTTCACCTTCGTGCTGCTCCAGCAAGTGCTCTCCGGCGTCGCCGACAAGTGGCACCTGTGGATGGGGATCATCATCATCCTGCTGGTGCTGTTCCTGCCCGGGGGAATGATCTCGTTGCTGGACCGGCTCAAGGGCCTGTGGCAAGGGAGGGCCGCATGAGCGAGGTCCTGCTCAAGACCGCGAACCTGCGCCGTACCTTCGGCGGCCTGGCTGCCAACGACAACATTTCGCTGGAGCTGCGGCGGGGCGAGGTGCACGCCGTGCTGGGACCCAACGGCGCCGGCAAATCGACGCTGATCAACCTGCTGTCGGGCGACATCGCGGCCACTTCGGGCGAAATCTTCTACCGGGATCGCGACATCACCCGACTGACGCCGCACGAGCGCTCGTTGATCGGCATCGGCCGCAGCTACCAGAAGACCAACATCTTCCCGGGATTCACGGTGCGGGAAAACTGCCGGCTCGCCGCGCAGTCGCGCGAACCGCGTGGCGCCCGCATCTTCAGCGACGCCGCTGCCTGGGGACCGTACCGCACGGTGGTGGATGCGGCCCTGCGCGACGCCGGCCTGGTCGACGTGGCCGAACGTCGCGCCAGCGACCTGAGCCACGGCCAGCAGCGCCAGCTGGAACTGGCGATCGTGCTGGCCACCCGGCCGGAGGTGTTGCTGCTGGACGAGCCCCTGGCTGGCATGGGACACGAGGAGTCGCTGCGCATGATCCAGCTGCTGCGCGGCCTGGTGGCCTCGCACGCGATCCTGCTCGTGGAGCACGACATGGAGGCGGTGTTCTCGATCGCCGACGTGCTCACGGTGATGGTCAACGGCGTGATCCTGATGACGGGTGCACCCGAACAGATCCGCTCCAGCGCCGAAGTGCAGCAGGCCTACCTGGGTTCCGAGGAGGCAGACCATGCCTGAGATCGCACTGCAGGCGCGAGGCCTGCATTCCTACTACGGCAGCAGCCACATCCTGCACGGCATCGATTTCACGCTGAACCGCGGCGAGGCGGTGGGCCTGATGGGCCGCAACGGCATGGGAAAGTCGACGTTGCTGAAGTCCCTGATCGGGCTGGTGAGCCCGCGCGAGGGCGCAGTCGAGGTGTTCGGCCGCCCCGCCCGCGGCATGCGGATCCACGACATCGCGAGAATGGGCGTTGCCTACGTGCCCGAAGGCCGCGGCATCTTCGGCAACCTGAGCGTGCGGGAGAACCTGCTGTTGGCGGCGCGGCCCGGTGTCGACGGCCGCCGCGAGTGGCACTACGACCGCGTGCTGCAGACCTTTCCAAGGGTGGGCGAACGCCTGGCGCACGGCGGCCAGCAACTCTCCGGCGGAGAGCAGCAGATGCTGACGATAGGCCGGGCGTTGATGACCAACCCCCAGGTGCTGATTCTCGACGAGGCCACCGAAGGCCTGGCGCCGCTGATCGCCCGCGAGATCTGGCATACCATCCGCGTGATCCGCGAATCCGGCATCGCCACCATCCTGGTCGACAAGAACTGGAAGGCCGTCACCGACCTCACCGACCGCAACGTGATCCTGGTGAAGGGGCGCGTGGCCTTCGAGGGGACGGGGGAGGCGCTGCGCGCCCAGCCGGAACTGTTGGCCGAATACCTGGGGGTGTGAGGCAAGCAGGATTGCTCCAGCGGCGCCGCCCATTCATCCACTCCTCCACTTTGCAGAAAACCCATCGCATGTCCCCACCCATCACGAGGCGCCTCGCCCTGACCCTGGCTGCTGCCACCTTCGCCGGCGCCGGCACCCTTGCGTGCGCGCAGCAACCGTCCAGCACCGTCAAGCTGATCGTGCCGTTCCCGGCCGGCGGCACCGCAGACGTGCTGCCGCGCATCTTGGTGGAGAAGGTGCGTTCAGCCTACCCGGCCGGCATTGTGGTGGAGAACAAGTCCGGTGCCGGCGGCAACATCGGCGCGGAGTCCGTCTCCCGTGCCGATCCCGACGGCACGACCTTCCTGGTCTCGCCTCCCGGCCCCATCGCAATCAACCACCACCTGTACAAGTCGCTGCCCTTCGACGCCACGAAGTGGGTGCCCGTGACCGTCCTGGCCACCGTACCCAACGTGCTGGCCGTCAGCAACAAGCTGCCAGTGAAGAACGTCGAGGAGTTTGTGGCCTACCTGAAGGCCAACCCCCGCAAGGTCAGCTACGCCTCGCAGGGCAACGGCTCCACTTCGCACCTGACGGCCGCCATGTTCATGCAGCTGACCGGCACCGAGATGATCCACATCCCGTACAAGGGCACGGCGCCGGCCCTGGTCGATATCGTCGGCGCCAACGTGGACGTGTTCTTCGACAACATCAGCTCCTCGGCCCAGTTTCACACGGGCGGCAAGCTCAAGATCCTGGCCGTGTCCGACGAGAAGCGCTCGCAGTTGTTGCCGCAGGTGCCCACTTTCGTGGAATCCGGTATCCCCGGCATGGTCGCCGTGACCTTCTTCAGCATGGTCGCGCCGCCCGGCACGCCGAAGGCGGCCGTCGACTACGCGCACAAGCAGTTTTCCGCCGAGCTGCTGACGCCGGACGTGCAGCAGAAATTCGCTCTCCAGGGGGCCACGCCGGCCGGCTGGACGCCGGCGCGCAGCGGTGAATTCATTCGTGCCGAGTCCGCGAAGTGGAGCCGCGTGATCAAGTCAGCAAACGTCACATTGGAGTAAGCCATGCAGGAACAGACCATTCACTGGCGCGGCCCGAGCTTGACCCGGGTGCCCTACGACCTCTACACCGACCCCGCCACCTCGCAGCGGGAGCAGGAACGCATCTATCGCGGCGCGACATGGAACTACCTCTGCCTGGAGGCCGAACTGCCTGAAGCTGGCAGCTACCGGACCACCCACGTGGGCGACACGCCGGTGGTGGTGGTGAAGGACGCGGACGGCGAGATCTACGCCTTCGAAAACCGCTGCGCACACCGCGGCGCGCTGATCGCGCTGGAGAAAGCCGGCACGGCGCAGAACTTCCAGTGCGTGTACCACGCCTGGAGTTACAACCTGCAGGGCAGCCTGACGGGCGTGGCTTTCGAGAAGGGCGTCAAGGGCAAGGGCGGCATGCCCGAAGGTTTCTGCAAGGAAGACCACGGGCCGCGCAAGCTGCGCGTCGCGGTCTACTGCGGCCTGGTGTTCGGCAGCTTCAGCGAGGACGTCCCGTCCATCGAGGAGTACCTGGGCGACGAGATCTGTGCGCGCATCGAGCGCGTGCTGCACAAGCCGGTGGAGGTGATAGGCCGCTTCACCCAGGCCCTGCCGAACAACTGGAAGCTGTACTTCGAGAACGTCAAGGACAGCTACCACGCCAGCCTGCTGCACCTGTTCTTCACCACCTTCGAGCTGAACCGCCTGTCGCAGAAGGGCGGCGTGATCGTCGACGAATCGGGCGGCCACCACGTGAGCTATTCAATGATCGACCCGGCGGCGGCCGACTCCTCGTACAAGGAACAGGGTCTGCGCTCGGACCATTCCAGGTACCGGCTCAAGGACACCACGGTGCTACAGGGATTCCATGAGTGGGACGACGGCATCACGCTGCAGATCCTGTCGGTGTTCCCGGGCTTCGTACTGCAGCAGATCCAGAACTGCCTCGCGGTGCGCCAGGTGCTGCCCAAGGGCCAGCATCACTCCGAACTGAACTGGACGTACATCGGCTTCACCGACGACACGCCGGAGCAGCGCAGGGTGCGCTTGAAGCAGCTGAACCTGGTGGGACCCGCCGGTTTCATTTCGATGGAAGACGGCGCCGTGGGGGGCTTCGTGCAGCGCGGCATCGCCGGCGCGCAGGGGCTCGAGGCGGTGGTGGAGATGGGCGGCGAGACCACCGGCTCCAGCGACGGCCGAGCCACCGAAACCTCGGTGCGCGGCTTCTGGAAAGCCTATCGCCAGCACATGGAAGCCTGACCGTGATCGACCTTCTCTCCCTGTGCGCGTTCAACGCGGCCTACGCGCAGGCCATCGACTCAGACAAGCTGGAGGAGTGGCCGGCCTTCTTCACGGAAGACTGCCACTACCGCATCACCAATGTCGACAACGAGCGCGAGGGCCTGCCCGCCGGCATCGTCTTCGCCGATTCGCGGGCCATGCTGGAAGACCGCATCGCCGCGCTGCGCGAAGCCAACATCTACGAGCGACACCGCTACCGCCATCTGCTGAGCGTTCCGATGCTGGAGTCGGCCGACGACACCGTCACGGTGGCCCGCACCACCTTCATGGTGGCGCGCATCATGCACACCGGCGAAACCATGCTGTACGCCACTGGTGAATATCGCGACCGTTTCGTGCGGGCCGGTGGCAAGCTGCTGCTGGCCGAGCGGATGGCGGTGTGCGACAGCACGGTCATCGATACGCTGCTGGCCCTGCCGTTGTGAGCTCCCCCACGCGTCGCATTGCGCTCTCCGTCGGCGACCCGAACGGGATCGGGCCCGAGATCGTGCTCAAGGCGCTGGATGAACTGGCCGGCGAGCAGCGCCTGCACGTGGCCGTGTTCGGCCCGCCGGCGGTGCTGGAGCGCGCGGCCACCGTCACCGGCTTGCATCGGTTGCTTGCTTCGCTCGACTTGCGCGCGGCGGGCGAGCTGCCGGCCGCAGCGGCGCGGCCCGGCCAGGTGAATGCGGAGGCCGGTGCCAGCGCCGTGGCCTGCGCCACCGCGGCCATCCAAGCGTGCCGCGCCGGCGAGTTCGACGCGGTCGTGGCCGGCCCGCACCACGAGACCGCGATCGCCCAGGCCGGCATCCCCTTCAGCGGCTATCCCTCGCTGCTGGCGCGCGCCTGCGGCCAGCCGGAGGACCAGGTGTTCCTGCTGCTCATGGGCGGCGGCCTGCGCATCGTGCACGTGACGCTGCACGAGAGCGTGGCCACGGCCCTGGGCCGTATCACGCCCGACCTGGTGGTCGCCGCCACGCGGGCCGGCGTGCGGGCCTGCCGCATGCTGGGGCTGGCGCAGCCGCGGGTGGCGCTGTTCGGCATCAATCCGCACGCGTCCGAGGGCACCCTGTTCGGGCGCGAGGACGCCGAGCGCGTCGCGCCGGCGGCGCGGCAGCTGCTCGCCGAGGGCCTGGACCTCACCGGACCGCATGGAGCCGATGTGCTGCTGGCGGACCGCGATCACGACCTGTACGTGGCCATGTTCCACGACCAGGGCCACATCCCCGTCAAGCTGCTGGCGCCGCAGGCGGCCAGCGCCATCTCCATAGGTGCCGACGTGCTGCTGGCCAGCACCGGGCACGGCAGCGCGATGGACATCGCCGGCCAGGGCATCGCCCGGCCCGACGCCCTGCTGCGCAGCCTGCGCCTGCTCGGCGGCCTTTCCTGAAAAGCGCACCCCATGGCCCACCACATCCGCATTTCCGGAACCGACCTGCATTTCGCCTGCGAGCACGGCGAAAACATCCTGGACGCCGCGCTCAAGGCGGGGATCGAGATGCCCTATTCCTGCCGCAAGGGGGTGTGCGGCAATTGCGCCGGCGGGGTGGTGGCCGGAGAAGTCCTGAGCCCACCCAGCGAAGCCAAGCCGGCCGGCAAGCACTTGTACTGCCAGTGCCAGCCGCTGTCGGACGTGGAACTGGCACCGACCGCGTGGCACCGCATCGACCCGTCCGCGCGCAAGACCTTCACAGTCAAGGTGTTCCGCAACGCGCTGGCCAGCGAAGATGTCAGCGTGCTTCAGCTGCGGTTGCCGGCGGGGCAGCGGGCCAGGTTCAAGGCCGGCCAGTACCTGCAGGTGACGCTGCCCGATGGAAGCCGCCGATCGTATTCCATGGCAAATCCGCCGCACGAGAGCGACGCGCTCCAGCTGCATATTCGGCACGTTCCGGGTGGGCAGTTCACGCAGATCGTGCCGAACCTGAAGGTCGGCGACACTCTGCAGGTGGAACTGCCCTTTGGCAACTTCGAACTCCGCGAGGACTCCACCGCTCCCATGTTGTGCGTTGTGGGGGGCACGGGCTTTGCACCCGTCAAGTCGCTTCTTGACGATATTGTGAAGAAGCGCGTGCAGCGACCGGTGATGCTGTTGTGGGGCGGCCGCAACCGCAGGGGACTCTACCTGCTGCCCGCCGTGGAACGGTGGCGGAAGCTGCTGCCCGGGTTCACCTTTCTGCCGGTGATTGAAGAGGGACTTGACGCGGAAGCGCTTGGCGCATTCCATGGCAGGGTAGACGATGCTGTGCGTGCACAGTGCCCCGACCTCACCGCCTATGAAGTTTATTGTTGCGGCGCACCGCCGATGGTAAGCGCCGTGCGTAAGGCAGCGGAGGAACGAGGCCTTGATTCGCAGCACTTCTTCAGTGACGTCTTCGTGCCGGGGCCCGCAGCAGAGCTTTAGGTGCCTGGTCCGCACGAAGGCATTGTCAACCCGTGGTCCACCTATGAACCTGCTCGTGCTGACAACCCCGGACTTCCTACCTTTGACTGGTACGGAGGAAGGATGCAGGTCACTCCAGCCAAGTGAGAGCTGGCGCGAAGTCGTTATAGAAAACTCGGTAGTTCGCCTCTCCTGCGTGTCCGAACGCGATGCGTGCTAGGTACGCGATGCGGGTGTTGGAGCCCAGGATGGCGGTGCGCAAGGACGCGGAGCCGAGACCTGGGGCCGCCAGCTCGGCGGCGGCGGTGAGCCGGTCAGGAATCCGGGGCGGCTGCTGGGCACCGAAACCGAGGCCTTTGAGAGAGCGCTGTCCGCCGCGCGCTGCCCTGCAGGAGCGCCGCACGTTAGTCACGTGGCTGCAAGCGGCGCGATGCCGCCGGCACACAACCGTGTATATGTCGAAGGGGCCTTCCTCACCGTGGGCTCGGCCGGGACCCGCCTCCGATGCGGATGGGTCGGAGTAGGAGGCCGCCGCATCACACAGCTAACTCCAAGCAGGCACTCGGCTTCAGCAATTACGCTGCAAGCAGGACCCGAAAAGTACCCTCTTCGAGCCGCGCCTGCTCGTGTCTTCCGGAGCCGTTGGCGGGCTAGCGTACAGATCAGTTGGGGCGGCGCCCTTGGCATGGGATTGCGACTCCGACTTCGTCATGTTCTGGGAGGCGCATCAACTCGGGATTGAGAGGTCGTTCTTGAAGAAGTGCAAGGCAAGCTTTGCGCAATCTTCAGGAGCTCTGAGGCCGCGCGCACAGACGGGTACGCTAGCGGCCAACGCGTCGCGCATTTCCTTCCGCATACCGTACGGCATGGGCGTGCCGAAAATGCCCGTTGCTCATGCTGCGACGCCCGCTGCGCGCCAGTTTGCGCGCGATCGTTCGTCGAACACGGCAACGTCCTGGAGGCACTCATCCCGTGCGACCTGCCATGCGGGCCAGCCATCCGTCAGTCGCAGTTGCCGCCGGCCGATGGCAATACCGTTCCAAGCGCTCGCCGATACAGGGTTGAAGGGTAGTCCCGCCTTCGCCGCTGCCGCGGCGAGCGCCTCCCCGGCAGCACCCGCACCATGGATTTCCGTCCTGGCGTCTGTGCTCGGACGAGCGTACTCCTGGCACTTCAAGGCTGGGACGCCGGCGGGATAGGTGTAAAAAAGCCCCTCCCGGACTTGCACCCGAACAGACCGCCGTCCACAAGTTCGCGCTGCACCAGGCTCGGCGTGAAGCGCCGGGGGAGGTTCAGCGGACAGGTGGCACCGTCGATCCTGTCGGCCAGCTCCGGCGCCTGCAGGGGATAGATGTCTGCCTCCATGGACACGGTGAACACATCCTCTGGCCGGGGCACCGCGCCCAGGATGGACTGGCTGCCGACGATGACGAACTCGTACTGGTCGGTGATGTCACCGCTGGCACGGATGATGTGCTCCAGCTCCTCCCGCGTCACGGCTGTCCCTCAGGTGCATCGTCCAGCTCGCCGCCCATTGCAACGCCCTTCTTGAGTTCGCCCACCTGCTGCAAGATGGCCTGCCGGGTCTCGGGCGGCAGGATCGTGACCAGCGGCGATGCCTGGCGCAGCTGCTGCGCACGACGGGTGCGGGCCAGCACCTTGCGCCAGGCGCCCGCCTTCAGAATGTCCTCCCACTCACGCCACAAGGCGGCAGAGCGAATATCTCCGGTGGCCAGCCAGCGCTGGAGCGTGTCCTGCGCCTGCTGCACCTGAGCAGGGTCGGTCTTGGCCAGGCGCACGGCTTCTTCGTGCAGAGCCAGGCTTTGCAAATCCTGCAACTGATGCCTGGTTGGATCGGCACGCACGTGCACTTGTACGACGGGCGCCAGATGCCTGGAGCGCGCAGCCGCAGAGCCGGCAGGCGCCGGTTGCAAGACATCGCCCGCCAGCAATGCCAGATCACCACCCACGCCGAGGATGGACATGACGCGCAGGTAGGTTCCGATGGACGGCGCGGGGTCGCCCGACTCGACCGCGCGCAGGGTGTTGCGCGTCATGCCTGCGCGTGCTGCAAGCTCTACCGTGCCCAGACGCTGCGCCTTTCGCAGGCGCTTGAGGCGGTCGCCGAGTTGCAGCAACAGCTGGCGCTCAAGGAGAAGGCTTGATCTCTCAATCGTCATTTGGTCATTATTTTAACCAAACAACGAATTTTGGTCATAACAGGAGCCATTCTTCAGTGTCATGGAGCGTGCTCATGGGACACCAAAAAACCAAGGGTGTCAGCCCAATGCCGGCGACGGCTCCCCGCGCGGAGGTTTCGGGCGCACAGCAACCGTGCTGCGAACAGCCCAGATTGACTCAGGAGCGGGGCGCATAGTCCTTCCTGAATAACCAGCGATTTTCTTACCATAGTGTCTACGGGCTGTGTTGGTACTGCTATGCCCAAATAGGGCAGCGATTTCTTTCTCAGTAAGTCCATCGGCGCGGGCATTGGCAACTGCTTGATGGCGAGTACTGTATAGCGTCGGTTTTTGCCCTTGCCACCCAGCCTTAATCAATACTCTACGGATAGTGCGCTGCATGCTGCCGTATATCTTCTTGTAAATTTCTTCTTCGGATAATGACATCAGACGATCAGTTTTCAATTTGCTGATCAAACCAATCCATTGCTGGATATATCGAATGCCTTCGTCATCAATGCTATCAAGAAGTATGATCCGCATATGACCATTGCCACGTACAGTGGAGTGCTTGGCGTTCAGGACTTCAAGAGCAGGCGAAATTTTTGCTGATCCATCGGGCTGAAATATGTGCTCGCCCAACGCATTTCTGTGCTGATAATTTATGATCCGAGCATTCAACCATTCGACGGGGCGAAGTCCCAAAAATAGATTTACCCGAATAAATATCAGAGAATCAAGAAGGGATTCGGATCCTGAAGTGAAGGCTTCGTTCATCAGCATATCAAATGCTTCATCGGGAAATGCCTTCGCTTTTTTTGATGATGTATTTTTTGAATTTACCGATAATTCACCAATAGGTGTTGAAATAATATCATTGTATGCGCATTCAAACCGCCAAAGCTCGCTGGAATTTGAGTCATAAGCTGATCGACCTTCCGCAGCAATCCAAAACAAGGCCACCGCCTTTTCCAGGCGCGCTGTCGCCTGCGTAATTGCCTTTGATTCAACGCGTTTAGTAAAATCACGCACAATTATTTCTGGTGTCAACTTCCAATATCCGCCGATAGATGGTCTCTTTGCAATTTGCTCCAATTTTCTCAGGTATAAATTTACAGTACTTTTAGCCAGCGATTCTCCTACCATCTCCTCCTCAAGAATGCGATTTGCAAATGCTTTTGCGCGAAAGGCGCCATCAGATGATTTTTCGTCCATATATGCCCAGCCAATAATTAACACAGAATGACTCAGAGCTGAATTCAGGACGCCAAGTGGGCGCAAAAAAATCAAGCTCTGAAATCAAAAATATCAGTGGATCGGGGCCAAAAATTCTTGGCGACGCCACCATCAACACTGAAAATTATGGCGGCAAGGGAAGGTTTCAGGCGTAAGTGTTTCGGTGGCAAGTGTGTCGTAGCCAGTTTGCAGGTGATGTTTTCTTGGTCACAGTGCAGCATTACTCCCCCAAAAGGTGTACGTATCGCCGCCAAAAAAGATACGTATCACAGCCGCAAAACAAGGATGAACAGGGGTTTCACGGCTATTTTGTGCTCAAATCCAGCCCAAATGTGCACATATCACAGCATCTGTTGCCATGGCGGGATTGCAATTGACGCTTGGCGGCGAAATTTCGGGGAAGTAATGCTGCACGGGGCTGCCTGTGACCAAAAAATATTTTTGCGCAAACGAGACAAATTACATTTACGTGCCATCAAGGAGACGTCAGCGTGCTGTGTTGGTGCTTTGTAGGTGCTGCGATGGTGCAATAGATGAAATCAACACGCTGCTCATTGGGTGGCATATTACTGCTCTATGAGCGCACCAACAGAGCACCTTCAGAGCACCTTCAGAGCACCTTCAGAGCACCTTCAGAGCACCGATGCAGCACATATTGCAACGATCATGAAAGTGCCCAAGAATTGAAAAGAATTCAGATATTGATCAATTATCAGTTGGATCTTTGGTCGTTGGTTTTGATTCAGCTTCTTGCTGTTGAAGCTGTTCATGGGTTTGACGGAAAACCTGCTGAGCGATAGGAAGGTACTTCTGAATCAACGGTTAATTTCCAGGGAAGCGATTTGCCTTCACATATTCCACAGACTGCAACTTGGCCGCTTCGTCCCCATACTCGTAGTAAATTTGACCGCGTTCTTTCAGAGGGAGCTTTGCAACCGCCTTCATAGCGGGGCGCGCGATGGCACGACACCCAGGAAGGCCTTGAACATCGCCTCGTACTCTGCGCGCAGGGCTTGTGCCTGCTCTTGTTGCAACTGTAATTGCTGCTTCAACTGCTCGTTCTCTTCCCTCAGTATCTCGTTCTCTGGAATCAGTTGCCTATTCTCTGCACCCAGTCGCTCGTTCGCACCGTACAGCCGGTCGATGAGCTGGTTGCGCTCATCAATCACGCCATTGGCGTGTATGGTGTCTTCATTCCATCCCTGGGTGTAGCCATGCTCACGCCCAACGGCCACGCCATCAGCCATGCCATTGGCGTGGCCGTTGTTGTAGCCGACGGATTCCGCAAGATAGCTATTCTCAAAGCGGGACATGTGAATAATCTCCTCAATGCTTGATTATTTTGATACCCAAAGCATTTTTTTGCTCGTCGTATTTTCCAAATCAACATCATCGGTTGGATCAATGAATAATTCGGTTCCGAACTCACAACCCCACGCCTTGGTATCTGGATAATTTTGATCCCTGCATTCAAAGATGGCTGTACATCGTTTGGTTTTAGGCGCTGGTGAGGATGGGCTCAATGGTGGAATCACCACAAAGACCGCCACCTCTTCAAAGTTATTCTGATTCAAAATTTCTGCAGCAATCCCAACCTTTGTCACCATCAGATGGGTACGCCTCTTGTACACATGGCCGTCGGGCTCCTGGATTGGCTGCGTTCCGATGATGTGCAGAACAAGATGACCGGCAACTACTTCGGCAATTGGATAATGTCGAATGGGTCGATTTTTCTCTCCGAAGTTAATCATCTGCCGCTCAAAGCGTTGCTCAACCTGAAACATGGACGTCCTTGATGGTTCTGGGGTAAATACTTTTCCCGCCAATTTTCAAATGCGGTTTGTCATCTAAATATGCGATGTTCGCATATTCAATGTTCGCATGCAACCTCATGGGCCGAGTTGCCCATGTACAAGACCCTCTACACCCGTGAATACCAGCAGATGCGTAAGCACGCGGCGAACCCATATTGACGCCGACCGGTGTTGATGGCTTCGATCAGGCGCTCTGTTCTGGCCGCCAGCGATGCGGCAGCAACTCGCCGACGCGACTGGCCTTGTGCGTTGGAAGACGTGTCAGCACGTCCTTGAGGTACTGATAGGGGTCGTGCCCATTCATGCGCGCCGACTGAACGAGACTCATGACAGCCGCTGCACGCTGACCCGCACGCAAGCTTCCAGCGAACAGCCAGTTGTTGCGCCCAATGGCAATCGGCCGGATCTGATTCTCGATCCAGTTGTTATCCACGGGAAGCTGTCCGTCATCGACGAAGCGCGTCAGCGCCTGCCACCTGCGCAAGCTGTAATCGAGCGCCTTGGCTGTCGCCGAATTGCCCGGCACCTTCTGTCGCTGCAATGTCATCCACTGGTGCAACGCATCGATGATGGGTCTGGTTCTTTGCTGCCGGATGGCTTTGCGTTCATCTGCAGTGGCATCCTTGATCTCTCGCTCGATGTCATAAACCTTGCCAAACTGCGCCAACGCTGTCTCGGCAATCTGGCTTTTGCCAGCGGCATGCAGATCAAAGAACTTGCGCCGCGCGTGCGCCAGGCAGCCTGCCTCGGTAACGCCTGTCGTCATCAGCGCCTTGTATCCACTGAAGTCATCGCAGACCAGGCTGCCCGTCCAGTCGCCCAGGAACTGGCGCGCATGCTCGCCCGATCTGGACTCGCAGAAGTCGTAGACCACTGCTTTCATGTTCTCAAACGCTCCCGGTGCGTAAGCCCACAGGTACGCCCGATGTGTCTTGCCGTTGCCAGGCTTGAGCATGGCCACCGGGGTTTCATCAGCGTGCAGCACCCGGTGAGTGAGCAGTTCCGCACGCAGAGCGTCCACCAGCGGTTGTAGCCGAACGCCGCAAGTTCCCACCCACTGCGCCAGCGTTGATCGTGGAATGGCCAGACCAGCCCGGGCGAAGACCGCCTCCTGCCGGTACAAAGGAAGGTGATCGGCGTACTTGGCTACCAGCACCTGCGCCAGCAGGCCTGTGGTCGGTATGCCCTTGTCGATGATGTGTGGGGCGACAGGCGCCTGGGTGATGGTCTCGCACTGGGCACAGGCCCATTTGCCGCGGATGTGTCGCTCCACGCTGAAGACACCGGGTTCGTAGTCCAGCTTCTCGGCCACGTCCTCACCGATGCGCAACATCCGGCAGCCGCAGCGGCAGGTGATGGAGTCCGGCTCGTGGCGAATCTCGCGCCGTGGGAGGTTCGCAGGCAAAGGCAAGCGTTTCGGTTGCTTCTTGCCTTCCCGTTGCCGGGGCGCCAGTTGCTCGATCTCCAGCGCCACGGCGGCTAGGTCGGCTTCGATCTCATCTTCGAGCAAGCTGCGTTGCTTGGGTGTGTAGCGCTCCGACTGGGCCGCGAACTTCAGGCGCTTCAAGAGCGCGTTCTCGTGCGTGAGCTTGTCGATCAGCGCCTGCTTGAACTGCACCTGCTGCGCCAGTTGCCGCACGGCCTGACGCAGTTGCTCGGCGTCGAGTGTTTCGAGGTCTGGCAGATCGATCACAGGCAGGCATCTTGCCTGCCCGGTGGTCAGCACGCCATCGGGAGATGCCGCAATTGATCTACAGCACGGTGATCACGCCAGCTTCGCCGATACGCTGCCAGGGTAGGCCCAGCGCCAGGGCGTCGAGTTGCTCGCGTTGCAGAGTCAGGGCGCCGCTCAACTCTCGCGGCCAGGCAAACTTGCCGCTGTTCAGCCGGCGTGCGGCCAGCCACACGCCGATGCCATCGTGCACCAGCACCTTCATGCGGTTGGCCCGCTTGTTGGCAAACAGATACGCATGGTGCGGACGGGCGGCGCCAAAGACCTGGACCACGCGCGCCAGTGCCGTGTCGGTGCCGGCGCGCATGTCCAAGGGCTCGACCGACAGCCAGATGGCGTCGATGCGGATCACCGCAGCAGCTCGCGCAACCAGGCGGCAAGGCCAGCCGTGTCAGTCATAGGCCAGTTCAGCTTGAGCGTCAACGGGCCACGGCGCAGCTCCAGGTCGATCTGCCGCTCTGGTGCGGGCGGATAACTCTCTGCGGCCACGGTTACCGGCACGAACGAAGGTGCGGGCAGCACCAGCGCATTTGTCTCGCGCGCGAGTTTGCGCCAACCGTGCACGATGTTGGCGTTGATGCCGTGGGCCATCGCAACCTTGGCCACCGATGCGCCCGGCTGTGCGCATTCGAGCAGGATCTGCTCTTTCAACTCGGCGCTGTAGTGCCTCCTGCGCCTTCTGACCATCTCCGTTGCCATCGTGTCCAGCATCTCCTAACTGGACAGCATCGTTACCGCCTACAGCCGCAGACTCAAGATGGGTTCGCCGCGCGCTTACGCAGATGCTTGCCCTGCTGCGTGCCAAACGCACAGATGCCCAAGTCAGCCAGGTGGAGCTGGCGCGCCGCCTAGAGTGGACGCAGGCGGACGTGAGCAAGTGCGAGACGGGGGTTCGTAGGCTGGACGTGATCGAGCTGCGCATCTGGCTCAAGGCGCTGGGCTATGAGCTGGCGGACTTTGTGCAGGCTCTGGACAACAGCGTACCCCTACTACCAGATCAGGCCCGGAACTCGCCCGCTGCCGCTCAGTAAGTCACCTGCGCATAGCCCACGACATCGAGAACAGCAGAGAGCACCCCGACAGGTTGTTGCAGGCTTGTCGGAGCCCGCTTGTGACTCAAACGTCCGGATGCGTCGCCAGCCGCCGACGCCCGAGGGCCGTCAGTCGGTATCGCTGCAGACGGCTGCGAGGCTTGACGAACAATTCGATGGCAGTGGATGGAAAGGGGTGGATTCGTTCGTACTGAGGTACGAATACGCTATTGCTCATGGTTGCGTGATTGGCGCCGCATGTTTTCAACTGCGGCAGCCAGATCGACCTCCGCTTTGGGTTGGGCCCAGCGCGCCCAGAACGGAATCGTCGCGCTGCGTGGCTCGTATTTGGGCTTCGACATCTTTATTCGAGTGGGCAGCAAGGTGGCGTCGCCAACCACTACGGCTTCGCCAACATCAAGCGTGGGCAACACTTCCATCAGCCCTTCAAGGCTTTCCGGCAAGAGCTGCTTCACAACCGACTGATCGGTCTTGTTGGCAAGACGCAAGCTGATGATGTTGCTGCACTGGCTGAGAATGGTTGTGCTGACGTCCGAGGGGCGCTGGCTGACCACCATCAGGCCCACACCGTACTTTCGCCCTTCTTTGGCGATGCGTTCGTAGTTCTCCAAGGCCCGCTTTTCCAGCGGGCCGGTCGATGCCGCACTGCTGGGCAAGTACAAATGAGCTTCGTCGCAAACGATCACGATGGGATGCCGCGCATCGCCGTCTTCACCCGGACTGCTCCAGAACTGAATCTGGTAGATCAAACGCCCGACCAAGCCCACCACGACCGGAAGAATGTCGGAAGGCACCTCGGAAAAGTCAATGATCTTGATGCCGGAGTTAATACCGCCCTGTACGTTACCCGTGCCGAGCAGCTTGTTCGCCAGTACGTGCAATGCCTCATAAGCCTCGTATTCCTCTGGCGCTTGATACATGAACGCATAGCGACGGTCGTTCATCTTGGTCTTCAAGCGAATGAGGAAACGCGAGAGCTTGCCGTTCAACGGCCCTTTTTCCGTTTTCGGCTGTCCCTTACGAGGGCCGCTCGCATACGTTTCCCCGGTGTCGATCGCTTCGTCGTTCTTATCGTCTAGCGATTTAACAAGGTCGTCAAGTCGATAGGGTACGGGCGTATCGACCGTAAATCCTTCCAGCAATTCTGGCTTGCCAAGCGTGGAAATAGCGGCGCGCTTCATCTCAATGACCGAATCCATCAGCGCAAGCGATTGATTTGGCGCGTTGTCTCCCGATCGATCCACAAACACTGACTGCATCTCATCGTAGGTTAGCAGCCAGAAGGGCAAAAAGATCGCGCTGTCGTTCTTGGCCTTGATGTCACCAATACCTGCAATATGGTAATGCGAAGCGAATTTCATGCTCGAATATTCACCATGCAGATCATGCACGACGATGTTCGCGTGTGGCAACTGCGCGGACTGCTCCAGGATGGAGGCCACCGTGAAGGATTTTCCAGACCCTGTGCTACCCAGCAGAGCTGCGTGCTTCTGGAACAGCTTATCTCCGTCGATGTAGGCGCTGGCCTTCCCGTCCAGCGTATAGGTTCCAACTTTAAGTGGAACTACTGCATCTGTCTTGGAAGATGCGCTCAAGATACCCATGAAATCTTCGAGGGACTTCTCCTCGATTGGGAACACTAGCCGATTGATTTCTGGCAGGCTGAAAACGGCACGAGTGAAGGTGTTCTTACGCTGCCCGTCACGAGCGCGGTATGTACCGACCAGACTGATCGATACGCCGTTTTCTTCTTGTGGTAAGCCAGACAGATCGGCGGGTTCATCTCCTACTGCGAACGACGGCAATTCGACAGGATGTCGCCAAACCCGATCGATGATGCCAATCAGCCATTCGTCTCCCATCGACTGGATGGCGACCAAGCGACCAACGCGCGCCTTTTGCAAGCGCTGCCCGTCAGTTACTCGCACGGTGATTCGAGAGGTTTCGACGCTGCGAACTTCGCCTAGTGACTGTTCTTCAGTGAAATTGAAAATACTCATCGTTGTCTCATTCCAAGAATTTTTTCAAGAAGTCATCGAGCTGCCAGAGCGGCTCCGGTGATTGCAGGGTATTTCCGTTCCAGTGACATACCGCCCCATCTCCAGACTTGAACACTGCAATCACATGCGCGTGGTCGCGGAGTAGTTGGTCGATGTTTGGAGTCGCATCGCGGGTCACGATGATGACGGGCATTCCTGCCGCTAAGCGGCGCTTGATGACCCCCTGCAAGTGATCATCATTGAAACCGAAGCCGAGGCACAACAAGGCTTCAGCCTTCAAGAGCACATCATTCATCTCGCTGCGCATCGCGTCGAACAACGTGTTGACCATTGCATCCTGATACTTGGATGGGCCGGGTACAACAATGGCTCGCCCGACCGCAGAAACGTCATTGAGGACTTCCACTGGCCCATCGTTGGTTGTCAGCCAACTGATTGATCCATGTGGCTTGTACAGGCGTACGGTTTTGCAGAGACGGTGGTCGAGTTGCTGCTGGCGTTTTTCAGCCACCAGGACACGGCTGTATTGCGCCTGGAATAGCGGATGGGGACGCGGCTTGCGCCGACGGAACCCCGTGAACCCCGTGTCCAGGGGGAGCTCTGCCAGATCGCAGAACAACTCCAACAAGGTGTCGTAATTAGTCGTAATGACGTGGATACTTTCTGCGTTTTGAGGCGACCCACTGAACAAGCGATGTAGAAGGCGCGATGGCGCGTGGCCGCCTGTGGCTCCCGCGCCAAGAATTTTTGCCTCAGCAGCAATGACGCTCTCAAGTATCAGCTTCGCCGTGGTTGCACGTATCGCCGACACGATTTCTTCCGATTCTGGTATGCCAAGCGGAATGCGACTCAGACCCGCCTCCAGGTTTTTCTTTACCGCTTCGACCGACTGTGCCCAAACATTCCGTGCGCCATGGGACGTCAAAGCATCATGCACGGCGGTGGCCAAGTGCTCAGCCAAGATGCCCATGCCGGGCAGGCCATAGCCACAGGAAAAGCCTGACCCAACGAGCAGCACCGGCGTTTTACGGAAAATTTCTTGGATGTCTGCGAGGAAATCGTCTGGCAATTCGGCGGCTGTCATAACGGTTCAGTCGCCTCCAGCAAACACCCGCTCCAACGTCGCGGGCAGCAGGGCTGCGTTGGCAGCGCGAAGTTCGGCGTGTTGGACTCTGAGGGCTGCGACTTCGGCTTGCAGGCGGTCGAAGGATTGCTGGACGGGTAGTGGAGGCACGGGGACTCTAATCGCCTCCAGATTGGTGGCAACCAGAGTGCGGTTGCGCGCGGCGGTACCGGGAGAGGCCGCATAGACTTTGGCAAACCCTTCTTCCGTCCTGAAGTAGTAGGCCAGAAACCCTGGAACAGCCTTCGTCCGGTCTGCGACACAGGTCAGCATTCTGTGGTTGCCGACACAGCCTTGATCTTCCGATTTGGCGAGAGCAATGGCCTGTTCCCAGGCCATGATGTTGCTGAAGATCAGATCACCTTCTTCCACGCGAAACATCTTTTGCCATGTGAACTCCGAGCCTGCGACCGTGCGGCGATGGAACGTGCCTTTGTAGAAGCTCCGCACACCCAGTTCGGTGTAGCTGGCTTCCAGATCGATGGCCACGTCACGCCGTATCAGTGGCGCCACTTCTGCCATGGCACGCAGCGGAGCGTTAGCAATGGCATCGCGAAAGCGCAGTGCCAGCAAGTGCTCGGCGTCGCGCTCGGCGGCATCCAGATGCGCTTCGACCTGCCGGGTTTTCTCGGCCAGTGCGTCGATACGGGCGACGATGGATTGCTGTTCGGCGAGGGGCGGGAGTGGGATTTCGATTACCCCCAACTTCTCCACGCCCAAGGTTCGATTGCGCCCTGCGCCACCGGGTGATGCTTTCAACACCTGCTCACGACCTTCTGGAGCTGTGGTCAGGTACAGCTTCAGGAAAGTGGCATTTGCTCTTGTCGGATCGACTACACAGGTCATGAACCGGTGCGATCCAAAGCGCCCAGTGTCAATGGATGAAGCGACGGCAATGGCCCCCTCCCAAGCGAATACATTGGAGAAAACCAAATCACCGGGCTCAATTCGGAACAATCGTTTGTTTCCGGCATCCGCCCCTGACAGCGCCAGCTTGTGGAAAGTCCCTCGGCCGAATGACCGAATACCAAGCTCTGGGTATGCCTGATCATGGTGAATTTCCACTGGTCTCCGAACAAGCGGCGCAATGTCTGCCAAGGCAACTTTAGGCCACGTCTTCATACGCCGCCCTCGTCACCACGCGCAATCCGCCGTGCCTCCAGCTCTCGCCGCGTTTTCTCCAATTCCTCGGCCAGCAGTTTTTCATCCGGCAGCGCCGTCCGGTATTCAGCCGTCAGCACCTTGTTGGACAAGCCTTCCAGTGCGTAATGCGCTTCGTTGCTGCCCTTGCCTGCGCACAGGATTAGCCCGATGGGCGGGTTCTCGCCCGGCTTCATCCAGTGCTGGCGGGCATAGTTGAGGTACATGTGCATCTGCCCCGCGTCGGCGTAACTGAATTGGCCGACTTTGAGGTCGATGACCAGCAGACACTTCAAGCTGCGGTGAAAGAACAGGAGGTCGATACGAAACCAGCTGTCGTCCAACCGCAAGCGGCGCTGACGGCCCACGAAGGCGAAGTCGTCACCCAGCTCCAGCAGAAAATCGGCCAGGTGTTGGATGAGTGCGTCTTCCAGGTTGGATTCAGAATACTCATCCTTGAGACCCAGGAACTCCAGCACGAAGGGGTCTTTGATGGCCTGCTCGGGCGTGA
Organism: Ottowia flava; assembly: GCF_008017535.1. GTDB lineage: Bacteria > Pseudomonadota > Gammaproteobacteria > Burkholderiales > Burkholderiaceae_C > Ottowia > Ottowia flava. The sequence continues at coordinate 140,983 of NZ_VRUA01000003.1, forward strand.
GGGCGTCGCCGGGCTCGGCCACCTCGGCCTTTCCCAGCATGGCGGCCTTGTTGCGCGACAGGGCGATACGCTCGTAGAACTGACTGTTCACCTGCCGGTCGAGCTGGCGCACAGACCAGCCGCAGCGCAGCGTTTCGGTTTCGTAGAAGGCACGGGCCTGCGGGTTTTTGACCGAGAGCAGGCGCACATAGGCTGACCAAGGCAGCGGGAAGACTTGGGCCAGTGCAGATAGATCCGGGGATTGCCCAGACACCGTCTGGAGAGTTCCCGCCTGTGAAGATTCTCCAGACAGTGTCTGGAGAATGGGAGCAACGGGCGATTTGGCAGACAGCGTCTGCGCAATTTGGCGTGCGGGCCATGCCAAGTGGAAGGCACGCATCTGCCAAAGATTCTGCTTACTGAAGCCACGACCAAACAGGGCCGACAGGTCAGCCGAGAGGCGTTCGATCAATGCTTCGCCGTAGGCGGCTCGTTCCTGCCCACCTTGCTCGAATGTCACGATGCGCTGGCCAACCGCCCAGTAGCTGGCCGTCATCACTGCGTTAACGCTACGTGCAGCGGCGCGGCGGGCGGCCTCCAACAGCGCGACGATATCGCCATGAACGGCAGCGTAGTCTTCCTGATCCAGAATGGCTGGCGTGCTGCGATCGGTCATGCCTGTACCTCGGCCACCAAGGCTTCGATCTCGCCCAAGAGACGCATCACCTCGGTTTCGTGCCCGCGCATCGAGGCGATCAGGTCTTTCGGGTCGGCGTATTCCAGCCCGGCCTTGGCGTTGGGGTTCTTGCGGTCGAGGTTGTAGTTGCTGGCCGCAATATCGGCAGCGTTGACCTGCCAGGCCTGCGGGCCTTCCTCGCGCTGAGTCCACCACGCCAGTACGGGCGCGAATTCGTCGAACTGCAAGGGTGCGGTCTTGCTGTATTTCTTGCGGCCTTCGGGCAGGGGCAGCTCGTAGTACCAGATGTTTTGCGTTGGCCCGCCGCGCTCGAAGAACAGCAGGTTGGCCGGGATGTCGGTGTAGGGCGCGAACACGCCTTGCGGCAGGCGCACGATGGTGTGCAGGTTGAATTCCTTGAGCAACTCGGCCTTGATGACGGCGGCCACGCCATCGCCGAACAGGGTTCCGTTGGGCACGACGACGGCTGCACGGCCACCACGCTTGGCGGCTTTCTTGCTCGCTGAACCGTGAAAAGTCGGAGCACCGGCCACGCGCAGCTTGCGCATGATGTATTGCAGGAACAGCAGCGCGGTTTCCGCCGTCTGCATGGTCGGCGGGAAGTTGGCCTTGATGCCTGCCTCTTCCTCGCCGCCGAAGGGAGGGTTGGTCAGGATCACGTCCACGCGCTCGGCGTGGCCGATCTCGTTGATGCGCCGCTCCAGCGTGTTGCCGTAGGCGATCTGCGGAGCTTCCAGCCCGTGCAGCAGCAGGTTCATCTGGGCCAGCATGTAGGGCAGCGGCTTGGCTTCCTGACCGCTGAGCGTGCCCTGCTGCAGCGTGCGGCGCTGCTCGGTGGTCTTGACCTGGGCGTGGAGGTGGTCGAAGGCTTCCACCAGAAAGCCGCCGGTGCCGCAGGCGGGGTCGAGCACGGTGTCGCCCAACTGCGGGTCGATCACCTGCACCATGAAGCGCACGACGGGACGCGGGGTGTAGAACTCACCGCTGTCGCCCGCCGCGTCGCGCATTTCGCGCAGCATGGATTCGTACAGGTGCGAGAGGGTGTGGATTTCTTCGCTGGCGTTGAAGTGAATGCCGTTGATCTTGTTGACGATGTCGCGCAGCAGGTAGCCGCTGACCATGCGGTTTTGCACGCCCTTGAACACGTTGGCGATGACTTCGCGCTGGCTGCCTTTTTCGCCTTCGCCCGCCAACGCGCGCAGGTAGGCGAACAGGCCTTGCCCAAAGCTGCCGTCGGCGCGGTGCGTGTGCTCCTGCCCGATGAAGGCCAGCAGTTCGTCGCCGGTGATGCCGTCTTCGCGCGCGGCCCAGTCGCGCCAGCGGTAGGGCGCTTCGATGATGGGTTGGTAGCGCTTGCCGTCGAGCTCGGCTTCCTGCGCGTGCTTGAACTCAAGGTCGTCGAGGAACTTGAGGAACATCACCCAGGTGAGGAGAGGCAGGCGATCCACGTCGCCGTTGAGGCCCTTGTCCTTGCGCAGAATCTTGCGTGCACTGCCGATCAGTGCGGAGAGGTTGTCGCGGGTGGTGAGCGGAGTTTTTCTTTTGGCGGTGGCCATCGGGTGGGGGCTTCTTATGGGTGTCGTTATTGATACAGCGCCGTTTGTAGCCGGGTGACAGCCTCGCGCATCGCGGGCACGCCGCCGAAGTGGCGGGTGGCGATCTCGAAGGGCGAGCCGTAGCGGTCGAAGGGCTGCACCTTCATCAGCTCGGACAGCGCGTTGAATTGGATGATGCCGCGCTCGATGTAGCGGTCGAGCAGCAGCGTGAGGATTTCGCGTGCGGTGTCGCTGTACTGCGCGAACAGGTCTTGGGTTTGGCGCTTGGCGGCTTCGGCACGTTGGCGGCGTGTGCGCAGCGGCGCGTTCCACGCCAGGTGGCACAGCAGGTCGAAGGGATCGGCGTCGGGCTGGTCGCTGCTGGAGGCCAGTTCCTCAAAGCTGATGCCGCGCTCGGTCAGCTCGCGCAGCACCTCAGCGCGCGTGTCCGGGTCGGCCCATTTGGATTGCAGCGCCTCGCGCGTGGGGTACAAGGTGCGCAGCGCCCGGCCGGAATAGTCGGTGTATTTGACGACCTGGAGCTTCTTGCCGTCGGTGTCAAGGTCATAGACCAGGTGGCCGATGACTTCGACTTCGCCGCCATCGATGTAGAACTTGCGCGGTTCTGGCGGCGGCTCGCCGATCAGGTGGCCGACGCCGGGGCCGATCTGTTCCTCTTGCTCCGGGTATTTCGTTTCTTCCTGTACGTCTGTCTGCGCTTGCGGCTCGGTGGCGGTTGCGCCAATCTGCTCGCCCGCTTCATCAACCGTCACTACCTCGATGCGCGCCGGATCGCCATCGAAATCCGGGTCGGCGAAGTGCTGCGTGGCGGTGCCGGTGAAGTCGATGATGTTGAAGTATTCCTTGCCGTAGTCCACCTTGAGCCGAGTACCGCGCCCGATGATCTGCTTGAACTCTGAACGAGAACCCACCACACGGGCCAGCACTACGTTTTTGACCATCTCGGCATCGACGCCGGTGGTCAGCAACTGCGAGGTGGTGAGGATGACGGGCGTGGTCTTGTCCACGTCCTGAAAATCGGCCAGGTGCGCGAGGCCGATGTCGCCCTCATCGGCGGTGACGCGGCAGACGTAATTGGGATACTGCTGCACCAAGTCGCTGTTGAGGTTGATGAGCTCCTGCCGCATCTCGGCGGCGTGCTCTTGATCGACGCAGAACACCAGCGTTTTGGCGAAGCGGTCGGTGCCTTTGAGCAGGTCGGTCAGGTGGCGGGCCATAGCTCGCGTGCGGGCGCGCAGTGCGACGACGCGCTCGAAGTCCTTGGTCTGGTATTCGTCGTCGGGCACCTCGCGGCCAAAGCGGTCGAGCTCGTCCTTGCTGGGCCGCCAGCCTGCGGCATCCACGGTGGTGATGACGCGGTGCACGCGGTAGGGTGCAAGAAAGCCGTCCTCTATGCCCTGACGCAGGCTGTAGGTATAGACGGGGTTGCCGAAATATTCGTAGCTGTCGCGCGATTCTTCGCGCAGCGGGGTGGCCGTCATGCCGAACTGCACGGCGGGCGAGAAATAGTCGAGCACCGCGCGCCACGCACTTTCATCGCGGCTGGAGCCGCGATGGCATTCGTCGATGATGATGAGATCGAAGAAATCCGGGCGGTATTGGCGGAACACGTCGGCGTTGGCAGTGGCAAGCGCCTGATAGATGCCGAAGTACATATCCCGGCTTTGGCTGGTGTCGCCGCCACTGATCTTGTGCCGGGCATCGCCGAAGGGCGCGAACATCTTGGCCATGGGGTCATCGACTAGGATGTTGCGATCAGCGAGGAACAGGATTTTGGGGCGGCGGTATTCACCTGTGCGGTTCCATTTGCTGTTCCACAGCTTCCAGCAAACCTGGAAGGCCACATTGGTCTTGCCCGTGCCGGTGGCCAGCGTGGCGAGGATGCGTTTCTGGCCCAGCAGGATCGCCTCGATCACACGCTGGATGGCAATTTGCTGGTAGTAACGCGGCACCTTTCCAGAAGTCAGATTGAAGGGCTCCAGCAGGTGCTTTGCTCCCTCCGGCGGCAGGCGTGCGGCACTGGTCAGGCGGGCGAACAGCTCATCCGGTGTGGCGTAACGATCTACCTCCCGCTCGGTGCCGGTGGTGTAGTCGATTTCGATGATGCGGTGGCCGTTGGTGGCGTAGGCGAATTGGAGGCCAAGGATTTCAGCGTACTCGCGGGCTTGTTGCACGCCGGTTTCAGCGGGCACCCCGATCTCTTTGGCTTCCACCACGGCCAGCGGGTAGTCGCGACGGTAGTACAGCAGGTAGTCGGCACGTTTTTGCTGGCCGCGCCGCACCTTGCCGCCCGCGACGATGATGCGGCCGTTGGTGAAGCTGCGCTGCTCACCGATGGTGCAGGGAGCAGTGCCCCAACCTGCCTCGACCAGCTTGGGCGTGACGAACTCGCGGCAGGTGTCAGCTTCGGTCATCACTCCGTCTCGCATCGTCATCTCTCCCTCAGTCAATCAATCAAGATTTTGAAACTGGTGGCGAGCGCCACCGGCGCAATTTCGCGTGCGCTTTTCTTCAGTGTCACCAAACCGTAGCTCTCCATCATCCTGAGCGTGCGCGATAGGTTGGGTACCTGCCGCCCAGTGAGTTCGGCCAACGCCGTCAGAGATGGTGGGCGCTGGTCGTGGATGAGTCGCAGTAGTGCCCGGTTGTCCTCGGACAGCACCGCCGCCAGCGTGGGCATGGACGGAAACCACACCGTTGGTTCGTCGCGACCAGTGGCGACAGGCTTGGGTGTTTCGGGTCGGCGAATACCGACAACGCAACGTTTCATCCCGGTTGTCCTGGCGGAAGTAGTGAAAACTGAATCTTATCAGTGTGGCACAGGTAACGTGAAATGGAATTCAGGTAGAGCCATGCCCGTCTCAGCAATCAGGCGGCGCGTGGAGCCGATACCGAGCCCACTGCCTTCGCCTTGGGTACAAGTCGTAGAGCGCGAAACCTGCTGTGAACAGCGCGGCCACGAGCCTTCGCACATACAATCGACTATGGATTGAATTCACTTTAAACAATACAATTACAACTCAATTTAATATTAAAACCAGTTGAAATACACATGATCATCACCATTGGGAACACCAAAGGCGGGGTAGGCAAGACGACACTGGCTGTGAACCTGGCCATCGCCCGTGCTCTTGCGGAACGTGACGTGTGGCTGATTGACGGCGACCGCCAGGGCACCGCCCAAACAGCCATCAGCATTCGCGCGGCAGCGGGACACACGCCAGGCATAGCCTGCGCTACCTACCCGGATGGCCCCACCTTGCGTGCCCAGGTGCAGCAGCAGGCCGCCAAATTTGATGACGTGGTGATTGACGCTGGCGGACGGGACTCAACCGCATTGCGTGCGGCGCTGGTCTTGTCAGACGTGCTGCTGGTGCCGTTTCAGCCACGCAGCTATGACGTATGGGCGCTGGGTGACATCGCAGCCCTGGTTGATGAGGCGCGCAGCGTGCGCGACGGCCTGCGTGCCTTTGCCGTACTCAACTGCGCCGACCCTGGCGAGCATTCCAGCGACAACGCCGAAGCGGCGGCTGCCGTGGCCGAAGTGCCGCAGTTTGAGTACCTGCTGACCCCACTGCGCCGCCGCAAGGCCTTTGCCAACGCAGCAGGCGCTGGCCTGTGCGTGCTGGAGGCCAAGCCCAGAGACGACAAGGCGATCGCAGAGCTGAATTCACTGCTGGGCGCATTGTTTTAATATTAAAAACATTGCATTTCAATCTTTGATTGCTGTATGGCCATTACAAGAAAACCAACCAAAACTACGGGTGCTGCCGCCTCCGAAGCGGCTGACGTTTTCATTGCCGGTGCGCCGGATGCTGGCGTAGATACACCCCCGGCACTACGCAGGGTGCGCAAGGGGCGCAAAGTGCAAATCACACTCACCATCACCGAGCCCTTACTGGAGCGGGTTGATGAGCTCGCTGGGCAGCTGGGGCAGAGCCGGGCAGCGGTGATCAACCTGGCTGTGGTGCAGATGCTGGAGCGGGGGTTGCGGCTTGGAGGGGGGGGAGTGAGCTGGCCGGTGTCGGGCCGGGGCATCTGGAAATCTACAGGTGCCCCGGCCTGTGGATAAAAAAGTTATCCACGTGCAATCAGCCCCCCCCCACCCCCCGTTTTGTCGGGAAATCGGCCCCCCCTTCGTTCGGGAAATCAGACCCCCCCTAAATCCTGTAATTTCTCCCTGTAATGTTTTACCTGTAATTGAGGCGCCATCTTTGGGGAAAACTTCGCTCTTGACCGGTGCTGCCAGGCCTTCAGTCGCGCCCCCGCAGGGGGCGAGTCGTACTCCCAAAGGCTTCCAGCCCGCCGCCTAGGGCGGCTCCTCGGCGTGGGGCGTGCCACCCCCCGGCCCCCTGTGGCCTGCGGCCCCCTTGCGCGGCCTGAACGGCTACTCAGGCACCCCCGCAAAGGCTCGGCAATTGAGAAGAAAGGTGAGAAGGCGCCTGCAAGGCCCGAAATGCGACCGCAGAGCGGTTTTCGTGGCTGGGCAAGGGATGGGCGAAAAATGCGCTGCAGGCTCGCAAAAAAGGCCCGTCAGGGCCTTGGTATTTGTCAGGCTACTTCGTCGGCCCGCCTTTGAGAGGAATCGGCGGAGGGGAGCCATTTAGCAGTACCCCGCCCCTGACTTGCTGTACCTTGGCCTGTGGATAAGCTGCGAGCACTTTTCGCAGCGCGGGAAGAAATTTCTTTTTGAAATCCTTGCCGGCATCCTTGCCTGTGTACTCTTGTGCGAACTGCTCTCGCAGTGAATGCCAGTGCAAGATGATGCCCTTGCCCTCGATACGATGCAGACGATGGGCCAGCCATGCATATACGTCGAGTGCCAGCGCGGAGCCTTTGAGGGCCATCAATGCGCGGTTGTCGAGCGGCACTGCGCTTTCGATCAATGAACCGAAGTAGCTTTCAGAAAGCCGCATCACTCCCGGCCAAAGCGAACGCTGCGTCGTGTCCTTGTTGCTCTGCCATGCGTCGAACTGCTCTACTGGCTGCCCGTTGTAGGTGCGGCCTTTGAAGCCAAGCTGCAAGCGACAGGCGGCAAGGGCGTGCATCTGCTTGCGCAAAGTTGCATAGCGTTTGCCGTCGTCACCCATGCCCATGAGCCGCAGGAACTCGGCGGCGCTGTCTCCGATGCGGATTTCCTGTTCTCCGGTGCGTAACGCATAGGTGGAAATCCACGCCAGCGCTAGGCGGGGCATCGGGCCGTAGGGCACAGGCTGCACCACAGGCCCTTTGCCTTCATCCAGAAGGCCCGCTTGCACGTTTACCCATGCGGCCCCGGACTGGCGCATGAACTCCCGACCCTCGACCTTGGCGCGTGGCAGCCCGACTTGGCAAAGCACGGCATGAGTGAACGCCATGTCCTGCCCTTCGGGCATTGTCGCCGCAATTTTTCCTCCTGCCAGAATCAGCGCGGATTCGGCGCGTGTGAGCGCACGGCCAGTACCAACCTTATCTTTGGGTTGGATCTTCGGGATAGTTCTCGTGGCTGTTTGTTCGATGCTGACGGAAAGAGGGCTGCCGGGCAGGTGAGCTGTCGCTGCCGCGGCGTGAGCCGTCACTTCAGCGTTCTTCCGATAGAGCCAATTCAGTGCATCGTCAAACGGGGAAGCCGAGCGCGGGTTGGACGCGCTGGTGATTGCGGCCCCCACTGCTCAAGTGTTTGGCTGGGTGAAAGTCGTCGCGGCCCAGCGTTGGCGGGCTATCTGCTCTGCTTTGGTGGGGCGCCCGCGTGGTCGCCGTGGGGGTGGTGGTTCCGCAGGCTTGGTGGACTCGATCCAGGCGAGCACATCGCGTTCGTACCAGCACAGCCTGCGGCTGCCTGGCATCTTGAACGGGCGGGGGATCAGGTGGCTGTACTTGGAACTGGTGGCGAAGGTGCGGATCGTGGTGACGCTCTTGCCCAGCATCCGGGACAAGTCCTCGGTGAAGAGCACCCGCACGGGGGCGGATGGGGAGTCAAGGGTCGCGCGGACGATGGGAGTGCCAGCTTGCGCTTCTGGCAGCAGGGGAAGTTGCATGGCTCGAAAACTCGTCGTGAGCCGACAGGCGGCTCGTGGCGCGATTGATAGTTTTCGAGACCAAAGCCCTGCCGAGATCGAAGAGCACGGTTGGAGGAAGCTCAACCTAACTTCAGCATCTCGTCGCGCCTTTTCGCGCTGCGACAGTCCACCGGGAAGATGGCCCAGGAATTTCGGGCGCAATGATTGGCGTGTCGGGTTATCGCTGAATCCCCCGAGGAACGTGCAGGCGCTTCCTGAGCGAGGGCGGAGGACGCCTATCCACTCCGCCAACCTGCCACACTGGTTTGTCGTGAATGGCAGTATAGAGCCGGGTTGCTACAAGCAGCAAGAGCACCCAAGGTTCTGGGCCATTGTTGGGCCATCGAATAGGGTGATTTACTCTGAATTGCTATGCACAAAGAAAAAGAGTCAAACCAGCTAAATGCTTGATTTGACTCTTGATTCCTGGTCGGGGTGAGAGGATTCGAACCTCCGGCCTCTACGTCCCGAACGTAGCGCTCTACCAGGCTAAGCTACACCCCGAAGCTTGTGCTGCAACCTGCGGCTAAGAGCGCCGCTGCAAAAGCTGAGCCGCTAATTCTAGCAAACTGTTGGTGTAAGGATTGGCATCGAAGCTGCAAATTGCGTCGATGGCCTGTTGCGCCTGCGCTGCAGCGGCATTCTTGGTGCGTTCGAGTGCGCCACAGCCGCGAACGATCGCGACGATCTTGTCCAGGTCCTGCGTGTTGCCCGATTCTATGGCTTCCCGCACGGTGGAGGCGTCAGGAGCGGGAGCGAGTTGCATTGCCAGGATCAACGGCAGCGTGGCCTTGCCTTCTCGCAGGTCGTCGCCCAGGTTCTTCCCCATTTCGATCGCATCGCCCTCATAGTCAAGAACGTCGTCGATCACCTGGAAGGCGGTCCCGAGGGACAGGCCATATTCGGCGCATGCGGCTTCGACGGCCGGCTTGGCGTCGGCCAGTACAGCCGCCAAACGGCAGCTTGCCTCAAACAATTTGGCAGTTTTGGAGCGGATCACGCGCAGATAGCCGGCCTCGTCCAGCGATGCGTCGTGCATGTTCATCAGCTGCAGCACTTCGCCTTCCGCGATCACGTTGGTGGCATCGGCGAGGATCTGCATGATTCGCATGCTTCCTGCTTCCACCATCATCTGGAAGGCACGCGAATAGAGGAAGTCTCCAACGAGCACGCTGGCCGGATTGCCGAACACCTCGTTGGCGGTGGCGCGCCCCCGCCGCAGCGTCGATTCGTCCACGACATCGTCGTGCAGCAGTGTGGCGGTGTGGATGAACTCCACGACCGCTGCCAAGTTGAAGCGCTGCGGATGCTTGCATCCCAGCGCTCCAGACATTAAAAGCAGCAAGACCGGGCGAAGCCGCTTGCCACCCGCGGCGATGATGTAACGCGCCACTTCGCCGACGAGAGGCACATCCGACGTGAGCCGTTGAGCGATGGTCGCGTCGACTTCGCGCAGTTCCTGGGCTGCAAGTGCCGCGAACTGGCTGCTGGGTTTAGAAGGGGAATCCAAGGGTAACGACGCCCCGCGCGGGCGAGGCCAACAAGAGGCGAGCGAACGTCGGCTTGAAAGGGCGCCGACCAAACCAGAAATTATAGGAGCGACGCAGCGCTTGCTCCGTACGCGTGCGGATGCCTTGCGCGCTCGCGAGCGCCTGGCTATAATGCGCAGTTCCGCGGAAATCCGTTCGCGGTATCCTTTTCAAGAGGTTTTTTATATGTACGCGGTCATAAAAACCGGTGGCAAGCAGTATCGTGTTGCCTCTGGCGAGAAGATCAAAGTAGAACAGATTGCTGCGGACGTAGGCCAGGAAATCACCTTCGATGAAGTGCTCGCCGTTGGCGGTGAGGGCGATCTGCAGATTGGTGCTCCCGCGGTCTCCGGCGCCTCCGTGGTGGCCAAGGTGGTTGCTCACGGCAAGCACGACAAGGTGCGCATCTTCAAGATGCGTCGCCGCAAGCACTACCAGAAGCGCCAAGGCCATCGCCAAGGCTATACCGAGCTCGAAATTGGCGCCATCAACGGCGGCAAGTAAGGAGTAACACACCATGGCACAGAAAAAAGGCGGCGGTTCCACACGGAACGGCCGCGATTCCAAGCCCAAGATGCTGGGCGTCAAAGTGTTCGGCGGCCAGACCATCAGCGCCGGCTCGATCATCGTGCGCCAGCGCGGCACCAAGTTCCACCCCGGCACCAACGTCGGAGTGGGCAAGGACCACACCCTGTTTGCTTTGGTCGACGGCCAAGTGTCGTTCGCCGTCAAAGGCGCGCAGAACAAGCACACCGTGGTGGTGACGCCCGTCGCCTGACGCGGCGGACTAACCCCCGATGCTTGCGGCCCCGCCTTGGCGGGGCTTTGCTGTTTTTGGCGCCCCGTGTTGGAATGAGACCCCATGAAATTCGTTGACGAAGCCTTCATCGACATCTCCGCCGGCGATGGCGGCAACGGCTGTGCGTCGTTCCGGCACGAGAAGTACAAGGAATTCGGCGGCCCGGACGGCGGCGACGGCGGCCGTGGCGGCCACGTGTTCGCCGTGGTCGACCCCAACCTGAACACCTTGGTCGACTACCGCTATTCGCGCCGCCACGAGGCCAAGCGCGGTCAGCACGGCATGGGCTCCGACATGTTTGGTGTGGCCGGAGACGACATCACGCTGAAGATGCCCGTGGGCACGATCATCAGCGATGCCGACACGGGTGAAGTGCTGTACGAGCTGCTCACGCCGGGCGAGAAAATCATGATCGCCAAGGGCGGCGATGGCGGCTTTGGCAACCTACGCTTCAAGAGTTCCATCAACCGCGCGCCGCGCCAAAAGACCCCCGGTTGGCCGGGTGAGCGCAAGAAGCTCAAGCTCGAACTGAAGGTGTTGGCCGACGTCGGCCTGCTGGGCATGCCCAACGCGGGCAAGTCGACTTTCATCGCCGCCGTGTCCAACGCGCGGCCCAAGATCGCCGACTACCCCTTCACCACGCTGCATCCCAACCTGGGTGTGGTGCGCGTCGGGCCGGAGCAAAGCTTTGTCGTGGCCGACATTCCTGGCCTGATCGAAGGTGCCAGCGAAGGCGCAGGCCTAGGCCACCAGTTCCTGCGCCACCTGCAGCGCACGCGCCTGCTGCTGCACTTTGTCGACATTGCGCCGTTTGACGATGGCGTGGACCCGGTCGCGCAAGCCAAGGCCATCGTGCAAGAGCTCAAGAAGTACGACGAGACGCTGTACGAAAAGCCGCGCTGGCTGGTGTTGAACAAGCTGGATATGGTGCCGGAGGCCGAGCGCGAAGCCACGGTGAAGGACTTCGTCAAACGCCTGCGCTGGCGCGGGCCGGTGTACGGCATCTCGGCCCTGACGCGCGAAGGCTGCGAGCCGCTGGTGCGCGCCATCTACACGTACCTGCACAAAGAGCGGCAGGCCGAGCTGGCCGAGCCTGAGCGCGACCCGCGTTTCGATGCCTGATTGGCCTTGAGTGCTATTGATTGCGTAGCTGCCTGCGCAGATTCAGCAAGGGCTCCGACTCGATTTGATCCAAAAAATGACCCACCATCATCTGGCCGACCCGTTGGCTTCCGCACGCCGCATCGTCGTCAAGGTCGGCTCCAGCCTGGTCACCAACGAAGGCCGCGGCCTGGACGAAGCGGCGATCGGTGAGTGGTGCCGGCAACTGGCCGTGCTCTCGCGCGGTGATGCGGCGACGGGCTTGGGCGAGCGCCGCGAAGTCATCATGGTGTCCAGCGGCGCCATTGCCGAAGGCATGAAACGCCTGGGTTGGGCCAAGCGCCCGCACGAGGTCAACGAGTTGCAGGCTGCGGCGGCCGTCGGCCAGATGGGCCTGGCACAGATGTACGAAACCAAGCTGCGCGAGCAGGGCCTGCGCAGCGCCCAGGTGCTGCTGACGCACGCCGACTTGGCCGACCGCGAGCGCTACCTGAACGCGCGCTCGACCCTGCTGACGCTGCTGCAGTATCAAGTGCTGCCGGTCATCAACGAGAACGACACGGTCGTCACCGATGAAATCAAGGTCGGCGATAACGACACGCTGGGTGCGCTGGTCGCCAACCTGGTGGAGGCGGACCTGCTCGTCATCCTGACCGACCAGCGCGGCCTGTACACCGCCGATCCGCGCAAGGACCCGGCGGCCGAGTTGGTCGGCGAAGCGCGCGCGGGCGACCTGGCGCTGGAGCGCATGGCCGGCGGCGCGGGCAGCAGCATCGGCAAGGGCGGCATGCTGACCAAGATCGTTGCGGCCAAGCGCGCGGCGGGCTCGGGCGCGTCCACCGTCATCGCATGGGGGCGCGAGCCCGACGCGCTGCTGCGCCTGGCGCGCGGCGAGCGCATCGGCACCCTGCTGGTGGCGCCCACGCAAAAGACGCAGGCGCGCAAGCAATGGATGATGGACCACCTGCAACTGCGGGGCGCCGTGGTGGTCGATGAGGGCGCGGCCAGCAAGCTGCGCGGCGCGGGCAAGAGCCTGCTGCCGATCGGCATGACGCAGGTGCAGGGCGTGTTCTCGCGCGGCGACGTGATCGCCGTGCGCGACATCACGGGCTCAGAGATCGGCCGAGGCCTGGCCAACTATTCGAGCGCCGAGGCACGCCTGCTGTGCCGCAAGCCGTCCAACGAAATTGCGCAGTTGCTGGGCTACAGCGCCGAACCCGAGATGGTGCACCGGGACAATCTGGTGCTGACGCGCTGATGCATATGAAATGGGCCTTTGGCCCTGGCCCCATCTGCGCAGGCAGCTATCAATAGTAGAGCGATTGGTTGCCAGACTTCAGCTCTCGCACGATGTCCTTGGCGTCTTGGCGCAACGTTGACCCCATGCACATGCCGCCGCGCGCCAACTGCAACGGGTGCTTGACCATGATGTTGTTCTGGCCCTGCATGGCCTTCCAGTCGGTCTCGCTGTTCATCGTCCACTCGCCACCCTGCACCTGACGTGCGTAGATGCGGAACTCGCCCGTGGCGCACCGGATGCCCTCGTACGTTGCGTTGACGGCTGATGGCCCGCGAGCAACCGCGACGTAGCGCACGATGCCTGTGTCGTGGTTCAGCGCAATCGTGTTCGGGTCAACGCCCATCCGTACCGAGGAGCCCCGTGGCATCTCGATGTCGACCAGGCCTGAAAGGCTGTAGGCTGGCGGGGGTGGCACCGTGCCTTCCTTCCAGTCGGCGAGGTCGGCATTCGCGTACTGCGCGCCGGCAGGGATGCTCGCGGCGAGCAGTGTGGCTGCCAGCAGGCATCGCATGCGTCGGTACGCGCGTTGGGTTCGGGTAGCGGTGATCACGAATCGATTTCCAGTCCCGGCGGTCCGCCCGCATTTGAGCGAGCGGTACGCGTCGTATCCACAGGCTGCGCCGATTCGACGGACGGGCAGTCAGGCGAATGCCGCTCGCGCCGATCGGAGGTCTGGATTGGTTGTAAGCCGCCATGCTCGCGCGGCCGCACACCGCCACGCAGGTAGCGGTTGCGGTGTTCAGCGCGCGGCAGGAAGCGCGCCAGTTCGGTCAGCGCCATTTCGTACACACCTCGCTTGAACTCCACCACCACGTCAAGTGGAACCCAATAGTCGTTCCAGCGCCAAGCGTCAAATTCCGGGTGGTTGGTGGCGCGAAGGTTCAAATTCCAGTCGTTGGCGACCAGTTGCAGCAAATACCAGATTTGCTTCTGGCCCTTGTAATGACCGCGCGCGTCGCGGCGGATAAACCGGTCTGGCACCTCGTAGCGCAACCAGTCACGGGTTCGGGCGACGATGCGTACATGCTCCGCATGGAGCCCGACTTCCTCGTGCAGTTCACGGTACATGGCCTGCTCGGGCGACTCGCCCCGATCAATGCCGCCCTGCGGGAACTGCCAGGAATGGGTGCGGATACGCTTACCCCAAAAAACCTGATTCTTCTGGTTGAGCAGGATGATGCCGACGTTCGGGCGAAAGCCTTCCCGGTCAAGCATAATCGAACCCCAAATTCAATAAGTTATGACCATTATGCACGGTGCATTGACACCGGCAAGTGGGCACAAACCCCATCCAAGGCGTGGACTTACGCCCGATCCCGATGAAAGCCAGCCAGTTCTATATCAGCACCCTCAAGGAAGCGCCTGCAGATGCGGAGGTGGTCAGCCACCAGCTCATGACGCGGGCCGGGATGATCAAGAAGCTGGGCGCAGGCGTGTACACCTACATGCCAATGGGCCTGCGCGTGATCCGCAAGGTCGAGGCCATCGTGCGCGAGGAGATGAACCGCGCCGGCGCCGTCGAATGCGTGATGCCGGTGGTCCAGCCGGGCGAGCTGTGGAGCGAGAGCGGGCGCTTTCAGACCATGGGCCCCGAATTGCTGCGTGTTCAGGACCGGCATGAGCGCGATTTCGTCATTCAGCCGACCAGCGAAGAGGCGGTGACCGACATCGCGCGCCAGGACCTGCGCAGCTACAAGCAGCTGCCCAAGAACCTCTACCAGATCCAGACCAAATTCCGGGACGAGCGCCGTCCGCGCTTCGGCCTGATGCGCGGGCGCGAATTCATCATGAAGGATGCCTACAGCTTCGACCGCGACGAGGCCAGCGCGAAAGTTAGCTACCAGGTCATGGCCAAAGCCTACCGCGCGATCTTTGACCGCTTCGGCCTGACCTACCGCGCTGTGGCGGCGGATTCAGGCGCCATCGGCGGCGATTTGAGCGAAGAATTCCAGGTGATCGCCTCCACCGGTGAAGACGCCATCGTCTACAGCACCGGCAGCGATTACGCCGCCAACATGGAAAAGGCCGAGGCGCTCAAGCCCACGGGCCCGCGCGGCGCGGCCACGCAAGCCATGACCAAGACGCTGACGCCCGGCAAGTCGACCTGCGCCGACGTGGCCGAGCTGCTGCAGCTGCCGTTGAAGCAGACCGTGAAATCCCTGGTGCTGGCCACCGACCAGACCGACGAAGACGGCAAGGTCGTCAAAAGCCAGGTCTGGCTGCTGCTCCTGCGCGGCGACCACGACATGAACGAGATCAAGGTCAGCAAGGTGCCGGGGCTGGACCAAGGCTTTCGCTTTGCGACCGTGCCTGAAATTCTTGAGCACTTCGGCACCAAGCCCGGCTACCTGGGCCCGATCGGGCTGAAACAGCCGGTGAAGCTGGTGGCCGACCGCGAGGTCGCGCTGATGGCCGACTGGGTTTGCGGCGCGAACGAAGAAGACTTTCACCTCACCGGCGTGAACTGGGGCCGCGACCTGCCCGAGCCCGATGCCGTGGCCGACATCCGCAATGTGGTGCCCGGCGACGCTGCGCCCGACGGCAAGGGTACGCTGGCGATCGAGCGCGGCATCGAGATCGGCCACATCTTCTACCTGGGCACCAAGTACAGCACCGCCATGGACGCCACGTTCCTGGCGGAAGACGGCAAGCCGCGCCATTTTGAAATGGGTTGCTACGGCATCGGCATCACGCGCCTGCCGGCCGCCGCCATCGAACAGAACCACGACGCGCGCGGCATCATCTGGCCCGACGCGCTGGCGCCCTTCACCGTGGTGATCTGCCCCGTCGGCATGGACCGCAGCGAGGCTGTGAAGGCCGCGGCCGAGGCGCTGTACGCCGAGCTGATGGCGGCCGGGGTCGACGTGATCCTGGACGACCGCGGCGAGCGCCCGGGCGCCATGTTCGCCGACTGGGAACTGATCGGCGTGCCGCACCGCGTGACCATCGGCGACAAGAGCCTGACGGACGGTGTGGTCGAGTACCAGCGCCGCCGCGACACGGCCGCCACCAAGGTGCCGGCAGCAGAGATCGCGGCCTTTGTGAAGGGCTGGCTGGCGGCATGAGGGTGCTGCCTGGGCGCGGGCCAGTGGCAGCCGGGCTGTCGCGGCGCGCCTGTCTGACTGCGTCGGTCGGCGCGGCCAGCTTGAGTCTGGTGCCGCACGTTGCTCGTGCGGGCGGGCAACTGGAGGAGCCGATGATCGACTCGGTCCGCACCGCGCTCAGTTCGGCCATCGCCAACAGCGCCCCGCCTGTGCCGAGCTTCGCCACCACCGAGGCGCGCCTGTCCTACCTGCGCTGGCTGGCGGAAATGAGCGACCGGCTTTACAGCCGCAAGAAGGATTTCGATACGCGCATCGAGTTCCTGCAGACCGTGTGGTACGAGACCCGCCGCGCAGGGCTCGATACTTCGTTGGTGATGGGTCTGATCCAGGTCGAAAGCGCGTTCCGCAAGTACGCCGTGTCCAGCGTGGGGGCGCGCGGCTACACCCAGGTCATGCCGTTCTGGACGCGCGTGATCGGCGATGGCGACCCGGGCAAGCTGTTCCACATGCAGACCAACCTGCGCTTCGGTTGCGTGATCCTGCGCCACTATCTGGATCGGGAGCGCGGCGACCTGTTTCTGGCGCTCGGGCGCTACAACGGTTCGCGCGGCCGGGCGCCGTATCCGAATGCCGTGCTCGGCGCTCAAAAAAGATGGATTTTCAAGGGCTAGCCCTCGCCAGGCGGGCGCAGGCAGCTATCAAATAAGGAGTTTCAGGGCGGCGCCAGCGCGACCGGCGCGGCCGTCGTGCTGCCGCCGCGGGTGACCAGCACCTGATCGATGCGGTAGTTGTCCACGTCCATCACCTCGAAGCGAAAGCCGCCCCAGACCACGCAGTCGGTACGGCGCGGCACCCGGCGGAGCATGGCCATGAGAAAGCCCGACAGCGTGTCGTACTGGTCTGAGCTGGGAAGGTCGTAAAGATCGAGCGCACGTTCCACGTCGGTGATGGGTGTGTGTCCGTCGATCAGCCAAGAGCCGTCGTCGCGCCGCACGATCATTTCTTCGTCTTCGGGCGTGACGAGCTCGCCCATCACCGTGCTCATCACGTCGTTTAGCGTCACCACGCCCACCACTGTGCTGTATTCGTTGACGATGATGGCGAAGTCTTCATGCTGCTGGCGGAACTGGTGCAGCACCTCCGACAGGCTGAGCTGGTCGGGCACCACCACCACCTTGTGCAGCAGGCCTTCTTCGGTCAGGTGAATGGGCTGTGCGTTCAGCACGCGCTGGAACAGGTCTTTGGCGTCCACGTAGCCCAGCACGCGATCCAATTCTCCGTCGCACACGGGGTAGGTCGAGAAGGGCTCTGCCGCGATGCGCGCACGCACAACCTCGTCGGGGTCGTCCTGCCGCAGCCATGCGATGCGGTCGCGCGGTGTCATGGCGCTGGTCACCGTGCGCGTATCCAGTTCAAACACGTTTTCGATGACCAACTGTTCGGGGCGGTCGATCACCCCCGCCTGGGTGCCGGCTTCCGCCAGCGCCAGGATGTCGTCGGGGGTGATGCGGTCGTCCCGCTGCGTAGGCAGACCGAACAGCCCAAGGATGAGGTCGGTGCACTTGTTGTACAGCCAGACGATGGGCTTGAAGATCCACAGGACCTTGTCCATCGGCCCCGCGACCCACATCGCGATGCGTTCCGGCTCGGCCATACCCAGCCGTTTGGGCACCAAGTCGGCAAACACGACAAACAGCGAGGTCACCAGTGTCACGGAGGCGGCGAAGGCCAGTGGCCCCGCCGTTCTCGGCGACATCCACGGCAGGAGCCAAGCCTCGAACGTCGGGCTGAACAGGCCTTCGCCCACGATGCCGCCCAGAATGGCGATCGCATTCACGCCGATCTGGACCGTGGTGAAGTAAAAGCCGGGTTGCTCCTGCACGCGCAGCACTCGCAAGGCACGTTCATCCCCCTCATCGGCAAACTGGCGCAGTCGCAGGCGGCGCGATGCCGCCAGCGACATCTCAGCCACCGAGAAGAAGGCGCTGGCCGCAATCAGCGCCAGGATGATCAGCAAGTTCTGTAAAAAGCCCATGAACGGGTAAGTGATGCGGGCGCGTTGCGCCGCGGGGCCTCGCTGCGTTGCGCAGTGGCGGTATTTTCAGGCAGTTTACACAGGGGCGTCGGCTTGCACGCCTGTAGGACTGGGACGACATGGGGCCGTCATGCGCCTTCCTATAATTTTCACAAGGGTTGTCCTTCGTCGGCGCGGCCTTTTTCTAGGGGCCTGTCCTGACAACCTTCCTGCTACACAAGAAAGGAATTCTTATGTTTGACGTCTTGATCCGGGAGGTGGCCGCGCGGTTTGGCCTGGGAGATAAAGCGCTTCCGCTGGTGCAAATGCTGCTGGCCTACATGACCAACAAGGACACGGGCGGTCTTGCCGGTTTTCTTGAAAAATTCAAGTCGGCCAACCTTGGGCCAATCATCCAGTCCTGGCTGGGTGGTGGCCCGAGCGCGCAACCCATTACGAACACCCAGCTGGAGACCGTGCTCGGCTCCAGCGGCGGTTTGCTGTCGGAACTGACTTCGCGTCTGGGGGTTGGCCGCGACAACGTGACTTCTTCACTAGGCTATCTGCTGCCCGCCATCGTTGGCCGCCTGACGCCCGGCGGCAGCATCCCCACGACATACCCGCCCGAGGTTGTCAGCATGGCGGCAGCCGGCCAGAGCTTGCTGGGGGCGGCGCCTGCCGGTGTCACGGCCGGCACCGCTGCTGGCAATGGTGGCGGCATGATGAAATGGCTGCCGTGGATCGTCGTCGCGCTGGCGGCGATTTTCGGCCTGAGCTACTGCGGCAAGAACCGTACGGCCGACGCCCCTGTGACCGGCGCGTCCGAACCCGCGGTGGTGGCGCCTGCTTCCGAGCCGACACCGATGGCCAGCGAGCCGGCGCCGGCCGCGGTGGAGCCCGCATCTGCCCCGGATACGTCGGCTTCGGCCGGCGCAGCATCCACACCTGCTGCCTCGGCCGACGCGGGCGCCGCCGCACCCGCCGACGAGCCTGCGGGCTCTGCCGTGGTCAGCCTGATGGGCGAAAACAGCCTGCCGGCGCTGAAGGTGTACTTCGACTCTGCCAAGACCGAAGTGCATGGCGACTTCGCCACCAAGGCGACCGATCTGGTCAACTACCTGAAGGCCAATCCGGATGCGAAGGCGGTGATTTCCGGCTTCAACGATCCGACAGGAGACGCAGCGAAGAACGCCGAGTTGTCGAAGAACCGCGCCCAGGCCGTTCAGGCGGCGCTGGTGGCCCAAGGCGTGACGGAAGACCGTACGGTTCTCGAGAAGCCGGCCGAGACCAGCGGTACGGCAGCGACCAACGCGGCGTCCCGCCGGGTCGAAGTGGTGGTGCGCAAGTAAGCGCGTTGCCCGCCAGCGCTTCAGCGCTGGCGCCTAAACAAAAAAGGACGCGCAGGCGTCCTTTTTTATGCCATCGCTTGGATGGCAAAGAGTGCGGAATCAGGCTTCGGCGGCGATCAATTGCTGCAGTTCGCCCGATTCGTACATCTCCATCATGATGTCCGAGCCGCCAACAAACTCACCCTTGACGTAGAGCTGCGGAATCGTCGGCCACTGGCTGTATTCCTTGATGCCCTGGCGAATGGCTTCATCCTCGAGCACGTTCACCGTGGTCAGCGAACCGGACTCGACGCCGCTGGCCTTGAGGATCTGCACAGCCCGACCGGAAAAACCGCACATCGGAAAGCTGGCATTGCCTTTCATGAACAGCACAACGGCGTTGTTCTTGACCAGATCATCAATGCGTTGCTGCGTGGTTGAATCCATGACCGTTCCTTCAATGTAATAAAGGTGGATTATTCCACCTTCGTATTGGCCTCGCAGATGGCAGGTTGCACGGCCATCAAGACGCAGGCACAGGCTTGCTTCTCAAAGGGGTTGTCGCGGTAAGGGCGCCGACCGCGCAGCCACAGCCAGGCGCTGGCGGCGAGATAGGCGGGCACGAAAAAGGGCCCCCAGCGTTCGTATTGCCGCAGATGCACCTGCTCATGGGCCCGCACGGCTGCGAGCGTGGCTGCGTTCTTTCCGAGGATCACGTGGCCGATTGTGATGGCGTCGAAGCGCATGGATGCTGGCAGGCGGCCGCACAGCGCCGCGACGCGACCCCCGTGTGCCTCGATGGCACCCTCGCGGCACTGCCAACATCCACCCAGCGCGCGCACGCAACCCGCGGCCAGCAGACCCAGCAGAGTCCATGGCATCGGCCATAGGTAACGACAGATCAGAAGCATGGGGCTTGGAGTGGACCGCCTCGACAATGTTCCGAGGAGCGGGCGCGTTACGACCGGAAGTCAAAAAAAAAGCGCAGATGCCCCAGAGCACCTGCGCATTGCAATGGCGGCTGATGGGGCCGCGAATCTCTGTCAGATCAGGAATTGACTGCGGTCTCGCCCCTCGATCCACTTGGGCGCCTTGCCGCGACCCGTCCACGTCTGGCCGGTGGCCGGATCGCGGTATTTCGGAGCCACCTTGATGCCTGTGGACGATTTGCCGGACTTGCGGCCTGAGGGGAATACGTCCTGTTGCGTCAAACCATAATCGCTGACCAGGGTGCGCACTTGCGCTACCGCATCGGCAATTTCCTTCTTGCGCGCCTCTTCGATTTGCTGGGTCAGTGCTTCCTGCTGTTTCAGAAGTTCTTTGTAGGTGGCCATGGTGTGAACGCTCCAGTCATTTCATGTAAACGCGGCGAATATACCACCGGAGCGAACTGCTCACCACATAATGATCAGGAATTTATCGACTGAATATCGTTTCTGGCCGTGGGTCTGGCCAGCACACGTTCAATGCGCCGGCCTTCCATTTCCACGACCTGAAATACCCAGTCTTCGATCTCGACTTCATCGCCTACCGAGGGCAAATGCCCAGAGATCGACAGAAGAAGGCCTGCGACGGTGTTGTACCGGCCTTTGTCCTCTAGGGGCAGGGCATCTATATCGAGGCGCGATTTGAGCTCGGACACCGGCATCATGCCGTCCAATATCCACGCCCCATCGCCCTGAGGGGTGGCCCATGCGTCCATATGCGCGCCGGGTTTGAGCTCGCCCGTAATCGCTTCCAGCAGGTCGCGCGGCGTCATCATGCCCTGCACCACACCATATTCGTCCACAATGAACATCATGCGGCCGGCGCGGGTGCGCAATTGCTCGAGCATTTCCAGGCCGCTCAAGGTTTCAGGCACAAAGGCCGCCGGCGCCACATGCTTGTCCAGCACGACCCCAGCGCGGGACAATTCAAGCAGCCGCGCCACCGAGATAATGCCAATCACCTCATCCAGACTGCCGCGGCAAACGGGATACCACGAATGCGCCCCATTGTCTCCATGACGGGCAACATAATCCAGCGCCTCCACCGCGGTTTGATCCGCATCCAGCCATTCGATATCGCCGCGCGGGACCATCATCGACGTCAAAGGGCGGTCATCCAAATGGAACACGTTGCGAACCATCTGGTGTTCGTGCTCTTCAATCAGGCCCGCGTCTCGACCTTCTTCCAGACTGGCTGAAATTTCTTCTGCGGTGACGGCGCGACCACTGGATTCGTCGATGCGCAGCAGCTTGAGCATCGCCTGCGTGCAGATCGACAGCAGCCAGACGAAGGGCTTGGCGACCACCGCCAGCCAGGTCATCGGCTTGGCGATCCAGCGCGCGACCGTTTCCGGGAACATCTGGCCGATCCGCTTGGGCACCAGCTCGCCGAAGACGATGGTGGTGAAGGTAATCACGATCACCACCGTGGCCGTGGCCGCGACCGAGGCGGCGCCTTCGCCCAATCCCTGGGTCTGCAGCCAGGCAGCCAGCGGGCCGCTGAAAGCCGCCTCGCCAAAGATGCCGTTGAGCATGCCGATGGAGGTGATACCTACCTGCACCGTCGACAGGAACTGCGTGGGCTGCTCCATCAGCCGCAGCGCGGCGGTCGCGCCGGTATCGCCGCCTTCCTCCATCGCTGCCAGCCGTGCCTTGCGGCTGGATGCCACAGCCAGTTCGGACATGGCGAACAGACCGTTGAGCAGGGTGAGAAAGACGATGATCAGCAGGTCCATTCAGATCGGGCATCCAGCCCGTGGAAAATCAAGACCATGTCACTCTACATGATTGGCGACGTGCAAGGCTGTGACAGCGCACTTGCCCGTTTGCTCGACGAAATCGCGTTCTCTCCCAGCCGCGACCGCCTGGTGCTGCTGGGCGATCTCGTGAACCGCGGGCCCGAATCGCTGGCGGTGATTCGGCGCGTGCGCGCACTGGGTGCTTCTGCCGAAGCGCTGCTGGGCAACCACGACCTGCACCTGCTGGCGGTGGCCGAGGGCGTGCGCCAGCCGCACCGGCTGGACACGGTGACCGACGTCCTCGCCGCGCCGGAGCGCGAGGCGCTGCTGGACTGGCTGCGCCAGCGCCCGCTGGCCCTGCGCGAGCAAGGCGTGCTGATGGTCCACGCCGGCGTGCTGCCGCGGTGGACGGCCGATCAGGTCTTGGCGCTGGCGGGTGAAGTGCAGGACGTGCTGCGCGGGCCGGACTGGTCCGCTTTTCTGCACCAGATGTACGGCAACCAGCCCGACCGTTGGGACGACGCGCTCGCAGGCCCTGCGCGTTGGCGCGTGATCGTCAACGCGCTGACGCGTTTGCGCCTGTGCACCGCCGACGGTCGCATGGAGTTCGACACCAAGGACAGCCAGGGCGCCGACGGTGCGCCGCCCGACTTCATGCCGTGGTTTGACGTGCCGGGGCGGGCGACCGCGGAGGACACCGTCGCGTTCGGCCATTGGTCGACCTTGGGCTGGCTGCCCGACCGTCCGGACCTCATCTCGCTGGACACCGGCTGCGTCTGGGGTGGTTGCCTCAGCGCCGTGCGCCTGGGGGCCACGCCGTCCGAGCGCGAACTGATCCAGGTCCATTGCGACCAGGCGCAGGTGCCCGGCCGATG
Organism: Ottowia flava; assembly: GCF_008017535.1. Lineage (GTDB taxonomy): Bacteria > Pseudomonadota > Gammaproteobacteria > Burkholderiales > Burkholderiaceae_C > Ottowia > Ottowia flava. The sequence continues at coordinate 163,968 of NZ_VRUA01000003.1, forward strand.
AGCGTCGCTGCCCATCGTCCGCGCGCCCGCGATGCTGCGGGCATGAAGCGTCTGGCGCTCGGCCTGCTGGTGGCCGCGGCGGTGTTGTATGGGCTGGCCACGGTGCTCACGCCGCGCCACCCGGCGTGGGGCTACGTGGCGGCGTTCGCCGAAGCGGCCATGGTCGGCGCGATCGCCGACTGGTTTGCCGTGGTCGCGCTGTTTCGCCACCCGCTGGGCCTGCCGATCCCGCACACCGCCATCATTCCGGAGAACAAGGACCGCATCGGCGAGAACCTGGCCAACTTCATCGCCACGCATTTCTTGGCGACCGATCAGGTGCTGGCCAAGGTCAAGGATTTCGATGCCGCTGGGCGCGTGGCGCAATGGTTGGCGCAGCCAGAGAACGCCGATCGCGTGGGCGCTCGGCTGGTCGACGTCGGCCGCTGGGCCGTGGGCGCGCTGAACGACGAGCGCGTGCGCCTGTTCGTCGCCGATCTGGCGCGGCGTGGTTTGAAGCAGGTCGACATCACGCGCCTCACCGGCCAGGTGCTGGAAGCCATGACGCACGAAGGCCGCCACCAGGAGCTGCTCGACGGTGTGCTGGTGCAGTTGGCCAGGCTGCTGGGCGAAGACGTGGTGCAGGACACCATTGCCGAAGCCATTGCGCGCGAGGTCAAGGCGCTGAAGTACGTGGGGCTGGACCAGGTCGCCGCGCGCCTGGCCACGCGCAAGGTGGTGGTCATCATCGCCAAGACCATCATCGACATGGCCGAAGACCCGCAGCACGATTTGCGCCTGCGCTTTGACGAGGTGGTGACGCAGTTTGTCGGCCGCTTGAAGACCGACGACGCGCTGCGCGAGCGCGTGGAAAAAGCCAAGGCCGAGATGCTGGACAACCCGGCGCTGGGCGACTACGTCAACCAGCTGTGGTCCGAACTGCTCAGCTGGCTGCAGGACGACATGGCGCGCAGCGATTCGACCCTGCGCCGCAGCATCGCCCAGGCCGCGCGCACGTTGGGCGAACGCCTGGCGCACGACGAGGAAGTGCGCGGCTGGATCAACGGCGAGCTGCAATCCGCCGCGCCGCGCCTGATCGAGCGTTACCGCGACGACATCCGTGGCTACATCGTCGCGCGCGTGCAGGCCTGGGACGCGCGCGAGATGACCGATGAGCTGGAGCGCCACATCGGGCGCGACCTGCAGTTCATCCGCATCAACGGCACGCTGGTGGGCGGGCTGGTCGGCCTGGTCATCCACACCGTGACCGAGTGGTTGCATTGATGTGCTATCAATGAAGTAGCTGCTAGCGCAGATGGCTGTAGGGCTGCGGGCTGATTTCTTTAAAAATCGCCATGAGAGGGGTTTTGCAGACCGACCCGGTGCCGGCGCGCCACCCGCATGCCCTGCCGGCGGCGGGCGCCCGCGCACTGCGCTGAACCAAAAAAAACAAGGCCCGACAGGGCCATTGTTTTTTCGGGACGCGGTTGGCGCCGGCGGGCGCGCTTACGGCGTGGCCTGCGGCGCCTTGAACAGCGCCGCCACCTTCACCTTGGGCTTGATGTTGGCCGACACGCCGCTGCGCGTGGTCGGGCGCGCCTGGCGTTCCCACGCGGGCGGGGTCGCGTCCTCGGCCGGCGCAGCGGCCTCGTAGGGCTGGTTGAAGAACGGGTCGGCCGGTGCGGCGGTCGGGCGTGGGCGGTCGCTGCCGTGGCGGCGGTCGCTGCGCTCGCGGCGGGCGTCGTCGCGCGCGTCGCCGGTTTCCTCGTCGCGGTAGCGGCGGCGGCCATCGTTCTGGCGGCCGCGCGGGCGCTCTTCTTCAAATTCGAGGTGCTCGACTTCGATCTTGGTCTTCAGCAGCTTTTCCAGCTCGCCCATCAGGCGCTGGTCGCCCTTGGTGACCAGCGTCACCGCCAGGCCCGACGCGCCGGCGCGGCCGGTGCGGCCGATGCGGTGCACGTAGTCTTCGGGGTTGAAGGGCACGTCGTAGTTGAAGACGGCGGGCACGTCCTTGATGTCCAGCCCGCGCGCGGCCACGTCGGTGGCCACCAGCAGGTCGACTTCGCCCTTCTTGAAGGCTTCGAGCGACTTCAGGCGCTCGTCCTGGCTCTTGTCGCCGTGCAGCGCCGTGGTCTTCAGGCCATCACGCTCCAGCGCGCGGGCCAGGCGCGCGGTGCCCAGCTTGCTGTTGCAGAAGACGAAAGCCTGGCGCAGTTCCTTGTCTTTCAGCACCTGGCGGATGGCGCGGCGCTTGTCGTCGTCGTCCAGCAGGTAGAAATGCTGCTCGACCGTAGACGCGGTCGCGTTCGGTCGCGCCACTTCGATCAGCACCGGGTCCTGCAGGTAGCTGGCGGCCAGGCGCTTGATCTCGGGCGAGAAAGTGGCCGAAAACAGCAGCGTGGTGCGCTGCTTGGGCAGGTAGTTCAGGATGCGCTGCAGGTCGGGCAGAAAGCCGATGTCGAGCATGCGGTCGGCTTCGTCCAGCACCACGTACTCGACCTGGTTCAGCACGGCCGTCTTGGCTTCGATGTGGTCCAGCAAACGACCGGGCGTGGCCACCAGCACTTCGACGCCTTTGCGCAGCTCGGCCACCTGGGGCTTCATGTCCATGCCGCCAAAGACGACGGCGCTGCGCAGCTGCGTGTACTTGGCATACAGCTTGATCTGCTGGGCGACCTGGTCGGCCAGCTCGCGCGTGGGCAGCAGCACCAGCGCACGCACCGGGTGGCGCGCGGGCGAGACCGAGGCGGTTTCGTGCTTGAGCAGGCGCTGCAGCAGCGGCAGCGAGAAGGCCGCGGTCTTGCCGGTGCCAGTCTGCGCCGCGCCCATGACGTCCTGACCAGCCAGCACGACCGGAATGGCCTGCTCCTGGATCGGCGTCATGTTCTCGTAGCCCATCTCGGCCACGGCGCGCTTGAGCGGCTCAGCCAGCGCGAGAGAAGAATAGGGTTGCGTCATGAACCCGGTATTGTCGCACCGCAGCAAGAAATTGCACGCTTTATGAGCAATGCGGCGCGCGAGCGGAGTGGATAACTCCTGATTCGATAGCTGCCGGCGCAGGTCTGACCTGCGCTGCAGCCCGATTTGGCTTGGAGTTCTAAAGTATCACAGCGACTGCGCGTTGAACGTGTCGCAGGCTTGGATGCTGCCCGTCTTGTAGCCCTGCATGAACCAGCGCTGGCGCTGCGCGCTGGAGCCGTGGGTGAAGCTGTCGGGCACGACGTAGCCCTGGCTCTTCTTCTGCAGCGCGTCGTCGCCGATCTTGGCGGCGGCGTTCATGGCCGATTCGATGTCGCCGTTTTCCAGCCAGTTCTTGGCCTGGTTCGACTTGTTGGCCCAGATGCCGGCAAAGCAGTCGGCCTGCAGCTCCAGCCGCACCGACAGCGCGTTCTGCTGGCTCTGGCTGACGCGCCCGCGCATGGCGTCGACCTTGTCGGTCAGGCCCATCAGGTTCTGCACATGGTGGCCGACCTCGTGCGCCACCACGTAGGCGCGGGCAAATTCACCCGGCGCGCCCAGCTGGCGCTCCAGCGTGTCGAAGAAGTCCATGTCCAGGTACACCTTCTGGTCGCCCGGGCAGTAGAACGGCCCCATCGCCGACTGGCCCGTGCCGCACGCGGTGGGCGTGTAGCCGCGAAACAGCACCAGGCGCGGCGCGCGGTACTGCGCGTTGTTTTCGCGGAAGACCTGGTTCCAGGCGTCTTCGGTCGAGGCCAGCACGGTCGAGACGAACGACGCGCCCTTGTCGCTGGCTGGCGGCGCCTTGGCAGGGCCTTGCTGCTGCTGCACCGCGGGCGCGCCACCGCCGCCGCTCAGCATGCCGATGATGGTCAGCGGGTTGATGCCGAAGATCCAGCCACCGATCAGCGCGATGACGATGGTGCCGATGCCGATGCTGCGACCGCCAAAACCGAAGCCCCCCCCGCCGCCCATGCCACCGCCTTCGCCCCGGCGGTCTTCCACGTTGTCCGACTGTCGATTGCCTTCCCACCTCATCGTCGTTCTCCTCTTGGCGCGCATGCAGGATGCGCTAAATTGTCGCAATGGTAGCTGTGCCCCGTCCTTTGCGCCCGTCAGACAAGCGCCCAAATCCGGCCACCGTGCTGCTGACCGGGTTCGACCCGTTCGGCGGCGACCCGGTCAACCCCAGCTGGCGCATCGCCCAGGCGCTGCACGGCCGCCAGATCGCCGGCCACCGCATCGTCGCCGCGCAGCTGCCCACCGTGTTCGGCGACGCGCTGACGGCGCTGAACACCGCGCTGCGCCGCCACCAGCCCGCCCTGGTGATTTGCCTGGGGCTGGCCGGCGGCCGCAGCGCGCTGTCGATCGAGCGCATAGCCATCAACGTGAACGACGCCCGCATCGCCGACAACGCCGGCGCGCAGCCGATCGACACGCCCGTCATCGACGGCGCGGCGGCCGCCTACTTCAGCACGCTGCCGATCAAGGCCATGTGTGCGGCCATGCTGGCCGAAGGCGTGCCGGCCGAGGTGTCGCAAACCGCCGGCACCTTCGTGTGCAACCACGTCTTCTACGGCCTGATGCACCGCCTGGCCAGCGGGCGCGGGCTGAAGGGCACGCGCGGCGGTTTCATCCACGTGCCCCTGCTGCCCGAGCAGGGCGAACCCAGCCTGCCACTGGCCGACATGGTGCGGGGCCTGCGCGCCGGTATCCGCGCCGCGCTGAGCACCACGCAGGACCTGCGCGCCGGCGGCGGTGCCATCCACTGAGGGCGCAAGGCGGCTTTTCGGCACGGCCCCCAAGGTCTGCGCTTGCTATTGATAGCGTAGCTGCCTGCGCTGGTGGTTGTAGGGCTGGAGTCAATTTTTCCTTGTATTTCTCCATCATCTCGCTGGCCCGGCGAGCGCGTGCCCCACCGATCGCAGACGAGCGCCAACCCGCGCGCGCCACAATGGCCCGATGAGCCTGCTGCTGAACCCCGAACAAACCGCCGCCCGCCTGCCCTGGGCGCCCCTGGTCGACGAGATCGACGCCTTGCTGCGCGACGACAGCGTCAGCGTGCCGCCGCGCATCGTGCTGCCCATGGCTGGCCAGGCCTCGCTGTTCGCGATGCCGGCGTGTGATGCCCGCACGGCCATGGCCAAGCTGATCACGTTCACGCCCGCCAACGTCGGCACCGACCGGCCCACTATCCAGGGCGACGTCACCGTGTTCGACGTCGCCACCGGCGTGCGCCGCGTCATCCTGGACGGCCCCACCGTCACCGCGCGCCGCACCGCCGCCGTGTCGGCGCTGGGCGCGCGCCTGCTGGCGCCGAATGTCGACGGGCCGATGCTGATCGTCGGCGCCGGCGTGCAGGGCCGCTCGCACATCGAAGTGTTCGCCGCCGCGCTGGGGGTGCGCGACTTCCGCATCGCCTCGCGCCGCCGGGCTAGCGCCGAAGCCCTGGCCGAGGTGGCACGCGCGCAAGGCCTGCGCGCCGAGGTGGTGGATGACGCCGACGCCGCGCTGGCCGACTGCCCGCTGGCCGCCACCTGCACGCCCGCACAGGACGTTGCCCTGCGCGCCACGCCGCGCGCCGACGCTTTCATCGCGGCCGTCGGCGCCTTCACGCCTCAGATGGTGGAGCTGGCGCCCGCGCTGTGCCAGCACTTCGCGGCGCACGGCCGCATCGTCGTCGATTCGCGCGACGCCGACCACGAGGCGGGCGACCTGCTGCAAGCCGGCATCGACGTCGGCGCGCTGCCGACGCTGGCCGATCAGGTGCGCGGCGACCGCGCAGGCGAACGGCGCGGCCCGGTGCTGTTCAAAAGCTGCGGTTGGGGCGGCTGGGACCTGGCGGCCGCACGCCTGGGGTCGGCGACGACGCGGACCTGATGCGCGAATCGCTGACGGGTCACGTGCGCCCGTCCCAGGGCAAGCCTCAGGGCTTGCCGACACCGGCCGGCCGTTGGATCTGAATCTTGCGGTCGAAGGTGAACGTCGTCGTTCCGCTGACCTTGTTTTTGGGGCCCGCGGCCTCGTAGGTGGCGGCCAACGGCAAGCCGGTCTTGGCGCGGCCGCCCAGGTTTTCGGCCGAACAGCTGGCTGCGTGGTCGGGTCAGCGGGCGAGGGACGACCACTGCGGCGACGCGGCCTGCAGCGTCAGCTCGCGCAGATCGGTGCCGCCGCGGCTGACGTAGGGCTCTGGCGTGGGGGAATCGATGCGGTCGGCGAAGCTGAAGCTCTGGCCCTTGCTGAACTGGACGCGCGCCACTTCGGCCACCGCCACCAGCAGGCCGATGGCGCAGACGATGCAGGCGATCAAGGTGGCGATCTGGGCCCAGCTGAGGCGCCGCCGCTCGGGGCGCTGGCTGCGCGGGACTTCGTGGAAAGCGGCTTGCACATCGGTTTCGTTCGACATGCGCCGATCCTAGGGTCAGCACCCTGCGCTTCCGGGGGTGCTGCGTGGGCGATGCCAACAATGTCACATCGCTGTGGCGCCGCGCCTCGCAGCGAAACCAGGTGTTTCCGCGTTCAGGTCTTGGGCAGCGTGACGCCGACCTGGCCTTGGTACTTGCCGCCGCGGTCCTTGTAGCTGGTTTCGCACTCTTCGTCGCTCTCGAAGAACAGCACCTGCGCACAGCCTTCGCCCGCGTAAATCTTGGCGGGCAGCGGCGTGGTGTTGCTGAATTCGAGCGTGACGTAGCCTTCCCACTCGGGCTCGAACGGCGTCACGTTGACGATGATGCCGCAGCGCGCGTAGGTGCTCTTGCCCAGACACACGGTGAGCACGTTGCGCGGGATGCGGAAGTACTCGACGGTGCGCGCCAGCGCGAAGCTGTTGGGCGGGATGATGCAGACGTCGCTTTCGATGTCGACGAAGCTGCGCTCATCGAAGTTCTTGGGGTCCACCACCGTCGAGTAGATGTTGGTGAAGACCTTGAATTCGGGCGCGCAGCGGATGTCGTAGCCGTAGCTGCTGGTGCCGTAGCTGACGATCTTCTGGCCGGCCGCGTCGTGGCGGATCTGGCCGGGCTCGAACGGCTCGATCATGCCGTGCTGTTCGGCCATGCGGCGGATCCATTTGTCGCTCTTGATGCTCATCGGTGTGCTCTGAATTAGATAGCGGGCTGCGCAGGTGGTTCTAGCGCAAGGGCGCTATTTTGCTTGAGAAATGACGGTCTGCTCGATCACCCGGTCGTCGCCCAGCACGATCAGCGCAAACAGCAGCTCGGCCAGCGATTCGGCTTGCGCGGTGCGGCGCGCCAGCAGCGGCGTCGCTTCGGGGTTCAGCACCACAAAGTCCGCTTCGCAGCCCGGTTGCAGGTTGCCGACCACGCCTTCCAGGTCCAGCGCACGCGCGGCGCCGGCCGTGTGCAGCCACCACAGGCGTTCGGGCGACAGGCTGAGGCCCGCCTTGGGCGCGGCGCCGGTGCTGCTGGCGCGGCCGGCGTAGTACGCGGCCAGCATCGTGTGAAAGGGGCTGAAGCTGGTGCCGCCACCCACGTCGCTGGCCAGCCCGTGGGCAAAGGGCACGCGCTCGGCCGCGGCGAAGTCGAAGTTGCCGCTGCCCAGGAACAGGTTGCTGGTGGGGCAGACGGCGGCGGCGGTCTGCGTGCGCTGCATCAGGCGGCGGTCGTCGTCGTCGAAGTGAATGCAGTGGGCGTACACGGCGCGCCGGCGCATCAGGCCGTGGTCGTCGTACACGGCGAGGTAGCTGCGCGCATCGGGAAACAGGCTGCGCGCCCAGTCGATCTCGGCCAGGTTTTCAGCCACGTGCGACTGGATCCACACGTCGCCGTAGCGCGCGGCCAGCTCGCCCGCGCCGCGCAGCTGGGCTTCGGTGCTGGTGGGGGCAAAGCGCGGGGTGATGGCGTAACCCAGCCGGTCCACACCGTGCCAGCGGCGGATCAGCGCCTCGGTGTCGATCAGGCTCTGCTCGGTGGCGTCGCGCACGCCGTCGGGGCTGTGGCGGTCCTGCAGGCATTTGCCGGCGATCAGGCGCAGGCTGCGCGATTGGGCCTCGGTCATCAGCGCGTCGACCGACGCGGGGTGCGAGGTGCAAAAGGTCAGTGCCGTGGTCACGCCGTGGCGCAGCAGCTCGTCGCAGAAAAAGCGCGCGGTCTCGGCGGCGTGGGCCGGGTCGGCAAAGCGCGCTTCGGCCGGGAAGGTGTAGTGCTCCAGCCAGGGCAGCAGCCCGTCGGCGGGCGAGCCGATGACGTCGACCTGCGGGTAGTGGATGTGCATGTCCACAAAGCCCGGCGCCAGGATGCGGCCCGGCAGAGGCGTGCAGGGCACATCGGCAAAGCGCGGCGCCAGCGCGGCGTGGTCGCCAGCGGCCAGCACGACGGCGCGTCCGGCGTCGTTCTGGCCGACGACCAGCAGGCCGTCGCGGTCGAAAAGCGCGTGACCATCGTCGTCAAATCGCAACAGTGCGGCGCGCCAGGATTGCATCGGTGCATTGTGCCTGCAGGCGGCAGACCCGCCCGCCAAGCGCCGATTTCCCTAGGAAGTCAGCGCCAAGCTGGTTCAAAATGGTGTGCAAAATAGCCTTTTGTTAGTTGTTAAGCGGTCGCGATAGGCCATGTCGAATGACATAGTTAAGCCAAAAGACCGCTGCTATGCTGACCTACTTCTCACGGTATCGACAACTCGACGAAGTACATGCGCGGACAGGTGCGCCAGAAAATGGTGGAAGGGGCAACGTGGGTGTTGGCACGCAGAGGTCTGCACGCCACCGCGTTCTCCGAAGTATTGGCGGTGACGGGCGCTTCGCGCGGCTCGATCTATCACCACTTTCCCGGCGGCAAGGCCGAACTCATCGAAGCCGTGCTCGACGACTTCGGCGGATTGACCGACGAAGCCTTGCAGGGCTTGCACGGGCAGCCGTTTCTGACGGTCGTGCACGGGGCCTTGGGTCTCTGGCGCGAACGCCTCGTCAACGGCGATTGCGAAGCGGGATGTCCAGTGGCCGCGGTCACACTGGCCGCCGATTCAAGCCGTCTCGAAAACGATTGCCGCTCGACCTTCGAGCAATGGACCAATACGTTGACCGGTGCGCTGGCCAACGGCGGGCTGAAAGGCGCGGGTCAGGCGCGTGCACTGGCCACCCTGCTCATGGCGGCGATCCAGGGCGGCACGGTGCTCGCGCGAGCCGAGGGCTCGGTCGAGCCCTATGATGCCGTTGCGCGCCAGGTCGCTGCCTACGCTGAGCAGCTGGCCTGAGCGGCCTGCGCCCGCAGCACAGCGCCACCTCCGACGCGCGTTACCTCGACGGACTTCTCCGCACCAACTTGGCCTCACAGAAAGCTGCTTGATCGTGCGTCGAGTGACGCTTCGTGTTCGCGCGCTTGGCAGCGGTATCAGCGCCTGTTGAGCAAGGTGATGCTCCGAAATTGGTAGCTGTCAGCGCGGTTGGTTCTAGGGCTGCAACCCGATTTGATTGGAAATCTGGACTCGCCATGCTCAGCTGCCAGGCAACTCCCGCGCCACCTGCGTGAAGCAGTCCGCCAACTGTGCGCGCCACACCGCCTTGTCCGCTTCGGGCGCGAAGCTGGCTTCGAAGCTGTTGGCCGCCAGTTGCCAGGCGTGGTTGGCGTCCATGTCGCTGGCGGCGAACACGGCTTGCAGGTTGTCGCCCACGTAGCCGCCAAAGTAGGCCGGATCGTCCGAATTCACAGTGGCGCACAGGCCGGCGTCCAGCAAGGCTTTCAGCGGGTGCTGGCGCAAGTCGGGAAAGACCTGCAGCTTCTGGTTGGACAGCGGGCACACGGTGAGCGGGATGCGCTCACGCGCCAGGCGCTGCATCAGCGCGGCGTCGCGTGTGGCCTGCACGCCGTGGTCGATGCGTTCGGCGTGCAGCACGTCCAGCGCCTGCCAGATGTAGTCGGGCGGGCCTTCCTCGCCGGCGTGGGCGACCACGTGCAGGCCGTGTGCGCGTGCCTGGGCGAAGACGCGCGAGAACTTCTCGGGCGGGTGGCCGACTTCACTGGAATCCAGGCCCACGCCGATGAAATGCTGGCGGTACGGCAGCGCCTCGGCCAGCGTGGCCAGTGCTTCGTCTTCGCTCAGGTGGCGCAGAAAACACAGGATCAGCGCCGCGCTCACCCCGAGCTGTTCGTGCGCGGCGTCGCAGGCGCGGGCCAGACCGTTGATCACGGTCGCCATGGGCACGCCGCGCGCGGTGTGGGTCTGCGGGTCGAAGAAGATCTCGGCGCGCACCACATGGTCGGCGGCGGCGCGCTGCAGGTAGGCCCAGGCCATGTCGTGGAAATCCTGCTCGGTCAGCAGCACGCTGGCGCCGGCGTAGTAGATGTTCAGAAAGCTCTGCAGGTCGGTAAAGGCGTAGGCGGCGCGCAGTGCGTCGACGCTGGCGTAGGGCAGGGCGACGCCGTTGCGCTGAGCCAGGGCGAAGATCATCTCGGGCTCCAGCGAGCCTTCGATGTGCATGTGCAACTCCGCCTTCGGCATGGCGGCGAGCAGGGCGGGCAGATGCTGTCGGGCGATGGGTGGGGGCGTCATGCAGGCCATTGTGACGCTGTGGACAGCGTTTCGTCCGCCTCAAAAAAAGGCGGCCCCGAAGGGCCGCGTGAGGCGCTATGACGATTGTTCAGTGTCTATGTGTCGGTGCGAAGACAGCGCTCAGCGCACGCCAATCAGCAGCTTGAGCCAAGCGCTGCGGCCCTTGTCCTCGTTGGGGAACACGGCCACGCCGTCCACCGAGCCAATCGCGCCCAGGCTGCGCGTCTGGTCGTTGTAGGGCAACAGCGCCGGGTTGTTGGCGCGCCAGGCCAGGGTGCCGCCGCTGCGTGTATCGACGCCACCGTTGCGCTGGTGGATCTCGACCGTGTTGGCGTCCGGTTGGTGAACGTGCGGGCGGACCATGGGCTTGATGACAGGCGGTGGCTCGTGGCGCACGCGGCTCGGCTGGGGCTCGCCCGCGTCGGCCGCGGCGCGCAGGTCCAGGCCGCCGCCGAACAGGCCGGTCAGCAGGTACAGGCCGAGCGCCTGGCCAAACTGTTGGGTGAACTCGTACGGCTTGGTCGTGCCCGGCTTGGTGATGTCCATCTCCTTCTGGGTGACCAGCTTGCCCGTGTCCGGGTTGATCCAGCCTTCGCCGTTGGCGTTTTCCTTGACGGTGAAGCCATCGGTGGTGGCCCAGTCCAGTGCCTGGCCGCCGCGGTCGGAGGTCTCGATCTTCAGATCGCCCAGCTCGTTCTGGCTCAGGCCCGTGATCTTCATCGCGTTGTCGCCCTTGGTGACGGTGACCTCGCTGGCCACGTACATGTTCGGGTTCTTGGCGTATTTCTCGGTGTCGATGGTGATCTTGGTGCCATCTTCCAGCTGGAAGGTGGTCTTGCCCCAGAAGTCGACGTCGGTCTTGCCGTCCTTGTTCCAGTCCACGTGCGGGTCACCCCAGATGTTGGTGACTTCGCCGTTGGCCTTGTTGATGATCTTGATCTGCGAGTTCTTCTCGTCCATCTGCAGCGTGTAATTGCCCAGATCGACATCGGCCTTGCCGTTGCCGGGGTTCTTCACGGTCCACTGCGTGTCCTTTAGTTTGCCACCGCCGCAGGGCGGCGGCGGGCAGGTGCAGAAGCAGCCATGGCGGTCGAGCTTGCCGAGCTCGAAGCGGTTGGTGCTTGGCAGCACGGGCTTGGTCGGCTTCTGTACGCCCAAATCGAGGGCGAAAACGGCGCCGATGGCCACGAAAGTGTTGGTCTGCGTGTTGATCATGGAATCCTCCTGGGTGGGTGGTCACCGCGCTGTCCGTGTCCGGCGTGGGCGGCATGGAGCGAAGTAGACCTGTTGCCGAAGAGGTCAACAAGCTGTTACCGATCCCATCGGGAAGACTCCCATTGGTAGTGTTACCAGGGGTGTGCGTGCGCTCACAATCGCGCAGGGCCGCGCTGAGCCGTCATGTTCGGCGCGCGGCGCCTTGCGTCGATGCGTTGGCGCGCAGCCTCAGCGGATCACGCCAAAGGCGATGCCGCTGTCCTTCAGGTAGCGCCGGTAGGCGGCGGACATGCGGTCGGCGGACGAATGCGCTTCGGCGTTCGGCTGCAGCGGCAGGCGCTTGGGCTGCTGCGATTCCAGCACCGGCTGGTCCTGTCCGAAGATCACGTTCTGGAAGTCGATCAACCGCGCGTCGGGCGACTCGAAGTCGTTCATCGCCATGCGCGTCCAGGCCACGCTGCTTTCCTCGGTGACGGGGCAGACGAACATGGCGATCGATTCCCACAGCCCTTCAATGGCCGTGCTGCCCGGCTCGGGCTGTTTGGTCAGCACCGCCATGTAGGGTGCGGTGACTTCGTAGGTGTATTCGACCTGCGCGCCGCTTTCGGCGTGGATGGACGAGCGCGGCTGCCACGCCAGGCACTGCGTGGCCAGCACGCCGTGCGGCGTCGGCTTGACCTCGTACGGCGGGATTTCCGGCTTGTCGCGGCTGCCCAGCCAGCCTTCGTGCACGTAGCCGAAGTGCGCCATGTCCAGAAAGTTTTCGATGATGCGCGGCGCGCTGGCGGCCACGGTGTAAGGGCCGCTGGTGGTCTTGCGCAGTCGCGTTTCGGTCTCGGCCGCGAACAGCGGCAGGTCGTGGATCGGCAGCGCATCGCCGCTGGGCGCGGCCAGGCGCACCCACAGCATGCCGTAGGCCTCGCGCGTGTCGAAGGTGGTGGCCGCGTGGCGCGCGCCGGGCTGAAAGTCCGGCACGGCCGGCACGTGCGTGCAGGCGCCGCCGGCTTCAAAGCGCCAGCCGTGGTAGGGGCATTCCAACTGGCCGCCGTGCACGCGGCCGAGCGACAGGCGCGCGCCGCGGTGCGGGCACTGGTCGGCCCAGGCGTGGGCCTGGCCGTCGGCGTCGCGCCACAGCACCAGCGGCTGGCCCAGCAGGTTGGCGGCCTGCGGCTGGCTGCCGATGGCGTGACTCAGCGCCACCGGGTGCCACAGGGTTTTTTCGATCAGGGTGTCGGTCATGTCGTGGGTGGGCGGATTGAATGAAGAATCGGCCTCTGGCCCTAGAGGGAATTGCGCAGGCAGCTATTTATTTTGCAGCAGGCACCTTGCCTTCCACGCCCTTGACGTAGAAGTCGATCTTGCCCATCCAGTCGTCGTCGGCGCGGGTGCCGGCGGCCAGGCGTTCCTTGCCTTCGGTGTCGGTCACCGGGCCGGTGAACACGTCGAAGGTGCGGGCCTTCATCTGGTTCTTGATGTCCTCGACCTTGGCGCGCACCTCGGCCGGGATCTTGTCGGACAGCTTGATCAAATCGTTCTGCCCTTCCGGCACGCCCCAGCGCGTGGTCTGCCCGCCCTTCCAGGTGCCGTCCAGCACCGACTGGATGGCCTTCTTGTAGTAGTGGCTCCAGTCGGCGATGGCCGAGCCCAGGTGCGCCGCACTGCCGAATTCGCTCATATCCGAATCCCAGCCGAAGGCGAGCTTGCCGCCCTTGGCCACGGCCTGGATGACGGCGGGCGAGTCGGTGTTTTGCAGCAGCACGTCGGCGCCGCTGGTCATCAGCGATTCGGCGGCTTCCGTTTCCTTGGGCGGGTCGAACCAGTTGTTGGTCCAGACCACACGCGTCTTGATGTCGGGTTGGACGCTTTGCGCGCCCAGCGTGAAGGCGTTGATGTTGCGCAGCACTTCCGGGATCGGCACCGAGCCGACGTAGCCCAGCGTGCCGGTCTTGGTCATGTGGCCGGCGATCACGCCCGCGAGGTAGGTGTCCTGGTAGAAGCGCGAGTCGTAGACGTTCAGGTTCTCGCCCGTCTTGTAGCCGGTGGCGTGCTCAAACTTGACTTCGGGATGCTCCTTGGCGACCTTGACCATGGCTTCCATGAAGCCAAAGCTGGTGCCGAAGATGATCTGGTTGCCCTGGCCGATCAAATCGCGCAGCACGCGTTCGGTGTCGGCGCCTTCGGGCACGCTTTCGACGAAGGTGGTTTTCACCTTGTCGCCGAAGGCCGCGTCCACCGCCTTGCGGCCCTGGTCGTGCGCGTAGCTCCAACCGGCCGAGCCGACGGGGCCGACGTAGATCCACGCGGCCTTCAGCGGCTCGCCGGCCGTGGCCGGGGCAGCCGCAGCCCCAGGGGCGGAAGCCGGTGGCGCGCCTGTGGGGGCAGCGTCTTCCTTGCGGCCGCAGCCGGCCAGCCCGGCGGCGCCGACGGCGGTGGCTGCAGCGGCCAGTTTGAGCAGGGTGCGTTTGTGGGTATCGAGCGTCATCGTGGGCTTTTCTTGGAGGCGGGCGCGGCGGCAGGCCACCACCCGTCGGGCCTGTGCCCCTGGCGCGTGCCGGGGCTTTGCGGGCCATTGTAGGCACGGCCCGGGGTGCGGGGCGGCATTCGGACAAGGTGAAAGTCGCCTTGGCGGCGATCAAGCTTATTTCAAGAAAAACAGGGCGCTGGCCCTACAACCACCTGCGCAAGTAGCTATCAAAACGAGAGTCTTTGGGAAATGACGAAGACGGTGCCGGCCAAGAAAAAGCCGCGCATCGGCGCGGCTTGGGCGGTGCGGACACGCCGGGCGAGCCGGCGGCCGTGAATGCCAAGGCCTTACTTCTTGTCGCCGCCCGGCACTTGGCCCTCAACGCCCTTGACGTAGAAGGTGATGCCACCCAGGAATTTGTCGTCGCCCACCTGGTCGGCCGCCAGCACCTGCTTGCCGGCGTTGTCGTTCAGCGGACCCTTCCAGATGTGGTACGTGCCCGCCTTCAGGCCGGCCTTGACCTCGTCCAGTTTGGCCTTGGCTTCGGCCGGCACGTCGGCCGCCAGGGACACCAGATCCATCGCGCCTTCCTTCACGCCCCACCAGCTCTGGCCGGTGGCCCACTTGCCGTCCAGCACCTCGCCCACGGCCTTGGTGTAGTAGGGCGTCCAGTTGATGATGGCCGAGCCCAGGTGCGCCTTGGGGCCGTAGGCGGTCATGTCCGAATCCCAGCCGAAGGCGCGCTTGCCCATCGATTCGGCGGTCTTCAGCACGGCGGGCGAATCGGTGTTCTGGAACAGCACGTCAGCGCCGCCGTTGATCAGCGACGTGGCGGCTTCGGTCTCCTTGGGCGGGTTGTGCCAGTCGTTGACCCAGACCACGCGCGTCTTGATGTTGGGGTTGGTCAGCTGCGCGCCCAGCGTGAAGCTGTTGATGTTGCGGATCACCTCGGGGATTGGCACCGAGCCGACCACGCCCAGCGTGTTCGACTTGGTCATGGCGCCGGCGATCACGCCCGCCATGTACGCGCCTTCGTAGGTGCGGCTGTCGTAGGTGCGCATGTTGGGCGCGGTCTTGTAGCCGGTGGCGTGCTCGAACTTCACGTCTGGGTGGTCGGCGGCCACCTTCAGCGTGGGCTCCATGAAGCCGAAGCTGGTCGTGAAGATCAGTTTGTTGCCCTGGCTGACCAGGTCGCGCACCACGCGCTCGGTGTCGGCGCCCTCGGGCACGTTCTCGACGATGCTGGTGACGATCTTGTCGCCGAATTCCTTCTGCACGGCCTGGCGCGCGGTGTCGTGCGCAAAGGTCCAACCGCCGTCGCCCACCGGGCCGACGTAGACGAAACCGACCTTCAGCGGCTCGGACTTGGCGGGCGCGGGCGCCGAGGTTTCTGCGGCAGGCGATGGCGCGGGGGCAGCGGCCGTGGGCGCCGGCTCGTCCTTCTTGCCACAGGCGACGATCGCACTGGTGGCTGCGGCCAGCATGGCGAGTTTGAGCAGGGAGCGCTTGCGTCGATCGGTCATGAACGTGCCTTTCTGATGTGATAACGGGCAGGGTGAAGCCGCGATTATGAGGGAGCGCGGGCCGCTTGGGCTCCGCGCGGCCAGGTAGGGCGAAAGGCTTCACCTGAAGCCCAATGGCCGCTCGCACGTGCCAACGCCAATGTGAAATATGACATTCACACGTGTTGATTTGCGTCAAGCCCCACATGGCCGAATGTCAATTCCGCGTCAGGCTTTCAACTGATGATCAATTTCATTCTTTAGTACTAACAAAAATCAATTCATGAAAACTGTGGTGGTGGGATTGCCCGAACGGGAGGCCTTTGCGGTGTCTCTTTTGATGAGCAAGTTGCGGCCAGACTGGGAATTCCAGTCTCAGCCCGCCGACGTCGATTCCGTGCCTGCCGATCTGTACGTGTTGGACGCCGATGCCTGGCAGGAACGCCACGGGACCCAGTCGGGAACCGCAAAATTGCAGGCGCTGGTCAAGCAAAAACCGGCCGTTCTGTTGACCGCCCCCGTGGCGCCGCGCCCCGAAGCGCAGGCCCAGGCCGATGCCGCCGCGCGCGACTGGGGCGACTGCGGCTGGGTGGTGCTGCGCCGGCCTTTTCGCGCTGCCGCCATGGGTGAGGCGCTGCGGCGTGCAGAGCAGCGCGTCGGCGGGTTGGCCGAGGCGCCAGCAGACGTCGCCAAGCCTGCCGAGCAGGCACACGACACACCAGAGGCCCCGGGCGCAGCCCCGAATTCACTGGCTGCGGCCGACCGCGGTCAACGCCCGGGCGTGCAGGACAGCGGCGGCGTGACCCGCTTCAGCTCCGCTTTTTTCACCACCACGGTGCAAAGCGCTCTGGACGGCGCGCCGGCGCCGAGCAACGCGGGCCTGCCGCCCCCCGACATCACCGACGACGAACTGACGCTGGAAGCCTTTGCCGCCTGCGTGCCGACCGCACCTTCGGCGGAGTGCCGCCGCTTTCTGGGCGCGCTGGCTGAGCGCCTGGCCCAGCCGGGGGTGTTCGAGATGAGCTTCACGCTGATGAACGGCATCGTGTTCGACCGCGCGACGAACTGGGTCGCCAGCAACACGCCGATGTCGGTGGTGCGCATGGTGGCACGCAGCCGCAGCCTGGGGACGTACGTCAAGACGACCGACCTGGACGCGCGCGTCGAGCCGTGCGCCCGTGCCCGCCAGCGTGGCATGCAGGAGCACCGGCTGGGCGCCCTGCTGCATGCCTTCGCCCGGATGGCGGAGTGCCGGTTGCCTGCGCCGTGAACAGGGCCGGCCCGGCTCAGTGGCCCGGGTAGAACGGCTTGCCCAGCGACGCGGGCATGTTCACGCGGATCCAGGTCGGGTTGCGCGAGATCAGCGCCAGCACCACGATGGTGGCGAGGTAGGGCAGCATCGATAGGAACTGGCTGGGAATCTGCACACCCTGCGCCTGCAGGTGGAACTGCAGCATCGTCACCCCGCCGAACAGGTACGCGCCCAGCAGCACGCGCGCCGGCCGCCAGGTCGCGAAGGTGGTCAGCGCCAGCGCGATCCAGCCCTTGCCGGCCACCATCCCTTCGACCCACAGCGGCGTGTAGACCAGCGACAGGTACGACCCGGCGAGCCCGCACATCGCGCCGCCGAAGACCACGGCGGCCAGGCGGATGCCGCGCACCGAATAGCCCAGGGCGTGCGCTGACTGGGGCGATTCGCCCACCGCGCGCAGCACCAGACCGGCCCGCGTGCGGTAGAGAAACCAGACCATCGCCGCCACCAGCAGCATCGTGCCGTACACCATGGGATGCAGACGAAACAGCGCCGGACCGATGACCGGGATGTCGCCCAGGCCCAGCCAGTTGAACTGCGGGCGCTCGGGCAGCTTGGACTGCACGTAGCCGATGCCGACAAAGGCCGAAAAGCCGACGCCGAACAGGCTGAGCGCCAGCCCGGTGGCGTACTGGTTGGTGTTCAGCCAGATCACCAGCCAGCCGAACACCGCCGCCATCAGCGCGCCCGCCGCGGCGCCAGCGGCAAAGCCCAGCCAGTCGTTGCCGGTGTTGACCACAGTGGCAAAGCCGGCGATGGCCGCGCACAGCATCATGCCTTCGGCGCCCAGGTTGACCACGCCCGCCTTTTCGTTGATCAGCAGGCCCAGCGAGGCCAGCGCCAGCACGGTGCCGGCGTTCAGCGTGGCTGCAAACAGCAATGCGTAAACGTCCATGTCAGCGTTCCAACGCGCAGCGCGCTTGAGCGTGGCGGTTGATCCAGCACGGCGCGGTCCAGCGAACGCCCTGCACAGACTTGCGCCGGGCAGCGGCGTTGTCCCCCGACTGCCAGAGAGGGGGAAGGCAGCGCAGGTGACTCAGGGGGTGTGTCATACGCCTGCCTTTCCCCAACGGACGCGGTAATTGACCAGCGTGTCGCAGGCCAGCAGCGTGAAAAGCAGCAAGCCCTGGAACACGCCCGTCAGCGCCTTGGGCAGCCCCAGGCGCGACTGCGCCAGCTCGCCGCCGATGTAGAACATGCTCAGCAAGATGGCCGACAGCACCATGCCCAGCGGGTGCAGGCGCCCGACGAAGGCGACGATGATGGCGGCGAAGCCGTAGCCGGCCGGCACGTAGGGCGTCAGTTGGCCGATCGGGCCCGCCACCTCCAGTGCGCCCGCCAGGCCGGCGGTGGCGCCGGAGATCAGCAGCGCTGTCCAGAGCGCGCGGCGCGATGAAAAGCCCGCGTAGCGCGCCGCCGCCGGCGCCAGCCCACCCACCTGCTGGGCAAAGCCGGCCTTGGTGCGAAACAGAAAGACCCACAGCAGCGCCGCACCGACCAGCGCCAGCACCAGCCCGATGTTTACGCGCGAGCCGCGCATCAGCTTGGGAATCTGCGTGACCGCTTCAAACGTGCGCGTCTGCGGGAAGTTGTAGCCTGCCGGGTCCTTCCACGGCCCGTAGACCAGGTAGCCCAGCACCTGCACCGCCACGTACACCAGCATCAGCGTGACCAGGATCTCGCCAGCGTTGAAGCGATCGCGCAGGAAGGCCGCGATGCCCGCCCACACCATGCCACCCAGCATGCCGGCCAGCAGCACCGCCACCACGATCCAGGGGCCTGTGGTCTTGTCGGCCAGCAGCGCCACGCCGCCGGCCGCCACCGCGCCGATGACGAACTGCCCTTCGGCGCCGATGTTCCACACGTTGGAGCGAAAGCACACGGCCAGCCCCAGCGCGATCAGCAGCAGCGGCGTGGCCTTCAGGCCCAGCTCGCCCAGGGCGTAGGCGGACTTGATCGGCTCCCAGAAGAAGATCTGCAGGCCGCGCACCGGGTCTTTGCCCAGCACCGCGAACAGCGCCATGCCGATCAGCACGGTGATGGCCAGCGCCAGCAGCGGTGACGCCCAGGTCCAGGCGCGCGACGGCGCCGGGCGTGGCTCAAGGCGCAGCATGGGCGGCCTCCTTCGCTTGCAGCGCGTCCTGCACGTCGCCGTGCCACAGCCCGCTCATCCATTCGCCGATCTGCTGCACCGTGGCGGCGCGCCGGTCGATCGACGGCGACAGCTGGCCCTTGGCGATCACGTGCAGGCGATCGCTCAGTTCAAACAATTCGTCCAGCTCCTCGCTCACCACCAGCACCGCACAACCGGCGTCGCGCAGCGCCAGAATTTCGGCGCGGATCTGCGCGGCCGCGCCGACGTCCACGCCCCAGGTCGGCTGCGACACGATCAGCAGCCGCGGCTTGGCGTCGATTTCGCGGCCCATGATGAATTTCTGCAGGTTGCCGCCGGACAGCGAGCGCGCCGGCGCCTCCGGACCCGCCGCCTTGACGCGGTAGCGCTGGATGGTGTCGACCGCCTGCGCGCGCAGCACACGCGTGCGCAGCCAGCCGAGCGGGCCCACGCCCTCCCGCCGCGTCAGCAGCAGGTTGTGCGCCAGACTCATGTCCGGCACGGCGCCGCGGCCCAGGCGTTCCTCGGGCACGAAGTGCAGCCCCAGTGCGCGCCGCGGCCCGGGTGGCAACCGTCCAGCGTTCTTGTTTGCTATTTTTATGCTAGCTGGCTGCGCACGCTGGTCCTCGCCGGACAGCGCAAACAGCAGCTCACGTTGGCCATTGCCCGACACGCCCGCGATCCCCACCACCTCGCCCGCGCACACCGTCAGGCTGATGTCCATCAGATCCACGCCGAAGGGTGACGCGCGCTTCAGGTCGAGGTGATCGACCTGCAGCACCGGCGCTTCCGGCGTGTGCGGCTTGTGCTCCAGCGCCGGGGGATCGGCGCCGATCATCAGGCGCGACAGCGAGGCGATGCTTTCCGTGCGCGGGTCGGTCACGCCGGTAACCTTGCCACCGCGCATCACCGTGCACGCGGTGCACAGGGACCGGATTTCGTGCAGCTTGTGGCTGATGTAGAGGATGCTGCAGCCCTCGGCCGCCAGTTGGCGCAGGGTGACGAACAGCTTTTCGACCGCCTGCGGCGTCAGCACGGAGGTCGGCTCGTCCAGGATCAACAGGCGCGGCTGCGCCAGCAGGGCGCGGATGATTTCGACGCGTTGCATTTCGCCCACGCCCAGCGTGTGCACCGGGCGTTCGGGTTCGATGTCCAGACCGTAAGCCGTGGCCGTCTCGCGGATGCGGCGCACCACTTCAGCCAACGGCAGCGACTTGTCCAGACCCAGCCACACGTTCTCGGCCACCGACAGCGTTTCAAACAGGCTGAAATGCTGGAACACCATGGCGATGCCCAGGGCGCGCGCCTCCTGCGGGCTGCGGATGTGCACCGGCTGGCCGTCAAAGCGCACTTCCCCGGCGTCGGGCTTCACGGCGCCGTAGATGATCTTCATCAGCGTGCTCTTGCCCGCGCCGTTCTCGCCCAGCACGGCGTGGATCTCGCCCGGCTGCACCGTCAGCGACACGTCGTCGTTGGCGACTACGCCGGGGTAGCGCTTGGTGATGTGTTGGAGTTCGAGTCGGGGCGGCATCGGCAGCAACGTACAAAAGGGCGGAGAGCCTCCAAGCGACGCTGACGCAGGCCGCGGTGCCGAGCGGGCGACCGGGTCGCGCGACCCGCCAGATGCTCCCTCCGATTGCGCGCCAATGTACCACCGGGTGTGCTGCTCGACGTGGGGGCAGACACCACTTGCCGAGCCGCGCGCGAAAGCGCATGAAACGGGAGCCGGCAAGTCCGCTGCCGCCTCGTCGGCGCGGGTCGGGCGGGGTGTGGCGCAGGTGGCTCAGGGGCTGTCGCGCGGCGGCGTGGTGGACGTCTCCCGCAGCACGGCCAGGGCCTCGTCGGCCAGGAATTCGCCCTCGACCCGCACGGGCGGCTGCGCGTGACCAAGCAGATCGGCGCAGCGCGCAGGCAGCAGCGGCCCGCCCTGCATCAGTGCCAACGCGGGTTGGGGCGCGGCGTACACCACACGCGCGACACCGGCCCAAAACATGGCGCCCGCGCACATCGCGCAGGGCTCGCCACTGGCGTACACGGTGGCGCCCTGCAGCGACGCCGCGCCGAGCCGGGCCTCGGCTTCGCGCACCAGCACCATCTCGGCGTGGGCGGTGCTGTCGTTGGCGGTGTGCTGGCGGTTGCGCTCGACCAGCAGCACCTCGCCGTCGGGAGCGGCCAGCGCAGCGCCGTACGGGCGGTCGCCTGCGGCCACCGCCATGCGCGAGGCTTCGATGGCCAGACGCATCGCGGCGGGATCGGGGGAGGTCGTCATCGGGTCATATCTCCTGCGGGGCAGGGTTTCAGCGTAGCACCCCTACCGCCGAAAGGCTTCTACACTGGAAGCATGCCGACCCGTTCCTTGCGCTTCATCCACCGCGGTGAGGTCGTCACCTGCGACGACGTGCCGCCCGACCGCACGCTGCTCGCGCTGCTGCGCGAAGACCTGCACTGCACCGCCGTCAAGGAAGGCTGCGCCAGCGGCGACTGCGGCGCCTGCACCGTCACCGTGGCCGAGCAGCGCGCCGACGGCCACCTGCACTACCGCGCCGTCAACAGCTGCATTCGGCTGGCGCACAGCGTGGATGGGCAGGCGCTCTGGACGGCGGCCGACATCGTAGGCGCCGACGGCACGCTGCACCCCGCGCAGCGGGCGATGGTCGAATGCCACGGATCGCAATGCGGCTTCTGCACGCCTGGTTTCGTGATGAGCCTTTTCACGCTGCACCGCCAGCGCGCGGGCGCCGCCATGACGCGGGACGAGGCCGTGCACGCGCTGTCGGGCAACCTGTGCCGCTGCACCGGCTACCGCCCGATTCTGGACGCGGCGCAGACCATGCACCACTGGCCCGAGCCGGCTTTGGATGAAGCTGATTTGCTACAAAAAATGCAGCTGCTTGCGCAATCTGCTGTAGCGCCGGCGGCTGATTTGGCTGAAAACTTCTACCTGCAACCCCGCACCCTGGCCGAGTTGCTGGCGCTGCGCACCGCCCACCCTGGCGCGCTGCTGGCCGCCGGCACCACCGACGTCGGCCTGTGGCTGACCAAGCAGTTGCAGCGCCGCTCGCAGATCATCGACCTGACGCGCGTGGCCGAATTGCGCCGCCTGGATCGCACGGCCGACGCCTTGGTTGTGGGCGCCGCCGTGCCGCTGACCGATGCCTTCGCCGCGCTGGCGGCCGAGCGCCCGGCGCTTGGCGCCTTCTTCGACCGCTTCGCCGGTCTGCCAGTGCGCGAAAGCGGCACGCTGGGCGGCAACGTCGCCAACGGCTCGCCGATCGGCGATTCCATGCCGCTCTTGATCGCGCTGGGCGCCACGCTGACCCTGGCCAGCACGCGCGGCGAACGCACGCTGCCGGTCGAGGACTTCTATCTCGCTTACCGCAAGACCGCGCTGGCGCCGGACGAGGTGCTGGCCGCCATCACCGTGCCGCACCCCACGCCGCACGAATGGCTGCGCGTGGACAAGGTGAGCAAGCGCTTTGAAGACGACATTTCCGCCGTGTGTCTGGCGGTGGCGCTGCAAGTTGATCAGGGCGTCATCCAAAGCGCCCGCATCGGCGCCGGCGGCGTGGCTGCCGTGCCGGCGCGTGCTACACAAACAGAAGCTGCCTGCGCTGACCAGACGTGGGCTGAAGCCACTTTTGAGCATGCGGCGCAAGTGGTGATGAACGAGTTTGAACCGCTCAGCGACATGCGCGCGTCGGCCGACTACCGGCGCACGGTGCTGGGCAATTTGCTGCGCCGCGGTTGGCTGCAGGGCGCCCAGCCCGAGGCGCCCGTGCTGGCCGAGCTGCAGCCGGAGGGCTGGACATGAACGCTGCTTTCACGCTGGAACGCAGGGCCTCGGGGCCGATCCCGCTGCCCGGCCAGGAGCCGCCGGTGAAAGATCCCGATCCGTTTGCGCCCCCGCCGCCGGTGGAAGACCCCGGCACGCCGCCGCTGCCGCGCCGCGAGCCGGGCGATGACCCACCGATCCAGGACCCCGAGCGCCTGCCGTGAACGACCGCTCGCCCGCCTTCACGCTGCCGCAGGCGCATTTCGCCGAGCTCCACCCGGACGCGCCCGCCAGTGGCGCGCCACACCCGCATGAGAGCGCTCGGGCGCAGGTGCAGGGCGCCGCGCCCTACGTCGACGATGTGTCCGAGCCGCGCGGCACGCTGCACGCCGCGCCCGTCCTGTCGCCCGTCGCGCACGGACGGCTGAACGGCGTGGACGCGAGCGCGGCGTTGGCGCTGCCCGGCGTGCACGCGGTGGTGCTTGCTGGCGATATCCCGGGCGACCCGGTGTTGGCGACTTTCGTGCACGACGAGCCGGTGTTGGCGCAGGGCGAGGTGCACCATGTCGGCCAGGTGATCGGCCTGATCGTGGCCGACAGCATGCGGACGGCGCGCCAGGCCGCGCGCGCGGTCCGGCTGGACATCACGCCGCTGCCCGCCATCCTGACCATCGACGACGCCATGGCCGCGCAAAGCTTTGTGCTGCCGCCCGTCACCGTGACCCGCGGCGACGCCACAGCGGCTTTGGCCAGCGCGCCGCACCGGCTGCAAGGCGGCTTTGCCGTCGGCGGGCAGGAGCACTTTTACCTGGAAGGGCAGGTCGCGCTGGCGCTGCCGCAGGAGCAGGGCCAGTGGCACATCCTCAGCAGCACGCAGCATCCGGGCGAAGTGCAGCACTGGGTGGCCCACGCGCTGGGCATCGCCAACCACGCCGTGCGCGTCGAATGCCGGCGCATGGGCGGTGGCTTTGGCGGCAAGGAAACGCAGGCCGGTCATATGGCGGTATGGGCCGCGCTGGCTGCGCGCAAGGTAGGGGCGCCGGTCAAGCTGCGCCTGGACCGCGACGACGACTTTCTGATCACCGGCAAGCGCCACCCGTTCGCCTACCGCTACGACGTGGGGTTTGACGACCACGGCCGCCTGCACGGCCTGACCATCGACATGATGGCCAACTGCGGCTGGTCGGCCGATTTGAGCGGCCCGGTGGCCGACCGCGCCGTGTTCCACGTCGACAACGCCTACTTCCTGGGTGACGTGGTGGTACGCAGCTACCGTTGCAGGACGAACGTGCAGAGCCACACGGCGTTTCGCGGCTTCGGCGGCCCGCAGGGCGTGATCGCCATCGAGGCGATTCTGGGCGACATTGCCCGTGCGCTGGCGCTGGACCCGCTGGCCGTGCGCATGGCCAACCTGTACGGCCCGCGCGGCGCGACCGAGCGGAACGTGACGCACTACCAGATGCCCGTGGAAGACAACATCCTCCACGAATTGCTTCCAAAATTGGAGCTGCTCGCGCAGTACCAGCGCCGGAAAGAGGCTATTCCTTCGTGGAACGCCGCGCACCCGCACCTGCAGCGCGGCATCGCCATCACGCCGGTGAAGTTCGGCATCAGTTTCACCGCCACGCAGTTCAACCAGGCGGGCGCGCTGGTGCATGTCTACACCGATGGCAGCGTGCAGGTGAACCACGGCGGCACCGAAATGGGCCAGGGCCTCAACACCAAGGTGGCACAGATAGTGGCCGACGAGCTGGGCGTGCCGATGGCGTTGGTGCTGGTCACCGCCGCGGCCACCGACAAAGTGCCCAACGCCAGCGCGACGGCCGCTTCCAGCGGCACCGATCTGAACGGCAAGGCCGCGCAAGCCGCGGCGCGCACCGTGCGCGACAACCTGGCCGCCTTTGTCTGCGGGCTCGACGGCTGCGGTGCAGGTGCGGTGGAATTCCGGCACGGCAAGGTCGTCACGCCCAAGGGCGAGCGCGACTTTGCCGCCGTGGTGCAGCAGGCTTACGCCAACCGCATCCAGCTGTGGAGCGATGGCTTTTACCGCACGCCCAAGATCCACTACGACAAGACCACGCTGACCGGCCGTCCGTTTTTCTACTTCGCCTACGGCGCGGCCTGCACCGAGGTGGCCATCGACACCTTCACCGGCGAGTACCGCGTGCTGGCGGTGGACATCCTCCACGACGTGGGCCGCAGCATCAACCCGGCGATCGACATCGGCCAGATCGAGGGCGGCTTCATCCAGGGCATGGGCTGGCTGACGACCGAAGAGCTGGCCTGGAACGCCAAGGGCGAACTCACCACCAAGGCGCCCAGCACCTACAAGATCCCGACCGCGGCCGACGTGCCGGCGCACCTGCACGTGCACCTGTGGCCCGAAGCCAACGCCGAAGACACCGTGCACCGCAGCAAGGCCGTGGGCGAGCCGCCGTTCATGCTGGCGATCAGTGTGTGGGAGGCGCTGCGCAACGCCGTTGCTGCGGCGCGCGCCGACCTTGCGGGCGCTGAAGACCGCGTACCGGTGCAGATGGATGCGCCCGCGACGCCAGAGCGCATCCTGTGGGCTATCGGGCGGCCGGGCGCCCAAGAAAAAAGCCCCAGCAGCTAGGCGACTGGGGCTTTTCGGGTTGGCCGCGGGCCGCAGGGCCCACAGCGGGTTTGGTGGTGGTAGGTGGAATCGAACCACCGACCTTGGGGTTATGAATCCCACGCTCTAACCGACTGAGCTATACCACCGGAACCCGGCATTATAGGGCGTTTTTGAGCTGGTTTCGGCGCCCTTGTTGCCCTGTGTTCAGGATTTTGGGGCGGGTAGCTGCGCGAGTTCGTCGCTGACCAGTCGAACGATCAGGCGGTCCAAGGTGTCGACCGAGTAGTTGGCGACGTCGTGCACGGTCTTGCGCCCTGGCCCGCTGCCGGGTTCGCGCGCATCGGCGTAGGTGAGGAAGACGAACCGACCGCCCGTGTACTGCGCAATCTGGCGCTGGATGAATTCGCCCTGCTTGTTCAGCCCGCTGGCGCCCACGCTGAACACCTTGATGCCCTTGCCCAGCGCCGCCAGCATGCTCTCGTCGTACTGCGGTCCGGCGTAGTCCAGGTGCGGCGGTGCGTCGGCCAGCAGCACCATCAGGCGGGTGGCGCCGGTGCCGCGCCAGCTGAGCGCGTGCACGGCCTCGAACAGCGCTTCGTTCATGGCTTCGGGTTCGTCGCCGCCTCCGCCGGCCTGCAGATCGTCCAGCACTTTCTGGAAAGCGCCCAGGTCGCCGGTGAAATCGTGGCTGCGTAGGAGGAAGGCGTCGGTCTTGTCGCGGTAGGCGACCAGGCCGAAACAGGTGTCGGGCTGGCTCGGCAACCGCGCGACCTCGTCGGCAATGCTATGCAAGGTGGTCTTCAGCTTGGCGATCTCGTCGGCCATTGAGCCCGTGGCGTCGATCAGAAACACCAGATCCAGCCTGGCGCGCTGCGCCGGGACACGCAGGTCCAGCGTGACGTCCACCGCGCTTTGCTGGCCACGCAGAAAGACGACGCTGGATTCTGCGGCCCCGCGCCGCACGGTCACCTGATAGGCCTTGCTGGCCTGGGGGTCGAAGGCGTCCGGAGAGATCCATGCGCGCCCCGCGGTGTCGGTGCGAGCCCAGGCGATGGCGCCGCTGCTGGCGCGCACCGCGACTTCGGCATCGGGCATGGCGCGGCCGCGCGGATCGCGCACCTGCAGCAACACGCGCTCGCGCACATCGCGTTCGCGATGGATCACCTGCGTGCGTTCGCGAAAAGCCAGGTACTCGGAAAACTGGGCGTTGTCGTCCACCATGCCCGCCGTGACGGGCTCTGCACGGGCGATACGGGCAGATGGCGTACGCGCCATGTTGCCTGTGGCCTCGGCCGGCGCCGGGGCGGCAAGCGCCGCTTCGTGCGTTGATTTGTCCATGACAGCGCCTGCGGGCGCAGGCAGCGGCGCCGCTTCCGTCGCGACCTCGGGCCTGCCCAAGTCGCCCGCACGGCGGCGCACTGCGCCACCGATCGTCAGGTCTTGCGCGCTGGCTTGGGTGCCGGGCTCCTCGTGGCTGCGCATTGGGCGACGGCAATTGGGCGCGGAAGGGCTTTGGAAGGGCGCCTGGCCACGGGCGATGGCCTCCTGCCCGGCCCGGCGCAACTCCACGCGGTCCCGGGTGAAGGCGTTGGCTGCGGATGCACCGGGCCACACGGGGCGCACAAAGCTCGGCGGCGAGGTCTCGCCGGGGGCGATGACCACGGGACTCGCGGCCTGGGCCGGCGCGAGCAGCACCGAGAGGCCACAGAAGGCCGCGGCGGTCGCTCGGACAACAGGATGAAGGGAAGGCATGCAGGCTCCTGAAAAATTTGGTTCGGGAGCCGCATGAATCGGTGCAGACGCACCGACGGGGTCAAAAGCCGTCAGACGACTGTGAAACTATCCGTAACGCGACGAATTTTGGCGTGGAGCGCATTGACTTTTTGCTATCAATAAAGAAGCTGTCAGCGCAATATGAGTAAGGGCTGGAGGCCGATTTGTTATTAAATCAGCAATCAGGCCCCTCGCTCACTGGTGCTTGAAAGCTGCTGCGCGCTTGTTGACGAAGGCATCCATGCCTTCCTTCTGGTCGGTGGTGGCGAACAGCGCGTGGAACAGGCGGCGCTCGAACATCACACCGTCGTTGAGCGAGCCTTCGAACGCGCGGTTCACGCATTCCTTGGCGGCCATCACGGCCAGGCGGCCGAAGCCGCAGATGATCAGCGCTGCGCCCAGCGCCTCGTCCATCAGCTTGTCCAGCGGCACCACGCGGCTGACCAGGCCCGCGCGCTCGGCTTCGGTGGCGTCCATCATGCGGGCCGTCAGGCACATGTCCATGGCCTTGGATTTGCCCACGGCGCGCGGCAGGCGCTGCGTGCCACCGGCGCCGGGGATCACGCCCAGCTTGATTTCGGGCTGGCCGAACTTGGCGTTGTCGGCGGCGATGATGAAGTCGCACATCATGGCCAGCTCGCAGCCGCCGCCCAGGGCAAAGCCGCTGACGGCGGCGATGACGGGCTTGCGGATCGAGCGGATGGTTTCCCAGTCGCGCGTGATGTAGTCGTCGCGGTAGACGTCGGCAAAGCTGTAGGTCGCCATGGCGCCGATGTCGGCGCCCGCGGCAAAGGCTTTTTCGCTGCCGGTAATGATCATGCAGCCGATGGCCTCGTTGCCATCGAATTCCTTCAGCGCCTGGCCCATCTCGCGCATCAGCTCGCCGTTGAGCGCATTCAGTTGCTTGGGGCGGTTGAGTGTGATGATGCCGACCTTGTCGCCTTCGACGCGGGTCTGGATGAATTCATAGGCCATGGGGGAGGTCTCCTCGCAAAATGGTGGGTAGGTGTGCGCCGGTCGGCGCCGCAGCCACACTATAGCGAGGCCCACCGGCGCACCTGCCGCGCCCGCAGTTAACCGACCGATGGGTTGGTTAATGGTAGATTTCAGGCCAAGGAGACAAACGATGACCCAGCAAGAAGAACCTGCGGTTCTGTACGAGGAAGACGGCGCGGTGGCCGTTTTGACGCTCAACCGGCCCCCGTCGCTCAACAGTTTCACGCGGCAGATGCACCGCGATCTGTGGGCCGCGCTCGACAAGGTCGAAGCCAACAAGTCCATCCGCGCGCTTGTGCTGACCGGCGCCGGCCGCGGCTTCTGCGCCGGGGCCGACCTGTCGGAATTCGACTTCCGCGAAGGCCCGGACATCATGCAGCGCGCCGATCCGGGCCCCATCATCGAACAGGCCTTCAACCCCACCACGCGCCGCCTCACGGCCGTGCGGGTGCCGACCATTTGCGCCGTCAATGGCGTGGCCGCGGGCGCAGGTGCTTCGGTGGCCATGGCCTGCGACATCGCCATCGCCGCGCCGGGCGCCAGCTTCATCCAGGCGTTCAGCAAGATCGGTCTCGTGCCCGATTCGGGCGGCACCTGGCTGCTGCCCCAGCGCGTGGGCCTGGCGCGCGCAATGGCGTTGGCGCTGACGGGCGACAAGCTGAGCGCGGCCGACGCCAAGGCCATGGGCATGATCTGGGACGTGCAGGACGACCCGGTGGCCGCTGCCAAGGCCATGGCCCAGCGCCTGGCCGCCATGCCCACCAAGGCCCTCGTCGCCACACGCCATCTGCTGCGCGGCGCGCACACGCACAGCCTCGACGAACAGCTCGACCTGGAGCGCGACGTGCAGTCGCGCCTGGGTTTTACGCACGACTACATCGAGGGCGTGACCGCCTTTTTGCAAAAGCGCCCGGCGCAGTTCAAGGGCGAATGAATTCGGCGGGCACCCCCTGAGGCGCCTGCGGCGCCTTCCCCCTCACTCTTCGGGAGGGGGACAACGCCGGCGCTCGGCGCGGGTCCGAGCAGGGCGTTCGCTGGGTGGGATGGCGCTTTCCACAACCTCCATGTACAAAGACATATGACTGCCTCCGAGAACGCAAGCGAATTGGATCTGGCCCGCCGCGTTGGTGAAGCCATGTACGCCGAGGACGAAGCGTCCAAATCGACCATGGGCATGAAGCTGCTGGTGTGCGAGCCGGGCCGCGCGGTGATGGAGATGGCAGTCCAGCCGCTGCACCTGAACGGCCACAAGATCTGCCACGGCGGCTTCATCTTCACGCTGGCGGATTCGACCTTTGCCTACGCCTGCAACAGCCGCAACCACAACACCGTGGCCAACGGCTGCTCGATCGAGTTCCTGCGCCCGACCTACGAGGGCGACGTGCTGACGGCCGAAGCGACCGAGCAGTCGCTGGCCGGCCGGCACGGCATCTACGACATCCGCGTCACCAACCAGAAGGGCCAGACCGTGGCGCTGTTCCGCGGCAAGAGCACGCAGATCAGCGGCAACGTCGTGCCTGTCGAGCAAGCCAGCTGAACCCCCAACCCTGCGAACGAGCACGAACGACCCACGGAGACACACATGAGCACGACCGATCTGCCCCTGGACCCGATTGAAAAGGCGAGCGTGGACGAGCTGCGCGCACTGCAGTTCGATCGGCTGAAGAAGACGCTGACGCACGCCTACGCCAACTCGCCCGTCTACAAAGCCAAGTTCGACGCCGCCGGTGTGCACCCGGACGATCTGCAGTCGCTGGCCGACCTGGCCAAGTTCCCGTTCACCACCAAGTCGGATCTGCGCGACAACTACCCGTTCGGCATGTTCGCCGTGCCGCGCGACCAGATCTCGCGCATCCACGCCAGCAGCGGCACCACGGGCAAGCCCACCGTTGTCGGCTATACGCGCAATGACATCGACACCTGGGCGGGCGTGGTGGCGCGTTCCATCCGTGCAGCCGGCGCGCGCAAGGGCGACATGGTGCACATCAGCTACGGCTACGGCCTGTTCACGGGCGGCCTGGGCGCGCACTACGGCGCCGAAAAGCTGGGCATGACCGTGGTGCCGTTCGGCGGCGGCCAGACCGAGAAGCAGATCCAGCTGTTCCTGGACTTCAAGCCCGACATCATCATGGTCACGCCGAGCTACATGCTCGCCGTGGCCGACGAGGTCGAGCGCATGGGCATCGACCCGAAGTCGCTGTCGCTGCGCACCGGCATCTTCGGCGCCGAACCATGGACCAACGAGATGCGCAGCGCGCTGGAAGCGCGCATGGGCATCGACGCGGTCGACATCTACGGCTTGTCCGAAGTGATGGGCCCGGGCGTCGCCAGCGAATGCGTTGAAACCAAGGACGGGCCGACGATCTGGGAAGACCACTTCTACCCCGAGATCATCGACCCGGAGACCGGCGAAGTGCTGCCCGACGGCAGCGAGGGCGAACTCGTCTTCACCAGCCTGACCAAGGAAGCGCTGCCCATCATCCGTTACCGCACGCGCGACCTCACGCGCCTGCTGCCCGGCACCGCGCGCACCATGCGCCGCATGCAGAAGATCACGGGCCGCAGCGACGACATGATGATCATCCGCGGCGTGAACGTGTTCCCGACGCAGATCGAGGAGCTGATCCTCAAGCGCGCCGAATTGTCGCCGCACTACCAGTGCGTGCTGACGCGTGAAGGCCCGATGGACAACCTGAAGGTGCAGGTCGAAACCGCGCCCGGCGTCGACCCGGCCAGCATCGAGGCGCGCGCCGCTGCCAAGCTGCTGCAGCACGAGATCAAGGTCTACGTGGGCTCGAGCGTCGAGATCGACCTGAAGGGCGAGGGTGGCATCGAGCGCAGCGTGGGCAAGGCGCGCCGCGTGGTGGATCTGCGCAACAAGCAGTGAGGCGTAAGACTTGCGATTTCAGATGAAATCGGCCTGCAGCCCTACACCGGATTGCGCGAGCAGCTATCGAATTAACAGTAAATAGCATGCCCAGCGACACCGTCGATCGCGCTCACGCATGGCCGATGTGCGCCGGTGCCCAGTGCAGCGCCCGCTGCAGGCGCGGCCAGTCGAAGCCAGGCCCCGGGTCGTGCTTGCGGCCCGGCGCCACGTGTTCGTGGCCGGCGATGTCGGTGATGGGGTAGCGCTGGCGCAGCGCCTGGATCAGGCGTGCCAGGCGCTCGTATTGCCGCGCCGTGAAGCGTTCGCCTTCCAGGCCTTCCAGCTCCACGCCGACCGAATAGTCGTTGCAGTTGTCGCGTCCGCGAAAGCTGGAGCGGCCCGCGTGCCAGGCCCGGTCGTCGACGCTGACGAACTGCCACAGCACCCCGGTGCGGCGCACGTAGAAGTGGGCCGAAACTTCCATGCCGCGGATCTGCTGGAAGTACGGGTGCGCGTCCCAGTCCAATCGGTTGGTGAATAGCGCCTGCACCTCGTCGCCACCGTAGCGCCCGGGCGGCAGGCTGATCGAATGCACGACCACCAGGTCGATGGCTGCAGCGGGTGGCCGCGGCCCGAAGTTGGGCGAGGGCAGGGCGCGCGCGCGGCGGTACCAGCCGCCTGACCAGAGGGGGCTGGCGGGCGCTTCAGCGGTCGCCATCGGCGGGCTCGTCGCTGCCGGGCTCCGTGATGCCCAGGCGCGACATGCGGTAGCGGATCTGGCGCAGGTTGAGCCCCAGCAGGGCCGCCGCCGCTGTGCGGTTGAACCCGGTTTCGTCCAGGGCGCGCACCAGCACGCGGCGCTCTTGGGCGTCCAGCCAGCGTTCAAGGTCTTCCGGCAGCGTGTCCTGCGTGGGCGACATGGCGGCGCTCGGCGCAGAGGTTTCTCCCACTTCTCTCGACGTTGCCGGATCGTCGGCGATGGCGGCAGGTGCTGAATCAAACAGGGGCAGCTCGCCAAAGCCGGAATCACCCGCCTCGCCCAGCGCGACGGCGCGGTGCAGCAGGTTCTCCAGCTCGCGCACGTTGCCGTCCAGCGGTGCGGCCAGGATGTCGGTCATCTGCCGCTCGGTCAGGCGGTGCGGGGCGCCGCTGCCGTCGCCCGGAATGCGGGCCAGCAGGGCTTCGCACAGCGCGGGCAAGTCTTCGCGGCGCTCGCGCAGCGGCGGCACGACCACTTCGATCACGTTCAGGCGGTAGTACAAGTCCTGGCGGAAGCGCCCGGCCTGCACTTCGGCCGCCAGGTCCTTGTGGGTGGCGCTGACGATGCGCACGTCCACCGCTTCTTCCTGCGTTTCGCCCAGCGGGCGCACGCGGCGCTCCTGGATCGCGCGCAAGAGCTTGGCCTGCATGGCCAGGGGCAGGTCGCCGATCTCGTCGAGGAACAAGGTGCCGCCCCGCGCGGCCTGGAAGAAGCCCTGTCGGTCGGTCGCCGCACCGGTGTACGAACCCTTGCGTGCGCCAAAGAACTCGGCTTCCAGCAGGTTTTCGGGGATCGCGCCGCAGTTGACGGGCACGAAAGGACCGGCATGGCGGTGGCTGTTCGCGTGTACAGCCTGCGCCGCCAGTTCCTTGCCGGTGCCCGATTCGCCGTGCACCAGCACTGGTGCCATGCTGCGCGCCACCTTCGCGATGCGGTGCTTGACGCTGCGCATGGCGGGCGATTCGCCCACCATGCGCGCCAGCGCCTGCGCGCCAGGGGCCTGCAGGCCCGCGTCGGAGGATGGCGAATTCCTCCTGTCAGCGGGTGGAGTCGTCGACCGCGTGGGGT
Source organism: Ottowia flava (assembly GCF_008017535.1). Lineage (GTDB taxonomy): Bacteria > Pseudomonadota > Gammaproteobacteria > Burkholderiales > Burkholderiaceae_C > Ottowia > Ottowia flava. Next base: position 196,851 of record NZ_VRUA01000003.1, read on the forward strand.
CGTCTGGCGTGACCGGTTCTCCCGTGGTCTTTGCGGCTGGTGCAGGCAAGCGCCCCGGCGTTTGGAAGGCGGAGGCCACCACGCTGCGGAACTGCCTCAGGTCGACCGGCTTGGTCAGGTAATCGAACGCACCACATTTCAGGGCTTCGACCGCGTTTTCTGCCGAGCCATAGGCCGTGATCACGATGCAGCGCTCGGTGCGCTGCTGCGCCACCAGTTCACGCAGCAGGTCCAGTCCCAGCCCGTCCGGCAGTCGCATGTCGGTGATGACGATGTCGAAGCTCTGCGCCGCCAGTTCGTCGCGCGCCTCAGCCACCGTGCCGGCTGCGTGCACCTCGTGCCCTTCACGCAGCAAGGTCAGCTCATACAGGGTGCGCAGGTCCGGTTCGTCGTCCACCACCAGGATGCGGGCGCCGACAGGGTTGGGGGGGGAGGCGGTCATGTCAAACAGCGGGGTCCATGAAAGTCGTCGTGTAAGCGCCGGGTGCACGCCGAAAGCTCACGAAAAACTCGTTGCCGGCCACTGGCGAGCCTCGCTGGATGCGTTCCGTCCGCTCGTAGCCCATGTTCGCGCCATGGCGCTCGCACAGTTCACGGCAGATAAAAAGGCCCAGACCGCTGGAGCGACTCTCCGAGGAGAAGAATGGCTCGAACAGATGGCGCCGCACGCTTGGCTCCAGCGGCGCGCCGTCACTCCACACCATCAGCAGCACGGGGCCGTGGCGAATCGCCTGGGTGGACACCTGAATGGCCGCTTCGCGCCGCGTGGCATACCGCGCAGCGTTGTCGAGCAGGTTCACCAGGATCCGACGCAGGTGTTCTGGCGCGAACTGCACCGCCACATCGCCCTCCGGCAGCCCCAGGTGCACCTGAAGCCGCGAGCCAGCGCCGTGCTGTGCAGCCCATTCCGCGCAAAAGCCTGCCACCGCGGCGTCGAGGTCCAGCGCATGGTCAGCGAAAGGCTCTGACTGGCCCTGCGCACGCACGATGTCCAGCACGTCGTCGACGATGTGGCCGAGCCGGTCGGCGTTCTGACGCACCATGGCGGTCAGCCGCAACTGGCCTGGCGCGCTGAGGTCTTCTTCGAGCAGTGCGTTGGCCTGGCTGATGGCGGCCAGAGGGTTGCGGATCTCGTGGGCCACGGCGGCGGACATGCGTCCCATCGCCGCCAGTTTCTCGGTGCGCAGCTGGGCCTCCATCTCGCGCAGGTCCTGCAGAAACATCACGCAGAGGCAGCGGCCACTGTCGCCCACCGTGGGCGTGCGCTGGGTGCGCACCTGCAGGCGACTGCTATGGCGGTCTTCGTGGTGCAGGGTGATCTCGATGCCGTCGATGGGTTCGTCCTCGAAGGTCTCACGGGCAATGTGGACCAACTGGACCCAGGCCGGGTTGTCGTCCAGCACGAACTGGTCGGGCGTGACTTCCCGGTCGGACCCCAGCATCAACCGCGCTGCCGGGTTGGCCGTGCGCACCAGGTAATCGGTATCGACCACCAGCACGCCATCGTCCATGGCGTCGATCACCATCCCGTTGACGAGCGACTGGACCTGGGCCTCAATCCGGTTGCGCCTGGCCGAACCTTCCTCCCGTGCGAGGCGCATGGCCAACTGGTTGGTCAGCAGAGCCAGGATCAGCAGGCCTCCCCCGGTAAGCCCCGCCTGTGCCATGTCGGTGGTGCTGCCCCAGCGGTCAAGGTCGGCGCTCCAGACCACCTGGCCCAGCAGGGCCAAGGTGACGAGGGCGGCTGTGCCCAGGGCCAGCGCGCGCGTGCCCATGATGGCGCTCATCAGCACCGGCAAGGCCAGCAGCGGAGTGTAGTTGACCCCGACGCTCTGCAGCGACTGCAGGGCGACGAAGAACAGCAGGTCCGCGCCGACCGTGTAGAGCCACTGCGCGTCGAATGGACGTCCTGGGCCCTGGGGGTGGGCGACGGTGCGCACCAGGATGGTGAGCACAAGGTAGGCCACGCAGGCGACAAGCACCCACTGCGGTAATGGGCGACCCCAGATGTGCACCGTCAGGTGCATGCCGAGGATAACCACCGCCATCAGGATTCGGGCGGACATGAAGGCCGTCCACAGTCGGGTGAATCCCGGCAGTTCGGCATCGCCCAGGCGGCGCGGGTCCGCACCAGGCACCATAGTCGGTGGCGCGGTCGCGCCGAAACGCCCCAGGGCGTTCATGCGCCTTCGCTCTCGCGGCGGTGCAAGGGGGAGCAGTAACTGCCGTGCTGTCCCACCACCGCTTCGTTGCCCGGCACGTGGGTGCCGCAGTGGGCGCAGCGCACCATCGGCAGGGCCTTGACCTGCCGGCGCGGCGTGGCGGCATTGCGCAGGGCACGGGCGCGGCCCCGCTGCCACAGCCAGACACCGGCCGCCACCGCCAGCAAAACGATCAGCAGCTTCATGCCACGCGCCCCAGCAGCACTTCCAGCACGAAGCGCGAGCCGACGTAGCCAAACAGCAGCAGCGCCGCCCCCGCATACAGCACGCGCACCGCGCGCCGCCCACGCCAGCCCAGGCGCCAGCGGCCGATCAGCAGCACGGCGAAGGTGATCCACGACAGCACCGTGAAGATGCGCTTGTGGTCCCAACGCCAACCGACATGGCTGGCGCCGTACAGCTGCTCGCCGAAGAAGGTGCCCGCGATCAGCGTCAGCGTCAGCAGCACGAAGCCGGCGCCGACGAAGCGGAACATCAGCCGCTCCAGCGTCAGCAGCGGCACGCCGCCTTCCACCGCCTGCGACGCGGCGCGCATCTGGTGTTCGGCGCGCGTCATCAGCCAGCCATGGGCGACAGCGGCGGCGAACATGCCATAGGCCGCGATGCCCAGCGCCCAGTGCAGCGGCAGCAGGGGCGACGAGGTGTGCGGCAGTGCGGTGCCCGGAAACAGCAGCGCCAGGACGACGGCCACGGCGCCAAAGCCGGCCAGGGCCCAGCGTGCACGCATCTGCGGGTACAGCTGGCTTTCGACCGCGTACACCGTCAGCGCCAGCCACACGGTGATCGACAGCGCCGGCGCAAAACCGAAGCGGGGCGGCCCATCCAACAGGTTGTAGGCCAGCAGCAGACCGTGCAACAGCCAGGCCAGCAGCAGCACGCGCCGCGCGCCCACGCCGCCCATGGCGCGTGCGCCCAGGGCGGGCACGGCGTAGGCCAGCGCGGCCGCGGCGCTGAGCAGCAGGCCGAGGGGGGAGGCGCTGGCTAGAATCATGGGCAAAGTTTAGCGGTTTGGCCCTCGCTTCCGAGGGCACGCACCGCCTTCATCCGGCTTTTTCCACGCACTGCGACCGCAAGCTGCGTTTTGCTCATGGCCACTGCCCTTACCGACAAACTCTCCAGCCTGGTCAAGAAGATTTCCGGCCAGGCCCGGATCACCGAAGCCAACGTGCAGGACATGCTGCGCGAAGTGCGCATGGCGCTGCTCGAAGCCGACGTCGCCCTGCCCGTGGTGCGCGACTTCATCGCCCGCGTCAAGGACAAGGCGCTGGGCCAGGAAGTGCTGGGCAGCCTGAAGCCCGGGCAGGCGCTGGTCGGCATCGTCAACCGCGAGCTCGCCGCCACCATGGGCGAGGGCATCAGCGACCTGAACCTGGCCGCCCAACCGCCCGCCATCATCCTGATGGCTGGCCTGCAGGGTTCGGGCAAAACGACCACCACCGCCAAGCTGGCGCGCCACCTGGTGCAAAAGCGCAAGAAGAAGGTGCTGACGGTGTCGGGCGACGTGTACCGCCCCGCCGCCATCGAACAGCTCAAGACCGTCACCGGACAGGCCGGCGCCGACTGGTTCCCTTCCACGCCCGACCAAAAGCCGCTCGACATCGCCCGCGCCGCGCTCACGCACGCCAAGACGCACTTCTACGACGTGCTGATCGTCGACACGGCCGGCCGCCTGGCGATTGACGAAGCGCTGATGCAGGAGATCAAGACCCTGCACGGCGCGCTGAACCCGGTCGAAACCCTGTTCGTGGTCGACGCCATGCAGGGCCAGGACGCGGCCAACACCGCCAAAGCCTTCAAGGACGCGCTGCCGCTGACGGGCATTGTGCTGACCAAGATGGACGGCGATTCGCGCGGCGGCGCGGCGCTGTCGGTGCGGCAGGTGACGGGCGCACCGATCAAGTTCGCCGGCGTTAGCGAAAAGATCGATGGGCTGGAGGTGTTCGACGCTGAACGCCACGCCGGGCGCATCCTGGGCATGGGCGACGTGGTGGCGCTGGTCGAGCAGGTCACCGCCAACGTCGACATTGAGGCGGCCAAGAAGCTGGCGGACAAGGTCAAAAGCGGCAGCGGGTTTGATTTGCAGGACTTTCTGGGTCAGCTGCAGCAGATGAAGCAGATGGGCGGCCTCGGCAGCCTGATGGACAAGCTGCCCACGCAGATCGCCAACAAGGCCACCGACGCCGACCTGACCCGCGCCGAAAAGGACATCCGCCGCAAGGAAGGCATCATCAACAGCATGACGGCGCAAGAGCGCAAGAAGCCCGAGTTGCTGAAGGCCAGCCGCAAGCGCCGCATCGCCGCCGGCGCTGGCGTGCACGTGCAGGAGGTCAACCGCCTGCTCAAGGAATTCGAGCAGATGCAGGGGATGATGAAGCAGATGAAGGGCGGCGGCCTGATGAAGATGATGAAGCGCCTGGGCGGCATGAAAGGCCTGATGGGCGGCGGAGGCATGCCGCCCCTGCCGCCGGGCATGGGCGGCACGGGCGGGGGCAAGTTGCCGTTCTGAACGCGCGGGGCTGCATCGGCCTGCGTGGCCTTAGTCACCCAGCAGATTTAAGGCCGAATGAGGCTGCGGGCCTACAGGCACCAGCGCAGGCAGCTATCTAATTAGAAGCGTCCGCGTACTGTGCCTGGAACGCCGCGGTGGGCTGAATCGGCGTGATCACGTCGATCATCACGCCGTCCGGGTCCTGGGTGATGAAGTGGCGCTGGCCGAAATCCTCGTCGCGCAGCGGCAGCAGGATCGGCAGGCCCTGAGCGCACGCGCGGGCGTACTCGGCGTCGACGTCGGCCACCTCGAAGTTCAGCAGCAGGCCGCCGGTGACCGCGTGGCGCCGCGGCGCAGGAATCGTTGCGTGCCCGCGCAGCAGCACCGCCAGGTTGACGGATTCATCCTCGCTCGACTGCAGGTGCACGTACCAGTCGCTTTCAAACAGCGGCTGAAAGCGCAGGTGGCGCGTGTAAAAGTGCGCGGCGCGGGCCACGTCGTCGGTCATCAGCACGGGGTAGAACTGGGTGCAGCGCATCGGTGTCTCCTGAGAAATCGATAAAACATACAATCTGAATGTACGTAAATTAAAACATACAGGCTGAATGTATGCAACGAAAACCCGAGCCCGCGAAACGCTCTGAACGCCGCGCCAACGCCGAGCGCACCGAAGCCACCCAGGCCGCGCTGATCGCCGCGGCGCGCGCATTGTTCGTGGACAAGGGCTACGCCGGCACCAGCACACCCGACATCGCCGCCGCTGCGCAGGTGACGCGCGGCGCGCTCTACCACCACTACGCGGACAAGGCGGACTTGCTGTACGCCGCCGCCGGCCAGGCGGCGGACGAGGTCGCCGCCGAGATCGCCCAGGCCGGCGGCACAGGCGCCACGCCTCTGCAGGCGCTGGCCGACGGCGCCGAGCGCTACTTCGCCGCCATGGCGCAGCACGGCCGCGCGCGCCTGCTGCTGCTGGATGCGCCCGCAGTGCTCTCGCCCGAGCGCCTGCGCGCGCTCAGCGACCGCGCCGGCGTGGCAGAACTGCTGGTTGGCCTGCGGGCGGCGCTGGAGGCTGCTCCCGACTCGGCGGTGGCGCCCAGGACCCCTGGTAGCGTCAGCGAGGAGGTCCAGCTGCGTGTGCTGGCAGAACTCCTGTCCGCCGCCTTTGACCGTGCCGCGCTGGCCATCGCCGAGGGCGCCCTGGCCGCGCCTTACATGGCAGCAATGCGCGCTCTGCTCGCCAGCGTTGTGGGGCAGGGCGCCGCGTCTTGGCGCAATCTTGATTGAGATCCCAAATGCGCGTCAGCCCTACAGCAATCGGCGCAGGCAGCTATGAAAAAGATTGTAAATTGGAGCTCATGCTTCGCTCAGCAGCCTTATCTTCTGCCCTTGTTCGCGCCGGCGACACGCCGTTTCTTGCTATGCACAGTTTGATCACCAGCGCCCGCGCGGCCACCCGAGTCGCCGCCCTCACCGCCCCGCTCGTCCTCATCGGCTGCGGCCTGCGTGTCGGCTCCAGCGCGTCGCCCAACGCCGCGGTGCAAATGGCCAACCCGGCGTCCACCTACTGCGTTCAACAAGGCGGCCAACTGCGCATCCAGAAAGACGCAGTTGGCAACGAGAGCGGCCTGTGCACGCTGCCCGATGGCAGGGTGATGGACGAATGGGCGCTGTTCCGGCGCGATCATCCGGCGGTCGAATAAAAATAGGCGCCGCGGTCGCTCACCCCCAGGCCAGGGCGCGCACCAGCGCCGCCGCGCCCGCGCCCAGCACCGGCACCGGCACCGGCACCGCAAGAACGGCAGGCGCGCGTCCAGCGCCAGTTGCTGGCCGTTGGAGACAGCGTCCAACGCGGTCAAGGCCGCCAGCAGCGCGACGGTCAAGGCGCCGGTCATGCGCGCGCTGCGCAACCAGCCGGCGGGCATCAGGTAGCCGGTCAGTTTGGTGGCGTAGGCGGCGCAGGCCAGCAGCAGCCAGAGCCACAGGGCGTTGCCGGACTGGATGGCGTCCGTCATCGCGCTGCCTTGTCGGCGGGCGCCGGCTCGGGCGGGCGCGGACTCTTTCCACAAGCGCAGGGCAGCGCGGATCATGGCGGCGGATTGTGGTGAGCCGGGTAGGGCGGCGGCGCGGCCCGGTGGGATCTACCGAGCGCCTTGGATAGAGGAAGAATAGGCCGTTGGCTTTAGAGGAATCTGCGCGGAAAGCTATCAAAAAAAGAGTTTCCGGCGCAAGGGTAGCGCGCGACGGACTCCTGGCGGGCGCGGTCGTGCGTGGGGATCGGTCGCAGGCGGTTGACCGCGTTACGGGGAGCGCCGGCGGGGCGTTCTGCGCGCACACAGGCAGGCACCCGCGCTCGGCCGGCATGGTGGCCCCTTCATTCGCTTTCTCGCCGGGCTCCAGCCGCGCCCGTGCGCAGTGCCGCGCGCCTGTGCACGGGCGCGGAGCCCCAGCTTATTTGCCGCCGGACTTGATCGATGCTTTCAGCGTGTCCAGGTCCTTGCGCACCGCACCTTGGAACAGCAGGCCGGACCGCGCCTGCTTGGCCACGCCTTCCATCTCCAGCACGTCGGCGACGATCTGGTAGCTCGCCGCGCCGTTGAAGTCTTTGCCGTCGGCCACGATCAGCTGGTTCCCGTAGAACACAGCCGGTGCCGGCATGTCCTCGGCCAGACTGGACGGCAGCAGTTGGATCGGCACGCGGTAGGTGTTGGCGATTTCGGCGGCGACCTGCAGGTTGCCGTTACAGCGCTGGCCGGGCGGGTCCTTGGCGATGAAGGTCAACACGCGTTCACCAGCGGCGTTCTGCGCGCCGGGTACGGGCATGGACACGTCGGCGGCGCTGGCCGCCAGCGCGCAGGTGCCGAGGGCCAGGCGGAGCAGGGCGGTTTTCATCATGGATGGGTCTCCGGTGTTGTCTTAGGGGGTGTGAGGGCGGGCGGCTTCAGGCCGCTTCGGCCAGCGGCAGCCCGGCGGCCTGCCACTCCACCACGCCGTCGGAAATCTTGTGCGCCACGACGCCCTTGCGCCGCAGCAGGCGCACGGCTTCGTCGGACATCAAACAGAACGGCCCGCGGCAATAGGCCACGACCTGCTTGCCGGCTGGCAGTTCAGCCAGGCGCTTTTTCAGCTCCGCCAGCGGCAGAGAGCGCGCATGCGGCAGGTGGCCGGCGGCGAATTCGGTGGCCGGGCGCACGTCGATGATCACGATGTCCCCGCGCCGCGCCTTGGCCAGCAGCGACGCGCGGCTTTCGGGGCTGAGCGTGTCCGGCGCCGCCGCCATCTGCGCCAGCGCGACCTGCAGCTCGACCAGGTGCGCCCCGGCCACGTCGCGCAGCTTCGCCCACAGCGGCGCCACGTCGTCGCCGCTCAGCCGGTAATGGATGTGTTTGCCGTCGCGTCGCGTCTGCACCAGCCGCGCTTCGCGCAGCGTGCGCAGATGGGCGCTGGTCAGGCGCACGTCCATGCCGGTCTGCGCGGCCAGCGTTTCCACCGCTTTTTCGCCCTGGGCCAGCAATTCGATCAGCTCCAGCCGCTTCGGGCTGGACAGCGCCTTACCCATGCGGGCGACCTGCTCGTACAGCTGGGTTTTGGTAGCGGCGGTCATATTGTAAACATTCTAACGATGATTGGAATGATGTGGAAGCGGTGCATCGCCAGGTTCAGGCCGACGCCCGGCAGGCACGGCGAAGGTGACAGCGACGGCGTGCCAGGACGGCGCGGGCGACCGGCGGCCAGGGGAAGTCGCGCTGCTGCCGGATTCGAAGATATTTCGTGGCATAGCGCCCATAGCCCTTGTTGTTCATGCGCAAGAAGCTATCGAAGCTGTAGCGAACCGCGGCCGATGGTTCGCTCGGCCCGCTTGCCCCGCGCAGCGGGGCCTCATCCGGTTTGCGTAGACTGCAGCGCATGAACGTCCCGACTTCCCGACTCGCCCGCCTGACGTCGCGCGGGCCCGACGCGCCCCTGGCTGTCCTGATGGTCTGCATGGGCAACATTTGCCGCAGCCCCACGGCGCACGGTGTCTTGGCGCAGCGTGTGGAAGACGCGGGCCTGGCGGGTGCTGTGCAAGTCGATTCCGCCGGCACGCACGGCTACCACATCGGCGCCCCACCGGACGCGCGCTCGCAAGCGCACGCCCTGCGCCGTGGCTACGACCTCAGCACCCAGCGTGCGCGCCGGCTCAGCGCGGCCGACTTTGGCACGTTCGATCTGGTGCTGGTGATGGACGGTGCCAACGAGCAGGCGGCCCGCGCCGTTTGCCCGCCGGCGCAGCGCCACAAGCTCATGCGCCTGACCGATTTCTGCACGCGCCACGCCGCCAGCGAAGTGCCCGACCCGTACTACGGCGGCGACGCGGGCTTCGAGCAGGTACTGGATCTGGTCGAAGACGCCTGTGACGGCCTGCTGGCGCAACTGCGGGCGCTGCGGCCGGGTGCCGTCGGTTAAGCGGCCGGCGCTTTACCGCCCACCGCTGCCTCGTTGGCCCAGCCCCTACAGCGCTTGCCAACTTCTTCACTATCAATACAATAGCTGCCTGCGCAGATGTGAAAAGCGCTGGAGGCTGTTTTTATGTCGAATCGTGGTTCAGGCCATGGCGGTGACGCCAGCGCGTCGCTGTTACCGAACGGTGTCACGCGGGCCGATCAGGCGGTGGCCGATGTGGCGCGGACGATGCACGAACCAGCGACAGCCCGTGGTGCGCGGCGCGTGCTGCTGCTGGGCGCGGTGGTGGCCTTGCTGGCCGGTTGCGCCAGCCGCCCGGCGCGCCAGGGCGGCGCTTCGGGTTCGGGGTCGACGGCGCGCCGCAGCCCGCCGGCCCCCGTGCCCGCGAGCCAACCGCCGCTGGAGCTGAATCCTCTGGGTCGCGAGGCCGCCGTGGCGCGCGCCATGCTGGTCGTCAACACGCCCTACACCTACGGCGGCAACACGCCCGACGGCGGTTTTGACTGCAGCGGGCTGGTGCACTACGTGTTCAGCCAGCAGGCGGCCGAAGACGGCGCCAGCCGACGCCTGCCGCGCAGCACCGCGCAATGGGCCGCCTCCACGCAGCCGGTGGACGAATCGCAGCTGCAGCGCGGCGACCTGGTGTTCTTCAACACCACCGGGCGCGCGTTCTCGCACATGGGCATCTACGTCGGCCAGGGCCAGTTCGTGCACGCGCCGTCGACCGGCGGCACCGTGCGCAAGGAGCCGGTGGGCGGCCGCTACTTTGGCCCGCGCTACCTGGGCGCGCGCCGACCGTTTGCGCTGGCTTGATCGCGTTCGGCGGGCATAAAAAAGCCGGGCTTGCCCGGCTTTTTTTCGGTCAGCGACAGAGTCGTGACTTACAGCCCCGCTGCTGCCTTCAACAATGCGGCCTTGTCCGTGTTTGGCTCCGGCCGGCCCTTCGGGCCTTCACGCCGCTGCGCGGCATGAGCCTGCACCGAAGCACAGACCTGGTGCTCGCTGCGCTCGCGGGCTTACAGCCCCGCCGCTGCCTTCAGCAGCGCCGCTTTGTGGTCTACGTTCACATCGCTGCGCGATATGAACTCCGCCCCAAAGCCCAACGCTGGCCTGCGGCCAGCTCCGGGCTTACAGCCCGGCTGCTGCGCGCAGCAGTTGGGCTTTGTCCGTCTGCTCCCAGGTGAACTCCGGCTCCTCGCGGCCAAAGTGGCCGTACGCCGCGGTCTTGGCGTAGATCGGGCGCAGCAGGTCCAGCATCTGGATGATGCCTTTGGGGCGCAGGTCAAAGTGTTCGCGCACCAGCTTGGCGATCTCGGTGTCGGGGATCTTGCCGGTGCCTTCGGTGTAGACGGTGATGTTCATCGGCTCGGCCACGCCGATCGCGTAGGCGACCTGGATCTGGCACTGGCGCGCCAGGCCGGCGGCGACGATGTTCTTGGCGACGTAGCGCGCAGCGTAGGCGGCGCTGCGGTCGACCTTGGTCGGGTCCTTGCCGCTGAAGGCGCCACCGCCGTGAGGGCAGGCGCCGCCGTAGGTGTCGACGATGATCTTGCGGCCCGTCAGGCCGCAATCGCCCTGCGGGCCGCCCACGACGAAGCGCCCGGTCGGGTTGATCAGGTACTTGGTGTTCTGCAGCCACTCGGCGGGCAGCACCGGCTTGATGATCTCTTCGATGATGGCTTCGTTGAAGCTGGCCTTCATCTTGGTGGCCGATTCGCTCTGGTCCGGGCTGTGCTGGGTGGACAGCACCACGGTTTCGATGCTGTGCGGCTTGCCGTCGACGTAGCGCATGGTCACCTGGCTCTTGGCGTCGGGGCGCAGAAAGGGCAGCTTGCCGCTCTTGCGCAGCTGCGCCTGGCGCTCGACCAGGCGGTGCGCGTAGTAGATCGGCGCGGGCATCAGCGTGTCGGTCTCGTCGCAGGCGTAGCCGAACATCAGGCCCTGGTCGCCGGCGCCGGTGTTCAGGTGGTCGTCGCTGGCGTGGTCCACGCCCTGGGCAATGTCGTTGCTCTGCTTGTCGTAGCAGACCATGACGGCGCAGCCCTTGTGGTCGATGCCGTATTCGGTGTTGTCGTAGCCGATCTTCTTGATCGTGTCGCGCGCCACCTGGATGTAGTCGACGTTGGCGTTGGTGGTGACTTCACCTGCCAGCACGACCAGACCGGTGTTGGTCAGCGTTTCGGCGGCCACGCGGCTGCGCGGGTCTTGCGCGAAGATGGCGTCGAGGATGGCGTCGGAAATCTGGTCGGCCACCTTGTCAGGGTGGCCTTCGGACACGGATTCCGAGGTGAAAAGAAAGCTGTTCGCCATTTCCATTTGAATAAACTCCTGAGGTTTGAACGTTGCGTTGCCACCTGCTGGGAGTCCTGGCGAACGCTTTAGCAGAACTGTTTAACGTCGCCCTGCAAGTAGTTCCATAACTCGGCGACCCCGCTATTTTAAGCCTCCGCGAAAGCCCATGCTGACCTTGTTCCGATTCGTGTCCCGCTGGCCGCTGGCGCTGCTGCACGCGGTGGGCGCTGGGCTGGGTTGGCTGACCTGGCTGGCCTCGCCCACGTACCGGCGGCGCATCACGGCCAACGCGGCGCTGGCAGGCTACCGCTTTGCCGACGTGCGCGGCGCCGTGGCGCACGCCGGGCGCATGGCGGCCGAAACGCCGCGCCTGTGGTTTGGCCCGCCCGTGCCCACGCAATGGCAGGGCACCGAGGTGGTCGACGCGGCCTACGCCGCGCGCAAGGGCGTGGTTTTCTTGACCCCGCACCTGGGCTGCTTTGAGATCACCGCGCAAGGTCTGGCCGAGCGCTACCACGCCGAATACGGCCCCATCACTGTGCTGTTCCGCCCCGCGCGCCAGGCTTCGCTGGCCGAGGTGGTGGAAAACTCGCGCCAGCGCGAAGGGCTGGAAACGGCGCCGACCACGCTGTCGGGCGTGCGCCAGATGATCAAGGCGCTGCGCGCCGGCCGCGCCGTCGGCCTGCTGCCCGACCAGGTGCCGCCCGAAGGGCAGGGCGTGTGGTCGCCCGTGTTCGGCAAGCCCGCGTACACGATGACGCTGGGCGCGCGCCTGATCCAGCAGACCGGCGCCACGCCGCTGTTGGTGTGGGGCGAGCGCCTGCCCGGCGGCCAGGGCTTTCGCGTGCATTTCGAGGCCTTCCCCGAGCCGCTGAGCGACGACCTGGACACCGCCGTCACCCAGATCAACCGCGCCATGGAGCACCTGATCCGCCAGTGCCCCCAGCAGTACCTGTGGGGCTACGGCCGCTACAAAACCCCGCGGGGCACGCCATGAGCGACGCCGCGCCGGAGGGTGGCGTTGACGAAGGTCGCGGCGCGCCCGATGTGCGCCACCCCGCCATCTGGCTGATGCGCGCGTTGGCGCCGCTGCCGCTGGGCGTGGTGCGCGCGCTGGGCGCGGGCCTGGGGCGCGTGCTGTACCGCGTGGCCGGCAAGCGCCGGGGCATCGCGCTGACCAACCTGCGCCTGTGCTTCCCGGAATGGAGCGAGGCCGAGCGCGAAGCCGTCGCCCGCCGCAACTTCATCCATTTCGCCCAGGCTTTCCTGGACCGTGCCTGGCTGTGGCACGCCCCGGCCGAGGTCGTGCGCCAGCGCCTGCGTTTGACGGGCGACGTCGATGCCTTGCGCCAACCCGGTGGCGTGGTGATTTTTGCGCCGCATTTCTACGGCATGGACGCCGGCGGCAGCGCGATCATGCAGCAGATCCCGCGCGTGTCCAGCACCGTGTACGCCGACCAGGGCGGCGTGCTGGACGAATGGATGCGCCAGGGCCGCCAGCGCTTTGGCAACGTCACGCCGATCGCGCGCAAGGCGGGCATGAAGCCGGTCGTGCGCGCCTTGCGCGAAGGGCAGTTGCTGTACCTGCTGCCCGATATGGACCTGGGGCCGGAGGAATCGGTGTTTGTGCCCTTCTTTGGCGTGCCGACGGCCACCGTGCCGTCGGTGCCGCGCCTGGCGCAACTGGGCCGCGCGCATGTCGTACCCGTGGTCACGCGCCTGACGCCGACGGGCTACGACGCTGAGGTGCAGCCGACGTGGACGGATTACCCCGGGGATGATCCGGTGGCGGACACGGCGTTGATGAATGCGCGGCTGGAGGGGTATATCCGCACCATGCCGGACCAGTATTACTGGGTGCACAAGCGGTTCAAGACGAGGCCGGCGGGGGTGGGGTCGGTGTATTGAGGTTTGGGGTGGATTGGGGCGGCGGCCCCAATGGGGATTGCGCGGGCAGCTATTGAATTGATAGTTTCTGGTTCACTGTGCGCTCGTTGGGCGTTGGTGTGTGAACGACGTTGAGAGGCCGGGAAGTGCGCCCGGCGGCGCAGTTTCTTTCTTTGACTCGCCAAAGAAAGAAACCAAAGAAAGGCGACCCCACGTCTGCGACCCCTGCGCTTCGCTCCGGGGCAAACCTGCGTCGCGCTTCTGCCGGGGTGGGCCGCAGAACTCACTGCGCGCTCTTCGAGCGCTCCGTTCAGACAACCGCGGCCAGTCAGATCACGAAGCGGCTGCATCCTGCGGTGCAGCCGCCACCCCGCCAGAACCACGCCGCAGGCGCAGCCTCAAGGGGCGTTGAACAGCCACACGGGCCATTGCTGCGCTCGGCCTGGATCGCGCGGCGCAAAGCGCCTGCGCCGTTGGGGGCCGAGCGCAGCGATGGCCCGTCTCGTCTTTCACCCCTGTGGACGTGCCGAGAAGCGCAGAGCGGGCGGTGGGCGCGGGCACCGAAGGATGCCCACGCTTCGTGCTCTGACTCGCTGCAGTTGTTTGAGCGGCGCTGCGCAGCAGCAGAGCGAGTTCTGCAGCGCCACCGCCCGATCGAGCATCGCAGGTTGCCCCGCAGCGAAGCGGAGGGGACGCGTCCAGTGGGGTCGCCTTCTTTTGCCTTCTTTTCTTGGCGAGTCAAGAAAAGAAGGTGCGCCGCCGGGCGCATGTCCCGGCCTCACACGCATCCACCGTACCGACTCCGATATCAAGCAAAAAGAGTCAGAAGCCCTACAACCATCTGCGCAACCAGCTACCCCTTCGATAGCAAAAAGCCTTCAATCAACCCAGCGACAAGCGCCGGCCGCTCATGCACCACCCAGTGCGTTGCACCCTCGATCCGCTCCAGTTGCATCTGCGGCACCCAGCGTTCCAGCCCGTCGACCAGTTCTGCCGGCAGGGCGGTGTCCGCCATTGCCCACAGCACCAGCGTCGGCACGGTCACGGTGAAGCCGTCTTCCGGCAGCGTGACATTGGCCGCCGCCGGGTCGCCCTCGCGCGGTGGGCGCAGGGGCGAGGCGCGGTAGTAGTTCAGGCCCCCCGTCAGGCCAGCGCCGGGGCGGCTGCCGTCGCCTTGCCAGACGCGGCGGTACTGCTCGCGCAGCGCCTCGGTCAGCCAGCCGGCGCCTTCGGGCAGCACGGCGGGGTGGCCGAAGGACGTGGCGTTGCCACGCGCCGCGCCCAGCTTGGCGGCGGCGGCTTGCATGACGTCGCCGCCGCGCGCGCCCATCAGGTCGAAGAAGGACCACAGGCGCGCGAAGTCGTCTGCGGCCAGCAGCGCTTCGGCGTCGAGGCGGATCAAAAAGTTCATGTACGCGCTGGCCGCTTGCTGCACCGGGCTGGTTTGCAGGCCGCGCAAGAAGGTCTGCGGGTGCGGCGAATTGACGATGACCAGGCGCGCCATCAGTTCGGGCCGCTGGCTGGCCAGGCCCCAGGCCAGCGCGCCGCCCCAGTCGTGCGCGACCAGCGCGGCCAGCGCGCCGCCGTCACAGGATTCCTGCGCGATCAGCGCGGCGATGTCCTGGCTGAGCGGTTTGGGGCGGTACTCGGCCGGGTCGACGGGGCTGCTGGAGTGCTCGTAGCCGCGCAGGTTGGGCGCGACGCAGCGAAAGCCGCCGTGTTCGGGCTGGGCGAAGTGCGTCAGCAGCGCGTCCCACACGAACGCGGCTTCGGGAAAGCCGTGCAGGAACAGCAGCACCGGGCGCCCGCGCTCGCCAGCCGACCGGCAGCTGAGCGTGGTGCCGTGCGGCAAGGTGGTGGTCCAGGTTTCGATCATGGTGAAATACTCCAAAAAAGATAGCTGGTTGCGCAGGTGGTTGTAGGGCGTGCGGCCAAAATCATCTGAAATCTGGCTTGGACCGTGCCGCGCCGGACTGCGCGCTGCTATCGTAGGCAGCGACCGGTGTCGTGACGATGACGCACTGTCGCAGAGATGACGCTTTGCGCCCACGTCGCCCGCCGCGCGCCGGCACCAACGCAAGGAGCGACCATGGCCATTCGCATCGTTCGTCTGGGAACCCCGCGCGCAGCCGACGAAGGCACGCGCATCGGCACCGTGCGGCGCCCGCCGCGCGGCGTGCCCAAGGCCGAATTTGCGCGCCAGAACTGGTACGACGTGTGGTACCCCAACCTGTCGCCCACGCCGGAGCTGATGAAGCTGGCGCTGTCGACCCACGCCGACCCGGACAGCGCCGAATCGGTCAAGACCTGGGCGCACTTCACGCGCGCGTTCCGCAAGGAGATGGCCGAGCCCGACGCCGCGCGGTCGCTGGACCTGCTGGCGGCGCTGTCGCACGGGGCGAATTTTTCGATCGGCTGCTATTGCGAGGACGAGGCGCGCTGCCACCGGTCGGTGCTGCGGGCGCTGCTGGTCGAACGCAACGCGGATGTGGCGTGACACCCCCTGAGCGGCTGACGCCGCTTCCTCCTCTCTCTTCGCGCTGCGCGCTGCGGGAGGGGGACAACGCTGGTCGCCGGCGCAGGTCCGGCGACGGCGTTTGCTGGTGACGGGAGGGCGTGCGAGCCGTTGCCTGCTATAAAATCAGAAGCTGATTGCGAAGGTGGTTGTAGGGCTGCGAGGCGATTTGGCTTGTAATCAACCGTCGTTGTCTTCGCGCTCGATGTCCAGGTTGATCGGCTCGTCGTCGTTCTGGTCCAGATCGTCTGCTTCAGCCGCCTCGTTTTCTTCGTCCATCGCTTCCTGCGCGGCGTCGACCTGTTCGCGCAGCCACAGCGCGGCTTCGGCGACGCCTTGGCGTTTGAGGGCGGAAAACAATTGCACGCTGCCGCCGCCGGCTTGCAGTTGGGCGATCTGCAGGGCCTTGGCCTGTTCGCTGCGGGTGAGCTTGTCGGCCTTGGTCAGCAGGATGCGGAACTGCAGGCCTTCTTCGACGCGCGGGCGGATGACCTCCAGCAGCGCTTCGTCCAGCTCTTTGAGGCCGTGGCGCGGGTCGCACAGCATGACGACGGCGGCCAGGTTGTCGCGCGAGACGAGGTAATTGGCCATCACGCGCTGCCAGCGCACCTTGTCGGCCAGCGGCACGGCGGCATAGCCGTAGCCAGGCAGGTCGGCCAGCACGGCGTCTTGCGTGCCCTGGCGGCCGAGCGAGAACAGGTTGATGTGTTGCGTGCGCCCCGGCTTTTTGGACGCGTAGGCCAGCTGGTTCTGCTGCGTCAGCGTGTTGATGGCGGTGGATTTGCCGGCGTTGGAGCGGCCGACGAAGGCGATCTCGGGCACGTCCAGCGCGGGCAGGTGCACCAGCTGCGCGGCGGTGGTCAGAAAGCGCGCCGTGTGCAGCCAGCCCAGCGCGTCGCGCTCGGCAGGGGATTCGGTGGGCGCGGGGCGTGCGGGGCGGGAAGGCGTGGCCATGGGCGGTGGGGCTAAAAGCGGGTGGGCGGCGCAGGCCGGTCGTGAAAGGGGCGACGGCGGCCAGTGCCCCGATCCTGCGCAGGATCAAGAATCCGGCGGCGCGGGCCCGCCGGGGCACCGGTGCGGCGCAGTGGGCATTGTAGAATCCCCAGGTTTCGCGCCTCCCTAGAGAGCCCTTCATTCAAAAGATGATCGCCCCATGAAGTCGTTTGCCGTCCTGCTGACCGCCACGCTGCTGGCCGCCACCGCTTCCGCTGCCGATGCGCCCGCTGCTCCCAAAGTCGACCTGGCCAAGGGTGCCGCCAGCTACGGCGCGGTGTGTGCCGCCTGCCACGGCGCCGATGGCAATTCGACCGTGCCTTCGCAGCCCAACCTGGCCGGCCAGCACGCCGAGTACCTGACCAAGCAGATGCTTGAATTCAAGAGCGGCGTGCGCAAGGACCCGATCATGCAGGGCTTCGCCGCCGCGCTGAGCGAGGCCGATGCCCGCAACATCTCCGCCTGGCTCGCCACGCAGAAACCCAAGCCTGGCTTCGCCAAGGACAAGGACACCGTGATGCTGGGCGAGCGCATCTACCGCGGCGGCATCCAGGACCGCAACGTGCCCGCCTGTGCTGGCTGCCACAGCCCCAACGGCGCCGGCATTCCGGCTCAGTACCCGCGCCTGTCGGGCCAGCACGCCGACTACACCGTGAAGCAGCTGATCGCCTTCCGCGACGGCAGCCGCGCCAACAACGCCCCGATGCACGACGTGTCGGCCAAGATGAACGACCGCGAGATCAAGGCCGTCGCCGACTACATTGCCGGCCTGCGCTGACGCGCTGTCCGGCCGTGTCGCGCCGCCGCAAAGCCGCGTTCGGAGCTTCCGACGCGGCTTTGTCTTTGTCTGGCGTGCCCCGCACCGTGCAAACTTGACTTCGGTCAATTATTTCTGCGCGCGAGGCGCCGAACATTGAACCGACGGCCGCCAAGCGGCTCCAATCCCCCGACCGGCGCGTCGCCCGGCGTTCCCTCTTGAGGCCATGACCACTTCGGCAAGCAGCATTCCCACCGATTCGCCCGCGCGTGGCACGGGCGTGCTGCGGCGCTTTTCGGAGCTGCTGTCGTCGATGCGCTTTGCCATTGCGCTGCTGACGGTCATCTGCATCGCCTCGGTGATCGGCACCGTGCTCAAGCAGCACGAGCCGGCCGTGAACTACGTCAACCAGTTCGGGCCGTTCTGGGCCGAGCTGTTCCTGGACCTCAAGCTCAACGCGGTCTACAGCGCCTGGTGGTTCCTGCTTATCCTGGCGTTCCTGGTGATCAGCACGTCGCTGTGCATTCTGCGCAATACGCCCAAGTTCCTGGCCGATATTCGCAGCTACAAGGAAAACATCCGCGAGCAGAGCCTCAAGGCCTTCCACCACAAGGCGTCGGCCGAGCTTGGCCAGGCCCCAGCGCAGGAAGCGCAGCGCATCGGCCAGATGCTCAGCACGGGCGGCTGGAAGGTGCGGCTGCAAGAGCGCGACACACCCGCCGGCAAGGGCTGGATGGTGGCGGCCAAGGCCGGTTCGGCCAACAAGATCGGTTACATCGCCGCGCACAGCGCCATCGTGCTGATTTGCCTGGGAGGCCTGTTTGACGGCGACCTGTTTGTGCGCGCCATGACCTGGATGGGTGGCAAGCAGGTCTACAGCGGTGGCGGTTTCGTGTCGGAAGTGAAGGCCGAGCACCGCCTGCCCGAAAACAACCCGGCCTTCCGTGGCAACCTGGTGGTGTCCGAAGGCACGCAGTCGAGCACCGCCATCCTCAGCCAGTCGGACGGCATCCTGCTGCAGGAGCTGCCTTTCGCGGTGGAGCTGAAGAAATTCATCGTCGAGTACTACTCCACCGGCATGCCCAAGCTGTTCGCCAGCGAGGTGGTGATCCACGACAAGGAGACCGGTGCCACCGAAGAGGCGCGCATCGAGGTCAACCACCCGGCCAGTTACAAGGGCGTGCAGATCTACCAGAGCAGCTTTGACGATGGCGGCTCCACGGTCAAGCTGCGTGGCGTGCCCATGCACGGAGGCGTCAAGGCCTTCGACATCGACGGCACCATCGGGGCCAGCTCCCAGATCACCAACGGCTCAGACAAGTACACGCTCGAATACACGGCCTTGCGCGTGATCAACGTGGAAAACCTGGGCGGCGACAAGGGGTCGTCCGCCACCGACGTGCGCAAGGTCGACCTGGGCCACGCGTTGTCGCAGCGCCTGGGCGCTGCCGACAAGACGGTCACCAAGCGCGAGCTGCGCAATGTCGGCCCCAGCATCACCTACAAGCTGCGCGACGCCGCGGGCCAGGCGCGCGAATTCCACAACTACCAGTTGCCGGTTGATACCGGCGACGGCATGCCCGCATTCCTGCTGGGCGTGCGCGAGAACCCGGCCGAGCCGTTCCGCTACCTGCGCATTCCGGCCGACGACGACCACAGCATGGACAGCTTCGTGCAGTTGCGCGCCGCCCTTCAGGACCCGGCGCAGCGCGAGCGCGCTGTGCGCAATTACGTCGCCAAGGCCGTGGACGGCCAGCGGCCCGAACTGGCGGCGCAGCTGACCGAGTCGGCCGGTCGCGCGCTGGGCCTGTTTGCCGGTGCCGAAGAGGTCAATGGCCGGACCGTGGGCGGCCTGCAGGCCGTCTCCGATTTCATCGAAGCCGCCGTGCCCGAGGGCGAGCGCGAGCGGGCCGCCGACGTGCTGCTGCGCATCCTGAACGGCAGCCTGTTCGAGCTGAACGCGCTCGCGCGCGAGGCGGCGGGCAAGAAACCGCTCACGGAAAGCGAAGAAACCCAGCGCTTCATGACCCAATCGGTGCTGGCGCTGTCGGACGCTCCGCTGTACCCTGCGCCTGTGGCGTTCGAGCTGAAGGACTTCAAGCACGTGCAGGCCAGCGTGTTCCAGGTGGCGCGTGCCCCTGGCAAGAACGTGGTCTACCTGGGCTGCGTGTTCCTGATTCTGGGCGTCTTTGCCATGCTCTACGTGCGCGAGCGGCGCCTGTGGGTGTGGCTGGCCCCGAACGGCACGGGCTCGCAAGCCAGCATGGCCCTGTCGTCGAACCGCAAGATCCTCGACACCGATCGAGAGTTCGAACAACTGCAGCAGAAGCTGCTCAACCCCCCTTCCTGACGGAGATTCGCGTCATGAACACCCACGTCGCCACCGCGCCCAACGCCACGCTGACGCTCAACGAAAGCTATCTGTCCCGCCGGACCTGGGGCGACTGGCTGTTTGCCGTGATCGCGATCTTCGGCGCGGTCTTCGCGTTCCAGCGCTACCACGCGGCGATGGATGTCTATGAAAAGGCCATCCTGGTGGGCACGGTGCCGGTCGTGATCTGGCTGGGCTGGTTCTGGCGCCCGCTGCGCACGCTGATGCTGGTGGTGGCGGCGCTGTCGCTGCTGGCCATCGTCTCGTACGACGGCGACCTGAAGCGCGCCGACACGGTGTTCTGGCTGAAGTATTTCCTCTCCAGCCAGTCGGCCATCCTGTGGATGAGCGTGATCTTCTTCATGAGCACCGCGTTCTACTGGATGGGCATGTTCGCCCGCACGCAGTCGGACACCTTTGAAGGCATCGGCAGCAAGCTGGCCTGGGTGGCGGTCACGCTGGCGCTGATCGGCACCATGGTGCGCTGGTACGAAGGCCACCAGATCGGCCCCGACATCGGCCACATTCCGGTCAGCAACCTGTACGAAGTATTCGTGCTGTTCTGCTGGATGACCGCGCTGTTCTACCTGTACTACGAAGCGCAGTACAAGAACCGCTCGATGGGCGCCTTCGTCATGCTGGTGGTCAGCGCGGCCGTGGGCTTTCTGCTGTGGTACACGCTGGTGCGCGAGGCGCACGAAATCCAGCCGCTGGTGCCGGCCCTGAAAAGCTGGTGGATGAAGCTGCATGTGCCCGCCAACTTCATTGGCTACGGCACGTTCGCGCTGGCCGCCATGGTGGCTTTCGCCTACCTGATCAAGCAGCAGGCGACCGAGACGCGCTGGTACAAGCTGACGCCGATCTGGCTGCTGGGCATTGCGCTGTGCTTCGTGCCCATCGCCTTCCGCCAGCGTGGTGTGGGCGAAGCCGGTGGCAGCTACTGGCTGGGCTACGCCATCATCGCGGCGATGATCGTCGGCGGCATCCTGCTGGGCCGCAAGCGCATCGCCGAGCGCCTGCCCAGCTTCGAGGTGATGGACGACGTGATGTACAAGGCCATCGCCGTCGGCTTTGCGTTTTTCACCATCGCCACCGTGCTGGGCGCGCTCTGGGCGGCCGAAGCCTGGGGCGGCTACTGGAGCTGGGACCCGAAGGAAACCTGGGCACTGATCGTCTGGCTGAACTACGCCGCCTGGCTGCACATGCGGCTGATGAAGGGGCTGCGTGGCACCGTGGCGTCGTGGTGGGCACTGGCCGGTCTGGCGGTGACCACGTTCGCCTTCATCGGCGTGAACATGTTCCTGTCGGGGCTGCACAGCTACGGCGAGCTGTAGAGCATTGCACCCCCTGAGCCGCTGACGCGGCTTCACCCCTCTCTCTTCGCGCTGCGCGCTTCGGGAGGGGGACGCCGCCGATGCCCGGCGCAGGTCTGGGTGTGGCGTTGGCTGGGATAGGGCTTAGCGACCGTTGTGTGGCGTGCGGTCGACGCTCCGTTTGCTATCAAGTGAATAGCTGACCGCGCGTGTGGCACTAGCGCCAGAGGCCTATTGGGCTTGAAATCCTGAGTCTTCTCTCGTTCAAGGGGCTGCCTTGCGCACCAGCAGCACGGTGCGGTTGAAGTCTTCCACCACCCACAACTGACCCGCGCTGTCGATCGCCATGCCGGTCGGTCGGCCCAGCGGCCGGACGCCCGCCTTGGCCGTCCACCCGTCCAGCACCGCGCGCGGTTCGCCGGTCGGCAGGCCGCTCGCACCCAACGGCACCTGCATCACGCGGTGTCCCCGCGGGCCGTGCCAGGCGGTCAGCAACTGCTTGGCATAGGCCGATCCGTCGGTGCCGCGCAGCAGGTGCAGCGGCGCGGCGTGCGCGGGCCACAGCTGCAGCGGCCCGGTGGACTGCTTGCAGTCGTAGCGCTTTTCGTAGCCGCGCGCCGCCACGCCGCGGCCGACGCAGTATGGCCAACCGTAGTGGCGGCCGGCTTGCAACTGGTTCAGCTCCTCGGGCGGCACACCGGCGTCGCGGTAGTCGATGGAATTCTCGGCCTGCAGCACGGTCCCGCTCGGCAACGCCACCAGCGCCACCGAATTGCGCAGACCTGTGGCAAAGGGCGCGAAGTCCTTCACCTTCCAGCCGTCCTGCGGGTCCAGGCGCGCACGGTAGACCGCGCCGCGCGGGCGGGCGCCACCCAGTTCGGGGCAGGGCACGGGTTGCTGTTGCGCGTCGTTGCGGCAGGCATCGGTGACCGAGCCCATGTTCACGTACAGGCTGTTGCCCGGCCCGAAGGCGATCTCTTTGAGCGGGTGCGCGCCGACGTTTGGCAAGCCTTCCAGCATCACCTGGCGCTGCACCGGCTGGCCCGCGGGCAGCACAGGTGTGCGCCACAGGCGGTCGGCCTCGCCCACCCAGACCTGGCCGTCCGGCCCCAGCGCCAGGTCCAGCGGGCGGTCCAGCTTGTCGGCCAGGGTGCGGACGCTGGCGCGCGCGGCGCCGGGCGCCAGCGTCAGCTCCAGCAGACGGCCGCGCTTAGGCACCCAGTTGGCGCCCATGTCGATCACCCAGAAGCGGTTTGGCGCCACCTCCAGAATGCGGCGCGGGGCCTCCAGCCCTTGGGCATCGTCCGCGATCAGGGCCACACAATGCCCGGCCGGTACGGTGTCGATCAGCACCCGCTCGTGCGGCCCACAGCGCTCCTGGGGCGTGTAGCCGCGCGCGTGCACGGCAGATGCAGCAAGCAGGGCGGCCAGCGCCAGGGGGGCCAAGATGCGCAAAACCATGTGAACTCCACGCCAGGGTCAAGGTCGTAGCATGATGCCAGTGGCGATGCAGCGCGTCGTCCCGCTCACCTGCCAAGGGTCGGGCGGGCGCAAGGCGCTCCGGTCGCCGACCCAGGTTGTTGTTCAGGAGTTGTCCGTCATGCCCCGTTCTTTCCGCCCTGATCCTTTCGACCACGCTGTGCCCAGCGAGATCACGCCCCGCGCGGTGTACGAAAATCGGCGCGACTGGCTGCGGCGCGTGGCCGCGGGCGCGGCGGCCGGCAGTGGCCTGGCCGCCTGGGCCGCGCGTGATGCGCTGGCGCAAGCGCCCGCTGCGCCGGGCAAGCTGGCCGCGCTGGCGGCCAAGCCGTCCACCGTCGCCGGGGCGATGACCATGGAAAAGGTCACCGACTACAAGGACGCCAGCAGTTACAACAATTTTTACGAATTCGGCACCGACAAGGGTGACCCGGTGCGCCACGCCGGCACGCTGAAGCCCACGCCGTGGACGGTGGACATCGAAGGTCAGGTCAAGAAGCCGGGCAAGATCGGGCTGGAAGACCTGCTCAAGCTCGCGCCGATGGAGCAGCGCATCTACCGGCTGCGCTGCGTGGAAGGCTGGTCGATGGTGATTCCATGGGTGGGCTACTCGCTGTCGGCCCTGATCCAGCGTGCCGAGCCGCTGGGCAGCGCGAAGTACGTCGAATTCGTGACCCTGGCCGACCCCAAGCAGATGCCCGGCCTGCGCTCGGGCGTGCTCGATTGGCCGTACACCGAGGCGCTGCGCATGGACGAGGCCATGCACCCGCTGACGCTGCTGGCCTTCGGCATGTACGGTGAAGTGCTGCCCAACCAGAATGGCGCGCCGGTGCGCTTGGTGGTGCCGTGGAAGTACGGTTTCAAGTCGGCCAAGTCCATCGTCAAGATCCGCTTTCTGGACAAGGAGCCGCGCACGGCCTGGAACAAGGCCGCGGCCAATGAATACGGTTTCTATTCCAACGTGAACCCCAACGTCGACCACCCGCGCTGGAGCCAGGCGACCGAGCGGCGCATCGGCGAAGACGGCCTGTTCGCCAAGAAGCGCAAGACGCTGATGTTCAATGGGTACGAGGCGCAGGTGGGGCAGTTGTATGCGGGGATGGATCTGAAAAAAAATTACTGAGCACCCCCCTGAGTCGCCTGGCGGCGCCTTCCCCCCTCTCTCTTCGCGCTGCGCGCTTCGGGAAGGGGGACAACGCCGGTTGCCGGCGCAGGTCCGGCAACGGCGTTTGCGGGGGCGGCCTGCTCCGCGGCCTTGCGAGGAGGATGGTGCGGGTTGGGGCTGGGCGTTTGCAGACGGGGTCGCAGGTTCCATCGGCGACATCTGGCGAAGTCTGATGTTGCGATTTGCTCCAAATACAATAGCTGGCTGCGCTGATCGTTCTTGGTTCAGAGCCTGATTTCATTCAATAAGACTGTCTTTGAAAAACCCCGTCCCAATGCGTTCCTGGTTGTTGCATCCCTTGGCCAAGCCGCTGGTGTTTGTGCTGTGCCTGCTGCCGCTGGCGTGGCTGGTCTACGGCGCGGTGGCGGACCAGTTGGGCGCCAACCCGGCGGAGGCGCTGATCCGTGGCTTGGGCGACTGGAGCTTGCGCTTTCTGTGTCTGGCGCTGGCGGTGACGCCGGTGCGCATCCACACGCGCACGCCGCAGTTGGCGCGCTTTCGGCGCATGCTGGGGTTGTTCTGCTTTTTCTACGTCTGCCTGCACCTGCTGGCGTACGGTTGGTTGGACATGGGGCTGGACGTGGCTGACATCGGCAGCGACATCCTGAAGCGCCCGTTCATCCTGGTCGGTTTCACGGCTTGGTTGCTGCTGTTGCCGCTGGCGCTGACGTCTACCAACGGCGCGGTGCGGCGCCTGGGCGGCAAGGCCTGGCGCAACCTGCACCGGCTGGTGTACGTGGTCGCGCCGCTGGCGCTGCTGCACTTTTTCTGGATGCGCGCGGGCAAACAGGACTTTGCCGAAGTGGCGGTGTACGCGGTGATCCTGGGCGTGCTGCTGTTCGATCGGCTCAGTCGCCATTTCAAGCCAAAAGCGCCGCCAGCCCGCGCCAGATAAGCGCGGGCAGCTATGCTTTGGGTAACAATTTAGCCGTTCGGACGAACGACTTCAGACCGATTCCAGCCGCCACAGGTCGGCCACGGCTTCGCGCTGACGCACCACACGCGCGGTGTCGCCGCTGACCAGCACCTCGGCGGCGCGCGGGCGGGTGTTGTAGTTGCTCGCCATGCTCATGCTGTACGCGCCGGCCGACAACACGGCCAGCAGCTCGCCCGGCTGCGCGGCCAAGGCGCGGTCGTGGCCCAGCCAGTCACCGCTTTCGCACACCGGGCCGACCACGTCCCAGGTCGGCGCATCGGCGCCAGCGGCCGGCAACTGCAGCGGCACGATGCGGTGGAAAGCCTGGTAGAGCGCGGGGCGCGGCAGGTCGTTCATGGCCGCGTCAACGATCAGGAAGTTCTTCTGCTCACCCGGCTTGAGGTACAGCACCTCGGTCAGGCACACACCAGCGTTGCCGACGATGGAGCGACCGGGCTCGATCATCAGTTGGCGGTCACCGAAGCCGCGCGCATCGACCTTGGCCAGCAGCTGCGCCCACAGCGCATCGGCCGCAGGGGGCGTGTCGCCGTTGTAATCGATGCCCAGGCCGCCACCGAAGTCGATGTGGTGGACGGAGATGCCCGCCGCTTCGATTTGCGTGACCAGGTCGAGGATGCGGTCCATCGCCTCCAGGTAAGGCGCCGGCTCAGTAATCTGCGAGCCGATGTGGCAGTCGATGCCGACCACCTGCAGCCCCGGCAGCGCCGCGGCGTGCCGGTACGCGGCCAGCGCCTGTTCGTGCGCGATGCCGAACTTGTTGCCCTTCAGGCCGGTAGAAATGTACGGGTGCGTCTTGGGGTCGACGTTCGGGTTGACGCGAATGCTGATCGGTGCCCTGCGGCCGAGGCCGGTGGCCACGTCGCTCAGCACGTCCAGCTCGGCCAGGCTTTCCACGTTGAAGCAGCCGATGCCCACTTGGAGCGCGCGGGCCATTTCGGCGCGCGCCTTGCCGATACCCGAAAAGATGATCTTGGCGGGGTCGGCCCCGACGGCCAGGGCGCGTTCCAGCTCGCCGCCCGACACGATGTCGAAGCCGCAGCCCTGGTCGGCCAGCAGTTTCAGGATGGCCAGCGTGGAATTGGCCTTCATCGCGTAACAGATCAGCGCGCGGCGCCCGGCCAGCCCGCGCTGGTAGGCGGCCAGGGCGTCCAGGATGGCGGCTCGCGAATAGACGAACAGGGGCGTGCCGTGGGCGCGCGCCAGGTCAGCCAGCGGCACGGATTCCATGCACAGCTGGCCGTCACGGTACGACAGGTGCGCGCCGCCGGGCAGGGCGGGCGCCGCAGAAGAAGAGGTGGTCATTCGATGTCTGGAAGGTCCGGCAACAGCGGGGGCGGCGGGCGCAGCACCGGCGCGGGTGCGGATGCCCCGCTGGCCGGCGCCGCGGGCGGCGTCGAGTGGCCGCCCCACACGGTTTGCGGCAGCGTAGCGCGCTGGGCGGCAGCCGGCGTCTGGGGAATGGTGAGCGGGCCGCGCTGCCCGCACGCCGCCAGCAGGGTTACCGCCGCGCCAGCGGTGGCCCAGGCACAGGCGCTGACTAGAATTGATCGGATAGGCGATGCTGACGACATGGCATGGAATTGTAATGACCGACCTTGAATACCTCGACCGGGCCGAGGCCCTGCTGGCCACCGTGGAAGCCGATTGCGACCGCATCAACGAGGCCGGTGACGCGGACATCGACAACCAGCGCGTGGGCGGCATGGTGACCCTGGTGTTCGCCGACAACAGCCAGATCGTCATCAACCTGCAGAAGCCGCTGCAGGAGGTGTGGCTGGCGGCGCGTTCGGGCGGCTACCACTACCGATGGCGCGACGGCCAGTGGCGCGACACCAAAAGCGACGAAGAGTTTTTTGCTCGCCTGTCGCAAAGCGCCAGCGAACACGCCCGCACGGCTTTGGTGTTCAGCGCCGACTGAGCGGGCGCCAAGCGAGCCGCGGCGCCGCGTGGGCGCCACACCCAGATCAGTTCTTGAACATGTCGAGGATGCGGTTGCGCTCCTCGGATGGCGCGGCGCCGCCACCGGCGTCTGTCGACGGTTCGGCCTCGGTCGGGGCCGGCGCTAGGCCAGCGCCGCCCAGGTTGCTGATGCCTCCGCCGCGGGCGTATTCCTCGTAGTACCAGTCGCCGCCAACGCGGGTCACGCCCTCGGGAGCGGACGGTTCGCTGACCGGGACGCCCTTGAGCGCGGTTTGCATGAAGTTGATCCAGATCGGCAGGCTCAGGCCGCCACCGGTTTCGCGGTTGCCCAGGTTGCGCGGTGTGTCGTAACCCATCCAGACGATGCCGACCATCGACGGTTGGTAGCCAGCGAACCAGGCATCCATCGAGTCGTTGGTGGTGCCTGTCTTGCCATAGATGTCCGGGCGCTTGAGTTGGGCTTGCGCCTTCGCCGCCGTACCGCTGCGCGCCACATCGTTGAGCATGGTGCCAGTGATGAAGGCGTTGCGCGCGTCGATGGCGCGGTTGGACTCGACTGGGCCGGCAGGCTGGCTTTCGACCAGCACACGGCCCGTATGGTCGGTGATGCGCGTCACCAGGAACGGGTTGACCCGGAAGCCGCCATTGGCAAACACCGAATAGGCTGCCGCCATCTGCATGGGCGTGACCGAGCCGGCGCCCAGCGCCATCGTCAGGTAGGCGGGGTGCTTGTCGGCGTCGAAACCGAAGCGCGTCACCCATTCCTGACCGAACTGCGGCGTGATGGACTGCAGGATGCGAATCGAGATCATGTTGCGCGAGCGGGCCAAACCGCGCTTCATGGTCATCGGACCTTCGAAGCCTCCTTCGTAGTTCTTGGGCTCCCAAGGCTGGCCGCCGGTCACGCTGCTGTCGAAGAACATGGGCGTGTCGTTGATCATCGTGGTCGGCGAAAAGCCTTTTTCCAGCGCCGCCGAATAGATGAAGGGCTTGAAGCTGGAGCCCGGCTGGCGCCACGCCTGCGTGACGTGGTTGAACTTGTTCTTGTCGAAGTCAAAGCCGCCGATCAAGGCCTTGACAGCGCCGTTGCGGGGATCGAGCGCGACCAGCGCGCCTTCGACCTCGGGTACTTGGCCGATGTCCCATTTGCCCTTGCTGTCCTGGCTGACGCGGATGATGGCGCCAGGACGGATCTTGATGGCGGGCCCTGCCTTGGCGGACAACCCAGTTTGCGCGGCGCGCAGGCTGTCGCCGGTCATCGTGATCTTGGCGCCGTTGCGGCGAATCGCGACGACGGTGCGCGGGCTGGCTTCCGTGACCAGCACGGCCTGCAGGTCACCCATGTCAGGGTGGCTTGCCAGCACGTCGTCGGCCATGTCTTCAATCTCATTCGCATTCTTGGGCAGGTCGACGAACTTCTCTGGCCCGCGATAGGCCTGCCGACGGTCATAGTCCAGGATGCCTTTGCGGAGGGCGTTGTAGGCAGCCGCCTGGTCGGCCGAATTGATCGAGGTGTAAACGTTGAGCCCGCGGCTGTAGGTTTCTTCGCCGTATTGGGCAAACATCATCTGCCGGACCATTTCGGCCACATATTCGGCATGGACGCGTGTGGTTTCGTTTGCGGGGCGGATGCGCAGGGGTTGCGCCTTGGCTTCGGTCGCCTGCGCCGCCGTGATGAAGCCGTTTTCCACCATGCGATCGAGGATGTACAGCTGGCGCTCACGGGCGCGATCGAAGTTGGCGATAGGGTTCGCCGTCGAAGGGAATTTCGGGATACCGGCCAGCATCGCCGCCTCGGCGATCGTGATGTCCTTGAGCGGCTTGCCGAAGTAGGTCTCGGCGGCGGCGGCAAACCCGTAGGCGCGGTTGCCCAGAAAGATCTGGTTCATGTAAATCTCAAGGATCTGGTCCTTGGACAGCATGTGCTCCAGCTTGAAGGTGAGCAGGACTTCGTAGATCTTGCGCGTGTAAGTCTTCTCAGAAGACAGGTAGACGTTGCGCGCGACCTGCATGGTGATCGTGGACGCGCCCTGGCTTTTTTCGCGACCAAGGTTGGCCAGCGCGGCACGTGCGACACCCATGTAGTCGACGCCACCATGTTCGTAAAAGCGTGCATCTTCCACGGCCAGCACGGCGTCTTTCATCGCCTTGGGGATCTTGGCGATCGGGGTCAGGTTGCGGCGTTCCTCCCCGAATTCGCTGATCAGGGTGCCTTCAGATGTATAGACGCGCAGCGGCAGCTTGGGCCGGTAATTTGAAAGCTCCGATACATCTGGCAGGTTGGGGTAGGCAATCGCCAGGGCCATCAGGCCTCCCATCACTCCGCACAGAACAAGCGCGACCACGGACCCCACGGTCCACATGAGGCCTTTGAGCAACCAGCTCCACCAAGTGGGTGCAGGTCGGGATGTGCGCTTGTTCACGCCGTTCGGCGAATTCTCTGACGACATGGGGAAAACAAGTAAGTTAGCAAGTACTTCCGTGAGACAGTACGCCCTGTTGGCAGGCACAGGAGGGAGCCTGCCAAGGCATGTCACGCGGTATTTTCAATTGTGATCGCTCTCTCGGACGTAACGCATCGCAACGTGTCGAGTCCACATCAAGTGCGTGCGCTCACGTAAGGAATTGTCCGGAGACGTTAGTTTTTGACAACGCGTTCAACCACTTGTAGTGGGCATTTGCTTTGCCCGACAAAGGGCTTGCTGCTAGCATTCAAGTGAAATCTTAAGTGTGTTCGACTTTTGAAACTGAAGGTAACAGGGTGTCGTCTTGAACACAGGATCGTTGTTCGGTCGCCAGTCGGCGTCCTTGTTGGGCCTTGATGTCAGTCCGTCCAGCGTCAAGCTGGTGGAGTTGGCACAGGACCGCGCCGGCAACCTCGTGCTGGAGCGCTGTGGGATTGAGCCGTTCGAAGCGGGCTGGATCAGCGACGGCAACATCGAGAAATTTGACGAGGTCGTCGAGGCGACGCGTCGGTTGGTGAATCGCAGTGGTGCCAGGACGAAGCAGGTTGCGATGGCGCTGCCTGCGTCGGTGGTGATCACCAAAAAAATCATTTTACCGGGCGGCTTGTCCGAGCGTGAGCTTGAGGTGCAAGTCGAATCCGAGGCCAACCAGTACATCCCCTTTTCCTTGGATGAGGTTGCCTTGGATTTCTGTGTGGTCGGACCGAGCCCCACCTCAGTGGGCGATGTGGAAGTCGTCATCGCGGCGTCGCGCAAGGAAAAGGTGGAGGATCGCCAGGGTTTGGCGGAAGCCTGCGGCTTGACGCCATTGATTATTGATGTAGAGAGCTACGCTGCTCGCTTGGCCGCCAATCGCGTGATAGGGCGATTGCCTGGCGGTGGCGCGGATGCCGTGATCGCGCTGTTCGAGATCGGGGCGATGTCATCGAACATGCAGGTCTTGCGCAATGATGAGTTGTTGTATGAGCGTGACCAGGTTTTTGGTGGCGCGCAATTGACGCAAGTGCTTGCCCGTCAGTACGGGTTCACTCAGGAAGAAGCCGAGGCCAAGAAGCGCTCAGGTGAGTTGCCGGACGACTATGGTCAGACGGTGCTTGAGCCATTTGTGGAGTCGCTGGCGCAAGAAATTGAGCGCGCCCTGAAGTTCTTCTTCACCAGTACGCCGCACAACAAGGTCGACTACATCCTGTTAGCGGGGGGCACGGCTGGGTTACCCGGCTTGACTGAGGTTGTGACGCAACACACCAATTTTCCGTGCCAGGTTGTCAATCCATTTGACGGCATGGAAATCGGCCGTGCTGTGCGTGAAAAGAAGATGCTGCGTGAGGCGCCTTCTTACCTGACCGCGTGCGGTCTGGCCATGCGGAGGTTTCTGCGGTGATATTGATTAACCTACTTCCGCATCGTGAGATGGCGCGCAAGAAGGCGCGCCAAGTCTTCAATACGTCCTTGGGACTCTCGGCCGTGGCGGGAGCATTGATCGCTGGCGGCATCTATCTGTGGTATCAGCATCAGATATCCGAGCAGCAGGAACGCAATACGTTCATTTCCGCAGAAAACGCCAAGTTGGATGCCGAGATCAAGGAGGTCGCGAATCTCCAAGAGGAAATCGCCGCGTTGAGAGCCCGCCAAGAGGCCGTAGAGAACCTGCAAGCGGACCGCAATTTGCCGGTTCATCTGCTGAATGAGGCGGTTCGGCAATTACCTGACGGGATCTACCTGAAGGGAATCAAGCAGGAAAACCAGAACGTCCTGTTTACCGGGGTGGCGCAATCCAATGAGCGTGTTTCAGAACTGCTGCGCAATCTGGAGCGCAACAGCGATTGGGTGACCAAGCCGGAACTTATCGAGATCGTAGCCGCGAACATGGCCCTGACGCCGCGTGAACAGCGGCGCGTCTATAACTTCACCGTCCGCGTGCAACTGCAGCGAGCAAGTGCGCCGGCATCAGGTGCATCCGCCGCGGCAGGGCGGACTTGAAAGGCGGGGCGTTCAATATGGCACGCAAGAAAAAGTCCAGCAATGTGGACGTGGCTGCGTCTTTCAGAGCATTTGGTGATCAGTTTCGAGGTCTGGATTCAAGGGATCCGTCATCTTGGCCGGCCATTCCGCGGTATGCGCTATTTGCGTTCGTAGCTGCGCTGGTTGTCGGCTTGCTTTGGTTTTTGATGCTGAAAGACTTCGACGAAGAGTTGGAGGTTGAGCGCCAAAAGGAAGCTACGCTCAAGACAGAGTATCAGACCAAGTTGCAGAAAGCTGTCAGTCTCGACGAGTTGAAGAAGCAGCGCGAACAGGTCATGCAATACGTCAATCTGCTGGAAAAGCAGTTGCCCAGCAAAGCCGAAATGGACGCCTTGCTGTCGGACATCAACCAGGCTGGCTTGGGCCGCAGCTTGCAATTTGAGTTGTTCCGACCAGGGCAGTTGTCCGTCAAGGACTATTACGCGGAGTTGCCCATTGCAGTCAAGGTCACAGGGCGCTATCACGATATCGGGGCGTTCACTGCTGATATCGCAAACCTGTCGCGCATCGTGACGCTCAACAATCTCTCTGTTGGGCCATCTGCGGACAAGGACAAACCAGGAACTCTTTTGCTCGAAGCTACAGCGAAGACGTTCAGATATCTCGATCCCGAAGAGATCGCCGCACAGCGTAAGGCTGCGAAACCAAAGGCGACGAAATGAAGCGCATCCTCTATTTAGTAGCGTGCACGGTTTCGCTAGCGAGCTTGGCTGGGTGCATGGCTGAGTCAGATGACTTGCACCAATGGATGGCGGAACTGCGGCGCACGACTAAGCCGAAGGTCACGCCTATCGCAGAGCCCAAGAAATACGTGCCACTGGCCTACTCGGAAGCGGCATCGTTTGACCCTTTCAGCAGCGACAAACTGACCCAGGCATTGCGACGAGAGTCAGGCCCTGCCAGCGCCGGAGCCCTTTTGGTGGCGCCCGAGCTCAACCGACGCAAAGAGCCCCTTGAAGCATTCCCGCTGGATGTGATGACCATGGTCGGTAGTTTGGATCGCTCGGGGCAGCGCGTGGCGTTGGTTCGCGTCGATAGCCTTCTGCATCAGGTCCGGGTGGGTAATTACCTGGGCCAGAACTACGGCCGGGTGCTCAAGATCAACGAAAACGAAGTCGTCCTCAGAGAGATCGTGCAGGACGCGGCTGGTGAATGGATAGAACGCAATACGGTGCTGCAGCTGCAGGAGAAAGCACAATGAAGAACAGGTTTCCCTCCGCGCAGCGGATGGCACGAGTGATAGCGGTCGGGACGGTGTGGCTAGCGCTTGCAGGCGCGGCATACGCCGAGGCCTCAATCCAATCCATCACCAGCACCGTTCAAGGTGGTGTTGAAATGGTCCGCATTGATCTGTCGGAGCCGCTCACCGCGGCGCCGGCAGGTTTTGTCGTGCAGTCTCCAGCGCGGATTGCGCTGGACTTTCCTGGCGTGTCGAGTGGCCTTGGCCGCAACACGGTGGAACTCAACCAGGGCAACCTGCGCGTCGCTAATATTGCGCAAACGGCGGATCGCACGCGCGTGGTTCTGAATTTGAACAGGGCGACCGCGTACCGTGCCGAGGTGCAAGGACGCAGTGTCCTGGTGTCTCTCGATCCCGTACCCGCTGTCGCGCTTCCAACTCCGACCAACCCTGTCACGCAGGTCTTCTCCGAGAGTCGAAACGATGCGGCATTGCCTCTGCGGGACATCGACTTCCGTCGCGGAGTGGATAACGCCGGTCGCGTGGTAGTGGACCTTGCCAACAATCAGGTTGGTGTGGACATCAAGCAACAGGGCTCGTCGTTGGTCGTCGAGTTCCTCAGAACCAGTTTGCCCGAAGGTCTGCGTCGTCGCCTGGATGTCACCGATTTCGGCACGCCCGTGCAGACCATCTCCACCGTTCAATCCGGTGATCGCGTCCGCATGGTGATCGAGCCCAAAGGTCTCTGGGAGCACAGCGCTTACCAGAGCGATAACCAGTTGGTCGTTGAAGTGCGCCAGCAGAAAGTCAGCGCCGACAAGCTGACGCAAGGCCCGGGTTACCGTGGTGAGAAGCTGTCGCTGAACTTCCAGAACATCGATGTTCGGTCCCTGCTTCAGGTGATCGCCGACTTTACCAACTTCAATATCGTCACCTCTGACACGGTCCAAGGCAACTTGACGTTGCGGCTAAAGGACGTGCCTTGGGATCAGGCACTCGACATCATCCTGCAGGCCAAGAGTCTGGGTATGAAGCGGTCGGGCAACGTCCTTCAGATTGCACCAAAGGAAGAATTGGCTGCCAAGGAAAAGGCCGAGCTTGAGGCTCAGGCTGCGATTCGCAACCTCGAGCCTTTGCGGACGCAGTCGTTCCAGTTGAACTACACCAAGGCAGCAGATATTGCAACTCAACTGACGACTTCGACCGGCGGTACGGGCGGCAGTGGTGGCTCCTCGACGGCGGGCGGTAGTTTGCTGAGTTCGCGCGGAAACGTGATTGCGGAGCCGCGGACCAACCAGCTTTTTATCTCCGATATTCCGTCGCGCCTCGAGCAGGTTCAGGAAATGATCGCGAAGCTCGACGTGCCCATGCGGCAAGTGCTGATTGAGGCGCGCATCGTCGAGGCGTCAGACACCTTTGGCAAATCGCTGGGGATCAAGCTGGGCAGTGCCGACATGCGGGGCATCCGGGGTGGTGACGCAGGCTATTCCGTCGGCGGCGGGAACCGCGTTGCCATCGGCGGCAACTACAACGCCATTGGCGCCACGACGGGTGCATTCCAGCCCTCCGGGCTCACTACCGACTCATCGCAGTTTCTGAACTTGCCTGCGCTGGGATTCGGCGGCGCCACGCCCGCGAACTTCGCCATTTCCTTGTTCAGTTCGGCGGCCAACCGGTTCTTGAACTTGGAGTTGTCTGCCCTGGAAGCCGACGGCAAAGGCAAGGTGGTATCCAGCCCGCGAGTGGTGACTGCTGACCAGATCAAGGCTGTGATCGAGCAGGGTACAGAATTTGCCTATCAGCAGGCTACTTCGAGCGGTGCGACCTCGGTGGCTTTCCGCAAGGCTGTGTTGAAGCTGGAGGTCACGCCCCAGATCACGCCCGAAGGCAACATCATCTTGGACCTGGACGTCAATAAGGACAGCCCCGGGGGTGTCGTGGCGGGCGCAATGTCGATCAACACAAAGCGCGTGAAAACGCAGGTGCTGGTGGAAAATGGCGGCACCGTGGTGATCGGTGGCATTTTTGAACTGACCGAGACTGAGCAAGAGAATAAGGTGCCGGTGTTGGGCGACATTCCGGCCATCGGCAACCTGTTCAAGCAGAAGACACGCCAGGCCGACAAGCAGGAAATGCTGGTGTTCATCACGCCGAAGATGATTTCCGACCACGGCGCGGTGCGTTGAGTTTTTGGAACAGCGACAGAAGTTTTAAAGGGGATTTGCTGTGAAGGCTTTAGGAATTGCGTTTAGTTTGAGCCTTGCGGCTCTGGTCGCTGGCTGCGGCGGCGGCGGCGGTAGTCCGGGCAACACCGAGTTGGAGTACAAGATTACCTTACGCGCCGATACCAAGGCGCTGCCGGTAAATATTGCCAACGCAGGCCCACAGATTGGCACCAGTGCGCCGTACACCACTGTGCTGCACGTGGGTGCGACAGAGGGCGGCAAGCCGATCGTCGGAACAAAGGAGGCCTTCGCCTGCAATCTGGAGGCAGGACTGAGAACAGGCGCGCTCTACTACCTTGATGGAGACTCAGAACACGAGACTGAGGTGCAGGTGGGGGGGCAGACCGTCAAGATTCCCAACGCCTATCGCAGCGTCGTTCTGGATTCCAACTCGGGCGGTAATTCGTTTCACTTCCATGCTGGCGATACCCGGGGAACTGCCCGTATTACTTGCTCGATCACGAATCCTCGAGACAACCAGGTCACCTCTGCGAGTGTGGACATCGTAGTCGGTGACGCCATCGCTCCCGCCGCGGGTATGCCAGCCAGCGTCAACTTCCAGGCACAAGCGCCGCGCTATCTGGGTTCCAGAAACAACCCGAACAGCGTGCTTAACAGCATCTCCGTCCAGGCCATGGTGCGTGACGAAGTGGGCCAATGGGTGGGAGACACGACGTCACCCAATCTGCAGGTATACATCCATGGAGGCTCGGCTTCTGCTGGGGCGCGTCTGATGCATGATCGTCAAACAGGCACGGTGATCATGACCAATACCCGCAACGGGGTGGCCAACTTCTCGTTGTCCAGCGGCGTTGAACGCGGCGTCATTACCTTGGTGATGGTGGCAGACCGCGCCGACAACAATGTGGCCAACGGCATTCAGGATCCGATCAGCCAGCGTCTGACAATTCCTGTGGTCAATGGCATTGCATTGAAGCCCTTGGCGATCGCGCCGGATCAGTCTGTCACCGCTACCTGCAACCAGGCCGTATCCATGGCGTTGGTAGCAACCGACGGCGTGCCGCCGTACACATGGAGCGTCGCTGGAACCATGCCTGCTGGCTTAGCGCTGTCTTCCGACGGTCTCGTGACTGGCGTGCCGACGCTGCAGAACGGCGCTGGTGCTGGTACTTATCAGGTGGTGGTCAACGTGACCGACTACAACGGCACTACGGCGTCTACCAACCTGTCTGTGACGGTGGAGGCTGGAGACTGCAAACCATTGGCGATTGGCGACAGCAGCATTGCCGTTACCAAGGGCACGCACTTCGCGTTTGCGTTCAGCGCGACCGGTGGCAAGCCGCCATACACTTGGAAGGCTCTGGCAGGTATGCCATCTGGCTTGACGTTGAGCGATGCCGGCATTCTGAGCGGTTCGGTGTCAACGGTCGGCTCATACAAGATGGTGGTGGAAGTGACCGACAAGGATGGCATCAAGGTGGTTGCCAACGTGACGATCGAGGTAACCGAGCCGGAAACCCCGTAAAGCTCTTCAATGCCCCTGCGCCTCATACCGGAGCGCGAGGGCCGACGGATCGCCCCGTCAACGCTTGCAGCGAATCGCGGTTCGGCGCAGGGGTTGGCGGGGATTTGTTTTTGTTGGCTCCTTGTTTGCGGGGTGATGAGTCGCAGCACCAAACGTCGCAGGCCGCTATCGCACGAGTCACTGCGGAGATAGAAGAGATTCGCCGAGTTCTTTCAACCGAATCGGCCTTCCCCGTACACTGCCTAAGATGATGTTTTTCCTTCCCCGTGCAACGGACTGGTATTCATGATCGTTTTTGTCGGCCTCCCTGGCAGTGGCAAATCCTCGGTCGGCAAAGTGATCGCACGTCGGCTGGATATGCCCTGGGTCGATTCCGATCATGAGATCGAACGTGAACTCGGCTGCACGATCCGCGAGTACTTTGAGGCCAAGGGCGAACACGCTTTTCGCGATCAGGAAGAAGCTGCGCTGGACACACTGACCCAGCGCGTCGACACGGTCCTGTCCACCGGCGGCGGCGCCGTCTTGCGCTCAGTCAACCGTCAACGCCTGCGGGACCGCGGCACGGTGATCTACCTGCGCTCGTCACCCGAGGCGCTGTTCCGTCGCCTGCGGCACGACACGAAGCGCCCGCTGCTGCAGGTGGCCGATCCGCTCAAGCGCTTGCGTGCGCTGTACGCCGAGCGCGATCCGCTTTACCGGGAATGCGCGCATTTCGTCATCGACACGCACGGTTCGTCGCTGTCGATGCTGGTCAACCGGATCATGATGCAATTGGAACTCGCGCCGGAGGCCGCCGCCAACCGGCCGAGCGAGAGCTCCGCCTGAGCGCCGCGGCAACGCCGTCCTGGCGCCACCGTCACGCCGCCTGGGCACCTCGCACCTGCGCGCTCGGCAGTTTGCCGCGCAATTCAGCGCCTGTGCGTCGCAAGGAGCGTCGTCCAACGCCCTACACTCGGGCGCATGGCCTTGCCTTTCACCACCCAGATCGTCGACATTGCGCTGGACGAGCGCAGCTATCCCATCTTGATCGGCCCCGGCCTGCTGGACTCACCGGCAGCGTTTGACCGCGGCAGTGCCAGCGGCGGTACCAGCGCACTAATCGTAACCAACACCACTGTTGGCCCCCTGTACGCCGACCGGCTGGCCCGCGTGCTCGCCCAACGCCACAGCCAGGTGCGCCAGTTGGCGCTCCCCGATGGCGAGCAGTACAAGACCTGGGAAAGCCTGAACCAGATTTTTGACGAACTGCTCGGCCACGGCGCCGACCGCAAGACCACGCTGTACGCGCTGGGCGGCGGCGTGGTGGGCGACATGACGGGCTTTGCCGCCGCCTGCTACATGCGCGGTGTGCCCTTTGTGCAGGTGCCAACCACGCTGCTGGCGCAGGTCGATTCATCCGTGGGTGGCAAAACGGCCATCAACCACCCGCTGGGCAAGAACATGGTCGGCGCGTTCTACCAGCCGCAGGCCGTGGTCTGTGATCTCGACGTGCTCAAGACCCTGCCGCCGCGCGAGATGTCCGCCGGCCTGGCCGAGGTCATCAAGTACGGCCCGATCGCCGACATGGCCCTCTTCGAATGGATCGAAGCCCACATCGACGCGCTGCGCGCCGGCGACCCTGCGGCGCTGGCGCACGCCGTGCGGCGCAGCTGCGAAATCAAGGCCCACGTCGTTGGCCAGGACGAGCGCGAAGCCGGCCTGCGCGCGATCCTCAACTTCGGCCACACCTTCGGCCACGCGGTCGAGGCCGGCATGGGCTATGGCGCGTGGCTGCACGGCGAAGGCGTGGGCGCAGGCATGGTGATGGCGGCTGAGCTGTCGCGCGAACTGGGCTTGGTTGACGCTGCCTTCGTGGATCGCCTGCGCCGCTTGATCGAGCGCGCTGGCTTGCCCGTGCGCGGCGCCGTGATCGACGCCGCCGACAACGCCGGCCGCTACCTCGAACTGATGCGCGTCGACAAAAAGGCCGAAGGCGGCGAGATCCGCTTTGTCGTCATCGACGGCCCCGGCAGCGCTGCGGTGCGTGCGGCGCCCGATGAGTTGGTGCGCCAGGTCATCGACCGCTGCTGCGCGGCCTGACCTCGCCGTTGGCAATGAGTATGAATTTCATAGCTGCTCGCGCAGGTGATTCTAGGGCTAGGGCTTGATTTGACTGAAAATGCAGTCGGCTTGGCGCCGTACGCCAGCCACCCCGCCCAGTCGCGCGGCCGGCTGCACCCCAGCGCCCCGGCGCCCACGCGCAACGCTTTTCAGCGCGACCGCGACCGCATCGTCCATTCCACCGCGTTCCGCCGCCTGGTTTACAAGACCCAGGTCTTCGTCAACCACGAAGGCGACCTGTTCCGCACGCGCATGACGCATTCGCTGGAAGTGGCACAGCTCGCGCGCTCCATCGCGCGGCCGCTGGGGCTGCATGAAGATTTGGTTGAAGCCATCGCCCTGGCGCACGACCTGGGCCACACGCCGTTCGGCCACGCGGGGCAGGATGCGCTCAACGATTGCATGGCCGCACACGGCGGGTTCGAGCACAACCTGCAAAGCCTGCGCGTGGTCGACCACCTGGAGCATCGCTACCCTGACCACGACGGGCTCAACCTCACGTTCGAGACGCGCGAAGGCATCCTCAAGCACTGCTCGCCCGTCAACGCCCGCAAGCTGGAGGCGGCCGAGCCGGGCGGGGTCGCGCGCCGTTTCCTGGATGGCACCCAGCCCAGCCTGGAGGCGCAACTGGCCAACCTGGCCGACGAGATCGCCTACAACGCGCACGACATCGACGACGGCGTGCGCTCCGGCCTGCTGACGCTGGACCAGGTGCAGGCCGTGCCCTTGTTTGCCCAGCACCTGGCCACCGTGCAGCGCGACTTTCCGGCGCTGCAAGGCCGGCGCGTGCTGTACGAAGCCATCCGTCGCATGCTGTCGGCCCAGGTGTACGACGTGATCGCCGCGACGCAGGCCGCCATCGTCGCTGCGACGCCTACCGATGCCGATGCTGCGCGCCGCGCCGGGCCGCTGGTGCGCTTTGGCGACGCCATGCGCGCCCAGTCGGCCGAGCTGAAGCGCTTCCTCTTCGCCAACCTGTACCGCCACCCGCAGGTCACCGACACCACCGCGCGTGGCCGCCAGGTCGTGCGCGAGCTGTTCGCCGCCTATCTGGCCCAGCCCGACGAGCTGCGCCCCAGCTTCGCCCAGCGCTTCGACCGCGAACGCGCTGTGGCCGACTACATCGCCGGCATGACCGACCGCTTCGCCCTGCGCGAGCACGAGCGCCTGACCGGCCAACGTTTGCTGAGCTGAGGCCATGCAGCGCCCAGCCCGTGCCGCGCGGCATCTTCCTCCTCCCCGTTGCGGCAGTAGCGCGACGCCACTGTGGCCGCACCGCGATCCTTGCGCCAGAAAGCCCTTGCGATGAACTCCCCCGCCGCGGCCAGCACCGGCCCCTCGCCACGCAGCAGCGGCGCTGCGTGGATCGTCATCCTGGCCGGCGTCAGCGCGGCACTGCACGTGGGCAAGCTGCCGCCCGCCATCCCAGCGCTGCAGGCCGAACTGGGCCTGACCCTGGTGCAGGCCGGCTTTCTGTTGTCGCTGGTGCAACTGGCGACCATGGCGCTGGGCATCGTGGCCGGGCTGCTGGCCGACGGTATCGGGCTGCGCCGCTGTGTCCTGATCGGCCTTTGCGTGCTGGTGCTGGCCGGCGCGGCCGGCGGTTTCATGCACAGCGCGACCGGGCTGCTGGTGCTGCGCGCGGTCGAAGGCGTGGGCGTGTTGCTGGTCACGGTGCCGGCGCCCAGCCTGGTGCGGCGCAACGTGCCGCCGTCGCAGCTGACGCGCATGCTGGGCTTCTGGGGCGCCTTCATGCCCTTCGGCACGGCGACCGCGCTGCTGCTGGGGCCGGCGGTGATTCCCTGGGGCGGCTGGCCGGGCTGGTGGTGGCTGGTGTCGGCGTTTTCCTTGGTGATGGCGATCTGGGTCTGGCGCGCCGTACCGGCGGACGCCCGGGCCAGCACGGGCGCACCGGGCGGTGCGGGCGTGCCGTGGCCCGCGCGCCTGCGCAGCACGGTGGCCAGCGTCGGCCCCTGGCTGGGCGCGCTCACCTTTGCCGTGTATTCGGCCCAGTGGCTGGCGGTGATCGGCTTTCTGCCATCGCTGTACCAGCAGGCGGGCTGGGGCGGCGCGCGCGGTGCGGTGCTGACCGCCGGCGTGGCGGGCGTCAACATCATCGGCAACGTGCTGGCCGGGCGCCTGCTGGCGCGCGGCGTGCCGGCGCAGCGCTTGCTGTGGGCGGGCTTTGGCGCGATGGCGCTGGGCGCGGTGCTGGCGTTTTCCGACCTGACGGCCGGCAGCGCCGTGCTGCGTTACGCGGGCGCGCTGCTGTTTTCAGCCATCGGCGGGCTGATCCCCGGCACGCTGTTCGGCCTGGCGCCGCGCCTGGCGCCGGGCGAACACAGCATCGCCACCACCGTCGGGCTGATGCAGCAACTGTCGGCCGTGGGCCAGGTCGGTGGCCCGCCGCTGGCCGCTTGGCTGGCCGGGCAGGTGGGCGGCTGGCAGCTGACCTGGGCGATGACCGGTGCCTGCTGCGTGGCCGGCGCGCTGCTGGCCGCGCTGATCGGGCAGCGCCTGCGGCGTTCGTAGTCAAATAGGCCGGTAGCGCTACAACCACCTGCGCGACCAGCTATGGTTTTAAGAGTAAGCGGGCAGCCAAGACAAGGCACAATAGCGGCATGACCGCTGCCACCGCTGCCCCCTTGGACGACGACGCCCTGCGCGCCGCCGTCATCGCCGACACCCAGCGCTGGCTGGAGCGCGCGGTGATCGGCCTGAACCTGTGCCCCTTCGCCAAGGCGCCGGCCGTTAAAGGGCAGGTCCACTACGCCGTCTGCCTGTCGCCCGAGCCCGAAGCGCTGCTGCTGCAGCTGCAAGATGAGTTGAA
The DNA here is from genome assembly GCF_008017535.1 of Ottowia flava. Taxonomy (GTDB): domain Bacteria; phylum Pseudomonadota; class Gammaproteobacteria; order Burkholderiales; family Burkholderiaceae_C; genus Ottowia; species Ottowia flava. The sequence continues at coordinate 237,941 of NZ_VRUA01000003.1, forward strand.
CGCGCTGGCCGACGCCGACCCCGAAGAGCGCGAAACCACGCTGCTGATGGTGCCGCGCCAGATGGCCGACTTTCTGGCCTTCAACGATTTCCTGGACGCAACCGACGCCATGCTGGAAGACCTGGGTCTGGAAGGCGAGTTGCAGGTCGCGCCCTTTCACCCGCACTTTCAGTTTGACCGCACCGAGCCTGACGACATCGGCAATGCGACCAACCGCTCGCCGTACCCCACACTGCACCTGCTGCGCGAAGAAAGCATCGACCGCGCGGTGGAGGCCTTCCCTGAGGCCGAAGAAATCTTCGAAGGCAACATCGCCAAGCTGGAAAAGCTGGGCGCCGCCGGCTGGGCCGCGCTGGACGTGGGCCCCAGCGTGCCCGAGGACCAGCGCTGAAGCGCGTCTCCACGACAACCAAAAACACCGCGCCATGTGGACCACCGTGCACCGCGAGATCAGCCCTTGGGACGCGCACATCGTCGCGGGCATGCTGCAGGCCGAGGGGCTGACGCCTTTTCTGCATTCGGTGCAACACGTGGGCGCCTACTGGCCGATGTCGCTCATGCTAGGCATGGTGCGTGTGCAGGTGCCGCTGGCCGAAGCCGAGGCCGCGCGCGCCGTGCTGCAGGCCTGGCGTGAGGGCGAGTTTGATGCCGCGCTGAGCGCCGAACAGGCACTGCCCGGCGACGTGTACTGCCCGCGGTGCGCCATCTACCGATGGCGGTGGGGCCGGGATGGCTGGGCGAGCGCTTTGGCGACCTTGTGCTGGGGCTTCGGCTGCGTGTTTCCGCCGCCACCGACAGGCCGGCGTTGCACCCATTGCGGCCTGCGCCAGACCCTGGCCGAGATGGATGAAGGGACGCCCGCATGAATACGCCGACCCGCAAAGAACACCGAAACCCTACAAAAACAGGAGCTGACCGCGCAGGTGGTTCTAAGGCCGCAGGCCCAAAAGATGCTGAATCGGTGGTGCGCGCCGAATTGCGGCCCGGCCAGTCGATCGAGCTGCTGAAAGCCCTGCACATCCTGACGCGCGACGGGCGAATGAACCAGGATTCGCGCCGCAAGCTCAAGCAGGTTGACCACCTGGTGCAGTTCATCGAAAAGCAGATCGCCGAGCTGACGCCGCACGCGGGTGAGCTCACGCTGGCCGACCACGGCGCGGGCAAGTCCTACCTGGGCTTCATCCTGTACGACCTGTGCCTGAAGGACGCGGGCAGCGGGCGCGTGTTCGGCATTGAAACGCGGGCGGAGCTGGTGGAGCGTTCACGCGCGCTGGCGGACCAGCTGGGCTTTGCGCGCATGGACTTTTTGGCCATCAGCGCCGCCGATTCGGCGCACGACGCCGCGCTGCCCGAGCGCATTGACGTGGTCACGGCGCTGCACGCCTGCGACACCGCGACCGACGACGCCATCGCCTTTGGTCTCGCCAAGCAGGCCCAGGCGATGGTGCTGGTGCCCTGCTGCCAGGCCGAGCTGGCCGCCGGCCTGCGTCAGAACAAGGCGCTGCAGCTGTCGCGCACGCCGCTGGCCGAGCTGTGGCGCCACCCGCTGCACACGCGCGAAATGGGCAGCCAGCTGACCAACGTGCTGCGCTGCCTGTACCTGGAATCGCAGGGCTACAGCGTCACCGTGACCGAGCTGGTGGGCTGGGAACACAGCCTGAAAAACGAGCTGATCATCGCCCGCTGGACCGGCCAGAAGAAGCGCAGCGCGGCCGAGCGGCTGAAAGCGTTGCTGGCGGAGTTTGGCCTGCAGGGGCTGCTGCCGCTGCGTTACCGGCGGCTGGCGGAGGCGGCGCCGGGTGCGAAGGACGGCGCGCTGGCGGCGGACGAGCCGAAGTAAAGCTGGCCGCCCTGCTTTGACGGCGGCGCGAGTATCCAAAGTCGACGCGCCAAAGCGAAAACGCCCGCAGCGCAGCGGGCGTTGGTTCGTGGGGCGCTGCGCTCAGTGCGTGGCGAGGCGGTTTTCGACTTCACGCACACCCGGCACGCGGCGGGCGGTGTCGATCGCCAGGCCGAACGCGGGCTGACCGGCGATCGGCGTGCCGCTCAGGCGGATCACGCCCGCGCTGGGCGATTCGACCAGGATGCTGGTGCCCAGCCGCCGGTCGGCGCGGAAGGCGGCCTGCACGCGCCGCACCAGATCTTCACGCTGGTAGGTGCCGACCCGGTTGTAGTCTTCGGTGGCCTGCTCGGGGGTGCGGCCGCCGGGGTAGCGGCCATCCGGGTAGCGGCGCTGGTCGGGATAGCGGCCATCGGGATAGTAGCGCCCATCGGGGTAACGGCCGTCGGAATAGCGCCCATCCGGGTAGTAGCCACCGTCACCGTAATAGCCATCGGAGGCGCAGGCGGACAGCAGCGTGGCGGCGGACAGGGCCAGCACGGTGGGGATGAACAGGCGGCGGGGCATGGCTTTTTCCTCTCGGGAACAGGGTGTTTGGCATTCATATTACGCGCGAGCCCCGACCCGCGCCGTCAGCCGGCGCCGACAAATCGCGGATCGGCGCGGCGGGTGTGACTTAGGGCTCGAAATTGTGACGCTGGGCCGCGGCACGCAAGGCGTGGGCAAGCGGAAGAGCCGCGTTGGCCCGTCAGGCGCCGGGCCAGCGCCCGCCGGAGCAGCGTTCCACCCCGCCCAGGTCGTGCCTCGACTGCACTTCGGCAAAGCCCGCCAGTTGCAGCAGACCCCGCACCGCCATGGCCTGGTCCCAGCCGTGTTCCAGCAGCAGCCAGCCGCCCGGGCGCAGGTGCGCGGGCGCGTGGGCGACGAGGTGGCGCAGGTCGTCCAGCCCATCGGCGCCGCTGACCAGCGCCGCGCGCGGCTCGTGCGCCAGCGCAGGCAGGTGGGCGTCGCCCTCGGCGATGTAGGGCGGGTTGCTCAGCACCAGGTCGAACCGCTGCCCCGCCACGGGCGTGAACCAACTGCCGTGGTGCAGCGCAACGGGCAGGCCCAGCCGATCGGCGTTGGCGCGCGCGACGGCCAGGGCGTCAAGGCTGGCGTCGACGGCGGACACGCGCGCCTGCGGCCGCTGCTGGGCGACGGCCAGGGCGATGGCGCCGCTGCCCGTGCCCAGGTCCAGCACGTCGGCCGCGGCGCCCGGCGGCAGCAGGCTGAGCGCCCAGTCGACCAGGGTTTCGGTGTCGTCGCGCGGGTCCAGGACGCGCGCGTCGACCTGCAGCGTCAGCCCGTGGAAGGCCTTGTGGCCGACCAGGTAGGCGATGGGCTCGCCGTTTAAGCGCCGCGCGGCCAAGGCCGGCAGCCGGTCGGCGGCAGACGCGGGCAGGGCGTCGCCATCGTGCGTCAGCAGCCAGGCGCGGGCGTGCGTGGGTTGGCCCAGCACGTGCAGCAGCAGCATCTGCGCCTCCCGCCGCGGCAGGCCGTCGTCCGCCAAGCGGCGCAGGGCGTCGGCCACCGTGGCCGGGGGGGCTGATTCGGTGTGCAGGTTACTCACAAAAATATAGCTGCCTGCGCAGATGGTTGTAGGGCGCAGGGCTGAATTGGCTTAAAAAACCTATGCTGGGCGACGAGCGGCGTGCCCTGAGGCCATCAGGGCGCGGTCAGCCGGTCGACCACGTTGGTGACGCCGGTCACGCTGCGCGCGGTCTGCACGGCCAGTTGCCGTTCGTTGGGCGACGGCACGCGCCCGCTCAGCACGATCAGGCCGCCCTCCAACCCTTCGACCTGCACGCCCGCCAGGCTGGGCTGCGCGGCCAGGGCGCTGCGCACCCTGTCGGCCACGCGCTGCGAGCCGGCGGTCGAGCCCGACACGCCGTCAAACACCTGGGGCGCCTTGCTCAGGTCGGGCACCGGGATCTCGATGCGCTGCGGCGTCGCGCCCCAGGGCGTGCCGCCCGTGCAGCCGGCCAGCAGCAGGGCGAGCGCACCCGCGGCGGCGCAGGCCAGAGGCGCTCGGGCGCGGCGGCGAGCCGCGCGGGGCAGGATGACGGTGGATGGGCGAGACAGCAACTTCGGCTCACGCATGGGGAAACTCCATTCTTTCAACCGCCGTTCTGCGCCGGGCGGCGGCAGCGTCGGCGTGCAACGCAGCGCCCATGATAGGGTGCGGCGGTGGCCAAGGCACGTCAGGCGTTGACTTCCAGTTCGGCCATCAATTCGGCCTCGCGCGCGCCGCGCAGGGCGTTCACCACGTCCTGCAGGTCGCCTTCCATGATCAGGCCCAGCTTGTACAGCGTCAGGTTGATGCGGTGGTCGGTCAGGCGGCCCTGGGGGAAGTTGTAGGTGCGGATGCGGTCGCTGCGGTCGCCGCTGCCGATCAGGCCCTTGCGCGTCGCCGCTTCCTTCGTCATGCGCTCGGTGCGCTCTTTTTCTTGTAGCCGCGCCTGCAATACCCGCAAGGCCTGCGCCTTGTTGGCGTGCTGGCTGCGGCCGTCCTGGCATTCGGCCACGATGCCGGTGGGCAGGTGCACCACGCGCACGGCGGAATCGGTCTTGTTGATGTGCTGGCCGCCCGCGCCACTGGCGCGGAAGGTGTCGATGCGCAAGTCGGCCGGGTTCAGCGTGATCGCCTCGGCCTCGTCGGGTTCGGGCATCACCGCAACGGTGGCCGCGCTGGTGTGGATGCGGCCCTGGGTCTCAGTAGCGGGCACGCGCTGTACCCGGTGGCCACCCGACTCGAAGCGCAGCTTGCCATAGACGTCGTCGCCTTCGATGCGCAGCACCAGTTCCTTGTAACCCCCCAACTCGGCCGGCGATTCGCTCATCACCTCCACGCGCCAGCCCTGGATGGCGGCGTAGCGCGTGTACATGCGCGCCAGGTCGCCCGCGAACAGCGCCGATTCGTCACCACCGGTGCCCGCACGAATCTCCACGAAGGCAGGGCGCGCGTCGTCCGGGTCCTTGGGCAGCAGCATGCGCTGGAGGTCGGCGTCCAGTTCCGTCAATTCGGCTTCGCTGGCGGCGATCTCCTCGCGCGCCATGTCGGCCATGTCGGGGTCGCCTAGCATGTCCTGCGCCGCCGCCAGATCGGCCTCGCGCTGCTGAAACCGCGCCCAGCGCTCGGCCACGGCCGAAACCTCCGTGTGCTCGCGCGACAGCTTCATGAACTGCGCCATGTCGGCCATGATGTCCGGGCGGGTGAGGAGAAAGTTCAGCTCGCTCAGGCGCTCGGCGTAGCGGAATAGTTGAGAACGGAGAGACGGCGTCATGGACGAAAAAACCGGCGATGTCGCCGGTTTTCATTATTCGGTCAGCAGTTTACGTGTGCAAACATTCTGACATGGCGGCATGCGCCACTCATTTGCCCCAGCAATCTGGGTTATAGCCTGAGGCACCCGACAATTTGCCGTTCGCGCCTCGGACTCCGGTGTTCGAAAGCGTATAGATCCCGCATTTGTCGCCAGCCTGCGGTCCCGGATTCTTGGGCGTCGCTGTCAGTGTGAATGCGGCACTGGTATTGCCACTCGCGAAACCAATCGTGTACCGCTTCGCCGAGTCAGTTCCCCAAGTCAAGGAGGCAGGCAAGCTGGTTGGGTAGACGCCTGTCGCTGTCGACGCGCGTTCCAGCCATTGCTGAGCTTGTAACAAGCCAGCCCGAGCATCGGCACGATGTCCGCGGCGGACGTATTCTGAATAGCTTGGCAGAGCAATCGCTGACAGGATGGCCACTATGGCGACGACGATCATCACCTCGATGAGTGTGAAACCTCCCGCTTGCTTGTTCATTTGCACGGTCATTCAAGTTTCTCCTTCACTTCACCTGGCGCCAGCTTGGACGGAGCGCCTGCTCTGGCATCCGGGCCAGTGCTTCCTTCTGGCTTTTCGCATTGATGTCCAGCATGCGGTCGCGGCTTTTAGCGATAAGGTTGTGCGAACCTTTGAGCACGCGCACACGTGACACACCACCGTCGGCGGAGTTGAACAGTCCGTCGTTGTTGGCGTCGACCAATTGCACCGATGGCCGCTTGCCGTCCATGATGTTGAGCAGCGTGCGGTACTGCACCTCGTCTTTAGGCATTGTGGCGGAGCAGCTTTCGGTGTTGGCGTCGACTTCGTCGGAGCCCTTGGCCGGCACTTGCGAATAGACGACCAGCAGATTGGTGTTGTCGTAGCGCTCCATGTTTTTCAGCAGGCGCTCGCCGGTGGCCGGCAAATCCATGTACCACCCGTTGTGGTTGGACCAGGTGCTCATGTCGAGCACGTCCTTCTCGTCCACTCTTCCGCCAGTGCTGACATCAGTGATCTTGCGTTCGGCCAATTTGGCAGCGGTCACTCCCGTCCCGAGCGCCGCTGGCGCGGGAATCTTCTTGGCTGAATCCCCAGGGTGCACTTCCAGACGCTTACCCTTGCCAGAGATGGTTTTTACTTTATAACGTGTGTTGTCCAACACCGAGTAAAGGGTCTGCACCAACACATCAGTAGGGTCGGTCGTCGTGACGTTGCGGCCGGTGCCAAAGGCCACCATGACCCCACCCACAGACCGCGTGCTGGTGACACCGGAGGCCGTCACCGTCATCATTCGGTCATTGGCCACGACCGTTGGGGCAACGGTGATCGGTTGCGCATTGGGGCGTGTGGTGGCACCTAGCGATGAAGGCCCTGTGGCAGTGAACAACGGGCTGCCGCTGAAGGCCACTTTCCATTTGGTGGCGTCGTAGTCGGTCAAATCGAACTTCCACAAGTTGCCCAAGTTGTCTCCCGCATACGCGACGTCTGAGCGGCCGTCGCCGTTCAGATCCAACAGTCGCGGGGCAGACAGCCCATTGTCTTTGGCCAGACCGGTCCCAATCGTGGGAGGGGCGCTGACCGTCCCTGCGACGGGCAGTCGCAACAATTCCCTGTCCCCATCCAGGTATTGGATCAGCAGCACTGGCCGCTGGTTAGTGCTGTTGTAGCCGTTGCCAAGTACGACGGCCCAACGATTGTTGTTCATCCGCGTGATCTGGCTGGTGCGCATTATGTTGGTTTCGTCCAGCACAGGCAGAGCGGTGATCAGGCCGATGTCCCGGTCTTCCTCCACCGCCGTCAGGCAGGCGGCTTTCGCTGCTCCGCTCATGGCTGCGCAGTCCGGTGCCGCCTCGCTGGCACCTCTCGTACGGTCGAGTTTTACCAGTTGTCGTGCGCTGTCTTCAGCAAATCCTGGAACGCCGTCTGGGTTGGGGCCCGCGCCGGGATTGGTGACATCCAGCACAAAATACCCCTTACCGCCGGCGCCCAGCGTGCCAACAAGCAAAGTACGCCAGTCGGGGGTGTTGGTAGTGTCGTCGTAGCCCGAATCGTCGCTGTCCTGTACGCCCGTACTCATGTCGACGTCCCCGGTCATTGGCGAGCCATCTACATAATACTTGTGCGAATAACCAGGGCCTGCCAGAGCGGGAAGGCTGGCGATGACGCCACGGGGCACATAGGCAATCTTCTCGCTGCCGTCAGTGGCCGAAAAGCCGTGGAGCATGCCGTCGTTACCGCCCACGTAGATCATCGGCTCGCGCGCTGCGTTGTTGCGAACAAAGGCCGTGTAGCCTTTGCGGGTGTAACCACTGGCGGGTGCGCCGGTGTACCACACGTTGGAGTTGACGATGTCGCCCTGCCGGCTCTGACGCACGCGGAACGGCTTGGTTGTGGTGGTGCCCTCTTGACTTCGGTTACCACGAATGTAGTTCACGATGGCTTGGCCGCTGGTGGCCACGGGCGTGCTGCCAGCGAGGCCCAGCGTGGATTTTTGCGTTGCGCTTAAGTACGTGGCGTCATTGGCCCATTTGAACGATACGCCGCCCTTGTAAGGTTGGCCAGTGGCACCCAACCAAGCGTCGCTCCAACTCAGGATCAGGCGGTTGGTATTGACCTGTGCGTCTGTCAGATCGTCCAGCTTGTCTGCCGTGTTCTTGTTGGCCCACGTAGCGGTAGGAGTAGTAGACCCGTCGTTCAGAACCGTTTCAGCAGTGACAAAGCCCTTCCAGGCTTTCTTGGGCTCGTAGTTGCCGGTGAACTTGCCAACGTCGTTGCGCGAGACGTTGGAACCGCTGGCTGCGGTTGAGGTGGTGTCGGGCTCGGTTTCAACGTTGATCGCGCCGATGATGGCCCGGAACGCTGCCTTCAAATCCTCGCCTTTTTCTACGGCGTAGAACTGCCCTCGGCCGTTGAGGGCCGAGTGCCACATGTCTTGGCCTCTATCCGTGCTGGCTTTCCAGACGTAAGTGCCATTGGCATAGTCAGCCAGGTTGCCATCGTAGCCATAGGGCAGTGTGGAAGACGGCGCAGTCATGCCCGCACTGGTCCCATTGGGTCTGTAATTTTTTGTGGGCAATGCGGCGCTGCTAAAACCGATGGTGAACGTCACCATGTGAGGCCAAGTCGCCGGGTTGTAGCGAGGATTCCAGAACTTGTTTAGCGTCGCGTTTGCACCGCTGACACGATTGGTGAAAGTCTCAGTAGCGGGTGCGTCACGGTACTCGTTCGAGGGATCAGGAGACCCGACCAGTCCGGAAGTCTTCAACGCGGTCGACCAACTGTAGAACGCCCAGTCGGCCAGGACGGAGTGGGTCGTGTTGTAATTGCCAGGAACGGAGTCCTTGTCTCGGTAGAGTTGAGTTTGCGCCGAATTGATGTCGTAGACCGTGCCATCGGGCAAGGCGAGAGTTACGCCATCGTAGTTCAGCGGGCTGGTGCTCTGATAAGTTGCAGGGTTGTTCCATCCGCCGTCAGTCAGCAGGATGTGGTAGTTGCGTCGGCAACCAAGGTAGTCGCCGGCTGGACCGCCGGGCACCGTTGCCCAGGGGCCATTTGGGCTGAGGGGAGCGCGCATGTATTCGTCGGCGCGTTGCACCATAAGGTGCGACGGCGTATTTCCGCTCGCCGTAAAGTTGTTCATGAACGTCAGAAAGTTGGTGCGGTGGGCACCTGAAAGCGGACGCATGAGGTTTCGGTTGACCGTGGTCGCCGAGGTGCTCGCTGACGCGGCAGCAGTGCTTAGCTGCGTCACCCACTGCTGACCACCCACTTTGGTTTTGTCATTCATGGTTTGCCAAGCGAGTCGAATTTTGCCTTCGGGCAGCAGCGTGGTGTCGTTGAAGACCTCGGTAACCGCGTTTTTCAACACCTCGTAACGCTTTCCTAGATAGGTGCCATTGGCAGAGTACATACCGCTGCTCCCATCGCTCATACTGCCCGAGTCGTCCAACGACAGAATCACGTTGGGCGCCACGTAAGGGGTGATCGTTCCAGGTGGGGCGGTGGTCAGCGTCAAGGCCCAGGCGGCGTGCGGTGCCAGCACGGCGCCTGCGGCAAGAGCCAGCAAGCTTTTGCGGAAACGGGGGGGGTGTTGAGAGTTGAAGGACATCATTTGGCTCCCGTCGGACGAGTCAGTTCTTATGGTCAATTGGTCAGGTCGGTGAAGACAAGCAGGCGCTCGGGAATCGGTCAATCCTTGAGGCGTTGAGGCGCATAGGTTTCCTGCAACACCACCATCGTGTTGGCTTTGCGGCCATAGGCGAGCGCGGTGATGCGGTACACCACGCTCGGCGTCAGGTTCAGCGGAAGTCGATTGGCAGCACCGGCGGTGGAGTCAGTGATCAGGGCTGCAGTCTTGCTGCTTTCGTCGTAGGGCAGCACTTCGATCCAATACCAGCCGCCTCGATCGTTGGCGGAACGGTCGGCCAGAATCGGGTTGGCAGGCGCACTATCGCTGGATTCGAAGGCGGCACCCGTAAATTGGCCGTAACGCGCGCCGACGTTCTCTACGGCCAATTGAGACAATCTGAATTCACCAGCATTCAAGGTTGTTGAGGCAGTGGTGTTCCAGAAGTCCTGCCGGCCGGCACGCTTAAGGCAGAGCCCTTTCGCGCAGCGTGTGGGCTGGTTTTCCAGCGCAGCCAAAAGAGCGCTCACTTCTTTGGCTTCCAGCGGAATTTGGTAGGGGGGGGCTTTGCGGCACAGATCACCGGCGCAGTAGCCAGTGAGGGGATAAGGTTGGCCGTCAGCGTATTCGCCCCGAATGTCGAGTTCGGCGTCCTGGAGCAGAGCTTGGGCAGCCTCAAAGGCGCGCTGGTAGTCGGCGTCGTTGCCGACGACCATTTCGTTGAATAGCGAGGTGCGCGACGCCCACAATGCCAACAGCATGGAAAGCATCACGAACACCAACACGACAAACAGCGCTACGCCGCGCTGGCGGTGGGCAGACACGTGGAAGGGCTTGACAAGATTCATGGCGCCGCCTCTCACACCAGCCCCTGGCTGCGCAACTGAAACACGTTACGGAATACCAAATGCATGCGCTTGGCGCGTGTGCCGGTCAGCGTGGTCATGTCCACCTTAGTGCTGCCGTCGCAATCGGTGTATTTGCTGCCTGCAGGCATGTCGATGGCTTCGTGCCCGTAAAGCACCAGGCAAACCTCCACGCCTTGCACCCGGCCCCAGTTGGTGCCGACCGCGGAGGCGTCCACGTAGCGGATGGTCGGGCTGCCGAGTGTGCTGGTCGCGTCCTGTACCAAATAGCGCACCCTGAAATTCGCGACGTTCTGGATGACGGCCTGCGCTGCCAGACCGTTGCCAGCGCAAGTCAGCTGGTTGCTGCTGTCCACCTGAAAAACGCTGGAGACCAACTGATGTTCAAAGGTTGTCTCGGTGGAAGTGTCGCTAGGGCCGCCCATGCAATTGCGCGCTAAGGTCATGGCTTTGCTGTCGACAAAGACGTTCTGTTGGTCACGGGCGAAGCCGACGGTGAGTGTATTGTTGGTGCCGCTGAACAAGGCGGCCGGTTGGCCAAGGTCGAAGGGGCGCGCTTTTGCTGTGTCAGTTTTTGTCTCGAAAGCTACTGGTGCCAAAAGCTTTTCGGCAGCGGTGGCGGTGCTCGTGGTCACAGGATTGAGGTCAAGGCGGACCGAGCCGGCTTGGCGCAACTGCGCGCCGATGACGCGCAGCGCATATGCGGCCTGCTGCTGGATGCCGCTGGCGTCGCTGACGGTGCCGGAGACACCGCGCGAGACCATCAAAGCCCCTGCGGCAACGGCGACCACCAACAGACCGATGGCGATACCCACCATCAGTTCAATCAGCGTGATACCCCGCTGCGCACGCCGGCGCATGATTGATTTTGCTGGGGCTTTTTGTGGCAAACGCAACCGTGAGTCAGTGCTGATTGCTATGATTTTTGAGGTTTTCATCGCTCAGCCCCCTGCGCAGTAGTACAGCGGCGTACTACCGCCAGCACCGAGATAAGGCGCGCATCGCGCGGCCAACGGGATATATTGCAGGTGACAGATACGACCGGTGGGGCAACTGACAGTGCCTCCGTCGGCAGCCGCGTTGAGGCTGGCGGTGTAATCGGTGTCAGCGCTTTTCTCGTTCTCGCGCCAACTGAGCATGACACCCAGTTGACGCCGGTTGTTGGTGCTGCTGCTGTCGCCAGGGGCAACAAATACGTTGGCATCGGCCAAGGGAAGGCTGATTTCGACCAGGCGTTTCCATTCGCGTATGTCGTAGGCAGCAAACTGGGCGGTACTGCAAGCGGTGCTGGTGCACAGCGTGCCAGCCTGTTGCGTGCGCGGTGCGGCAGTGGTGGTGTCGGCCTCCCAGCCTATGACGTAGGCGTTCAGGTTGGCCAGCGAATTGGGCTGGACCCGGATGCGCTCGCTCAGATCTTCAATCAGCCGAACCGCCTGTGCTCGGCGGACGGTGGTCTGCGTGTCGGTCAGGGTGCGCATCTGCACGCCCAAAACGCCAAGGATGCCAAGTGCGGCAACCAAGATGGCGATCAATGACTCGATCAAGGTCAGGCCGCGTTGGCGGTGCCGGAGGGGAGAGGACATGGATTTCAGCCGTCGGTGCACGGTGTTTGCTCTGAGGGAATAACCCGGACTCGGCCGCCGGAGCTCATACAGACGCCGAGAGTGGCGGGGTCGTTCGCGCCGCTGTTTTCAGGTTTCAGGGTGAAGCCGAGCCACTGCCCGGGCATACCCCAACGGTCGAACGAGATGCTGGCGCCATTGCTGGTACGCACGACCTCCATCTTGGCGGGAGCGTCGAAGCGCTGCAGAACAGGTTCGCTGCTGGTGCAAGCTTTATTGCCGTTGGTGTCCTCGCAGATATACCAGCCACAATGCCATTCTTGCGTCGTGGGCGCGGTGCAGCCATTGATGCTGCCTAGCTTCTGCAGCACCACGTTGCCACCGCGCTTAATGGCTTCGGAGCGGGCGAAGTAGATCGCCGATTGAAGCCCCTCTGTGGCGGAACGCACGCGCCAGCGCTCGATCAGCGGCTTGAAGCTCGGCGCGGCTAAGGCGGCGAGAATGGCCAAGATGGAAACGACCACCATCAGCTCGATGGCAGTGAAGCCACGAACACGCTGATCGTGATACTCCAGCGTGCCGGACGAAGTGGAAAAAGGATGCATGTTCGCATCCTAGGTGGTGTCTTCCTCTAGGGCATCTGTTGTCGGACCGGCGGAGTCGTCAAGACTGACGAGCGGCGCCGATCAAGATTCGCTACGTGAAGAATTTCACAGATGGGGGGCTATCGCCGCAGGAACAGGCGCTCAATCGCCAGCGCAGCGATCTCTCGCGAATCGGTCGTCGAGGCACTCAGCTCCGCCATCGCCCCATGCAGCATTTTCTGCGTCAGCCCACGTGACAGGGCTTCAAGCACTGCGTCGATGTCTTCACCCTTGGCCAGGCGCTTGCGGGCGCGGGCGATTTCGGTGGCGCGCCAAGTGTCGGCCTTGGCGTTGAGCTGCTGGATGAGGGGAACCACGCCACCCTGCGGGTCCCGCTGATCGACCCAGTGCATGAAGCTTTGGACACCGGCGTCGATGATGGCTTCGGCCTGTGCCACGGCGGCCTGACGGTTGGCCTGGCCGGTGTGGACGACCTGAGCGAGGTCGTCGACGGTGTACAGGTACACGTCGTCCAGGGCTTTGACTTCGACCTCGATGTCGCGCGGAACGGCCAGATCGACCATAAAGATTGGACGATGGCGGCGTTTTTTCAACGCGCGTTCGACGGCGCCCAAGCCGATGATGGGCAACTGGCTGGCGGTGCAGCTGACGATGGCGTCGAATTCGTGCAGGCGCTCGGGCAGATCGGCTAGGCGCAGCACCTCGGCGCCAAAGCGGTTGCCCAGCTTTTCACCGCGCTCCAGCGTGCGGTTGGCGATGGCGATGGATTTGGGGTTGCGCGCGGCAAAATGGGTCGCGGCCAGCTCGATCATCTCGCCGGCGCCGACGAACAGCACGCGAATCTGGGTCAGGTCTTCAAACAGGTTGCTGGCCAGGCGCACGGCCGCGGCGGCCATGCTGATGGAATGCGCGCCGATTTCGGTGGACGACCGCACCTGTTTGGCCACGGCAAAGCTGCGCTGAAACATCTGGTTCAGCGTCGTACCCAGCGCGCCGGCTTCCTCGGCGGCGCGCACGGCGCTTTTCATCTGGCCAAGAATCTGCGGCTCGCCCAGCACCATGCTGTCCAGCCCGCTGGCAACGCGGAAGGCGTGGCGGGCGGCCAAGCCGTCGTGCAGCACGTAGGTGTGGTCGCGCAGGGCGTGGGTGGGCACGTCGCCGGCCTGGGCCAGCCAGTGCAGGGTGTGGTCGAAATCGGGGCTGTCGGACGCGCAGTACACCTCGGTGCGGTTGCAGGTGGACAGGATGGCCGCTTCGGGGTGCTGCGGGTGCGCCTTGCGCAGTACGCTTAAAGCGGGCGCCATTTGGTCGAGCGCGAACGCAAACCGCCCGCGCAAATCGAGCGGAGCGGTGTTGTGGTTGAGTCCCAATGCCCAGACGGCCATGGCCCGATTATAAAATTGACCACCACCCCACGTGTGAGCGACCGCTTGCAAGCTTGACCCGCATCAAGAACCATGGATTTCGCCGACCTGTTCTGGCATTTGGCCGGCTTTGCTGCCCCCGCGCTGGTGCTCGGGCCGGCGCTGGCCTTGATCAGTAAGATTTTCTGGCGAAAAACGCCTTCGGCCCTAGGGCTGCCTGCGCAGGCAGCTATCAACTTTGGAGTCTGTCTGGCCGTGTTGGTGTTCGGTCTGGTGCTGACCGGGCGCGACGGCCGTGTCGTGACCTACGGGGCGATGGTGCTGGCCGCAGCGGCCTGCCAGGCGTGGTGGCTGCGACGCGGTCGGCGCTGACCTGGCGCTTCCGCCGCCAACTGAGCGAGCCACGCTGCAAGGCCAGCGACCGTCGCGCGGCGGCTGGTCTGTCCCAGCCTTCCTGCTCGCCGGTCGCTCTCAGCCCGGCGCGAACAGGTCGACCCGGTCCGTGACGATGCCGTCCGTGCCCAGCGCGATCAGGCGCTGGGCGGCCCATTCGTCGTTCACCGTGTAACTCAGCGCGCGCCACCCGACGGCGTGCACGCGGTCGACCAGCGCGGCGTCCCACAGCGCGTGGTTGCAGACGATGGCACGGCAACCCAGCTGTGTGGCGACGCCCTGCCAGCCGTCCCACAGCGTGTCCAGCAGCAGCCCACGCGGCAGCTGCGGCGCGGCCTGGGCGGCCGCCTGCAGGGCGTCGGGCCGGAAAGATGTGAGCAAGGGCGGCACCGCGGCCCCTCGCCACCAGCGCGCCGCGGCCCCGGCCACGGCGCGGCCGGTTGCGGCTTCTTGGCCGGGCGTGGGCTTGATCTCGACGTCCAGGTGCAGTCTGTTGGCGATGCACCAGCGCGCGAGGTTGGCGAAGCTGGGGATCGGCTCGCCGGCGCAGGCGCGCGAATGCCAGCTGCCCGCGTCCAGCTGGGCCAGTTCTGCCCAGGGCTGGTCGCCGGCGGTGCCGTGGCCGTTGGTCGTGCGCTCCAGCGTGCTGTCGTGCAGCAAAAAGGGCACGCCGTCGGCCGACAGCTTCACGTCGCATTCGGCCATGCGGTAACCGTGCTGCGCGCCCAGGCGAAAGGCGGCCAAGGTGTTTTCAGGCGCCAGCTTGCCGGCGCCGCGGTGGGCAATCCAGAACGGGTAGGGCCAGTCGGGCAGCGCGGGCATCATGGGCAACGCGACGTCAGGCGATCGCCAGCGCGATCTTGCCGAACTGCTCGCCCGATTCCAGGCGGCTCAGCGCGGCATGCACGTCATCCAGCGCATAACTTTGCTCGATCACCGGGCGCACGTCGTGGCGCTGGCAGAAGGCCAGCAGATCGTGCAGCTCCGACAGATTGCCCAGCGTCGAGCCCAGCACCTGCAGCTGGCGGATGAACAGGCGGCGCAGGTCGGCGCCGGGTTGGTCGCCGCTGGTGGCGCCGCAGGTGACCAGGCGGCCGCCGCGCACCAGCGCCTTCATGGCGGCGGGCCAGACGGCTTCGCCCACGTTTTCAAACACCACGTCCACGCCGCGCCCGCCGGTGGCGGCCAGCGCGGCCTTGGCCACGTCTTCCTGGCTGCTGTCGATCACGTGGTCGGCGCCCAGCGCGCGCGCCTGCGCCAGCTTGCCGGCGTGGCGCGAGGTGACGATGACGCGCGCGCCCAGCGCCTTGGCCAGCTGCAGCCCGGCCAGCGACACGCCGCCGCCGATGCCGAACACCAGCACCGTCTCCCACGGCTTCAGGCGCGCCTGCGTGACCAGCATGCGCCACGCCGTCAGGTGATTCACGCCCAGGGCCGCGCCTTCGGCAAACGACCAATCATCGGGCAGCGGAACGGCGTTGCGCGCAGGCGCGCAGACGTAATCCGCAAAGGTGCCGTCGCGGTGTTCGCCCAGCAGCTGGTAGCGCGTGCACAGCACGTCGTCCCCGCGCAGGCAGAACTCGCAGCGCCCGCACGACACACCCGGGTACAGCAGCACGCGCTGGCCCGGGCGCAACGAGGGTTCATCCGCGCCCACTTCGTCGATCACGCCCGCGCCGTCCACCCCCATGGTCTGCGGAATGCTGTGGGTGATGCCGGCGCCGCTGTCGCGCATGTACAGGTCGACGCGGTTCAGCGTGGCCGCGTGCAGGCGCACGCGCACTTCGCCCGGCGCGCGCTGGGGCAAGGGGCGTTCGCCCACGGCGACGACCTCGTTGCCGCCGTGGCCGGTCAGGTACGCAGCTTTCATAAGGAAATTGGCCTCCAAGCCTACAACCACCTGCGCAGTCAGCTATTAAATAAATAGTATCTGCACGGGCGAGGCGCGTTTCAACGCTCGACCCGCGTGCCGCTGTCGGCGTCGAACCAGTGCACGCGGTCGTCCAGCGGTGCCACCAGCAGGGTGTCGCCCAGCGCGGGTGGCGCTTCGGTCTCGTTCATGCGCAGGATGGCCCATTCGCCGCCGCCGTTCTCGCTGCCACCCAGGTAGCCGTAGATCAGCCGCTCGGCGCCCAGCATCTCGATGGTTTCGACGCGCATGCGCCAGCCGTCCGATGCGACCACGCGCAGATGCTCGGGGCGCACCCCCAGGAAGCGCCCTGCCGGCACGCCCGGTGCTTCCTTCAGCAGGTTCATGGGCGGCGCACCGATGAAGCCGGCGACAAACGTGGTCGCCGGGCGGTGGTACACCTCTTCCGGCGTGCCGAACTGCTCCATGCGTCCGGCGTTCATCACCATCATGCGTTCGGCCAGCGTCATGGCCTCCACCTGGTCGTGCGTGACGAACAGGCTGGTGATGCCCAGCTCGCGGTGCAGCTTCTCGATCTCCAGCCGGGTCTGCGCGCGCAGCTTGGCGTCCAGGTTGGACAGCGGCTCGTCAAACAAGAACACCTGCGGCTGGCGAACGATGGCGCGGCCCATGGCCACACGCTGGCGCTGCCCGCCCGACAGCTCGCGCGGCTTGCGCTCCAGCAAGTGCCCCAGTTCCAGAATGGCCGCGGCCTTGTCCACGCGCGCCTTGATCTCGGCAGCCGGCACCTTCTTGATCTTCAGACCGTAGGCCATGTTGTCGAACACGCTCATGTGCGGGTAGAGCGCGTAGTTCTGGAACACCATGGCGATGTCGCGCTCGGCCGGCTCCAGGTGGTTGACCACCCGGCCACCGATGCTGATGGTGCCGTCGCTGATCTCTTCCAGGCCCGCCACCATGCGCAACAGCGTCGATTTGCCGCAGCCCGACGGCCCGACGATGACAACGAACTCGCCGTCCTGCACCTCGGCCGTCACGCCATGGATGACCTGGTTGACCTTCTTGCCGGTGCCGTAGCGCTTGATGACGTTGTTGAATTCGATGGTGGCCATGGCGTTGGAACGGAAATCGGTGCGAAGTAGCTTATGTGGTGGCCGGCTTCAAGCGCGCCCGAAGGCAGCGCCCAGTTGCAGCAGGTAGACAGCGCCGAGCAGCAGAACTGCGCCCAGTGCCGCCAGCAGGCCGGACAGGAGCTTCCAGGCCCAGCGCATGGTGTGCGCGTAGTGCTGGCCGTAGCGCCAAGCCAGGGCGCAGAAGACCCAAGGCGACAGCAGCGCGACGAGGGCCAACACCGTCTCGCCACTCCAGATTGGTGCGATGTAGGCGGAAATCAGCAACAGTACGTACATGACCACGGGGATGGCAACCACCAGCAGCCAGCTGCGGCGCACGAACCTGGCCCGTCTTGCATCGGCCGAAGGATCGACCCGTGTGTCTTGCAGGGCCATCATTTCTCGGTGTCAACCAACCCTTTGACGAACCACTTCTGCATCAGGATCACCACCAGCGCCGGCGGAATCATGGCCAGCACGGCGGTGGCCATGACCACGTTCCATTCGACGTACACCTCGCCAAAGATGGCGCGCTTGATGCCCAGCACGATCGGGTACATGTCTTCGCTGGTGGTGGCGATCAGCGGCCACAGGTACTGGTTCCAGCCGTAGATGAACTGGATCACGAACAGCGCGGCCACGCTGGTTTTGGACAGCGGCAGCAGGATGTCCTTGAAAAAGCGCATCGGCCCGGCGCCGTCGATGCGGGCGGCTTCGGCCAGCTCGTCGGGCACGGTCAGGAAGAACTGGCGGAACAGGAAGGTGGCGGTGGCCGACGCGATCAGCGGCACCGTCAGGCCGGCGTAGCTGTTCAGCATTTTCAGGTCGGATACCACTTCGTAGGTGGGGCCGATGCGCACTTCCACCGGCAGCATCAGCGTGATGAAGATCAGCCAGAACACCAGCTCGCGGAAGGGGAAGCGGAAGTACACGATGGCGAACGCCGACAGCAGCGAAATGGCGATCTTGCCCAGCGCGATCACCATGGCGGTGACAAAGCTGACCCACAGCATGGGCCAGCCCGCGGCGATGGTGCCGCCGCCTTCCACCTTGCCGCCCCACAGCGCCAGCCGGTAGCTGTTGGCCATGTTGCTGCCCGGCAGCAGCGACATCGGGTGGCTGGTGGCGATCTGCGTGGCCGTCTGCGTGCTGGCGATGATCGCCAGGTAGACCGGGAAGGCGACGATCAGTACGCCCACGATCAGCACCGCGTGGGCGACGAAGTCCAGCACCGGGCGGCGTTCGATCATCATCAGTACTGCACCTTCTTTTCAACGAAGCGGAACTGGAACACCGTCAGTACGATGACGATCGCCATCAGCACGACCGACTGCGCGGCCGAGCCGCCCATGTCCAGGGCCTTGAAGCCGTCGTAGTACACGCGGTACACGAGGATGGCCGTTTCCTTGCCCGGGCCGCCGTGGGTGGCGGCATCGACGATGGCAAAGGTGTCGAAGAACGCATAGATCACGTTCATCACCAGCAGGAAGAAGGTGGTGGGCGACAGCAGCGGGAACACGATGGTCCAGAAGCGCCGCCAGGGCGAAGCGCCGTCGATGGTGGCGGCTTCGATCACCGCGTTGGGAATCGACTGCAGCCCGGCCAGGAAGAACAGGAAGTTGTAGGAAATCTGCTTCCACACCGCGGCCATCACGATCAGCGCCATGGCGTGGTTGGCGTTGAGCAGGTGGTTCCAGTTGAAGCCCATGGCCTGCAGCGCGTAGGCCAGCACGCCCCAGGGCGAGGCGAACATCATCAGCCACAACACGCCCGCGACCACCGGCGCCACGGCGTAGGGCCAGATCAGCAGCGTCTTGTACACCGTGGCGCCGCGCACCACCCGGTTGGCCATGACGGCCAGCAGCAGCGCGACGCAGATACCGACCACCGCCACCAGGATGGAGAAGACGGCGGTGATTTGGAAGGAATGCAGGTAGCTTTCGTCGGCGAACAGCCGCTCGAAATTGGCCATGCCGACGAATTCACGGCTGGTGCCGAAGGCGTCTTCCTGCAGCACGCTCTGGTACAGCGCCTGGCCGGCCGGCCAGAAGAAGAAGACCAGCACGATGGCCATCTGTGGCGCGACCAGCAGCCAGGGCAGCCAGGCGGATTTGAAGCGGACGCGCTTTTCCATGACGGACGATCATAGCGGCGCGCACCGCGCTCGCGTGCGACTGCGCATACGGGATTCACCCAGTGGCCGTGGGCGGCGCAATTCGGCGCTGCCGTACCGCTTGCGCGTCGATGGCGAAATCAGGAGACTATTGTTTTGATAGCTGCTTGCGCAGGTGGTTGTAGGGCAACGGGCTGCTTTTTCTCTAAACCGCCTGGCGGGTGGCACGCAGGTCGGCGTATTCGGGATGGCGGTCCAGGTAACCTGCGACAAAGCGGCAGGTTGCCAGCACGCGGTGCCCGTCGGCGCGGATGTCGGCCAGCACCGCCTTGATCAGCGCGCTGCCAACGCCGCGGCCTTCGTAAGCCGGCTCGACCACGGTGTGCGGTAGCTCGACCACGCCGTCCGGCAGATCGCGGTAGGCAGCAAAGCCCAGCAACTGGCCATCTTCGTGGATCTCGTAGCGCTGCAGCGCGTTGTTTTTGGTGACTTCAGGCATGGGCCTTCTCCTATGGTGTGTCGGGGCGGATGCGATGCCCCTGGCGCGGATGCGCAAGGCTAAAACGGTACCCGGGGGTGTGCTGTCGGACAAGCGCGCGAATGTGCCCCTTGAAAAAACGGGCTTGGTTGGCCACCGTGCATACAAAAAAACGGCCCCGAAGGGCCGCTGTTGGGCAAGAACGGCGCCCGGATCAGCTGCGGTTGGCCTTCTGGAAGCGTTCCAGCTGTTCGTTGCCGCGCTTGACGGCGGCGTCCAGCGCTTCCTTGGCGGTCTTCTTGCCGGACCACACGCCTTCCATTTCCTCGTCGATGATGGTGCGCACCTGCACGAAGTTGCCCAGGCGCACGCCGCGCGACTTTTCGGTCGTCTTGCGGATCATCTGCGTCACACTGACGTCGGTACCCGGGTTCTTCTTGTAGAAGCCGGACTTGTCGGTCAGCTCGAACGCGGCCTTGGTCACCGGCAGGTAGCCGGTGCGCTGGTGGCTGGCGGCGGCGACTTCCGGCTTGCTCAGGTAGGCGAAGAACTGGCCGATGCCCTTGTATTCCTCAGGCTTCTTGCCGGACATGACCCACAGGCTGGCTCCGCCGATGACTGTGTTCTGCGGCGCACCCGGCACATCCGGGTAGTAGGGCAGGGTACCGATGCCGTAGCCAAACTTGCCGTTGCGCGTGACGTTGCCGTACAGCGCCGACGAGCCGATGGCCATGGCGCATTCGCCGGACACGAACGTAGCGTCGGCCGCGTTGCCCCGGCCCTTGTAGACGAACAGGCCCTGCTTGGCCATGTTGGCCAGGTTTTCGATGTGGCGCACGTGCAGCGGCGTGTTGATGGCCAGGCGCGTGCCCAGACCGCCAAAGCCGTTGTTCAGCGTGGAGAACAGCACGTTGTGCCAGGCGCTGAAGCTTTCCAGCTGGGTCCAGCTGATCCAGCTGGTGGTGAACGGGCACTTGTGGCCCGCGGCCTTCAGCTTGGCGGCGGCGGAGGCGACCTCCGGCCAAGTCGTCGGCGGCTTTTCGGGGTCGAGACCGGCGGCCTTGAAGGCGTCCTTGTTGTAGTGGAACACCGGGGTCGAGCTGTTGAATGGGAAGCTCAGCATCTGGCCGTTGGGCGCGGTGTAGTACCCGGCCACGGCGGGGACGTACGCACCCGGGTCGAAGGGCACACCGGCCTGCTTCATGACCTCCGCCACCGGCTTGATGGCGCCCTTGCTGGCCATCATGGTGGCGGTGCCGACTTCAAATACCTGCAGGATGTGCGGCGCGTTACCGGCGCGGAACGCGGCGATGGCGGCGGTCATCGACTCGTCGTAGCTGCCCTTGAAGGTGGGCACGACACGATAGTCCTTCTGGCTGGCGTTGAACTCCTTAGCCAGATCGTTCACCCATTCACCCAGGGCGCCGCCCATGGAGTGCCACCACTGGATTTCGGTCTGCGCGTGCGCAGGCAGGGCCAGGGTCGCTGCGAGCGCGCCGGCCAGGGCGATGGTTTTGAACTGCATGAGGGCTCCTCTTCAGAAATGGGAAAAGCGGTGATCGTAGGACAGATTTGTGACGCACCTTAGGGCTTGTCCCATGCGCATCACAAGCGGGAAAACCCGTTTGTCGGCGGCGTTCGCGTGCGGCGCCCCAATGTCCGCGTTGCCGTTGATGTTGCAGTGCACCATGCTAGGATGAATTTGCCCATTTTTCCCTCGCCCGATGCGGCTTTTCCAGGTGCGCCCGTGAGCAAGACTTCCCTCGACAAAAGCAAGATCCGGTTCCTGTTGCTGGAGAACATCCACCCGTCGGCCGAAGCGCTGATCCGCGCTGCGGGCTACTCGCAGATCGAAACCCTGCCGCGCGCGCTGCAGGGCGATGAACTCAAGGCCAAGCTGGCCGATGTGCATTTCCTGGGTATCCGCTCGCAGACCCGTCTGACGGCCGATGTGCTGGCCGCCGCGCCCAAGCTGGTGGCCGCCGGCTGCTTTTGCATCGGCACCAACCAGGTCGACCTGGCGACGGCGCGCGAGCGCGGTGTGCCGGTCTTCAACGCGCCGTACTCCAACACCCGTTCGGTGGCCGAGCTGGTGCTGGCCGAGGCCATCCTGTTGCTGCGTGGCATTCCGGCCAAGAACGCGCTCGTGCACCGGGGCGGGTGGATGAAGTCGGCCGCGCAGTCGCACGAGATCCGTGGCAAGACGCTGGGCATCGTGGGGTACGGCTCCATCGGCACGCAGCTGTCGGTGCTGGCCGAATCGCTGGGCATGCACGTTGCCTTCTACGACGTGGTGACCAAGCTGCCGCTGGGCAACGCGCGCCAGGTCTACGCCTTGCCCGATCTGCTGGCGCAAAGCGACATCGTCAGCCTGCACGTGCCGGAGAACGAGTCGACGCGCTGGATGATCGGCCCGGCCGAGCTTGCCGCCATGAAGGACGGCGGCATCCTGATCAACGCGTCGCGCGGCACGGTGGTCGATATCAATGCGCTCACGGCCGAGCTGAAGTCCGGCCGGCTGTGGGGCGCCGCGATCGACGTTTTCCCCGTGGAGCCGGGCAGCAACAACGAGGAATTCCAGTCCCCGCTGCGCGGCCTGGACAACGTGATCCTGACGCCGCACATCGGCGGCTCGACCATGGAGGCGCAGGCCAACATCGGCGTGGAGGTGGCGGAAAAGCTGGTCAAGTACAGCGACAATGGCACCACCACCAGCAGCGTCAACTTCCCTGAAGTGGCGCTGCCCGCGCACCCCGGCAGGCACCGCCTGCTGCACGTGCACCACAACGTGCCGGGCGTGCTGTCGGCCATCAACCAGGTGTTTGCCGAGCAGCACGTCAACATCGCGTCGCAGTACCTGCAGACCAAGGACGGGGTGGGCTACGTGGTGATGGACGTGGATACCGCGTCGTCGGACGCAGCGCGAGAGGCGCTGGCCAAGGTGCCGGGGACGATCCGCTCGCGCATGCTGCTGTAGCGGCGGCTCGGGGTCGGGCGACAGACCCACAGCCTGGCGGGCCAAAAATCACCGCCCACCCATGGGCTGCCCACCCCCATTAAAATTGTCGGCCCGGTTCAAGGGCGCGCGGCGCCCTGCCGTGGTGCGCTTCCCCCGATGAATGCTCCGACCGCGCTGAACGCGTTGGTGTCGCAGGCCGCCGAGCCGGCACGCCTGCGCGAGATCCCCTACAACTACACCAGTTTTTCTGACCGCGAGATCGTCCTGCGCCTGCTGGGCGAGCGCGGCTGGGCCTTGCTGAGCGATCTGCGCGGTGAACGCGCCACGGGCCGGTCGTCGCGCATGCTGTACGAGGTGCTGGGCGACATCTGGGTGGTGCGGCGCAACCCGTACCTGCAGGACGACCTGCTGGACAACCCCAAGCGCCGCGCGGCGCTGGTCGAAGCCCTGCACCACCGCCTGGCCGAGATCGAAAAGCGCCGCACGCCCGACGACGATGCTAGCCGCGACGCGCTGGTGGCCGAGCTGCTGGTGCTGGCGCGCGCCGTGGTCGACGCGTTCAACCGCTCCTTCGACAAGGTGGCCGAGCTGCGCCGGCGCACCGCGCGCGCGCTGGGCAAGCACACGCACAAGGACAACATCAAGTTCGACGGTCTGTCGCGCGTCAGTCACGTGACCGATGCGACCGATTGGCGCGTCGAATTCCCGCTGGTGGTGCTGACGCCCGACACCGAAGCCGAGATGGCCGGCCTGGTCAAAGGCTGTATCGACCTGGGCCTGACCATCATCCCGCGCGGCGGCGGCACCGGCTACACCGGCGGCGCGATTCCGCTGGACTGGAAGACCGCGGTCATCAACACCGAAAAGCTGATCACGATGGGCCCGGTCGAGCGCATCCGCCTGCCGGGGCTGGACGTCGACGTGCCCACCATCCACACCGAAGCCGGCGTGGTCACCCAGCGCGTGGCCGACGCGGCCGAAGGCGCCGACCTGGTCTTTGCCTGCGACCCGACCAGCGCCGAGGCCAGTTGCATCGGCGGCAACATCGCCATGAACGCGGGCGGCAAGAAGGCCGTGCTGTGGGGCACGGCGCTGGACAACCTAGCCAGCTGGCGCATGGTCACGCCCGATGGCGGCTGGCTGGAAGTTACCCGCATCGGTCACAACCTGGGCAAGATCCACGACGCCGAAGTCGCCAGCTTCGAGCTGCAGTACTTCGACGCCAGCGGCAAGACCTTGCAGCGCACCGAGCGGCTGGACATCCCGGGCAGCACCTTCCGCAAGGAAGGCCTGGGCAAGGACGTGACCGACAAGTTCCTGGCCGGCCTGCCGGGCGTGCAAAAAGAAGGCTGCGACGGCCTGATCACCAGTGCGCGCTGGGTGCTGCACCGCATGCCGGAGCACACGCGCACCGTGTGCCTGGAATTCTTTGGCCACGCCAAGGACGCGGTGCCCAGCATCGTCGAGATCAAGGACTTCATGTTTGCCGAGGCGGGCCGCTCTGGCGTGCTGCTGGCAGGCCTGGAGCACCTGGACGACCGTTACCTGCGCGCCGTGGGCTACGCCACCAAGTCCAAGCGCGGTGGCCTGCCCAAGATGGTGCTGATCGGCGACATCGCCGGTGACGACGCCGACGCCGTGGCGCGCGCCACGAGCGAGGTGGTGCGCATCGCCAATTCGCGCTCGGGCGAAGGCTTCATCGCCGTGTCGGCCGACGCGCGCAAGAAGTTCTGGGCCGACCGCAAGAAGACCGCGGCCATCAGCCGCCACACCAACGCCTTCAAGATCAACGAAGACGTGGTGATCCCGCTGCCGCGCATGGCCGAATACACCGACGGCATCGAGCGCATCAACATCGAGCTCAGCCTGCGCAACAAGATCGAGCTGGCCGACGAGCTGGAGCTGTTCCTGACGCGGGGCAACCTGCCGATCGGCCGCCCGGAGCAGGGCGCCGAGCCGCCATCGCCCGAACTGCTGGAAGAGCGCGTGGCGCAGGCGTTGACCGTGGTGCGCGACGTGCGCAGCCTGTGGCAAGGCTGGCTGCGCGACGTGGACACGCTGTTCCCGCAGTTGCAGGACCACAGCCTGCGCGCCAGCTGGAAGACGCAGATCCGCGAGCCGCTGGCGCAGATCTTCACCGGCGCCGACTTCGAGCCGCTGATGAAGGCGCTGGGCGATGTGCAGCAGCGTGTGCTCAAGGGCCGCGTCTGGATCGCGCTGCACATGCACGCGGGCGACGGCAACGTGCACACCAACATCCCCGTGCACAGCGACAACTACGCCATGCTGCAGACCGCGCACGAGGCGGTGGACCGCGTGATGGCGCTGGCGCGCCGCCTGGACGGCGTGATCAGCGGCGAGCACGGCATCGGCATCACCAAACTGGAATACCTGAGCGACGCCGAGCTGGCGCCGTTCGCCGCGTACAAGCAGAAGGTGGACCCGCAAGGGCACTTCAACCGCGGCAAATTGCTGCGAAATCAGGAGCTGCCTGCGCAGTCTGGTAAAGCGCTGCGGTCCGATTTGACCAATGCCTACACGCCCAGCTTCGGGCTGATGGGGCACGAGTCGATCATCCTGCAGCAAAGCGACATCGGCGCCATTGCCGACAGCATCAAAGACTGCCTGCGCTGCGGCAAGTGCAAGCCCGACTGCAGCACCCACGTGCCGCGCGCCAACCTGCTGTACAGCCCGCGCAACAAGATCCTGGCGACCTCGCTGCTGGTGGAGGCTTTCCTCTACGAAGAGCAGACGCGCCGCGGCGTCAGCCTCAAGCACTGGGAAGAATTTGAAGACGTGGCCGACCATTGCACCGTGTGCCACAAGTGCCTGTCGCCCTGCCCGGTGAAGATCGATTTTGGCGACGTCACCATGAACATGCGCAACCTGCTGCGCAAGATGGGCAAGAAGAGCTTCCGCCCCGGCAACGCCGCGGCCATGTTCTTCTTGAACGCGACCGACCCGCGCGTCATCAACATCGCGCGCGCCGGCATGACGGGCGTGGCCTTCAAGGCGCAGCGTGCGGCGGTCGACCTGTTCAAGGTGGCTGGCCGCCACCAGACGCAGCACCCGCCCGCCACCGTGGGCGCGCCGTCGCTGCGCGAAGAGGTGATCCACTTCGTCAACAAGAAGCTGCCGGGCGGGCTGCCCAGCAAGACGGCGCGCGCGCTGCTGGACATCGAAGACCGTGCCTACGTGCCGGTCATCCGCAACCCGAAGGCGACCACGGCCGATACCGAGGCGGTGTTCTACTTCCCGGGCTGCGGGTCTGAGCGCCTGTTCAGCCAGGTGGGCCTGGCCACGCAGGCCATGCTGTGGCACGCGGGGGTGCAGACCGTGCTGCCGCCGGGTTACGTGTGCTGCGGCTACCCGCAGCGCGGCAGCGGCCAGTTCGACAAGGCCGACAAGATGATCACCGACAACCGGGTGCTGTTCCACCGGGTGGCGACCACGCTGAACTACCTGGACATCAAGACCGTGGTGGTGAGC
The DNA here is from genome assembly GCF_008017535.1 of Ottowia flava. GTDB lineage: Bacteria > Pseudomonadota > Gammaproteobacteria > Burkholderiales > Burkholderiaceae_C > Ottowia > Ottowia flava. The sequence goes on from NZ_VRUA01000003.1 coordinate 264,060, forward strand.
TGCGGCACCTGCTACGACCAGATCTCGGGCTACCAATTCGACAAGATATTCCCGGGCAGCCGCATCATCGACATCCACGAATACCTGCTGGAAAAAGGCATCACCCTGCCCGCGGCCGACCAGGGTGCGTATCTGTACCACGAGCCCTGCCACAACCCCATGAAGCTGCAGGACTCCACCAAGACTGTGAAGGCGCTGCTGGGCGACCAGGTGCTGAAAAGCAACCGCTGCTGCGGCGAAAGCGGCACGCTGGGCGTGACGCGGCCGGACATCTCCACCCAGGTGCGCTTCCGCAAGGAAGAGGAAATCCGCAAGGGCGAGGCCGAGCTGCGCGCCGTGATGCAGGCCAGCGGCAAGGGCCCGGGCGACGTGGCCAACCCGGCCAACGTGAAGATCCTGACCAGCTGCCCAAGCTGCCTGCAGGGCCTCAAGCGCTACGAGGACGATCTGCAGAACGGCCTGCTGGAGGCCGACTACATCGTGATCGAGATGGCGCGCAGCATCCTGGGCGAAAACTGGCTGCGCGAATACGTCGACACGGCGAACGCCGGCGGCATCGAGCGCGTGCTGGTCTGAGCGACGGCGCCGGGGCTTGAGCCCTGGTCGCGCTCAGAAACGGTCCGTGGGTGCTGGCTGGCTGGCGGGCGGTGGCGGTGGCACGGGCACGGTGTCCGGGCCCTGCCAGGCGTCCAGCTCGTCCGGTGCGAGGCGTTCGATCTCGCGCTCTTCCTCGGTGTCCAGCCAGTGCGGCTCCGCCGTGCGTGCCGGCGCCTCGCGCAGGCGGGCGCGGGCGAAGCGGGCGGTGCGCACCGGCTCGTCGTCCTCGTCCGCCGCGCTCACCGCGGCTTCGGTGTCGTCGTCGCCGTCGCGCGTGAACAGCGCCCAGCAGGCCATGAACATGGCGGCGATGGTCGGGCCGATGACGAAGCCGTTGATGCCGAACAGCGACATGCCGCCCAGCGTCGTGACCAGCACCACGTAGTCGGGCAGCTTGGTGTCCTTGCCCACCAGCACCGGGCGCAACACGTTGTCCGACAGGCCGATCACCAGCACGCCCCAGGCCGTCAGCGCCGCCGCCTGCCACAGCTGGCCGGTAGCCGCCAAGTAGATGGCGACCGGCGCCCACACCAGCGCAGCACCCACCGCGGGCAGCAGCGACAGGAAGGCCATCACCACGCCCCAGAACACCGCACCGCCAATGCCCAGCGCCCACAGCGCGATCCCGCCCAGGAAGCCCTGGACGATGGCGACCAGCACGTTGCCCTTGACGGTGGCGCGCACCACGGTGGTGAATTTCTGCAGCAGATAGCGCGTGTGCGACGGCTCGAGCGGCGCCGACTCGCGCAGCATGCGCGCCAGCGGCACGCCGTCGCGCAGCAGGAAGAACAGCAGGTACAGCGTGACGACCACGTTGACCAGAAACTGGAAGGTGTTCTGGCCGATTTCCAGGATGCGCGTGGCCAGCAGCTGGCCGCCCTGCAGCAGGCCGGCCGAAATCTTCTCCCAGATGCTTTCCAGGTTGCCGAAGCCGAAGCGGTCCAGCCACGCCCTGGCCCAGTGCGGGATGGCGTCGACGATGTGCTGCAGGTAGGCGCGGAAGTCGATCTCCCCCGCGCGCGCGCGCTGCAGGTAGGTGGTGACGTCGACCACCAGGGTGCTGGCGATCAGGGTCAGCGGCAGGATCACGATGATCAGCACGATGAGCAAGGTCACCAGCGCGGCCAGCGTTGCCCGCCCGCCCATGCGATGGCGGATCCACTGGAACAGCGGGTTGAACAGCAGGGCCAGTGCCATCGCCCAGAACACCGCGCCGAAGAAGGGCGTCAGGATCCAGAGGAAGGCGAGGGTGACCCCCGCGAGAAGCAGCAAAAAGATGGTGCGCTGTAGGCGGGGGGTGTTCATGTCGGCGCCACTATACCGCGGGGGTCACCCGCTGACGCGCGGGGCGTGGGCGCCACGCCACGCCTGCCCCTGACCGGCCAGGGGCGGTGTGCGGACGGGCACAATCGGGCTTTGCATCGCCCCTCGGGCGCCCCGTTCGCCCTGTTCAGCCATGGCCGCCATCGCTACCCAGCCAGCACCCGAAGCCCTCACCGTCCACGCCAAGTCGCGTGTGATCGAACTGCGCTTTCCCGACGGTGCGCACTTTCACATTCCGTTCGAGCTGATGCGGGTCTACTCGCCCTCGGCCGAGGTCCAGGGCCACGGACCGGGCCAGGAGGTGCTGCAGACCGGCAAGCGCGAGGTCACCATCGAGGCGCTGGCGCCCGTCGGCAACTATGGCGTGCAGCCGACCTTTTCGGACGGGCACGACAGCGGCATCTTCACCTGGGGCTACCTGTACCACCTGGGCCAGAACGAGGCGCAGCTGTGGCAGGAATACGAGGCACGCCTCGCGGCGGCCGGGGTCGAGCGCGACGCGCCCATGCCGGTGGCGGCGGGCGGCGCCTGCGGTCATTCCCACTGATGGCGCAGACCAACGGCCGCGGTGGCGGTAGTGGGCGCGCCCCGTAGCGTTTGTTTTCACTATAAATGTGATAGCTGGCGGCGCAGGTGGTTCTAGCGCTGCAGGCACTTTTCTTTTAAATATGGTGTGGCGCGATACTCCCAGAACGCTGGGTTTTGCTCGCGCGATGCCTTAGGATGCAGCCACCATGGCCACCACGCACTTCGGATACGAATCGGTTGACGAGCAGGACAAGGCGCGCCGCGTGCGCGGTGTGTTCGACTCGGTCGCCTCGCGCTACGACGTCATGAACGACCTGATGTCGGGCGGCCTGCACCGCGCCTGGAAGGCCTACACCATGATGGTGGCCAACCCGCAGGAAGGCCAGCGCGTGCTGGACATCGCGGGCGGCACGGGCGACTTGGCCAAGGCCTTCGCCAAAAAGGTCGGGCGCTCGGGCGAGGTGGTGCACACCGACATCAACGAAGCCATGCTGCGCACCGGGCGCGACCGCCTGCTCGACGCCGGGGTGATCCTGCCCACGGTGGTGTGCGACGCCGAGCACCTGCCCTTTGCCGACGGCCATTTCGACATCGTCAGTGTCGCCTTCGGCTTGCGCAACATGACGCACAAGGACGGCGCGCTGCGCGAGATGGCCCGCGTGCTCAAGCCCGGCGGCCGCCTGCTCGTGCTTGAGTTCTCGCACGTTGCGCGCCCGCTGCGCAAGGCCTACGACTTGTATTCCTTCAATGTGCTCCCCAAATTGGGCAAGCTGGTGGCCGGCGACGCCGACAGCTACCGTTACCTGGCCGAATCCATCCGTATGCACCCCAATCAGCAGGAACTCAAGGACCTGATGAAGGTCAATGGGTTCGGCCACGTCGATTTTCACAACATGACGGGTGGGGTGGTCGCCCTGCACGTCGGCATCAAATGCGGCTGAACGCCGCTCAGACATATATTTTTACTGGAGGTCAGACAGACATGAAATTGAGCAACATCGTTTCGCGCCTGTTCACGCTGCTCATGGCGGTCGTGCTCGTGGGCGCCTTCACTTTTGAGGCCGAGGCGCGTCGCCTGGGTGGCGGCAAATCCATGGGCCGCCAGTCCAGCAACGTGACGCAGCGCCAGGCCACGCCGCCGGCCGCGCCTGGCAACCAGCAGCAGGCCGCGGGCGCTGCCGGCGCCGGCACTGCCGCTGCGGGCGCCGCTGCGCGCAAGCCCTGGGGCACCATGCTGGGCGGCATCGCCGCTGGTCTGGGCCTGGCCTGGCTGGCCAACTCGCTCGGCCTGGGTGCGGGTTTTGCCAACCTGCTGCTGATCCTGCTGCTGGGCGTGGTCGTCATGGCCGTGATCGGCGCGGTGCGCCGCTCGCGGGCGGGCGCCAACAACGGCGGTATGGCCTACCAGGGCGCCGGACGGGCCAGCCCGGCCACGCCGCCGCAGTACAACCCGACCAAGGTTGGCAACGACGCCTCGGCCCGCCCGTGGGAATCGCAAGCCACGCATTTCTCTGGCGGCGCCAACCAGGGTTCGATCATCGGTTCGGGCCTGAGCGGTTCGCAGACCTGGGGTGTGCCGGCCGACTTCGACATCCAGGGCTTTACCGACGCCGCCAAGCGCAACTTCATCACCCTGCAGGACGCCTGGGACCGCTCCGACATCCCGGCCCTGCGCTCGATGATGACGAACAACATGCTCAACGAGATCCAGGCACAGCTGAACGACCGCGAGCGTGAGGCCCCCGGCCGGGTCAACAAGACCGACGTGGTGTCGCTGGACGCGCAGCTGCTCGGCATCGAAGAGCTGGACGACGTCTACATGGCCAGCGTCGAGTTCAACGGCATGATCCGCGAGAACGACGAACCGAGCCCGAGCCCGTTCCGCGAAGTCTGGAACATGACCAAGCCGCGCGACGGCCGCGGTGGCTGGCTCGTCGCAGGGGTGCAGGCGCTGCAATAATCGTAGCTGCCTGCGCAGGTGGCTGTAGGGCCATCTGCCTGTTCCATGCCTTTTTTCACGCGGCGGCCTTTTTGGCCGCCGCGCTGCTTTTGTCGGGAATAATCGGGGTCTATGGCAACACAGTCCCCTTTTTCTTTGCTGGCCGATGCGCTGGGTAAGCTGACGGAAAAGCTGCAGGCGCCCACGTGGCTGGTCGATGAGGCGCAGCACCGCCTGGTGCTGATGTTCAACCACGTCCTGATGCAGGAGCCCGAGGCGCAAGCGCGCCTGGCCAGGCAGAAGGGCCGCGTCGTGCGTGCGCAGTGGCGCGACTTCTCCATGCAGCTGGCCGCCACGCCCGCCGGGCTGTGGGAATTGGCGCCGCAGGCCAAGCCGGACCTGCTGCTCACCGTCACCGACACCTCGCCGCTGGACCTGGCGCGCAGCGCCATGCAGGGCGAACGCCCAGCGGTGCGCATCGAGGGCGACGTGCAGTTCGCCGCCGAGGTCAACTGGCTGGTCGACCACGTACGCTGGGACGCCGAGGAAGACCTGTCGCGCCTGATCGGCGACGCGCCGGCCCACACGCTGGCCAACCTGGGCCGCGGCATGGCCGACGCGCTGCGCAACTTCGTGAGCAAACTGCCCGGTCAGGACAAGGCCGCGCGATGAGGCGTTTGCTGCGCGCCACCTACATCGCGTGGGTGGCCTTGCGCTATGGCCTGGACGAGCTGGTGCTGACCAGCTTCCAGCACCCGGGGCTGCGCATGGTGGCCCGCATCGCCTCGGTCGGGCGCGACCTGTCGGCGCCGCGTGGGCAGCGCCTGCGCGAGGCGCTGGAGCGCCTGGGCCCGATCTTCGTCAAGTTCGGCCAGGTGCTGTCGACCCGGCGCGACCTGCTGCCGCCCGACATCGCGGACGAACTGGCGCTGCTGCAGGACCGGGTGCCGCCGTTTCCGGCCGAGGTGGCCGTGGCCACCATCGAGCGCGCCTTCAAGAAGCCGATCGACCAGCTCTTCCTGAGTTTCGAGCGCGAGCCGGTGGCCAGCGCGTCGATCGCCCAGGTGCATTTCGCCACCCTGCGCGACAAGCACGAGCGCGAGCGCGAAGTGGCCGTGAAGGTGCTGCGCCCTGGCATGGCCAAGGTGATCGACCAGGACATCGACCTGATCCGCATGATGGCGACCTGGGTCGAACGTCTGTCGGCCGACGGCAAGCGCCTGAAGCCGCGCGACGTGGTGGCCGAATTCGACAAGTACCTGCACGACGAGCTGGACCTGGTGCGCGAAGCCGCCAGCGCCGCCCAGCTGCGCCGCAACATGGCGGGGCTGGACCTGGTGCTGATCCCCGAGATGTTCTGGGACCTGATCCGTCCCGAAGTGCTGGTGATGGAGCGCATGAAGGGCGTGCCGATCAACCAGATCGAGCGCCTGCGCGCCGCCGGTGTGGACATCCCCAAGCTGGCGCGCGACGGCGTGACCATTTTCTTCACCCAGGTGTTCCGCGACGGTTTCTTTCACGCCGACATGCACCCGGGCAACATCATGGTCAGCCTGGAGCCAGCGACCTTCGGGCGCTATGTGTCGCTGGACTTCGGCATCGTCGGCACGCTGACCGAGGTCGACAAGGAATACCTGGCGCAGAACTTCACCGCGTTCTTCCGGCGCGACTACAAGCGCGTGGCCGAACTGCACATCGAAAGCGGCTGGGTACCCCCTGATACGCGCGTGGACGAGCTGGAAGCGGCCATCCGCAGCGTGTGCGAGCCGTACTTCGACCGGCCGCTGAAGGACATCTCGCTCGGCATGGTGCTGATGCGGCTGTTCCAGACCTCGCGCCGCTTCAACGTGGTGATCCAGCCGCAGCTGGTGCTGCTGCAGAAGACGCTGCTCAACGTCGAAGGCCTGGGCCGCCAGCTTGACCCGGACCTGGACCTGTGGCACACGGCCAAGCCGTTCCTTGAAAAATGGATGCTCGACCAGATCGGCCCCAAGCGCGTCTGGCGCGAGCTGAAGGACCAGGCGCCGTATTACGCCAAAATGCTGCCCGATCTGCCGCGCCTGCTGCACGGTTACCTGCAGCAGCGGCCGATCGACGACCTGCGGCGCGAGCTAAAGGATTTGGCCGAGCAGCAGCGGCGCACCAACTGGCTGCTGCAACGCATCATCTACGGCGGCCTGGGTTTCGTGCTGGGCCTGATCGCCATGCAGTTCGTGTTCCGCATTCGGTTGTTCTGATAAAAATCGGCCTCCAGCGCTAGATGGATCTGCGCGGGCAGCTATCAAAAATAAAGTAACTGGCAGAGGTGAAGATGGGCAAGCGTGTGGCGCCGGGCGGCGCGCTGGGGGTGTCGCCATGCTGGTGACTTTCATCGTCGCTTACCTGGTGGTGTCGATCGCGATCGGCCTGTACGCCGCCACGCGGGTGAAGAACACCGCCGACTACGCCGTGGCGGGCCGCAGCCTGCCGCTGGCGGTGGTGATCGCCACCACGTTCGCCACCTGGTTTGGCTCGGAAACCGTGCTGGGCGCGCCCGCCAAGTTCGTGCAGGACGGCCTGGGCGGCGTGGTGGAAGACCCGTTCGGCGCCGGCATGTGCCTGATCCTGGTGGGCTTCTTCTTCGCGCGCAAGCTCTACGCCCGCAACATCATCACCATCGGCGACTACTACCGCCAGCGCTACGGTCAGGTGGTGGAAGTGCTGGCCTCCGTCATCATCATCATCAGCTACCTGGGCTGGGTCGGCGCGCAGATCACGGCGCTGGGCCTGGTGTTCAACCTGCTGAGCCACGGCGCCATCAGCCTGACGCTGGGCATGGTGATCGGCACGGTGGTGGTGCTGGTCTACACGCTGTACGGCGGCATGTGGTCGGTCGCGCTGACGGACTTTGTGCAGATGATCGTGATCACGCTCGGCCTGCTGGCGATTGCCTGGTACGCGGCCGGCATGGCGGGCGGTGCCGACAACGTGGTGGCCTACGCGGCGGACCACGGCAAGTTCAATTTCTTTCCGACCGGCGGCGCCAAGGAGTGGATCTTCTTCTTTGCCGCGGCCATCACCATGATGCTGGGCTCGATCCCGCAGCAGGACGTGTTCCAGCGGGTGATGTCGTCCAACAACGCCACGACGGCCCAGCGCGGCCCGATCATCGGCGGCACGCTCTACATCGTGTTCGCCTTCGTGCCCATGTTCGTGGTGATCGCCGCGCTGATGGTCATGCCCGGCACCGCCGGCCTGCTGGCCGACGACCCGCAGAAGGTGCTGCCCACACTGGTCATGCAGCACATGCCGATCGGGCTTCAGGTGGCTTTTTTCGGCGCGCTGTTGTCGGCCATCATGTCCACGGCTTCGGCCACGCTGCTGGCGCCGTCCACCATGTTCGTCGAGAACATCCTGCGCAACGTCAAGCCCGGCATGAGCGACGCCCAGACGCTGAAGGCGATGCGCATCGGCGTGCTGGTGTTCACCTGCTGTGTGCTGGTGTACGCCATCACGATGGAGGGCTCGTCCATCTATGAACTGGTCTCGGGCGCCTACCAGGTGCCGCTGGTTGGCGCCTTCGTGCCGCTGGCCTTTGGGGTGTACTGGAAGCGCGCGACCACCCAGGGTGCGCTGCTGGCGGTGGTGATGGGCATCGGCGTGTGGCTGCTGTTTGTCGCCAGCCCCATGCTCCATGAGGCTTTCCCGCAACAGCTGGCGGGTGTGCTGGCGGCGATCACGGGCATGGTCTTCGGCTCGCTGGCGCCACAGTGGCTGGCCGATCACAAGGGCCACGTGCCGCATTACGAAGGCTCGTCGGCCTGAGCGGCGCGGCGCGCGCGGCACCCCTGGAAAAAGGGGGCGCCGCCTATAATTGAAGGTTTTGCGCCACTTTGCGGTCGCAACGCCATGCCAATCTACGCCTACAAGTGCGCGTCCTGCGGGTTTGCCAAGGATGCGCTGCAAAAACTTTCCGATCCGCCGCTGACGGTTTGCCCGTCCTGCGGCAAGCCCGACTTCGCCAAACAGGTGACTGCGGCCGGCTTCCAGCTCAAGGGCTCGGGCTGGTACGTGACCGATTTTCGCGACGGCAACAAGGGCGGTGCGGCCAAGGCACCGGCCAGTGACAGCGGCAGCGACGCCGGTGCCGCGCCCGCGCCCGCGCCAGCGGCTTCTCCGGCGCCCGCGCCCGCCGCTTCGTCGCCTGCACCTGCGCCCGCCCCAGCGCCAGCCCCGAGCGGGTCGGTTGGCAGTTCCTCCGGCACGTCTGGCGGCTGATTGACCGCGACTTCCCATGATGTCCCGCCTGCGGCAGTACTTCATCACCGGCCTGCTGGTGTGGCTGCCCATGGGCGTGACGGTGTGGGTGCTGCTGTGGTTGCTGGGCATCCTGGACAGCATCTTCCTGGGCGTGCTGGCCGCGGCCGAAGCCATGATCCCCGGGTTCGAGGCGGTGGCCGACCAGTTGCGCCATGTCCCTGGCCTGGGCGTTCTGCTGGTGGCGGTCGTGATCCTGGCCACCGGCCTGTTCGTGGCCAACATGTTCGGGCAATGGTGGTTGCGCCAGTGGGACCGGCTGATGGTCCGCATTCCGGTCGTGCGCAGCATTTATTCCAGCGTCAAGCAGGTCTCGGACACGCTGTTCTCGGGTTCGGGCCAGGCGTTTTCCAAGGCGCTGCTGATCCAGTACCCGCGCCAGGGCGCGTGGACCATCGCCTTCCTGACCGGGCGGCCGGGGGGCGAGGTGGCGCGGTTGCTCGATGGCGACTACGTCAGTGTCTACGTGCCGACCACACCGAACCCGACCTCCGGCTTTTTCCTGATGGTCCCGCGAGCCGATGTGGTCGAGCTGAAGATGAGCGTGGACGAAGCGCTCAAGTACGTCATTTCCATGGGGGTGGTCGTGCCACCGCTGCGCGATCCGCGCCCGGGCACGCCAGCGCCTGTGCCCCAGGTGCCGGGTGTGACCGGACCCCTGCCAACCCAGGGCGACACCGCCGCCGAGGCCGCCGCGCTCCATGCGCTGGCGGACCCTGTGGGCGCTCGCCCCGAACTCTGAATCCCTGAAAGTCAAGCAAGCTATGTCCATGCGAACACACTACTGCGGCCTCGTCACCGAGGATCTGATCGGCCAGACCGTTACCCTGTGCGGCTGGGTCAACCGCCGCCGCGACCACGGCGGGGTCATCTTCGTCGACCTGCGCGACCGCGAAGGCTACGTGCAGGTGGTGTGCGATCCGGACCGCCCGGAGATGTTTGCCGTGGCCGAGGACCTGCGCAACGAGTTCTGCGTGCAGATCACCGGCCTGGTGCGTGCCCGCCCTGAAGGCACGACCAACGACAACCTGAAGAGCGGCAAGATCGAGGTGCTGTGCCAGGAGCTGAAGGTGCTGAACCCGTCGGTCACGCCGCCGTTCCAGCTGGACGACGAGAACCTGTCGGAAACCACCCGCCTGACGCACCGCGTGCTGGACCTGCGCCGCCCGTACATGCAGAACAACCTGATGCTGCGCTACCGCGTGGCCATGGAGGTGCGCAAGTTCCTCGACGAGCATGGCTTCGTCGACATCGAAACGCCGATGCTCACCAAGAGCACACCCGAAGGCGCGCGCGACTACCTCGTGCCCAGCCGCGTGCACGACGGTCAGTTCTTCGCGTTGCCGCAGTCGCCCCAGTTGTTCAAGCAGTTGCTGATGGTCGCCGGCTTCGACCGCTATTACCAGATCACCAAGTGCTTCCGCGACGAAGATCTGCGCGCCGACCGCCAGCCCGAATTCACCCAGATCGATATCGAAACCTCGTTCCTGGGCGAGCAGGACATTCGTGACCTGTTCCAGGGCATGATCAAGCACGTGTTCCAGAAGGCGCTGGGCGTCGATCTGGGCGACTTCCCGGTGATGCCTTACGCCCAGGCCATGTTCAAGTACGGCTCGGACAAGCCGGACCTGCGCGTCAAGCTCGAATTCACCGAACTCACTGATGTGATGGGCGACGTGGACTTCAAGGTGTTCAGCGGGCCGGCCACCACGCCGGGCGGCCGCGTCGTCGCCCTGCGTGTGCCGGGCGGCGGCGAGATGAGCCGCGGCGAGATCGACGGCTACACCGAGTTCGTCAAGATCTACGGCGCCAAGGGTCTGGCGTGGATCAAGGTGAACGACGTGTCCAAAGGCCGCGAAGGTCTGCAGTCGCCCATCGTCAAGAACCTGCACGACGCCGCCCTCGCGGCCATCCTTAAGCGCACGGGCGCGCAGAACGGCGACATCCTGTTCTTTGGTGCCGACAAGGCCAAGGTGGTCAACGATGCCATTGGTGGTCTGCGCCTCAAGATCGGTCACAGCGAGTTCGCCAAAAAGGCGGGCCTGTTTGAAGACCGCTGGGCGCCGCTGTGGGTGGTCGACTTCCCGATGTTCGAATTCGACGATGACGGCCAGCGCTGGAACGCCGTGCACCATCCGTTCACGGCGCCGAAGGACGGCCACGAGGACTACATGGACACCGACCCCGGCAAGTGCATCGCCAAGGCCTATGACATGGTGTTGAACGGCTGGGAGCTGGGTGGTGGCTCGGTGCGTATCCACCGCGCCGAAGTGCAGAGCAAGGTGTTCTCCGCGCTGAAGATTGGCCCGGAAGAAGCACAGGAGAAATTCGGCTTCCTGCTGGACGCGCTCCAGTACGGTGCGCCCCCGCACGGCGGTCTGGCGTTCGGGCTGGACCGTCTGGTCACGCTGATGACCAAGGCCGAGTCGATTCGCGATGTGATCGCCTTCCCCAAAACCCAGCGCGCCCAGTGTCTGCTGACCCACGCGCCCAGCCCTGTGGACGAAAAGCAGCTGCGCGAGTTGCACATTCGCCTGCGCAACGCCACGCCCGCCGCCTGACGGTTTCTCGCCGAAGCCCGCAGCCGGCGGACTTCGGCGCCGTCCTACGCGGCGCTGCGGGGCGCTCTGTTACGATGGATTTTCCCCTCTGAAGGAGTGCACTTATGTCCTATACGTCTGACCTCGCGGATTCGGCTGTCGAAACCAAGGAACAACTCGTCGCCAACCTGCGCCGGGTGATTTCCGACGCGGAAGACCTGCTGGCTGCCACCGCCGGTCAAACCGATACCAAAATCGCCGAGCTGCGCGCCCGAGCGAAGGAAAACCTGAGCATGGCGCGCGAAAAACTGGCCGATGCCGACGCTGCCGTGCGCGCCCGCGCCCGTTTGGCTGCGACCGCCACCGACGAATACGTGCACGACAACCCTTGGTCGTCGATCGGCGCCGCCGCGGCGCTGGGCATCCTGATCGGCGTGCTGCTCGGCCGCCGTTGATGCCCTGGGGCATGTGGCTGCGGGCGCGGGGCGCTGGCGGCCACGCGCCCTGATAGCCGTCATCTGATTTCTCCGCCATGGCCAACGAATCGTCCAGCGCCGGTCGCAGCGAAGCCCGCGTGCGCGGGTGGGTCGCCAACATCCTGGAGCTGGCCGAAGTCCGGCTGGAGCTGCTGACCATCGAGGCCCGCATCGGGCTGCAGCGGCTCATCCTGGTGTGCGTCTATGGCGTGTTGGGTGCGGTGCTCGCCGCGTTTGGCATCATTTTCTTGGCGCTGCTGATCACCGTGGCCATGTGGGCCACGCACCCCCTGCTCGCGCTGGCCATTTTCACCACGCTTTTTCTGGGCGGCGGCATCGTGCTGATGATCCTGGCGCGCGGCAAGCTGCGCGGTCTGGTCGAGATGTTCAGCGTTACGCGCGAAGAACTGCGTCGGGACCAGCATCGTTTGCGGGGTGATGCGCCATGACCAGCAAGCACCATGCCGACACCACCGCCGACCAGGCGGTGCGCGCGGGGCACAAGCGCATCGACGTTGATGACGACCTGCTGGCGCGGCGCGACGCGCTCAAGATGCGGTCGGAGTACCTGCGCCACCAGCTTTCCTTCAAGGCCACCGGCATCCAGCCCGCTTTTCGGGCAACCGACCGTGTCGCCGAGGGGCTGGGCTGGGTCAAGGCGCACCCTGGCCTGGTGGCGGCGGCGGGCGCGGCCCTGCTGGGCGCCGTGGTGGCCCGTCCGCGCGCCTTCATGCGGCTGGGCACGCGCGCGTTCGCGGCCTGGCAGATGGTGCAGCGCGTCCAACCCATGGTGCGCGCCTTCACGCGCCGCGTCTGACGGGCGGGCGGCACCCGCGCGTTCACGGGCTTTGGGCGTGAACCCCATGCGCTTCAAGATTCCGCAATCCGTGCTGGTGGTGATCCACACCGCCGCGCTGGAGGTGCTGTTGATCCGCCGGGCCGACGCCAGCGCCGCCTTCTGGCAGGGGGTGACCGGCAGCAAGGACGCCGAAGACGAGCCCTTTTCTGCCACCGCCGCGCGCGAAGTGGCCGAAGAAACCGGCATCGATGCCGATGCGCCCGGCTGCACGCTGACGGATTGGGAACTGGAAAACGTCTACGACATCTACCCTCAGTGGCTTTTCCGCTACGCCCCGGGCGTGACCCGCAATGTCGAGCATGTGTTCGGCCTGTGCGTGCCCGAAGGCACACCGATCACCTTGAACCCGCGCGAACACACCGACCACCGCTGGCTGCCCTGGCGCGAAGCGGCCGACTGGTGCTATTCGCCCTCCAACGCCGAGGCCTGCCTGCTGCTGCCGCGCTTTGCGAGCATTGGCGCAGGAATTCCCTCATGAAAGACACCGCAAGCTCCCAGGCCGACCCGTTCATGCTGCGGGTGGCCACCTACAACATCCACAAGGGCGTGCAGGGCATGGGCCCCACGCGCCGCCTGGAAATCCACAACCTGGCCCTGGCGGTCGAAACGCTCGACGCCGACATCGTGTGCCTGCAGGAAGTGCGCCGCATGAACCGGCGCGAAGCGACCTATTTCACCGGCTGGCCCGAGCAGCCGCAGGCCGAGTTTCTGGCGCCTGAAGGCTACGAAGCGGTCTACCACACCAACGCCATCACGCGCGACGGCGAACACGGCAACGCGCTGCTGTCGCGCTGGCCGATCGTGCGGCACTGCCACGAGGACATGTCCGACCACCGCTTCGAGCAGCGCGGCCTGCTGCACGTTGAGCTGCAGGTGGCCGGGGTCAACGTGCACGCCATCGTGGTGCACTTCGGCCTGCTGCCGGCCAGCCGCGTGCGTCAGGCGGTGCACCTGCGCCGCTACATCGCGCGCGAGGTGCCGCTGGGCGCGCCGCTGGTGGTGGCGGGCGACTTCAACGACTGGGGCACGCGCGTGCGCAAGTTGCTGCGTGTTGACTCGCTGCACGCCTTCGAGGGTCCGCGCACGCTGACCTACCCCTCGCGCTTTCCGGTGGCGCAGCTCGACCACATCTACGCGCGCGATCTGCAGCCGCTCAGCCTGGCGGCGCCGCGCGGGCGGGTGTGGAGCCGCATGTCCGACCACCTGCCGCTGATCGCCGAGTTCAAGATGCACGGCGCGCTCTCTGAATCGCGCTTCTGATGCTATTTAAATCGTAGCTGATTGCGCAGGTGGCTGTAGCGCCAGTGCCTTTTTTGTTTGTAAACAATGCTGCTACCATCGCGGGACACCATGAAGCCCGAACCCGACTTGCCCCCACCCGACGCCGCTGACGAAGGCACGCCCGTGTCCGTGAAGATCCGCGAGCGCCTGCAGGCGGCCAAGCGGCGCTTCAATGCCAACGACAACATCGCCGAATTCATCCAGCCGGGCGAGCTGGAGGCGCTGCTGGACGAAGTCACGGACAAGATGCAGGGCGTGCTCGACAGCATGGTGATCGACACCGAGGGCGACCACAACACCGCCAACACCGCGCGGCGCGTGGCCAAGATGTACGTCAACGAGGTGTTCAACGGCCGCTACGTGCAAAGCCCGACGATCACCGAATTCCCCAACGCCGAACGCCTGAACGAGCTGATGATCGTCGGCCCGATCACCGTGCGTTCGGCCTGCAGCCACCATTTCTGCCCCGTGATGGGCAAGCTGTGGATCGGCGTGCTGCCCAACGAGCACACCAACGTCATCGGCCTGTCGAAGTACGCGCGCCTGGCCGAATGGATCATGGGCCGCCCCCAGATCCAGGAAGAGGCGGTGGTGCAGCTGGCCGACCTGATCCAGTCCAAGACCAAGCCCGACGGCCTGGCCATCGTCATGGAAGCCACGCACTTCTGCATGGCTTGGCGCGGCGTGAAGGACGTGGACAGCAAGATGATCAACTCGGTCATGCGCGGCGTGTTCCTGAAGGACATGAACCTGCGCCGCGAGTTTCTTTCCCTGATCCCGCAGAAGAACTGACCATGCTCGTCCGCCTGCTCTACGCCAGCCGCGCCGTCGACCCTTCACCGGCGGTGGTCAACAGCATCCTGGCCTCCGCGCGCCAGCACAACCAGCAGACCGGCATCACCGGCGTGCTGGCCTACGGCGGTGGCGTGTTCATGCAGGCCATCGAAGGTGGCCGCCAGGCCGTGAGCGACCTGTACGGCACCATCCAGCGCGACCCGCGCCACAAGGACGTGGCGCTGCTGCACTTCGAGGAAATCCAGGAGCGCCGTTTTGGCGGCTGGACCATGGGCCTCGTCGACGTCGGTCGCGTCAACGCCAGCGTGCTGCTGAAATACTCTGAGCGCGCCGTGCTCGACCCCTACGCGGTGTCGGGCAAGGTGTCTCTGGCGTTGCTCGACGAACTGGCGGCCACCGCCAGCATCGCCTGCCATCCCTGATCGGCGCCTGGGTCATCGGCGGCCGTGCCAGGCTGTGCCGCATCAAATTGGCCTTTGACCCTACAGCAGTCTGCGCGACCAGCTCCTGATTTGATAGTTGTCAGCCGTCAGATCGCCGCGGCAGCCAAGTCTGCCGGCTCGCGCCGCGCGGCCAGCTCGATGGCGCGCAGGGCGGCCAGCCCTTCGTTTTCCGTGCGGTAGACCTGCACCTTCGGGTGGGGCGCCAACGCGCCCGCGGCCAGCAGCACCTTTTCGACCGGCAGCTTGATGCCCACCAGGTGCAGCACCACGTCGCGCTGCTGCAGTTGCGACATCAAGCGCAAGAAGACCTCGACCCCGGTCGCGTCGATGCGGTTGATCGACTGCGCGAACAGGAACACGTGGCGCGTGTGCGGGTGCTCGGTCAAATACTCGATCACGTTGCGCTCGAACTGGCCGGCGGCGGCGAAGTCCAGCGCGGCGTCCATGCGCAACGCGTAGGACTGGGGCGCCAGCGGTGGCAGCTGCCACAGGTGGCGGTCGCGCAGGCTGCCGTCGGGGTGCATGCCCAATTCGATGATGCGCGGGTGCAGGCGCTGGTACAGAAACAGCGACAGCGACATCACCACGCCGGTCAGCACGCCCCAGTACAGCGCTGGCGCGGCCAGGATCGTGACCCCGAACGTGACCGCGGCGATCACCGATTCCACGCGCGACAGCCGCCACAGCCGGCGGAATTCGCGCGGCTTGAGCAGGCCGATGACCGCCGCCACCACGATCGCCGCCAGCACGGACTGCGGCACCGGGCGCAGCACCGGCGTGAAGAACAGCAGCGCCAGCAGCACCACCAGGGTCGAGAAGATCGTCGCCCAGCCGGTCTGCGCACCCGCGTACAGGTTGAGCGCCGAGCGCGAGAACGACGAGCTGGTGGCGAAAGCGCCGGAAAAGCCTGAGGCGATCTTGGCCAGGCCCTGGCCGACCAGGTCCTGGTCCTGGTCCCAGCGCTCGCCCTTGCGTTCGCTGTCGACCTTGGCGGACGAGGCGGTCTCGAGGAAGCTGACCAGCGTGATCACCAGCACCGGCAGGACCAGCTGGCCCAGCGTGTCCCAGCCGATCCAGCCCGGCACGTACAGGCTGGGCAGGCCGCTGGGCAGCGTGCCTACCACCTTGCCGCCATGCGCTTCAAAGCCCGCGAAGTGGCTAATGGCGGCCGTGGCCAGAACGATCACCAACACCGTCGGGAAACCGGGTCGCCAGCGCCGCGCGCCCATCAGCAGCGCCAGCGTGGCCACACCGAACACGGCCGATGCCCAGTCGAACGATGGCGTGTGTAGCATGAAGCGCCAGCCGCCGCCGAAGCCCAACAGCGACGGGATCTGCGAGGTGATGATCAGCACCGCCGCGGCCTGGGTGAAAGCCATCAGCACCGGCGCGTTGACCAGGTTCAGCAGCCAGCCAAAGCGCGCCCAACCCAGCACGACCTGCAGCAGGCCGGTCAGCAGCGCCAGCCACACGGCCAGTTGGATCCACTCGGCGCTGCCGGGCTGCGCCATGCCGGTCAGCGAGGCGCTGATCAGCAGCGCCGTGAGGGCCGTCGGCCCGACCGACAGGCGCTGCGACGACGAGAAGAACACCGCCACCAGCGCTGGCACGATGGACGCGTAGATGCCCGTCACCGGTGGCATGCCCGCGAGGTGGGCGTAGGCCACGCTCTGCGGGATCATCATCAGCCCGACGGTGAGGCCGGCCAGCGCCTCGCTGCGCAGCAGCGGGCCGGAAGGGCGAGGATGCGCGAGAAACGGGATGGCGCGGGTGAGTCGGGCAGGCAGCATCAGCGTCCGATGGTAAGCGAGTGCACCGCCTGGCGCGTTAAGGGGGGTGGGTAGCGCCATCGCTCGCTCATCAGTACCATCGCTTGATTCATATGGAGAGGCCTTTTATGCGTACCGTGGCTATCGCTCTGCTGCTGACTCTGCCGGCGCTGGTCAGCGCCCAGGCCATCCGTTGCAAGGACCCGGCCACCGGCCGCACCGTGTACACCGACCAGCCTTGCCATGGTGGGGAACTGGTGGTGCCGGCGCGCACGCCGGCAGAACGTGAGGCCGACGATCTGGCCGCCGAACAGGCGCGCAGCCGTGCTGCCGAACGCCAACTGCAGGCCCAGGACGAACAGCGCCTGCGCCAGGAAGCTGCCCGCCAGGAAGTCGCCAACCGCGCGGCCAACGCCGCCGCCGTGCCGCCGTCGCAGACGCCGCAGTGCCAGCGCGCTATGGCCGACGCCGATTTCCGCGCTCGCAGCAATTCGTCCACGCCCGAGCAGATCCGCACCGCACGCTACAACGCAGCGCTGGCCTGCGGCCAACAGCCGCCGGCGGACGTGGTCGTCGTTCAACCCGAACCTTGGGGTGCCTTCCCGCCGGGGCACAGGCCGCCACACGGGCACCCGGGCGGCTGGGGCCCCGGCAGCGCTTACCCGCCTCCGCCCATCGAGCCACCGCGACCGAGACCGCCCAGCTATGGCGGCGGTACGCTGGACAACCGCCCGATTCCGGTCGCACCGGCCCGCCCGCCTGCAGCGCAGACGCGGACGACGTCCAGTTCGAGCGGTATCGCCGTGCCGCGCGGCGGTGCCGCGGCGCAGCGGGACGAGTAGTCGAGTCAGCGCGCGGTCCATGGCGCTGCGCAGTGGCGCTGAGCGGGAGCGCGGCCGGGTCAGACGGCTCACCGCAGGGCGTCAGCGCTGCGGCATGTCCTTGTAGGAATAGCCCAGGCTGATCGTCGCGTCGGCGGGAATCGGCGGCATGGTCGCTTCCCAGGCTTCCCAGGCGGCGCGCATGGCGGCCAGGCGGTCGGGCTCGCGCGCGGCCAGGTTGGCGCGCTCGCGCTCGTCCTGTGGGATGTTGAACAGGTAGTCGTTGCCGTCCACGCGCAGGTATTTCCAGGGGCCGTCGCGCAGCGCGCGCTGCCCGCGGTGGTTCATGCGCCAGTGCAGCGGGCGGGCGAAGGTGTCGTCTGCGTCGCGCAGCACAGGCAGGAGGGAGACCCCGTCGAGCGGGTAATCGGCATGCGGCTGGCCACCAGCGGCGTCCAGCATAGTGGCGGACCAGTCCATGCTCATGCAGACCTGCTCAGTCACGCCGCCGGGCGGGATAACGGCCGGCCAGTGGGCGATCCACGGCACGCGGATGCCGCCTTCGGTCAGGTCCATCTTGCCGCCGACCAGCGGCCAGTTGTCGGAAAAGCGCTCGCCGCCGTTGTCGCTGGTGAAGACGATCAGGGTGTCGTCCAGCAGGCCATTCGCTTCCAGCGCTTCCACCATCTGGCCAATGCCTTCGTCCATGTGGTGGATCATGCGGTGGTAGGTGTGGATGTTGCCGCCGTGCAGGTGGAACAGGTTGTTCTTGACCTCCTCGGCCAGCGCGGCGTCGTCGCGCGTTTCCCACGGCCAGTGCGGCGCGGTGTAGTGCACGCTCAGAAAAAACGGCGTGCCGGCTTGCGCGCCGGGGGCCATGCGCTGGATGTAGTCGACCGAGCGCTGGCTGATCAGGTCGGTGAGGTAGCCCTCTTCGTGGTGCTCGCCATCGCCCAGGTACAGGTCGTGCGTGCCGTTGTTGCTGCAGTGGGTGAAGTAGTCCACGCCCCCCGAGATCGGGCCGAAGAACTCCTCGTAGCCCGATTTGAGCGGCCCGAACACGGGCGGGTAGCCCAAGTGCCATTTGCCCATCAGCGCCGTGCGGTAGCCCGCGTCTTTCAGCAGCGAAGGCAGCGTGGGGTGCTCGGGCGGCAGGCCCAGCGTGGTGCTGCCCTTGCTCTTGCTGTTGATCGGCTCTTCGGCCGCGCCGCGCAGGCGGTACTGGTAGCGCATGGTGATCAACCCGAACCGCGTGGGCGAGCACACGGGCGAATTGCTGTAGCCCTGCGTCATGCGCAAGCCCTTGGCGGCCAGCCGGTCGAGCACGGGCGAAACGGGACCGAAGCGCGCATCGCGGCCGCCGTAGCAGCCAAGGTCGGCAAAGCCCAGGTCGTCGGCGACGATGTAGATGATGTTCGGTCGTTTGGGATTTTTAGACATTTTTGGCATCTAGCCCTACAGCCATCTGCGTGAGAAGCTATAAAAACAGGAGTAAGTGTTTTACTCGACCTTCATGCCCGTGGCCTTGATGATGCGGCCATAGCGCTCCGACAGGTCGGCCAGGCGCTTGCTGGCGGCGGCGCCGGTCAGGCCCTCGTAGTGCAGGTCCAGCCCTTCCAGGCGCTTGCGCACTTCGGGGCGAGCCAGCGCGTCGCTGAAGGCTTTCTGCAGCGCCTGCACGACCGGCTCGGGCGTGGCGGCCGGCACCATGGCGATGTAGACCACTTCCTGCTCCAGGCCCTTGTGGCCCGCTTCGGCCACGGTCGGCACGTTGGGCGCGAGGGTGGAGCGCTGGCGGCTGGTGACGGCCAGCGCATTGATCTTGCCCGACTTGACGTGCGGCAGCATGCCCGGCGTGGCCAGCACGCCGGCGTCCACTTCACCGGACAGCACCGCCGTGACGGCCGGCGTGTTGCCCTTGTAGGGCACGTGCGTGATCTTCATGCCGGTGGCTTCGTGAAACACCTCGGCCGCCAGATGACCCGGGCTGCCGGAGCCGGCGGAACTGAACGTCACGCCCTTGGTCTTGCCCGCGTTGATCAGGTCGGCCATGGTCTTGAAACCGGTCGACGGGTGCGCGCCCACCAGCAGGCCCGACGAGGCCATGATCAGCAGCGGCTTGAAATCCGCTGGCTTGAACGGCATGCTTTTGTAGATGTGCGGGTTGACCGTGAAGATCGTGTCGATGCCGATCAGCACGGTGTAGCCGTCCGCAGGCGCCTTGGCCACCTGGTCTGTGCCGATGTTGCCCGCGGCGCCCGCCTTGTTCTCGACGATGAAGGGCTGCTTGAGCGTCTGCTGCAGCACATCGGACATCGAGCGCGCGATCATGTCCGACGGACCGCCGGGCGGGAAGCTGTTGACCAGCTTGACGGGCTTGCTGGGGTAGGTCTGCGCGGCGGCGCTCAGGGCAAGCAAGCCGGTGAAGGCGGCGGCGAGCGCGGGGCGAAGCAGGACGCGGGGCGTGATCATGAGAGAGGCTCCGGTGCGAGCGGCACGCGGCCGCTCAAGGGGAAGGGCGAAGCTAAGGCTTCAGGCGGGCGTCAGGGCTGATAGCCCGACTTCTGCACCACCGGGGCCCATTGGGCACGGTAGCGCTTGAGCATGTCGGCGGTCTGGGCTGGACTGCTGACGATCGGCGTGACCTTGGCGTCCATGAACTTGCGCTGCGTGTCCGCGTCCTTCATCACGTCCTGGATGGCGGCGCCCAGGTTTGCGACCCTGTCCTTGGGCATGCTGGCGGGCGCGAACAGGGCGTTCCAGCCGGTGGCGACCAGATCCAGCCCGGCTTCCTTGTAGGTCGGGATGTCCTTGGCGAAGGGCGAACGCTTAGCGCCCGAGGAGGCCAGGATGCGCAGCTTGCCGCCTTCGTGCTGCGGCAGCAGGGTGTCGAGCGTGTCGAAGGCGACCGGCACCTGGCCACCCATAAGGTCGCTGATCAGCGGGCCGGAGCCGCGGTAGCCCACGACTTCACCCTTGATCTGGGCCTTTTCGCCGGTCATGAGAGCGAAGAAGTGCGGCAGGCTGCCGGTCGCGGGAACGCCAAAGTTGGCTTGCTTGGGGTTGCTGCGCAGCCAGGCCAGCAGGTGCTTGAGTTCCTTGACGGGTACGGCGGTTGCCACCGCGAGACCAAATTCGTAGTCGCTGACCTGAGACACCGGCTGGAAGTCCTTGTCGGGGTCGTAACCGTTGTCCTTGAACACCAGCGGGGCCACCACCATGATGGCCGGGTTCGCCAGCAGCAGCACGTTCTGGTCGGCGCCCGCCCCGCGCAACTGCTGCGCGGCCAGGCGGCCGCCGGCGCCGGTCTTGTTCTCGACGATCACGGACTGGCCTAGCTTGGGACCGAGTTTCTCTGCCACGATGCGTGCGGCGCGGTCGCTTGAGCCGCCCGGCGCGTAGGGCACCACGATGCGCAGCGGCCCTTCAGGCTGGGCCTGCACTGCAGGGGTGAGGCCGACGGCCAGGCCGACGGTCAATAGGGCTCGTACGAAGTGGCGTTTTTGCACGGCTTGTTCTCCAATGTTGTATGGGCTCAGAATGGCCAACTGTAGGCATACTGATCGCAATTGACGTTATCAACCGTTCTCCGTACTTACCCTGATGCGTGAACCCTCCTTGAGGCAGCCCAAGACGCTGGACGACATGGTGTTGTATCGGCTCTGGCACCTCAACGCGCGCGCAGGCCGGCTCGTGATGCGCATGTGCGAAGCCGATTTCGGTGTGACGCGACGCGAATGGCGCCTCATGTCCTATCTGGCGCGGCACGATGGCGTGCTGCCCTCTGAACTGGCGGACTACGCTGCCCTGGATCGCGCGCGGACATCGCGCGCCGTGAGCAGCCTGGTGGACAAACACCTTGTGCGGCGCCAGCCGCGGCCGCACAACCGCCGCGAGGTCGTGCTCACGCTGACGGAAACGGGGCGCGATTTGCACGACCGACTCTTGCCGCGTGTCGCGGCGATCAACGGGCAACTCATGTCGGCGCTGAGCGCCCAGGAAGCAGCCACACTGGCCGAACTGCTGCAGCGCCTCAAGAACCAGGCCGACAACATGGCTTCAGAGGCGTTGGGCGCCGCAGCGCACGGACCGGGTCCGGACCGCGCGGTGGATTGAAAGCTTCGTGCCACTCGTCCTTCGGCGCATGAAAAAGCCCCGCCTCGGCGGGGCTTGGCGACCGCGCGATGCGGCCACTCAGGCAGTCGGCATCAGCGACGGCGGCCCAGCAGCATTGCGACCAGCGCACCGGCAGCAGCGGCGATCGCCATGGACTTGAGCGGCTGCTCAGACACGTAGGCGCTGGTGCGATCCGCGTATTCGTTGACTTTGTCGCGCGTCTGATCGGCGGTCTGGGCGCAAGCGGCCTTGCCTCGCGCGGCCATGTCCTGCACACGCGAGGACACGGCGTCAATCGCCGGCTTGATGTCTTCGCGCAGCGTGCGAACCTTGGCATCTGCCTTGTCCAACGCATCGTTGGCGAAGCTGCGCGCCGATTCAACGCCGCGCTCTGCCTTGTCGGCCATGCGTTCGGTCGCATCGACGGCGTCATCCGCCAGTTTGTGGATCGTGTGTTCGGCCTTGCTGGAAGTGGTGTTCATGAGCATTCCTAGGATGGATGGGTCGGGTCGGGGTGCTGGCGCGCGTTTGCCATGAAAGCCGCGCCGCACACCAGCGCTGTCAAGCAGGTTAGCCGAAAAACAGCCGTGCCGCATCGTCCTCAGGCGGGCGTGGATGTCCGCGTTTGGTTGTCGTCGGTGTAGGAATCGGATGACAGGTGCATCTCGTCCATGGCGCTGGCCAGTTCTTCCTGTGGCTTGCGCTGCTGGCGCGGGATGGTTGCAGTAATCCGCGTGCCGCGGCCCGGCGCTGAAGACACATCCAGCCGGCCGCCACAGGCCTCAATACGGTGGCGCATGCCAACCAGGCCATGCGATGCTTGTGGCACGATGGCCGGGTCGAAACCGGTGCCGTCGTCAGACACAGAGACTTCCACGTGGTAGACGTAGTTCTTGAGTGTGACCGACACCCGAGAAGCTTGAGCGTATTTTCCGATGTTCGTCAACGATTCCTGCACCATGCGGTAGATCGTGAGATCGCTCGCCTCGTTGAGGTCGACAGGCTCCAACGCGCTGTCAACCTCGAGGCGCGAGCGTTCTCCGAACTCGCGCAGCAGGATGTCGAGCGAAGCCACCAGGCCCAGGTTGGACAAGGATGAGGGCCGCAGGTCTTCGATGATCCGGCGCTTGAGGGCAATGCCCTGATTCAGCGTTTCAGTCAGGTGCTTGAGGCGGTTGATCAATTCCGGCGCATCGGGTGGCAGGCGCGACTTGAGGCGCGCCACATCCAGTTTGGCCGCCGTCAGCAGCGCCCCCAGTTCGTCGTGCAGTTCACGTGCCAGGTGAGCACGTTCGTCTTCCACCGCCTGCTGGAGGTGGGTGGCCAACTCTGTCAGGCGGGCTGTGCGTTCCTGCACCTGCGATTCCAGTGCATCGCGCTCGGCCTCCAGTGATCGGTTGTATTCCTCGTCGTTGCGCTGCATCTGGCGTGTCTGCTGCGTGTAGAGCACGAAGGCGAACAGCGCGGCC
The DNA here is from genome assembly GCF_008017535.1 of Ottowia flava. Lineage (GTDB taxonomy): Bacteria > Pseudomonadota > Gammaproteobacteria > Burkholderiales > Burkholderiaceae_C > Ottowia > Ottowia flava. The sequence goes on from NZ_VRUA01000003.1 coordinate 287,312, forward strand.
AGAATGCCGGCCGCCAGGCCAAATCGGGTCACGTTCAGGAGCCGGAAGACTTCCTGGCGGCTGCGCTCCACCTGCGACGTCGCAGAGGCGACCAAGCTGGTGCCCAAGGCGCGCGTGCGCTCCATCTCCTCAAGGCCCACGTTGGTGCTGATCACGAAATTGACCGCATCCAGCTTGTTCTGCTCATGCAGGCGAATGGTCAATTCCATTTCGCCAAACTTCTGCGACACCGTCTTGGTCAGCTCAGCTGCCTGCTGCCGCACGCCTTTGTCCAGCGCCACCGCGGCATCGAGTCGACGCACCAGCGACTCGACCTCCTGCTTGGAGCGCCGGTAAGGTCCGAGATAGGCCTTGTCGGAAGTGAGCACGTAGCCGCGTTGCGCCGACTCGGCGAGCGCGAGTTCGCGCAGAAGTGTGTTGACCGTGGTCAACGTCTCGTTGGCAAGGCGCACGGACTGCAATGCGGATGCCGTCTGCACGTGGGCACTCTCGTTGACCAGCAACATGGCGCCCGCGCAGGAGAAGCCCACCACCAAGGCGACCCGCATGCGGCGGCTAAGTTGCGCGAAGGGCGACCCCGTAGGGCGCTTGAAAAGTGTTTTCAATGACATGACAGGTGCGACTAAGATACCCGAACAACGAATACCGTCGCAGCGTTCGCGACACAGTCCATTTCCGGAGGCGTGATGATCAGAGTCGGCATTGTGGATGACCATGCCATTGTTAGATCGGGGCTCAAGCAGTTTTTTTCAGAGCACGTGGATTTGCGCGTCGTCGGCGAAGCCGCCAGCGGGCGTGAGGCGATTGATCTGGTGCGCACGACCGAGATGGATGTGCTTGTCATGGATTTGTCCATGCCCGGCCAGAGCGGCATCGATGCCTTGGCCATGATCAGGGCCAAGGCCCCGGACGTGGGCATATTGATACTTTCTGGGTATCCGGAAGAACATTACGCCATGAACCTGATTCGTCAGGGCGCGAGCGGATACTTGAACAAGGAATGCGACCCCGGCGAAATCGTCGAGGCCATCCGCACCATCGCGCTTGGCAAGCGCTACATCACGCCCACCGTTGCCGAGTTGCTGGCGCAACAACTCAATCGCAAGAACGACGCCTTGCCGCATGAGCATCTGTCGGAGCGCGAGTTTCAGGTGTTCTTGAAACTCGCCAAGGGTCAGACAGCGGGCGACATTGCCGAAGCGTTGTCGCTGTCCGTGAAGACGGTCAGCACTTACCGAACTCGACTGATGGAGAAGATGGCACTGAGCTCCAACAGCGATCTGACCTATTACGCGCTGAAGAACAATCTCATCGACTAAGTTTTGGCGGCGATGCAAGGAAAGATACCGCCGATGACAAGCAAAAAAAAGACGCCCACGGCGTCTTCGTTTAGCTGAAGTCACTTGGCGCGTCAGTGCGATTTGCCCTGAAGCTCGATACAGAAATCGATCAAGGCATCGATGTCGGTCGACTTGTCGAAAACGGCGTCCACGCCCAACTGGTTGCACCGGCTGCGGATGTCAGGGGTTGCGTAATTGGTCAGCACCACGACCTTCTGCTCGGCCTTGCGGTCACGGCAAGCTTGTAGCACGCCCAACCCGCTGCCCTGCTTGAGAAACAGATCCACGATGGCCAGATCCCACTGACCATCATGGCTGGTCAACCAGCCACTACCTTGCTCTTCGGTTTCAGCGAAACCGACTGGGGCGATACCCCCGAGTTCTTCGAGTGTTGCGACAAGGTTCTCGCGGATCGTCGGGTTGTCTTCAACAATGTAGGTTCGCACAGATCGGTTGCCAGGCATTGGGCTCAGTCACAAAGAGTGTCGTGATTGGCCAATGCCCACGACGAGAGTTCTTTGGTGAGAAGTTTAGTTTCCATACCCCGGCGGGCGTGACAGCAAGCGCGGAGCCTGACTGTAGGAATTTGCTTACATCGCGCCCCGGTGCGCTGCGCACACTTCGCATGCCGGCTGCCGAGCAATGCGAACTTCAGTGAACTCGGTGCGGCGTGTGTCGACCATGAGAAGTCGCCCCACCATCGAAGCGCCCATGCCGCTCAACAATTTGAGCGCCTCGGTGGCCTCAAGTGTGCCAACAATGCCCACCAGCGGCGCGAAAACGCCCATCGTCGCGCAACGAACCTCTTCCACCGCCTGCGACGGGGGAAACAGGCAGGCGTAACAGGGCGACGCTGGATGGGTCGGGTCGAAGACGGTCAGCTGTCCATCGAAGCCGATCGCCGAGCCCGACACCAGCGGTGTCCCAGTGCGCACGCAAGCCAGGTTAAGGGCCTGGCGTGCGGCAAAGTTGTCGCTGCAGTCGATCGCCACATCGGCGTCGGCTGCCAGGACCTGCAGCAAGGCGCTGTCGGCGCGATACTGCACGATGTCAACGGTGATCTCCGGATTGATGGCCGCCATGGCCGTGCGGGCGGATTCGACTTTCAGCATCCCCACGCGCGCTTGGGTATGCATGATCTGACGCTGCAGGTTGGTGAGGTCGACGGTGTCGTCGTCCACCAGCGTGATCCGCCCAACACCGGCACTGGCGAGATACAGCGCGACCGGGGAGCCTAGGCCGCCAGCACCCAGAATCAACGCATGTGAGCCCAGCAAGCGTTGCTGGCCCTCGACCCCGAGGTCGTCGAGCAGCACATGCCGAGAGTAGCGAAGCAGTTGCTGGTCGTCCATGGCGTCGGGCCGCCGGGCGCGTTCGGCCACCCGGCTTTCGAAGGCTTACTCGTCTTCTTTCGGCGGTTCCTTGCGCTCGACCAGCGTCGTGCTCGCCTTGACCGGCTGGCCCTTGAGCTTGTTCAGCGCCTGCTGCAACTGGAAGTCCTTGTCGCTGCCGTATTCGGGCAGGCGGCGCTCCGACGCGGGTTTGCGCGACTCTTCTTCCAACCGCTTCAGCGCAGCCTCGCGTTCCTTCTCCAGCGCAGGATCCTTCTTGTCCGGCTCGCTGCCTGCCAGGTGTTTTTCCAGATCTGCCTCGCGCATGCGGAGCACGGCATAGGGGCTGCCCTCGGCGGTGTCGTCGATCATGATGTCGGGCACGATGCCCTTGGCCTGGATCGTCTTGCCGCTGGGCGTGTAGTAGCGCGCGGTGGTGATCTTCAGCGCCGTATCGGGGCCGAGCGGGCGCACGGTCTGCACCGAGCCCTTGCCGAACGTCTGGCTACCCATGACGACGGCACGCTTATGGTCCTGCAGCGCGCCGGCGACGATTTCGCTGGCAGAGGCAGAGCCTTCGTTCACCAGCACGACCATCGGCACGGTCTTGAGGGCAGCCGGCAATCGCTTGAGCGGATCGGCGCCGCGGCGGCGCATGTAATCGTCGGGGCGCGCCTTGTAGATCGCCTTGCTTTCCTCGATCTGGCCGTTGGTCGACACCACGGTCACGCCTTCGGGCAGGAACGCTGCCGATACCGCCACGGCCGCATCCAACAAACCGCCCGGGTCGTTGCGCAGGTCCAGCACGATGCCCTTCACGTTGGGGTTGCGCTTGTAGACGTCTTCCAGCTTGGTGACGAAGTCGTCCACCGTGCGCTCCTGGAACTGCGACAGGCGCAGCCAGACGTAGCCAGGTTCCACCACCTTGACCTTCACCGACTGCGTGCGGATCTCTTCGCGCGTGATGCTGACCGGGAAGGTGCGGTTCTCGTCGCGGCGCAGGATCGTCAGGCGCACCGAAGTACCAGGCTCGCCGCGCATGCGCTTGACGGCTTCATTCAGCGTCAGCCCCTTCACCGGGGTGTCGTCCACACGGGTGATGAGATCGCCCGGCTTCAGGCCGGCGCGGTCGGCGGGCGAGCCTTCAATGGGCGAGACCACGCGCACCAGCCCGTCTTCCTGCGTAATCTCGATGCCTACCCCGACGAATCGACCGGTCGTGCCTTCGCGGAATTCCTTGAAGCTTTTCTTGTCGAAGTACTGCGAATGCGGATCGAGGCTGGACACCATGCCGGAGATGGCGTCGGTGATCAGCTTCTTCTCATCCACCGGCTCGACGTAATCAGACTTGACCATGCCGAACACCGCCGCCAACTGCTGCAACTCTTCCAGAGGCAAGGGCGCCACTGCGCCTCGCGCCACGGTTTGCAGCGACACGGTGGTCAACGCGCCGGCCAGGGCGCCTACAGCTATCCAACCGGCAATTTTGGTTTTTTGACTCATGGTGAAGACTACGTGGGGTCCGAACGCCCAATATACAGGGCGGAGAGCTTTCGGTTGTGCGCAGCGACGGAAGTTCCTTCGGGTAAACGTGGGATGCGACCGTCAGGCTCGGGGCGCGTCAGCCCTTGCCCTGGCTGGCCACAGCCGCTGCCGCCGCGGCGGCGGCAGCGGCGTCGCCCAGGTAATAGTGGCGGATCGGCTTCAGGCTGGCGTCCAGCTCGTACACCAGCGGGATGCCGTTGGGGATGTTCAGGCCGACGATGTCGTCGTCCGAGATGTTGTCTAGGTACTTTACCAGCGCGCGGATGGAATTGCCGTGCGCCGATACGACCAGGCGTTTGCCGGCCAAGATGGCGGGCGCCATCGATTCGTTCCACAGCGGCATCACGCGCGCCACGGTGTCTTTCAGGCATTCGGTCAGCGGCACGTCGGACGGGGTCAGTTTCGCGTAGCGCGGGTCGCCGCGTTCGCTGCGCGGGTCGTTGGGCTCCAGCGGCGGCGGCGGGGTGTCGTAGCTGCGGCGCCAGACCAGCACCTGCTCGTCGCCGTACTGCTTAGCGGTTTCCGCCTTGTTCAGGCCCTGCAGGGCGCCATAGTGGCGCTCGTTCAGGCGCCAGTGCTTGACCACGGGCAGCCACAGGCGGTCCATTTCGTCCAGGGCCAGGTGCAGGGTGCGGATGGCGCGGGTCAGCACGCTGGTGTAGGCGACGTCGAATTCGTAGCCGCCTTCTTTCAGCAGGCGACCGGCCGCGGCGGCTTGGGCGATGCCGGTGGGCGTCAGGTCCACGTCGGTCCAGCCGGTGAAGCGGTTTTCAAGGTTCCACGTGGATTCACCGTGGCGGATCAGGACAAGCTTGTGCATGAAAGGCAGAACTAAAGAGCGAAAGAGCGGGGCGGCGCAGCCGCTGCCGGAAAGGCCATTCGCACCCCCTGGGCGGGACGCAAACCATCCATTTTAGAATCCTTCCCTGTCCTGCGGCCGCCACGGCCGCGTTTGAAGGACCATTCCATCTGTTGAGAGGACGTGTGACGTGAGTTTTCTGTTGGCGAACTGGATGCTGATCCTGGTGGCCCTGGCCTCCGGCAGCATGCTGCTGTGGCCCAAGCTGACGGGGGGCGGCGGCGCCGGCCTGTCGCCGGCGGCGGCGGTGCAACTGATCAACCGCGAGCGCGCGGTGGTGATTGATGTGTGTGAGCCCGCCGAATACGCGGCCGGCCACGTGAACGGGGCGAAGAACATTCCCCTGGGCGAGCTGGAGGCCAAGCTGCCGGGCGCCGTCAAGAATAAGGCCACGCCGGTGGTGCTGGTGTGCGCGTCCGGCATGCGCTCGGGCCGCGCCGTGGCGATCGCGCGCAAGCTGGGCTACGACAAGGCCGAATCCCTGGCCGGCGGCCTGAAAAGCTGGCGCGCAGCCGACCTGCCGGTGGCCAAGGCCTGAGCGGCGCACCGCCGCCGAGCCCCATTAAAGGATGCCCATGCAAACCGTCAAGATGTACGCCACCGGCACCTGCCCTTACTGCATCCGCGCTAAACAGGTGCTGCGCAGCAAGGGCGTGACCGACATTGAAGAGATCCGCGTCGACCTTGACCCCGACCAGCGGGTGAAGATGATGGAAATCACCGGCCGTCGCACCGTGCCGCAGATCTTCATCGGCGCCACCCACGTGGGCGGCCATGACGATCTGGTTGAGCTGGATCAGCAAGGCGGGCTCGATCCGCTGCTGGCCGGCACCGCCTGACATAATCTCCCGCCATCGCCCCGCGACGGCCGCGCCCATTGGCGCCGGCCGCAGTGGCGAACCGCTTTTCCCTCCCTTTTCCCTGAATCGAGAAACCCATGGCTGACCAGGATCCCGTCTTCAACATCCAGCGCGTTTACCTCAAAGGCGCTTCGCTGGAGCAACCCAATTCCCCCGCCATCCTGCTCGAGCAGGAGCAGCCCGCGGTCGACATCAACCTGGGCGTGAACGCCGAGAACGTGGCCGAAGGCGTGTTTGAAGTCACCGTCACCGCCACCGTGCAGACCAAGATCCAGGACAAGACCGTGTTCCTGGTCGAATGCCAGCAAGCCGGCATCTTCGAGATCCGCAACATCCCCGAAGACCAGATGGGCGGCATCATCGGCGTGGCCTGCCCGCAGATCGTCTACCCCTACCTGCGCGGCAACGTGGCCGATTTGATCCAGCGCGGCGGTTTCCCGCCCGTGCATCTGGCCGAAATCAACTTCCAGGCCATGTACCAGCAGCAGCAGGAAGCCGCGGCGCAAGAAGGCGGCGCCGCCCAGCTGACACAATAAATTTAAGCCAAATCGGCCTCTGGCCCTACGCTGATCTGCGCAGGCAGCTATGAAAATCATAGTCATTGGCGCCGGCGCGTGGGGCACGGCAGTGGCCGTTAGCGCCGCGCGCAACCCGGCCGGCCACCAGGTCGTGCTGTGGGCGCGCGACGCCGCCCAGGCCGAAGCCATGGACAGCGCGCGCGAGAACGCGCGCTACCTGCCGGGCATCCCGCTGCCGCGCGAGCTGCAACTGCGTGGCGGCGCGCCCGATCAGGGATTGCAGGACGCCGTGCCGCAGGCCGACCTGGTCATCGTCGCCACACCGGTGGCTGGCCTGCGCGCCACCCTGGAATTGCTGCGCGGCAGCGAAGTGCCCGTCGCCTGGTTGTGCAAGGGCTTTGAAGCCGTGCGCGACACCGGCGCCGCGCACGCCTTTGGCCTGATGCCGCATGAAGTGCAGCGCCAAGCCGCGCCGCACCTGCGCTCGGGCGCCCTGAGCGGCCCCAGCTTCGCGCAGGAAGTGGCGCGCGGCCAGCCCACGGCGCTGGTCGCCGCCAGCCGCGACACCGATGTGCGCCACGCCATGGTCGAGGCGCTGCACGGCCCCACGCTGCGCGTGTATGGCAACGACGACCTGGTCGGCGTGGAAGTCGGCGGGGCCGTCAAGAACGTGCTGGCCATCGCCACCGGCCTGGCCGACGGCCTGAACCTGGGGCTGAACGCCCGCGCCGCCCTCATCACCCGCGGCCTGGCCGAAACCGCACGCCTCGGCGTGGCCCTGGGCGCGCGGCCGGAGACGTTCACCGGCCTATCGGGCCTGGGCGATTTGGTGCTGACGGCGACGGGCGACCTCAGCCGCAACCGCAAGGTCGGCCTGTTGCTGGCGGACGGCCTGTCGCTGGAGCAGGCGGTGCAATCGCTCGGCCACGTCGCCGAAGGCGTGTACTGCGCGCAAACCGTGTGGCAGCGCGCCCAGCACCTGGGCATCGACATGCCGATCACCGAATGCGTGGTCGGCCTGCTGGCGGGCGAACTTAAACCCGTCGAAGCCGTCGCCGCGCTGATGGGGCGCGATCCGAAAGGCGAGTTGCTCTGAAGCCAAGCGGGCAGGGCGGTGGCGCTGCGCTCGGACAGCAAGGGGCAAGTCGACTGCAACTGGGGGCTCCGGCGGCATGAGCAGCCTGGCTCGCAGCGCCATCTGGCCGCCAGCTTAGGTACTGTCTTGTTGAAGTTGAATTGACCAGTCGATGGGTGTCGATTGACGCCGCGACCGCGCGCGCCGCATACTCGTGCTGGGATCAGCGGTTCACCCGCGTGGCGGACCTGCCCCGTTCACAGGAGACACCTCATGCGCTTTCAGCGACTGCTTGCCCTCACCGCCTGCGCCGCAGCCACCCTGCTGGCCGGTTGCGCGGCGTCCTCGTCCGGCGGCGGGGCAGGCAACCCGATGACGTATTTCGTCACTAGCAGCAACCCCGGTCAGGGCGGCAACCTGGGCGGGCTGGCGGGTGCCGACGCGTATTGCCAGAAGTTGGCCAGCAACGCGGGCGCGGGCGGCAAGGCCTGGCGCGCCTACCTCAGCACGCAAGGGCCTCAGGCGGTGAACGCGCGCGACCGCATCGGCAAGGGCCCATGGCTGAACGCCAAGGGCGAGGCGATTGCCACCAGCGTCGATAACCTGCACAGCCCCGGCAACAACCTGAACAAGAAGACCGCGATCACGGAAAAAGGCGACGTGGTCGCCGGCCGCGGCGATGCGGTGAACATGCACGACATCCTGACCGGCTCCACCGCCGAAGGCCGCACCGTGCCGGGATCGGCCGATGCCACCTGCGGCAACTGGACCAGCGCCACCACCGGCTCGGCCATTGTCGGCCACCACGACCGCATCGGCCTGAACGAATCGGCGCCGATGAAGTCGTGGAACCACTCGCACCCCAGCAAGGCCTGCGACATGGCGGCGCTGAAATCGACCGGCGGTGACGGACGCTTTTACTGCTTCGCCGCCAACTGACGGCCAACCGAGTCTGCAAGTAAAAAGAGCTGCCTGCGCACGCCAGATGTGCGCAGGCAGCTCTTGTCTTGGTAGCGGCTTACGCGGCCGATCAGCGCCCCAGCATGCGCGTGAGCGCGCCCATGATGTCGCTTTCGCTGCCCAGGCCGGCCTGCGGGGCCTGGCCGTGCGGGGTCAGCTTGTCGATCAGCTCGGGCAGCACCTGGGCGATGCCGCCGGCGGCTTCACCCTGGCCCACGCCCAGCTTGGCGGCGATGTCGCCGATCACGTTGGGGCCCAGGGCCTGCGTCACCACGTCCGGGCTGACCGGCTGGTTGGCGCCGGCGCCGACCCAGGACTGCGCCGCATTACCGGCGCCGGCCTGCGTGAACTTGTCCAGCAGGCCGCCCAGGCCGCCGTGCTGGCTGTTGTTGGCCAGCATGCCCATCAGCACCGGCGCCAGCGCGGCAACCAGGCCCATGTTGATGCCGCCGCTTTGGCCCGGTTGTTGTTGCTGGCCACCGCCGAGCACGCTGCCCAGCACATTGCCCAGGCCACCCAGACCACCGCCGGGTGCGTTGTTCTGACCTGCCAGTACCGAACCGAGAACCGAATCGAGCAAACCCATGGTGTTGTCCTTTCAGGCGAAAGTGGTTGCGAAACGCGGCGCATTGTGCTGCCGCCGTGCGGCGCGCGACGGGCGAGCCGGCCCAAGGCGGACTTTTGTCGCAAGTGCGTCGGCGCGCAGCGACAGTGGGTGTCGCCGGGCGGCGCGTCGCCGCTCAACCAAGGTGGCGTTCGCGCACCGGTGCCAGCGCCGGGCACGGTTGTCGATTTCAAAGGTTTTTGGGGCTCAGGCCTTACAACGATCTGCGCGGCAAGCTATCAATATCGCAGCAAAAATCGATCGGAATGCCAGGAGGCGTCACCGCGGCCCAGCGGGCCGCCACAGGCCGCGCGTCGCTCACAGCTCCAGGTTGTCGATCAACCGCGTCTGCCCCAGCCGCGCCGCGCCTAGGGCGACCAGCGAGCCGGCACCGTCGCCCGCCTGGGGCGTCAGCAGGTCGGCACGGCGGCGCACGGTGAGGTAGTCCGCCTGCCAGCCGTGCGCGGCCAGCGCCTGCACGGCCGTGGCTTCCAGTGCGGGCAGGTTTTCCGGCAAGGGGCCGCCGGCGGCCAGTGCGTCGTCGGCCAGGCGGCGCAAGGCCTGGGCCAGTTGCAGGGCCTGGGCGCGCTCGGGGGCGCTCAGGTACCCGTTGCGCGACGACAAGGCCAGGCCGTCGGCGGCCCGCAAGGTGTCGATGCCGACCACGTCGATCGGCAGGGCGAACTGGCGGACCATGCGCTGCACCACCATCCACTGCTGGTAGTCCTTCTTGCCGAACATGGCCACGCCCTCGGCCTTGCCGGCGAACACGGCCTGAAACAGCTTCATCACCACCGTGCACACGCCGGTGAAGAAGCCGGGGCGGAATTCGCCCTCCAGCAGGTCGGCCAGGGCCGGGTCGGCCTGCACCTTGAAGGTCTGGGGTTCGGGGTAGAGGTCGCGCTCGCGCGGAGCGAACAGCACGTCGCAGCCGGCCGCTTCGAGCTTGGCCCGGTCGTCGTCGAGGGTGCGCGGGTAGCTGTCGAAGTCTTCGTGCGGCAGGAACTGCAGGCGGTTGACGAAGATGCTGGCGACCGTGACGTCGCCCCGCGCCTTGGCCTGTTCCAGCAGCGCCAGGTGCCCCGCGTGCAGGTTGCCCATGGTGGCAACGAACGCCGGGCGTTGGGTGTGGCGCAGGGCGTGGCGCAGTTCAGCGAGGGTGTGGACCAGTTGCATGAGGGGGTATCAGTCGGTTGTCAGCCAGGGGCTTGATGATGCTTAAAGAAATGGAAGTGGCGGCTCACTAAACTCTGCCCAGTTCCGTTTGATTTCGCGGCCGTCATGGCCGCGGCTGGACCTTGGGGTGCTGCGCGCCCGCGGCGGTGAAGACACCCCGCCATCTTGTCATCTTTCCCGAGTACTTTTGGAGGTCGTTTGAGTACCCTGGCCATTGTCCTTTCCCTCGCGCTGCTGATGTACCTGGCGTACCGCGGCTACACGGTGCTGCTGCTGGCGCCGATCATGGCCGCGCTGGCCGTCATCCTGTCCGGTGATGTGACGCAGATGCTGCCCATCTACACCGAGACCTTCATGCGCGCCCTGGGCAACTACATGTTGGCCTTCTTCCCGATCTTCCTGCTGGGCGCGCTGTTCGGCCAGCTGATGGCCGATTCCGGCGCCGCCACGGCGATCGCCCAGTGGATCGAACGCACCCTGGGCAGCAAGCACGCCATCCTGACGGTGGTGCTGGCCTGCGGCATCTTGACGTACGGCGGCGTGTCGCTGTTCGTGGTGGCGTTTGCCATCTACCCGATCGCGCGTTCGCTCTTTCGCGACGCAGACATCCCCAAGCGCCTGGTGGCGCCGGCCATCGCGCTCGGCTCGTTCACCTTCACCATGACGGCGCTGCCTGGCACGCCGGCGATCCAGAACGCCATTCCCATCCCCTACTTCGGCACCAACACCTTCGCCGCGCCGGGCCTGGGCCTGATCGGCGCCGCGATCATGTTCGCGCTGGGCATCCTGTGGCTGCGTTCGCGCGAGAAGGCGGCGCGCGCGCGCGGCGAGGGCTACGGCCAGCACGACGACGTCGACACCGGCCCGCGCGGCCAGGTGGGCGAGGCCGACATGAGCGGCGACGCCGCCCGCACCATGCCGCTGATGCTGGCGCTGCTGCCGCTGGTGCTGGTGATCGGCATCAACGCCCTGTTCACCTACGGCGTGTTCCCGGGCATGGACTGGGAATTCCTGAAGACGCGCTTTCCCAACCTCGACGCCACCAAGCAGACCGGCATGTGGGCGCTGATCATCGCGCTGGTGATCTCGTGCATCGTGCTGCTGCTGATCAGCATCGGCCGCTGGGCCAACCTGCAGCAGACCATCAACAAGGGTGTGCTGGGCTCGATGCTGCCGATCTTCAACACCGCGTCGGAAGTGGGCTACGGCGCCGTCATCGCCAGCCTGGCCGGCTTTGCCATCATCCGCGACGCGGTGCTGAACGTGTCCAGCAACCCGCTGGTCAGCGAAGCCGTGGCCATGAACGTGCTGGCCGGCATCACCGGCTCGTCCTCGGGCGGTTTGTCGATCGCGCTGCAGACGCTGGGCGCGGACTACCTGCGCATGGCCAACGCCGCCGGCATCAGCCCCGACCTGCTGCACCGCGTGGCCGTCATGTCGGCCGGCGTGTTCGATTCGCTGCCGCACTGCGGCGCCATCATCACGCTGCTGTCGATCTGCAAGCTGACGCACCGCGAGTCCTACGGCAACATCGCCGCCATGACCATCGTCGTGCCGCTGATCGCGCTGTCGGTGGTGATTGCGCTGGGGACGATGTTCGGCTCTTTCTGAGCGTGAAAGCTCGCCGCCGCGGCAATGGCGAATTTCAAGCCAAAACGGACTGAAAGCGGCTTACCGCAGGCGCGGCCAGCTATCAGGTCGATAGTGAATAGGGGCCCGATCGCGCTGCCGGTGCGGGTCTACACAGGTTGAAGCGCCCGCACCAGGTGCACGAGTTCGCTCTGGCGGTGGCAGCCGGTCTTGCGCATCGCGTTGCGCAGGTGCGAGCGCGCGGTGTGCCAGCTCGTGGCTTCCAGGGCGGCGAAATCCTTGACCGTCTTGCCGGCCGCCAGCAGGAGCACCAGGCGCACTTCCGCGGGTGACAGGCCGAGCACGTCGCTCACCAGAGACGCGTCGAGCTTGACGCCGGTGCCGGGCACGGCCACCACGACCAGGGCCATGGGCACCGTCTGGCCGCTCGCCCATGCGTGGCTGGCCTGCAGCGGCAGCACGCTCACGCCGCGCCGCCACGCGCCTTCTGCCACCGTCAAGGCGCCCGCGACCGGAGGCGAGGCGCAGGTGCACCGGATCAGGTGCTCCAGCCGGTCCTGCGTCGGGCGATCGCCACACCGCAGGCGCCCCTGCCGCACGAGCAGGGGACCAAGTTGGTTGAACAACTGCTCCGCTGCGGCGTTGCTGAGGTGAATGCGAGCTTGCGCATCGACGACGGCGACTGCCTGGCGCAAGGTGTCGAGCGCGGCCAGGCCCAGGCTGGCGGTGCGCGACAAGGTGTTCGCCCGCGCCCGCAGCCTGGCCGCGCGGGCGATGTCGGGCATCAACTGCTGAATGACGCGCTTGTCGTCCGCCGAATAGGGCTGGGCATCGCGCGGGCGCATGAAGCTGAGAACGTCGCGTGCGCTGCCTTCGTCGCGCACCACCACGCCTGCGGTGTGCTTGAGGCCGAGCGGCATCAACCAGTCCGCGTAGACGGGGTTGCGCAAGGCCTCCTGCGCAGAGAAATGCTCATGGTCCAGCATGACCCCGTAAGGGGCAACGCGCATCACGGCGGCCAGACGCGGGTCGTTTCCGGCGTGCTGGGTTTCGTACTCGACCATGTGCTGGGCACGCAGACCGAAGTGTTCCAGGTTGCCAAAGCTGTCCGGCGTGGGCGCGCCGCTGACGTCCAGCGTGAAGCCATGAAAGATCTCCGGCCTGCAGGCGTGTGCACATGGCGTCCATGCCCGCATGCCAGGCCTCGGGAGCCATCACCCCGTCGTAGAGCAGGCCGGCGATCGTTTCAGCGTTGTGCGGCATGGGGTTCAGCCGGCGCGAGCCGCGCAGCGCACGGTGGGGGTCAGGTGCCATGGCCGGGCGGCCCGGGGCGACGGTTGTGCGGCGCGGCTCCGTGGCCTGCCGTCGCAGGCCGAACCACCCACCCTGCGTATGCGCATCGTGCCCCCTTATATGTTGTTGGTCTTATTTTAGTAACGATATGTAGATGAATGCACCCAGGGGTAATCCCGATTCGGTTGTGGCGATGAGCCTGCTGCGTGCTGCGAAAGGTGTCCGAAGGCTTGACAGGCGAGGCGCGCAGCCAGAAATCGAAGAAACGGAAGGCAGGGCGGGAGCGGTCAGCTATCAATTTCGTAGTTCTGACGGCAAGCAGGTGCGCGTGGCGCGCACCCCTACGCTGTCAGGAGCGCCCGCACCAGTTGCACCAATTCGGCTTGCCGGTGGCAGCCGGTCTTGCGCAGGGCGTTCTTCAGATGCGTGCGCGCGGTGTGCCAGCTCGTCGCTTCCAGGGTGGCGAAATCCTTGACCGTTTTGCCGGTCGCCAACATCCGTACGAGGCGCGCTTCGGTGAGCGACAGGCCCAGCAGGTCGGCCAGTTGGGCCGCGCTCAGGTGAAGCGCGTCACCCGGCGCGGCGACCGCCACCAGCACCATCGGCATCTGGCGTAGGCTTGCGCAGGCGTGGCTGCCTCGCAGAGGCAACACGCTGACGACGTGGCGCACCGCGCCACCCACGAGCAGGGCGCCCCCCGCCGGCGGCGACGTGCAGGCTGCCTGCACCAGTGCGGCGAGTCGTTCCTGTTCTGCAGGCTCGGGGCACCGAAGCACGCCATGGCGCGTCGATAGGGCGCCGGGTTGCGACAACAAGCGCTCGCCAGCGGCATTGGCGTGGTGGATGCGGCGCTGGCCGTCGACCACGAACACGGCTTGGGGCAGCGTCTGCAGCGCGGCCAGGCCCAGGGCGGCACGGGCACTCAACTCTCCGGCCTGCATGCGCAGCCGCGTTGCGCGGCTCAGGTCGCCCATCAGCCGGTCCATGAGCGCCTTGTCCTGCACGCCGTAGGTTCGCCGGTCCGTAGTGCGAAGAAACCCCAGAAAATCGCTCGTCGCGCCGTTGTTGCGGATCTGCGCCCCGAGCGTATGCCGAAATCCGGACGTACCCAGGTAGTCGCAATAGAAGGCGTTGCGCGACATCGTTCGCGCGGTGATGTGCTCGTGGTCGAGCATGACGCTGCCCACCGGCAGGTGGTTCAAGATACCCATGCGGATGTCGCTGGCGATGAAATGGGCTTCGTACTCGCGCAGCTTGCGCTCGTTCATTTCGCAGCTGGCCTGGTTGTCCACGCTTTGAAGGACGGCGCCAGATGCGTGATCCAGCGTGAAGAAGTGAAAGACAGATGCGCCCAGTTCGCCCCTCAGGGCGTCCAGGGCGGCGTACCAGTCGCCGGGCGAAAGGATGCCGTCGTAGAGCAGCCCGGCAACGTGACCTGATTCCGCTGGCATCTCCTTCTCCCTGAAGTACAGGTGCTATTGGTAACGAAATGCAGGGGCGTGCGAGTAGGTGGATTCCCGGATGTGCCGCGCGCTGATGCCAGGCGAGCGCGCCGCGGATGCACCGGCGGACAGGGGTTTCGGCGTCAGGGAGCGGTCACCACGCGTGCAACGCATCGTCGGGAAAGCTGCCGTCCTTCACGGCGCGCACGTAGGCTTCGATCGCGCCGCGCACGCTGCTCGCGTCCTGCATGAAATTGCGCACGAACTTCGGGTTCTTGCCCAGATTCACGCCCAGCATGTCGTGCATCACCAGCACTTGCCCGGCCGTGCCCTTGCCGGCGCCGATGCCGATGGTGGCGCAGTGCGCCAGCTCGCCCGTCAGTTGCGCCGACAGCGCGGCGGGCACCATCTCCAGCACCAGCATGGCGGCGCCCGCGTCCTGCAATTCCAGCGCGTGGCGGCGCAGCGTATCGGCGGCGGCATCACCGCGGCCTTGCACGCGGTAACCACCCAGCGCGTGCACGGTCTGCGGCGTCAGGCCCAGGTGCGCGCAGACCGGAATGCCGCGCTCGACCAGAAAGCGCACCGTGGGCGCCGTCCAGCCGCCGCCTTCCAACTTGACCATGTGCGCGCCGGCCTGCATCAGCACGGTGGCGGAGCGCAGCGCCTGCTCGGGCGATTCGTGGTAGCTGCCAAAGGGCAGATCGGCGATCAGCCAGGCGGTCCCCTGCACGCGGTGCAGCCCGCGTGCCACGCTTTCGGTGTGGTAGCGCATGGTCTCCAGCGCCACGCCCACCGTGGACGGCAAACCCTGGCACACCATGCCCAGCGAGTCGCCCACCAGCAGGCATTCGACGCCTGCCGCGTCGGCCACGGCGGCGAAGGTGGCGTCGTAAGCCGTCAGCATCGCGATCTTCTCGCCCTCGGCGCGCAACTGTGCCAGCCGCGGCAGGCTGACCGGCTTGCGCTGCGGCAAGGGCGACGCGGGCGGCAAAGTGCCGTAGGGGGAGCCGGGGTTGGCAGGCGTGCTTGAGGTGCTCATCGTGTCTCCTATACGCATTGGGGCGCTAAGCGTTGCGGCTGAGTCTAGGCGGCAAGCGCGGTTGGCGTGGCGCGCGCAGGCGATGTCAAGGCTGTGCAGGCCGGCTTTTTAAGCAAAACTGGCCGCTGGCCCTACAGCAGTATGCGCAGGCGGCTTCTCAAAAGATAGCGCGGGCTACAGTGAGTCGATGTTGTCACGGTGCCCCTGCGGGCCCTACTTCAATGCCAGCAAGGTGCGGATCACGTCGCTGCGCGTGATCACCCCGACCAGCACGTCGCCGCGCAGCACGGCGATGAACTGCACGCTGTGCTGCGCCAGTTCGTGCAGCAGATCGCCCATCGGCGTCGATTCCTGCACGCGCATTTCGGGCTCGCGCATCAGGCTTTCGGCGACCGGCTCGGTTGGCAGCTTGCGGGGGCGCACGCGGCGCCACAGGGACTGGCGCCGGTGCGCTCGGTGGCCTTCCCACAGCCAGTCGAACAGGTCAGCACGCTGCACGCGGCCGATCAGCTCGCCGCGCGCGCCGACCACCGGCAGGCTCTTGACCAAGTGCTCGTGGAAGATGTCGGCCACTTCCTCAAGCGGCGTGTCGCGCCGCACGGTCAGCAATTGGGGCGACATCACCTCGCCACAGCTCACGGCAGCGAAGCGGCGCTTGATGGCTTGTTCCTCAGCTGCAGCCAGCAGTTCGCCCAGGTCTTCGGGGCCCATGTTGTAGGTTTGATCGAAGCGCTCCAGCAGTTGCTCGAGGTCGGCATTCGACAGCGCCAACGCGCCGGCTGATGGCGGCGCCTGTGCAGGGCTGGGCGGGTGCGCCTGGTGCAGGTAGCTGCGGCCCCAGGCCCAGTGGTAGGCGACGCCCGCCAGGACCAGTACCGCCGTCAACACCGCCATGGGCACCAGCAAGTGCCAACCCAGGGGCAGCAACTGCGCGGATGCCAGCACCGTGAGCAAGGCCACTGCGCCGCCTGGCGGATGCAGGGCGCGGCAGGCCAACATGAGCGCAATGGCACCTCCCACCGCCAGCGCGGCCAGCGCTGGCTGCGGCCACTCGGGCAGGCTGCGCAGCAGCACCAGCGTGTAAAGCGCAGACACCGTGTTGCCGACCACGCAGTTCCACGGCTGCGCCAGCGGGCTGTTGGGGACGGCAAACACCAGCACCGCCGTCGCGCCCAGCGGGGCGAACAAAAACAGCGCATGCGGGTAGAGCTGATCAACTGCCACCACCAGCATGCCGGCCAGCGCCAAGCCCAAGGCCGCACCCAATCCGGGCCGCAGCAAGTCGCGCCAAGTAGGGTGCGCTGAAACGGGGCCGAGGCGTTGCCAGAGGGTGAGCACGCGAGACATGTTGGAGCGCGAAGAGGCTGAGTTTTGACTAAGTTGATAGCTGCTTGCGCAGATTCATCAAGGGCTACAAGCCGATTTTTGCTGTAAATCGTCTGGCGTGTTTGAACGCTTCGATCACGTGCGGCTCATCAGGCTTCGGTGCTGGCGCGCGTGTCTATCCACCAAGCCCCGATTGCGTCGATCAGGGGCAATACGCGCTGTCCGGCAGCCGTCAGCGTGTATTCAACATGCGACGGATAGCCAGCGAACGCCGTGCGTTTCACCACGCCCGCCCCTTCCAGCTTACGCAGCTCCAGCGCCAGCATGCGGTGCGAAATGGTGGGGTTGTCGCGCTGTAAGTCGCCAAATCGCTTCGTGCCATTTTTTAGGTAGTACAGCAATAAGGTCGGCCAGCGGCCGCTGAGCAGCACCATCGCTTCTTCGATGGGGCATTCTGATACGGTAGTTTTCACGCGTGGCCTTGTTGGGTTACACAAAAGTGCGTCATTCACAGCAGCGTCGCTTTCGCGCAAAGTCTCGCCGCAACGCCATGTGGCGGTGAATGAAGGAGCATGGATGGAACCGATTTTGATCTATGGTGTGCCGGCGGGCAGCTCAATGGGGCTGGTGGCTGCGTTGGAGTGGCTTGGCCAGCCCTACCGCTTGTCGCGGGTGGACATGCTCGGCGAGATGCGCGAACCCTCCTACGCTCGCGTGAACGCGCGCCACGAAACGCCAGTGCTCATCACCGATGAGGGGCGCTGCCTCACCGAAACCATGGCCATCGCCGCCTGGCTGGAAGCGCGCGATAGCGATCGGCGCATCAGCTACCCTCTCGGCACCGCGGCGGCCGACCGCATGCACCAGATGGCGGCATTCATTAACACCAGCTTCACGGGCGCGTTCGGTCCGCTGTGGGCCGCGCTGGAGATGCAGCCGCCCGAGCCGGCCACGCAGACAGCGCTGCGCCAGTTTGGGCGGGACGCGGTGATCAAGCACCACGACCAGCTCGAGGCGATGCTGACGCCGGGCGACAGATACGTAGCTGGTGACCGCCCCTCGCTGGCGGACGCGCTGCTCATCGGCGTCGCGCGCTGGCTGGAGGTGTTGCAGGTCGCTGAGCGAACCCGCTGGCCACGGCTGAACGCTTTGCGATCACGGCTGAAGGACGACGCGGCGGTACGCTTTGCGCTGGCAGTCGAAAACGGCGAAACCGCTGACGGGAACGGCGCCTTCCAAGGCCATGTACCGCTGGAGGACGTGATCACGCAATTCGGGGCTGCCTCAGGTGTCAATCCATCCGCTTCAAAGCCCTAGAAACCCGGTGTCTGAGGCGCCGCCTCGCGCCGGATGCCCACCTGGGCGGGCGTGGGCTCAATTCGGCGTAAACGCCAGCCGCACGTAAATCGGCGCAAACGCCTCGGCCTGCACGATCTCCACCAGGGTTTCCTTGGCCAGCTCCAGCAGGGCGATCAGCGTCACCACCAGCACGGGCGCGCCCTTGGCCGGATCGAACAGCTCTTCAAACGGGGCGAAGCGGCGGCCTTGCAGCTTTTTCAGCACGATCGACATGTGTTCGCGCACGCTCAGCTCTTCTCGGCTGATCTTGTGGTGCTGCACCAGCTTGGCGCGCTTCAGGATGTCGGCCCAGGCCTGCTGGATGTCGGCCAGCTCCACGTCGGGGAAGCGCGGCTGCAGCGACTGCTCGACGTAGATCTGCGCCTTCAAAAAGTCGCGGCCAAACTGCGGCACGTCGGCCAACTGGCGCGCTGCCAGCTTCATCTGCTCGTATTCCAGCAGCCGGCGCACCAGTTCGGCGCGCGGGTCTTCGGGTTCTTCGCCCTCCGCCGTCTTCTTGGGCGGCAGCAGCATGCGCGACTTGATTTCGATCAGCATCGCCGCCATCAGCAGGTATTCGGCTGCTAACTCCAGGTTTCTGCTGCGAATTTCGTCCACATAGCTCAAATACTGCCGGGTCACGGCGGCCATGGGGATGTCGAGGATGTTGAAGTTCTGCTTGCGGATCAGGTACAGCAGCAGATCGAGCGGTCCCTCGAAGGCCTCCAGGAAGATCTCCAGCGCGTCCGGCGGGATGTACAGGTCCTGCGGCATGGCGAACAGCGGTTCGCCGTACAGGCGCGCGACGGCCACGTGGTCCACGACCTCGGGCTGCGGCGCCTGCTCGGGCGGGGCGGCCAGCAGGGAATCGGTATCGGGTGCCGACACGGTCGAGATGCTATGAAATCAGAAGCTGCTTGCGCAGGTGGCTGTAGCGCCAGAGGCCGATTTCATTCAAAAACCAGGTGTCAGAGGCTGGGCGCCGTCTGGTACACGTAGGGCTTTTGCGGCACTTTGGCTTCGCTGAATTCGGCTTGCAGGTCGCGGTCGATCTGCTTGTCCCACAGCAGGGCGCGGCCCTGGCGCTGCTGCTGGTCGAGTTCGGGTTTGGCCTGCTTGAGCTGTTCGATGAACTGCGTGACTGCAGAGGTGTAGTGCGGGCGGCGGAAGATGTTGGCGATGGACATAAACTTGGAACGAAATGTCGGTCGGGTCTGACGGCGCCACGCGGGCGTGGCACGTTACAAGACGGTTGTAGCCATTTTACCGGTGCGTACCTCGTATGAACTTACTTACCCGGCGCCTTCGCGCGCTCAGCCTGTGTGGACTGCTCGGCGCCGCGCTGGGCCTGGCGGCGTGTGACCCGCAGGCCATCAAGGAGCTGGAAGAGGGCGTCTCGACCGAGGCCGACGTGGTGCAGCGCTTCGGCCATCCCGAGCGCGTGTGGCCGGAGGCTGGCGGCGCCAAGACTTTCGAGTACAACCGCCAGCCCGAAGGCATGCGCAACTACATGATCACCATCGGCCCGGACGGCCGGATGAGCGCGTTGCGGCAGGTGCTCACGCCAGACAACTTCCGCCGTGTGCAGGCCGGCATGGGCGTCGAAGACGTGCGCCGCATGCTGGGCAAGCCGGCCAAGCAGGTGCCCTACCAGCTCAAGAACGAGATCGTCTGGACCTGGAAGTTTCTGGAGCCGCCCAGCGAAAAGAAGGCGTTCAACGTGGTTTTCACGCCGGATTACCGCGTGATCCGCACCGAGATCGGCCCCGATCCGGACGGCCCGGACATGCGCGGCGGGGGCTGAGCGCGTGCCCTGGCGCGCGCCGCGCTGCCCCGCGTGCGCGGCGCGGCTGTGGGGGCGCGACGTGCACCCCCGGTTTCACTGTCCGCATTGCCGGGCGCCGCTTCAGTCGAATGCCGACACCGCGACCTGGGCAGGCTGGGCCTCCGGGCTGGCCGCAGCCGTGGGCGGGGTGCTCCTGATCCAGCGGCTGACCGGCAATTGGGGCGTGACACTCGCTTTTTCTGAGGTGGCCGTGGTCGTGGCCTATCTGGTCGGTCTGGCTGTCTATGGCCGGGTGTTGCAGCTGGTGCAGGACATGGGTGTGGTGCCAGCGCCGTCAGTGCTTCAGGCCGCTGACGCGGGCCAGGACGCGCCCGCGGCGATGTCGCCCGCGCAGAAGGCCGACGCCGCGGCCAGCGCCTGAGCCAGATCGGGCTGCACGCTGCCCGCGCCCTGCGCCTGCCAGGCGCTCAGCAGGCCGGTGCGCCGGGCGATGTCGGCCGGTTGCGCCTCCAGGCCCGAGACGATCAGGCGAACGTGGGCTTCGCGCGCACGGTGCAGCAATTGTTCCAGCGCTTCGGCGCCGGTCGAATCGATGTAGAGCACGTGCGCCAGGTCGATGACGAGCACGCGTGCGGGCAGCGCGGATCCGATGCGCTCAAGCACGGGCGTGGCGCCGAAGAACAGCGCGCCGTGCAGGCGCCAGGCGGTGACCTGGCCTGCCAGCGACGCCAGCATCGGGAACTCGGCGGCCTGCACGGGCTCGGCGCGCGACAGGCCGGCCAGCCGGTAGATGAAGGTCAGGCAGGCCGCGGCGATGCCGACTTGCACCGCCACCGTCAGGTCGAACACCACGGTCAGCACGAAAACAGCCAGCAGCGTGCCTCGGTACGGCAGGCGGTAGCTTCGCAGCCGCCCGAACGCGCGCCAATCGCCCATGTTCCACGCCACGGCCAGCAGGATGGCGGCGAGAGTGGCCAGCGGGATCGCCCCGGCCAGCGGCGCGGCGACCAGCACGACGACCAGCAGCGCCAGCGCGTGCACCATGCCCGCGACGGGGCTGGTCGCGCCGCTCTTCACATTGGTCACGGTGCGCGCGATGGTGCCTGTGGCCGGCATGCCGCCCAGCAGCGGCGTGACGAAGTTGGCGATGCCCTGCGCCATCAGCTCCTGGTTGGGGTCGTGCCGACCGCCGGTCATGCCGTCGGCCACGCGGGCGCACAGCAGCGACTCGATCGCGCCCAGCAGCGCCAGGGTGATGGCCGGTACCAGCAGAAACTGCGCCGACGCCCAACTGAACGTGGGCAGGGCCAGATCCGGCCAGCGCGCTGGAATGCCGCCAAAGCGCGTGCCGATGGTCTCGACAGGCAGGCGCAGCAGCGCGACCACGGCGGTGGCCAGCACCAGCGCGACGATCGGGCCCGGCACGCGCGCGATCCACGCGCGCTGGGGCCAGCGCCGGGCCAGCCGCGCCGTGGTGCGTGGCCAGCCCAGCACCAGCGCCAGCGACACCACCGCCACCCCCAGCGCCCACGGATTGGCGCTGGCGCGGTGCGTCCACAGCGCACCGATCACGCCGAAGAAATCGGCCGGCATGCGCGGCACCTGCAAGCCAAAAAAGTCCTTGAGCTGTGACAGCGCGATCAGCACCGCGATGCCGTTGGTAAAGCCGATCACCACGGCGATCGGGATGAAGCGCACCAGCGTGCCCAGCCGGAACAGGCCCATGGCGAACAGCAGCACGCCCGAAAACGCGGTGGCCAGCACGAGGTTGGCGACGCCGTAGCGTTCGACGATGCCGTACACGATGACGATGAACGCGCCGGCCGGCCCGCCTATCTGCACGCGGCTGCCGCCCAGGGCCGAGATCAGAAAGCCCGCGACGATGGCCGTGAGCAGGCCCGCCGACGGCGCCAGCCCCGACGCGACTGCGAACGCCATGGCCAGCGGCAGCGCCACGGCCGCCACCGTCAGCCCGGCGCCCAGGTCCTGCGCCCAGCGCGCCCGGTCGTAGCCACGCAGCGCATCGAACAAGGCAGGGCGAAAGCGGGCGAGCGGCAGTGACATGGAGGTGTCGTCGGGGCGAACGGCGAATGTTGATAACTAAATGATCATCATATGGTAATGATCTGAGTTTCTGACACCCCTTGAATGTGCGGTTGTCAGTGTGCGCCTAACGCCGTCCTTTGGGGTGCCGCGCGCAAGAAAAAAGGGCCGATCGATGTCGGCCCTTGCACAGTTGGTGTGGATGGACTCAGCGTACGCGCATGCCGGGTTGGGCGCCAGGCGTTGGCTCCAGCACGAAGATGCAGGGGTTCGCCTTCTCGTCGCCGTGGCTCGCAGCCAGCACCATGCCTTCGGACACGCCGAACTTCATCTTGCGCGGCGCGAGGTTGGCCACCATCACCGTCAGCTTGCCTTGCAGCTGCTCAGGCTGGTAGGCGCTGGCGATGCCGCTGAACACGTTGCGCAGCTTGGGGCTGCCGTCGGCGTTTTTCTCGCCCGCGTCCAGCGTCAGGCGCAGCAGCTTGGTGGAGCCCTCGACCGCCTCGCAGCGCTCGATTTTCGCGATGCGCAGGTCGATCTTGGCGAAGTCGTCGATGGGGATGGTGTCGGCCAAGGCTTCGCCGCCCGGGGCGAAGGCCTCGGCATTTGCTTCTGCTTCGATAGCTGCCTGCGCTTGCTGGGCGCCGGCTGGAGGCTCAAACAATGCCTCAAGCTGCTTGGCGTCCACGCGCTGCATCAGATGGCTGTATTCGCCGATCTGCGAGCCCGCGCCCAGCGGCTTGTCCACGTCGGCCATGGTTTCGGGCGGCACCATCAGGAACAGCGCCACGTCGGCCGCGAGCTTGGGCAAGATGGGCTTCAGGTAGATCGCCAGGATGCGGAAGGTCTCGATGCACGCGGTGCACACGTCGTGCAGGCGCTCGTTCTGGCCCGGCAGCTTGGCCAGCTCCCAGGGCTTGTGCAGATCGACGAAGCTGTTCACCTGGTCGGCCAGCGCCATCACTTCGCGCACCACCTTGCCATACTCGCGCTGCTCGTACAGGGACTCGATGCCAGGGCGGGCGGCGCGCAGCTTGTTCACCAGCTCCAGCCCATCGGGGGCGATCACCGACAGGCGCCCGTCGAAGCGCTTGCTGATGAAGCCTGCCGCGCGCGAGGCGATGTTGACGAACTTGCCGATCAGGTCGGCGTTCACGCGCGCCTGGAAATCGTCGGCGTTGAAGTCGATGTCCTCGTTGCGGCCCGACAGCTTGGCCGCCAGGTAGTAGCGCAGCCATTCGGGGTTCATGCCGAGTTGCAGGTACTTCAGCGGGTCCAGGCCCGTGCCGCGGCTCTTGCTCATCTTCTCGCCGTTGTTCACGGTGAGGAAGCCGTGCACGAACACCTTGTTCGGCACCTTGCGACCGCTGAAATGCAGCATGGCCGGCCAGAACAGGGTGTGGAAGGTGATGATGTCCTTACCGATGAAGTGGTACTGCTCAGTGGCCGGGTCGGCGATGAAGGCGTCGTAGTCCATGGGCTGGCCGCTCGCGGTCTTGCCCAGGCCCTTGTCGAAGTAGTTCTTCAGGCTGGCGAGGTAGCCGACGGGTGCGTCCAGCCAGACGTAAAAGTACTTGCCCGGCTGGTCGGGGATCTCGATGCCGAAGTAGGGCGCGTCGCGGCTGATGTCCCAGTCGCCCATCTTCGGCTTGCCGTCCTCACCCGGCGCGATCCATTCGGTGATCTTGTTCAGCACCTCGGGCTGCACGGCGCCGCTGGTGGTCCACTGGTTCAGAAATTCGATGCAGCGCGGATCGCTCAGCTTGAAGAAGAAGTGCTCGCTGGTGCGCAGCTCCGGCTTCGCGCCCGACAGGGCCGAATACGGGTTGATCAGCTCGGTGGGCGCGTACACGGCGCTGCACACCTCGCAGTTGTCGCCGTACTGGTCCTTGGCGTGGCAGTTGGGGCACTCGCCCTTGATGAAGCGGTCGGGCAGAAACATGCCCTTTTCCGGGTCGAAGAACTGCTCGATCGTGCGCGTCTCGATCAGGCCATTGGCTTTCAGGTCCTTGTAAATGGCCTGCGCCAGCGCGGTGTTTTCGGGGCTGTGCGTGCTGTACCAGTTGTCGTGGCTGATCAAAAAGCCGTCGAGGTACTGCTTGCGGCCCGCGGCGATGTCGTCCACAAACTGCTCGGGCGTCTTGCCGGCCTTTTCGGCCGCGATCATGATCGGCGCGCCATGCGCGTCGTCCGCCCCCACGAAGTTCACCGCGTGGCCCTGCATGCGTTGAAAGCGCACCCAGATGTCGGCCTGGATGTATTCCATGATGTGGCCGATGTGGAAGGTGCCATTAGCGTACGGCAGCGCGGTGGTGATGAAGAGTTGGCGAACAGGCATGGCAAGGCGCGCCGGGGCGCGGACAGCAGGCAAAACGGCGATTCTACGGACGCGGGCGGTGGCGCGTGGCGCGGTAGCAGGTGGGCGAGTACTGCGTCGCTGCACACCGGGCGACACAAGGGTTGCGCGGCCTCATTTTCCCGTGAGTCTGGCTGCCTAAGCTGGGGCATGGCAACTGAAGAAGGAAACCCCAATGAATATGCACACTGCTTCGACCGATACTGCGCGTGAGCCCACGCCGGGCCGTCGCCACCTGCTGGGCTGGGCACTGGCTGGCGCCGCGGCCGCCGGTGCCGCTGGCTTGGGCACGCCGCAGCCGGTGCAGGCGCAGACCGCGGCCCCGGCGCCCGCGCGGCGGCGCTATGCCGGCCAGGTGGTCATGGTCACCGGCGCCACCTCCGGCATCGGCCGCGCCGCGGCCCTGCAATTTGCCGAAGAGGGCGCCAAAGTGGTGTTCTGCGGTCGCCGCGAAGCGCTGGGCCGGGAGGTGGAGCAACTGATCCGCAGCCGCCAGGGCGAGGCGACCTACGTGCGCGCAGACGTGCGGCAGGAAAAAGACGTCGAAGCCTTCGTGGCCGCGGCCATGCGCCTGTACGGGCGGCTTGATGTAGCCTTCAACAATGCAGGGATCACGGTCGAAAAGCCCTTGCACGAGTACACCAGCGCTGAATGGGACGACGTGCAGCACACCAACGTGCGCGGCGTGTTCCTGGCGATGAAGTACCAACTGCCGCACATGATTCAGGCGAAGAAGGGCAGCATCGTAGTCACCTCGTCCACCGCAGCGCTGTCGTCGGGCGCCAAAAAGTCGGCGTATTCCGCCAGCAAGCGCGCGCTGATCGGCCTGGTCCAGGCGGCTGCCTTTGATTACGCCGACAGCGGCATCCGCGTCAACGCTTTGCTGCCAGGCACGACCAAAACCGATTTCGTACGGCGTCTGGCTGGCATGACCAGCCTGCCGGACAAGGTGTGGGACGTCGCCATCACGCAGTGGGCCAGGGCCAAGTTGCCGGGCGACAAGCGCCTGGCCACGCCAGAGGAAGTCGCGGCCTTCGCGCTGATGCTGGCGTCCAGTGACCACCCGCACCTGACCGGCGGCACCTACGTCATCGACGGCGGCCAGTCGGCGTACAGCGCCTGAGGCCCTTGCGCGCATGAAGATCCTCCTGCTGGAAGACGACGTCATGATCGGCTCGGCCGTGCAGGCGGCGTTGATGCGCGAGGGCTTCGCGGTCGACTGGGCTCAACGCCTGGGCGACGCGCTGGCCATGCCGACCGAGCATGGCTATGTGCTGGCGGTGCTGGACCTTGGCCTGCCGGACGGCGACGGCCTTAGCCTGGTGCGGCGTCTGCGCGCGCGCCAGGACGAGATGCCGCTACTGCTGATGACCGCGCGCGATGCGCTCGCAGACCGCGTGGCCGGCCTAGACCAAGGCGCGGACGACTACCTGATCAAACCCTTCGAGGTGGACGAGCTGCTGGCGCGCGTGCGTGCACTGGTGCGCCGGCGCCAGGGCGGCAGCAAGCAACGCGCAGGCGCGGGCGATGTGCAGCTGGACCTGGCCACGCGCGAACTGCTGCTGCGCGGCGAGCGCGTGGCGCTGACGGCGCGCGAATACGCGTTGCTGCACGCGCTGCTGGACCGCCCGGGCGCCGTGCTGTCGCGCAGCGAGCTGGAAGAGCGCATCTACGCGTGGGGCGAAGAGGTCAGCAGCAACGCCGTAGATACGCTGATCTACACCTTGCGCAAGAAGCTGCCGGACGAGCTGATCTTGAACGTGCGCGGCTTAGGCTGGCGCATTGCGCCCGCCTGGTTGCGGACCGTGGCGGACGCGCGGTGATGCGCCTGAGCTCGCTGCGCGCCCGCCTGCTGGTGCTGCTGACGGCCTTTCACGTCGGCGCAGCCTTGGCGATGGCGGTGCTGACCTACGTCACGGCCGACTACCTGGACAGCACCTTCATGGACGGGCAGATGCGCGCGCTGGCCGATGCCTACCTGCACGTGGACGAGCCGGTGGTGCCCCCCGCGGTGGAGCCCGAGCGCAACGTGCACGACTGGGGCGCGCTGATTGCGCAGATGTGGTCGCCGGAGCGGGTGCTGCAGCAATCGTCTTGGCCCAGCGTGCGCGTGCCGCTGCAACCGACGGATGGTTTTCACGACCTCAGCGTTGAAACGGAAAAATGGCGAGTCCTGACGGCGCACTCGACGGACCGCACCGTGCAGATCGTGCAAAGCGGGCGCTTTCGCGCGGCCGAGCTGCGCAGCCGCGCCTGGACGGCGGCGTTGGCGGTCCTGGCCTTAACGCCGCTGTCGGTCCTGTTGGCCATGCTGGCGGTGCGCTGGGCGCTGCGGCCGATGGAGCGGTTGCGCATGCGCGTACAGGACCAGGACCCTGGTCGCCTCGTCCCGCTGGACGAGCAGGCGGCTCCGGACGAGCTTCGCCCCTTCGTCGGCTCGATCAACGCCTTGCTGACGCGTTTGGCCACCGCTTTTGAACAGCAGCGTCATTTCATTCAGGATGCGGCGCACGAGCTGCGCACGCCCGTCGCGGCGCTGTCGCTGCAAACCCATGAAATGGCCGAAGCGGCGCGTAGCTCGACCCTGCTGCCGGCCGCCCAGACTGTGCACGCGGCCGCCGGGCGGCTGACGCGGCTTGTGGCGCAGCTGCTGGCGCTGGCGCGGCTGGATCGGCCGGTGGAGGTCGTGGAGCACGTATCACTGAGCGCACTCGCTCAGCAGGTGGTCAAGGAGCTGCTGCCGCTGGCCGACGCGCGGCAGATAGACATGGGCGTGGAAGACGACGGGGCGGGGCTGCCCGGCGTCGACTCGGAAGCAACCCACACCTTGCTGGTCAACCTCCTGGACAACGCCTTGCGCCACAGCTCGGCGGGCGGTCGGGTGACGGTGCGGTTGTGCGCGCAACCGACATGCGCCGTGCTGGAAGTCCTCGATGAAGGCCCGGGTATCCCGGATGCGCATCTGGAGCGCGTATTTGATCGCTTCTACCGCGTCCCGGGGCAGCAGGGCGCCGGCAGCGGCTTGGGTCTGGCGATATGTCAGGTGGCAGCTGCGCGCTTGGGTGGCACGTTGACCCTGGCCAACCGGACCGACATGCTCGGCCTGGTGGCGCGCTTTGTTCTCGACATGGTGGAGAGACCGGCTTAAACCAATCGCGCCAGTTCAGGCGGCCTGCGCGCCTTGCCAGCCGAAAAAGCGCTCGGCGTCGTCTCTCTGGCGCAGCGCGTCGCTCCAGCCCAGCTGCATCAGCGCGCGGGTGTAGCCGGGCTCGAACAGCAGGTAGCTGGCCAGCGCCCCGCTGGCGCGGTCTTTCGGCCTGACGCCCAGAATGCCCAGCAGCGTGCGCACCGTGCCGGGCAACTCGCCGACGTGCTGCAGCGCCAGATCGTCGAGGCGCTGGGACGGTGAGATCACCAGCAGATCGATGGACCGCAGCGCGCTGTGCGACCGCGCCTGTGGCGCGATGAGCGAAAGCGTGTGGTTGATGCGCTGCGTGCGCTCGATATCGGCGGCCAGGGTGTCCAGAAAGATGCTGGACAGGGCGTGCCCGGCTACCTGGGCCAGGGTGGGGTACGCGGGCGCTTTGGCCGGCGTGGGCGTGCGCGGTTCGTTGGCGCGACCGGCGCCGATGACCAGTACGCGGTCGGCGCCCAGGTGGATCGCCGGCGACATGGGGGCGACCTGGCGCATGGTGCCGTCGCCGTACCAGCTGTCTTGACCGTCGACCGCCACTTCGCCCGCCGGAAAGATGAACGGGATGGCCGACGAGGCCAGCAGATGCGGCACGCCGATGCGCGCCGACACGGCGTTGCGTTGGGCGCGCGACCACGGGGCAACCGCGTGCGCTGATTCGTAGAAGGTGACGTGCTCGCCGGTGGCATAGCTCGACGCCGCGATCGACAGCGCCTGCAGATGCCCATTGGCGAGCATCAGCGGGATGCGCCCCAGCGGGATCTGTGTGCGCAGCAGCGTGCCCAGCGGCGCGTTGTCGAGCAGCGAGCGCGGGCGCGCGTGCCGCAATTGCGTCAGCGCCCAGCCCAGCGACAGCAGCGACACCCAGCGCGTGCCGGCGCGCAGTGCGTCCCAGGCGTCGGCGCGGTACACGTCCTGGGCGTGGATGTGGGTCCACACGCGCGTCAGGCGGCGCACGGCCGTGTCGAAATGGTCGGCCCCCGCGGCCAGCGCGGCCGCGTTGATCGCGCCGGCCGAGGTGCCGCAGACGATCGGGAACGGGTTGGGCGCCTGCGCCATGCCCGCCTCGCGCCGGATGGCGCGGATCGCGCGCAGCACGCCCACCTGGTAGGCGGCGCGGGCGCCACCGCCGCTCAGCACCAGCCCGGTGTGCGGGCGAGAGGGATCGGCGGGCGGCCGGGCAGATGGCAAGGTCATAACAACCATCTTAAGGAGGTGTTACCAGGGGTTCGATAGACTTGGCGGCTTATTCACGCAGATAAGAAAAGATTCCCATGTCCGTGGACCAAGGCGCGCTGCTGGCGGCGCTGCAAACCGTGACCGACCCGAACACCGGCAAGGATTTCGTGTCGACCAAGCAACTGAAGCACCTGCAGGTGAACGGCGGCGACGTTGCCTTCGACGTCGAGCTGGGCTACCCCGCCAAGAGCCAGGTGCCGGCGCTGCGCCAGGCGCTGGTGGCGGCCGCGCGCGGCGTGCCGGGCGTGACCAACGTGTCGGTCAACGTCACCACGCAGATCGTGGCCCACGCCGTGCAGCGCGGCGTGCAGCTGCTGCCGCAGGTCAAGAACATCGTGGCCGTGGCGTCCGGCAAGGGCGGGGTGGGCAAGAGCACCACCGCCGTCAATCTGGCGCTGGCTCTGGCGGCCGAAGGCGCGCAGGTCGGTATTCTGGACGCCGACATCTACGGCCCCAGCGTGCCGCTGATGATGGGCGTGAACGGCCGCCCCGAAAGCCTGGACGGCCAGAGCATGGAGCCGCTGGAAAACTACGGCGTGCAAATCATGTCGATCGGTTTTCTGGTCGACCCGGACGAAGCCATGATCTGGCGCGGCCCCATGGCCACGCAGGCGCTGGACCAGCTGCTGCGCCAGACCAACTGGAAGGCGCTGGACTACCTGATCGTCGACATGCCGCCCGGCACCGGCGACATCCAGCTCAGCCTGAGCCAACGCGTGCCGATGACCGGCGCCGTCATCGTCACCACGCCGCAGGACATCGCCCTGGCGGACGCGCGCAAGGGCGTGGCCATGTTCGAGAAGGTGGGCGTGCCCATCCTGGGGCTGGTGGAAAACATGGCGGTACACGTGTGCACGAACTGCGGCCATGTCGACCACATCTTCGGCGCCGAGGGCGGCAAGCGCTACGCGGCTGAGAAGGGCATCGACTACCTGGGCGCGCTGCCGCTGTCGCGCAGCATCCGGGAGCAGGCGGACTCCGGCCGCCCGACCGTGATCGCCGATCCGGATGGCGAGGCCGCGGGCATCTACAAATCGGTGGCGCGCCAGGTCGCGATCGAGATCGCGCAGAAGGCCAAGGACTTTTCCAGCAAATTCCCGAGCATCACGATCTCCAAGGACACCTGAGGCCGCGCGGCGTCAACCACCCATCCGCTATCGAATGAGTAGCTGGTCGCGCAGGTGGCTGTAGGGCCAGAGGCCGAAAAGGATTGAAAATGGCAGAAAGCCCGTCACCAGATTGGTGATGGGCTTTTTTACTATGAAATCCGGAGCTGCCTGCGTAGGTGGTTGTAGAGCTGGGGGCCCAAATGGCTTGAAATTTTCCGCTTGTGTGGGCTAGCGCTGGGGGCCCGGCCGCGCGGCCACTGCCGCTCAATCCACCGCTTGCTGGCGCAGCTTGAAGCGCTGGATCTTGCCCGTCGCCGTCTTGGGCAGCTCGTCCACGAACTCGATGCTGCGCGGGTACTTGTAGGGCGCCAGGCGGTCCTTGACGAAGGCTTTCAGCTCGTCTTCGGTTACGCGTCAGCGCTGCAGCGTATCGACCCACTTCCACCTCGTGAGATTACCAGTATCGATTGCAGCCATTGCCGTGCATGGGACGGAGGCCGGATGGCACTCACTTTTGCCTCACATGGTCGGTGTCATATGCCTTAGTCAGCCCTCTCGCCATAGGCCTTGGTTTGCATCGGGCGCCTCGGGTGGAAGGCAGCAGCCAGCGCGAAACGGCCCGAAGCCTATGCCGAACGCACATGGTCGCTCAAGCGTTTGACTCACACGATCGCTCGGACAGCTTGGATTGGGAATGAACCGCAAGGGGATCAAACGTCATGCGAGCAAATTTCTAATGCATTTTTCGGCGAAATCATAAAAAATGCTAGGAAAATTTGCAAATCCATGTCCAATGCCATGGAAATTTGCGAGATAACGGATTTTTTTCACCGATGTCGATATCAAGCGTTGAAGATTTGCGCTCAATTTTGAGTGTCGAGCGAGCTCAGGGTGACCGTGGGCAGTTGGGTGGAAAGGCGCGGGCTGTGCTGACTGATATGTTGAACCGTCCGGGGCCTGCTGCCGTAGACAGCATTTCGGAGCTGGCTGCCAAAAACGGCGTTGATCCTTCAACCCTGACTCGGTTGGGGAAGAAGCTCGGGTTCGCTGGTTTTGCAGAGTTGCAGGACATCTTCCGTCGCCATGTGGCGCAGACACAGGCTTTCTACAGCACTCGCGTTCAGGAGCGAGTAGCTGAACCGCTGGTCATTGATGACCCACGGGATCTGATACGCGTCCATGCACAGTCGGAGTGCCAACGCGTACTTGATATCGCGGACGCCCTTGATGTGCACGCTATCACTCACGCTGTCGATGCCGTCGTCGCGGCCAAACGTGTGTGTGTGCTGGCCATGCGCGCCACCTACGCCCTAAGTTATTTTCTCGGCACCTACTTGGGAACGCTTCGCGAGAACGTGATCATTTTGGGCGGTCCTGGACAGGCGCTCACCTCGGACCTCGCAAGCCTCACTCCAGACGATCTTTTGGTGGCGGTGACATTTCGGCCCTATACCCGTGCCGTCATTACTGCCGTGGAGGTCATGAAGGAAAACAGCGTTCCGATTCTCGCGATTACAGACGCGAACTCAGCACTTTCAGTGGGGCGTGAGCACGGTACCACCGTGGTCATTGACGAGCCCTTCTACTTCGATTCAGCGACGTCTCAGTTCTTTGTCATACAGACGATCTTGCTGGCAGCCGCCCGGCGCATCGGACCTGCTGCTGTGGACATGACCAAGCGGCGAGAGCGCCTAGACAAAGCGCTGAACGTGGAGATTTCTTGAATCCGTTTACAGGCGCCGTCGGCGCACTTTGACCTTTTGCAGATGACACGTCAATTCCCGAACACCGCTGTGCTGGAGCACCTACTTGGCGAAGCCAGGGCTTCTTATCGTGCAAACAATCCAAAGAGTTTGGAACAACACCAGAAGGCAGCTCGTGTGCTGCCTGGAGGCAATACGCGCACAGTTTTGTTCTCGGATCCTTTCCCCATCACGCTGTCCTCCGCTGAAGGTTGCCGTGTGACTTCGCTCGACGGGCGAACTTACGTCGATTTTCTGGGTGAATTCACAGCCGGTCTGTACGGCCATTCCGACCCTGTTCTCAGGCAAGCGGTGCTCGAGGCGTTGAACAGTGGCTGGGTGCGCGGCGGCCATATTCAGCAAGAAGAAGCGCTTGCGAACCTGATCTGCGAGCGTTTTCCCTCCATAGCGCAGGTGCGCTTCGCCAACTCTGGCACTGAAGCCAATCTTTACGCGATATCCGTCGCGCGGGCTGTGAGCAAAAAGTCCAAGGTGATGGTGTTCGAAGGTGCCTATCACGGCGGTGTTTTTGTGTTTGGCGCGGCTCGCAGCCCGTTGACCGCGCCTTTTGACTTTGTGCGAGCGCCCTACAACGATTGGGAGGCCGTTCACGCGCTGCTGGAGGCCAATCAAAAAGATCTCGCTTGCGTGATCATTGAGCCGATGCAGGGTTCAGGTGGTTGTATTCCGGCGGAGCCAGCCTTCCTGCGCGCCCTGCGCGCATGGACGCAGGAAAACGGTGTCATTCTGATCTTCGACGAAGTGATGACATCCCGTTTGAATGGCGGTGGCCTCCAGGGTGTGCTTGATATCGCGCCCGACATGACCACGTTGGGCAAATATATTGGGGCTGGTTTCAGCTTCGGCGCGTTCGGCGGCCGTGCGGACATCATGGCGCGATTTAACCCACTGCTGCCCGGCTATATCGCGCACGCGGGTACGTTCAATAACAACGTGTTCACTATGTCCGCGGGGGCAGTGGGTTTGGCCCAAATTTTTACGCCGCAAACGGCCGTAGCTCTGACTCAACGTGGTGACAGACTTCGATCTGAGCTGAACGAGATCGCCAATACCGCAGTCTTCCCGATGCAATTCACCGGCATCGGATCGATGATGAACGTGCATATGTGCGAGGGGCCGGTGCGCAGTATCCGAGATCTGGTGCGGAGCTGTCAGATGCTGCGTGACCTGTTCTATTTCGACATGCTCGATCAAGGCATTTGGGCCGCGCGACGCGGCATGTTCAATCTTTCACTGCCCATGGGAGAGGTTGAAACACAACAGCTTATCGACGCCGTTTCCCATTTTGTGCGGCGACTGAGGGTGTGAAGTGGTCGGCATGCGCCACAACACGCGCACTGTCCACACACAAAACGACTAACGAAGGATAAATATGTTGACTCAATTTGACGCAGAAATTGATGAGCTTGATAATTTAGCGGAGGAGTTATTCGCCAGGATCGCCGATAAATCGCGTGATGGGGAGGGCATTACGCGACCAGCCTACTGCGACCAAGAGACGGCAGCGGGCAGCGTCTTGTGTGAATTTTTCGAAGCCGAAGGGCTACATTGCGGTCAGGATGCTGTCGGCAACTTTGAGTATGAACTTGAGGGAATGGATAACGAGAAAGTTGTCCTGATGGGATCTCATCTCGATTCGGTTCCCATGGGTGGCAACTATGATGGTCTCGCCGGCGTGGTCGCGGGCGTTCTTCTCCAGGTTGCATGCAAACGTCGTGGCATTGTGCCCAAGTACAAGCTAAAAACAATAGGGTTCAGAGGGGAGGAGAGTCCATGGTTTGGTACCGCGTACATAGGAAGCCGACTGCTTCTCGGTGAATTCAATGGAGACCAACTGACCTCGCTTAAGCATCGGATTACTGGTAAGACGTTGGCCCAACACCTTATTGACTTGGGGGTGGATATCGATATCCAAGCACTGGGGAAGGGTCAGATTGATGTGCAACAGGTCAAAGCCTATTTGGAGCTCCATATCGAGCAAGGCCCACTACTCGAGGCTGAAGGCATTCCCATCGGGGCCGCGACAGCGATTCGTGGAAACATCCGTCATCCCTTCGCATCCTGTCGTGGCGAATACGCACACTCCGCTGGGGTGCCGCGTCACTTGCGCAAGGACGCAGTAACTGCAACAGCGCATCTGGTGGCCGCCGCAGACCGATTCTGGCAAGAGCTTCTTAGTGCGGGAGGCAACGATGATCTGGTGCTCAATATCGGCATTTTTTCGACCAACCCTACCGAACATGCACTGACCAAAGTGCCGGGTGAAGTCACCTTTAGCCTCAATGTTGGAGGCACCAATAATGCCGTTCGAGATCAGTTGTACGAGAACATCCTTACCGAAGCCGCACGGATCGAGAACGAGTTCGGAGTGTCATTCGATCTCGGAACTCGAGTAGGCACTGATGCAGTTCAACTTGATGACGATTTGATGTCTAAGATCGAAAAAACGGCTTGCGAGCTCGGTTTCGGTGTGCGCCGCATACCCACAGTCGGTCACGACGCTGCGCTATTTGCTCGAGCTGGGGTGCCTTCTGGGATGGTCATCGTGCGAAACCAGAACGGAAGTCACAATATACATGAAGCCATGAAAACTAAGGATTTTCTCAGTGGAATCAAAGTCTTGGCTCGGTGTGCGTTAGAGCCAAATTAATTCGATTCAATAGCTCGTTCGTCAACACTTCATCGATCCATCATGAACACATCATTACTCTTCCCGACGACTAAGCGATTGATTTCGAGTTTCATAGTTGCTACAGCATGCGCCATACCTGCTTTTGCTGCCTATCCAGATCGTCCAGTCCGTGTGGTCGTCGGGTTCTCTCCGGGGGGCACGACGGACATTGCAGCACGGATCGTAGCCGCTGAGATCAGCAAAACGTTGGGTCAGTCGTTCGTCGTGGAAAATAAAGCAGGGGCTAGCAGTAACCTCGCGACCGCTTTTGTCAACGCGGCTGCACCTGATGGTTACACATTGCTGGTTTTTGCTGTAACCTCAGCAATTAATCAGACCTTATTCAAGAATCTCAAATTCGATATCGCAAAAGATTTTGAGCATGTGGGCGGCTTTGTGTCTTCTCCCAACCTGTTGGTCGTTAATCCCTCTTTGCCAATCCATAGTGTGAAAGAGCTGGTCGATTACGCGAAGAAAAATCCGGGCAAGCTTGCATTCGCATCCGCTGGGACCGGTGGGTCAACCCATATGGCCGGTGAACTCTTCAATATTCAAGCGGGCATCGATATGCTCCATGTGCCATACAAGGGAAGCGCCCCCGCCATGCAGGATCTGATCGCTGGCCAAGTGCAACTTAGTTTTGACAATATGCCTTCCGCGTTGCCGTTTGCTCGCTCGGGCAAGCTGAGAGCGTTGGCGGTCACAAGCAAGGAGCGGTCGCCGAGTGCGCCAGACATTCCTACTGTTGCGGAATCGGGCTACCCGGACTATGCCGTCTCAGCATGGTTCGGAATGGCCGCACCAAAGGGTACGCCTGCTGACATAGTTACGAAGCTGAATGCCGCGATCAACAAGGCGCTAGAGGAGCCGGCGGTCCGAGAGAAATTCAAGCAGTTGGGCGCTGTTCCCTCACCCATGTCGCCAGCTGAGTTTGGCCGCTTCGTCAAGAGCGAGACAGAGATGTGGGGTAGGGCCGTTCGGGCTTCCGGTGCGACGCCCGAGTAGTTTTGGACATGCCTGACAGAAGGGCTGCGGGGCAATTCTTCCCTCGGCCTGAGCATCCAGTCATCTTGTTTGCGGTATTTGCATGAACGGAGACTACAGAGATGAATGAACATCGCACTTCCTGGAGGAGCCTGGGCCGTGTGGCCGTCGGCTTGGTATTGACCTGCGCCGGCGCCGCATTTGCCCAAGCAAACTATCCGGCCCGACCGATCCGCGTGGTAGTGCCCTATTCGGCGGGCGGCAATACCGACATCGTTGCACGCGATGTCATGAAAGAGGTGTCGGCCCAGATGGGGCAGCCGATAGTGATTGACAACAAACCGGGAGCCAACAGTATTCTTGGCACCGACATTGTCGCCAAGGCTTCCCCCGATGGCTATACCCTGGGTTTGGTCATTGGCGCCTACGCCAACAACGCTACGCTCTACCGCAAACTGCCGTATGGTCCAGATGATCTCACGCCTGTTTCCCAGTTGACCAAGACTTTGCTGTTGCTGGTGACTGCGCGCCCAGATGCGACGTCCTATTCACATCTAGTAAAGACGGCCAATAGTGCCTCCACCCCCTTGACCTACGCGACAAGCGGTGTCGGCTCGCAAGTCCACTTGTTCAGCGAGCGCATGGCGCACGTGACAGGCATGAAGCATATTCTGCACGTCCCTTACAAGGGAACGGCTGACACGATGGCCGACGTGGTGAGTGGCAGGGTTGGTTTCATGATTGATTCTCTGTCCACTCTGGGCCCACACATTCAGACCGGTAAAGTTCGAGCGCTTGTCGTGACAGGTCAGGAGCGTTCGCCATTGTTGCCGGAAGTTCCGACGCTGAAGGAGCTAGGCTACCCTGAACTTGTGAACTACTCGTGGAATGGCGTTGTCGCGCCAGCAGGTACTCCGGTTGCCATTGTCGAGAGATTGTCGCGAGAGATTGCCATCGCACTGAAAAAGCCTGCTCTGCGTTCGAAGCTCGCCGCGGTGGGCGCTGAAGCAGTGGGCAATACGCCGACGGAGTTTGGCAGCTTCATTGCCCAGGAGCGCAAGGTAAATGGCAATCTGATTCGGCAGCTTGGCCTGACTTTGGAATAAGAACGTTTTTTGGAAATCATGATGACTCAAGCTTTATCGAAGGACACGAAAGCCGTGTCGAGAAATCAGCTTCGAGGAAAAGTCCAAACCGTGTGTGGTCTGATCGAGCCTGATGCGCTCGGCAAGACGTTAATGCACGAGCATTTGCTGTGGGACATACGTACGGCGGAAATGAAGGCCGCTGTTGATCAGGGCCCTGAAATCTCGCTGTGCAACTGCTTTAGGATCAACTACGATCGCGTGAAATATCCTCGAAACCGGATTTTTCGGAACTGGGAAACCGCCACCAGTGAGGTCAAGATGATGCTGGAGGTTGGTGGCCAGTCCATCGTCGAACTCAGCAGCGGCGGCTTGGCGCCGGATCCGTTCGGCCTCCGCACCATCTCGGAAAATACTGGCGCCCATGTGGTGATGGGTTGCGGGCATTACGTTGACTCCTATCAGGACCAAAGCAACCACGAACGCTCCGTCGATAGTTTCGCCAAGGAAGTCATTGCGCAAGTCTTGGAAGGCGCTTGGGGTACCGACGTGCGCGCCGGCATCATCGGAGAAATCGGATGCCAGTCACCCTGGACCGACTTGGAGAAGCGGGTGATGCGCGGAGCGCTGATCGCGCAAGCCGAAACCGGCGCCGCGCTGAATGTACATCCGGGACGCCATCCCGACCAACCGCAAGAAGTGGTGGACTTCGTGGCCAAGCATGGCTACCCGCTGGAGAGGGTCATCATCAGCCACATCGACCGCACCATCTTCGATCACGAGCGTCTCCTTCGTCTCGCTGACACGGGATGCGTCCTAGAGTTCGATCTGTTCGGACAGGAGTATGCGTACTATTCCCTAGGGGACATCGACGGGCTCAACGATGCCCAACGCCTGAAGTACATCCGCATGCTCATCAAGCATGGGCATCTTTCGCAGATTTTGATCAGCCACGACATCTGTCACCAAACGCGCCTAGTTAACTATGGTGGTCATGGTTACGGGCACATCTATGAGAACGTGATCCCAATCATGCGGCGCCATGGATTCACCGAGCAAGAGATTTCGACCATACTTGTCGAAAATCCGAAGCGCCTGCTAACATTTTTGTAGTCAGCGAATTCCGAACTCGGCACCAGAGCCAATCAACGAGCTCTGAGAGTGTGGATACGCCTCGTTTATGTGAATTCGTCGCTTCGCCGCGAAGCTTCCCTGTGGCGCGTCGTGGGCATCGGGCGTTTATTCTACGGCTCATGTTCCGCCTTAGCTGAGCCTGCGGCGCGCGCAATTTACCCCCCAACCTGCTGGCGCAGCTTGAAGCGCTGGATCTTGCCCGTGGCCGTCTTGGGCAGTTCGTCCACGAACTCGATGCTGCGCGGGTACTTGTAGGGCGCCAGGCGGTCCTTGACGAAGGCTTTCAGCTCGTCTTCCCCCACGCTGGCGCCGGGCTTGCAGACCACGTAGGCGCAGGTCTTGGTCAGGCCGTTGGCGTCTTCCTTGCCGACCACGGCGGCTTCCAGCACGGCGGGGTGCTGCACCAGTGTGGCTTCCACCTCAAACGGGCTGACGTAGATGCCGCTGACCTTCAGCATGTCGTCGCTGCGGCCGCTGTAGGTGTAGCTGCCGTCGGCGTTGCGCACGTACTTGTCGCCGCTCTTGGTCCAGCCGCCCTGGAAGGTGTCGCGCGTCTTGGTGCGGTTGCCCCAGTACATCATGGCGGCGCTGGGGCCGGCGATGTACAAGTCGCCCGGCTCGCCGTCGGGCACGGGGCCGCCGTCGTCGCCGCGCAGTTCGATCTCGTAGCCTGGCACGGGCCATCCGGTGCTGCCGTAGCGCACGCGCTCGGGCCGGTTGGAGATGAAGATGTGCAGCATCTCGGTCGAGCCGATGCCGTCCACGATGTCCACGCCAAAGTGCGCCTTGAAGCGCTCGCCCAACTCGGCCGGCAGCGCTTCACCGGCGGACGACACCAGGCGCATGGCCACGTCTTCGCGTTTCGGCAGGGCGGGGTGGGCCAGCATGCCGGCAAAGCCGGTGGGCGCGCCAAAGAACACGGTCGGCTTGCGGCCATTCAGGCCGGGCGACGTTCCCGTCCAGCGGGCGAAGGTGGCGTCGGGCGTGGGGCGCTCGCCCATCAGCACCGTGGTGGCGCCCACGCTCATCGGGAACGTCAGGCCATTGCCCAGGCCGTAGGCGAAGAACAGCTTGGCGGCGGAAAAGCAGATGTCGTCGGGCGTCAGCCGCAGCACCGCCTTGGCGTACAGCTCGCAAGTCCAGTACGGGTTGCCGTGCGAATGCACGGTGCCCTTGGGCCGACCGGTGGAGCCGCTGGAATACAGCCAGAACGCGGGGTCGTCCGGGCTGGTCGGCGCGGGCTTGTCCAGCGGCGACTGCGCGGCCAGGAAGGCGCTGAATTCGACCTCGCCGGGCTCCAGCGGCGCCTGCGGACGCGACACGATGACCTTCTGCACCTCGTGGTCGCTGCGGGTCATGGCGCTTTTCAGCACCGGCAGCAGTGCGCCCGACACGAACACCGCCTGCGCACGCGAGTGTTCGAGCATGTAGGCGTAGTCGTCGGCCGTCAGCAGCGTGTTCACCGCGACGGGCACCATGCCGCCGTACAGGCTGCCCAGGAACGCGACCGGCCAGTCGATCGAATCCTGCATCAGCACCAGCACCCGCTCCTCGCGCCGCAGGTACAGCGCCTTCAACCCGGCCGCCAGGCGCTGCACGCGTTCGGCCAACTGGCCGTAGGTGATCTGGCCGGTGTCGTCGATGAAGGCGGGCTTGTCGGCGCGCTGCGTGTTGGCGCCGAGCAGGTGGTCGGCGATGTTGAACCGCTCGGGTGGCGGGGTCACGGGCGTGGGCGTCGTCATGGTGTTGTCTCCGGAAGAACGCGGTCGATGGCCATGTGTTTCACCCCAGAAGCAGCGTCCCTCCGAGGACGCGTGGCATTTGCGTCCGAGCGGCGTGCGTGGTGAAATGCACTATTGTGCGTACGATGGTACATGCATTAAAGTGCATGTCAAGAGGTGGGTTCTCCGGACGGCCCGCTGCGCACTGGAGCACCCAACCCATGAACGCGACGATCGAAGAACTGGCCCGAACCCCGTCCCCTCCCGCCGCTGAAGGGGTGCGGCACCCTTTTCTGATGGCGCTGGGTGAGCGTGTACGCACTTTGCGTTCGCGCCGCGGGCTGACGCGCAAGGCGGTGGCGCAGGCGGCCGAGGTGTCCGAGCGGCACCTGGCCAATCTGGAATACGGCACCGGCAATGCGTCCATCCTCGTGCTGCTGCAGGTGGCGCAGGCGCTGCATTGCGACCTGAGCGAGTTGCTGGGCGACGTGACGACCTCGTCGCCCGAATGGCTGATGATCCGCGAACTGCTCGAGCACCGCAACGAAGCCGATCTGCGCCGCGCGCGCCAGTCGCTGTCGGAACTGTTCCACGCGCCGGGCGATGCCGACCGCATCCGCACCACGCGCATCGCGCTGATTGGCCTGCGCGGCGCCGGCAAGTCCACGCTGGGCCAGCGTCTGGCGGACGAGTTGGGCTACGCCTTCATCGAACTGAGCCGCGAGATCGAGCAGTTCGCCGGCTGCAGCATCAACGAGATCCACAACCTGTACGGCACCAACGCCTACCGCCGCTACGAGCGCCGGGCGCTCGAAGAGGCCATCCAGATCTACCCCGAAGTGGTGATCGCCACCCCGGGCGGTCTGGTGTCCGACGCGGCCAACTTCAACCTGCTGTTGCAGCACTGTTACACGATCTGGCTGCAGGCCGACCCGGCCGACCACATGGGCCGCGTGGCGGCGCAGGGCGACATGCGGCCCATGGCGGCCAGCGCCGAGGCGATGGAAGACCTCAAGCGCATCCTGGTCGGGCGGGCGCCGTTCTACGCCAAGGCCGACCTGCGCATCGACACCAGCGCGGGCGACGAAGAAACCACCTACGGCGAACTGCGCAAGCAGGTGAAGAAGGTGGTCGCGCACGGTGGTTGAATCAAAAGATGCATTAAAATGCATTGACGGGTGCGGAAACTTGCACTATTATTCATCTCATGCCGGTTGAAGAAGTCGGCAAAGACGAGCACCCCACCCCATCCGCCCCCTTTCAGACCCGCAGGAGACAACACATGAGCGCACAGCCCCAAGTCGACTACCGCACCGACCCGAGCCAGTACCGCCACCTCCAACTCAGCTTCGACGGCCCGGTCGCCAAACTGGCCATCGACATCGATGAAGACGCGGGCATCCGCCCGGGCTACAAGCTCAAGCTCAACAGCTACGACCTGGGCGTCGACATCGAATTGCACGATGCGCTGCAGCGCATCCGCTTCGAGCATCCCGAAGTGCGCACCGTGGTCGTGACCAGCGGCAAGGACCGCGTGTTCTGCTCCGGCGCCAACATCTTCATGCTGGGCCTGTCGAGCCACGCCTGGAAGGTGAACTTCTGCAAGTTCACCAACGAAACCCGCAACGGCATTGAGGATTCCTCCCAGCACAGCGGCCTGAAGTTCCTGGCCGCGCTGAACGGCGCCTGCGCCGGCGGTGGCTACGAATTGGCCCTGGCCTGCGACGACATCGTGCTGGTCGACGACCGC
The DNA here is from genome assembly GCF_008017535.1 of Ottowia flava. GTDB lineage: Bacteria > Pseudomonadota > Gammaproteobacteria > Burkholderiales > Burkholderiaceae_C > Ottowia > Ottowia flava. The sequence goes on from NZ_VRUA01000003.1 coordinate 328,445, forward strand.
TCGTCCTCCGTCAGCCTGCCCGAAGTGCCGCTGCTGGGCGTGCTACCCGGCACCGGCGGCCTGACCCGCGTGACCGACAAGCGCCACGTGCGCCACGACCGCGCCGACATCTTCTGCACGACCAGCGAAGGCGTGCGCGGCCAGAAGGCCGTGGAATGGCGCCTGGTCGACGCGGTGGTCAAGCCCGCACAGTTCGACGCCTTCGTCGCCGAGCGCGCCGGCCAACTGGCCGCTGGCAGCGACCGGCCGGCCGCTGGCAAGGGCGTGGCGCTGCCGAAAGTGGAGCGCACCGAGTCCGAAGCCGGTGTGGTGTACACCTACGTCAAGGTCGACATCGACCGTGCCAAGCGCGTGGCCACCTTTACCGTGAAGGCGCCCAACGGCGCGCAGCCGACCGACATCGCCGGCATCGAAGCCGCCGGCGCCGCCTGGTACCCGCTGCAGATGGCGCGCGAGCTGGACGACGCCATCCTGTGCATGCGCACCAACGAGCTGGACATCGGCGCCTGGGTGCTGAAGACCGAAGGCGACGCCGCCGCCGTGCTGACCAACGATGCGCTGATGCTGGCCCACAAGGACCACTGGTTCGTGCGCGAAACCCTGGGCATGCTGCGCCGCACGCTGGCGCGCCTGGATGTGTCCTCGCGCAGCCTGTTCGCTTTGATCGAATCCGGCAGCTGCTTTGCCGGCACGCTGGCCGAGCTGGCCTTCTGCGCCGACCGCGCCTACATGCTGATCCTGCCCGACGAGCCGGCCAAGGCCCCGACGCTGGAATTGAACGAACTCAACTTCGGCACCTACCCCATGGTCAACGGCCAGTCGCGCCTGGCGCGCCGCTTCTACGAAGAAGACGCACCGCTGTCTGCCGCCAAGGCCGCGATCGGCCAGAAGCTGGACGGCGAAGCGGCCGAAAAACTGGGCCTGATCACCGCCGCGCTGGACGACATCGACTGGAACGACGAGATCCGCATCGCCCTGGAAGAGCGCGCCGCCATGAGCCCCGACGCGCTCACGGGCCTGGAAGCCAACCTGCGCTTTGCCCAGCAAGAGAACATGTTCACCCGCATCTTCGGGCGCCTCTCGGCCTGGCAGAACTGGATCTTCCAGCGCCCCAACGCTGTGGGCGAGAAGGGCGCGCTGAAGGTTTACGGCAAGGGCGACAAGGCCCAGTTCGACATGAACCGCGTGTGATGGCGCTGCGCCGCTATTGGTAAGGAAATCGGCTGCCAGCGCTACAACCACCTACGCAGACAGCTACTGAATTCATAGTATTCGTTCATCGCTTCCATCCTTCAGGAGACTCCCATGAGCAGCATCGATTACAGCCAGAAGATCCCCAACAACGTCAACCTGTCGGACGACCGCACGCTGCAGCGCGCGCTGGAAAGCTGGCAGCCGAACTTCATCAACTGGTGGGACGACGTGGGCCCCGAAGGCTCGACCAACTTCGATGTCTACCTGCGCACCGCCGTCAGCGTGGACCCGAACGGCTGGGCGCAGTTTGGCCACGTCAAGATGCGCGACTACCGCTGGGGCATCTTCCTGAACCCGGGCGACGCCGAACGCAAGATCCACTTCGGTGACCACCTGGGCGAAAAGGCCTGGCAGGACGTGCCGGGCGAGCACCGCGCCAACCTGCGCCGCATCATCGTGACGCAGGGCGACACCGAGCCGGCGTCGGTCGAGCAGCAGCGCCACCTCGGCCTGACCTGCCCGAGCCAGTACGACCTGCGCAACCTGTTCCAGGTCAACGTCGAAGAAGGCCGCCACCTGTGGGCCATGGTCTACCTGCTGCACAAGCACTTCGGCCGCGACGGCCGTGAAGAAGCCGAAGCCCTGCTGCAGCGCCAGTCGGGTGACCAGGACAACCCCCGCATCCTGGGCGCTTTCAACGAGAAGACGCCGGACTGGCTGGCCTTCTTCATGTTCACCTACTTCACCGACCGCGACGGCAAGTTCCAGCTGTCGGCCTTGGCTGAAAGTGCCTTCGACCCGCTGGCGCGCACCACCAAGTTCATGCTGACCGAAGAGGCGCACCACATGTTTGTCGGCGAATCCGGCGTGTCGCGCGTGATCCAGCGCACCGCGCAGCTGATGAACGAGCTGAAGACCGACGACCCGCAGAAGATCCGTGCCGCCGGCGCGATCGACCTGGGTACCATCCAGCGCTACCTGAACTTCCACTACTCGGTGACGATCGACCTGTTCGGCGCGGACCAGTCCAGCAACGCCGCCATCTTCTACAGCTCGGGCCTGAAGGGCCGCTACGAAGAAGGCAAGCGCGACGACGACCACCTGCTCAAGGGCCAGACCTACAAGGTGCTGGAAGTGCAGAACGGCCAGCTGGTCGAGAAGGAAGTGCCGATGCTCAACGCGCTGAATGAAGTGCTGCGCGACGACTTCATCAAGGACTCCGTCGCCGGCGTCGGCCGCTGGAACAAGGTGCTGGAAAAAGCCGGCATCCCCACCCGCCTCACCGTGCCGCACAAGGCGTTCAACCGCCAGATCGGCGCGCTGGCCGGCATCCGCATGTCGCCCGAAGGCCGCATCGTGAACGACGCCGAATGGGCCGCCAAGAAGGACGAGTGGCTGCCCAGCCCGGAAGACTTCGCCTTCGTCGCCAGCCTGATGGGCCGCGTGGTTGAGCCCGGCCAGTTCGCCAACTGGATCGCACCGCCGGTCATGGGCATCAACCGCCAGCCGGTGGACTACGAGTACGTGCGCTTCAACTGATCGCACGGCGCAGCCGCCGCCCCGGCGGCGGCCCAGCAGCCTGGCAAGGCCACGCGCGGCGCCCCGTCGCCGTGGCCTTGTTGCATACTGACCTTGTCAATTCTCAGATTCCCGCGGAGACCACGATGAGCGACACCGCCACAGCCGACACCGCCATCCTCAAGCAGCACCTGATCGACCCCGAGATCTGCATCCGCTGCAACACCTGCGAATCCGTCTGCCCACAACTGGCGGTCACGCACGACAGCAACAACTACGTGGTCGACGCCAGCAAGTGCAACTTCTGCATGGCCTGCATCTCGCCATGCCCCACCGGCAGCATCGACAACTGGCGCCTGGTGCCCAAGGCCCAGCCCTACACGCTGGAAGAACAGTTCAGCTGGGAAGAGCTGCCGCCGGAGAAAACCCCGGAAGAGCTGGCCGCGCTCGGCGTGGCCGATGGCGCGTCCGACGCCGCGGCCGACCTGCAGCCGCAAGCGCAGGCTGCACCGGCCGCCGACCCGACGGGCGAAGCGCCCTTCAACTCGGCCGCCTACGGCGCCACCATCCCGCCCTGGTCGGCCGCCGCCGCCTTCGCCAACCTGTACGGCCCCAAGGCGGCCGAAAAATTCGTCACCGCCACCGTGGTGGGCACGGTGCGTGTGACCGAAGTCGGCACCCAGTACGACACCCACCACATCATGCTGGACTTCGGCAGCATGCCGTTTCCGGTGCTGGAAGGGCAGTCCATCGGCATCATCCCGCCCGGCGTGGACGAGCGCGGCAAGCCGCACCACCCGCGCCAGTACAGCATCGCCAGCCCGCGCAACGGCGAACGGCCCGGCTACAACAACATCAGCCTGACCATCAAGCGCGTGCTGGAAGACTACGACGGCAAGCCCGTGCGCGGCGTCGCCAGCAACTACATGTGCGATCTGAAGGTGGGCGACAAAGTGCAGGTCACCGGCCCGTTCGGTACCAGCTTCCTGATGCCCAACCACCCGCGCAGCCACATCGTCATGATCTGCACCGGCACCGGCTCGGCGCCCATGCGCGCCATGACCGAGTGGCGCCGGCGTCTGCGCAAGTCGGGCAAGTTCGAGGGCGGCAAGCTGATGCTGTTCTTCGGCGCCCGCACCAAGGAAGAGCTGCCGTACTTCGGCCCGCTGCTCGGCCTGCCCAAGGACTTCATCGACATCAACTTCGCCTTCAGCCGTACGCAGGGCGCGCCCAAGAAGTACGTGCAGGACCTTATGCGCGAACGCGCCGCCGATCTGGCTGGCCTGCTGCAGGACGCCAACAGCCACTTCTACGTCTGCGGCCTCAAAAGCATGGAAGAGGGCGTCGTGCTGGCCCTGCGCGACGTGGCGCAGGGCGCAGGCCTGAACTGGGACGACATCGGCCCGCGCCTGAAGAAGGAAGGGCGGCTGCACCTGGAGACTTACTGAAGCGCTGGTCCGCGCAGGCGCGCGGATCGCTTCCAAAACCATAGCTGCCCGCGCTGGCCTGTCCAGCGCGGGCAGTGTTTTTTTGTGCGAAACGGTGCGGGTGTCGCGGACGGCGGCCTGCCACCGATAATCGCCGCATGACCTGGCACGCCGACCTGCACATCGACTACCGCGCCGAGCACGGCCGCTGCGTCGCGCGGCACCGGCACAGCGGCCCGCTGCGCGTCCTGCAAAGCCTGTACCCCGAGGGCGATGCGGTGTGCCACAACGTGCTGGTGCACCCGCCCGGTGGCATCGTGGGCGGCGACGTGCTGGACATACGGGTGAGCGTGGGCGAGGGCGCGCATGGCCTCGTGACCACGCCGGGCGCGACGCGGTTTTACCGCAGCGAAGGCGAGGCTGGCGTGCAGCGCGCGGCGCTGCAGGTGGCCGGCGGAGGCAGGCTTGAATGGCTGCCGCAGGAGGCGATTTGCTACAGCGGTTGCCAGGCCGAGAACCACCTGACTCTGGACGTGGCGCCGGGCGGCGAGCTGATGGGGTGGGACATCACGGCGCTGGGCCTGCCTCTCGCCGACCAGCCGTTTGCCGCGGGCAGCCTGCTGCAGCACATCGAGGTGCCGGGGGGGTGGCTGGAGCGCGGCAAGATTGCCGCCAGCGATCAGCGGCTGCTGGAGAGTCCGCTGGGCCTGGGCGGGCACCGCTGTCTGGCGAGCGTGTTCTTCGTGGCCGGCGCGCCGCTGGACCGTACGCGGCGTGAACAGGCGCTCGACGCGGCCCGCGCTGCCCTGGGTGAGCCGACGGCACAGGCAGCCTGGGACGGCGGGGTGACCAGCCCCGAGCCGCGGGTGCTGGTGGCGCGCGTGGCGGCGCCGGTGGTGGAGCCCGCGGTGGCCGCGCTGCGGCGCGTGCGGGGGGCGTGGCGTGAGGTGCTGTGGGGGTTGCCGGACGTAGTGCCGCGCATCTGGGCGACTTGAGGGGCGTTGAACAGCCTGCGGACAAGCGGCGAGGGCGCTATATTAAGCGTAGCTGCCTGCGCAGGGGGCTGTAGGGCTAGCGCCAGATTTCTTTACAAAGCGCCGGGCGATGGCGCCATTCGAGGAAAAGAGAGTTGGCTGGGCAAACCTGGCTGGCTCTGTCAATGGCGCCTACGGGGCGCCTCCCACGATGAAAGGGTGCGGCGGTCGGGCGGCTGGCGCGGCCCGATGCGGCGTTTATTTGGTCAGGATCAGCTTGCCGAGCTTGGTGGCCTGCAGGCGGTAGACCGAGCCGTTGTGGCTGATCTCGATCGCCTTGCGGCCCTGCAGCAGCTGGTCGCTGGGCATGGGCGCGGCGGCGGGCGCCGCTTCGGGCTGCGCACGCGCGGCAGGGCGGGGCATGCGCAAGGTGGTGGTCGACACGGGTGCGGACGAGAGGCTCATGAGGGGTCTCCGGGGTCAGGGCGCCGTTTTGGGCTCGGTCACGAAGCCGATCTTCTTCAGGCCGGCCTGCTGTGCGGCGGCCATGGCTTGCGCCACGCGCTCGTAGCGCACGTCGCGGTCGCCGCGGATGTGCAGGTCGGGCTGCGGCTGCTTGGCGGCTTCGGCCTGCAGGCGCGGGGCCAGCTGGTCGTCGGCGATCTTTTCGTCGCCCAGCGCGTAGCTGCCGTCGGCCTGCACCGTCAGGTTGACGGTTTCGGGCTTGATCAGCTCCTTCTCGTTGCTGGCGCGCGGCAGCTCGACGTTGACCGCGTGCTTCATCACCGGCACGGTGATGATGAAGATGATGAGCAGCACGAGCATCACGTCGATGAACGGGACCATGTTGATCTCGCTCATCACCTCGTCGTGCTCGTCGGCGATGAATCCGGCCATGGTGTGTGCTCCGATCAGGCTTTCTTCATCGGCACCACGCGGGCGTCCGCCTGGCTGGCGGTCACGCGGGCACCGGTGACGTAGTAGGCGTGCAGGTCGTGCGCGAAGCGGCCCAGCTTGGCCAGGATGTGCTTGTTGCCGCGCACCAGCGCGTTGTAGCCGAGCACCGCGGGGATGGCCACCGCCAGGCCCAGCGCGGTCATGATCAGCGCCTCGCCGATCGGGCCGGCCACCTGGTCGATGCTGGCCTGGCCGGCCTGGCCGATGCTCATCAGCGCGTGGTAGATGCCCCAGACGGTGCCGAACAGCCCGACGAAAGGCGCGGTGGAGCCGACCGAGGCCAGGATCGCCAGGCCCGCCTGCAGGCGGCCGGTGGCGTTGTCGATGCTGTTGCGCAGGGCGCGCGAGATCCAGTCGCTGGCGTCCAGGCTGTCGTGCAGCTGCGCCTTGGTGGCGCGGTGGTGGGCGGCGGCTTCGCGGCCTTCCACCGCCAGTTCGCGGAACGGGTTGCGGTCGGCGTCGCCCAGCTTGTTCAGCCCTTCGGCCATGTCGGCCGAGTGCCAGAAGCTCTCGACGCGGGCGGCCTGACGCTTGGCGCGCATCACGTCCAGCGCCTTGATCAGGATCACCACCCACGAGGCCAGCGACATCAGCACCAAGGCCGCAAACACGCTGCGCGTCACCCAGTCGCCCTGGGCCCAGACGTGCGTCAATCCAAATTGCGAATTCATCTCACTCACTCCAAAACGTCAAACTCTTGAATGCGGCGCCGCTCAGTCGGTCAGCTCGAAATTGATCGGCACGTTGAACCACATCGCCTCGGGCACGCCATTGCGCGTGCCGGGCCGGTAGCGCCAGCGGTCGCGGGCGGTTTCCAGGGCGACCTGATCGAGCCGGTCGAAACCGCTGGAGCGCTGAATGCGCGCTTCCTGCGCGCGGCCGTCCGGGCCGATCAGCACACGCACGATCACGCGGCCGGTTTCGCCCAGCCGCTTGCTCATCGCCGGGTAGGGCGGGCGCGGGTTGTTCAGGTGGGCGGCGTTGGTCGACGGCTGCACCACCACTTCAGGCGCCGGCGCCGGTGGCGCGGGCGGGGCCGGCGGTGGGGGAGACGGCGGCGCCGGCACGGGTGCGGGGGCCGGTGGCGCGGCTTCCATGGCCGGGGCGGTGGGCGCGGCCTCCTGCACCGTTAGCGGCTTGGGGGCGGGCGCCGGGCGCGGCGCGGGTTTGGGCCGCGGGGCCGGAGCGGGCGCGACGCGCGGCTTGACCGGCTCAGGCGGTGGCGGCTGGACCACCGGTGCAGGCGCGGGCGGCGCGGCAGGCGGCGGTGGCGGCGCGATGAACTCGGCCAGGATTTCGGCAGGCACCACCACTTCCACGGCGCGCTGCAGCAGGCCGTTGTTCAGCGCCCACAGGCCGATGCCGTGCATCAGCACGACACTGCCCACGATGGCGGCGTTGCGGCTGATGTGCGGCACGGTTGGGGAAGGGGCGGGCACGGAGGCGGACATTGTGGGCGAAAACAGGCAACCGGGGCCCGCCGGGCGGCAGGCTGTGACAGGTGTCAGGAAAAAGGCAGAAAAAGAGGGCGCGACTCAGCGCCGAAGCACCCACCAGGTGGCGCCCGTCACCAGGGCAAGCGCCACGCAGGCGGCCCACCAGGCGCTGGCGCCCATGGGGCTCAGACTCCCGCCACTACGCCGGGCGCAGCCGGTGTTTGCAGGTGCAGCGCGGCCACGGGGTGGCTGGCGCTGCATTGTTCGACCAGTTCACGCGCGCAGCCTTCGCAGCGGCCGCAGCAAGTCGCCACACCCAGCTCAAGCTGGATGTCGTCAAAGCTCATTCCGGCGTGCGCCTGGCGCGTGATTTCGCGGTCGGAGACTCGGTTGCAGACACAGACAATCATGGTCGAACAGCAGCCCTGAGGCAGGGTGAATCGCAATGTCGCTATATTAAATGCGAGTCATTCTCATTGTCAACAACAATGATGGCGATAGGGCGAAACATGGGGCGGTACGGGCCTGGGTGCCGCGCTCATCGTCTGGTTGATGCTGCCGGGGGGTCTGCCGCCGGTTGGCTGCCTGCCCATCCATCAGGAGAGGCAGCCGGGGTGCTTTCCCTTGACTGAAAACATAGGAAAATGCCGTGCCAGCGCAAGCCAGAATTGCGCGGGCAGCTAGCATTTCGATAGTATTTTCAGGCTCTGTGCAGGTGCGCACGGGCTTGCGCGTGCACCAGGGCCAGCAGCGCCTGTTGCGTGCGCGTGGCGGGACGGCGGGCGCTGACGGCGGTGAACAGCGGAATTTCCAGCGCCAGCGCGCGTGGCGTGCGGATGCGGCGCAGCGTGAAGGCGTCCGGGCGTGGCGCACTCTCCACGGCGTGACGAGAGAGCACCGCGCAGCCGGCGCCGCCCGCGACCAGGTCGAGGATCGCCGGGACGCCGTCCACCTCCATCGCCACGTCCGGCTGCAGGCCGACGGCGGCCAGCGTGGTTTCCACGTGCATGCGGATCGCATTGGGCCGGCTGGGGATGACCAGCGGCAGGCGACTCAGCTCGCCCAGCGTGGCGTAGTCCGTGTCGGGGTCGGCAGGCGCCGCCGGGCCTGTGGCGCGCTCGACCAGCAGCAGTTCCTCACTGCACAGAGGGGTGATTTCCACTTCGGCCAGCGGTGTGGCGTTGTAGAGCACCGCCACATCCAGTCGACCGGCGACCAGGCTTTCGACCATGCCGGTGGACAGGGCCTCGCTGATCGCCAGCCGCGCCTGCGGCAGCTCGGCGCGGAACGCCTGCATCAGCGGAACCGCCAGCACGCGCGCCACGCTCGGCGGCAGGCCGAGCGCCACGCGACCCGACAGGCCGCCGCGCAGGCGCGCCAACTCGTCGTGGGCGTGGGCGACCTGGTGCAGGATGCCGCGCCCGTGCTCCAGCAGCAGTTGGCCAGCCTCCGTCGGCTGGGCGCCGCGGCCGTGGCGCTTGAGCAGGTTCTGGCGCAGCTCCACCTCCAGCAGCCGGATCTGCCGGCTCAGCGCCGGCTGCGCCACGCCCAGCGCGGCGGCGGCCCGGGTGAAGCTGCCGAGTTCCGCCACGCGGACAAAGTACTCGATCTGGCGCAAATCCATGTTTTGAATAGCTGTATTTGAGCTATACCTGAATGATATAGCTGCTAGTCCGGCCGATGGCTGGCACATCACGCCGGCGTCCGGACAATCGGGTCAGGTTCTACAAGCCGAGACGAGAAGAAGAAAGGGCGCGGCATGCGCCCGGAGCGAGAAGGGAATCCCGCGGTGCAAGTCGGCGCTGCCATGAGCCTCGCAATTCGGAGACAGACCTTGAGCGCACCCGCCCACCCGGCCACCGACGTCGTCGACGTCCAGCAATTTCTCAACGAGCACCGGTTTTCGCCCTACCAGTGGGGCATCTTCGTGCTGAGCTTTCTGATCGTGCTGATGGACGGGTTTGACACCGCGGCCATCGGCTTCATCGCGCCTTCGCTGATCAGCGAATGGGGCATCGACAAGCCCGCGCTGGCGCCGGTGCTCAGCGCCGCGCTGTTTGGCCTGGCCTTTGGTGCCTTGGGCGCCGGCCCGCTGGCCGACCGCTTCGGCCGCAAATGGCTGCTGATCGGCGCGGTCACGCTGATGGGCGTGGCGTCGCTGGTGTCGGCCACCGCCACCAACCTGACCGAGCTGGAGATTTACCGCTTCATCACCGGTCTGGGCCTGGGCGCGGCCATGCCCAATGCTGTCACGCTGATGAACGAGTACTGCCCGGACAGCAAGCGCTCGTTCATCACCAACAGCATGTTCTGCGGCTTCCCGATCGGCTCGGCCTTCGGCGGCTTCTTTGCGGCCTGGTTGATCCCGCACTACGGCTGGCGCAGCCTGTTGATCCTGGGCGGCATCGTGCCCTTGCTGCTGGTGGTGGTGATGCTGTTCGTCATGCCCGAATCGGTGCGCTTCATGGTCGTGCGCGGCGCGCCGGTGGAGCGCATCCGCAAGGTGCTGACACGCATCTCGGCCGACGCGGCGCGGGCCAGGGCTTTTGTCATGGGCGAGGTCAAGGGCGCGTTGGCGCCCTCCGAGCAAGGCAAGACCGGGCTCGGCCTGATTCTGTCGCGCCGCTACGTCGTGGGCACGGTGATGCTGTGGCTGGCCTACTTCATGGGCCTGGTCATCGTCTACGGCCTGGTCAACTGGATGCCGGTGCTCTTCAAGGAAGCCGGTATCGAGGCATCGCAGGCATCGATCATTGCGGCGCTGTTCCAGTTGGGCGGCATCGGTGCCATCTTCTTCGGCTACCTGATGGACCGCTTCAACGCCAACCGCATCATCGCCGCCGGCTATTTCCTCACCTGCCTGGCGGTGGGTCTGATCGGCCAGGTGGTCGGCTCGCCGCCGCTGGTGTTGGCCGCTGCGGTGTTCTTCGCCGGGCTGTTGATGAACGCCGCGCAGTCGTCCATGCAGGCGCTGGCGGCCGCCTACTACCCGACGGCCGGGCGCGCCACCGGCGTGGCGTGGACGCTGGGCATCGGCCGCTTTGGCGGCATCGCCGGGTCTTTTCTGGTGGCCGAGCTGGCGCGCCGCCACCTGCCGCTGCCCGAGGTCTTTATCCTCGTGGGTGTACCGGGGCTGATCGCGGCGGCCGCGCTGCTGATCAAGGACCGCTGCGCCCCCGACCCCGGCCAACCCGTTTTGGCGGCGCCTTCGGGCACCCATTGATCTGGCACAAGCGCGCCGTGGGCGCGCTCTGCCAATTTCTTATCTTGCAGGAGACCCCATGATCATCGATTGCCACGGCCACTACACCACCGCGCCCAAGGCGCTGGAGAACTGGCGCAACCAGCAGATCGCCGGCATCAAGGACCCGGCCGCCATGCCCAAGGTAGCCGACCTGAAGATCAGCGACGACGAGCTGCGCGAATCGATCGAGACCAACCAGCTCAAGCTGATGAAGGAACGCGGGTCCGACCTGACCATCTTCAGCCCGCGCGCCAGCTTCATGGCGCACCACATCGGCGACTTCAATGTGTCCAGCACCTGGGCCGCGATCTGCAACGAGCTGTGCTACCGCGTCAGCCAGCTGTTCCCTGACCACTTCATCGGCGCGGCCATGCTGCCGCAGTCGCCCGGCGTGGACCCGGCCACCTGCATCCCCGAGCTGGAAAAGTGTGTCAAGGACTACGGTTTCGTCGGCATCAACCTGAACCCCGATCCGTCCGGCGGCCACTGGACCAGCCCGCCGCTCACGGACCGCATCTGGTACCCCATCTACGAGAAGATGGTCGAGTACGACATCCCCGCCATGGTGCACGTCAGCACCAGCTGCAACGCCTGCTTTCACACCACCGGCGCGCACTACCTGAACGCCGACACCACGGCTTTCATGCAATGCCTGCAGGGCGACTTGTTCAAGGATTTCCCGACGTTGAAGTTCGTCATCCCGCACGGCGGTGGCGCGGTGCCCTACCACTGGGGGCGCTTCCGCGGCCTGGCGCAGGAGATGAAGAAGCCGCTGCTGCAAGACCACCTGCTGCACAACATCTTCTTTGACACCTGCGTCTACCACCAGCCGGGCATCGACCTGCTGACCAAGGTGATCCCGGTCGACAACATCCTGTTTGCCAGCGAGATGATCGGCGCCGTGCGTGGCATCGACCCGGAGACGGGCCACTACTACGACGACACCAAGCGCTACGTGCAGGCCACCGCCAACCTGAGCGACGAAGAGCGCTACAAGGTCTACGAAGGCAACGCACGCCGCGTCTACCCGCGCCTGGACGCGGCGCTGAAGGCCAAGGGCCAGTGAGCGCAGGGCGCAGGGCGCAGGGCGCAGGGCGCAGGGTGTGGAGGCAGGGCTTGCCGTTTTCCGAATGAAATCGGCCTCTAGCCTTACAGCCACCTGCGCGACCAGCTCCTGTTTTTGAAGCATATTGGAGACTTGAACATGTACGAACTGGGTGTCGTTTACCGCAACATCGAGCGCACCGACGCGAAGACCGCCGACGCGCTGGCCGAACTTGGCAGCGCCACCGTGCACGAAGCGATGGGCCGCGTCGGCCTGCTCAAACCCTACATGCGGCCCATCCAAGCCGGCCAGAAGGTCAGCGGCACCGCCGTCACGGTGCTGCTGCAGCCGGGGGACAACTGGATGATGCACGTCGTGGCCGAGCAGATCCGCCCCGGCGACATTGTCGTGGCTGGCGTCACCGCCGACTGCACCGACGGCTACTTTGGCGACCTGCTGGCCACCAGCTTCAAGGCGCGCGGCGCGCGCGCGCTGATCATCGACGCCGGCGTGCGCGACGTGCGCATGCTGGCCGACGAGATCCACTTCCCGGTCTGGAGCAAGGCCATCAGCGCCAAGGGCACGATCAAGGCGACGCTGGGCTCGGTCAACATCCCGGTGGTCTGCGCCGGGCAGATCGTGCACCCGGGCGACGTCATCGTGGCCGATGACGACGGCGTGGTCTGCGTGCCGCGCGCGCTGGCCGCCAAGACGCTCGAAGCCGCTGCCGCGCGCGAAGCCAACGAAGGCGCCAAGCGCGCCGAATTCGCGTCCGGCACGCTGGGGCTGGACTACTACAAGATGCGCGAAGGCCTGGCCAAGGCCGGCCTGAAGTACATCGACTGAAGGAGCCGACATGAGCCAACCCACCACGGGTGACTTCACCAAGACCGCCGGCTGGCTGGACTGGTACGAAGGCCCGAGCAGGCCCACCTTCCAGCTGCCCGCTGGCGCCGTCGACGCGCATTGCCACGTGTTCGGCCCCGGTGCCGAATTCCCCTACGCGCCTGAGCGCAAGTACACGCCCTGCGACGCCAGCAAGGCGCAGCTGTTCGCCCTGCGCGACCACCTGGGCTTTGCCCGCAACGTCGTGGTGCAGGCCACCTGCCATGGCGCCGACAACCGCGCCATGGTCGATGCGTGCGTTTCCAGCAACGGCCGCGCGCGGGGTGTGGCGACCGTCAAGCGCACCATCACCGACAGCGAACTGCAAGCCCTGCACGACGCCGGCGTGCGCGGCGTGCGCTTCAACTTCGTCAAGCGCCTGGTCGACTTCACGCCGCGCGACGAGCTGATGGAAATCGCCGGTCGCATCGCCAAGCTCGGCTGGCACGTCGTCATCTACTTTGAAGCGGTGGACCTGCCCGAGCTGTGGGACTTCTTCACCGCCTTGCCGACGACCATCGTGGTCGACCACATGGGCCGCCCCGATGTGACGCAGCCGGTGGACGGCCCGGAGTTCGAGCTGTTCGTCAAGTTCATGCGCGAACACCCCAACGTCTGGAGCAAGGTCAGCTGCCCCGAGCGCCTGTCCGTCACCGGGCCGAAGGCACTGAACGGCGAACAGAACGCCTACCGCGACGTCATCCCGTTTGCCCGCCGCATCGTCGAAACCTTCCCCGACCGCGTGCTGTGGGGCACCGACTGGCCGCACCCCAACCTGAAGGACCACATGCCGGACGATGGCCTGCTGGTGGACTTCATTCCGCACATCGCGCCTACCGCCGAGCTGCAACGCAAGCTGCTGGTGGACAACCCCATGCGTCTGTACTGGCCCGAAGAGGCTTGACGGCGCGACCGGTCGGCGCCCTGGCGTCGGCCTTCATCGAGGCAACACAGAGGAGAAACCATGGCACTGGAAAAACCCTACCTGGACGTTCCGGGCACCACCATTTTCGACGCCGACCAGAGCCGCAAGGGCTACTGGCTCAACCAGTTCTGCATGAGCCTGATGAAGGCCGAGAACCGCGAGCGCTTCAAGGCCGACGAAGACGCCTACCTGGCCGAGTGGCCGATGACCGACGAGCAGAAAGCGGCTGTGCGGGCGCGCGACCTGAACTGGGCCATGCGCACCGGGGGCAACATCTACTTCCTGGCCAAGCTGGGCGCGACCGACGGGCTGTCGTTCCAGCAGATGGCGGGTAGCATGACCGGCATGTCCGAGCAGCAGTACCGCGACATGATGATCGCCGGTGGCCGCAGCCCGGAAGGCAACCGCGTGGTGGGCGAGGGCGGTGACGCCCAAGGCCCGGCCAGCCAGACGGCAGCGTGGAAGGCCTGGCAGGAGGAAACTGCGCAAAAGCAACTGGCAGCCAAGGTGGAGTCTGCGCAGGCAGCTCCTAAAACCGCAGCGCAAGGGCACGCACGCATCACCGCGTCGGTGTATTCGTCGCACGTGCCGGCGATTGGCGCGGCGATCGATATGGGCAAGACGGAGGAGCCCTACTGGGTGCCGCTGTTCAAGGGCTTCGAACCCTCCAAACAGTGGATGAAGGACAACCGCCCCGACGTCGTTTTCCTGGTGTACAACGACCACGCCACCAGCTTCGACCTGGGCGTGATTCCGACGTTCGCCATCGGCACGGCGGCCGAGTTCGAGCCCGCGGACGAAGGCTACGGCCCGCGCCCGGTGCCCAAGGTGAAGGGCCACCCGGAGTTGGCCAGCCACATCGCGCAGTCGGTGATCCAGCAGGACTTTGATCTGACCATCGTCAACGACCTGAAGGTCGACCACGGCCTGACGGTGCCGATGAACCTGATGTTCGGCAGCCCGGACGCCTGGCCGGTTCAGGTCATCCCCTTTCACGTCAACGTGGTGCAGTACCCGGTGCCATCGGGCCAGCGCTGCTTTGCGCTGGGTCAGGCGATCCGCCGCGCGATCGAGAGCTACGACCAGCCGCTGAACGTGCAGATCTGGGGCACGGGCGGCATGAGCCACCAGCTGCAAGGCCCGCGCGCCGGCCTGATCAACAAGGACTGGGACAACCGCTTCCTGGACCGCCTGATCGCCGAGCCGGCCGAGCTGGCCAAGGTGTCGCACATCGAGTATGTGCGCGAAGCGGGCAGCGAGGGCATCGAGCTGGTGATGTGGCTGATCGCCCGCGGCGCCATGGCCGACGTGGCCGGTGGCAAGCCGCCCAAGCTGGTGCACCGCTTCTTCCACGTGCCTGCGTCGAACACCGCCGTGGGCCACCTTATCCTTGAAAACACGCTGTAGGGCAGACTGAATCTGCGCAGGCAGCTATTCAAACAGGAGTACATCACATGAGCAAACCGATCAAGGTCGCGCTGGCGGGCGCCGGCGCCTTCGGCATCAAGCACCTGGACGGCATCCAGAACATCGACGGCGTGGAAGTCGTGTCGGTGGTCGGTCGAGAATTGGACAAGACGCGGGAAGTCGCCACCAAGTACGGCATACCGCACGTCACGACCGACTTGGCCGAGAGTCTGGCGCTGCCCGAAGTCGACGCGGTCATCCTGTGCACGCCCACGCAGATGCACGCCGAGCAAAGCCTTCAGGCGCTGAAGGCCGGCAAGCACGTGCAGGTAGAGATCCCCCTGGCCGATTCGCTGAAGGATGCGCAAGCCGTGGTCGACCTGGCCAAGCAGACCGGCCTGGTCGCCATGTGCGGCCACACGCGCCGCTTCAACCCCAGCCACCAGTGGGTGCACCAGAAAATCGCCGCGGGCGAGTTCAACATCCAGCAGATGGATGTGCAGACCTACTTCTTCCGCCGCACCAACATGAACGCGCTGGGCCAGGCGCGCAGCTGGACCGACCACCTGCTGTGGCACCACGCCGCGCACACGGTTGACCTGTTCGCCTACCAGGCGGGCAGCCCCATCGTGCAGGCCAACGCCATCCAGGGCCCGATCCACAAGGACCTGGGCATTGCGATGGACATGAGCATTCAGCTGAAGGCGGCCAGCGGCGCCATCTGCACGCTCAGCCTGTCGTTCAACAACGATGGGCCGCTCGGCACCTTCTTCCGCTACATCGGCGACACCGGCACCTACCTGGCGCGCTACGACGACCTGTTCACCGGCAAGGACGAGCAGATCGACGTGAGCAAGGTGGATGTGTCGATGAACGGCATCGAGCTGCAAGACCGCGAGTTCTTCGCCGCCATCCGCGAAGGCCGCGAGCCCAACGCCAGCGTGGCGCAGGTGCTGCCTTGCTACCAGGTGCTGGACAAGCTGGAGAAGCAGCTGAACGCGGCCTGAGCGGCAGCCTGAGGCTGCCAAGCCAGCCGAGTGGGGCCGCAACGCTGTCGCGACCCTGCTGCGCTGGCTTTCGCGTGATATTTGAAAGAATCGGCCTTTAGCCGAGAAGGGGTCTGCGCGACCAGCTATTTAAACGGTAGCGCATCAGCGCGTTCAGCTTGGCGGCTCATGCCGCGCATGAGCGATGTGATCAAGACCCTGCGCGTATGTCGTCACCGCGAAGGATGGAAAGCGTCGCTTGAATTGGGTGGAATCGAACAGGTTGTCCTGCCGGTAGCGTGGCAGCAGCTCGCGGATCTCTCGTGCGGGGCCGGACAGCAGACCGGCCGCCGCGAAGACCCATTGCGGCACGACGGTGTACGCATCGCCGCAGCCCAACGCCTTGGCGGCGAGGGCAACGAAGCTGGCGTATGTGGGGCGGTCGTCGTCGCAGGGCAGGTGCCAGGTCTGACCGTAGGCATCGGCCGTGTTGCCCAGCATCGCCAGTGCGCGGCTGGCGTCGGGCGTCCAGATCAGCGTTCGGCGCGTGTTGGCGCGCGCCGGCACCCACGCGCGCTTGCCGGCCTTCATGCGGTCGATGACGAGCGCGTTGGTGAAGCTTTGCGTCTTGCCGGGGCCGTAGAACTCCGGCGCACGCCCGATCAACACCGGGATCTCACCGCGCGCCATTTCTTCCAGCACCATCGTGGCCGTCGCGGTGCGCACGCGGCCCTTGGCGCCGACCGGGGCGAAGGGCGTGTTTTCCGTCTGCAGGCGCGCGTCCTGCGGGTACATGTAGGTGTTGTCGAAGTAGGCAAAGCGCGCGCCCACCGCGCGCGCCGCGGCCAGGGCGTTGCGCAGCATCACGGGAAACTGCGTTTCCCACAGCTGCGTGTTGGGCGGCAGCCCGGCGGTGAAATACACGGTGTCGCTGCCTTGCACGGCGGCCAGGGTCTGCCCGGCGTCCATCAGGTTGGCAGCGAAGGCGGCGTCACTGGCGTTGACCTTGCGCGGCGTGCGGCTGATCAGGCGCAGGTCTTGCGTGTGGTGGCGGTGCAGCGCGCGCGCCAGCTCGATGGCGATCTGGCCGTTGGCGCCGAGGATGGTTTGCATGACGATGCCTTGCTGCAGGGTGTATGGCAGCATAAGCTTGAACACTGCCGGACGGCGTTGCCCGACCTGCTGCTGGCCGCCCCAGTGAACCTCTGCATGAACGAATCCGACCTTCGCCAACAGTACGAGGCCGCCGTCGCCGCCTTGGCGCGCGACGCGGCCCGGCAGTTGGCTGCGGGCGTGCCGAAAGAAGACGTGGCGCGCTGGGCAGTCGCCGCGCGGGACACGTTGAAGCTGCGCTACCGCGAAGCCACGCCGCCGCACGTGCTGGTGCGCATCGTCGCCAACACGCGGGCGCGTTACGGCAACGACGTCGGCCCGAGCGCAGACGACCTGCGCAGCGAGGGCAAGACCTGGCGGCAGATCATCGAGTCGGCCACGCGCGCAGGCGTCCACGGGGCCGAGTTCTTCTTCGGCGCGTCGCCTGATGAAAGGCTGCCAGAGCGCTGAGCTCGGAAGGGCATGGGTGCAGCTGTTCCGCAACTGCGCCAAGATGTGACGCATGTGACGTGCGCGGTACATGTCGTCCAGCGCGCGTGTCGGGCTTTCGACTCGCCAAGCGTCGGGTCCGAAGGCTTTGCCGTAAGCTCAAAGCATGCAACTACGACACATCGGCCCCTTCGCGGTCAGCCCCATTTCGCTGGGCTGCATGAACCTTAGCCACGCCTACGGCACCACGCCCAGCGCTGAAGATGCCGAGCGCCTGCTGCTTGCGGCGCTGGACGCAGGCGTCACCCACTTCGACACGGCCGCGCTGTACGGGTTTGGCGCCAACGAAACGCTGGTCGGGCGCGTGCTGAGCCCGCACCGCCAACGCTTCATGCTCGCCAGCAAGTGCGGGCTGACACGCGAAGCGGGCGATGGCACGGTGGCGGCGGGCCGCGTGATCGACGGCACTCCCAAGAACATCCGCGCGACTTGCGAAGGCTCGCTGCGGCGCTTGAAGACCGAGGTGATCGATCTCTATTACCTGCACCGCTGGGATAAGAAGGTGCCCATCGAAGAGAGCGTGGGCGCGCTGGCCGATTTGGTGCGCGCGGGCAAGATTCGCACCATTGGGCTGTCGGAAGTGTCGGCTGACACCCTGCGCCGCGCGCACGCCGAACACCCGATCACCGCACTGCAAACCGAGTATTCGCTGTGGACGCGCAACCCCGAGCTGGCGGTGCTGCAGGCCTGCCGCGAACTGGGCGTGAGCTTTGTCGCCTTCAGCCCCTTGGGGCGCGGCTACCTGGCCGGTGCGCTGCCGGATTGGGCGGCAGTCGAGGCGCTGCCGGAAAAGGACATCCGCCGCCCCATACCGCGCTTTTCGGCCGAGCATTTCGCGCGCAATCTGCCGCTGCTGCAGCGCTACACCGCGCTGGCGGCGGAAGCGGGCTGCACCCCTGCGCAATTGGCCCTGGCCTGGGTGCTGCAGCAGGGGCAGGACGTCGTGGCGATCCCGGGCACACGTTCGGTGGCGCACCTGCAGGACGACCTGGGTGCGGCGGCGCTGCGCCTGTCCGACGAAGTGCTGCGCCGCGCCGGCGAACTGGTGAATACCGCCACCGTCAGTGGCCACCGCTATGCGGAGCAGGCGCGGCGTGAGGTGGATACCGAGGACGTCGAAGCGTGAGTGGCGGCTCCTGCCGAGCTTGACGGTTATGCGGGCGCCGGTTCGGCAGGGCCGGTGCGCGTCGGCGCCGACGGGTGCCCGGGGGTGGCCTGCTGCGACCAGTCTTCTCGCGCCATCTGGGCGGTGGCGACAACGTCGGCGGCCAGATTCTCCAGCAGCATGATGTCGCGGTGATTCAGATTGCGCGCCTCGGTGTCCATGACGCACAGGGCGCCCAGGGCGCGTCCTGCGTCGTCGAGCAAGGGCGCGGCGGCAAAGAAGCGGATGCCGCGCTCATTTAGGCCCGGGTGCGTGGCGTAACGCGCGTCACGCAGCACATCCGGCACGATCAGCGGCTGGCCCGAGGCTACCACGTGCGCTGCCATCGAAAGCGCACGTTCGGCAGCGTGCTCGGGTGGCTCATCGTCATCGCCACCGACGGTGGTGGCGCTGCCGTGCAGCAATTCGGCGTCGCGCTCGACCAAGAGCACCTCGGCCATCGGGCAGTCAAACGCATCGGCCACGCGCTTGGCGACCTTGTCGAATTGTCCGCGCAGCGCCGGCGCGAGCAGCCCGCTGGCTTGGAGCGAGGCGAGGCGCTCGTTTTCCTCTTCAGGCAAGTGAGCCGCGGCAAAGGGCTGGGCGTCGGTCGTCGACAGGCGGCTGCGTGCCTGCGCCACCAACTCATCAAGCGAAGTCACCAGCACATCGGCGCCGATCTCTTCGATCGGGTAGGCAGTCGGACCGTCCGGGTTCGTGTGCCACGCAGCCAGGATGACGGAGACGTCCGGCCAGCGGCGCTTGAGACGGCGCACAAAGAACTTGGCCAGCGTGGTGGGATCGGGCGAGAAGTAGCTCAGGCACACGACCTCGACGCCACTCAGGTCCAACTCGGAAAAGTATTCGGTCGACATGGTGCCCACGCGCACCACCTTGGCGCCCACACCCGACAACGCCAACACATGCGCCGTCATGTCAGCGGCCAGCACGTCTACCGCCCAGCGGCCGCCGAAGCAGGCCACGCGCGTCGGTAAATCGGGTGGCGGGGGATACTGCTCGCGCAACTCCTCGATCACGCTTTCCATGCCCGACAGCACGCGCATGCGGTGTTCGGCCGTGGCTACGGTGCCGTGGGCGCTGGAGGCCAGACGCAAAGTGCCCAGGCGGACCCCGTAGTAGAACGCCAGCGGCGAGCTTTCGTCCGCCAGTTCGATGGCGAGGTCGGAGGCTTCTTCGATGTCTCCCGCCAGCAGACGCTGGTGCAGGCGGGTCGGTTCGTCCAGCGCCCGTTCGCTGCCGAGCAGAACCTCCAGAAACTGAAGCTGTGGCAGGTGGTGGCCCAGCACCAGCAGCACGACGGTGATCGGAGTGGACAGGATCAAGCCGATCGGTCCCCACAGCGCCGTCCAGAACATCGCGGCCATGATCAGTGACAGCGTGGACATGCCGGTGCTGGTGCCGTACAACCAGGGCTCGACGATGTTGTTGCTGATGACCTCCAGCGTGATGATCAGCGCCAGCGTCCACAGCACCACGCTCCAACCCGGGTCGACTGCGAAGGCCAGTGCCAGCGGAAAGATCGATGCGATCATTGGCCCCACATAGGGGACAAAGCGCAGCACCGCCGCCAGCAGTCCCCAGACCAGTGCACCCGGAATGCCGATGAACAGCAGGCCGATCGCCAGCGGGATGCCGTACGTGGCGTTGACCATCAGCTGCATCGACAGGTATTTGCTGACGCGCCGGGCGGCGTCGCCCAGCGCATCGGTGGTTCGGTGCAGATCGGCGCCCAGCAGGCGCACCGCACGGTCGCGCAGGTCGCCCTTGTCCAGCAGGATCAGCACCACGAACACGAACACAATGCCCGCCATGGTCAGTGGCGTGGCGACCTTGTCGAGCAGTGCGAGCATGCGCTTGCTGGTCGACTCGGACTGGCCGACGATCTCGACTTGGGTCGGCGCCGTCGCGCGAGCGGCCGGCTTGGGTGCCGGGGTTTCGATCTCCCGCTCGAAGCGGTCGGCGATACGCGAGTAGCGGTCCAGCATGCCTGGCTGGCGCAGAGCCTTGCCGATGGTGCGGACCTTCTGGTTGATGTTGTTCTCGTAGGCTGGCAGGTTGTTGGCCAGCTGTCGCATCTGGCCGTAGATGAACCAGCCTGCGCCTGCCAGCAGTGCGACCGCCGCGGTCACCACGAGCGCCACCGCCACGGTACGCGGAAGGCCCCTTCGCTTGAGCCACGACACCATGGGATCCAACACGAAGCCGAGCAGCGCCGCCAGCGCCAGCGGCATCAGCATGTCGCGTCCGAAATACAGCGCGGCGACCACCACGGCGGCGCTGACCAACCCGTACATCAGCGGTGGCCGCACGGGCGCAGCGCCCGAAGCCGATTCCGCCGTGAGCACGCCCGGGTCTTTAGCGTCGGTGCGGGGGGCGGCCAGCGTGGCCAGAGAACGGATTGGTTCGGGCACGTGAGATGAAGTGGGCGACATGGAATGCGGTGGCGCGATGCCGCCGTGAAGCGGCTGGCGCCCTGGACGCGCATCGGCCAATTGTGCGAAGCAGCGACGTCACCCGCTGTAGGACGAGCGCGCAACGCCAGGGGGCGCCACACGCTTGTCACCTGATGGCCGACAATTCATGGTTTTGCCGAGTACCGAAGTCTGGAGATCTGCCCATGCCCCGCCACCCCGACCGCGCCCTGCCATTGACCGGCGCCAGCAATTTTCGCGACCTCGGCGGCTATCTGGGCGCCGACGGCCGCAGCGTGCGCTGGCGCAAGCTGTTCCGATCCGATCACCTGGGCGCGCTGACCGCCGACGACGCCAGAACGCTGGGCGGCCTGGGCGTCGGCCGCGCTTTCGATTTCCGCGGCACCACCGAGCGTGCGGCCGTGCCGTACGACCTGAACGGCGTATCGCAGTATTCGCTGCCTATCGAACCGACGGTGGTGCAGCGCATGAAGGAACTGGTCGAGGCAGGCCAGGTGGTGAGCCCGCAGCAGACGGTCGAGCTGATGCAGCAGACCTACCGCGCCTTCGTGCACGACAACGCCGCGCGGTTCGCCACCCTCTTTGAGCACCTGCTGGAAAGCGACGCGCCGCTGGTCTTCCATTGCACCGCAGGCAAAGACCGTACCGGCTTTGCCGCGGCGCTCATCCTCATGGCGCTGGGCGTGCCGCGCGATGTGGTGATGCAGGACTACCTGCTGACCAACGAGCATTACCGCATGCCCGAATTGGATGAAAGTCGCGCACCCCGCGAGGTGCTGTACGTGCTATGGCGCGTGCAGGAAGACTTCCTTGACGCTGCGCTGGATGCGGTGGAGCAGGACTACGGCGGCATGCCAGCCTATCTCGCGCGCGAACTGCATGTGGGCGACGCCGAGCGCCGACGTCTCGCCGCCTTGTACCTGGATTGATGCTATATAAAAAGAAGCATTCCGCGCAGATGGTTGTAGGACTCCGCGCAGACTCGAATAGAAATTCGCTCTGACGGTCAGTCGTCCAGCCCCAGCACGCGCAGGCCCCAGGGCGTGCGTTGCCAGGCAACGACTTCCTCGCGCAGCAGGTGCGCAGACTGCGGCCACGCCTTGGCCCAGCCAGTCGGCATGGTCAGACAGAAGCCATGGACCGGCTCGGCGTCGGTGGAGGCATGCAGCGCCTCGTAGGCCGGCGCCTGACGCGCGTGGCACAGCAGCACCGCCAACCGCAGCGCCGCCAGCTGCGCCATGAAAAGGCGGTCATCGAACTGCATTTCCAGCTTGCGCAGCTTGCCATGGTGCCCCAACACCAGCTGGCTGAGCTTGTGCAACTCGTGCATGGCGAAGCCTGGCACGTCGGCGTTGTCGAGAATGTAGGCCCCGTGCTTGTGGTAATCGGCGTGGGCGATGCGTGCACCGATCTCGTGCAGCCGCGCGGCCCAGCCCAGTTCACGTTCGAGCGCCTGGCGCTTGGCCGGCTTGAGCGAAGGCAGCAACTGGTGCAGCAGATGCTGCGCGATGCGGCCGACCCGTTCGGCCTGCTGGGCGTCGGCGTTGAACTTGGCGGCCAGCCGTTCGACCGAGCTCGCACGCACGTCTGTTTGATCGTGCTCACGGTCGAGCATGTCGAACAGCGCACCGTGCCGCAGCGCGCCGTGGGCGTGCTGCATGGTTTCGATGTCGAGCAGATCGAAGATCGCGCGCAGCACCGCCAGACCACCGCCAATGATCGGGCGGCGTTCTTCCTTGATGCCTTCAAGCCGGATCGCGTCCGCTCGGCGCGTCTTGATCAGCTTGTCGCGCAGCCAGTCCAGGCCTTCCCGCGTGATCACCCCGGCGGCGGGCGCCTGGCCCGCCAGGAGCAGCGTGTTGGCCACGGCGCCTACGGTGCCGGACGACCCATAAGCAGCGTCCCATTGGGTGCGGCGGTGCGTATCCAGCGCTTCGTCCAACACCGCCTTGGCTGCGATTTCCGCGTTGTCGAAGTGCCTGACGGTCAGCATTCCGTCCGGAAAATGGCGCATCGACCAGGCCACACTGCCGACACGGTAGGACTCCATGTTGGTGGCGGTGTACCCGTGGCCGATGATCATTTCGGTGGAGCGACCGCCGATGTCCACCACCAGCCGGCGCTCGTCCGACTGGGGCAGCAGGTGGACAACGCCCTGGTAGATCAGGCGCGCTTCCTCGCGCCCGGAAATGACGTCGATCGGAAACCCGAGGATCTGCTGCGCCACGCTCAGAAATTCCTCGCGGTTGCGCGCCTCGCGCAAGGTTTGCGTGGCGACGGCGCGCACCTGGTGTGCCTTGAAGCCGGCCAGTCGTTCAGCAAAGCGTGCGAGGCAATTCCATCCGCGCTGCATCGCGTCCTGTGAAAGGCGACGGTCGGCGTCCAAGCCATTGCCCTGGCGCACGGTCTCCTTGTGGTACTCCATTCGCTGGATCTGGCCCAGCTCAAGGCGAGCGATTTCGAGGCGAAAACTGTTGGACCCGAGGTCCACGGTGGCAAGTCGGCTGCCTGTGTGCATGAATCAAAAAAGGAATAAGTGGCCGCTGCGTGCCGTGGGCGCCGATTGTGGCGCACCTCGATGTAACTTTTTGCGTTGCTTTGCTGAGTGGCAGCGGTCTTTGGTCAGAAAAGTCTGTGACGTCACAAGACTGTCACATTGACTTCATACAGTCCTTTCTGTCGAATCCAACCAACCAAAGGTTTTTTCCGCCATGAAACGCACATTCCTGAAAGCGCTGGCCGTGACCGCCCTGGGCGCCGTCGTCAGCACCACCGCCTTTGCCGCCGACATCACGGGCGCAGGCGCCAGCTTTCCGTACCCCATCTATGCCAAGTGGGCCGAGGCGTACAAGGCTGCTACCGGTGTGGGCCTGAACTACCAGTCGATCGGCTCGTCCGGTGGCGTGCGCCAGATTCGAGCCAAGACAGTGGCGTTCGGCGCAAGCGACGCCCCCGTGAAGGGCGAAGACCTGGACAAGGACGGCATGGTGCAGTTTCCCGCCATCATCGGCGGCAGCGTGCCGGTGCTGAACCTGGAAGGCTTCAAGCCGGGCGAGCTGCGCGTGACCGGCCCCGTGCTGGCCGACATGTTCATGGGCACCATCAGCAAGTGGAACGATCCCAAGTTCGCCGCCCTGAACCCGGGCAAGAAACTGCCTGACCAGGCCATCACCGTGGTGCACCGCGCCGACGGCTCGGGCACGACCTTCAACTGGACCGACTACCTGTCGGCCGTCAGCAAGGAATGGGCCGACAAAGTGGGCAAGGGCAACGCCGTGAAGTGGCCTGCCGCGACGTCCGTCGGTGGCAAGGGCAACGAGGGCGTCGCCGCCAACGTCGGCCGTATCAAGGGGTCGATCGGCTATGTCGAGTACGCCTACGCCAAGAAAAACAACCTGACGCACATGCAGGTGCAGAACCAGGCCGGCAAGTTCGTGAACCCGGACGATTCCTCGTTCGCGGCAGCCGCGAGCGGCGTGGACTGGTTCAGCGCCCCCGGTATGGGCGTGTCGATGGTGAACGCCAAGGGTGACAGCTCGTGGCCCATCTCCACTGCTTCGTTCATCCTGATGTACAAGGAGCCGTCGGACAAGGCACAGTCGGCCGAAGTTCTGAAGTTCTTTGACTGGGCGTTCAAGAACGGCAAAACCATGGCTTCCGAACTGGACTACGTCGGTTTGCCGGACAGCCTGACCAACGACATTCGCAGCAAGGTCTGGTCGCAGATCAAGAACAAGTAAATCCCGCTTCGAAGCCGCCGCGCCCGGCACCCTCGTGGTGCGCGGGCGCGCGTTCGAAATCGCAACGCACCGATAATCCAAGCTGACCGAGGAACCCATGAGTGCGGGAATGTCAACGCTCAACAACGCGCATCAGCCCCCTCTAGAAACCACGACGCGACTGTCCGCCAGTCGCGTGGGTGTCGCGCGCCGCCAGCGCGTGCAGGACGCCCTGTTTCACCGAGGTACGCAACTGTTTTCGCTCCTGGTGCTGGTTGCACTGGTGGGCATCATCGTTTCGCTTTTCATCAACGCCTGGCCGATATTCGAGAAGTTCGGCTTGCAGTTCGTCTGGCGTGTCGAGTGGGACGTCGTCAATGAAGAATTCGGCGCCGCCATCGCGATCGTCGGCACGGTGTTGAGTGCCGGTATCGCGCTGCTGATCGCCGTGCCACTGGCTTTCGGCATTGCGCTGTTTCTGACCGAGAACTGCCCGGTCTGGCTGCGCCGCCCGCTGGGAACGGCGATCGAGCTGCTGGCTGCTGTCCCTTCGATCATCTACGGCATGTTCGGCCTGTTCGTGTTTGCGCCGATCTTTGCGGACTACCTGCAGACACCGCTGCAGCATGTGCTGGGCGGGATGCCGATTGTCGGCTCGCTGTTTGGCGGCGCGATCAACGGCATGGGCATTCTGGCGGCCGGCATCGTGCTGGCGTTCATGATCCTGCCGTACATCGCGGCCGTGATGCGCGACGTGTTCGAGATCGTGCCGTCGATCCTGCGCGAGTCGGCCTACGGTCTGGGTTGCACCACCTGGGAGGTGGTGCGCAAGGTGGTGCTGCCGTACACCCAGAAGGGTGTGATCGGTGGCGTCATGCTGGGTCTGGGGCGCGCGCTGGGCGAGACCATGGCGGTCACGTTCGTGATCGGCAATGCCAACCGGATGCCCACCTCGCTGTTTTCCCCGGGCACTTCGATTGCCTCCACGCTCGCTAACGAGTTCGGTGAGGCTGCCGACCTGCACCTGAATGCGCTGTTCGCCCTCGGCTTCCTGCTGTTCGTCATCACCTTCGTGGTGTTGGCGCTGGCAAAGCTGATGATCATCCGCGCCGAGCGCGCCAAGGGGACGTGATCGGGTTCGTCCCGTTCGTTCCGCTACCAAGATTGGCACACCATGCAATCCGATAACGCGCTCTACAAGAAACGCCGCGCCGCTAACGCCGTTGGCCTCACGCTGTCGATGACCGCCATGGTCCTCGGTCTGATCGTGCTGCTCTGGATCCTGTTCGTGCTGCTGAGCAAGGGTCTCGGCGCCGTCGATCTGAATCTGTTCATCAAGGATACGCCCGCACCAGGTTCGGAAGGTGGCGGCCTGCGCAATGCCATCGTGGGCAGTCTGATGATGCTGGGGCTGACGGTATTGGTGTCTACGCCCGTTGGCATCCTGGCCGGCATCTACCTGGCCGAGTACGGCGATGGCAGCAAGGTGGCGGAGTTCACGCGCTTCGTCACAGACATCATGCTGTCGGCGCCTTCGATCGTGCTGGGCCTTTTCGTCTACGCCATCCTGGTGGCGCCGATGGGGCATTTCTCCGGTTTCGCCGGCAGCCTGGCCCTGTCGCTGATCGCCGTTCCGGTGGTGGTGCGCACTACCGAGAACATGTTGCGTCTGGTGCCAGGTAGCCTGCGCGAAGCCGCTGCGGCGCTGGGCGCACCGCGCTGGAAGGTGTCGCTGATGATCACCCTGCGCGCCGCCAAGAGCGGTGTCATCACTGGCTTGCTGCTGGCTGTGGCCCGCGTCAGCGGTGAAACGGCGCCCTTGCTGTTCACGGCGCTCAACAATCAGTTCTTCAGCACCAACATGGATCAGCCGATGGCCAACCTGCCGGTGGTCATCTTCCAGTTCGCCATGAGTCCGTACGACAACTGGATTCGCCTGGCATGGGGTGGTGCATTGCTGATCACACTCACGGTGCTGCTGATCAACGTGGTGGCCCGTGTCTTCTTCCGCGACAAGGCGGCCGGCCACTGATGGCGTTCCACGCCCCTGTTGAAAAACCACAAGAGTCAAACATGGAAATCGCCACCCCCGTCCCCCAAGTGCAGCCGCGCGGCAATGTTGCAGGCATCGAGAGCGAACGCGCGGCGCTGGCCGTTCGCAACCTGGATTTTTTCTACGCCAACGGTTTCCAAGGCCTCAAGAAGATCAACCTCACGATTCCCGAAGGCAAGGCGACTGCCTTCATCGGGCCTTCCGGTTGCGGCAAGTCCACGCTGCTGCGCACGCTCAACCGCATGTACAGCCTCTATCCCGGACAGCGTGCCGTGGGGGAGATCATGTTCGAGGGCCGCAACGTCCTGCATCCGCAGGAAGACGTGAACTTGCTGCGTGCCAGCATCGGCATGGTGTTCCAGAAGCCGACGCCGTTTCCGATGACGATCTACGAGAACATCGCGTTTGGCGTGCGCCTCTACGAGAGCCTCAACCGCGCCGACATGGACGAGCGCGTCGAATGGGCGCTGAGCAAAGCGGCGCTCTGGAATGAGGTCAAGGACAAGCTGGGCCAGAGCGGCCTGTCGCTCTCCGGCGGTCAACAGCAGCGCCTGTGCATCGCACGCAGCGTGGCGGTCAAGCCTTCCATCCTGCTGCTCGATGAACCGACCTCCGCGCTCGACCCCATTTCCACCGGCAAGGTCGAGGAATTGGTGCATGAGCTCAAGCGCGACTACACCATCGCCATCGTGACCCACAACATGCAGCAGGCTGCGCGCGTGTCGGACTACACGGCTTACATGTACCTGGGTGAGCTGATCGAGTTCGGGGCGACCGAGGAACTGTTCTTCAAGCCCAAGCGCAAAGAAACTGAAGACTACATTACCGGCCGATTCGGCTAAGGAGACAGCGTCCATGCAGGACAAACACCTTTCAACGCAGTTCGACAACGAACTCAACCAGGTGTCCGCCCACGTCCTGGAGCTGGGCGGCATGGTGGAGATGCAGATTCGTCAGGCCATGTATGCCTTGTCGGAGTTCAGCGAGGAAGTAGCCGACCAGGTTGAGGAAACCGAGCAGCGGGTCAACGCCCTGGAGTTGGAGATCGACCGGGAGCTGTCTTCGATCATCGCGCGGCGTCAGCCGACCGCGATTGACCTGCGCCTGCTGCTGGCGATTTCGAAGACCAACGCCAATCTCGAGCGGGTGGGCGACGAGGCCGCCAAGATTGCGCGCATGGTCAAGCGCATCGTTGATTCGGGTAAGGCGCGTGTCCTGCCTTCCGGCGAGCTGCGCATTGCTGCCGATCTGGCCGCCAACCAGTTGCGCCGAGCGCTTGATGCGTTTGCGCGGCTGAGCGCCGAGGATGCGGTAGCGATCATCAAGGGCGATGCAGCGCTCGACCGCGAGTTCGACGGTTTCGTGCGCAAGCTGATCACCTACATGATGGAAGATCCCCGCACCATCTCGGCCAGCCTGGATCTGCTCACTCTCGCGAAGGCGATCGAGCGCATCGGCGACCACGCCACGAACATCGCAGAATTCATCATCTACATCGTCATGGGCGCGGATGTGCGCCACGGCACGATGGAAGAACTGGAGTTGTTGGCCCGATGAGAACCATGCCGAGGGTACTGATCGTCGAAGACGAACCGCCGATCGCCGAACTGATTGCCGTCAACCTGCGCCACAATGGTTTCCAGCCAACCTGGGCCATGGACAGCGAGACGGCGCAGCGCGAACTGGACGATCAGCTGCCCGACGTCATCCTGCTTGATTGGATGCTGCCGGGGGAAAGCGGTTTGGCCCTGGCCAAGAAGTGGCGCAAGGATGCACGCACCAAGTCGGTGCCGATCCTGATGCTGACGGCACGCGGCGATGAGTCCGACCGCGTGGCCGGGCTGGATGCAGGCGCTGACGACTACATCATCAAGCCGTTTTCGACCAAGGAGATGCTCGCCCGGATCCGTGCGGTGCTGCGCCGTCGCTCACCGGAGATGGCTGGTGGTGTCGTGGCGATCGGTTTGCTGGTGTTGGATGCGGCGACCCACCGTGTGACGTTCGACGGGCAGCCGCTCAAGATGGGGCCGACCGAGTTCAAGCTGCTCCACTACTTCATGCAGAACTCCGAGCGCGTTCACAGCCGAGGTCAATTGCTCGACAAGGTGTGGGGCGACCACGTGTTCATTGAGGAACGCACGGTGGACGTGCACGTCAAGCGCCTGCGCGAAGCGCTCGGTACGGCTGGCGTGCTGATCGAGACGGTGCGCGGCGCCGGCTACCGCCTTACCGCGCAGCCGTTGGCCCAGTCCGCTGCAGCGACTCCTGTGTCGTCCTGATTCTTTCGCCAGGGTCACGGTCGGGGATTCGCATGGCCCATATGGCGTTGGTGCTGCTGCTGCAATTGATGGCGGGCTTGGCAGGGTGGTGGTGGCAATCCTGGCCGGGTGCAGTCGCAGGCGTTGCACTGGCCGGCCTGGCAGCGGCGGCTTTGCAACTTCTGCGCGGTCGGCGCTTTCTGAAGTGGATTCGCGAACCAGCCTCCGGCGCGCCGCGCACCCTTCACGGGCAGTGGGGTGACGCGGCCTACCGAACGGCGCGAGCGCTGCGGATGGAGCAGGATGCTGCCTGCGCCAGCGAAGAGCGCCTGCACGCGTTTCTTTCAGCCATCCAGGCGTCTCCCAATGGCGTCGTGGTGCTGGCGCCGGACGGGCGCATCGAATGGTTCAACGACATGGCGTCGGCGCATTTTGGCTTTGTCCCGCAGCGCGACCTGCTCCAGCACATCGGGAATCTCGTGCGCGATCCGGCGTTCACCGCATATTTCAACAGCGGCGCCTTCAAACGCGATGTGCGCATTGCCGGGCGCGAGGATTCACCGGCGCGTCCGGTACGGCTGTCGGTCCAGATACATCCTTACGGCGACAACCACAAGCTGCTGCTGTCGCGCGACATCACGGCACTGTCGCAGGCCGAAGCCATGCGGCGAGACTTCGTGGCCAATGTGTCGCACGAGATCCGCACACCGCTGACCGTGCTCGCCGGGTTCGTCGAAACGCTGCAATCGCTCAATTTGTCAGACGCCGAGCGCGAACACTATCTCGCACTGATGGCGACCCAGGCGGATCGAATGCAGACGCTCGTGAAAGACCTGTTGATGCTTTCACGCCTGGAGGGCAGCCCGCTGCCCGACAGCCAGGAATCGATCGACCTGGGGGCCTTGATGGCCGAGTGCGAAGCCGAAGCGCGCGGCCTGTCCGAACTGCTCCATGCCGACGACGCAGGTCAGTCGTTGCAGTTTGATCCGGCGCCGCCTTTCCGACTCTCGGGTTCGGCGAGTGAGCTGCGCAGCGCTGTGTCGAACCTGATCAACAACGCGGTGCGCTATACGCCGGCAGGCGGCTCGATCCATGTGCGCTGGGAGCGCACGCCCGCAGGCCATGTGCGGCTCGCGGTGACGGACACCGGCGCCGGCATTGCGCCTCAGCATTTGGCGCGTATCGGAGAGCGCTTCTACCGGGTGGACCGCAGCCGCTCGCGAGAGTCGGGAGGCACTGGCCTTGGTCTGGCCATCGCCAAGCATGTGGCGCAGCGCCATGGCGGTGAGCTTCAGGCGGTCAGCGAATTGGGCAAGGGATCGACCTTCAGCCTCGTGTTTCCGGACGCGCGGGTGCGACCGTTGCCGGGCGCGGCGATCACCCCTGCAGCGTAGCGCGACGCGTGGCAATGGCCAGGATTGCGGTCAGCAGCAGCGCCACCGCGCCCAGCGCGACCGAACTCGTGATCCAGAACGCGCGCGCCTGGAACAGTGCGGGCCACGGACCGATGCCTTCATAAGCCAGCCAGTAACCCCCGCTCAGACCAAGGCCCCACAACAGCACTCCGTAGACCAGCAGAGGCGTCATGGTGATACGGTAGCTGCGCAACAGAAACAGCGCCACTGCTTGCAGCGCGTCGCCCAGGTGGTAGAGCGCCACCCAGGGCAACAGCGCCACGACCGCCGCCAGAACGACAGGTTCAGAAACATACAGCCGCGCCACCAGCGGTGCCGAGAAAGCCAACAGGGCTGAGAAACCCGCCGCGATCACACCGGCTGCGGCCAGTCCGAGCCAAGCTGTTTGGCCCGCTCGCCCGATCTCGTTGGCGCCCAGCCAGTAGCTGGTGCGGGCGCTGGCGGCGATGCCCAGTGCCAAAGGCGTCATGTAGAGCACCGCGGCGACGTTGGAGGCGACCTGATGGCTGGCCGACGCCGTGGTTCCCAGGCGTGCGATGAACAGCGCCATCAGCGCGAACGAGGTCACTTCCACCATCACGGCCAGTCCGGCAGGCACACCCAGTCGCAGAAAGGCGCCAATCTGCCGCCAATCGGGCGGCTCCATCCGGCGCCACAGCGCATAAGGGGTATAGAGGCGCTGCGTGCGCAGCAGCCAGGCGGCCACCCCCAGCAGGGCGAAGTTGACTACCAGCGTGGCCCACGCGCAGCCGACGGCACCCTGCGGGCTCAAGCCCCAGCCGCCGAAGGCGAACCAGACTGACAAGGGCACCTTGAGCAGCAGCGATCCGACCTGCAGCACGGACACCAGCCGCGGGTGACCCAGGCTCTGGTTGAGTGTGCTGAACAGGCGAAACAGCAGGGCTGGCGGCAGCGCCCAGGCCAGTACCGCGAGGTAGCGGCGCACTTCCAGCTGGAGCGACGCGGGCACGTCGGTGGCATTCAGCAGCGGCCCAGGCGCCAGCAGCACCGCCATGCCGAGCACAATGGTCAGGCAGCAGACGTAGAGTGCCTGCCGCACCGAAGGGCCGACGTCGGCCGCGCGGCGCGCGCCGTGTAGTTCTGCCCAGACCGGCAGCAGGGCCTGCAAGATGCCCATCAGACCCACGTACACGCTGATGTACACCGCGGTGCCCACCGACAGCGCCGCCAGCGCTGCTTCGGAGTAGCGCGCCGCCACCACGGTGTCGGTAACGCCAAACGCCATCACCGCCAGCTGCCCTGCCAACACTACCCCGGCGTGGCGCGCGATGTGTTTCAGCTCGTCCAGATGGCGGTGAAGACGGGAATGGACCAGGGAAATCAAGGGAAAACGGGCGTATGCCCTACAACCATCTGCGCTGGCAGCTATGAAAAAAGGAGTATCAAGGTGCTGCAGAGCGCCGCATCACCAACAGCGTTTCGTTGTCGTCCGTGGGGCGGCGCACGCGATCGACCAATTGCCATACGCTGGACTCGATGACGGTCGGCAGGTCGGCCTGGGCATCGACGTCCACCAGCAGCCAGGGGCACGAGGTCGCCCCGTTGATTGGCACGGTTGTCCAGCCGCCATGGAAACGCACCCCAACGACCTGCGGTATGGACAGACCATAAACCTCGACGCAAGGTGTATCACCGATGATGCGGCGGACATCCCGGATCTGGGGCGCGAAGCTGCGCCCGTAGTCCAGTGCCGGCAGCCAGAGCGTCATGAGCAGCAGCCAGCACAGTGTGGCGCCCGCCGCGGGCAGCACCAGGCTCTTCCATAAGGCCGTGCGGTGGCGCCCGGTGCGCCAGCGCGCCAGCGCCGCCCAGGCGACGGTGCCGACCAGTGCGGCGACGAAAGCTGGCCACTGGAAGACTGGCTCGAAACCCGGGGCCAGCTTGGCGACATTGGCGGCCGGCTTGGCCGGCACGCCGGTCTGCATGGCCACCCAGACCACCCAGATGATGATCGCCCAGCCGGTGAAAAAAAGCAGGGTGAACCAGTCGATCAGCGCCGACATGCTGCGCCGGAAGGTGGGCAGCGCGAATGCGGCCAAGGCTGCCAGCGCGGGCAGTGCCAGCAACAGGGCGCGGTCGCCGGCCGTGGTGGCCAGCGCGGACGTGACCGGCACGCTGGCCAGCAGCAGCGGCAAGCCCAGGTGGCGGTACACACGCAAGTCCAGCAACTGGCGCCGCCACCGCCACAACGTCCACACCACCAACGGCCAGACCGGCCAGGTGAACCACAGGAACAGGTTGGCCACGGCGCGCCAGTCGTCCCAGCGGGTGCGCAGCGGGGCAATGCGCCAGCGCCAGAGGTCCAAAGTGCTGCTGAGCACCAGCGTGACCGCCAGTGCGAGCACCAGCACCCAGACCAATCGGCGCCGAACGCGCGGCTCGGTCAGGGTCAGCCCGGGCGTCAGAAGGGCCAGCAGGACGATGCTGCCGTAGAACACAGAAGTTGCCGGCGCACCCGACAGGGCCAGGCCTGGCAGGCCGACCAACAGGGCGAGCGTGGCGCGGTTGGGGCGGTAATAGGCGGCCGCAAACCCGAAGAACACCAGCACGCCGAAAAACAGCTGCGCCAGCGCTGGCGTGGTTTCATGGGAGAACTGGGCCAGGCCCAGCGTCGCGACCAGGGCGAGCAGGCTGCCATCCGCAAGCGCCCGGGCGTAGTCGGTCGGTTCGGCCTCGCCGCCAAAGGCAAACGCCACCGGCTGAGCGCTGGGCTGGCGCGCCAGATAGTAGACCGCATACCAGGTGCCGGCCAGCGTCATCGCCAGCATGGCCACGAAGGGCAGGCGCACCGCCAGTTCGGAAGGCACCCAACTCGGCGCCAATTGGATCGCCCAGGCGCCCAGCCAGTAGGGCAGCAGGGCGCCAGCATCGGCCGGCTGCCCCATCAGTGTGGGCTTCAGCCAGAAAGCGAGATCACTGGATTTGGCGAGCTCCAGCATGTAGCCGAACGCGGCGATGTCCGCGTTCTTCCAGGGCTCGCGACCGATGTAGCCGGGCACCACGTAGGCCAGGCACAGCAACAGCAGCGCCCAGCGAGGAAGGCGTCGAACGGCGTCCTGGGCGACGATGGCGGGGTTCGGCTGGTTCAAGCGTGACGTCAGTGGGCGCGCGACACACAGGTCGCCGCCAAGCCGTATCGGATAAGAAAAAGGGCAGCGCGGTTGCCCGTGCTGCCCTGACCAGGCGGGAAATCTGGCGCCGCTGGATTTTAGCGGGCCACCTTGCCGTAGCGGTTGCGGAACTTCTCGACGCGACCACCCATGTTGTCCACCGACTTCTGCGTGCCGGTGTAGAAAGGGTGCGATTCGCTCGAGGTATCCAGCTTGTACAGCGGATAGTCCTTGCCCTCGAAGGTCTCGGTTTCCTTGGTGTTGACGCACGAACGCGTCACGAACTTGAAGCCGTTCGACAGGTCAACGAACAGCACTTCGCGGTAATTGGGGTGAATGCCTTCACGCATGATGAATTCCTTGGGGTCGCTGCGGGAGCCGTGCCGGACCATCCAGCGTACTTTCCGCGAAACCGGCAATTATAAAAGAACTGGTTGGAACAAGGCAATCTGCACCGAAATTGCCTCGAAGGAGGCCGATTCCGGTGCAGCGAGAGTTCTGCGAGCGGAACGAGGTGCTTCAGCCGCCCCGGCGCATCATGTCGAAGAACTCGACGTTCGTCTTGGTGGCCTTCATGGATTTCAGCACCATTTCCATCGCCTCAATCTCGTCCATGTTGTACATGAACTGGCGCAGGATTCGGGTCTTTTGCAGCACCTCGGGTGCCAGCAGCAGTTCTTCACGACGGGTGCCGCTGCGGTTGAGCTGGATTGAGGGGAACACACGCTTTTCGTACAGGCGGCGGTCCAGATGGATCTCACTGTTGCCGGTGCCCTTGAACTCCTCGAAGATCACCTCGTCCATGCGGCTGCCGGTGTCGATCAAGGCAGTCGCGATGATGGTCAGGCTGCCGCCTTCTTCCACATTGCGGGCGGCACCCAGGAATCGCTTCGGGCGGTGCAGGGCGTTCGCATCCACGCCGCCGGTCAGCACCTTTCCGGAAGAAGGAACGACGTTATTGTAGGCCCGCGCCAAGCGGGTGATCGAGTCGAGCAGGATCACCACGTCCTTTTTCAGCTCGACCAGGCGCTTGGCCCGCTCTATCACCATTTCGGCCACGTGCACGTGGCGAGCGGCTGGCTCGTCGAAGGTCGACGCGATCACTTCGGCCTTGACCGAGCGTTGCATGTCGGTCACTTCTTCGGGGCGCTCGTCGACCAGCAGAACCATCATGTGGCTGTCGGGGTAATTGGCCGCGATGGCGTGGGCGATGGTCTGCATCATCACCGTCTTGCCACTCTTGGGCGGGGCCACGATCAGCGCGCGCTGGCCTTTGCCGATCGGCGCGATCACGTCGATCACGCGGCCAGTGATGTTTTCCTCGCCCTTGAAGTTGTCGCGTTCAAGCTTCATTTGCTCGCGCGGGAACAGTGGCGTCAGGTTTTCGAACATCACCTTGTGCTTGTTCTGTTCCGGCGGGCCGCCGTTCACGGCGTCCAGCTTGGTCAGCGCAAAGTAGCGTTCGCCATCCTTGGGAATGCGCACCTCGCCCTCGATCATGTCGCCGGTGTGCAGGTTGAAGCGGCGCACCTGGCTCGGGCTGATGTAGATGTCGTCGGTGCTGGCCGTGAAGCTCGTGTCTGGGCTGCGCAGAAAGCCGAAGCCATCGGGCAGGATTTCCAGCACGCCGTCGGCAAAGACCTGTTCGCCGGCCTTGGCGCGCTTCTTGATGATGGCGAACATCAGCTCCTGCTTGCGCATGCGGCCGGCGTTGTCGATCTCCAGCGTCTCGGCCTGCTTGAGCAGTTCGGAGACGTGCAGCGCTTTCAGTTCATTCAGATGCATGGAGGGTGTCCTGCGGTGGTGCAAGCGGAGGATCGGCGCAAGGGGCCAATCAACAGGCTATCGAAAATCAAATCTGGGGGAGTTGGGCAGACCCGGAGCGGGTCTGGAAGCTCGCATCCTGTGTGCCAGGGCGCGAGGCAAGCGCTCAACTGCGCGCTCGCCTTGGAGAGGAATTATGACAGGAAAAATGCCGGCACCATGATTGCCGGACGCACGCCGCCAAGCTCAGAACATGGCCGGCAGCGTGCGAGCTTTCAGATCAGGCCAGTTGCTGGTCGATGAATTGGGCGAGTTGCGCCTTGGTCATGGCGCCGACCTTGGTAGCGGCCAGTTGGCCATCCTTGAACACCATCAGCGTCGGGATGCCGCGGATCCCAAACTTGGCCGGCACACTGCGGTTCTCATCCACGTTGATCTTGGCGATCTGCAGCTTGCCGTCGTAGGTCTTGGCCAACTCGTCCAGCGTCGGCGCAATCGCCTTGCAGGGGCCGCACCACTCGGCCCAGAAGTCCACCAGCACCGGCTTGGAAGACTGCAGGACATCGGTTTCGAACGAGCTGTCGCTCACGTGTTTGATCAAATCGCTGGCCATGGGCAAATCCTAGGAATGATCGGTCTGGTTGACCGGATAAAGTGCTTTCATTGTGACAGAAACCCCTTGTTCAAGCCCTCGGCGCCCGCGCCAGCATTGCTATGACGGACATAGCTGAATTCGATGATCCGGCCGGCGGCAACGCTGTCCGGGCGACCTGGACCCGCCTGCTCACGGACATTGCTGTCCAGCTGCGCGAACTCGGAGCCCATCCCGCGCGTACGGTGGTGCTGCTGCCCTACGCGCAGTTGATGCCGCTGGCCACGCGCCTGTGGGCCGAGCAGTTTGCGAGCGGCTTTGTGCCGCGCTTCGAGACCACGCGCAACTGGGCTTCGCGGGTTGGCACCTTTCAACCAGGGCCGAGCGACCTGAGCTTCGACCGTGGCCGCGACCTGCTCGCCGCCGGTTCGCTGCTGGACGGGGCGGGCCTGGGCGCGCAGCGCGGCCTGCTGGCGGGCCCGCTGGTTGAGCTGGCCTCGCAACTCGGTCAGATGGCGGCCAGCGTGCCGGCGGCGATGCGGCCGGACTGGGCTGACCATGCGCGTCAGGCCTTGCCGCCGATGGGTGATGGGCCGTTGGCGCTGGAAGCGGCGCTGGGGCGCATTGCCGTGGCCTGGGCGGCCAACTCCGACTACGCCACCGATGTGCTGTTCACCCAGCGGGTGGCGAACGAACTGGATGCGCTGTTCATCGTGGAAGGGCTGCAGGCCGACCCGCTGACCACCAGTTTGGCGCAGCATTATTTTGAGCAGACCGTGGTTCTGCAGCCGCAGATCGGCGCGGCGAATGGCACGGTGGCACTGCACACCTGCGCCGACGGTGAAGACGAGGCCGAGCGCGCCGCCGCCTGCGTGCTCCAGCACCTCGCGGCCGGCCGGGTGCCGGTGGCGCTGAGCGCGGGCGACCGCGTGCTCACCCGGCGCATTACGGCGCTGCTGGCGGCACGCGGTGTTCCGTTGCGCGACGAAACGGGCTGGAAGCTCTCCACCACCCACGCTGCCGCGCAACTGCATGCGCTGTTGCAGGCCTGCGCGCCCATGGCCAGCACCGACGCGGTGCTCGACGCGCTCAAACTGGCCCCGGCATTCGATGCCGGCGCCGTCCGGCGTCTGGAGCAAGCACTGCGCCGACAGCCCGTGCGCAGCTGGATGGAGGCCAGCGTCACCGCTTCGAGCTCGCAGGACCTGGTAGCGCAGGTTGAAGCCTGGCGTGCGCCCATGGATGGGCGGCAGACGCTCGGCCACTGGTTGACGCAGGTGCGCAGCCTGTTGCAAGCCGCAGGCGTGTGGCCAGCACTGGCGGGCGATTCCGCCGGAGCCGCCCTCATCGATGCGCTGGGTTTGGGTGATGCGGCGCTGAACGCCTGGCAACAATGGCCCGCCGCTCAGCGCCGTGTGGGCCTGGCGGAGTTCACGCGCTGGGCGTCCGACACGCTCGAAGCCGCCAGCTTCCGCCCACCGGTCGTGCCGAACGCACCGGTCGTTGTTCTCCCGATGAGCCAGCTGCTGGGGCGGCCGTTTGCCGCACTGGTGGTGCCCGGCGCGGATGAACGGCGCCTGCCCGCCATGCCTGAGCCGCCTGGCCCCTGGAGCGCCGCGCAGCGCGTCGCCTTGCATCTGCCGTCGCGTGAACAGCTGCGCGATGCGCAGGCCGCCGCTTGGCGCCTCGTCTTGCGTGTACCGCAGGTCGACATCCTGTGGCGCACCAGCGACGACAGCGGCGAACACCTTTCGCCTTCACCCCTGGTGCAGGCCTTGCAAATGGGCCTGACCGCCGCCACGCCCCCGCAGCCTGGCACCGACCCGCGCCCGACCCGCACACTGACCGCCACGCCCCAGCTGCGCCCAGCGCCCAGCGGCGCCGCGCTGCCGCCCAAGCCCTTGTCGGCCAGCAGCTACGAAATGCTGCGCGCCTGCCCGTACCGCTTCTTCGCACTGCACCAGCTCGGCTTGCGCGCCGAAGGTGAGCTGGACGTCGACATCGACAAGCGCGACTGGGGCAACTGGGTCCACGCCGTGCTGCGCCACTTTCATGAAGCGCTGCAGGCCGACCCCGCTGCCGACCGCCTGACGCTGATGGAAGCCGCCGCCGCGCAGGCCATGCGCGATCTGGGTTTGGGGCTGGACGAGGGCGAATTCATGCCCTTCAGCGTGGCCTGGCCGGGTCTGCGCGACGCTTACCTGCAATGGTTCAGCGACTACCAGCGGACCGGCATGGCGTTCGAATCCGCCGAAACCGCACTGCGCGCCGAGCCAGCGGGCTTGGCCCTGTTCGGCCGCCTGGACCGCGTCGACCGCCAGCCCGACGGCGCGCCCATGCTGATCGACTACAAGACCGAGCGCGCCGAGCGCAGCAAAGACCGCGTCGCCGCCGGCAACGAAGACACGCAGCTGCCCTTCTACGCGCTGCTGTCCGGCGCCGCCGCGCCGCGCGCCGCCTACCTCAACCTGGCCGAGCGCGAAGCGCCCAAGCTGTACGAACTGAAGAACCTGCCCGCCCTGGCCCACCAGCTGTTGGGCGGCATGCGCGACGACATGGCGCGCATCGCCGCCGGCGCGCCGCTGCCCGCTCTGGGCGAAGGCTCGGTGTGTGACTGGTGCGACGCCCGCGGCCTGTGCCGAAAGGACATGTGGTGAGCAACCCCGCCTACGAACACAACGGCGCGCCCTGCACGCGCGAAGCCTTTTACGCCATCGCCTGCGACCCGCGGCGCAGCGTGGCGGTGGAAGCCTGCGCCGGCGCCGGCAAGACCTGGATGCTGGTGTCGCGCATCCTGCGCGCGCTGCTGGAAGGGGCCGAGCCGCAAGAGATCCTGGCCATCACCTTCACCAAAAAGGCGGCGGGCGAAATGCGCGAGCGCCTGCAGCAGTGGCTGAGCGACTTCGCCCGCCCGCGCCCGGCCGACGCTGACAAAGGCAGCCCGGCTGAAACCGAAGCCGCGTGGCACCAGCGCCTGGTCAATGAGCTGATCATGCGTGGAATCGACCTGCAGCCCGCCACGGATAAGCGCGAGCAGCTACAAAATTTGTATAAAGCGCTGCTGGCTTACGGCCGCACGGTGCAAATCCGCACCTTCCACAGCTGGTTCGCCGCCTTGCTGCGCAGCGCGCCTTTGCAGGTGCTGCAAGACCTGGGCCTGCCCTCGGCCTACGAGCTGCTGGAAGACGACCAGGACGCCGTCGCCGAAGTCTGGCGCCGCTACCTCGGCCAGGTCGCGCGCGACGAAAGCCTGCGCGCCGACTACGCCGCGCTGGTACAGGCGCTGGGCCGCTCCCGCACGCACGCCGCGCTGGAATCGGCGCTGGCCCGCCGCGTCGAATTTGCGCTGGCCGACGAAGTCGGTTGCGTGGACAGTGCCGTGCCCGCGTTCGATGCGGTGTACCCGCGCCTGGCCGGCGTCGCCGCGCCGTCCGACTGGCTGCTGGTGCGCGAGCCCGGTCGCGCTCTGCTGACGGCCGCCGCCGACGCGCTGGCGCCCGGCGCCCGCACCTATGCCGAAGCCGGCGCGAAGCTGCGCCAGGCACTGGCCGACCAAAACTGGCCCGGCGTGCAAGACGCGCTGCTGACCAAGGGGGGCGAGCCGCGCCGCTTCAGCGACAAGCTGGCCGCCATCGCCGACGTGCGCGCCGCGCAGGAAGAGCTGCTGGCGCTCTTGAAAGCCGAGCACCAGCAAACCGCGCGCGACCACCACCTGCGCATGGCGCGCCTCACGCGGCCGATGATCGCGGCGCTCAGCCAGCTCAAGCGCGAACGCGGCTGGGTCGACATGAGCGACGTCGAACGCGCCGCGCTCACCCTGCTGTCCGACCCCTTCCTCAGCGGTTGGGTGCAAGAGCGCCTGGACGCGCGCGTGCGCCACCTGCTGATCGACGAGTTTCAGGACACCAACCCGCTGCAATGGCAGGCGCTGCACGCCTGGCTGGAAAGCTATGTCGGCGCCGGTGGCGGCCAAACACCGCCCAGCGTCTTCATCGTGGGCGACCCCAAGCAAAGCATTTACCGCTTCCGCCGTGCCGACCCGCGCGTGTTTACGGCCGCGCAAGACTTCGTCGTGCACGCGCTGGGCGGCGACCGCCTGGCTTGCGACCACACGCACCGCAACGCCACGCGCGTGCTCGGCAGCGTCAACGACGTCATGCTGGCCGCGCAAACCGCGGGCGAATTCAGCGGCTACCGCGCCCACACCACGCAGTCGGCCGTCACCGGCGCGGTCGACGCGCTGCCGCTGATCCCGCGCCCGCCCAAGGCCGCGCGCGGCGGCGACGATGGCGGTGAAGACCAAGGCCCAGCCTGGCGCGACAGCCTCAGCACCCCGCGCGTCGCGCTGGAAGAAAAGCTCGGCATGCTGGAAGCGCGCCAGGCCGCGCGCTGGATCGCCGCGCGCGTGGCCAATGGGCGTGCGCCCAAAGACATCATGGTGCTGGCGCGCAAACGCCGGCCGCTGGGCCTGCTGCAGACCGAGCTGCGCCAGCTTGGCATCGCGTGTGAACAGCCCGAACAGCAGGTGCTGGGCGAGCTGGCGCCGGTTAAAGATGTGCTGGCCCTGGTCGACGCGCTGGTCTCGCCCGGTAACGACCTGGCGCTGGCACAGGCGCTGAAGTCGCCACTGTTCGGCCTGGACGACGTCGCGCTGACCCAGATCGCGCTGGCCGTGCAGGCCGAACGCTCCGCCGCGCCCGACCAGGCTGCTCCCGCCTGGCTGGATGCGCTACCAAAAGTGAAGCTGCCCGCGCAGTACGCTGTAGGGCTGCACGCCGATTTGATGATTTATCAGGCTTGGCTGCTCAGCCTGCCGCCGCACGACGCGCTGCAGGCCATCTACAGCCACCGCGACGCGCTGGCGCGCTTTGCCGCCGCCGCGCCGCCGGCCGAGCGCGACCACACCGTCGCCCAGCTGCGCGCCTTATTGGGCGCCGCGCTGCAAGTGCAGGGCGGCCGCTTCTTGACTGCCTACCAATGGGTGCGCGCGCTGCGCCGCCAACGCTTGATGGCGCCGCGCCACGCCGCGCCCGAAGCGGTACAACTGCTCACCGTGCACGGCGCCAAGGGGCTGGAGGCCGAAGAAGTGCTGCTGGTCGACAGCGCCGCGGGCCTCGCCAACCGCGGCGAGCCCGGCGCGCTGATCGACTGGCCCGGCGACGCCGCCGCGCCCACCCAGTTCGTCTTCCTGGCCAACACCAACGCCCCGCCGCCCAGCGCCGCCGATCTGGCGGGCGAAGAAGCCGCCGCCCAGGCGCGCGAAGAGCTGAACGCGCTGTACGTCGCCATGACCCGCGCGCGCCAGCGCCTGGTGCTGTCCGGCGTCACCCCGCACCACGTCCCCGCCAGCAGCTGGTGGCAGCGCATCGAGCCCCTGGCCGACACGTTGGACGCGCCCGACTCGGCCCCCGCCGCCACGCCCGACCCAGCGTCGTCGCCCAACCGGTTTTGCATGCTGGATCTGCCGCCGGCCTTACAACCAATTGCGCGGACAGCTCCTGAAAACGTAGCACATGGCGTTGCGACAGACGCCACGCCCGTCACCGAAAAGACCGACGCATCCCGCCTCGGCGAAGCCATGCACTGGTTGCTGGAAAACGCCGCCGACGGCCCTGGTGGCTGGCGCGCCGAAAGGCTGACGCAAGCACTGACCCGCTTCGCCCTCAGCGCCGACCAGGCCGCCCGCGCCGACGCCCTGGCCCGCCGCATCTACACCGGCGCCGGCGCCTGGGCCTGGTCCCCCGACCACGTGCTGGAAGCCTTCAACGAGGTCGAACTGACCCACCAAGGCGAGCGCCTGCGCATCGACCGCCTCGTCCGCCGCCGCGCCACCGACGACGAACCCGAAGCCTGGTGGGTGCTGGACTACAAAAGCGCGGCCCATCCCGAGCGCGACGCCACCCTGCAAGCCCAACTCAGCCGCTACCGCGCGGCCGTGGAACAGCTGTACCCAGGGCAGGTTGTGCGCGTGGCGTTTTTGAGTGGTGAGGGGAGGGTGGTGGGGTGAGGGGAGGGTGGTGGGGTGAGGGTGACGATCACAGAAGCACAGTCTGTATTGCCGTTCTATTCGATGACCGCTTCAGGTTTGGTGCGTTGAATCAGCCTTGAAGGCGACCTCCCTGCGCCCCTGTGGCGCGATATTTCAATGTGGGTCAAAGAATCGCAAGCGCGCGCTGATCTTCTGTGAACGCTCGCCCGACCACGAATTCCTCGACATTCAGCGACGGCGCAATTTGGGACGTTGCAATGATGACTTGGAAGTCCACCTCATAGGTGGAACACTCTTCGGCGATGATTTCTTGTAGCCGATAAGCTCGCGGACGCTCCATGCCGCCATCTTCAATGCCATCCAAGATTAAGAAGCGTGGAAATCGCATCGTCGGGATTTCGGTAGAAGCTGTGAGTAGTGCAAGATGAAATAGATGGCGAAGTACTGCTGTAGAACTTTCAGAGAACTTGGCGGACCCGTCAATAATTATTTGATTGTCAATAAAACTGAAATGCACCTGCTCTGCGGTTCGGAATTCCTGTTGCCGATAGAGGTCTTTCTTGAGCAGTCGACTCAATGCGCTAGCAACCGCGTAGAAAACTTGTGATTTACGATCTTCCTGAGAAACTAGCAGCACCTCAATACTCGAATCGAGCGCATGAATGGTCTGCTGTAAATCATCGCGACGAGCCTGAAGATCCTTGATGACACTAGCAAGTCGTTGATTTTCATAGAGTGATGTAATTTCCCGATCTAAAGAGCCAATCTCTCTCGACGCATTTTCCAAGGAAAGCTCGAGTTCACTTGACCAGAATTGGTTAAGCTCTATGTATCGTTGTTCTAAAATTCTAAGGGTCTGTTTAAGCTCGGGAGCGTTGAGGCGAAGCGCTCGAACTTCATTTTCTCGAATTTGAATTATTCCCTCGGATTCCTTTAGCTGCAAAAGCAGTTCATTGCGCATGCGAAGAATTTGAACCTCGCCGGCGTTGCCATCCATAGGGTTTTTGCATAGGACACATACTTCACCATTTCCGACTTTGAGCTCTGCGAGGCAACAGGGGCAAAAGTTGAAGACAATCGAGCCGAAGTAGCTGCGAGCGTCCTGCGATTCATCAAGGCTTTTAAGTCGTGAGGTCACTTCTTCAATGAATTTCCGGGAATCGGCTATCTCTAACTCAATGCGGACGATGGT
Source organism: Ottowia flava (assembly GCF_008017535.1). GTDB lineage: Bacteria > Pseudomonadota > Gammaproteobacteria > Burkholderiales > Burkholderiaceae_C > Ottowia > Ottowia flava. The sequence continues at coordinate 371,755 of NZ_VRUA01000003.1, forward strand.
GTCCATCGTCGAAGCCAATTCCTTTTTTGCGGAATCGAGAGAAGCGCGTGTCGCGCCGTCGTCTTCGGAGCGCCGTTGATCACTCTTTATTGTTCGCTCCGCCTTCAAGAGTCTGACTTCTTCAAGGAGAGTAGCTCGCCGACGTTGAGCGTCGAGAATCTGTTGACCAAAGTGCTCCAAATCTACATATTGATCTGACTTTGCCAAGACGTGAAATATGCTTTTTAGTTCCGATTCCGCTTGAGACAAATCTTTCTCAAAATTTCTCCGAGATAACTGAGCTGAATATAGCTCTTCATTGTAGGTGCCAGAAAGATAGTTTCCAACTGTCTCTCGGGTCAATGCGCTGTCGAACGAGTCGATCCTAAAAATTGGACTATGAAGAGATGGCTGATCGGCGTAGATCACTCTAAGAAACTGGTGCATTGTTAGATTTGATGCACCATCCCCTTGTGCCTCAGGGAGGCCCAGTGCTTGTAGAAGAATCTGAGTGAAACTGAGCTTGTTTGAGCTACGCCGAAAAGGATATTGCTCCCATTCGACGATTGGTGCAGTCAGCGCCTCGGCCATCTGTCCCCAGTAGATGTAAAGTGGTTGCTGCCTCTTCTCAGAGATGTCTCGACGTAGAGTAACATTTTCCCCATTCAGGGAAACGTCGAGAACGGAGTAGTCGCATAAAAGCGACTCCTTTTTCCATGGAATGTCTTCGGCTCCCATGGTGTATGCAATGAAATCTAGCGCCGTGGTCTTTCCGGAACTATTGTGTCCTCGAATTATGTTTAGCCCTTTGTGGAATTGAATTTCGAGCACCACACGAGCGTCTTTGATCACTGTCAAATGATTTACAATTAAGGTGGGCTTAAATAACGTCATATCGGTGCTCCATCAGTCCGGTGCGTTGCTTAATCCCGCCTGGTCCCGTGAGTTGCATTTTACCCAGTTTGTCCAGTATGAAGTTAAGCACTTCTGTGTGTGCTTCATTGCTTCCTGGTGAATTGGATTTTAGTTCTGAGAGTGTATCTGGCAAATTTTTACTTGTTCTTAGAACAATGCCAGATTCTAGTCTTTTTGGGTCAAATACTTCAGAGGCGGCTAGTAGGCGAGCGGCAGAATTTTGAATCAATTCCATGTCGCGGAAAGCCATTCTGCCGTTGACCGGCCCTCGATACTCGTTCTTTATGCTACTCGCCACCTTTTTAATCCGCATATACTCTCGGGGTAATTGTATGTGCGCCACTTCTGCTGGGAAAGAGAGGTAATAGTCTAGAATTCGCAACTTTGCTAACTCTAGCTCTGACAGCGTATTGGTGGCCACCAACATTCGGTGCACGCAGTGGTAGGCGTCAAACGCAGGGTGGTAGATTAGCATTTGTCCCACCGTATGTGGCAATTGCCACCGAGAAAAAAAAGTAGACCCATTAGGTCAAGATATGTCAATCCAAGGTCGTTCTCTCCAAGCATCGCGTGAGTGGGTTGAATGACTTTTGATATGACAATCTCATCGACTTCTTCGCGGGACTTCTCGGCCTCTATCGCTGGACGCGCGTTAAATATGAACTCGGTGTGTAATTTTGCCAGGATATGAGTGAGGATGTCCTGGGCGGCGGGCGACGTCTGCCATTTCATGACTAGCTTGGAAGCTTTTTGCTTCCATTGCATAGCGTCGTCGATCAAGTCCTGCCGTTTGCCCGCCGTCAGTTTTTCTTTCAGTCCACGGACATCGGCATTTGTCGACGTATTACAGTAGTGCTGTAACTGATCCGCAATCTGTGCGGTGTAAGGCGTTGCTTTATCAGCGTCTCGCAATATTTGATAAAGGCGAGAAAGCGAGGTTGGCGGCGACAGATACGTGTTCTCGATCTTGTCGCGACCGATAACATCTCGACCTGCAGTATTGCCTAATTGCGTAGTAGGCATTCAGTAGCTAACGCTTCGATTTGTCAATACTGTCACCGCCGATAATGTCCCGACCGGCTTGATTGTTGTTTTGTGTTACTGTGTGAGTGCTTGTCGAACGCGTTGATTTGCGATTGAAGGTGAGCTTCAAACGAAACCAACAGCACCGAGCGCAGCAATTGCAGCAATCGCCCAAGCGCCGATTTCTTTCCAATCCATACGTTGATCCTCGATTTAGATAAACTTAGTAGTGATGCGCGAAGGCGGTGTTGCCTGGTAAAAAAATGTAACACATATGTGGGGCTTCACAGATTGAGCAGAGGCGTCGCGTCAGTGCCGTGCATCCGCGTCTAGGTTGAACGTGTGGCTGCTCTCAAACACGCGGTCTTCGGCGATGCGACACATGTTGAAGCGGGTCATCAAGTGGGCCGCTTCGGCCGCGGTCCAGCGGGCGGGGCACGGTGCATTCGGCCAAGTCGAAGTGGTGCAGGCAGGAATAGACGTGGTCGTCGTTGGCCACCAGGACGACGCTGGCGCAGTACAGATCCCGATCTCGACCGCTGCCCAGCAGTTCTAACCAGCGTGCCCAGGGGTGTGCAACGCCAGAGGATTTGTCGGGCTCCGTTTGATATGTGCTGCGTGCACTGACCCCCCCCCCGCAATTGCCCTCATTCACGTCGTTGCCGCCAATAGACCGCCCAGCAGCTGCCCCGTATGCTGCAGCCTCGGCCGCGCGCTGTGCAGCCAGCGGCCGTGCAACACAACGGGGACACAGCGATGCAATTTCTGGTGGTGGGTGCCGGTGCGGTCGGCGGGTATTTTGGGGGTCGGCTGGCGCAGCACGGGCAGGACGTGACGTTTCTGGTGCGCCCGGCGCGGGCGGCGGAGTTGGCGGCGCGCGGGCTGGTGATCCATAGCCAGGTGGGTGACGCCACGATTGCGTCGCCGCAGACGGTGCAGGCCGCTGCCATCACGCGTCCGGTCGACGTGATCATCCTCAGCAGCAAGGCCTACGATCTGGCGGCGTGCGTGGCCGACATCCGCCCGGCTGTGGGGCCGGACACGGTCATCATCCCGCTGCTGAACGGCATGCAGCACCTGGCCGTGCTGGACGGCGAGTTGGGCCGGCGCGCGGTGTTCGGCGGCCTGGCCGAGATCTCGTCCACGCTGGGCGCCGCCAAGGAGATCGTGCACCTGAACACCATGCAAAGCCTGGCCGTTGGGGCGCGCGACGCGGCCATGCAAGGCCGCGCCGTCGCCATCCACGGCGTGATGGCGCAGGCCTTTGGCGCGCGCCTGTCCACCGATATCGAACACGACATGTGGGAGAAGTGGGTCTTTCATCGCCTCCCTGGCGGCCATCACCACGCTGATGGGCACGTCCATCAACCACATCGTCGCCGCGCCGGGCGGGCTGGAATTTGCCAAGGCGGTGGCGGCCGAATGCGACGCCGTGGCGCGCGCACACGGGCACCCGCCGCGGCCCGAGATGTGGGCGCGGCTGGAGCCGCTGCTGTTCAGCCCCACGTCGCCGCTGATGGCGTCGATGGCGCGCGATTTGCTGTCGGGCCAGCGCATCGAAGCCGACGCCGTCGTCGGCGACCTGCTGCGCCAGGGCGCAGCCAAGGGCGTGGCGACGCCGCTGCTGGCGGTGGTCTACACGCGGCTGAAGGCCTACGAGCACGCACGCGCCGCGGCATCCTGACGATGGCGCTGGGGCTTGCGGCGAACCCGGCGCGCGCGCTTCGGCGTCGGCGGCTCAGCGCGTCGTGACCTTCACCAGCGCAGTCACCGGCTTGCCGCCCACCAGCACCGGCTTGTGGTGGTCGTCGGCCAGCAGGATGCCGATGACGTGTTCGCCGGTCGGGGTGGCGCAGGCGCCGAAGTTGGCCTTGATCAGCGGGCCGCCAAAGTCGCTGTTCATGCTGTTGTAGGGGCGCCCGGGCAGGTTGCAGGTGTCGCCGTCGGGGTCGATCTTCATGTGCACGTGGCCGCAGCGCGGGTCGCTGCCGCACTGGCCGGCGGGCTTGAGCTTGAAGTTGCTGTCGACCACCACGCCAATGGTGCGGCCGGCGGCGTCGGGGCCCAGCGGCAGCGTGGCGCCGTCCAGCGGCCAGGTGATGCGCAGCACAGGCGCTTCTTGCGCGGTGGTGGTCAGCGGGGCGGCCAGTGTGGCCACGGCGGCCAGCGTGGGCAGCAGGGCAGAGGCGAACTTCGCGGTCATTCGGTTGCGCATGTGGTTCCTTGGAAAGAAGGTGTTGAAGAAAAAACCGCTTGATGTGATCGCAGATTACATAAAGCGACGCGAGTCTAGCGCAAAATAAGCGTTGATTACATGACAATGTGCAAATGCCTGAAAAAACCGATGCCCCCCGTGATCCACCCGCCCGCAACGACCGCGCGGCGGCCGTGAAGCCTGGGTCCAGGACGAAGCCAGCCCAGCGCGGTGCGCCGGCGGCGTCCGCACCGTCGCCCCGGCGCAGCCGTGCGGCCCCACCCGCGCAGCCCGGCGGCGCGGGGCAGCACGTAGCGTCCGCGATGCCCGCCAAACCCGCCGCGCATGCCCAGCGCCGCGCCGCCGATGCGGCTGCCCAGCGCACCGAAGCGGCCCGCGGCCAACCGGCCGAGGCGCAGGCCGCTGCGGCCCGCGCGCCGCGCCCCTACCACCACGGCAACCTGCGCGAGGCGCTGATCGAAGCGGCCGTGGCCATCATTGACGAACAGGGCGTGGAGCAGCTCAGCGTGCGCGAAACCGCCAAGCGCGCCGGCGTGTCGCCCGGCGCGCCGTTCCGCCATTTCGCGTCGCGCGCCGCGCTGCTGACGGCCGTGGCCGAACAGGCGACCGAGCGCCTGGCCGCCAGCGCCACGCAAGCCCTGGCCGCCGCCGCCGGCCAGCCGCCGCTGCAGCGCCTGGCCGCCATCGGCCACGCCTACCTGGACTGGGCCAGCGCTTACCCCACGCACTTTCGCGTGATCAGCGACCGCACGCAGCTGGACGGCGGCGGCTCGCCCGCCACCGCAGCGGCCAACGAAGGGCTGCGCCGCCAGATGCGCAGCCTGCTCGATGAAGCGCTGGGCACACACGTCAGCGCCGCCGAGCGCGAACACGCGCTGGTCGCGTCACGCGCCATGGTCTATGGCCTGGCGCGCATGGCGGCGGACGGGCACTTTCCCGAATGGCAGCTGCCGCAGACCGACACGCCGGCCACGCTGCACGGTGTGCTGGACTTCTTCATCGCATCGCTGGCGCAGCGCGCGCGCGATGGGTGAGGCGCGCGCGAGCGCTGCTCGCGCCCTGGGCGCTCGCCGTGAAGGGCGCCGCCCAGCACCTCAGAGCAGCAGGGCGTTTGCAACCAGCCACACGGCAAAGCCCGCCAGCACGGTCCCTGCGAGCCGCTGGAATGTCTGCGGCTGCAGCCAGCGCACGCGCCCGCCCATCAGCGTGGCGCCAAGGCCGATCCACAGGCTGCCGATGCTGATCACCAGCGTCAGGAAGGCCGTCATCACCACGCCCCAGTTGCACAGGCTGTCCCAGGTGGTCGGCGGCAAGAGTGCCATGCCAAACACCGCCGCCTTGGGGTTAAGCAGGGTCGCGATGAACAAGGCGCGGCCGCCCACGGCAGACGCGCGCTCCGTCACCGCGGGGTGCGCCGCGGTGCGCCACAGCCGCCAGCCCAGCGCGGCGATGTACAAGCCGCAGATCAGCTTGATGGCGCGCAGCGCCAGCGGGTGGTCGTCCGCGAGGTTGTGCAGCAGCCCGCCCCACATACTGGTGGCCAGCAGGTAGCCGAAACCTTCAAAGGGCAGCAGCATGAGCGAGCGGCGCAGTCCAATCCTGCTGCCCGAAGCCGCGAGCAGCGTGTTGGTGGGGCCGGGCGTCAGCAGAATGGCCGCCACGGCCAGCAGAAACGACCCCTCGTTCAGCGAGGAAAACATGGGTGGGTATTGCCCTTGGGGCGCGCGGTGCAAGCGCGCCCGAGCGCAGGTGAAAATAAGCCTAAAAGCATAGCAAGATGTGCCGACCGGGCATCTCTGGCGCTTTCTGTGCGGGCACGGCACGATGTGCTTCAGCCACCCCATGAGCGCAGCGGCCAACAGCGACAATCACGTCGTGCCTTCTGCCCTATCCGACGCCCTTGCGCCCACCCTCCAAGCCGCGCACCCGTTGCCCGACACCGCCATCACCCCACAAGTCGCCGTCATCGGCGCCGGCCCTGCCGGCCTGATGGCGGCCGAGGTGCTGGGCCGCGCCGGGGTCGCCGTCGACGTGTTCGATGCCATGCCCTCGGTGGGCCGCAAGTTTCTGTTGGCCGGCCGCGGTGGTCTGAACCTGACGCACGCCGAGCCGCTGGACGCCTTCGTCACCCGCTACGGCGAGCAGGCCGGCGCGGTGGCTGACTGGCTGCGCGACTTTGGCCCGCAGGCCACGCGCGATTGGGCGGCCGGGCTGGGCATCGACACCTTTGTCGGCACGTCCGGGCGCGTCTTCCCGACCGAGATGAAAGCCGCGCCGCTGCTGCGCGCCTGGCTGCACCGCCTGCGCCAGCCCGCGGCGCCCGGCGCGGCGCCGGTGCGCTTTCACATGCGGCAGCGCTGGGTCGGCTGGGCGCCGGCGGACGCGCAGAATGCTATTGATAGCGTAGCTGGTCGCGTAGATGGCTCTAGGGCTGCAGGCCAATTTCTTTTGAAAACGCCGGCCGAGGACCGCGTCATCGCGCCGCGCATCGCCGTGCTGGCGCTGGGCGGCGGCAGCTGGCCGCGTTTGGGTTCTGACGGCGCCTGGCTGCCCTGGTTGGCCGACGCGGGCGTGGACCTGGCGCCGCTGCAGGCGGCCAATTGCGGGTTTGACGTGGCGGGGCGCGAGACGGCTGAAGCGGCAGACCAGCGCGCGGCAGCCGACGGCGGCTGGACGCCTTACTTCGCCGAGCGTTTCGCCGGCCAGCCGCTGAAAAACGTGGTGATCGATTTCACCGACAGCCAGGGCCGCCGCTTCACGCGCCGCGGCGAATTCGTGCTGACCGCCACGGGCGTGGAGGGCAGCCTGGTCTACGCCGCCAGCGCGCTGCTGCGCGGCGAGATCGCGCGCAGTGGCCACGCCACCTTCCGGCTCAACCTGCTGCCCGCGCGCAAACCCGATGAGGTGCGCGCCGCCGTCGCCCACCCGCGCGGCAGCCGCAGCCTGTCGTCGCACCTGAAAAGCCGGCTCGGCCTGCAGCCCGTGCACACCGCGCTGCTGCACGAACTGCTGACGGCTGCCGAATTGAAGGACCCCGCGGCCCTGGCCACCGCCCTGCAAGCGCTGCCGATCACCCTGCGCGCGCCGCGCCCGATGGCCGAGGCGATCAGCACCGCCGGCGGCGTGCGCCTGAACGCGCTGACGCCCGATCTGGAACTGCGGGCGCGCCCCGGCATCTTCTGCGCCGGCGAAATGCTGGACTGGGAGGCGCCCACCGGCGGCTACCTGCTGACCGCGTGCCTGGCCAGCGGCGTGCGCGTGGCGCAGGGTGTGCTGCGGACGCTCGATTTGGTCAAGAAATAGGCCTGTAGCCCTACAACCACCTGCGCGGGCAGCTACTGAAAGGGAAGCGCTGACCGGTCGGATCTGATTTTTAGATCAAATCGGCCACCAGCCCTACAACCACCTGCGCAGCCAGCTACCAAGATCAGAGCGCACTGGCCTCGTCGTCGTCCCGGTAACGCAGCCAGCCGGCGACCTGCGGCCCGGTGCTGCCGTCCACCCGGTCACGCGGGTGCGTGCGGCCTTCCATCACCGCCACGTCGGCAAAATCGAAGGGGCTGACGCCTTCGATGCAGGCCGCGTTCACGCCGTACTGGTCGGGGCGCGAGCGGCGCTGGTGGAAGGTGTAGATGCCGCAGCGCGAACAGAAGAAGTGCTGCGCCTGCCCCGTGTTGAACTGGTAGCGCGTCAACACGTCCTGCCCCTGCAACACCGTGATGTCCGTCAGCCGCGCCGACAGCGCCACCGCGCCGCGCATGCGGCAGTACGAACAGTTGCAGCGCCGCGCCTCGGCCCAGCCGCCCTCCAGCAAGACGGAGAAGCGCACCGCGCCGCAGTGGCAGGCGGCGGCGAGCGGTCGGCTGGCGTCGGGGAGGGCGGTGTCGGTCATGGTGCGGGAGCCATGCGTGGGGCCGGATCACGGCGCCGGCACGTGGTGCGAATCGCGGGCGGGCTGTTGGTCACGAAGGCTCCCCAGCGCTGTGGGGAGGCGGCGGGCGGCGCGCCCCACGACGCGCGAGCGCGGCACTGGCGCCGCGCACTAGCCCCAGCTGCGCACGCGCCCGGTGTCGATGTGCACGAAGTTGTCGTGCGCGTAGTAGCCCACACCACCCAGTTTGAGGCCAATGGCGGCGTCGCGCAGGTCGGTCAGTGCCACGCCGGGCAGGCGCACGTCGATCGCCTTGCCGTCCATGTGCAGGCTGCGCTTGGCCACGCCGCCGCCGCGCGTGGTGCGCAGGGTTTCGTTGGTGTGCGGGCTGCGGTAGCCGGAGATGACGTGAAAGGGTTGCTCGGTGCCCAGCTCGCGCCGCACGGCATGCAGCAGGTTGAACAGATCGGGGTCGATCACGCCCACGTCACCGCTGTAGTGGTCGCGCAGGAAGTGGTTGAGGCTGTTCAGCGCCGGCGGCACGAAATGGTTGCCGTTGGCGTAGACCAGCGCAATGCGCTCGTTGGTGTGCAGGTGGTTGAAGGCCAGCTGGCGCGCGTCGACCGAGGACGCGGGCGCTGCGGCCAGCGCACGGCCGGCGCCCGGCAGCAGGACGGCGGCGGCGGCCACGTGGGCAGCGCCCAGACTGCGGCCCAGGAACAGGCGGCGTTGCGGGTTCTTCATGACGTTACAAATCGGGGGGGCAAAAACACCGACTGGCGGGCGACGGCGCTCATTGTGCAGCTATCAGGTTCGGAGCGCCAGCGGAAAAGTGCAACGGTGGCGCGGCGAGCTGCGCCTTGGAGGTGGCGTTTGGCGCCACCGCCTGCGCCGCGCGGGGCGCTGCCAGGGCGCGCTCCAGCCGAGCGTCCAGCCCGTACAGGTCGGGCACGAAGCCGACCTTGCCCTCCGGCAGGGCGACCGCGGTGCGGTAGACGATCAGTACCGGCACGGGCGCCTGCAGGTTGGCCGTGACCGGGCGCGGCTTGTGCATAGCCTGCTGGATGCGCGACTCGGTCCAGTCGGGCTGGTCCTGCAGCAGCCATTGCGCCAGCGACACCGGCTGTTCGACGCGGATGCAGCCATGGCTGAAATCGCGCCGCGTGCGGCCAAACAGGCTGGGTACGTTCGTGTCGTGCAGGTAGATCGCCTGGTTGTTGGGCAGCATGAACTTGACGTTGCCCAGCGCATTGCGCGGGCCGGGGCGCTGGCGGATACGCCACTGCCCGGCCAGCACGGCGTTCAGCGCCTCCGGCGAGACGGCGGTGCTGATGCCGCTGCCGTGCACAAATTCCATGCCCTGCGCCGCCAGGTAGCCCGGATTGGCGCGCAGCTTCGGCACGGTTTCCTTGCGCGCGATGGAACTGGGGATGTTCCAGTACGGGCTGAATTCGATCCAGCGCATGTCCTCGTCGAACAGCGGCGTGCGCGTGTCCAGCGCCTTGCCGACGATGACCTTCATCGCGAAGTCCTGCCGCACGACCGGAGGTTGGGCTTCTGCCGTCGCCGCGGTGGCCTGCGAGAACGCGCGCAACCCGAACTCGGGGATGTTGACGGTGATGAAGCGCGCGGCCGACGGCATGGGCGTGAGCCGCAGGCGCTCCAGCGCCAGCGCGATCTGCCGCGCGCGGGCGGCGGGCGGCACGTCCAGTGCGTCGATCGTCGTCTTGCCGACCACGCCATCGCCTTCCAGGCCGTGGCGCAACTGAAAGGCCTTGACGGCCGCCTGCAGCGTGGCGTCGTACGACGCGGGCGCCGCCGCACCCGCGGGCAGATCGCCCAGCAGCGCCAGCCGCTCGGCCAGGCGCGGGAGGTTGTTCCAGCGCTGGCCGGGCTGCAGCTTGCCGCCGGGCGGCGCGCCCAGCTTCTGCTGCCAGGCCGCCGGTTCGCCCATCGCCTGGTATGCCACCAGGGCCTCGCGCAAGTGCCTGTACTGCGGCCAGGGTGGGGTGGCAGCTCGCAGCGCTTCATCGGGCGCACCGCGCGCTACCGCGTCGCGCAGCAGCTGCGCCAGGTCGGGTGAAGGCGCGGTGGCGCTGTCGTAATGCGCGTTCAACTCGCGCTGGGCGTCCACCCGGCCAAAGCGCAGGTGCTGGAGGTAGCGTCCGACCGCGTCGGTCAGCTGGGCGTCCAACCGAGCGGCTTCGTCGGCGCTGGGTAGCTGGGCCTGGGCCGCCGTGAGCGCCTTGTCCAGCGCAGCGGCGTCGTAGTCGGCCGGGCGCAGGCCGTCTTTGTCCGACTGGACGAGCCACTTCACCACCTCGCGCGCTGGCACATTGGGATGGCCGCTAGCGTCGAGCCAGAGCGGTTGCGCGCTGGCCTGGGCCGCCAACGCGCCCAGCAGCAAGGCGGCCAGCGTGGCCGAGCGTCGGTAGCGAGAGATCCTGGAGTCCATGGCGGGAATGGGTAGCAACAGAGGCCAAAGCCCGTGGCGCCGGCGGCGCGGCGCGACGGCGTCCCACCCATGATAGCGGCCGATGGTGCGTGTCAATTCACGTTTCGAGCCAGACCGAACGGCGCCAAAATTTGCGTGCAATAGGCCAATATGCTTGTGGAGACAAGCGCAGCCAGCTACCAAATAATGAGTCTTCCAGGGTCAATGTGCTCCCCCGACCAGTGCTGCATGAGCAGTCCAGGCCCACCGTTGCCACTTACGCGAGCAACGTGGCGCAGCCGCGCAGCGATTGTTATGCCCGTCGCGCTGCGCCGCCTCTGCGGGCGTCGGCATGACAGGGCCCGGTCGCTGCGTCGGCGGTCGCTCAGGCGCGGCGCCCGCGCCGATGGCGCGCCGCGAAGGCGCCCGCCGCCAGCAAGGACAGCATCCACAGGCTCCAGTCGGTCAGCGCGGGCACTGCAGTCGCAGGCGCCGCGTAACAGATGCGCAGTGACCCATTGCCCGCGTTCACACCGTTGGCACTGGCAAAACCGGACAAGCCGATCCCCGCACCCGACGTACCGCCCGCGCCACCGCCGCCCGCGCCTATTCCATTACCGCTGCAGCCAGACGTGCCGGCAGAGCCACCACCGCCACCACCGCCCACGAGCCAACCGCCGCCGCCGCCGCCTCCACCACCAGCCAGGCTGGAAAAGGGGGCGTTTTGTGCGCCCGCGCCGCCCGCACCTCCCGCGGTGCCCGCAGTGCCCAGAAAGCCCGCGCAGCCGACACCCGCCGCGCCGCCCGTGCCCACCGTGCCCCCCGACCCGCCCACACCAGCGACGCCAGAAGACAGTGCGTCACCACCTGCGGTACCCGCCGCACCGCCGCCAGCGCCGCCGGCACCGCCATTGCCAGAGGCGACGCGCGGGCTGACAAAGACCTCTTGAATGCCACCGCCACCACCACCGCCACCACCACCCGCCGCCAGCACCCGGTCGGCCAGCGCACCGGCGCCCGTGCGCACGTCCGTGGCGCCGCCACCGCCGCCGCCGGGGTTGGTGAGGCCGCTGGAACCGCCCCCGTTGTAGCCGTTGGTGCCCCCCACGTAGATGCGCAGCACATTGCCCGGCGCGACCGACAGCACGCCGCTGGCCTGGGCACCCAGGCCGCCTGCGCCGCCGAGCGCGCTGGTGCTGGTGCCGCCCGCTGCGCCCAGTGCGGTCAGGTTCAGTTGCGTGACCCCGGCGGGGACGGTGAAGGTCTGTTCAGATCCGGTCAGGCCGAAGCTGGCCAGTGTCTGGCCGGGCGCGCAGGCCGATTGCGCGTGCAGCAGACCGCTGGGTAGCGCCAGCGCCAGGGCGCCAATGGCGGCGAGCGCGCCTACATGGTGTGCAGGGTGGGTGGCGTGTGCACGGGTGAAGCGGACGCATTGACCGGTGGTTCCTGACATTTGTGGGTTCCTTCGCACGCAAAGCGGGTGCTCAGAAAAGTATTGAAACAAATGTCCGAAAAGTCAAATTTTCGTGTTCAATTTTCTCTATAAAAATTCAAAGCCGCATTTAATAGTAGTGTTTTGTTGTAATTTTGTTGCGGCAATGGAATGCGGATCGGCTGGTCGTTCGCGATGATGGGGTGCGACGGAGTCAACTACCAGGCGCAGCAGGTGCGCAAGTCCCTATCGGCCGCCATCATGCCGCGCACGGCGCGTGACGCTCACTTCTGAATATCACCCAAGCACAGGTACTTGATTTCCAGGTACTCATCCATGCCGTGGCTGGAGCCTTCGCGGCCCAGGCCGGACTGCTTGACGCCGCCGAAGGGCACGTGCTCGGTGGAGATGATGCCGGCGTTGATGCCGACCATGCCGTATTCCAGGCCTTCGCTGACGCGGAAGATGCGGCCGACGTCGCGGCTGTAGAAGTAGCTGGCCAGGCCGAATTCGGTGGCGTTGGCGGCGTCGATGCCTTCCTGCTCGGTCTTGAAGCGGAACACCGGGGCCAGCGGGCCGAAGGTTTCTTCGCGCGCGACCAGCATGTCGGCCTGGGCGCCGGCGATGACGGTGGGCTCGTAGAACTGGCCCTTGAGCTTCTTGCCGCCGGTGATGACCTTGCCGCCCTTCTTGACGGCGTCCTTCACGTGCTTTTCAACCTTGGTCACGGCCGACGGCTCGATCAGCGGGCCCTGCACCACGCCGGGCTCGAAGCCGTTGCCGACCTTGAGCGTCTTGACCTTGGCGGCGAACTTCTTGACGAAGGCGTCGTACACCTTGTCCTGCACGTAAAAGCGGTTGGTGCACACGCAGGTCTGGCCCGCGTTGCGGTACTTGCTGGCCACGGCGCCTTCGACGGCGCTGTCGAGATCGGCGTCGTCAAACACCAGGAAGGGCGCGTTGCCGCCCAGCTCCAGCGCCAGTTTCTTGATGGTGGGCGCGCATTGCGCCATCAAGATGCGGCCGACTTCGGTGGAGCCGGTGAAGGACAGGTGGCGCACCACGTCGCTGTCGCACAGCACCTTGCCGATGGCCGGGGCGTCGGTGCCGGTGATGACGTTGATCACGCCCGCCGGAATGCCGGCGCGCACGGCCAATTCTGCGGCGGCCAGGGCGGTCAGCGGCGTCAGCTCGGCCGGTTTGATGACCACGGTGCAACCCGCGGCCAGGGCCGGCGCGACCTTGCGCGTGATCATGGCCAGCGGGAAGTTCCACGGCGTGATGGCGGCGCACACGCCGATGGGCTGGCGCGTGACCAGGATGCGCTTGTTGTTGTCGAAGGTGGGCAGCGTCTCGCCGTTGGCGCGCTTGGCTTCTTCGGCAAACCATTCGATGAAGCTGGCGCCGTAGGCGACCTCGCCCTTGGCTTCGGCCAGCGGCTTGCCCTGCTCGGCCGTCATCAGACGCGCCAGATCGTCCTGCGCCTCCATCATCAGCTTGTACCAGGCCATCATCAGGCCGTGGCGCTGCTTGGCGGTCAGCGCGCGCCAGGCCGGCCAGGCGGCATTGGCCGCATCGATGGCGGCCTTGGTCTCGCGCTGGCCGAGGTCGGCCACGTCGGCCAGCTTGCGGCCGGTGGCCGGGTCGATCACGTCGAAGCGCGTCTTGCCCTTGACCCATTTGCCGCCGACCAGGCCGTCGGTCTTGAGCAGCGTGGGGTCGATCAGTTCATCCAGCGGGTTGTCGAACGTTGCGGCGGGCATGCGGGTCTCCACGAAAGTTTGCATCGGCATTGTAGGCACCGGCGTTGGGCGGGCACCCGAGGCGCGGGGCGCCGCAGCGCCCGCGCGGGCTGCTATGGTGTGCGTGCTTGCTATCTAAACAGAAGCTGACCGCGCTGATCACTGTAGGGCCAGGGCCGTATTCGGCTTGAAACTACCGCGCCCATGCAGCGTGCTCTTTACCCAGGGCTGCCGGCGCACTGGCGGACAGCGCCCCACAGCAGCGTGTGCGGCCCGATCAAGTGACGATTTGACTTAAATCGGCCTCTGTCCCTACAGGAGCTTGCGTGGTCAGCTACCAATTGCGTAGCAAATCCGGTGCGCACTGTCGCGCGCATGACGCCCGCCGCCGGGCTACAGCAGCGGAGAGCCCAGCCGTGCCACCGCCTCGAACACGTACTGCGCGGCAGGCGCCTTGCGGTCGGTCGGCACCAGCTTGCAGTGCGACAGATCGTCTTCGAACATCTGGGCCAGGCCTTGGTTGAAGTCGCGCTCCATCACGGCGGCGGCGACTTCAAAGTTCAGGCGGAAGCTGCGGTTGTCGAAGTTGGCGCTGCCGACCATGCCGTAGTGCTGGTCCACCAGCAGCGTCTTGGCGTGGAACATGCGCCCGTGGTATTCGAAGATCAGCACGCCCGCGGCCTGCAGCTCCTTGTAGTACGAGCGCGCGGCGGCGGTGACGATGCGCGAATCGCTGCGCTCGGGCACGATCAGCTTGACCTGCACGCCGCGCAGCGCCGCGTTGGTCAGCGCCAGCAGTGCGGGCTCGGTCGGCACGAAGTAGGGCGTGGCCATCCAGATGCGTTCGCGCGCCATGTTCAGCGCGTCGATCATGGCGCGGTGAATCGCTTCGCCGTCGGTGTCGGGGCCGGACGCGACGATCTGCACCGGCACTTCGCCCGGTGACACGTCGGGCAGCATCTCGTGCTCGCTGCGCGGCGGCTTGCCGTTGGCGTAGCGCCAGTCCTGCAAAAACACGTACTGCAGCCAGCGCACTGCGCCGCCGCGCAGCAGCAGGTGCGTGTCGCGGTAGGCGTCGTGCGGGCGGAAGTTCTCGTTCTCGTCGTCGGTGACGTTGATGCCGCCCAAAAGGCCCACGCGCCCGTCGACCACCACGATCTTGCGGTGCGTGCGCAGGTTGACGAGCGGGCGCAGGCGGTCGAGCCGCGTGGGGTGGAACACGGCGAATTCGCCGCCCGCGTCGCGAAAGCGGTTGACCAGCTGGCGGTGCTTGCGCGACAGCAGCTTGGGTGAACCGATGCCGTCGACCAGCAGGCGCACCTCGACACCGGCACGCGCTTTTTCGGTGAGCGCGTTCAGCAGCAGCGTGCCGGTCTGGTCGGGCTCGAAGATGTAGTACTCCAGATGCACGTGGTGCTCGGCCGCGGCGATCTTGCGCAGCAGCGCCGTCAGCGTGGCACCGCCGCTGGCCAGAATGTCGATCGACTGCACGCTGCTGATGGGGATGCCACAACTGGCCTCGATCAGGCGCGCGTGCTGCACCGCCCAGGCGGGTACGTCGGGCCGGTGGGCGCGCAGCCGCTCCAGGTCGCGCTGCGACATCAGCGCCGCGCGCGTGTGCCAGCGGCGCAGGCGCTGGCGCTTGACGCGCTGCGGGCCAAAGTAGGCGTACACCGCCAGCCCGATCACCGGCATCATGTTCAGCACCATGATCCAGGCCAGCGTCGACACGGGCGAGCGCCGCTGCATCACCACCCAGCTGGTGACGATGATGCTGGAGATGGTCCAGACCCAACCCAGCCAGAAGGTCCAGTTGTGGCCCGCGATGGCGTAGCGGGGCAGTTCGACGTCCATGGCGGTCTTCGGGCAGCGGCGGCGTCAGCCCACGCGCTGGGACCAGTCTTCCGGCGAAAAACCGACGGTGATGGCGCCGTCCGGCCATTCGACCACCGGGCGTTTGATGGCGCTGGGCGCGCGCTGCAGCAGCGCGGCGGCGCTGGCGGCGTCGTGCACGGCGGTCTGCTCTTCGGCGCGGAGCTGGCGCCAGGTCGTGCCGCGGCGGTTCAGCACCGTTTCCCAGCCGGCGGCGGCCAGCCAGCGCGCTAGGTGGTCGGGCGGCACGCCTTGCTTTTTGAAGTCGTGGAAGACCGCGTCCACACCGTGGTCGGCAAGCCAGGTGCGGGCCTTTTTGACCGTGTCGCAGTTGGGAATTCCGTAGAGCGTGGGGGTGGCGGTATCGGGCATCGCGGGCGATGATGCCACGCACGCCGCGCCCGTCGGTGACAATTCCGCCGTTATGAAAACCTTGGAAGACTGGCTCGCCCACTGCGAGCACCTGCACCCCACCACGATCGAGCTGGGCCTGGAGCGCGTGCGCACCGTGGCCGAGCGCATGGGGCTGCGCTTTGACGTGCCCGTGTTCACCGTGGCGGGCACCAACGGCAAGGGCTCGACCTGCGCCATGCTGGAGGCGATTTTGGGCGAGGCCGGCTTTCGCACCGGCGTGTTCACCTCGCCCCACCTGGTGCGCTTTGAAGAGCGCTGCCGGATCCGCGGCGTGCCGGCGGATGCTGCGGATTTGGTAGCTGCCTTCGCACGTGTGGAAAGCGCCAGAGCCGAAATCTCCTTGACGTATTTCGAGTTCACCACGCTCGCCATCCTGGACGCGTTGGCGCAGGCGCCGCTGGACGCGGTGGTGCTGGAAGTCGGTCTGGGCGGGCGCCTGGACGCGGTCAACATCATCGATACCGACTGCGCCATCCTCACCAGCATCGACATCGACCACGCCGAGCTGCTGGGCGATACGCGAGAGAAGATCGGCTTTGAGAAGGCCGGCATCATGCGGCCGGGCAAACCGGCCATCGTCAGCGACCCGGTGCCGCCGCAAAGCGTGATTGACCACGCCGAGGCCATCGGCGCCGACCTCTGGCTGCTGGGGCGCGACTTCAACTACGAAGGCGACAAGCAGCAGTGGGGCTGGGCCGGGCGCGGGCGCCGGTACGCCGGGCTGGCCTACCCGGCGCTGCGCGGGGCCAACCAGTTGCTGAACGCGTCGGGCGTGCTGGCCGCGCTGACGGCGTTGCGCGCACAACTGCCCGTGACGGCGCAGGCGGTGCGCACGGGCTTGGCGATGGTCGAGTTGCCAGGGCGCTTCCAGGTCGTGCCGGGCCAGCCCGCGCTGGTGCTGGACGTGGCGCACAACCCGCATGCGGTGGCGGCGCTGGCGCTCAACCTCGACAACATGGGCTTTTACCCGACCACTCACGCCGTCGTCGGCGCCATGGCGGACAAGGACCTGGCCCCCATGCTGGCGCGCATGGACCCGGTCATCGACCGCTGGTATTTCACCGACCTGCCCACATCGCGCGCGGCCAGCGCTGCCCAGTTGCAGGCCGATTGGCAGGCCGTGACGCACCGCAAGGACGCGGCGTCGGCCACCTTCGCCAACCCCATCGCGGCCCTGGATGCAGCGGCGGTGGCTGCCACCCCCGCTGATAGAATCGTGGTCTTCGGATCGTTCTACACCGTCGGTGGCGTGCTGGCACACGGCGTCCCTCGGCTGCAGGCCGGGCAGCCCGCCCCGGATGCCGGAAGCTGACCCCCGAATTCATGGCATTTTTCAAATTCCGCCAGCGCGGCCAGACCCCAGCGCAACCCGAACCCACTGGTCGCCGCGGCCGCAAGAATGAGCCGGCCCCGGCCGGTCCCCAGGAAAGCATCGACACCGTCCGCCGTCGCGCGCGGCACCGACTGCTGGGCGCCGTGGTGCTGGTCGGGGTGGCCGTCGTTGGTTTTCCCTTGCTGTTCGACACGCAGCCACGCCCCGTGGCGGTCAACGCGCCCATCATCATTCCCGACAAAGACACGGCGCCGCCGCTGCAAGGGGCTGGCGGAGCCGGCAACGGCGATGGGCGATCCGTGCCCGCGTCCGCCAGCCTGGATGAGCGTGAGGAGGTCGTGGCAGCCGGTGCTGCGGCCGCAGCGCGCGCTGCCGCCAGCGGACGCACGCCCGCCGCCTCGGCTGCGCGCGAGCGCGCCTCTGCCGAGACCACGGCACAGCAGCGCGCGCGCCAGGATGCTGAAGCCAAGGCCGCGCGCGAGGAAAGCACCCGCGCCCAGCGCGACGAAGAGTCTGCGCGCCAACAGCGCGAACAGCAGGCCAAGCGCGAGGCCGCCGAAGCCGAGCGCCGTGCCAGGGTCGAGCAAGAAGCCAAGGCCAAGCGGGAGGCCGAGGCCAAACGGGCTGCCGACGGAAGTCGGGAGAGCGACGCCGACGCCGCCGCCAAGCGCGAAGCCGAAGCCAAGCGCCAGGCCGAAGCCAAGGCAAAGCGGGAAGCCGACGCCAAAGCCAAGCGGGAGGCCGAAGCCAAGGCCAAGCGCGAGGAGGCAGCCCGTGCGCGTGCCCTGCTCGAGGGCAGGACTGCCGACGCCAAGCCCGAGCGCAAGCCTGACGAGCCAGCGGCCAAGGGGCGATTCATCGTCCAGGTGGGCGCCTTCTCGGATGACGCCGCGACCCGCCAGGCGCGGCAAAAGGCGGAGGCGGCCGGTGTCAGAACCTACACGCAGGTGGTGGAAACCAGCGCTGGCAAACGGACCCGTGTGCGGGTAGGGCCGTTCGGCTCGCGCGAAGAAGCCGAGAAAGCCGCGGCCGCGCTGAAGAAAGCCGGTCTGGGTGGCGCCGTCATCGGCCTGTGACGTGCTGTCGGCGCTCGACTGGATCTGCGCGGCGCTTTTGCTGGCCTCGCTCGTGCTGGGCGCCTGGCGTGGCTTCGTGTTCGAACTGCTGTCGATCGCCGGCTGGGTGATCGCCTTTCTGGTCGCACGTTGGTCGGCCATGGTGGTCGGCGACTGGCTTCCGATGGGCGAATCGCCCGAGCCACTGCGTTACGCGGCCGGGTTTGTGCTGGTGTTCATCGCCGTGGCTTTTTTCTGCGGCATGCTGGCGTCCCTGGCGCGGCAGGCCGTCAAGGCGCTGGGCGTGCGACCGGTCGACCGCGTATTTGGCGCTCTTTTTGGCATGCTGCGCGGCGTGCTGGTGCTGATCGTGCTGGCCGCTCTGGTGTTGATGACGCCGATGCGCGAGGAGCCCTGGTGGCGCGAATCGCTGAGTGCCAGCTGGCTTGAAATGACACTGCTGTGGCTCCACCCTTTGTTGCCAGAGGCGTTCGGCAAATACCTTTCCGCGTGACAATTGGGGTTTCCCCCTTTTCACCCACTTCCCCGCAGGAATTTCACCATGTGTGGCATCGTCGGCGTTGTCAGCAACGCACCCGTCAACCAGCTGATTTACGACGCGCTGCTGCTGCTGCAGCACCGCGGTCAGGACGCGGCGGGCATCGTGACCCAGCAGGACCGCAAGTTCTACATGCACAAGGCCAAGGGCATGGTGCGCGACGTGTTTCGCACCCGCAACATGCGCGGGCTGCCCGGCACCAGCGGCCTGGGCCAGGTGCGCTATCCCACGGCCGGCAACGCCGACAGCGAGGAAGAAGCCCAGCCCTTTTACGTCAATGCGCCGTTCGGCCTGGTGCTGGTGCACAACGGCAACCTGACCAACGCCCGTGCGTTGAAGGCCGAGCTGTTCACCACCGACCACCGCCACATCAACACCGACAGCGACTCCGAAGTGCTGCTCAACGTGCTGGCCAACGAGCTGGAAAAGGCCACGCGCGGCGCCGCGCTGGGCCCGGACGAGGTGTTTGCCGCCGTGGCCGGCGTGCACAAGCGCTTGCGCGGCTCCTACGCCGTGGTGGCGCACATCGCTGGGCGCGGCATGCTGGCCTTCCGCGACCCGTTCGGCATCCGCCCGCTGTGCGTGGGCCGCAGTGCCGACGGCACCGTCATGGTCGCCAGCGAATCCGTCACGCTGGAAGGCACGGGCCACCAGGTCGACCGCGACGTGGCCCCGGGCGAGGCCGTGTTCGTCACGCTGGACGGCGCCGTCTACACCCGCCAGTGCGCCGACAAGGCGCAGCTGTCGCCCTGCGCGTTTGAATTCGTCTACCTGGCGCGGCCCGATTCGGTGCTGGACGGTATCTCCGTCTACCAGGCGCGCCTGAACATGGGCCAGACGCTGGCCAAACGCGTGGTCTCCACGGTGCCGCCGGCCGAGATCGACGTGGTCATCCCCATCCCCGAATCCAGCCGCCCCAGCGCCATGCAACTGGCGCAACTGATCGGCAAGCCGTACCGCGAAGGCTTCGTCAAGAACCGCTACGTGGGCCGCACCTTCATCATGCCGGGCCAGTCGGTGCGCAAGAAATCGGTGCGCCAGAAGCTGAATGCCATCGCCAGCGAATTTGCCGGCCGCAACGTGCTGCTGGTGGACGATTCCATCGTGCGCGGCACGACCAGCAAGGAAATCGTGCAGATGGCACGCGAAGCCGGTGCGCGCAAGGTCTATCTGGCCAGCGCTGCGCCGCCGGTGCGCTACCCCAACGTCTACGGCATCGACATGCCGACCAGCGAAGAGCTGGTGGCGCACGACCGCACGGTCGAAGAGATCCGCGAAATCATTGGCGCCGACGCGCTGATCTATCAGGACGTGGACGCCATGAAGCGCGCCATCGGTTCGCTCAACGCTGGCATCGCGGGGTTTGAGGCGTCTTGCTTCGACGGCGTGTACGTTACCGGCGATATCACCGCCAGCGACATCGCGCGCATGAACGAGCACCGCGTCAAAGGCGGTGAAGACGAGGGCGACAGCTCGCGCCTGACCTTGCCCAACGCCACGGTGGCTTGATCCTGCACCTGCCCCATGTCTTCTGAAACCTCTACCGATCGCCGCCCGCTCCCCGACGGCCTGCACCCCGACACGCTGGCCGTGCGCACCGGCCTCGCGCCCAGCCAGTACGGCGAAAACTCCGAAGCGCTGTACCTGACCAGTTGCTTCGTCCAGCCCGACGCCGCCACGTCGGCGCGCCGCTTCGCCAGCGAAGAAGACGGCTACACCTATTCGCGCACCAGCAACCCGTCCGTCACCGCGTTCGAATACCGCCTGGCTGCGCTGGAAGGCGCTGAGGCTGCGATCGCCACCGCCTCGGGCATGAGCGCCATCCTGCTGATGGGCATGGGCCTGCTGAAAAGTGGCGACCACGTCATCTGCTCGCGCTCGATGTTCGGCTCCACGCTCAAGCTGTTCGGCAGCGAGTTTGCCAAGTTCGGTGTGGAGACCACCTTCGTGTCGCAGACCGACGTGGCCGAGTGGCGTGCGGCGGTGCGCCCGAACACGCGCCTGCTGTTCGCCGAAACGCCGACCAACCCGCTGACCGAGGTCTGCGACATCGCCGCGCTGGCCGACATCGCCCATGGGGCTGGCGCGCTGCTGGCGGTCGACAACTGTTTCGCCACACCCATCCTGCAGCGCCCGATCTCGCTGGGGGCCGACCTGGTCATCCATTCGGGCACCAAGTTTCTGGACGGCCAGGGTCGCGTGATGGCCGGCGCCATCTGCGGCTCGCGCAAGCTGGTCGACGAGGTGTTCGCGCCGCTGATCCGCACCGCCGGCATGGTGCTGGCGCCCTTCAACGCCTGGGTGGTTCACAAAGGGCTGGAAACGCTGGCCGTGCGCGTTAAGGCGCAAAGCGCGAATGCGCTGGAATTGGCCCGCTGGCTGGAATCACACCCGGCTGTCGACCGCGTGTTCTACCCCGGTTTGCCCTCGCACCCGCAGCACGCGCTGGCCATGGCGCAGCAAGGCGGCGTGGGCGGCGCGGTGATCGCGTTTGCGGTGAAGGGCGAGGGCATCGAACAAGCTCGCGCCCGCGCCTTCCACGTGATCGACAGCACGCGCGTGTGCAGCATCGCCACCAACCTGGGCGACGTGAAGACGCTGATCTGCCACCCCGCCAGCACCTCGCACGGCCGCTTGTCCGAAGCCCAGCGCCAGGCCGCGGGCGTGGTGCAGGGCCTGATCCGCCTGGCCGTAGGGCTGGAGCACGTGCCCGACATCCAGGCCGACCTGGCGCGCGGCCTGGACAGCTGCGCCAGCGTCGGCTGACCCGTTTTTCACGCGCAGCACCAGGGTGTTGCGATGAACTGATTGCTATATTGTTGATAGCTGCCCGCGCAGATTTCTGTAGGGCCAGAGCCTGAAAATGTCTGAAAACCCCACTTCCGCGCGCGTGCGCACCCGCTTCGCGCCGTCGCCCACCGGCTTCATCCACCTGGGCAATATCCGCTCGGCGCTGTACCCGTGGGCCTTCGCGCGCTCGCAGGGCGGCGACTTCATCCTGCGCATCGAAGACACCGACCTGGAGCGCTCCAGCCAGGCCGCCGTCGACGTCATCCTGGAAGGCATGGCCTGGCTCGGTCTGGACCCGGACGAAGGCCCGTTCTACCAAATGCAGCGCATGGACCGCTACAAAGAGGTGCTGGCCACGCTGCAGGACAAGGGCTACGTCTACCCCTGCTACATGAGCATGGCCGAGCTGGACGCGCTGCGCGAGCGCCAGATGGCCAACAAGGAAAAGCCGCGCTACGACGGCACCTGGCGGCCCGAGCCCGGCAAGGTGCTGCCGCCCATTCCCGAAGGCGTGAAGCCGGTGCTGCGCTTCAAGACGCCGCTCACCGGCGTGGTCGGCTGGGACGACAAGTGCAAGGGCCACATCGAGTTCCAGAACGCCGAGCTGGACGACCTGGTCATCGCCCGCCCGGACGGCACGCCCACCTACAACTTCTGCGTGTGCGTGGACGACATGGACATGGCGATCACGCATGTGATCCGCGGGGACGACCACGTCAACAACACGCCGCGCCAGATCCACATCTTCGAAGCCCTGGGCGCCACCGTGCCGGTGTTTGCGCACCTGCCCACCGTGTTGAACGAGCAGGGCGAGAAGATGAGCAAGCGCAACGGCGCCAAGGCGGTGACGCAGTACCGCGACGAAGGCTATCTGCCCGACGCCATGGTCAACTACCTCGCGCGCCTGGGCTGGAGCCACGGCGACGACGAGATCTTCAGCCGCGCGCAGTTCCTGGAATGGTTCAACCTCGACCACCTGGGCCGCAGTGCGGGGCAGTTCGATGAAACCAAGTTGCGCTGGGTCAACGCACAGCACCTGAAGGCCATGGACGACGCGGCCCTGACGCCGCTGGTCGCCGCGCAACTGCGCCAGCAAGGCGTTGAGCCTGATGATCGCCTGCCGGCCATCATCGGCTTGTTCAAAGACCGCTGCGACACCACCGTCGCGCTGGCCGATTGGGCGCGCGCGTTTTACGCGGACGTCGCCCCGTCGGCCGAAGACCTGACCAAGCACGTGACCGATGCGGTCCAACCCGCCATTGCGGCGCTGGCCGACAAGCTGGATAACGTTGAATGGACGGCGCCTGCCATGTCCGCCGCCATCAAGGAAACGCTGGCTGCGCACGGCCTCAAGATGCCGCAACTGGCCATGCCGGTGCGGGTGCTCGTGATGGGCACGCCGCAGACGCCGTCACTCGATGCCGTGCTGGCGCTCATGACGCGCGAAAAAGTTTCACAAAGATTGCGCGCGGCCTGATTTTCGATATATACTGCGAGGCTCGACACCGACGAATTCGAAGCGCTGGCAACAGCGCCTTGGAATCCAAGGGGGTATAGCTCAGCTGGGAGAGCGCTTGCATGGCATGCAAGAGGTCATCGGTTCGATCCCGTTTACCTCCACCAATGTGTCGAACGGTTAGTCCAAGGTTTTGACCCTATCGTCTAGAGGCCTAGGACATCACCCTTTCACGGTGAGTACCGGGGTTCGAATCCCCGTAGGGTCGCCAAGTTTGGCTGCACTTGGGTTCGCAAGAACCGCAAAGCAGCTCCGACGCGGAGTGGTAGTTCAGTCGGTTAGAATACCGGCCTGTCACGCCGGGGGTCGCGGGTTCGAGTCCCGTCCACTCCGCCAAAAACTTAACGGGCTATGTGAGGAATCACATAGCCCGTTTTCTTTTGCCCCGGGAAACTGCCATGGACATCACTTCTGAGCAAGACGACCGTTTCATGGCCCAGGCTTTGGCGCTTGCTGAACGGGCGCGCTGGCACTGTCCGCCCAATCCTGCTGTGGGATGCGTGATCGTCGACCGCCCTGGCCAAGTAATCGGTCAGGGGCAAACGCAACCCGTCGGCCAAGCGCATGCAGAAATCATGGCCTTGCGCGACGCGGCAGCGTGTGGGCACAGTGTGAGAGGGGCGACCGTCTATGTCACGCTTGAGCCGTGCGCGCATCAAGGCCGCACTGGCCCCTGCTGCGAGGCGCTGGCTGCGGCGGGGGTGGGCCGCGTCGTGGCCGCTTTGGAAGATCCCAACCCCCGCGTCGCTGGCCAGGGTATAGCCCATCTGCGCGCCGCGGGTGTGCAGGTGGACGTTGGACCGGGCGCTGCCCGGGCACGCGAAATCAACCTGGGATTCTTCAGCCGAATGGCGCGCGGCGTGCCCTGGGTTCGGCTGAAGGTGGCGAGTTCACTGGACGGGCGCACGGCGCTGCCGAATGGCGCCAGCCAATGGATCACCTCGGATCAGGCGCGGGAAGACGGTCATCGCTGGCGCGCCCGGGCGGGCGCGGTGCTGACCGGTATCGGCACGGTGCTGGAGGACGACCCGCTGTTGAACGTGAGGCTTGCGCAGGCCACGCGCCAACCGCCGCTGGTGATCGTCGACAGCCGCCTGCAGACGCCCCCGGATGCCCGCCTTTGGTCGGTGCCGGATCGGGAAGTGGTGATCTATGCGGCCGCGACGGACGACGAGAGGAAGCGAGCGTTGGAGGCGAAGGGCGCCATCGTGGTCGTGCAGCCAAACGCGCATGGCAAGGTCGATCTGGCCGGGATGCTGTGTGATCTGGGTCGGCGTGAGGTGAATGAGTTGCACGTCGAAGCCGGCTTCAAGCTCAACGGCTCCTTGCTGCGGGAGCGATGCGTCGATGAGTTGCTGATTTACCAGGCGCCATCGCTGCTCGGAGAAGGCTCCGGCATCGCTGCCATTGGGCCTTTGACAGCGTTGAGCGAAGGCATTGCCTTGCAATGGTACGAAATGGCACAGGTGGGCACGGACCTGCGCTTGATTGCACGCGTCTCAGGACGCGCGACTTTTTAAAAGAGCGTTGCACCTGACAAGGGCAAACCCTCGCCAATCAGGTGCAACGCTACTTCTGCACGTCAGCGCTTCTTGGACTCCGACGCCGCCACCTTGTCGGTCTGGCCTTCCAGCACGGCCATCTGCATGGATACGTCGAACAGTTTGGCCTTGCTGGCGTAGTGCCGATCGAGTCGCCATTCGTCCAGAATTTCCAGCGCGAGTTTGAAGCGCTCCATGTCAAGGTGGTAGAGATCGGCAATCTTGAAGTCGCCTTCGGACTCAAGCGCCAGCACCAAGCGTGACAGCGTCATCGCTTGAGGGAGGGTGGGGCTGCGCTCTATGTACTTCCGGGCTTCCTTGATAGCACGCATTGAGGTTCTTTCTATTGGCAGAGTTCGATGGACACCGGCAAGCCGACTCGACAATGCCGAGGCCTTGCGGCAATGAGAATGAAGCCACCGGGCGTCCAAAAGAGGCTTGATGGCTTGGACGTGACATCTGCGCCAGGAGCACATCAGTTTCACGAGGACTGCCATGCTAGCGAATCGACGCAGCTGCCGCTACCGTGTCATAAATTTGACTTTTCTATGCAATTTTTGAAGCCGGAAATGGGCAATTCAACGGCGTTTATTGAGTGAAAGTCATCCCTCACCTGCGATGGTGCACTCAATGTCCGGGAATCGAAGGGCCAGCGGCCCTTCTTGTTGGCCAAGCAAAAGCCCGGCCAACTCGTCAACCGACTCAGATATATGGCACTCCGTAGTAGTCATACACCCTACGGCCGTAGGCGTCGGTGTACTCGGGCACCACGTCCCGCGCATAGCGTGGAGCACCTTCGAGTTGCTCTTTCGACAGTGAAATCACGTAGCCGGCGTGGCTGGCCTCGTACTTGAGGCTGTCCCAAGGCAGCGGGTAGCGGTCCGTTCCGATGCCGAGAAAGCCCCCGAACTCCAGCACGGCGTAACGCACCTTGCCGGATATCTTGTCGATCATGAGGGTTTCAATGGACCCCAGTTTGTCACCCGCCGGGTTGTAGACATTCGTGCCGGTGACCTTGTCCGAAGAGATGACACTGGTTGCGGTGTTGTCGGTATCCATATCGGTACTCCTGAAATGGTTTCGATGTTGGTGAAGAGGCAATGAAGTCCCCTTGAAAACCTGAGCCACCCGGAAGTAGAGAATTCCCCAGACGGAGTCTCTACATGAAGAAATCCAGATTCAGCGAAGCGCAGATAGTCGGCATCCTCAAGGAGGTCGAGATGGGAGCGAAGGTCGGCGAGACGTGCAGGAAGCACGGAATCAGCGAGCCGACGTACTACAAGTGGAAGAGCCAGTTCTCGGGC